>JBEKNB010000015.1:0-133502 GCA_049523255.1 Candidatus Acidiferrales bacterium | reverse complement strand
TCACCGCGAAGGACATCGTAATCAACAGCGCCATTCGCCCGCCCGCATCGGCGAAATTGCTCGTTTCAACTCTCAACAGGAAGTCTCCGAGAAACAGGTCCGGTAAGTAGGGATCACTGGCGCACAACAATCGCGGCCCGACGTGACGAGCGAGGGACGCATGAAATCACATGATGGAGGTACTGCTCATGAAACCAGTTGGACTTATCGGCACGGGAGTTCTGCTCCTTCTTCTTGGAGCGCTTGCTCCCACGTACGCGCAGCAGGATCAACACCAACAAGACGCTAAGCCTCCGAAACAGGAGCAGCAACCGCGCGCTCAACAGCAGCCGCGCGCTCAACAGCAGCCGCGCGCTCAACAGCAGCCGCGCGCTCAACAGCAGCCGCGCGCTCAACAGCAGCCGCGCGCTCAACAGCAGCCGCGCGCTCAACAGCAGCCGCGCGCCCAACAGCAGCCGCGCGCTCAACAGCAGCCGCGCGCTCAGCAGCAGCCGCGCGCTCAGCAGCAGGCCAATCGGCCTTCAGCGCAAGCGGAACATGGACAGCGGGGCCAAGAGCAGGCCGTCTGGCAGGGGCATCGCGCACATAACTGGCAGTCCGAACACCGCAACTGGCAGCAACGCGGCGGCTACCACGGCTACCGCATCCCGGACGACCGTTATCGTGGGTACTTTGGTCCGGATCATTGGTTCCGCATCCACAGCTACCCCGTGGTGGTGGTTGGTGGGTATCCCCGCTTCCGGTACGGCGGCTTTTGGTTCAGTATCGTTGACCCGTGGCCGGAATACTGGTCTCCCGACTGGTACGACAACGACGATGTGTATATCGAATACGCTGGGGACGGCTATTACATGTACGACCGCAGGTATCCCGGCGTTGGAATTGCAATCAGCGTCTCCCTGAACTAACGAGGGGGGAGACAGTAGTCGCAAGCTGAAAGGAGACTTTCGACGCTACTACTAATTATAGTTCTGCTGTTGTTGTTCGGCGGGGGCGGCGGCTATTTCGGGTATTCCCGATGGGGCCCGCGCGGGGGGCTGGGGATGGTCGGGACGATCCTGGTCATCGCGGTGATTCTGTACGCGGTCGGCGCGTTGCGTTGACCTTCTTTAGGATCGATCTGAAGTCGAGGGAACGGTGTGTGCAAATGCACTGACCCTTAGGGGCTCTCAGCGGAGAGTCGCAAATCGATCAGCCTAAAGGAGACAATCCATGAAGCAAAGCACCAAGCACAAAGCAGAGGGAAAGTTTCACGAGGTGAAGGGTAGAGTTAAAGAGAAGGTTGGACGAGCGACCAACAATCCCGACTTGGAAGCCGAAGGCACCGTTGAGAAGTTTGCCGGGAAGGTCCAAAAGAAAATCGGCCAAGTGGAGAAGGTCCTCGGGAAATAGCGGTAGGCTCCGCTCGGCACCCGACGACAACCGCACCCCGAGGGTCATTTCAACCGGGCGCGATCCAGCGGCTCCAAACGCGCATGAAGTTCTGAGCCGAGGGGCGCCTCTAGGAACCAAAGAGAAGAGAACAACAAGGGGATTCTTCGCTCCGCGAGGGATCACGATCGGGGCATGTGGCGACTCGTCACGATGTAACAGTTTTTTCATGCGGGGTTCAAGGTTCCGACGTATCATAATGTTCGGCTCCAGGTGTGCCTCGATGGCCACGGCGATTCCAGACATCCTAGCGGTCCCGCAAGCGGCGCCGGAGAAGGCGGCCGCGGCGAAGCGCGAGTATCCTGGCGCGCTCGTGGTGGTGGAGGGGATCGACGGTTCGGGGAAGAGCACGCAGCTCTACCTGCTGAAGCGGTGGCTCGAGATCGGCGGCTACCGCATCCACTTCACGGAATGGAATTCGTCGCCGCTGGTGAAGTCGGCGACGCGGCGCGGGAAGCAGCGGCGGCTGCTGACGCCGACGACCTTCTCACTGCTGCACGCGGCGGATTTCGCCGACCGGTGCGAGCGGCAAATCCTGCCGCTGCTGCATGGCGGCTACCTGGTGCTGGCGGACCGCTACATCTACACAGCGTTCGCGCGCGACGCCGCCCGAGGCTGCTCCCCCCACTGGCTGCGGAACCTCTACAGCTTCGCGCCGGTTCCCGACATCACGTTCTATTTCCGGGCGCCGCTGGACGTGGCCGTCACGCGGATCATCGCAGGTAGGCCCAAGCTGAAATACTACGAGGCCGGGATGGACTTGGGAATTTCGCTCGACCGCGCGGAGAGCTTCCGCATCTTCCAGGAACGTATCCTGAACAACTACGACCAGATGATCGAGACGGACCGCTTTGTCCTGATGGACGGCACGGTCCGCGTGAACAAACTGCAAAAGCAGATGCGCCAGATCGTGGGCGAGCAAATCGATCTGGAGCACTTCGCGCCCAAGAAAAAGAAGAAATGACGCGCTCCCGCTCCCATTCCGCCGCAGCGTCCAACGCACCGTCGAACGGGCAGGCCGCCAGAGCCGCGACGGCGGTGAAGAAGGGCAAGGGCACGAAGAGGAACGGGCAGCCGGGCGACGTCGCGTCGCGGTTTTACGGAACACCGATTCCCGGGACGCGGCCCGAAGAACTGAGCGGCAGCCTGATCGTGGTCGAGGGCACGGACGGCTCGGGCCGCTCGACGCAGATTTCGCTGCTGACGGAGTGGCTCGAATCGGAGGGTTTCGCGGTCCAGACGATGGGACTGCGGCGGTCGTTTCTGGTGGGCGAAGACATCGACGCGCTGCTGGCGGAAAATTCCGTGACGCGGATGACGCTGGCGCTGATGTACAGCACCGACTTCTTCGATCAGCTCGAGCGGCGGATTCTGCCGGCGCTGCGTTCGGGATTGATCGTTCTGGCCGACCGCTATATCTTCACTCTGATCGCGCGCGCGGCGGTCCGCGGGATCGGGCGCGACTACCTGCACGGGATTTACGAGATCGCGCTGCGTCCCGACCTGACATTCTGGCTGAACGTGCGGCCGGAAGTGGCGTTCGACCGCGAGTTCAAGAAGTCGCAGACGATCAGTTACTGGGAGTCGGGCCGCGACATGTCGCTCTCGAACGATCTCTTCCAGTCCTTCATCCGCTACCAATCGCTGATCAAGCGGGAATTCGAATATCTTTCGAAGCGGCACGGCTTTCTGGAACTCGACGGCGAAGGAAGCGTCTCCGAAGTGAACCGAGTGCTGCGCAAGCGGATCGCGTCGCACCTGGGAATCCGGAGCACGCACTACAAGCCTTCGCACGCGCTCGCGCACCTCTGGCACTGAAGAGTGGCCGCCCCCGTCCAACTGGCAGCGATCGACGCCGGCTCGAACGCCATCCGGCTGGTAATCGCGCGCGCCACTTCCTGGGAACACATCGAAATCCTCGAGGGCGAACGCGCGGCGGTGCGGCTGGGACACAACGCGTTCACGCACCACATGCTGGATGGCGACACGATCGCGAAAGCGGCGCGGATGTTCCGGCATTTTCGCGACCGCATGGAACGACATCACGTGACGGCGTACCGCGCAGTCGCCACGGCCGCGGCGCGCGAGGTGCGCAACTATCGGCGGCTGATGGAGCGCATCCGGCGGAAGGCCGGGATCGAGCTGGAAGTGATCAGCAGCGAGGAGGAGGCGCGGCTGGTCTGTTCGGCGGTGCACCGGGCGCTCGGCGGCGAAATCCAGCCGCGGGTGATCTTCGATCTCGGCGGCGGCAGCCTGGAGATCAACTTCTTCGAGCGCGGCGCGCTCCATCACCGGATGGCGCTGCCGCTAGGAACGATCCGGCTGATGGAGACGTACTCGATCCAGGGCGCGATCGACGAAGACAGCGAGCGGCGGCTGCGCATGCATGTGCTGGCGCTGCTGCACAGCGCGATGCCTTCGCCGCTGAAGCTTTCGCGGGCGACCGCGGTGGCGTGCGGAGGGAACGCGGAGGCGCTCGTGCGTCTGGCGCCGGGTCCGCTGATCGGGAGAATCCCAACCATGAACGTGCGGCTGCTGAAGGATCAGACGTTGCGGATGCTGCGGCTGGACGTGCCGGGGCGCATGAGAGTCTTCCGCGTGCGGAGGGATCGCGCGGAAGTGATGGGCATCGCGGCGATCATCATCTCGACGGTGGCCAAATGGCTCGACCTGCGGTCGATTCTGGTTCCCGGAGTCGGCGTGCGCGAGGGATTGCTGCTCGATCTGGTCGCCGAACAGTATTCGTGCGGAGAGACGTCGGAAGAAGAGAAAGGCCGCTCCGAGGAGCTGCTCGCGGGCGCGCGATGGTTTGCGCGGCGGCTCAACTACAACGCGCAGCACGCCGAGCAGGTGTCGCAACTGACGCTTTCGCTTTTCGATCAGCTGCGGCCGATCCACGAGATGGGGCCCGACCTTCGGGTGCTGCTGCAAGTGGCGGCGCTGCTGCACGACATCGGGCATTTCGTGAACCGCAAATCGCACAACCGCCACGGGGAATACCTGATTCGCAACAGCGAGATCCCCGCGTTGCGCGGCTGGCGGCGCGACATGGTCGGCGCGCTGGTGCGTTATCACAATTGCAAGTCGGAGCCGCAGATCGAGCACGCGTCGTACGCGGCGCTCGAAAGCCCACGGAGGCGCGAGGTGCGCCTGCTGACATCGCTCCTGCGCATTGCGGAAAAACTCGAGTCGGAGCACGCGCAGCGGGTCTCGGGCGTGGACGTGCAGATCGCGGGGCGCCGCGCGATCTTCCTGATCCGGGCGTCCGAGGGCACGCGGCTCGACGTAGCGGGGCTCGAGCGCAAAGCGGCGCTGTTCGAGAAGGAGTTCCAGCTCAAGGCGGAGTTCCGGCGGGCGCAGCGAAGGGAAAAGGTGGCGTAGGCCATGATCCTCTATCTCGTGCGTCACGGCATCGCGGTCGATCGCACCGATCCCAAATCTCCGCCGGAAGCGGAAAGGCCGCTGACCGCGCGAGGCGTGCAGAAGACGCGTTCCGCGGCGCTCGGGCTGCGCGCGCTGGGCGCGAAGCCGGACGTGCTGATCACGAGCCCCTACGTGCGCGCGGCGCAGACGGCGGAGATTTTCGCCGAGGCGCTCGGCTTTTCGCCCGAGAAAATCCGCGTCAGCGAAGCCCTAAAGCCGGCCGAAAATCCCGCGGACATCCTGAAGGAACTCTCGCGCCTGAAGGCGAGGGAAGTGGCGTGTTTCGGCCACGCCCCGCACATGGACTTGCTCATCGCGCAGCTGGCGGGCGCGCGGGGCGCGTTCACAGGGCTGAAGAAAGCGGGGGCGGCCTGCTTCGAGCAGGCCTCCGCGCACGGCCACTGGGAACTGCGCTGGATTTTGACGCCGAAGGTGCTGCGCGATCTGGGGAACTAGCACCCCTTGCGGAAGGACTTTTCAGTCAAGCCGTGCGGCGCTGCGCGAATGATGCCGCGACCAGCGCGTGTCCCCACTGAAACCCAGCGCGCCAGGTGAGCCACGGCGACTCGGGCCCGGCGGTTTTCGCTAGGAACTCACGCAGGAGGACCTTGCGCTCCGCGTCGATTCTCTCGATCCACTGCGCCACGGCGGCGGGATTGAGCCTCGGGGCTTCCTTCCGAATCCTTCCGCGCAGGACGTCCATGTCGTGCACGTCGCCGAGAAGGTCTTGCATCCGCTTCAGATCGTCGATCCAGACCTCGGACCGCTGCGGCAGGAAATTTTCAACGATGTAGCGGAAGTTCTTCACTCCGATTCGCAGGCGGTGCCAGGACGCGGCGGTCCGCCTCTTTCTGGCCTCGCGATAGAGCTCCACCGCCCGGTTCAATCGCGAGAGAGCCAGACGCTGAAACACGACGCTTTCAACCGGGAAGAAGCTCGCCTTCGCCGCCAGCTTCTTCGTCAGCTTCTTCCACTCCTTGCGGTCGAACCGGCCGAACGCCTGTTCCGCGGTTCGCTTGTACTTCGTTTCCTCGCGGGACAGCAGTCGAAGCATGTGCCTGCGCACAGGGTCGCCCGGCGGTTCCAGCTTCTTCAGCCAGGCTCGTTCGACCTGGACATCACGAAGGTCGCCCAAGGTGTGAAAAACCTCGCGGCTGGCTTTCTTGAGCTTGCGCCAACCCGGCCCGGGGTTCACCTCGCTCAGCGCGTCGGACATACTCCGGCAGCGACGGAGCGCAACGCGCAGATCGTGAACGTCATCCGCGTCCCAGCCGGAGCGCACCTGTTCGAGTTTTTCGAGGACGCGATCCATCCACGTCTCGAGTCCGATCCGCTTTGTGGGAATACTCGTAGGCAAAGACATCGCGACTGCCATGGAACACCCGCTCAAACAGGGAGGCCGGAAAACGGTATGTTAACCCGGCCGCGACGATTTTTCCAGCGAGGCCTAGGAGACGAAGGAGCAGCCCACGCGCATGCGGCCATCGTCAGTCTGAAGCGCATAGACTTTGTGCAGGATGACTCTCACGGGCGGCAGTATCGGGACGTGCAGGACCGCATGAAATTGAGCAGGGAGCTCTTCCGTTTTGTCGAACAGGAGGGCCACGCCGCCATAGCTCAAATCGATCACCTTAGCGGTTTTCTGGCCGACGTCGGTGAGTATGGCATGCGCCTTCGTCCCGGCGAGGGACACGCGCTCCCACTTCCGGCGCTCGGCATGGGGCGCAGGGCCGGGAACCACGCCGGGCGAAGGCGATGTTGCGGGCGCGGGCGGCGGAGCCGGCGGCACTGGCGGTGCTGGAGTGAAGACTTTCGATGACGGCGGGACCGGGGCTGGCGCCGGCTCGCGCGGCGGATACGACTCGATCGGAACCACCCGTGGCGCGCCGCCGGAATGTTTCAGCTCGTAAAGCCTCTCGTCCGCCGTGTGCAGCAGCGCGCTTTTCTGATCGCCATCCTGAGGATGGACGGCCACGCCGAAATCCAGAGTCACTCCGACGTCGAAATTGAATGGGCGAACCTCGTTTTCGTACAGCGCGCGGACGCGGCGGCACAGCGTGACGGCCTGCTCCGTATCCGTCTGCGGCAGGAGCAGGGCGAACTCGTCTCCCCCGATGCGGAACGCGAAGTCGGAAGCGCGCAGCGTTTTGCGCAGCGTGGTGGCGGCAAGCTGCAAGACCTGGTCACCCCGCATGTGCCCGTGGCGGTCGTTGACTTCCTTGAGCTTGTGCAGGTCGAGGATGACGATGGCGAGCTGCTGGCCGTAGCGCTTCGCGCGGTTCAGTTCCTTCTCGCAGTACTCATCGAAAAGGCGGCGATTGTAGAGTCCCGTGAGCGCATCGGTGGCGGCATTGATCTGCAACTTCCGGTACCCCTCGTACTCCATCACGATGGGGATGCGCAGGTAATTCGTCGAAGCGAAGAAGTCCACCATCGCGGTCGCGAGGGGGATTCTTCGCTCGAGGCTGTCCGAGAGTTCGCGGCGCCGCTGCAGAATCCGCTGCCAGTACTCGTTGCTCTGCGACTCGGGCAGATCGATCTGCGCGATTGTGCGGAAGAATTGCCGCAGGAATTGTCCGCGAACTGAATCGTCGAGTCCTTCGAGGGTCTCGACCAGCAGATCCAGGAAGGAATCCTCGGCCGATGGCTGCGGCTGTAGCGCTTCGCCAGGCTGGGGCATCAATGGGTTCCGACTAGTTTCCGAACAGATTCTTACCTACCCTGAAACCAGGGGTACCTGCGGGGCGGTAGCAATGTAGCAAGGCGCAGCCCAATTCGACAACAATATAACCCGAGCGCAGCCATAAGTTGCTGCGACGATTCGGATCGGCGTCTGTGGGGGGCGGGATAAGGAAAAGCCACCGGTGGACAAAAAAAGAGAAAAGCGGTTCCGTTTCTCGCTCGTGGGGACCCGCCCACGGCAATGGAAAATTCCTAGCTGATTGGCTTCAGGAATTCGACGCCGACTAAGTGGACTTCTCCAGCTTCCTGTTGCCGCTTCACTCTGGCCTGGATTGGCGGCATTCCTGCGGGAACCAAACCGGAAGATATGATCGATGGTGCGGGGATCGTCAGCGTAACAACCTCGTTGATTGCCAAAGCTCGCGGACAGGTGATAAAGGCTCCTAATCCGCTGATATCAAGGGTCTTCGCAAGCTCCATGAAGTGCTCGCCGTGAGCATCCCGCCCGCGGATGAAGAGCGGCACCTGAAGGCGGATGCGCTGAAAATGGCGTCGCTCGTCTTCATAGACGGGAGCTGCGACGTTCTCCTGCATGATGTTTTCTCGAGCGCTCATTGGTACTGGGGTATTAGTACCGAATTCGACCGCAATTTCACTGCACGTTCCGTTCTAATTGACGGCTCCTAAACTAACCGACTTCATATCAACAGGATGCGAAATGGCTTGCGGCAGCTCCAAAGTGACGCAAAATGAGAATGTGCCAAAACTCTGCAATTCATTGCCAACATTGTGCAAACATAGGACGCTTTTACCATTGACACCATGTAATTCCCTCTGCGAGCATACGGTTCCTCGAGCCGATCCCCCACTCGATAATGGGAGCGAGAGTGGTGTCTTTGCCCGGTGGAGCCTGGAGCCGGCGGAGGGCGAGTTGGCGACGAGCATGACAGTTGATAAGCAGACGAGCGGCCAAGCCAGCTTCCAGCTGATTGCGAGCCTGCTGGACGCCTTGGATCGCCCGTTGCTGGTGTCGGATCGCGCCGGACAGATTCTCTTCACAAATCTCCACGCACAAGATGCCCTGAACGCGTCTGGCTCGAATGGCAAGCCGGATCTGAACCTCTTCCGAGATGTTCTGCACATCGACGGCAAGGGAATCCTGGGACAGCTCGAGGGCGGAGAACAAGAGGTCAGCCTCCCGATCGAATTCCACGGCAAGTCCCGCGCGCGCGTGCGGTGGCTGCCGGAACCCGACTGGCTTGCCGTGTACGTCGAACCTTCTCTCTCCGAAGTTCCCGCGGACGAAGCGGAGATGCGTCAAACCGTCCAGGAGCTGATGCAGGAGCGGGAGATCACGTACCGCAATCTTCTGGCCGCCTACTTGAGGCTGCAGGAAGCAAACCGGCAGAAAACGGTACTGCTCGCATCCGCCGCGCACGAATTGAAGACGCCTCTCGCCGTGATGAAGGGCTATTACGATCTTTTGCTCTCCGGCTCGCTCGGGAAGCTCAGCGAACGCCAGCGCGACATCTTGCAGGAATCGAAGAACAGCTGTGACCGCCTCGTGCGCCTGGTGTCCATGTTTTTGAACTATTCGGCGCTCGAGAGCGGCAAGCTCGTTTTGCAGCTCCGCGAAAACGATCTTCGCGAGTGCGTCAAGGAATTGGCGAGCCGGTGGCAGGATCCGTTCCAGCGCGCCGGCGTGCAGCTCGAAGTCCGGGTGAATCCGGACTTGCCGGTTTTCAAGTTTGACTATCAGAAGATACAGCAGTGCATATTCAACCTGATCGACAACGCCCTCAAACATACGCCCGAGGGAGGCTGGGTAACGGTGACGGCCCAGCCGCATTTCTGGGAGCGGCGTGTCGCGGCGGCGTCTCCCGCGCAAGAGCGGCGCCGCCAAAACGGACAGCGTGCCAATGCCGTCCTCGTTTCGGTCGCCGATACTGGCGCCGGAATCGCGGCCGAGTTTCATCAGGAAATTTTTGAAGAGTTCGTGCGGGTCGACCCCTCCTCCTCGGGAATGGGCCTCGGGCTCGCCATCACGAAAAGGTTGATCCAGGGACATCGCGGAAAGATCTGGGTGGATAGCGAAGTGGGCCGCGGAAGTAAGTTTTCGTTCCTGCTGCCCATTTACGTGGAATAAGTCGAGCGGTAGAATGCCGCTCACAGGTAAGGATTATGCCGAACAAAGAAAAGATCATGGTTGTAGACGACGAGCCGAGCATACGCAAGTATCTCCAGACGCTGCTCGAAGTGGACGGGTTCGATGTGGAGACGCTGGCGAGCGGCAAGGATGCACTCCGGCGAATCGGTGAAGGGGAACGGCCGGATTACATCATTCTCGACGTGCTCATGCCCGAGATGGACGGACTCGAGACGCTGCGCCAGTTGATGCAAGTGGACCGTTCGCTGAACGTTCTGATGCTCTCGTGCTCGAACGAGGTCACGACGGTCGTCGAAGCGATCCGCCTGGGCGCGCTCGATTACCTAACCAAGCCGTTTGAAAAGCCGGAACTCGACGCGGCTTTCCTGAAGTGCCACCAGAAAAAAGAGCTGCGTTCCGAAAACCAGGCGCTGCGCGAATACTGTGAAGCTCTCACGGAGGATATCTCCTTCCTGGCCGCAAGCCCGCAAATGCTCAAGATTCGCCAGCAAATCCTGCAAATCGCCCCGGTCGACGTGCCGGTGTTCATCAGCGGCGAAAGCGGCGTGGGGAAGGAAGTCGTCGCCCGGATGATTCACCTTCGCTCCATGCGGCGCCAGCAGCCTTTCGTGAAGGTCAATTGCGCGGCGCTGCCGGGCGAGCTCCTCGAATCGGAGCTTTTCGGCTACGAGCAGGGCGCCTTCACCGGCGCCGTCCGCGCGAAGCCCGGCAAGTTTGAACTCGCCAACAAAGGCACGATTTTCCTCGATGAGATCGCCGAGATGAGCCCGCATCTGCAGGCGAAGCTCCTGCACGTCCTGCAGGACGGCCAATATTCACGCCTGGGGGCGCGCGCGGTCGTGAACGTTGACGTTCGCGTCCTTGCTGCCACCAACATGGACGTGAAAGAAGCGATGCGCACGGGCCGCTTCCGCGAGGATCTGTACTACCGCTTGAATGTCCTCTCGATCCACATCCCGCCGCTGCGGGAGCGTACCGCGGAGATTCCGCTGTTGTTCCACCACTTCCTGGTGAAATACAGCGAAAAGTACCAGAAGGCGGCGCCCGAACCTTCGAAGCACATGCTCGAAGCGGCGCTGCGGTATCAATGGCCGGGCAATCTGCGCGAACTCGAGAATTTCGTCAAACGCTACGTGATTCTCGAAGACGACGAAGGCAGTTTCCGTGAACTCCTCGAGATGACCGGCCAGCAACAGCACACGGCCCCTCGCGAAGAAGCGCAGCCACCGAAGGAACAGGGGCTGAAGGCGCTCGTTCGCGGCTTGAAGGACGAAGCCGAAATGGAAGCCATCGCCGACGCACTCGAGAAAACGAATTGGTGCCGCAAAGACGCGGCGAAGATGCTCGGGATCAGTTATAAGGCGCTGCTCTACAAGATGCGCCAATTCAATCTCGATTCCGGCCGCGGGTCACGCTCCACAGCGGCGAAGGAAGCTGCGAAAGCGGCTGCGGCAAAAGAACCGGCAGCCAAGGAAGTCGCCGGAGAAAAAGAGGACGTGCCCGCGACGCCTGGCGTTCGCAGCTCCTAGCGTTCCTTTCGAAACGACGACCGAGTTTTCCACAGGGAAGGCGAGACGCATGTCTGGCCTTCCCTGATTTTTTTGGCGTGCGAGTATTCAGTAGAGAATCGCACGCGCGAAATGCTCTTTGAGCGCTGGAATCTCGGCCGGTGTAGCCGTCCTGTACCCTTGCAAAGAGTTGCATATGTTGAGCACACGCAGCGAAATAGCACTACCCATCCGCCTGCGGCTGGTCTAGTATTCCGCTCCGAACAAAGCACGCGCAAGCGGGCTTTGGGGCCGGAATCGGGTTGCGATCGTCGCGCGACCCGGAAGTTCGACAAGGCTTCCGTTGGCGTCAAAGGGGTTGTTGTCGCACGGCGTTCCGCAGGCGAGTGGCTGGACGCAGAGGCCGACAGGTGACTCGTAGTGCGTGGCCCTTTGGTATAGCGATTGCTAATTGTATTTGCGGGGATTAGTGTGAAGTCGAATCCAGTCCTGAGGGGGCATCAGGAATGACAGAGCGTCGCATGGCTCGCCGGTACGATCTATCGCTGCCGGTAAACATCCGCCTACCAATCAGCCGCGAGCCCAGGTCGCACAGCGGTCAGACTCGGGATATCTCCACGCGCGGCGTTTACTTCACAATGCAAAAAGATCTCGCCCCCGGCACTGAGGTTGATTTCACCCTCACTCTCCCGGCGGAGATCACGCGCGGCACCGAGGTGTTCGTTCGCGCGCATGGGCGCGTCGTCCGAGTGGACAGGCACTCCGCCGACGAGCAGGACCCTGTTGGCGTCGCCGCAGTGATTGAGCGCTATGACATCATTAGGGGCGAAAGCTCGCGCACCTGATTTGACAGCACCCTGAATCGCGCTACCTGAGCTTCCTGGGCATCGCGCGCCCCTACCGAGCACGCTGACCGAAGCTAACCTACTGTGGATGGCTACTTGTGTCTATAATTGGTATAAAGGTACTAGAACCATAGTTGGAAGTACTGTTCCTCAAAGTGCCAATCATTTTCAGCCCCTGATTGGAAAAATCTGATCCTAACTGCGCACACTTGGCTGCTGCATTTGAGTGCATTGGAGGACAAGGACCAATTGAATGTGTGGGTTATAGGCCCTCCAAGGCGCGAGAGAAGAACCAGAATTCTATGGGGCTTTGGCGTCCGATGTGCAACAATCCGGCCGAGTCCAAATGGCGTCCGCTGCCCAGCCGAAACTCGAGACGGTCGCCCATGCGATCGAACTGCCCCCCGATCACATCTTCTTCGGTCCTTCGACGACAATGCAGGTCGTCCGGCAGAAGGTTGAGCGCGCTGCCGGCCTGAACGTTCCAATTCTGATCCTGGGCGAGAGCGGCACCGGTAAAGAGGTTTTGGCGCGGTTCGTCCACAACCGCTCGCCTTGGTTCAACGGACCCTTCGTCAAGGTCAACTGCCCGGCGATCCCGGGCACGCTGCTCGAAAGTGAACTGTTCGGCTTTCAAAAAGGTGCGTTCACGGGAGCCAACGCCGCGAAACCCGGCCGCATAGAAATGGCTCAGGGCGGCACGCTCTTCATGGATGAAATCGGCGAGCTCGACGGGAGCTTGCAGGCGAAACTCCTCCATGTTCTGCAGGACGGCCATTTCACGCGCATCGGCGATCACGAGGAAAAGCGCATGGACGCGCGCGTCGTCTGCGCGACGAATCGGCGTCTCCAGCAGGAAATCGAGACCGGCGGCTTCCGCGCGGATCTCTTTTATCGCATCAACGTCATCAGCATAACGCTGCCCCCGCTGCGCGATCGCCGCCAGGATATTCCGTATCTCGTCGAGTATCTCCGCCAACAGTTCAATCGCCGCTTCCAGCGCAACGCGGTCCCGCTTTCCAAAGAAACCCTCCATTTGCTGCAACAGCGAGAATGGCCGGGCAACGTTCGCGAGCTCGAAAACTGCATGGCCCGCTACGTGGTCCTCGGCTCGGAAGAAGCCTTCTACGCCGACCGGACTGAAAGGGCCCCTTTCAGTTTTGCGTACGAAACGACGCCGGAAGGCACGATTCCGCTCAAACGGATCGCTCAGCAGGTCACGAGGCGCATGGAGCACGATGTGATCCTGAAGGTGCTGCAGGCCAATCACTGGAACCGCCGAAAAACAGCCCAGGTTTTGAAGATCAGCTACCGCGCCCTGCTGTACAAGGTTCGCCAGGCCGGTCTGCCCGCCAAACGCCCGAGGCGAAAGGCGGAGGCGGAAACCGAGCTCCCGGCTAAATCACCGGGCCAGGCCGACTAGTCTTCGCAGCTCTGGGTGAGTTCTGGCACGGTCTCCCCGCCCGTGTCTGGTATGAAAACCAGCGTCTCGTCTGCCTTGCCCCTATGAGCTAATTCGGCTAGCCTGAGTCAAGGTCAGGCTCATGTCCAAAGCCAATGGTAGGTCGAACTTGAAGGTCTGCCTTCTGTCTCCTCATCCCATGGTATTGGATGAGTTCCGCCGTTTGCTCGAGGACTCGGGCTTTCAGATCACGTCCAAGCAGCTGGATTCGATGCTGGCCCCCGACCTGCGGCATCTCGATGTGCCTAAGGCTGCGGCCTATGTAGTGGACGCCCATGCAGCGCGCCAGGCCACGGGAGCACTCCTCGGCAACATCCTCGACCGCTACTCAAATGCGCGGATCCTGGTTGTGGGAGATAAGCTCAAAGAAACGGACAGCCATGCCCTTCTCCGCCAGGGCGTGAAAGGAATCCTGACTTACGCCGAGGCTCGCGACCAGCTCGCCCGCGCCCTGCCGCAGGTTGCTGCCGGCGGCATATGGGTGCCGCGGCCCGTGCTCTCCCGCTTTGTGGACTCGATCCTGAGCACCGCGCAAGGGCGCCGACTGCGTGCGGATTCGCCGAGCGATCTCAGCCCGCGCGAACAGGAAGTGCTGAGTGGGCTACTCGAAAACCTTGCAAACAAAGAGGTTGCCGACCGCCTGCACATCTCCGAACGCACCGTGAAATTTCACGTCTCGAACCTGCTTGCCAAGTTCGGCGTGCGCCGCCGAGCCGATCTGATTCTCCTCTGCTACCAACGCCGCGCGACCGCATAGCTCGTCTCCTCACGGCGTCGGTCTCTCCTGTGCGGACAGCCGCTCCCGATTCGCTGCTATACTTTCGCCCATGCCCAGCTTTTCGATCGAGAACTTCGGGTGCCGCGCAACGGAAGCGGACGCATCCGCTCTTCGCCGCGAACTGCTGGCAAATGGCTTCACACTGGCTGATGCGCATAACGCGGCCGATATCGTCGTTCTGAACACATGCACGGTAACGGCTGCTGCGGACTCGCAGGCGCGCGAAGCAGTGAGGAAAATCCACCGCGCCAATCCCGCCGCGAGAATCGTCGTCACGGGCTGCTACGCGCAGCGCGCGCCCGAGGAGCTGGCAGGACTGGATGGCGTCTCATGGGTGGTCGGAAACTCGCACCAGACACAGATTCCGGCCTTGATTCGCGGACTTTATGCGCCGGCGGGGGCTGATTTTGTCCCGCTGGCGCGGCTGGACGGTGATGCGATGTCGCTGGCCCGCGGTCCCGCCAAAATCCTGACCGGCGACATCTTCGCGCAGACCGCGGTGCAGATTGCCGCGTTCTTTTCGCCGGCGCTGGCGCTGGATGACCGGACCCGACCGATCCTGAAGATTCAGGACGGCTGCAACAACCGCTGCTCGTACTGCGTGATTCCCTTCGTCAGGGGGCGCAGCCGCAGCCTGGCTCCCGACGTGGTCGTCGAAAGAGCGCGCGGCCTGGTGGCCGCCGGGGCGAAGGAGATCGTGTTCAGCGGAATCAACCTCGGAAGTTATGGCCGCGATCTCGCCCCGCGGGCCGGCCTTGCCGATGGCGTGCGGCGAATACTCGACGAAACGGCGCTCGAGCGGCTCCGGTTCAGCTCGATCGAGCCGCAGGACATCACCGAGGATTTTGTGGCGCTCGTCGCTTCGTCAGACCGCGTGGCACCGCATTTCCACGTGCCGCTGCAATCCGGCTCCGACCGCATCCTGCGCGCGATGCACCGGTGGTATCGCGCCGAACACTACGCCGAGCGCGTCAGGCTAATTCGCCGCCTGCTGCCGGACGCCGCGATTGGCGCGGACGTCATCGTCGGCTTCCCGGGCGAAACTGGCGAAGACTTCGAAATCACCTGTCGATTTATCGAGCAACTGCCCTTCACCTACCTCCACGTGTTCTCGTTTTCGGCGCGTCCCGGAACCGAGGCCGCGAAGCTGGGCGCCGCCGCCGTGCCTCCGCAGGTGATTCGCGAACGCGCCCGGGCGCTGCGAGCACTCGCGGAGGGGAAATCCGCTGCGTTTCGCGCTTCGCAGGCGGGCCGTACGCTGCGCGCGCTCACTCTTGCCCGCACTGGCGATGATTGGACCGAGACTCTGACAGGAAACTATTTGAAGGTACGCGTCCCAGGCCGCCATCCTGCCAACGAATGGCGCGTCGTGCGCATGACTTCCGAATCGCAGCAGCATGCGGATGTTGTCATTCCGAACGAAGTGAGGAATCTCTCTTCAGTCAGCGCGCGTTAGGCTTCGAAAATCACCTGCGCAAGCGCCAAATTCCCGCTGTGCGTGATAGACAGGGAGATATTTTTCACGCCCATGCGCTGGGCGATTTGCTGTGCTACGCCTTCGAGGCGAATCGTCGGCTTGCCGCTAGGCTCGCGGGCCACTTCGATGTCGCGCCAGCGGACTCCCCGGCTCCAGCCGGTGCCGAGAGCCTTCATCGCCGCTTCCTTTGCGGCAAACCGGGCGGCGTAGCGCTCGAACTTGTCCTTGTGGCTCTCGCAGTACGTCACTTCGCTCGGCGTGTACAGCCGCTCGAGAAACGGCGCTCCGTGGCGCCGGATGGCGGCCTCGATCCGGTCGACTTCAGCGATGTCCAGACCCAGCCCGACGATCATTCTCTCCCCATCCTGCCAGGCGCCCCTGCGCCGTCGCGGGATTATACCTGACGATGCGGCGAGCATCGTCATCCTGAGTCCGCCGCGGCGGATGAAGGATCTCTCTTCAACTACTCCCGGTGAAGATGTCATCATACGTGCGCGGGGCGGGTAGACGGCCTCGCCGAACTGAACGAGCCATGACGGCAACCGCCGCGAAAAAGAAATCAGCGCCGAAAAAGCGTGCCGCAAAATCCGCGGCGGGATGGACGCTGCGGCGCGTCCGCGGCTTGCAGGTCTTGGAAGCGCCGCCGCTCGCGCGACTCGGCTGGCTCGTCCACGGCTTCAGCACGCGCCCGGGCGGCGCGAGCGAAAACGGCGCTCTGAATCTCGGTTTCACGGACGGGGATTCGCGCGAATGCGTTCTAGAGAATCGCGGCAGATTCTTTCGCGCGATCGGCGCGGACAAAATGCGCGCGGTCACGCTGCGCCAGATTCATTCGGATATCGTGCACCGCGTGGATTTGCCGGAAGCAGACTCATCGGAAGCGCCCCAAGCCGACGCGCTCTTCACGCGCGAGCCGGGCGTCCTGCTCGTCGTTCAAACGGCGGATTGCGTTCCGATCCTTCTCGCTGATCCAAAACGCCGCGCGGTCGTCGCGATCCATTCCGGCTGGCGCGGCACGCTGCGCCGCATCGCGGCAAAGACCCTCGGCAGGATGCAGATGGAATTCGGGACGCGCCCCGAGGATGTGATTGCCGCGCTCGGCCCGGGCATCGGCCGCTGCTGCTACGAAGTCGGCTCGGACGTCGCCCGCGAATTCTACGCGCAGTTTCCCGAGGCGCGCGACTGGTTCGACGGCCCCTTCGACGCGCTCGCTTCCGGCGAAAACGATCCGAACTGGCTTCCCTGGCTGACGATGAGGCCGCCGGGGCATCCACCTCCGTCGCCGCGCGTCAATCTCGATCTGCTCGCCGCGAATCGCGCGATCCTCGCCGATGCGGGCGTTCCTTTGCGCCAAATTTCGGTTTCGGGACTTTGCACTGCCTGCCGCAGCGATCTCTTCTTCAGTTATCGCCGCGAACGCACTACCGGCCGCCTGATGGCCGCGATCGGCATCCGCTAGACCTGCAGCTGCGCGACGTCCGGAGGGGTCTCAGCGGCCTCCGCGAGGGCCAATTGGCCGCACGCGGCCATCACGTCCTGCCCGCGCGAGTAGCGCACGAAGGCCAGCATGCCCTTGTCGGTCAGAATCCTGCGGAACTCCTCGATGCGCGCCGCGTCCGGCTTCTCGTACGGCAGGTCGCCCGGATTCCACGGGATCAGGTTCACCTTCGCGCGCAAATTCGCAAGCAGCTTCACCACGCGCCGCGCATCTTCCGGCGAATCGTTGAATCCGCCGAGCAGCACGTACTCGAACGTCAGGTGCTCCCACGGCCGCAGCGGATATTTCCGGCAGGCATCCAGCAGCTTTTCGAGCGGGTACTTGCGATTGATCGGCATGATCCTGTCGCGTTGCTCGTTCGACGACGCGTTCAACGAAATCGCGAGCTTCGGCCGCACCTTTTCCCGCGCCAGCCGCTCGATGCCGGGGACGATCCCGCTGGTCGAAAGCGTCGCGTGCTTCGGCGAGATGGCCATGCCGTTCGGATCGAGCAGGATGAGCAGCGCGGCCATCACCGCGTCGAAATTCAGCAGCGGTTCGCCCTGGCCCATCAGGACGATATTCGTTTGCGGCTTCAGCGCCGCGCGGTTGTCTTCGAGCGCGATGAGCGCCTGCCCCACGATTTCGCCCGCCGTCAGGTTGCGCACCAGCCCCAGCGTCGCCGTCAGGCAGAACCGGCAATCCACCGCGCAGCCCGCCTGCGTCGAGATGCAGATCGTCTGCCGGTTTTCTTCCGGCATGAACACGGTTTCGATCGTCGTCGGCTTTCCGTCGGCGGGGCCGTCCAGCGCGAGCACGTAGCGCACCGTGCCATCCGACGACTGGTGCCGCCGAACGATTCGCGGCAGCGCGATCGCGGCCTCGTGCGACAGCCGCTCGCGCAGCGCCGCCGGCAGATTCGTGATCGCCGCGAAATCGAACCGCCGCTCGGCATAAATCGCGTGATAGATCTGCGCGCCGCGATACCCCGGCTCCCCGAGCAATTCCAGGATCGCGCGCAGCTCCTCCGCGGATCTCCCGAGCAGATTTACAACGGCATTTGAGGCTTGCGGAGACATCTTGAATTCATCATAGCATGCGCAAGAAACCCTCACGCCGGGCCGCATGACATTCCCCGCGCCGCGTGCAAAAATAGATACATACATGGCTAACGCAACTCACACGGTACAGAAGGAAGTTCTGCCCAACGGCCTCGTGGTGATCACCGAGCCGATGGAGCACGTCCACTCGGTTTCCGTGGGCATCTGGCTGCGCTCCGGATCGCGCCGCGAGCCCGCCGAGCTGAACGGCATCTCGCACTTCATCGAGCACATGGTCTTCAAGGGCACCGCGCGCCGCACCGCCGAGGACATCGCGCGCGAAGTCGACCGCGTGGGCGGAATGCTCGACGCCTTCACCGCCAAGGAAATGGTCTGCTTCAACACGCGCGTCCTCGACGAGCACCTCCCGATCGCCTTCGACGTCCTCGCGGACATGGTCCTCGATCCGAAATTCGCCGACGAAGACATCGCGCGCGAGCAATCCGTCGTCCTCGAGGAAATCCGCATGACGCAGGACAATCCCGAGGACCTCGTCCACGAGCTTTTCACGCAGAATTTCTGGGACACGCACGCGCTCGGCAAGCCGATCCTCGGCACGCCCGAAACGGTTTCTTCGTTTACCCGCGACGCCCTGCAGAAATGGTTCCGCCAGTGGTACGCGCCGAATCATCTCGTGATCACCGCCGCGGGCCACCTGAGCCACGCGCAGCTCGTCGATCTCGTCTCCGAGCGCTTCGCGAAGCTCGCTCCGTCCGCGGACGGCCGCTCCGAAACGGTGCCGCAGCCCGCTCCGCACATCACCCTGCGCGCCAAGCGCGAGCTCGAGCAGGTGCACATCTGCCTCGGCGTTCCCGCCCTCCCGCTCACCGATCGCCGCCGCTTCGCTTCCGCGATCCTCAACAACATTCTCGGTGGCGGGATGTCTTCGCGGCTGTTTCAGAATATCCGCGAGCGCCAGGGCCTGGCCTACGCGATTTTCAGCGACGTGAACTCCTACCGCGATGCCGGCGTGCTTTCGGTCTACGCGGGCACCTCGCTCGAGACCGCGGAGCAGTTGGTCCGCTCCGTGCTCGACGAGTTTCGCCGCCTTAAGGACGAGCCCCTGGACGCGGAAGAGCTTCGCCGCGCGAAAGACCACCTGAAAGGCTCGCTGCTGCTTTCGCTCGAAGGCTCCGGCTCGCGCATGAACAGCCTCGCGCGCTACCACCTCTACTTCAACCGACACTTCACGCCGCAGGAGCTGATCGCCATGCTTGAAAGCGTCACCGCCGAGGAAGTCCAGCAGATCGCGCGCGAATTCTTCGAGCCCGGCCGCGTCGCCGCCTCGGTCGTCGGCAACCTCAACGGCTTCCAGCTCACCCGGGAACAACTCGCCTTCTAGCCGGCGAGGGATCTGCTCCTGCCTTTGGGGTTCCTCCCTTTGGGGTCAGTTGCCTCTTCCTCTGTCTCCGTGCCTCTGTGGCCTCCCCGCGGGCGCTTTAGGCACGCCTGGCGCAAACCCTTGGTTCACAGGAGGCATCGAACCCGGTATCATAAGGGCTTCACGATAGGGCCATACCGAGCGAGTTCCAGCGGGTAAGGAGATCGATGGGCGTACCTGTATCGCAGATGTGGACGGTTGCCTCCTACGTCGTCAGCCAGAGGATGAAGGGGCGGAAGCAGTATCCGCTCGTGCTGATGCTCGAGCCGCTGCTCCGCTGCAACCTCGCCTGCGCTGGCTGCGGCAAGATCCAATACCCCGCCCACGTGCTGAAAAAGCAGCTGACGCCCGAGGAGTGTTTCCGCGCGGTCGACGAATGCGGCGCTCCGGTGGTCAGCATCCCGGGCGGCGAGCCGCTGCTGCACCCGCAGATCCCCGCAATCGTAGCCGGGCTTGTCGCGCGCAAGAAATACATCTACCTCTGCACGAATGCGCTGCTGCTCGCCAAGCGGCTCGACGAGTTCACGCCCAGCAAGTATCTTTCGTTTTCGGTCCACATGGACGGCCAGCGCGAGCACCACGATTTTTCGGTCTGCCGCGAGGGCACCTACGACAAGGCCGTTGAAGGCATCCGGCTCGCCCTCGAGCGCGGCTTCCGCGTTACGACGAATACCACCCTCTTCGAGGGCGCGGACCCGCAAAGCGTTCGCCAGTTTTTCGACGACATGACGGATCTGGGCGTCGAAGGCATGATGCTTTCGCCGGGCTACACCTACGACAAGGCTCCGGACCAGCAGCACTTCCTCAGCCGCAAAAAGACGCGCCAGCTCTTCCGCCAGATTCTGAGCAACCGCTCCGAAAACTGGCGCTTCAACATGAGCCCGCTCTTCCTCGAATTCCTGATGGGCAAGCGCAATTACAAATGCACGCCCTGGGGCATGCCCACGTACAACATTTTCGGCTGGCAGAAACCCTGCTACCTTCTCCAGGACGGCTACGCCGACTCGTTCGACGAGTTGATTCGCGAGACCGACTGGGAGCGCTACGGCACCGAGAGCGGCAATCCCAAGTGCGCGAACTGCATGGTCCACAGCGGCTACGAAGCCAGCGCCGTGAACGATACCTTCGGCTCGCTCGGCGGATTCCTCGCCACCGTCCGCGCCACGTTGTTCAACAGGTACAAGGACCCCGACGTCATGGGCGGCGCGCCCAGCAACGAGGAGAGTCCTTCCGGCCGGCTTGTGCAGATCGCCGCGCCGAAAGCTTAGCAAGATCTCGATTCCATGCCGGACACGAACAGCCCCTCCACGAAAGACGCCGCCGAAGAGCGCCTCGGTACCGTCCACGAGAATCTGGAAGGCTGGATTCCCTCCACCGCCACCGAGTCGGAAATCCGCGCCGCGCTCGAAAGGGCGTTCGACTATCGCGGCGACGTGACCCTCACGCTCAAGGACGGTCGCACCATCGAAGGCTACGTCTTCGACCGCAAATCGAATGGTCCGTCGCTCTCCGATTGCCTAGTTCGCCTGATGCCGAAAGAGCAGCAAAAAGACCAGCCCGGAAAACTCTCCGTGCCGTACAGCGATATCGCCGCGCTCGCGTTCACCGGACGCGACACCGCCGCCGGGAAAAGCTTCGCCGCCTGGGTGAAGAAGTACAACGAAAAGAAAGCCGCCGGCGAAAAGAACATCGGCATCGACTCTGACCCCCTCGAATAGCTCCCTTGCGCGGCTTCTTGCCTTGTCTTGCCTTGTCTTGTCTTGCCTTTTCCGTGTTCTGTCTTTGCCTCCTCTCTCTTCCTCTGCGCCTCCGTGGCTTCCTTTTTCCTTTGACGCCGCCTCCGCGCTCTGCCAATATCCTGAGCGGTTCGAAATTTGCCGGCTGAGGGCAACCGCATCTCGTTTAGGATCTCCATTCTGGCCTCCGGCAGCACGGGCAACGCGACGTTGCTCGAAACTGATCGCACGACCCTCCTCATCGACGCAGGCCTTGGCAAGAAAGAGATGCTTCGTCGCTTCGAAGCGCTGGGCCGCGCGCGCCCCGAGCGCGTGGACGCCGTCCTGATCACCCACGAGCACTCCGACCACTCGAGCGGCGCAGCGCAGATGGCGCGCGAATGGAACTGCCCCGCCTACCTCACCGAGCCGACGCACCGCGAAATCCTGAAGATGTACGCCGACAACCCCGAAAAGCCCGGGCGCAAGGCGAAAATGGAGCGCGTCGAATACATCCGCGCGGGCGAACGGTTCGAGATCGGCGACATCGAAATCAATCCGTTCGCGATCCCGCACGACGCCGCCGATCCGGTCGGCTACGCGTTTCGCACCAACGGCACGAAGGTCGCGATCGTCACCGACCTCGGCTATCTGCCCGAACTGGTGAAGCACCACCTGCGCGAGGCCGATTTCCTGATCCTCGAATCGAACCACGACCTCGACATGCTCAAGGTCGGGCCGTATCCGTGGTACATCAAGCAGCGCGTCATGAGCCGCACCGGGCACCTTTCGAATAACGTCGTCAGCGAATTCCTCGCCGATTCCGAGGTCTTCGACGCGCGCGCGCGCCATGTCGTCCTCGCGCATCTCTCCGAGCAGAACAACACGCCCGATATCGCGCAGATTTGCGCCGAGCAGGCGTTGGCCAGCCGCCCCGCAGACTTCGCCTTCCGCGGCTCGCTCCACATCGCCTCCCAGCGCACCCCCCTCGGCCCCTTCGAGCTGTAGCGCCGGCGAATTCAGCGTGGTCTTGTTCCCGTAGGGGCACAGCACCTGTCTCGACCTGTCGGGATGCTGTGCCCGGCAAACTTCCTTAGGCGCGATGCAGCCCATTCACCGCACGCGCCTTTGCGAGTCGGTTTTCATGATTGAGAAAATCCAACTTACGCCGATAATCCCGGAAGGCCGTCGAGGCTTCGCTGATTCTTGTCGTGCTGGTAGGTTTTGATCGCTTCCGGACCGATCTTACGGGCCCAGGCGGTGAGCTGCGGCCGCTGCCCTTCGTACCGGAAGAGAGGAACGCCGCTCCCGCAAGAATCGATGATGTCGGTGACGTCCACGACGATGATCGACCGCAAAGCTTCATGCGGCGGGAAGTGCGTTTGCAGGCCGGTGAATTCCACGCTGCTCGGCTCGACCACGCGGCCGTGTCCGTACAGCCGCAGAATCTTCGGCGGGCCCTGAAACGCGCAGAACATCAACACGATGCGGCCGTTTTCCTTCACATGCGCGACGGTCTCGATTCCGCTGCCAGTCAGATCGAAGTACGCAACCCTCTTCGGCCCCAAAATGCGAAATGTGTCCAGTCCCTTGGGTGAGATGTTCACATGGCCCTTCGCGTCGAGCGGCGCCGACCCCACGAAAAACATCTGCTGCCCCTCGATGAATTCCTTGATCGCGCCCTCTATCGCCGGATATTTCGTAGCCATGCCGTCTCCCTCCCGCCCCAAATCCTACTACGCCCTCCAAGCGAGCCCCAAGCTGCCGCGCCTCCCAGCCCCAAAAGTCCACAGGCCTTACTGCTTGCAATCGCCGCGCATCATGCTAGCGTTTATTGTGGAGAGTCGTGAAAGATGGACGGGATTGGCAGTACAAAAGGGCAGCCGGGACGCTCATTTCAGGCCGGGCGGGAGGGTCTGCCCGCCGATTCTAATCGTCACAAGGTGTCGAACAAAATATGAGCCAGCTTATTGAAAACAAAGGCTGGCGACCCGCTCTAATCGTCACAAATCCCGAGGGGAAAATGCCCTCGCCAAGTATGCCTTCAGGTATGATGGACCAGGGAGTTTCCCCGCCATCAGCCTTAACTCAGGGAGCCGAATTTGATCGGACGCTACACGCGCTCGGAGATGGGTCACGTCTGGAGCGAGCAGAATAAATTCCAGAAGTGGCTTGAGGTCGAGCTGGCCGCGACGGAAACGCTCGCCGAAGCGGGCACCGTCCCGCGCGAGGCCGCCGCGAAGCTGCGCGAACGCGCGCGCATCGACGTGGCGCGCATCAACGAGATCGAAGCCAAAGTCCGCCACGATGTGATCGCGTTCACCATCGCCGTACAGGAGACCGTCGGCGATCCGGAGGCGGCGCGCTGGCTGCACTACGGCCTCACCTCGAACGACGTGGTGGATACCGCGCAGGCGCTGCTCGTCCGCGACGCCTCGAAGCTGATCGAAAAGGGCATCGCGCGCTTCGGCGAAATCCTCGAAAAGCGCGCGTGGGAGTTCAAGGACACGCCCGAAATCGGCCGCACCCATGGGATTCACGCCGAGCCGATCACCTTCGGGCTGAAAATCGCCAACTGGTACGCCGAAAACCGCCGCGACGCCGAGCGCTTTGCGGCCGCCGTGCAGCAAATGGCCGTGGGAAAAATTTCCGGCGCGGTCGGCACCTGCACGCACCTCGGCCCGGAAATCGAGCAGAAAATCTGCCAGCGGCTGGGCCTCGTCGCCGCTCCGATCACGTCGCAGGTGATCGAGCGCGACCGCCACGCGCAATATATTTCGACCCTGGCGATTGTGGCCGCTTCGCTCGAGCGTGTGGCCCTCGAGATTCGCCATCTTCAGCGCACGGAGGTCCGCGAAGTCGAGGAGCCGTTCGGCGGCGAGCAGCGCGGCAGCTCCGCCATGCCGCACAAGCGCAACCCCGTCTCGAGCGAGCAGATTTGCGGCCTCGCGCGGGTCGTCCGGGCGAATTCCCAAGCGGCGATGGAGAATATCGCGCTGTGGCACGAGCGGGATATCTCCCACAGCTCGGTAGAGCGCATCATCCTGCCCGATTCGACCATTTTGGTGGACTATATGCTGCAAAAAATGGCAGAAATTGTCACCACCATGAAGGTATTTCCGGTTCGAATGCGAAGGAATTTGGACGCCACGCAGGGCCTGATTTTTTCAGGGCAGCTCTTGCAGGATCTGGTCGAACACGGCGCACCGCGCGAGGATTCCTACAAGTGGGTGCAGGGCCACGCCATGGCCGCGTGGGAATCGGAAACCAGCTTCAGGGATCGCATCGCCGCCGATCCGAACATCCGCAAGTTCCTCGACGAAAAGGCCCTCGCGCACACCTTCGACTTGCAGCGCCAGCTACAGGCCGTGGACGCGATTTTCGCGCGCGTCTTCGGCGCGAAACGGTCCGCCGCGCGGTAGAAAACTCCGAGCCAAAATTTGGAATTTGGGCAGGATGGAAGAGAGATCCTTATCGGATCGTCACTGCACGCGCTGCATGTAGCGGCCTTCGGAGGTGTCGACTTTCACTTTGTCGCCGGTGCCGACGAACGGCGGGACGTTAATGACGAGCCCGGTTTCGAGCTTCGCGGGCTTCATCACAGAGCTGGCAGTCGCTTTCTGGATGCTCGGCTCAGTCTCGACGACGGTCAAGTCGATCGTATCTGGCAGGAGGACGCCGATCGGCTTGCCGTCGTAATACTCGATCTTCACAGGCGTGTTGGCGATGAGATAGTCCTTCCCGTCGCCGACGATGTCGTTCTGCAGCGCGAGCTGTTCGTAATTCTCCGTGTTCATGAAGTGGTGGCCTTCGCCGTCGCTATAGAGATATTCGAACTCGATCTCGTCGACGGTGACTTTCTCGAGCGAATCTTCCGCGCGGAACCGGTAATCGATCATCGAGCCGGTGCGCAGGTTGCGCATCTTGGTTTGCATAGCGGCGCGCTTGTTGCCGGGCGTGCGGTGGTCCACGCTGTAGACCGCGTAGAGATCGCCCTCGTGCTTGATGATCATTCCGGCGCGCAATAGTGTTGCCTTCATGGTGATTCGCTCCTGAATTCCTGTCTGGAGTTTCCTCTGTGCGGAAACCTTAGCCGGGAGGGCATGCTACCCGCCGAGGCCGCGCCCTGCACGAATTTCATGCCGGGCCGAATCTCTGATTATAGCGGCCTGCGCTGTATGCGGTCAAACCGGCGACCTTGACCGTGCAGTTGGACCTTGGTACTGTCCGATCAAATCCCATCGAGAAGGAGCTTGGCGTGCCGAAATATCTCATTGAACGCGAAATCCCGGGTGCCGGAAAATTGACGCCGCAGGAATTGCAGGCCATTTCTCAAAAGTCCTGCAGCGTTCTGAACGGACTCGGGCCGCAAATTCAGTGGTTGGAGAGCCACGTTACAGGCGACAAGATCTACTGCATTTACATTGCTCCGAACGAAGAGATGGCCCGCGAGCACGCGCGTCAGGGAGGCTTTCCCGCGAACCGAATCTCCGAAATCAAGACGACAATCGATCCCACGACATCCGAGAAGCCCTGAGCGATAATTGCTGATCAAACCCCGGAGAGCGACTAAAGTTCTTCTTCGTCTTCGAGCTTCTTGAGACGTTTGGTCTTCAGCGAGAGGCGGAAATCGCGCGAGCGGACGTCCGCGAGGATGGCGCGGCGGGTTTCCACCGCAAGACCGCCGGGACCGATGACGCCCGATGCATCGCGCGGGAAATGCTTCACGAAAATTGCGGCGAGGTGCGCGGTGGCATAGGAGATGGGAGTCGAAATCAGCCCGCGCTGGCGAATCTGGTAGAGGGTCGGAAAACTGGCGTCCCAGCGGATCAGCAATGGTTGTTCGTCCTTCATCCCGCGGACGACAACGGCGGCGGCGAACCGCGCGTTTTCGAGCACGCCGGTGCGGATCAGCTTGGCCACGCCGCGCGGCGTCAGGGTTTGCGGAAACCGCTTGCGGACGATTCCCGCGGAGCGGTTCAGGCGGCCCTGGCGGTACCATCGGCGCAAGCGGTCGAAATCGTTTCCGCCGATCTTGGCGTCGACGTCGCGGACTTTGATGACGTAGGGCAGCATGCAGACTTCGTCCTGCGCGGCCAGATAGACGGGCACTTCGCCGATCGGCGGAGGAAAGCGGAACTTCTCGCGCTCGTCGAATCGTTTTGCCAGCGAAAACCGGCCGTTGCGATAGACGCGCGGGAGTGAAATCGCCTCGTCGTAAGCCACATCCGCCGACCACGTGGAGATCGGGTCCTTGCTTTCCGTGCTCTCGTACAGGCGAATGTGGATGGACTCGACGGAATCGAGCATCTCCGCGGCGCGCTCGGCGAGCAGGTTGGTGAGGCCCGGCGCGGCGCCGACGCAAACGAGAGCCGCGCGGTTTTTCGCGAGGAAACGCTTGTGAAAGCGAAACTGCTCGGGCCGGAACGGATGGGCGGTGAGATGGGAATTCAAGTCGAGGTAGTGGGCGCGCAGGCGCAACGCCGCGCGCAAGATGATCTTGTTGAACACGGCGGGCGAGGCGTTTACGACCAGATTCGCCCCGCGGCCGGCCCGGACGATGGACCAGAGATTCCGCGCGTTGGCCTCGAAAATCTCGATCTCGCTTTTCTTGCCGAGGAACCGGCGCGCTCGCTCGATATCGCGGTCGCCGCACCAGACGGTGTGGCCCTGGCGCGCGAGGAGATGTGCCAGCAAGGAGCCCGTGCCGCCCGCTCCGAGAACGAAGATCCGCATCGGCTCGAAACTCTACCACATCACCATCCTGCGCGGCTCGCCGCATGGTACCCGGGTCGCCCTGATGCAAACATTGGTTTTGTTGACAAGGCGCAAACTGGACGCGTATCATTTTGTTCGGTACAGCGCCGCGTTCGGGCGCTTATCCCCTTCATTGCTCTAGCCCCCAGCAGGGTGGAGTGACCGAGGTCGAATCCTCGGCAAGCAGGGCAGGAACCCTTACGGAGGCCGCTCCGGATGTCACCCGAAAACGACCAGAACCTACAACCATCTGCCATGGAATCCGCCACAGGCAAATCCGCGGCAGAGAATCTGGCCGCAACGCCCGCCCCCATGAGTCTGGGGACGCCGGATGGATCCGGTGCTGGCGCGGCGGTGGCACCCGCTCTGGAACGCTCGGGCGCGGTTGAGCCTCCTGCTGCCCCTGCCGATGCGGCCGAAGCCGCTCCGGCGAACGTCTCGAATGCCCCCGCGGCGACGGAACACGCCGAAGCCGAGGCGGAACCCTCCGAGAGCGCCGAAACCACCGAAACAATGGACCAGCTCCTCGATCAGTTTTCGACGCCGGAACAGGTGGTGGCCGAGGGCGAAATCTTCGACGGGCGCGTGCTCGCGGTAACGGACGCCGGAGTGGTCGTGGATGTGGGCGGAAAGTTTGAGGGTTTGGTCCCCGCGCAAGAGTTCCTCGACTCGGGCAACCCGATCGAATTCGGCGAAGGGCAGACGATCGAGGTCGAGCGGCTGCACGAACAAAAGGACGGCTACGTCCTGCTGTCGCACGTGCGGGCGCACCGGCGGCGCGTCTGGGAACGAATCGAAAAATCGCACCGCGAGCACACCAACCTGACGGGGAAAGTTCTCGAACGAATCAAGGGGGGGCTGGTGGTGGACATCGGCGTGCGGGCGTTCCTGCCCGCTTCGCAGATCGAGCTGCGGCCGGTGCACGATCTAGAGGGCTGGAAGGACCGCGAGGTCGAGGTTCGCGTTCTGAAGCTGAACCGCAAGCGCGGCAACGTGGTGGTGAGCCGGCGGGCGATCCTGGAGGAAGAGCAGAAGGCGAAGCGCGACGCGCTGGCGGCGACGCTCGCGGAGGGCTCGGTGGTGACCGGACACGTGAAGAACGTCACCGACTACGGCGTGTTCGTCGATCTGGGCGGAATGGACGGGCTTTTGCACGTCAGCGACCTCGTGTGGGGCCGCGTGCAGCACCCGTCGTCGGTGGTAAAGCCGGGCGACGAGATCCAGGTTCAAATCCTGAAGTTCGACAAGGAAAAGCAGCGCATTTCGCTGGGACGAAAGCAGCTCCTGCCCGACCCCTGGGCGACGGTGCCGGAGCGCTTCCCGACGGGAACACGTGTGAATGGAAAAGTGGTCGGCGTGACGGATTATGGCGCGTTCGTGCAGATCGAGCCGGGCGTCGAGGGCCTGGTGCACGTGAGCGAAATGAGCTGGTCGAAGCATGTGAAGCATCCGTCGAAGATCGTGAAGGCGGGAGACGAAGTTGAGGTCGTGGTTCTCGAAGTGAAGACCGACCAGCGGCGCATCTCCCTCGGCCTGAAGCAGACGCTGCCCGATCCGTGGGAAGCGGCGGCGGAGAAATATCCGGTGGGAACGATCATCACGGGCCGCGTCCGCAATCTGGCGGATTTCGGGGCGTTCGTGGAAATCGAAGAAGGCATGGAGGGGCTGATCCACATCAGCGACGTGAGCTGGACCGAACGGATCAAGCATCCGAGCGAGAAATTCAAGAAGGGCGACGCGGTCGAGGCGCGGGTGCTGAAGGTGGACTCGCAAAACCGGAGGCTGTCGCTCGGCATCAAACAGGTGAACGACATCTGGGCCAATTGGTTCGCGGAACACAAGATCGGCGACGTTCTGAAGGGAAAGGTCGCGCGAACGACGGATTTCGGGGCGTTCGTCGAGCTGGCCGAAGGAATTGAAGGGCTCTGCCACGTTTCCGAAATCGAGGAGCGGGGCCCCAAGGGCGATCGCGAGAAGGCGAAGGGTTCGCGAGCCGAGCGCGTGAACTCGGTGCTTTCGCCCGGCAGCGAATACGATTTCAAGATTCTGCGGCTCGAACCGGACAAGCGAAAGATCAGCCTGAGCTATCGCGCGGCGCAGAAGCAGGCGGAGCGCCAGGACATGGAGTCGTTCCGGTCATCGAAGTCGTCGCCGACGGCCACGATCGGGGATGCTATCCTGGCCAAGCGGCAATTGTCTTAGCGGCGTCGCGACTCGATTTTTTGCGGGCAAACGGGGCGGGGTTCTGAAGTGCATTCTTCCGGACGGTAAAATCCGTTTACAGTTGCAGTCTTTTGATGATAAGCAAAGATTGTGCGGCCCCCCACCCTGGCGCGCGAAAACGGCCCATGAACGCAAGAACTGCGAGAGGAGGCTGTTGAAAAAATGGCTGAGGTCGGAGGAGAGCGCGAAAACCACAACACCATGACCAAGGCGGACCTCGTCGAAGAGGTCACGCGGGTAACGGAGCTGCCGCGAAAGGAATCGGAAGCAGTCGTCGAGACAATCTTCGAAAGCATCATCGCGGCGCTACAAACAGACGATAAAATCGAGATACGGGGGTTCGGAAGTTTCCGCACGCGCCAGCGGCGCGGACGCACGGGGCGGAACCCGAAAACGGGAGCGAAGGTGGAAGTGCCTCCGAAGAGGATCCCCTATTTCAAACCCAGCAAAGAACTGAAGGACCACGTCAACAGCCCGGAGGCCACGGGAGCTTCCGCGGGATCGTCCGGACCGGGCGCGCAGGACTGAGCGGGATGGATTATCTTTGGACGCCGTGGCGATACCGGTATGTCGCCGACGCGTCGAAGGACGACCGCTGCATTTTCTGCGATGCCCTGGCCGCCCATGACGACGCGCGCACGCTGATCGTGCTTCGCGGCGTGAAGAACTTCGTCATTCTGAACCGCTATCCGTACACTGCGGGGCACGTGATGGTGGTACCGTACGTACACGTGGGCGATCTGGCGGCCGCTGAGGCGGAGACGCTCACAGAGATGATGCAGCTGGCGCAGCGCGCCCACGCGGCGCTCGAACGCACCTACCGGCCGGAAGGCTTCAACCTCGGCATGAACCTGGGACGCGCGGCGGGCGCCGGCGTCATCGGGCATCTTCATTTGCACGTTCTGCCGCGCTGGGCGGGTGATGCCAATTTCATGACGGTCACCGGCGAGACGCGCGTCGAACCGGAAGAACTCTCGACCACCTTCGATAGACTGCGGAAGGCCCTGGCAAGCTGACTCTGCCTCGTTCCATTGCTGCATTGCGGCAGAGCAACGCGCGCCGGACATCGACGACTTCTCCTTAGAAACCAAGGGTTTGATCGGCGTGGCCGCCGACTTGCGTATATAATAATTCTGCGGGGTGGACGCGGATTTCCGCGTTCGCGCATCGATAAGCAGGCTTTCCAGGGGGTTCTGCCATAACGTCTAAATCAACCAGTTCCGCTGCGCGGGCGGGAGAATCGAACCTCGTGACTCCGTACCGCCGCCATCCGGAAAGTACGCAGCCGCCGCTCGTGTATCCGCCGTATAAGTGCACCGTTCCGCGCTCGCCGCGCCAGCCGCTCATCGTCCTGCCGCACACGCTTTCGGAGGTGACTGGGCCGGTTTTCGGACACAGCGACGTCCGGGAAACGGACAACGATCTGACGCGCCAGCACGAGGGCGACCCGCTCGGCCAGCGCATCACCGTGAGCGGACAGGTGCTCGACGACAACGGGCAGCCGGTGCCGAACACGCTGATCGAAATCTGGCAGTGCAACGCGGCGGGACGCTACCGGCACAAGACCGACCAGCACCCAGCGCCGCTCGATCCGAACTTCAGCGGGGCGGGGCGCACGCTGACGGACGCGCGGGGCAACTACCGCTTCACGACGATCAAGCCGGGGGCTTATCCCTGGGGGAATCATCCGAACGCGTGGCGCCCGTCGCACATCCACTTTTCGCTCTTCGGCACGGCTTTTGCGACGCGCTTGGTGACACAGATGTACTTCCCGGACGATCCGCTTTTCCCCTTCGATCCGATCTTCAATTCGATCCCGGACGAAAAGGCGCGGCAGCGGCTAATTTCGAAGTTCGACATCGACCTGACGCAGCCGGACTGGGCCCTGGGTTTCCAATTCAACATCATTCTGCGCGGCCGCGAAGCGACCGTATTCGAGAACCAATAACGTGGACCTGACACCGATCCCCTCGCAAACGGTCGGGCCATATTTTCGGATCGGGCTCACGGACCCGCGGTCCGTGCAGCAGATCGCGCCACCGGGAGTCAAGGGCGAACGCGTGAAACTCGTTTGCACCGTGCTCGACGCCGAAGGCCAGCCCATGAACGACGCCATGATCGAAATCTGGCAGGCGAACGCGGACGGGAAGTACAACCATCCAGACGACAAACAGGACAAGCCAGTCGATCCGGCGTTTCTCGGATTCGGACGCCAGGCGACGAATGAGGACGGGGCCTGCACCTTCGAAACGATCAAGCCAGGCAGGGTGCCCGGCCCGAAGGGCGTGCCGCAGGCGCCGCACCTAATAGTTTCGGTTTTCGCGCGCGGCCTACTGAGGCGGCTTCCGACGCGAATCTATTTCGAGGGGGACCCGGCCAACGACCAGGATCCCATTCTGGCGCTCGTACCCAAGGAGCGCCGCGCGACGCTGATGGCGCAGCCGGCCACGGGACAGGCCCGCACATGGCAATTCACCGTGCGCTTCGGCGGGGAGCACGAGACTGTATTCTTCGACGTATGATCGTCGTTTGAACTTGGCCGAGATATTTCCAAACAGACGCGTGCCGCTGCGGCGCGCCTGCGTGTTGCGCGGGCCAAGGGGAAGCGCGTGACGGCGCGGCTGATCGAGAGTCTCGCCACCACGGGCCCGCTGGCCGACCTGTTCTCCGACGATCTCCTTCTGCAAGCCATGCTGGATTTCGAGGCGGCGCTCGCACGGGCGGAAGCGCACGCGGGTGTGGTTCCGCAAGCGGCGGCGGATGCAATTCGGGCCGCGGCAAAGGCGGGCCACTTCGACCCCGCCGCCCTCGCCCGCGAAACGCTGCGCGCCGGGACGCCCGGAATACCGCTGGCGAAAGCGCTGACGGCGAAGGTGCGCGCGGCGAACGCGGATGCGGCGCGGTACGTTCACTGGGGCGCAACCAGCCAGGACGCGGCGGACACGGCGCTGATCCTGCTGCTGAAGCGGTCGCAGCCGATTCTCGCCGGCGACCTGGCGCGGCTCGAGGCGGCGCTTCGGCGGCTTTCGGGGGAGCACGAGCGCACGGTGATGCTCGGGCGGACCCTGATGCAGGCGGCGCCGCCGGTCACCCTTGGGCTGAAGGCCGCGGGCTGGCTCGGCGCGATCCGGCGCGGGCGCGCACGGCTGGAGGCGGCTTTCGCGGAGGCGCTCGTTTTGCAGTTCGGAGGCGCGAGCGGAACGCTGGCTGCGCTGGGAGACAAAGGCCTCGACGTGGGACGCGCGATGGCGGAAGAACTCGGCCTCGGCTTTCCCGATGCGCCCTGGCACACGCATCGCGACCGGCTGGCCGGGCTGGTGACGGCATGTGGCGTCTTGACCGGGAGCCTCGGCAAGATGGCGCGCGACGTGAGCCTGCTGATGCAGACCGAGGTCGCAGAGGCATTCGAGCCGGGCGGTGAAAACCGCGGCGGCTCTTCGACGATGCCGCAGAAGCGCAACCCGATCGCTTCTTCGCTGGCGCTGGCGGCCGCGAACCGGGTTCCGGGGCTGGTTGCGGCGTTTCTCTCGGGTATGGTGCAGGAACACGAACGCGGGGTGGGCGGCTGGCAAGCTGAATGGCCCACGGTAGCGGGAGTGATCCAGGCGACCGGGCTGGCGATTGCGTCGATGGCGGAGGCGGCCGAGGGTCTCGACGTGAATCCGGCGCGGATGCGCGCGGATATCGAAACCACGCGCGGCAGCGTTTTTGCGGAGAAAGCGGCGATGCTGCTCGGCGCGGCGCTAGGGCGGGACGCAGCGCACAAAATCGTTGGAGACGCGGCGCGCCGGAGCGAGACCGAAAGCCGCAACCTCGCGGATGTGCTCGCCGAAATGCCGGAGGTCACGCGCGTGCTCGACCGCAAGGCGCTGCGCGATCTCGAAACGCCGGAAAAATATCTGGGCGTGGCCGAAGAGCTGCGGAAGCGGCTACTTGCGGGCGAGGGTCGCGACAATTCGAAAAAGGGAAAAGGCTAGAAACGATGCCCTTCGCGACCATCGAGAAGACGCGTCTCTACTACCGGCTCGAAGGCAACGCCGGTCTTCCCGTGCTCGTGCTTTCGCATTCGATCGGATGCGATCACGGCCTCTGGGCGCAGCAGGTGCCCGACCTTTTGCAACATTTTCAGGTACTGCGCTACGACACGCGCGGGCACGGCGCGTCTGACGCCCCGAAGGGTGATTATTCGGTCGAGCAGCTTGGACGGGACGTGCTGGATCTCGCGGACGCGCTCGGCATCGCGAAATTCGCGTTCTGCGGACTTTCGCTCGGCGGGATGATCGGGCAGTGGCTGGGCTTCAGCGCGCCCGAGCGCCTAACGGGGCTGGTGCTCGCGAACACGTCGCCGCGCGTTGCGCCCAAGTCGAACTGGGACGACCGCCGCCGCATGGTGCTCGAGGGCGGGATGGCCGCAATCGCTGACATTGTGATGCAGCGCTTCTTTCTGCCCGAGACACTGGCGGAAGGCAATCCATATGTGAACTCCGCGCGGGCGGTGATTCTTGGAACCGATCCCGTGGGGTATGCCGGGTGCTGCTCGGCGATTCGCGACATGGACCACACCGGCTCGCTCGGGAAGATTCGCGTGCCGACGCTCGTGATCGCGGGCGACTGCGACGTGTCCACTCCTTGGGCGGGACACGGCGAAATTCTTGCGCGCGATATTCCTGGCGCGCGCGCCGCGCATCTGCCGACGGCGCATCTTTCGAACGTCGAACGCCCGCGATCTTTCACGGCGGCGATCTACGATCTGCTGCGGCCCGAGGCGGCGCCCGGCAACTACACGGATCCAATCGACGAAGGCTTTGCCGTACGGCGCTCGGTGCTGGGCGATGCGCACGTGGACCGATCGATTGAGACGACAACCGATTTCAATCGCGAATTTCAGGAATTGATCGCGCGCTACGCGTGGGGAACGGTCTGGACGCGGCCAGGGCTCGACCGGCGCACACGGCGTCTGCTGGTTCTCGCGATGATGGCCACTCTTGGACGGTGGGAGGAGTTCCGCATGCACGTGCGCGCGGCGCTGGAGCATGGGTTCGAGCCGTGCGACGTGAAGGAGCTGCTGTTGCAGTCGGCAATCTATGCGGGAGTGCCCGTGGCGAACGCCGGGTTTCACATCGCGACTGAGGAAATCGAGAAGCTCAAGCCGCGCAGCTAACTGCGCCGGTCATCCGTAGTTCGGCGGGTTCACCGACTGGTCCATTCCCATCGTTTTCTGGCCGCCCTGCTGAACGTTCACGCTGACGAGGCGGGGTTCGCGCGCGGCGAGCGCTTCCTTGAGCGCGGGCTCGAGATCCTCGGGCCGATCCACTTCACGGGCGGTCATGCCGTAGCCCTGCGCGATCTTGACCGCGTCGATTCCGGGGATGTCGATTCCGGGCACGTTCTTGCCGACCTGCGTGAAATCGCGAAAGCCCTTGAGCGCCGAATAGTTTCCGTTGCGCACGACGACGAAAACGACCGGCGCGCCGCACTGAACGGCCGACCAGAGCGCCTGAATCGAATACTGCGCCGAGCCGTCGCCGACGGGGCACACCACGCGCCGATTCGGATGAGCCAGTTGCAATCCCACGGCGAGCGGCAGGCCGAAGCCGAGAATGCCGGTGCGAACCGAATAGAACGAGCCGGGCTCGTCAAGTTGGACGTAGCGGTCGAGGTCGCCTTTCGACGACGGGCACTCCTCGGAAAGAATCGCGTCGTGCGGCAGGAGCTTGTTCAACACGCTGAAGAGATACGCGGTCGTGATCGGATATTCGGGGCGTGGGTCGGGAGGCTTCGGGCACGGGGTGACGCTGCGTTCGACGGATTTGACGCGCTCGGCAAGATATTTTGCAGCGACGGCGATATTGCCAACGATGCTGGTTCCGGCCAGCGCGGCGGAAGCGTCGCGCGGCGAATTCGTGATCTGGAAAAGCTTCGTGCCGGGCTTGATCGGGTCGCCGGGCACGTAGGCGTAGTAGAGGAAGACCGGCGCCCCAAGGACGACCACCGTATCGTATGCCGCCAACTGGTCGGCGAGTGGCTTCTGCGCCGGCAGCAGGCCGCCGCGAAACAGGCGATGGCTGCGCGGAAACGCCCAACGCGAGGCAATCGGCTCGGCGTAAACGTCCGCGTTCAAACGCTCGGCGAGCGCAATAACGCCGCTCCAGGCGCCGTCCTGTTCGATCTGCGCGCCGGTGACGAGCGCGAGGTTGCGGCTGGAATCGATTGCGCGGACGACGTCGTCGAGCACCGCGGGATCGGGCGAAACTGACTGGCTGACTTTGCGCGCGGCGACGGGCTGGCACGGCTTGTTCCAGTCGTCCATCGGGATCGAAAGGAAGACCGGCCCGCGCGGCGGCTGCATGGCCAAGTGATAGCCGCGCGCGATCGCCGCGGGAACATCCTCCGGGCGCAACGGCTCATAGGCCCACTTCACATACGGCTTCACGACCTCGACGGCACGGCTAACGAGAAACGGCTCGGAAAGAATCTGACGGCGGTCCTGCTGACCCGTTGTGATGACGAGCGGCGCCTGACACTGATAGGCGTCGATAATCGCGGAAAGGCCGTTTCCGGCGCTCGCGATCGAATGTAGATTCACGAAGGCCGCTTCACCTCGCGCCATGGCGTAGCCGAGAGCCATGCCAGCGGCGACGCGCTCGTGCAGGCCGAGGACATACTGGAAATCCGCGGGCGTGTCCTTCAGGAAGGGGAGTTCGCTCGAACCGGGATTGCCGAAAATCGTGGTCATGCCCAGATCGCGCAGAACGCTGTAGGTCGCCTCTCGCACGGTGGTCACGGTGCAGGCCTCCTGGGCCGCTCGTGCGAATATATATCCGGCCGATGAAATATCCACGTTCTTTCAGCCGTTATATCTGATTGCCCGAGCCTGCGGATACATCGTATTCTGTGGCACCCCTCCCGGCGCGGTGGGGCTTCATCCGGCAAGAAAAGGGTCACGATGAGCGAAATGATCGCAGTGAACGACCTTGTGAAGAACTATGGGGAGTTTTGCGCGGTGAACCACATCTCGTTCACGGTCCCCGAAGGGAAGATATTCGGCTTCCTCGGCCCGAACGGCGCGGGCAAGACCACGACGATCAAGATGCTGACGACCGTGCTCGATCCGACAAGCGGCAAGATTCTGGTGAACGGGCACGATCCGACGCGCGAGCAGAAGCAGGTGCGGCGCTCGTTCGGGATCGTCTTCCAGGACCCGAGCCTCGACGACGAGCTGACCGCGTACGAGAACATGGACTTGCACGGAATCCTCTACGGCATGCCGCACAGCGAACGGAAGAAGCGCATCGACATGCTGATCGATTTCGTGGGACTCGCCGACCGGAAGAAGAATTTCGTGAAGGAGTACTCGGGCGGAATGAAGCGGCGGCTCGAAGTGGCGCGCGCGCTGCTGCACAAGCCGCGGATTCTTTTTCTCGACGAGCCGACGATCGGGCTCGATCCGCAAACCCGCAACCACATCTGGGGCTACATTCAGCAGTTGAGCAAGGAAGAGAACGTGACGGTCTTCTTCACGACGCACTACATGGAAGAGGCCGACCGCGTGGCGGACGACGTGGCCGTGATCGACCACGGAAAGATCGTGGCGCAGGGCGCGCCCGGCGAACTGAAAGAGCGAACGAAGAGCGCGACGCTCGAAGACGCGTTCATCGCACTCACGGGTCACGCCATTCGGGAAGAGGAAGCGACTTCCGCTGACCGCATGCGGATGATGGGCCGAGTCTGGAGAGGAGCAGGACGCCGATGAAAGCGATCTACATTCTCTGCATGAGGCAGCTCAAGCGCTACATTCGCTCGCCCGCGCGGATCGTCGGCTCGCTGGGACAGCCGATCCTGTTCCTCGTGGCGCTGGGGTTTGGGTTCCGCGCGATGTTTGCGAGGGCCGGCGGCGGGAATTACTTGAATTTTCTCGCGCCGGGAATCATCTCGATGGCGATTCTTTTCAACGCCGTGTTCTCGGGAATTGAAATCATATGGGACCGGCAGTTCGGATTTCTGAAGGAAACGCTCGTGGCGCCCGTATCGCGGCTGGAAATCGTCTTCGGACGAACGCTCGGCGGCGCGATCGTGGCGATGGCGCAGGGGGCGGTCGTGTTCGTGATCTGCCTGATTGCCGGATTCCGCATCGAGAACTCGCTGCTGCTGCCGGTGGCGATCGTCTTCATGTTTCTGATCGCGCTGCTCTTCACGTCGATCGGGACGGCGATTGGCTCGGTGCTACAAGATATGCAGGGCTTTCCGCTGATCATGAACTTTCTGGTGATGCCGCTCTTCTTTTTTTCGGGCGCGCTTTTCCCGGCAACGGGCCTGCCGAAAGCGTTGCAGTTCGCGCTGCGTCTGAATCCGCTCACCTACGGCGTGGACGGCCTTCGCGGCTCACTGAGCAACACGTACGCGTTTAGCATGGCGACGGACTTCATCGTGCTCAGTATCCTGACGGCGATTCTGCTCGCGATTGGGAGCTACTTCTTCTCGAAGATTCAGCTGTAGCAACGTGACAGCCCGGAACCGGGTCGACTCGCTCGACCTGGTTCGTCGCTTGGGAAAGAGGCTTAGCGGAGGCTCGGGCGCGGCGGCTTCTTCGTCCGTGAGTTCGGGATACGCTAGCTTCCGGGTAAGGTAGCTTGGCCAGAAAATCGACCAGGTCGTCAGGAACATAACGATCCGGGATTGGCTATGCCCAAGAAGCTGCAATAGCACCATGGGACCAACAAAGGAAAGCCCGGCCATGTAGCAGGCGCGCGGCGACCATTTCCGCTTACGCGCGAAGTACGCCACGGATGCTGACCAGCAAAAGACAAGGATCGCCAGACTGCACAAAACAGCCGAGACCAAACCAATCCTGGGAATGACGTCGAAAGAATGCGGCTGAAAGGAGAGCAGCCAAAGAGCGGCCGCAAAGGAAACGAAGAAACCCGCAATTACCGCGATCTTTCGGCTAACGGACGGTTCCTTCATGGCTTCACTTATTTACCAGATGATACAAGAAAAATGCAGCCGGAGACAAGGATCGGCTAAGCCGTTCGGGCTACTTCGGAAACCATTCCCGCAGCCGCTTCGCTGCGCGGTTTCGGCATCGCCGCGAACGAGATCGCCACGATTCCGATGGCGGCCATCACGCAGTTCAGTTCAATCGCACGCGTATAGCTCCCATAGAGATCGAAAATTTTCCCGCCGATGTAACCGGCGGGCGAGGCAAACGCCGAAACCAGCAGCGTCATCATTCCATACAGCTTGGGGAAAGCCTTAGGACCGTAATAGTGCGCCGTCATCGTGCCGGCGCAAGTGAACGTCCAGCCGTAGGCCCCGCCATACAAAATGGCGGCGATGTAGCCGAGGATCAGCGTTTCCGGCCTGACGATAATCGCAAGGTAGGAGCCGATGAAATAGACGCTGAGGCCGATCACAAAGGCCACGCGGGAATTCATGAGGTCCATCAGCAATCCGCCAAGCCAGCGGCCGCCGAGCGTGCCGATCGTGAACAGGCTCATGGCCCAGGCCGCATGGGCGGAACTGACGCCCGCTCCGCGCAGACGCAGAATCCAGTGCGCCACGAAAAAAAAGAACGGAAACGTGCAAGTAATCCCGGCGATCGCGATCAACCAGTAGGCGGAAGTTCGATACGCCTGGGAGGCAGTCCACGGATGCTGCGTCGCCAGCGTGTCCGTGCGCGAGGGCTGGCCCTGTTCCGCTTCCGGAATTCCGTCCACGGTTTGTTCAAGCGATTCGGGGCTTTCCCTCACGAACAACAGCGCAATCAAACCGGACACGACCATCGCGCCCGCCACGATCTCCCAACCCACACGCCAGTTGCCGCCGCCGATCCGGAGCATCTTGTCGAGAAAGGGCGACACAGCGAAGCCGGAAAAGCCCGAGGCCGAAAGCGCGATCCCCATCGCCCTCCCGCGATAGCGCCGGAACCATCGAGTGACAGCCGTGGACGCAGGAACGAGCGTCGCAAAGCTGATGCCGGTGCCGTTGATCACGCCGAAAGCGACCAGATAATGCCAGGGCTTGGATGCGTAAAGGCCCATGAACAGCGAGCCGGCACAAATCATCGCGGAACCGGCGATGAACGTCGCGCGGATGCCGTACTTGACGATGGTCATCGCGACGAGCACCGCGGCAAGACCCACGAACAGGTTGATCAGCGTGAAACCAAGGCCGAGAGTGCTGCGGCTCATCGCAATTTCGTGGATCATGTAGCCATTGATCACGCTGCCGCCGTAATACGGGAATCCCATGTTGATGAAATCGAGCGAAAAGAGGACGGCCAGCAGCTTCCAGCCGTAAAAGGTTTGTTTTTCCGCCACGGGAAATCTCCTTGATTACGACTCGTTTTTTCGCGACGCGGCGACGCGCTGCCACAGGGGGCCGCAATGCCCCACGCATTCTAGTTTGATCCCCCTACTTTGCAAGATGAATATAGAATGGGCGACGACATGATGCGCACACAAGTTGGAATCGTCGGCGGGGGCCCCGCGGGACTGTTGCTTTCGCATCTTCTCCACCTGCGAGGCGTCGAATCGGTCGTGGTCGAAGCGCACAGCCGCCAGTACGTCGAGGACCGCGTGCGGGCCGGCGTGCTCGAACAGGGCACCGCCGATCTGATGAAGGAAACCGGCGTGGGCGCGCGGCTGGAGCGGGAAGGCCTGGTCCATTACGGAATCGAGCTGCGTTTCGGCGGGAGCGGGCATCGCATCGATTTCAAGGATCTCGCCAACGGGCGCGGCATCGTCGTCTATCCGCAGAACAAAGTTGTCGCGGACCTTTTCGATGCGCGCCTGGCCGCGGGTGGCCGGATTTTCTTCGAAGCCAAGGACGTGATCGTGCACGACTTCGGCGACGCGAGCTCGTCCGCGCGGCCAAGCATCCGGTTTCGCGCGGGAGGCGAAGCGCAAGAGGTGGTCTGCGACTTCATCGCCGGATGCGACGGCTTTCACGGCGTCTGCCGCCCCTCGATCCCGGCCGCTGCGCTGACGGTCTACGAGAGAATCTACCCGTTCGGCTGGCTCGGCATACTCGCCGAGGCGCCTCCGTCATCCGAAGAGCTCATCTACGCCTACCACGAACGGGGCTTCGCGCTTCTCAGCATGCGCTCGCCCGAGCTCAGCCGCCTCTACATCCAATGTGCGCCCGACGAGGATATTCGCAAGTGGCCCGACGACCGGATCTGGCAGGAGCTGCACACGCGCCTCGCGACGTCCGACGGCAAATGGAAGCTCACCGAGGGACCGATCATTCAGAAGGGCGTCACGGGGATGCGCAGCTTCGTCGTCGAGCCGATGCAGCACGGGAAACTCTTTCTCGCGGGAGACGCGGCCCACATCGTGCCGCCCACGGGAGCGAAGGGCCTCAATCTGGCGGCTTCGGACGTGTTCGTGCTTTCGCGCGCTCTGGCGGAGTTCTATGCGTCGGGAAGGAAAGACCTGATCGAGAACTACTCGAAGACCTGCCTGCGGCGCATCTGGAAGGCGCAGCGCTTCTCCTGGTGGATGACCTCGATGCTGCACCTGTTCGACACGGACAATGCGTTCGACCGGCGCCGCCAGTTAGCTGAGCTCGATTACGTCACCAGTTCTCGCGCGGGATCGCAAACACTCGCCGAAAACTACGTCGGCCTGCCGATGGAATGAGCCTAGCCGCTTACGTTACTGGGTCACGGTCTTCACGGCATCGCCCACTTTGAAGCCTGAGCCGGAAACCGGCGCGGCCACCGCGGAGATATCGTCCACGTCCGTCACGCGAATCACGCCGACGGGATTCGTCAGCCGGCGGATCACCTGGCCGGTTGCCGGGTCCTTGATCTCGCGCGTCACGCGCTCGACGGAAAGCTGATCGCCTACCTTCAAACCTGCCTTCGCGCCGACGTTCAGGACGATCTGCCCGCTGTCCACGGCCGCGACCAGGCCGGAAACGACGATCGTCCGCACTTGCAGCTTGGAGGCATCGGCAATCAGCCCCGCGCTCATTTGCTCGACAGATTTTTTGACGGCTTCGCCGAGAATCGTCTGTTGAAAATCGCTGCTCCCGAAATCGACGGCTCCGCCGCCCCACCCGTGCCAGTTTCCGCCACCACCCAGCAGCCCCGTGCTCGAGCGGGAAGACTCGCCATGGCCCTCGGCCACGCCCAGGATCTCCGCGGTGTCGATGTCCACGATTCGGGCGTCGATGTTCACAATCGCCTTCGTATTCTTGTGCGAAAAGCCGCCGACCCCGAAGCCGCCAAACCCGCCACCCCCGCCGCCGACGTTCGTGTTCTTCGTGTCGTTTCCGAATTGCGTCACGGCGCCCACGATGATGGCATCCACACCCAGCAGCTTGCCCAGCTTCGCCGCCGAATTCGGATTGGCGCGATCGCTATTTGAGAAATTCTGCTCGGCGATGATCTTGTCGAGCACCTGGCGCTCGATCACCGAATACGTGCCATCCTGCACGAGGTACTTGACGAGCAAGTCCGTGATGCCCTTGCCCACGTCTACGTTCGTGCCGAAGGCAGCGGCCGAGGCAGTCTGCACCGTGGCGTAGTCGAAATCGAAGATGGCGACGCGCTTCTTGCGCCCTTGCGGCACAGTACCCGGATTCCCGGGCGTGGCTCCCGGCGCGGCTGGCGCCGTGGTCGGCGTTCCGGGGGGCGGTGGTGTCTGCGCCTGGGCATTCACGCGCGGTGCTTCCGCCACCACAAAAGCTGCCAAAAAGAGAATGGCCCACAGAATCTTCTTCATTTTTGATCTCCCGCCAGAGTGTTCCGCAAGGATACGCGACCGCACACGACCTGCGCCGGAATCTTACTGGCGTCGTGTTGCGAGTGTCAACACGGCCTCGCAATCGCGGGCGTTCCTGCTTTAGTGCATTCGTTTGTAAACTTCGCTCACCGAGTCACCGATTTGAACGGTCTTGACCGAACCATCCGGCAGTACGAGGCTTACTTGCCGTGCATAAAACTTCGAGCGACGATGGACGATGGTTGTATGGCGGAGAGGGGGGGATTCGAACCCCCGGTACGGTTTTACCCGTACAACGGTTTAGCAAACCGCCGCCTTCAGCCTCTCGGCCACCTCTCCGCAGCATTGCGAGTCTGCAATTGACGGCTGCCCGGCAGTATAGCACCAAGGCTTTGCCTGGGCGAGGCGGACGCGGCTTCCGTTGCTTCGCCAGGCCTTCACCTTGGACGACTTTTCTTTGCAGCAGAAAGACTTGCGCCCTTTTGCGCCTTGGGCGTAAAATTATATTAGTATCCTCGAAGTGTGTCTTTCATTTTCTATCCTCACTGAACACGTCGCTGCGCCTACCGGAGGCCGCGGGCCAAAAGTGACGCAGATCACAGCGGGAGATCCTTGCCGTGATATCTTACGGGGCTTCGTCAGGTGCGGCAGATTGGAGGACGGCGAGTGCAGAGCAAGAGTTTGAAATCCTGGTGGCGACGCGCATCGCAAGTTGCCGTATCGATTCTCTGCGCCGCTTCGACGGCCTCGGCCGCCCTTGCCGCGTCGAACGACAAGCCCATCAGCCCAACCAACATCTTCGCGCCAGACTCCACGCCCGCGCATTCCATATTCCGGCTGTCCTTGTTCACGCTGGAGATCGAGGGCGTGATCTTCGTGGTCGTTTTCAGCCTGCTCGCATACGCCGTCATCAAGTTCCGGCGGCGCAAGCATGAGGACGACTCCGAGCCTCCTCAGGTCTACGGCAGCAACCAGATGGAACTGGCCTGGACCGTGCTCCCGGTTCTGATCGTCGTGGTGCTGTTCCTCAGCACGGCGCAGGTGATCCATCGCGTGCAGGACGCGCGCCGCCCCGCGGGCACGATCGAGGTGACTGCGGTCGCGCATCAGTTCTGGTGGGAGTATCGCTACCCGCAATACGACTTCGTGACCTCGAACGAGCTCCACGTGCCCGTGAGCGATCCGGGGAATCCCACGCCGACGTACCTTGGGCTCCTTTCAGCGGACGTGGACCACAGCTTCTGGGTGCCGCGCCTTGCCGGGAAGACCGACTTGATCCCGAACCATCCGAATACCATGTGGATCGATCCGCAGGAGACGGGACTTTACCTCGGCCAGTGCTCGCAGTATTGCGGCACGCAACATGCCAAGATGCTTTTGCGGGTCTACGTGCAGAGCCGCGACGATTTCGATCGCTGGGTCCGGCAGCAGCAACAGCCGGCGGTATCCGACCCGTCCGTGGCGGCGGGCAGCGCTCTTTTCATCACGAAGGCCTGCTTCGCTTGCCATACGATCCGTGGAACTCCGGCCGCCGGGCACGTCGGACCCGATCTGACGCACCTGATGAGCCGGGACACGTTCGCTTCCGGCGCCGTGCCGAATACGCCGGAGAACCTGCGCTCCTGGGTTCACAATCCCAACACGTTCAAGCCGGGATCGCTAATGCCAGTCCCGAATCTCACCGAAACGGAGCAGGACCAGATCATCGCGTATCTGTTGACGCTGCGCTGAGCGTCGAGGAAAGAGTCCGGAGAACCGATCATGGCGTCCGAATCCATACCGTTGGCGATTCACAAAGGCCCGCTGGCCGTGGTCTACGAGTGGCTGGCCACCGTCGATCACAAAAAGATCGGGCTGATGTACATCGTCTACGCGCTGCTGTTCCTCGTGGTCATGGGGATCGAGGCGATGCTCATGCGCGTTCAGTTGGCGCACGCGAACGCGACGTTCCTCTCGCCCCAGGTCTTCAACCGGCTCTTCACGATGCACGGCACCACCGGCGTGTTCTTCGTCGCGATGCCGATTCTCTTTGGTTTCGGAAACTATCTGGTGCCGCTGATGATTGGCGCCCGGGACATGGCTTTCCCGCGCCTGAATGCTTTCAGCTTTTGGATGACGGCGTTCGGCGGACTGCTCCTCTACGCCAGCTTTTTCGCGGGCGACGGGTTCTCCCAGGCCGGCATTGCTCCGGATGTGGGCTGGTTCGCCTACGCGCCGCTCACATCGACTGCGTTTTCACCCGGCCACAGCACCGACTATTGGACGCTTTCCCTGCTGGTGGCGGGCGTTGGCAGCATCGGCGGCGCGGTCAACTTCGTCGCCACGATCCTGTGCATGCGTTGCCCGGGCATGACGCTCAGCCGCATGCCGCTGCTCGCGTGGATGAATCTGGTGATGGGCGGTCTCGTGCTCGTTACGATCAGCCCCCTCACTGCGGCGCAATTCATGCTGATGGCCGACCGCTACCTCAGCGGGCACTTCTTCGACACGGCGGCGGGCGGCTCCGTCGTCATGTGGATGCACTTTTTCTGGATCTTCGGCCATCCCGAGGTCTACGTCCTGATCATTCCTTGCTTTGCTTTCATCTCGGAGATCATTCCCGTGTTTTCGCGCAAGGCGATGTTCGGCTATCCGGCGATGGTGGCGGCAACGGTGAGCATCGGTTTCGTCAGTCTCGGCGTATGGGCCCACCACATGTTTACGGTCGGCATGCCGTCCTATGGAAACGCCTTCTTCGTCCTCACAACCATGGTGGTTGCCGTGCCGACAGGCATCAAGATTTTCAACTGGCTGGCGACGATGTGGGGCGGCAAGATCCGCTTCGCCACGCCCATGCTTTTCGGCGTGGGATTCCTCTTCCAATTCCTGATCGGCGGCTTGACGGGCATCATGCTCGCGACCGCGCCTTTCGACTGGCAGCTTGGAAACTCGTATTTCGTCGTCGCGCACTTCCACTACATAATCGTGGGCGGCATCCTTTTCAGCATCTTCGCCGCGTTCTACTACTGGTACCCGAAGATGACCGGCCGGATGCTGAATGAAACGCTCGGAAAGTGGCACTTCTGGATCTTCGTGATCGGCTTCCACCTCACCTTCGATTTCATGCATATACCGGGGCTGCTGGGAATGCCGCGACGCGTCTACACCTACGAGGCGGGCCGCGGCTGGGAAACGTGGAACATGATTTCGTCGATCGGGGCGGTCTTTCAGGCGGTTGCGATCCTGCTCTTCGTCTACAACATGATTGTGTCGTACTTCAAGGGAGCTCCGGCCGGGAACGATCCTTGGGACGCCTGGACGCTCGAGTGGTCCACCAGCTCGCCGCCCCCCGTTTACAACTTTGCCGCCGTCCCGGTCGTCCAAAGCCGCCGGCCGCTATGGGACATCAAGCATCCCGAAGACCCGGATTGGAAATACGAATGAAAGACGTTGCTTCAAGAAGGGCCCCTGGAACGGCCTTCGGAAAGGTTCGGTGCCCCCGATGAGTTCAATGAGCGCGATCCCCGTTGCCGTGCCGGCGAACGAAACGCCGTGGAAGCTCCCTTCGCGCGGGCGCGTCGGGATGTTCTGCCTGATCGTAGCCGAGTCCGCGATTTTCGCCATCTTCATCGCCGCCTACATCTTTTACATCGGCAAAAGCCTCGATGGCCCCACGCCCCGGCAGATTCTCCGCATCCCCATTTTCACGACGATCTGCCTCCTGTCGAGCAGCCTGACGATTCACTGGGCGATCGCGGCTCTGCGCAAGGGCAAGACCGGCAGCTTCGCCGCCTTCTGGTTCATCACGCTCGCCCTTGGCGCCATTTTCCTCGCCGGGACCGGACGCGAGTGGCGCCACTTGATCTACCAGGAAGACTTCACGATCCAAACGAATCTCTTCGGTACCACGTATTACTCGCTGGTCGGCCTCCACGCGTCTCACGTCATCATCGGCCTGATCGCGCTGACGATCGTGATGATTCTGGCCTTGCTGGGCAAGGTGAAACAGGAGCATTGGGAACGCTGCGACGTGCTGTCGCTCTACTGGCATTTTGTGGACGCCGTCTGGGTGGTGGTGTTCACCGTGGTTTACATCGTGGGCCGCTGATTTGGACGAACGATGACGATGATGAGGACAACATGAACTCCGGAAGCGAATCGAATCCGGCTACGCACTCCGCGGCGGAAGGCGTGCAACTCCCGTCGCCGACCGCCTGGCCGGCCCTGTTGGCGCTCGGCGTCGCGCTGCTTGCCGCGGGGCTGGTCACCAACAGCTACGTGAGTTTGGTGGGCGCACTCCTCGCCTTCGTGGGCGGCATCGGCTGGTTCCGGCAGGTTTTGCCTCACGAACGCCACCAGCCCGTTCCCATGGCCGCGGAGCCGGTGCCGATTGCGGTTTCGCACCGCAAGGTTGCCCGGGTCGCGGCTGCACAGCCTCGTCCTCATCGTGCGCGCCTGCCTCTCGAGATCTATCCCGTCTCTGCCGGCATCAAGGGCGGTCTCGCCGGCGGCGTCGCGATGGCGGTGCTGGCGATGCTGTACGGAATTCTGAGTCACGGCAGCATCTGGTATCCCATCAACTTGCTCGGCGCCGTCGTGTACGCGCAGACTCAGGTGAGCACCGCGCAAATCGCCGCCTTCCATATCGAGCTGCTGGCTGTGGCCACGATTCTCCATCTCACCACGTCCATACTCGTCGGGCTTCTCTACGGCGCCATTCTGCCCATGCTTCCGCGGCGGCCGGTTCTTGTCGGGGGACTCTTCGCTCCGCTGGTGTGGACCGGCCTGCTGCATTCTGTTCTCAATATCATCGATCCGCTCCTCAACCAGCGCATCGACTGGCTCTGGTTTCTCGCCTCGCAGATTGCCTTTGGAGTCGTAGCCGGGCTTGTCGTCGTGCGGCAGGTGCGCATACCCACGTGGCAGTATCCGTTGGCGGTGCGGGCTGGCGTGGAAACCCCCGGGATTGTGAGTGAGGAAGATCGCCCATGATGAAGCGCGTCGCTCTTCCGGCGGCGCGGATTCCGGTCCGTCTTTAAAAATCGTCGATGCCTCCCGCGGCCCAAGCCGTACTCGCGTCCTGGTCGTTTCCGCCGTTCGTCACCGCGCTCAACCTGCTGACGGCTCTCCTTTACATCCGCGGCTGGAGCGCGCTCCGCCAAGTGGTTCCCCGCCGGTTCACGGTCTCGCGCTTGGCGTCATTTCTCTGCGGCCTCGCCACGCTGGAAATCGCTCTCGCTTCCCCCATCGACACCTTCGATCCTTTTCTCCTGTTCAACCACATGCTCCAGCACATGTTCCTGATGATGCTCGTGCCGCCTCTCGTCCTTCTCGGCGATCCGGCGATTCCCCTGCTTCACGGCCTGCCGCGCTGGGCTTCTCGAGACGCTCTCGGACCGTTCTTGAGCTGGCCTGCGCTCGCGTGGCTCGGGCGCTGGCTCACGCACCCCGCGATTGCGTGGCTTCTGATGGCGCTGGCGATGATCGGCTGGCACCTTCCCGGGCCCTACGAACTCGCTCTGCGCTCTCCCGGCTGGCACGAAGTCGAGCACGCCTGCTTCTTGATCGCCTCGCTACTCTTCTGGTGGCCCGTGATTCAGCCGTGGCCGAGCCACCCTCAATGGCCTCGCTGGACCATGCCCGTCTACCTGCTCCTCGCCGATTTCGTGAACTCGGTGGTCTCCGCGTTTCTTGTCTTTTCCGATCGCATCTATTACCCGTGGTATCTCGCGGTCCCGCGCCTCGGCGGAATTTCCGCTCAGAACGATCAGGTTGCCGCCGGCGCCATCATGTGGGCGATCGGGTCGTTCGCGTTCCTGATTCCCGCGGTCGCCATTACGGTGAAGCTCCTTTCCCCCATTCCGCCGGAGCCCGAGTCTGCGCGCGGCCCGGCGCCGCCCGAATCCTTTTCGCGGCGCTACGTCCTGCCGGCCCTGATGCTGGCTCTCCCGCTCGCCGCGCTCGCGTACGGGTGGCTCGCACCGGACACGATCGACGCGGATGGCGCTGTCGTCCGCCTCCAGGATGCTTCGGGCCCGTTCCGCGTCACTGTGTTTGGCGAACCGGGCGCGCTGCCCGCGGGTCCGTCCGATGTGTGTGTCCTGGTCCAGGATCGAAACTCGGGCGAGGCGATTCTCGACGCCGTCGTGGACATTGAGATTTACCCTCTTCATGGCAAAGCCGCCAGCGGCGCCGGCGTTCGGGCCACGCGCGAGCAGTCCACCAACAAACTGCTCGAGGCCGCCACCATTGATCTCCCGAATCCGGGAAGCTGGCAGTTGCACGTCTCCGTGCGCCGCGGAAGCGATCGCGCGGAGTTCGCCACCAACCTGGATGTTGTGCGGCCCGCCGGGGAACGCGCCGGCTTTTGGCCTTATCTCTTGTGGCTCGCTGTCGCCGTCGCTCTCGTCGCTCTCCATCGCCTGCTGCGGCCGAGGGCGCTCCAGCGAAACCCGCGCTTGCCCCAGCCCCTCTAGAATTCATTAGCTCCCTTATTGACATCCTACATTTCGAGGCGCACTGCTTCCTTTGTCGTCGCCTACCCTAGCCCACGTGTCATTCTGAGCGGAGCGTCCCGGCGCTTTTTCTTCCCGGAGATCGGCTTTGTCGATCTCCGGGCCGGAACGCGCAGTCGAAGAATCTCTCTTCGGTGCCGCCTTCGGCCTTGACGCTGCGCGCCCTCTCAGATAGCGTGTCTCGCCATGCCCACACGCTATCGCGCTGAACACGTCGGCAGTCTGCTGCGCCCGCCCGAACTCTTGCAGGCCCGCGCCGCGTATTCTCAAGGCCAGCTCACTCTCGACGACCTCCGCGCCGCCGAGGACCGCGCGATTCTCGGCGCGCTCGAAAAGCAGCGCCAGATCGGCCTCGACATCCTCAGCGACGGCGAGATGCGCCGCGGCTCCTGGCTCACCGACATGGCGGATGCCGTCGAGGGCTTCGTCCCCGACCGCGTGACGGTCGAATGGAAAGGCCCCGGCGGCGGCAGGGAGGGCAGCACCGCTCACGCAGTCGGCGCGAGGCTGCGGCAAACGAGAAAACTCACCGCCCACGAGTTCCCGTTCTTGAAAAAACACGCGCCGGGTCCGTTCAAGGTCACCGTGCCCGCTCCCTCCAACTTTGTGATCGCAAGCTACAAAACAGGCATCACCGACAAATTCTATCCGGCACATTCCGACCTCCTCGAAGACCTCGTCAAGATCGTTCGCGGCGAGATCGAATGGCTGATCTCCGAAGGGGCGCCGTACATCCAGCTCGACGCTCCCTACTATTCCCACTACCTCGATCCCAAACAGCGCGAGCGCCTGCGCGGCGCTGGCTTCGATCCCGACACGGAGTTCAACTACTCGGTCCTCGGCGACAATCTGTGCCTGAAAAGCCTTCCCCGCGCCGGCGTCACTCTGGCGCTCCACGTCTGCCGCGGCAACAGCCGCAGCCGCTGGTATACCGAAGGCGGTTACGACGCTATCGCCGAGAAACTTTTCGGCCTGCTGGATGTGGATACTTTCTTGCTCGAGTACGACAGCGAGCGCGCCGGTAGCTTCGCGCCTTTGCGGCTTGTCCCTCGCGGAAAGACCGTCGTCCTCGGACTGGTCACCACGAAAGAGCCCAAACTGGAGTCGCAGGACGATCTGCGCCGCCGGATCGACCAGGCCGCCCAGTATTTCCCGCTCGAAAATCTCGCGCTCAGCCCGCAGTGCGGCTTCGCGTCCGTGGCGGGCGGCAACCTGCTTTCGATCGACGACCAGTGGCGCAAGCTCGAACTCATCGCCGACACCGCCCGCAAGGTCTGGGGTTAGCGCACTCGCTCCAGGCCGGTTGGCCTGATACAACCCCGCGCGGCCATTCCGCTATCATCCAATGCATGGCTCCCCAGCCCGTCGCGACAGTGCCGCCTGCGCCCGCCTCTGATTTTCGGTTTCCCTCCGCGCTTGCCGGCGCCGTCGAGCGCTGCTGGCAGAAAGCAGCCGCGCACGCGGAATGGAGTCTTCCCCGCGAGCAATTTCAGGCCGCCCTTGAACGCAGCGTCGCGCACCGTTTTTCCGGCGCGTCGGCCCCGCCGGAACCGAAAGCCATCGAAAACTATCTCCAAGCCCTCCACCATAGAGACCTCGCGCTCGCCTGCGCGTGCAGCGCGGGCAGAGAAGCCGCGTGGGAATTCTTCGTCGCGCAGTTCCGGCAGGATCTCTATCGCGCCGCGCGCGCGATTGCCGGCGACTCGAGCGCGAACGAACTCGCCGACTCGCTCTACGCCGATCTCTACGGCCTGCGCGAATCCGAGGGGCGGCGAAAATCCCTCTTCGACTACTTTCACGGCCGCAGCAAGCTCGGGACGTGGCTCCATGCCGTTCTCTCCCAGCGCCACGTGGACGCCATTCGCCGCGCGCGCAAGACCGAGCCGCTCGAAGACGAGGCCGGTGACGAGCGCGCCGAAATCGCGGCCGTATCGGCATCGCGGCCTGCGACCGATCCTCCAGATCCCGGCCGCGCGAAATACCTTGCCCTGCTCCAGGCGGCGCTCACCGCGGCGCTCGATTCACTCGATCCGCGCGATCGCCTGCGCCTCGCCTATTACTACGCGGATGAACGAACGCTCGCCGAAATCGGGAAAATGCTCGGCGAGCATGAGGCCACCGTCTCGCGCAAGCTCGAACGCGCGCGCAGCGATGTGCGTAAGCGTGTGGAAACAACCCTGCGTGGCGACAAGAAATTGACCGAGGCGCAGGTGCAGCTTTGCTGCGACTACGCCCGCGAGGCATGGCCTTTCGATTTGCAGGTTCCGTTGTGTTCCGCCGGACCACGCGCGGGAAATGTCGCGCCAGCGAAACGATCCGGGGCGCTTTCTTCGCGTGACTGATCGCGGCAGGCGCAAGATTTGAAGTTTGGCTCGTTCTAAGGGAAGGAGGAGAATAGCTGCATGGCTTCGCAAGAGCGAGACGATGCGATGGCCGGCCTGTTGAAGCGGACTCTTGCAGGTGACGTGGGCACTGGAAACGACTGCCCCGCGCCGGACATCCTCGCGGCCTACTTCGAGCGCTCTCTCGATTCGGACGAGACCGCGCGCTACGAGTTGCACTTCTCGCAATGCCCGCACTGCCGCGATCAACTCGCCGCCCTCGTGCGCGCAAGCGAAATCCCTGCAACGCCCGGGGAAAAACCCCGCGCTGTCCCTGTCGCATGGCTCTGGGATTGGCGCTGGCTCGCGCCGGTGGCGGCTGTGCTCGTCTTGGCCGCCGTGTGGGCTACGCGGCGCCCGGCGCTCACTCGAATCGCGGAGCAGCCGACGCAGCTCCCTCTCGCGGCGACGCCCCAGCCGCCGCCACAAACGATGCCGCAACCGATGCAACAGCCGGCGCGCGCACCCTCGCCGGAGTTGACCGCTCCTGCATCGAGCGCGTCGCCTCCGGCCAAGCCTGCGGCGGGCAATGCGGCGAACGCGCAGCTCAAGAAGGCCGAGACCTCTTCGCCGGAGGAAACCCACGCCCTCGAACCGCCTGCGGAGTCCGTCCAGAATCTCCCGCTCAGCAGCCGCAATTTCAACCAGGTGGACACCCTGGTGAAACCTGCCGCCGGGCCCGGCAGGACTTCTGAGAGCGTGACTGTAGAGTCCGCAGCTCCCACTGTCGCGGTGCCTTCGGCCCGCGCTATGGTCAGGTCAGCGCCGCCAGTCAGCAGTGGAGTGGCCGGTGGAGTCGGCGGCGGAGTCCTTGGCGGCGTCGGCGTAGCTTCCGGCTCCGCGGGGGCCGTGCCCAAAACCGCCCAGGCTAAGCAGGTGGAGTTGCCCGCTGCGAACCAGTACGGCGTGCAGGCCCAGTCGGTCGCAGCTCAAACGGCCGAGCAGGTTGCGGTCGAGCCGTTGATTCGCACGCCCGACCCGAAAATTCTCTGGCGGATCGCCGAGGATGGCTTCGTCGAGCGCTCCGAGGACGCGGGCGCGACCTGGCACGGCCAGCTCCCGAACTCGAACGCCCGTCTTGTGGCCGGCTCCGCGCCCGGCCCGGCGATTTGCTGGTTCGTCGGCGATGATGGAGCCATCCTGCTGACGGTTGACGCCGCGCACTGGCAGACGATCCGGCCGCCGGTGCGCGCGGACCTCGCGGCCGTCACGGCGCTGGACGCCTCCTCCGCAATCGTCACCGCGGCCGACGGCCGCAAGTTCGCAACCGCCAACCGCGGCAAGACCTGGACGCCCGCGCCGTAGCCGGTTTCATACGCGGCAAATCCGGCTGCAAGAAATCCGGCCCTCGCCGTTCTAATCTCGAAGCGACTTTCGTGCCAAGGAGACAGCCCATGTCCGCACGCCGAGCAAGAATTGTCATCACCGCCGCCCTCGCCGCGGCCTTCGTACTTCTGCCGCTCGCGGGGAAACTGAAAGAGGCCCAAGCCGCGGGACCCGCCCAGGAAAAATCGGCGAAGGCCGATGCCGCGACGACCACGCAGAAGGACCAAACCGATCTTTCCGTCACGGTCTACAACTCGAATCTCGCGCTGGTCCGCGACGTCCGTCAGATTCGCCTGCAATCCGGCGTGTTTCCGCTGCGTTTTGAAGACGTCGCCGCGTCGATCATGCCCGCGACGGTGCACTTTCGTTCGCTCACCGATCCTGCGAAGCTCAGCGTCGTCGAGCAAAACTACGAATACGATCTGCTCGATCCGCAAAAGCTCTTGCAGAAATATGTCGGCCGCGAAGTGACCCTCGTCCGGCGCGAAACGGACGCAGGCTCGACGAAATGGGTTGAGACGAAAGCACTGCTCCTTGCGGACAACACCGGACCGGTATGGAAGATTGGCGACGAGATCGTCACGGGAATCAGCGCCGATGCCTATCGCTTTCCCGATTTGCCGGAAAATCTCTACAGCCGGCCGACGCTTGTCTGGACGCTCGAAAATCGCGGCGCGGACTCGCAGCGCGTCGAGGCGTCGTATCTCACGACCAACCTGAGCTGGAGCGCGGACTACGTGCTCAACGTCGGCCGTGACGAAAAGAGCGCGGACCTCGATGGCTGGGTGACACTCGTGAACAACAGCGGCGCCGGTTACGACAACGCGAAGCTTCAGCTCGTCGCCGGCGAAGTTCACCGCACCGAGCAACCGGTTGCCCGCAACGTGATGGCGCTTGCGGGCGCGGCCGTGGCCAAGTCCGAAGCGCAGTTCGCGCAGGAAGGATTCTCCGAATATCACCTCTACACCCTCCAGCGCCGCACTTCGATCCAGAACAACGAATCGAAGCAGATCAGCCTGCTCACCGGAACCAACATTCCCGTCGAGAAATATCTCGAGGTCGAAGGGCAGCAATACTACTACCGCAACCCGCAGGGAATCGGGAACGCGATCTCGCAGCCGGTGAAAGTTTTCTACCGTTTCAAGAACGACGAAAAATCCGGTCTCGGAATGCCGTTGCCCGCGGGAACCGTGCGCGTCTATCTGGCGGATTCGAAGGGCGGCGCGCAGTTTGCGGGTGAGGACACCATCTCTCACACGCCAAAGGACGAGACGTTGCGCATCTACGTCGGAAATGCGTTCGACGTGGTCTGCGAGCGCAAGCAGATGGACTACAAGAAGCTCGCGAGCGATCTCTTCGAAATGGAATACCAGATCGCCCTGCGCAACCACAAGGACGCCCCGGTGACGGTGGAAGTCCGCGAGCCGGTCGGCGGCGATTGGGAAGTGGTCAACTCGAACTACAAATGGACGAAGCTCGATGCGACCACGATCGGATTTGAGATTCCCGTCGACAAGGACGGCGCCGCGACGCTCGACTACCGCGTCCGCGTGAAGTGGTAGCCGCTTAGCGCTTGATGGCGGAACGCTCGTCGACCAGCGCCAGCTCCCGCGCGTAAAGCGGATTCGCAGGGAATTCTTGCACGAGCTCGGCGAGCAGCGGGCGCGCGCTTTCCGGCTGGTGCTCGCGCTCGTAGGCAAGCGCCAGCACGATTTTCGCGAACGGCTGCAGATAGTGCCCGTGCTCCGCGGCCATCTTCATCTGCTCTATCCCGCGGGCGCGGTCGCCGTGAACCCCGCCGAACCACGCAAACGCGCGCTTGTAACCGGGCAGGCATCCGACGATGTAGTTGCCGACGCCCAGCGCAAGATAAGCGTCCTGGGCGGTGGGATCGACCGCCAGCAACGTGGTGGCTTCGCGCTCCGCCTGGCGGATCAGACCCAGGCTCGCGAGCTGCTTCTTTTCGATCAGCGCCTCGTAGTCGGACTCCATCCCATCGGTCAGCGTGAGGACCAGCAGGCCGCGCGCGTCGCGCGGGTCCGCGCGCAGCCACTGCATGGCCATTTCGCGGGCCTGGTGGTTCGCGGTGAGAAACGCCTCGTTGCGGTTCTCGGACGGCTTCCCGTCCACGCCGCCGAGCAGCTTATCGTCGTTCAGGAAAAACTCCGAGGTGAACACGCCCTTGGCGTTGAACTGCTCGTAGAGATAGCTCGCGGCCTCGGCGGCCTTGCCGAGCGGATCGTCGGGCTGCGCCTTTTCGTACGAGAGGAACTTCGTGCGCGCGCGCGGGAAATTCAGGTCGTAGAGGTCGCGAAAGCCTTGGTCCAGCATTCCAGTCGAAGGATCGGCTTCCATGCGGGTTAACTCGGCCGGGCCAACGGCTTGGCCCGCCGCGCCTGCGGCACAGAAGAGCGCGGCGAGCGTGCAAGCCGCCGCAACCCACGCCGCGTTGCCTCTACTTTTCTTTCTTCGCATCAGGCCCTCAGACCACTCTTCCGTTCGACACATTCCGGATGCGCCGGGTTGCATCGCTGCTTCCTGCTTCAGAGGTTCTTCGAGATGAAGTCGGTGATGCGCTGGTAGAGCTGGATGCGCGCCTGCCAATCTTCGATCCCATGGCCGCGGCCGGGGAAAATCATGACGTCCGTGGGATAGCTCCCAGAGACGATCATCTCATTAATCACCTCGGAAGTGTTGGCAAAATGAACGTTATCGTCACCCGTGCCAGCGGCGAGCATCAGCGCGCCCTTCAGCCGCGCAGCCTGGTTGACCGGCGAGGAATCCCTGTAGCCATCGGGATTATCCTGCGGACGCCCCATGTAGCGCTCGGTGTACGTTGTGTCGTAGAGACACCAATCGCTGACCGGAGACACCGCGACGCCTGCCTTGAAAACGTCCGGGGCGTTGAACAGTGCATCGAGGACCATTGTGCCGCCGTAGCTCCATCCCCAGATTCCGATGCGCGAGCCGTCGACGTACGGAAGCGACTTCAGATATTTGACGCCCGCGAGCTGGTCTTCCAGTTCCACCTTGCCGAAGTGATGATGGATGGGCGTTTCGAACGCGTGGCCGCGCGCGTAGGAGCCGCGATTATCGAGCGTGAAGACGATGTAGCCCTTCTCGGCCATCATTTCGAACCAGAGAAAATCGGCGTCACCCCAGTTATTTCGCACTTCCTGGTCCTGCGGCCCGCCATAGACGTCGACGAGCACGGGATATTTTCGCGACGCGTCGAAATCCGGCGGCTTGATCATCTTGGCGTAAAGCTTCGTGCCGTCGTCCGCCGAAAGATTCAGGAATTCCACGGGCGAGAGACGGTAGTCGGCAAGCTCGGGCACGCTGTTCTCATTGATCGCGGCCACGCTCGAGCCATCCATCCGGTCGAGATCCTGGCGCGGCGGCGTCATCGCGGTTGAATGGCTGTCCACAAACGCGGACGCGTCGGGGGCAAACAGAGCGTCGTGCGTGCCCGCCTCGCGCGTGATCCGCGTGACGCTCCGGTCCCGCAGCGAGAGCCGGTAAATCTGCGTCTCGCGCGCGTCGTCCTTGTTCGAAAGGAAATAGACAAAGCCGTGTGCTTCATCGACGGCCGGATGGCTGGCCGCGCCGGGGCCGAAGCCGCCATTGCCGCTGATCTGCCAGTCGCCGCTGGTCAACTGGGCGAGCAGTTTCCCCGAGAGATCGTAAAGATAGTAGTGACGAAAGCCGGTGCGTTCGCTCGACCAGAGGAAGCGCGCACTGTCCGAGAAGAAATAGAGGTCGTCGGCGACGTTGATCCAGTAGGGGTCGATTTCCGTCAGGATCGTCGCGGAAGCGCCCGTTGCGGCATCGCAGAAAAGCAGATCGAGCCGGTTCTGCGCGCGGTTCAGGCGCTCGACGGCAACGCGTCGGCTGTCGCGCAGCCACTCAACGCGCGCGGGATACACGTCCGTGTCCGCGCCGGTGTCCATCCACTTGGTTTCGCCGTCGTCCACGGCGACGACTCCCACGCGGACCACCGGATTCGCCTCACCCGCCTGTGGGTAGCGCGTGTATTGCATCGCGCCCACTGGCGAGCTCATGTCCATGAGCGGATAGCGCGTCACCGCCCGCTCGTCCATTTCGTAGTAGGCGATTTTCGACGAGTCTGGCGACCACCAGTAGGCCGTCGCCGCGTCGAGCTCTTCGGGGTAGAGCCAGTCGAGCTGGCCCTCGAGGATCTCTTCGCTTCCGCCGGTCGTGAGCGCCCGGGCGTCGCCAGTCGCGACGCTCGCAACCCAAAGATTCGCGTTACGAACGAAGCTGACCCATTTGCCGTCGGGCGAAAACTTCGGGTCTTCGATATCGTCCGTGCCGGTGACGAGCGGCTTCGCCGCCATCGTCTTCAAATCGAGAAGCGCCAGGCTGGCCCCGCCGATGAAGAGCAGCGAATCGCCCCGCGGAGACCACAGATAGTTTGCGGCCTGCACGCGGCCAAGGCCGGTGGACTGAATCGCGCTGGTTTTTGCCGGCTGCATCGCGGCCTGGAGCGCGTCCGCCGGAACCAGGACTTTGCGCTCGCCCGTCGCGGCATCCATCGTCCACATCTCGACGCCCGAGTGGCCGCGACCGGGATACGAGATGCGCTTTGCGTCAGGGCTCCATTCGATTCCGGGAGTGAGATAACCGTTCAGGCTCGGCGCGCTGTAGATCCGCTCGACCGTGAGCGTCTTGGACCCGCCGGGCTGCGCAGCGACGCCCGCCGCGCCAAGTCCCGCCGCAAACGCAATGAGCAAAATCGACCGCAAAACGGCGGCAACAAGCCCGCCAGATCTGTGTCGATTAGACTTGGGCTCGACCCTTTGTTTCCAACGAGTTGGAGCGAATTCTAATCGTCCCGTGTGTCGATTAGAAATCGATGCCACAGCGCTGGCGGACGCGCCGCCTGATACCCACGGCCGCCCCGATCCCATCCAGCGCTCGCTCCAGCCGCCAAAACTCATCAGGCCTCCCAGATACTTCGTTAGCATGATGCATGGGGGATGAAGCATTTCAAGGCCGATTTTCCGCGGACTTTGCTGCACCGCCAAACACGCCGACCTTTGACATTCCTCGGCGGCTGACGCAATATGGCGCGCACCCCTATGATCCATCTTGACAACGTAACGAAGCAGTATGACCTGCCGTCGGGGAAACTCGGGGAGATCGTAGCCGCCGACCGGCTCAATCTGGACGTGCCCAATGGTGAGGTGTTCGGCTTGGTCGGGCCAAACGGCGCCGGAAAGACGACGACGTTGAAGATGATCTGCGGGCTGCAATCGCCGACGTCCGGACGCGTAACGGTGAACGGGGTTGACGTGCAGAAGGAACCTGAGAAGGCGCAGGCTCACATCGGCTACCTCGCCGACTTTTTTTCGCTCTACGACGACCTGAAGGTCTGGGAATACCTCGACTACTTTGCGCACGCTTACAAGATGGATCGGGCAGCGATTCCGGGCCGCGTCGACGAGGTGGTACGGCTGATGAACCTCGAAAGCAAGCGCGACGAACTCATCAGTGGGCTTTCGCGCGGAATGAAGCAGCGCCTCGGAATCGGGCGTGCCGTCATTCACGATCCGCCGCTGCTCGTGCTCGACGAGCCGGCGGCGGGGCTCGATCCCAAAGCTCGCGTGGAGTTGAAGGAGTTGCTGAAGAAGCTGCACGCAGCAGGGAAAACCATCTTCATCACATCGCACATCCTCGCGGATCTCGAAGAGATTTGCACGTCGATAGCAATCATGGAAAAGGGCCGCCTCCTGCGCGTCGGGCGTCTGGAAGAAGTCATGCGTGAAGGAAAGAGCGTCAGACGTTTCCGAATCCGGCTTGCTGCAACGGGCTTCGCATTGCAGGAGTGGCTGGTCGCGCGAGCGGGAGTCAACGCTGCCGCCATGGTGGGAACGGATGGGGTCGAGTTCGCGATCGCAGGTGACGACCTCATGCTGGCGGAATTGCTGACAGAGCTGGTCGCGGCGGGCGCTCCAGTGTGCGGCTTCGAGGAGATCACGGAGTCGCTCGAGCGGCTCTACTCGCGGGTCTCCAGCGGAGAGGTAATGTGAGCCTGCTCTTCAGCAATCCAGAGCTGATTCGCAACGTACGGATTCAGTTGCGGCCGGGGCGGACGATAGCGGCTGCTGTGATTTGCTTGGTTGTCTCCGCGACCTTCTGGGCCTCGATCGTTCATTCACTAGGCCCACCGGAGTTCCCGGGATGGGGGCGTGGCGCGGCTGTGTTTGTATTTATTCTCTACCTCCAGATAGGGATCTTGTTGATCGGCGGAGGACTCTACTGTCTCCAATCGGTCCACCGCGAGAAGGAACTCAATACCTTCGATTATCAGCGCGTAACGCGGTTGAGCTCGCTGGAACTAACGGCGGGAAAGCTGTTCGGTGCCCCGGTTCTCACGTATTTTCTGGTTCTCTGCCTGATGCCGGTAGCGCTGTTGGGTGCAATGCGTGGAGGCGTGCCGTTCTCTCTGGTGGCGGAGGCATATATTCTCCTTCTGCTCGGCTCCATTGCATACCACATGTTAGCGCTTCTCACCTCCGTATTGCTCGGACGCGGAACGGCCGTTGTGGCGATTCTCCTTTTCCTGGCGTTGGTGGGTGTCAGTTCCATGGATTCTGCCAGCCGGCCCGTTCCTTGGAACACTTCAACTTGGCAGGTCCACCAGGTGAGCCCATTTTTCGCCGGTGAACTCGTGACCGAGCACGCTCCGCAGTCGATGCCCATGCCAAACAGCTTTGCGGAGGGGTATTCGCAAACCGACAGCTTTCTCGGAAGAAAAATCCCACACACGATTGTCGTGTTGGTTTTTTACGTCACTTTTGCAGCCTGGTTCCTTCTGGCCATATTGCGGAATATCAAGCGTGATCCCCCCGTTTACGAGATCTATTCCTCCAATCAGGCGTTGTGTTTTGTCTTGTATCTGAACCTGATCGTGGTGGGATTCTTCCCTTGGGCGGAGGCGTTTCGAGACAAAGATTTTACGATCGGCACCCAGGCGTACCATATTCCTGCTGGGCCTCCTTCGGCAATCGAGCTAACGCTTCTGGGCAAGAGCGTGTGGTTCTTCGCAATCCTAGTTCTCATCTTGTTGCGCAACCGTGAGCGCGTGCGAAGGCGTGCGCGAACACTGGGAAGCCGGGCTGCTGGACTATGGGCGGCATTGTGGCCCGCCCCATATCTCACGGGCGCAATCGCCCTGGTGGGAGCTTCGATCATCACGTTGATCTCTTATTATCGCAATCCAGGGGCTTGGGATCGTTGGCTGGCTCTCTACTACGTTGCATTTGTGGGGCTATGGCTGGTCCGAGACTCCTTGTATTTGCAATGGATGTATTTGCGTCGGACAAAGCGTCCTCTTGGTTCCGCAGCTCTGTATATGACTATTTTTTACGCTTGCTCCGAGATCGTTTTCGGGTCGCTGAATCTCTACCATCACGCTCGGAGTGCGGCCATTTCTGCCATTTTTGTTCCTTCTCCCCTGTTCGCGTTGGATTCGACGTTCTGGAACCAGGGAACGCGGCTATGGCTCGGCGCGCTCGCGGCGCAGGCTATGGCGGCTTTGCTCTTCGCGTGGCTGCACTGGCAGAGGCTGCGGGAGTTCGATACCGGGGTCTCCCCGGAGTCGACTGCGAGCCGAGAACTAACGCAACCGGCATGAAAGTTGCGGCGCCCGGCGGCCCGGACATCGGCATATAATTGCCGCGGTGGAACCGGCCGCGATGAAACAGCCGATTGAGCGATTCATCCAGTACCTGCGCTACGAGCGCAACGTTTCTCCGCGAACGATTCGCGAGTACCGCCGCGACATCGAACAGTTCGCGGCGTTCCTCACGCCGCCCGGTGAACCGACTCTGCCCCTTGCCGAAGTCGATCACCGCATCGTCCGCGAATACGTCAGCTCGATGTACGACCGGAAGCTCGAAAGGGCTTCCGTGGCGCGGCGGCTCGCGTCTCTGCGGACTTTCTTCAAGTTTTGCGTGCGCGAAAAACTCGCCACGCAGAATCCGGCGCGGCTGGTGAGCACGCCCAAGCTGCCGAAACGCGTGCCGCGCGTGCTGACCGCGGAAGAGCTGAACGGTTTTCTCGACAGCCTCGGCACAGCGGGCGGCGCGACGAAATCGCGCCGCGGCCGACCGCCCACGGCTCGCTCCGAAGAGGAAGCGAAAGTCATCCTGAAGCGCGACCGCGCGATCCTCGAACTGCTGTACGCCTCCGGCCTGCGCGTGGGTGAACTCGTGGGGCTCGAGCTCGGCGACATCGACCGCCGCGGTCAGATGCTGCGCGTGCTCGGCAAGGGCCGCAAGCAGCGCGTGGTGCCCTACGGCGCGAAGGCGCAGGCGGCGCTTGAGGCATACTGGCCCGTGCGCGAGGAAATCCTGGCGAACCCGCAAACGACACCCGATCCGCAGGCCGTGTTCCTGAACCACCGCGGCGGGCGGCTGACGGAGCGGTCCGTACACTCCCTGGTGAAGAAATACTCGCGGCTCGCGAACGTCAACTGGGACTTGCACCCGCACTCGCTGCGCCACGCGTTTGCCACGCACCTGCTCGCCGACGGCGCGGACCTGCGCGCGATTCAGGAGCTTCTGGGCCACGTGTCGCTTTCGACTACGCAGCGCTACACCCAGGCCAGCATCAAACATCTCATGGAAGTCTACGACAAGGCGCACCCGCACGCGTGAAGCGTTCCTCGAAGACGGAGTTTCGCATCGCCGCGATCCTGGGCATCGCCGTGGCAAGCCTCTTCCTGCTCGCGCGGCCGGCGACGGCGCAGGACAACTACGAGATCCAGGTCTACGGCTCCGAGACGGTCGATCCCGGCCACACCATGGTCGAGCTGCACAGCAACTTCACCATCGACGGCTCGAAGCAGATCATCGACGGCGTCTATCCCACCAACCACGCCGAGCACGAGACGATCGAAATCACGCACGGTTTCACCGATTGGTTCGAGACGGGCTTTTACATTTTTACGTCCGCGCGCTCGGGGCTTGGCTGGCAATGGGTGGGCGACCACATCCGGCCGCGCTTCCGCGTGCCCGAAAAATGGCACTGGCCCGTGGGCGTCAGCATCTCGAACGAGATCGGCTACCAGCGGCGCCAGTTTTCCGTCGACACGTGGACCTGGGAAATCCGCCCGATCGTGGACCAGAAGATCGGGCGATGGTACTGGTCGATCAACCCGACGCTCGACCGGTCGTTTCACGGCGAAAGCGTGAACCAGGGCGTGGTCTTTTCGCCGAATTTCAAATTCAGCTACGATTTCACTCCGAAGATTGCGGGCGGACTCGAGTATTACGGCTCGGTTGGCCCCGTAACCGGCTTCTATCCGATTTCGCAGCAACAGCACCAGATTTTTCCCGCCATCGACTTGAACATCGCGCCGCAGTGGGAGATCAACTTCGGGCTCGGTGTGGGACTCACCGGCGCGACCGACCATTTGATCGCGAAGATGATTTTGGGCTACCGGTTCAATTTCTGAAGGCTGCCCGCGGGGCGGCAATGGAGCAATTTGAATCTCGTTATTGCTTCGTCGTGATCGGCGGGTGGCTCACTCCAGAACCTTCTGGAGGATCAACGACATCGGGGTCACTATTGCGGAGGCGGCTACTACCCACTGCATAGTCCCCTTTCCCGCGAGACCCGTCAGGAACGCTGGCGCTGAGATAAACAACGAAACCTTAAGCCAAGTTCTAAACCAGATGTCGAAGGCAGGAGTGGCAGCAGGCGGACCGAAGAACATGCTCCCAACAAAGACTAGGAAACCGGCAGATGCAAGTATCAGTGAGAACCAGCCCAGTTGAATTCGAACGCTTGCTTTCTGGTGCGGCGCTTTGAGTCGCCGGACCCAAACCAACAATAACAAAATTGGATTTGCATACATCGCCAGCCCCACCAACACCAACAGCAGCTCGCTGGTCGTCACAGCTATGCCTGAGAAATCAGCATCATATCTTGCACCGAGGTACCTAGGCACCAAGTGCGGTTGCGGGGATGAAGCCGTCGGAGCGGCGTGCGGGCGGCGGAACGACGGGCGGCATCGACGCGCGATCGACGCGATTGTAGAGCGTGTCGCGCTCGACGGGCACGCGCCCGGCCGCGCGGATCAGCCGCTCGAGTTCGGCGCGCGTCAAGTGCTCGGGCGTGGTCGCGCCGGCGTCGTGATAGATCTTCTCTTCGACCACCGTGCCGTCCAGATCGTTCGCGCCGAAATTCAGCGCGATTTGCGCGATGCGCGGCGTGAGCATAATCCAGTACGCCTTGATGTGGTCGAAATTGTCGAGCATCAGGCGCGAGACGGCGATGGTCTTGAGCGCGTCGAAGCCGGTCGGTTTGGGAATATGCGCGAGGCCGGTGTTCGCCGGATGAAATTCGAGCGGGATGAAGGCGACGAAGCCGTGCGTCTTGTCCTGCGTTTCGCGCAGGCGCACCAGGTGATCGACGCGCTCTTCGAGGGTTTCCACGTGGCCGAAGAGCATCGTCGCGTTCGAGCGCAGCCCGATTTCATGCGCCGTGCGCGCGATCGAAAGCCACATCGTTCCGCTGACCTTGTGATCGCAGATGATTTTTCGCACGCGCGGATGAAAAATCTCCGCGCCGCCGCCCGGCAGCGAATCCACGCCCGCTTCCTTCATTTTCAGCAGCGTGTCCTTGATTGAAAGCTTCGCGATGCGCGCGTAGTAGTGCACCTCAACCATCGTGAACGCCTTCAGGTGCACCTGCGGGAAGCGCTGCTTCAGCCCCCGGACCAGATCGAGGTAATAGTCGAACGGCAGATCGGGGTGCAGCCCGCCGACGATGTGAAATTCCGTGGCGCCCTCGGCCACGCCCTGCGCGCCCCGCGCGAACACCTCGTCGAGCGCCATCGTGTACGCGCCCGGCACGTCGGGCGACCGGCCGAACGCGCACAGCTTGCAGTGCGCCACGCAGACGTTCGTCGGATTGATGTGCCGGTTGACGTTGAAGTAGCAGACGTTGCCGTGGCGCTGCTCGCGCACGTGATTGGCGAGCCAGCCGACGGCCAGCAGGTCGCTCGACTGAAACAGCGCGAGGCCGTCGTCGGCCGTCAGGCGCTCGCCTGCGAGAACTTTTTGCGCGCTCGGTTCGAGCCGCGCGTCGGTGATTTGCAGTTTTCCGCTCATTTTTCGGTCGACTAAGGCCGCTGCGCCACAACAACAGCAGCGCCCCAAAACAACAAGAACAATAGACTAATATAGCCATTCACAGCGAAAAACGCAGCATTCATTTTGCTCAGGTCGTCGGGTTTCACCAGCGAATGCTCGTAGGCCAGCAGCGCCGCCACCACCGCGATTCCCGCCCACGCCGGCCATGCGAGATGAAAACTCCAGGCAAGCCACGCGAGCAGCAGGATCATGACAACGTGCATTCCGCGCGCGAAGAGCAGGGCCTTCGCGATGCCCAGCTTTTTCGGAATCGAGTGCAGCCCCGCCGTCTTGTCGAATTCCACGTCTTGGCACGCGTAGAGCACATCGAACCCGCCGACCCACAGCGTCACTGCCGCGCACAGGATCAGCATGCGCGCGTCGAGCGAACCGCGAATCGCGATCCACGCCGCCGCCGGCGAAATCCCGAGGCAGAATCCGAGAACGAAGTGAGACCAGGAGGTGAATCGCTTCGTATACGAGTAGAAAAACAGAATCGCGAGCGCGACGGGCGAAAGCTCGAGCGCCAGCCGATTCAACTGCCACGCCGCGATCACCAGCACTGCCGACGCCAGCACCGTAAACGCCCAGGCAAAGCCGACCGAAAGCTCGCCCGCCGGAAGCGCGCGATTCGCGGTGCGCGGGTTGCGGCGGTCGTATTCGCGATCGGCGATGCGGTTCATGGTCATCGCTGCGGAGCGCGCGCCGACCATCGCGGCGACGATCCAGAGAATTTGCCGCCACGTTGGCAGGCCGCCGTTGGCGCGCGCGGCGAGCAGCGCTCCCACGAGCGCGAAGGGCAGCGCGAAGACGGAGTGCTCGAACTTGATCATCTCGAGCACCACGCGGATGCGGGTTTTGGTCATCTTCGGATCAGCCACGGAGACACAGGGTCACAGAGAACGTGCAAAAAGAAAAAGGACAAATGGGCAAGTAGCGTTCACGAATCGTTTCGCGTGCGGCTTTCTTTCCCCTATGCATTCCTCTGTGCCTCTGTGGCAAATTCCTAGCGCTTGCTTCCCTTCCAACGGTACTGCTTTCCCTGCGCCAGACCGAGCTGCGCGAGCACCCGATACGCAAATTGCTCGACCACGTCCGCGATCGTTTTCGGCTCATAGTAAAACGCGGGCATCGCGGGCATCACCGTCGCGCCGGCATCGTGCACGCGCAGCATATTTTCGAGATGAATGCGATTCAGCGGCGTTTCGCGCAGGCACAGGACGAGCGGGCGGCGCTCCTTGAGGCAAACGTCCGCGGCGCGCGTGAGCAAATCGCTCGCCGTGCCTGCCGCAATGGAGCCCAGCGCGCCCGCCGAGCACGGTACCACGACCATCGCATCCACCACCGCGCTGCCCGAGGCGATGCTCGCTCCGATGTCCTTGTTCGGCAGGTATTCGAATTTCTTTGCGGCGCCACCTACCAAGAGCGACGGCAGCTTCTTGCCGTCCGCTGCAACCACGCCGAGCTCGGTCGAGATCAGCCGCAGGCCCGCGTCGCTCGCGATGAAAAATACGCGCTCCACGCGCCGGTCGCCGTCGAGCAAACGCAACACCGCCTGCGCGTAGGCTGCGCCGCTCGCGCCCGTCACTCCGACCGTGATGATCCGGCCCTCGGTTGTCGCCATTGGGATCAGTCGAAACTTCGAGTCTATGCAGGCGCTTTCGGCAAAGTCAAGATGACGGCACTGGCGCGCCTCGATCGCGCCTACTCTGCCACGAACGCCCGCGCGAGGGACGCGGCGAGCGCCGCTTCTTCATCCGGAAACACAGTGCGGAGATCGAAGATCAGGCGGCCAGCGGCGACGCGCCCGATCACGGGCGTACCGCCCCCGACGGGCTTGCGTAGCCGTTCCTCGAGCTGCGCGGCGGAATGTATGCGGCTCGCGAGGGCGATCAGATGTGTCGGCAATTGCTGGTCCGGGGTCGAGCCTCCTCCGATCACGGAAAATCCCGCTCGCACCCGAATCTCCGCATCCGCCGGCAGCACTTCGCGCAGCAGGTCGGCGAACGCCACGGCGCGCTGCCCGATTTCGTCCGCGCTGAGGCGAATCATCCGCAGCGTGGGAATCTCGTCGAGCGCGCCGCGATGGTACGCCTTCAGCGTCATCTCGAGCGCCGCGATCGTGAGCTTATCCACGCGCAGCGCGCGGAACAGCGGATTGCGCCGGATGCGCTCGACGATCTTCTTCTCCCCAGCGATGATTCCGGCCTGCGGGCCGCCGAGCAGTTTGTCGCCGCTGAACGAAACCACCGCGGCACCCGCGCGACTGCTCTCGCGGGCCAGCGGCTCGGCGATTCCGTTCGCCGCGAGGTCCGCGACGCAACCGGAACCGAGATCCTCGAACACGGGGACCTTCGCGCGACGGCCGAGCGCGGCCAGCTCCTCGAGCGAAGGCCGCTCCGTGAAGCCCGTGATGCGGAAATTCGAAGGGTGCACGCGCAAGAGCAAGCGGGTGCGTTCGTTGATGGCGCGTTCGTAGTCGCGGATGCGCGTGCGGTTCGTGGTTCCCACCTCGCGCAATACCGCGCCGCTTTCCGCCATGATGTCCGGGATGCGGAAGCCGTCGCCGATCTCGATCAGCTCGCCCCGCGAGACTATCACTTCGGCTCCCTTCGCGAGCGTGTTCAGTACGAGAAACACCGCCGCGGCGTTGTTGTTCACCACGATGGCCGCCTCGGCCCCGGCAAGTTCCGCGAGCAGCCGCGCGGTGTGGACGTCGCGCTTGCCCCGCGCGCCCATCTCGATGTCGTATTCGAGGTTCGAATAGCGCGTCGCCGTTTCCGCCATGTGCGCGACGGCGCCGGATGCCAGCGGCGCGCGGCCCAGATTCGTGTGCAGGATAACGCCGGTGGCATTGATCACGCGCCGGAGCGACGGCGCGAGCAGCGTTTCAACGTCGGCCACGACGCAAGCCTCGATTGCTTCCGCCGTGGGAGCCGCTCCACCGGGCGCCACGCCATCTCCCGCTTTCAGCCGCGCGCGCAGGCCGGCCAGCACGCGGCGGACGCCCTGCGTCACAACGCCCCGGCCGGCGGTTTCCATCAGCGCCGCGAGGCGTGGGCGGCCGAGCAGCTCGTCCACCGACGGAATCTCGCGCAGCCGCAGGTTCGCGTTTCTGTCGCTGCTTTTCGCTGTTTTCGACGCCGATCGAGCCGATTGCCGCATGGCCCGCCTATTTGAACACGCGGCCATCGACAGGGCAACCTCCGGGCTTTCTCTTTGCGACAAGCCCGCGCACGGCCCGGTTGACTCGACCTGCGGCGAACCTTAGGCTGGAATCTCGCCGTACCCGAATCGCTATGGCCGCCACAATCGACGAAGACCTGAATCAAATCGAGCGGGACATCCGCACGCTCAAGATCGAGTACGAGCAGTTTTTCGGCGGCGGGCGCAAGCGGCCTCCCACCGATACGCAGTGGCGCCTCGATTCGATCGTGCGCCGCCTCAACGAGCACCTCGGCGAGTTCAATTTCGGGCAGCGCTTCCGGCTCAACAACCTGACTCAGACTTACGCGAAGTATCAGGACATGTGGCGGAAGAAGCTGGCCCGGAAGGAGGCCGCGAGCGCGGAGCACCATTTCGGCGCGGCCGCAAAAGCCATCGAAGCCGAGCGAGCGCGTAAGGCGGGAGGAGCGCCCAGCGTGGCGCCGCCCGTGAACTCCATGGAAGCCGAGGCCGCTGCACAGGCGAGGTTCGTCCGGCAGGAGTCCGCCGCGTTTGCTCTGTCGCTTTCCAGCCCGGACCACGAAAAGGAAAAAATCTATACGCTGTATGAAAAGCTGATCGAAGCGCGCACGGAAACGGGCGAAAGGGCTGGGGCGCCAAGCCTCAAGGATTTCGAGCGCTTTGTGCGGCAGAAGACGAAGGAACTCCAGGACAAGGGCGGCCGCGAAGTCGAATACAGCGTTGGTATCGAGGGCGGCCGCGTCCGATTGAAGGCCCGCCTCTCGCGCTGACGCGCCGCGCGATCCGCCTTGCCCTGAGTGCCGTGGCGAAGGGTGGGCTGTCCCCAGGTGATGAGGAGTAGCTACGTTGATGCGGCTTCTGACGACGGCGCTTTTGTTGAGCCTGCTTTTTGTTGATGTCGCGAACGGAAAACGGTCCGAGAAATTCCGTGATTTTTCCAACAAGGGCTCAGAATACGCCTCTCTCGAAAATTTGCGATTTGCGGCCGGAGACATTACGTATTCCGGCTCCGAAACGATCGACATTCTCGGAAAACCGTATTCCGCCTCGAAGTATGCGTTGACGGTCGCGGTCACGGTGGAAACTTTGGACGCAATCGGTGCAACCTACACCTCGGTCTATGAGAAACGTCCTGCCGGCTTCGAAATCTTCGTTGTGGAAGACAGAGACCGGACGATACATGATGCATTCGTTAAGGACATGTATACCGTCTGGAGGAAGAAAGAGTTGTTTTCGGGGGAGTACTTCTTTGATTTTCACATCAAAAACAACTGCTACGTCCTCACAACGGTGCCGGGCAACGTGGAGTCATACTATTTCATTTGGGTCAATGGACACGCCGTCAAAATCCTCTTCAAAGGCTTTGAAAACACGGCGGGAGGTGGCTGGGGAGCAATGTCTAGCTTCACGTCGGACGCGTTCCGGATTTCCATCGACAACGCCGAATTTAGGGCTTACGAGTACCCGCTCCGACCCCAGAAAAGATTCGTCGAGCTGTATGAAAAAGGGTTCTTCAGTTCACCTAGTTCCTGCGACTGAGACTCAACTCAGTACGGGATGTTTTAGCGAGAAATGGCAGTTAGTGCTCACCGGAAACTGACCCACTACCCTCGCACGCTGCCCCTTCCGAAATTTTCCGCAAACGCATACACTGGCGCCTCGCCGCTTTAGGCGATCTTCCTTTTAGGAGACAGCGTAGTGGCCATCGAGCGGGCGCTCATCAGCGTGTACGACAAGACCGGGGTCGCCGAATTCGCGCGGGAGTTGGCGTCGCTCGGAATCGAGATTGTTTCGACGGGCGGCACGGCGCGCCTGCTGCGCGACGCCGGCGTTCCCGTGCGCGATGTGTCCGACCTGACGGGATGGCCGGAAATGCTCGGCGGGCGGGTGAAGACGCTGCATCCCAAGGTTCACGGCGGGATTCTCTTCCAGCGCGGAAAGGCCGAAGACCGCAAGCAGATCGCGGAGCATTCCATCGTTCCGATCGATCTGGTCGTCGTGAATCTGTATCCCTTTTCGGCGACCGCCGCCAAGCCCGGCGTGACGGCCGAAGAGCTGATCGAAAACATCGACATCGGCGGACCCGCGATGATCCGTTCGGCGGCGAAGAATTTTCAAAGCGTGGGAGTCGTCACCGATCCTGGCGATTACGCCGCGATTGCGGGCGAACTGCGCGAAAAGCGCGAGTTGAGCCTTTCGACGCGCCTCGCGCTCGCGCGAAAAGCCTACGCTCGCACCGCGCGGTACGATGGCGAAATTGCAACGGAGCTCGAACGGCTCGCGGCGGCTGACGGCGGCGTAACCATCGGCCCGCTCGAACAATTGCCGGAGCGGATTCATGTCGCCCTCGAGCGGCGCCAGGCCATGCGCTACGGCGAAAACCCGCACCAGGCTGCGGCGCTCTACGTCGCCGCGGGACGCCCGGCCGCCGGCCTCGCGGGCGCGAAACAGCTTCAGGGCAAGGAGCTCTCGTACAACAATCTGGTGGACCTCGACGCGGCGTGGGCGCTGGCTGCCGAATTCCACAATCCCGCGGCCGCGATCATCAAGCACAACAATCCGTGCGGCGCCGCCGAGCAGGAATCGCTGCGCGACGCGTACGTGAAAGCCCTGGCATGCGATCCGGTTTCTGCGTTCGGCGGCGTGATGGCGTTCAACCGCGCGGTCGACGCGGCGACGGCCGAGGAAATCGCGAAGCTGTTCGTCGAATGCATCGTCGCGCCGGGCTACGACCCCGCCGCCTTGAACGCTTTGGCGTCGAAGAAGAATCTGCGGCTGCTGGAAATGCCGCGCGAAGCGCCGCCCGAGGCCCTCGCATTCAAATTCATCTCCGGCGGCGCGCTGGTGCAGGAGCCCGATCGCCACGAGCTCGGCGAAGCGGTCCTGAAAGTCGCCACCGAGCGCGCCCCCACGGACGCCGAGCGGCGCGCGATGCTCTTCGGATGGAAGGTCGCGAAGCACGTGAAGTCGAACGCGATCGTTTTCGCGCGCGAAGGGCAGACGGTGGGCGTCGGCGCCGGCCAGATGAGCCGCGTCGATTCCGTGAAGATCGCCGTGATCAAGGCGGCCACGGCGGGCCTTTCTCTCGCGGGCAGCGTCGTCGCGTCCGATGCATTCTTTCCTTTTCCCGATGGCGTGGAGGAGGCTGGAAAGGCGGGCGCCACGGCCGTCATTCAGCCGGGCGGGTCCGTGCGCGATTCGGACGTGATCGCGGCAGCCAACAAACTCGGCATGGCGATGGTTTTCACCGGCGTGCGCCACTTCCGCCACTAAAGTCATCTGGCTTTGTTGACGTCCTCATTCTGGCGCGTGTCGTCGTGTTGTTCAGGGCGCTCCCGTCGCGCTTGTCATTCTGAGCGGAGCGTCCCGATGCTTTATTCTTTCCCGGAGATCGACTTTATCGATCTCCGGGTCGGGACGCGCAGTCGAAGAATCTCTCTTCGGCTAACCAAGAACAGGGATGTCAACAGAGCCCAGTGATCTCATGGACGTTCCCGTCAGGGCGAGGAATCTCTCTTCGGAATACCTTCTCGGCGTTAGACTCTAGCCATGCCGGAGCAATCCAACTCGAAAGGCCTCACCGGGCTGCGCGTGCTTTCATTCGAGAGCCGTCGCGCTGGCGAAATGGCAAAGCTGATCTCCGCGTACGGCGGCAAGCCCACCGTCGCGCCGTCGATGCGCGAAGTCCCTCTGGAATCCAACACGGAAGCAATTGCCTTCGCGCGGACGCTCGCTTCTGGCGGCTTCGACATGATCGTCTTCCTCACCGGCGTTGGCACGCGCGCGCTCGCGCGTGTCGTCGAAACCGTTTATCCGCTCGAACAGTTTGCGGAGGCTCTTCGCCGCATCGCGGTGGTGGCGCGCGGGCCGAAACCCGTGGCCGCGCTCAAGGAACTGGGTGTGCCGGTCACTCTGGCTGCGCCCGAGCCGAACACCTGGCGCGATCTTCTGCGCGCGCTCGACGAAAACGCTGGTTCGCTTCCGCTCGCGGGCAAGCGCGTGGCCGTGCAGGAATACGGCATCTCGAATCCCGAGCTTCTCGCGGGACTTGCCGAGCGCGGGGCGAACGTCACGCGCCTGCCCGTCTACCAGTGGGCGCTGCCGGAGGACACGGGCCCGCTGCGCGCCGCCGTTGAAACAATCGCGCGCGGCGAAACGGACGTGGTGGTGTTCACCACGTCGATTCAGATCGTTCACCTGCTGCAAATCGCGCGGGAGATGGGTCTCGAAGACGCCGTTCGCCAGGGCCTCGCGCGCATTGTCGTCGGCTCGATCGGCCCGGTCACGTCCGAAGAGCTGCGCGAGCAGGGCATTTCACCCGACTTCGAGCCGGTGCATCCCAAGATGGGTTTCCTCCTGAACGAAGCAGGCCAGCGGGGAAGAGAGTTGCTTGAGAAGAAGCGCCGGGAAGCTTCCGGTTGATCCTCCGGAAGTTTCGGCGAGCGGTCGGGCGACGGAAGGTTTGGGTGGGGGGGGAATGCCGCGGCCCGACCGCTTCGGCGAATGAGCAAACTCTAGCAGGCTTCTCCTAAATCGCATTCGTCGATTTATCGATGGAACCTATCGGCGTTCCCGATTTGCGCCGAATCCAAGCAAAATGCGGGCTTTACGCGCCTCCGCGCCGTTTGCGCTTGCGCAAAAAATCTTCAAACGAAGCCTGGCTCGCAAGCCGATGAAGCAACGCTTTGCGGCGCCGCGGCGAGATCTTCTGCGCGAAAAGCTTCTTACGCGCTTTTCCCAGCTCCGCGAGCCACTGCTTGTATTCATCGCCGAACTTCCGTTCGAGCTGCTTCCGAAGCCTCTGCGCGAGGGCCGGGCTGTGCCCGGCGGTCGAAATCGCGATTTGCAGCGCGCCGCGCCGGACGACCGAACCGTAATAAAAATCGCAGTGCTCGGGATCATCGACGACGTTGCAGAGGACCTCGCGCCGCCTCGACTCCCGGTAGATCCGCGCGTGCAGCGCCGGCGAGGACGTTGCCGCCACCACGAGGAAAACGCCATCGAGATCGGGCGGGCGAAATTCGCGCCGGTCCCAGCGGATTTTTTTCGCGCGCGCTAGGGCCTGAATCCGGCGAGTCGCGTCCGGCGCCACCACGCGTATTCGCGCCCCTGCGCGGAGCAGCCCGTCGATCTTCTCCTCGGCCACGGGCCCGGCGCCAGCCACGAGGCAGCGGCGGCCCGCAAGCTTCAGAAAAGCGGGAAACAGACTCATGGGGATTAGACCGTTTCGCCGCGCACGAGATCGTCGTACGTCTCGCGACGCCGCGCGATCCGAAAGCGGCGCCCATCGACGAGAACCTCCGCGGGCCGCCGCCGCGCGTTGTAGTTCGACGACTGCACGAAACCGTAAGCGCCCGCCGTCCATACCACGAGCAGATCGCCCGCCTTCACCGGAGCGAGCGGCCAGTCGCGCGCCAGAAAATCTCCCGACTCGCACACCGGCCCCACGATATCGACCCGCGTTTTTTTCGAGGACGCCGCCGTGCCGCGGACGGCCGGCGTGATCGGATGCGTCGCGTCGTAGAGAACGGGCCGAATGAGATCGTTCATCGCCGCATCGACGATCACGAAAGTTTTCCCGCGAGTTTTTTTGACGTACAGGACGCGCGTAAGCAGCACGCCCGCAGGGCCTGCGATCGCGCGACCCGGCTCGATCAGCAGCCGGCAACCCAGCGGCCGGACGATCTCCGCGAGCGCCCGCGCGTATGCGGCGGGGGCAATCGCTGATTCGCTTGTGTAGCGAACGCCGAGCCCGCCGCCGATGTCGATGTGGCTCAGGTGAATCCCTTCGCGCGTGAGGTCGCGCACATACGACGCGAGCCGCGCCAGCGCGCGACGGTAGGGAGCCACGCTCAGTATCTGCGAGCCGATGTGCGCCGTGATTCCCCGCCAGATGATCGCGCGCGACTCCTTGTGCGCGAGATACAGCCGCCGCGCTTCGGGCCAATCCACGCCGAATTTGTGATGATGTTGCCCCGTCGCGATATGCGGGTGCCCGCCGGCAACGACGTCCGGATTCACGCGGATCGCAACCGAGGGCCGTGCGCCGCCCGCCGCCACGTGCCGCGCCGCCTCATCGAGCAGAACCTCTAGTTCCGGCTCCGACTCGATGTTGAAGACCAGAATTCCGCCGCGCCCCGGGCGCGTTCCGGGATAGCGCAGCGCGTCGCGAATCTCATCGCGCGTCTTGCCCACGCCGGAAAATACGATGCGGTCGCCCGCCACGCCGATGCGCCGCAGCCGGTCGATCTCTCCGCTGGAAACAACGTCAAAATGGCTGCCCAGACGCGCCAGCACGCGCAGCACCGACAGATTCGAGTTCGCCTTCACCGCGTAGCACAGTTCGTGCGGCAGCGAGCCGAACGCGCGGTCGAGCCGCCGATACGCCGCCTCGATGCTGGCGCGGCTGTAGACGTACGCGGGCGTGCCGGCGGCCTCCGCAATCCGCGAGAGCGCGACGCCCTCGCAGTGCACCATCTGCTCCCGCGACGGCCCTTTGCCGGCCGCGCCGCCCACAGGATGGTAGGCGTAGCACGGCGTGTACCGCGCCGGATCCTCGCCGCCCGCGATATTGCCCCGACGCAAAGCCTTCGGTGCGGATGTCATCGTTGCACGCGCACGTCGTCGCCGGAATGATCTTGGAAAATCATGGCGCACCATCATACAAATTCTGCGCGGAAAAGCCACGGCTGGGGAGGACGCTGCCATCGCCGAAAATAATTCTACTCAGCGTAAATTTGAATTGGCTTCCCGGTTGAGGCTGGATAGACTTCCTGTCGTGAACGAAACGGCCCCGGAAGACGGTTCTCTGGACATCGACTTCCTGCACGAGGTCGGCAAGCGACTGTCCTCCGCTCCTCTCGCGCAGGTTCTCGGACGCATCGTTCGTTTCGTTTCTGATTTCATCGGTTGCGATTCCTGCTTTATCTACGTCCTCGATGGACCCGAGCTGATTCTGAAGGCGTCGAAGAATCCCCACGCGGACTCGGTCGGCCGGCTGAGCATTCGCGTTGGACAGGGCATCACCGGCTGGGTGGCGCAGCACAAGAAACCGGTGGCCATCTCGCGCAAGGCCTACGAGGACTCCCGGTTTCGCGCTTTCAACGAGCTGCCCGAGGATCGCTTCGAGGCGCTCTTGTCCGTGCCCGTGATGTGCCGCGAACGGCTCGTCGGAGTGATCAACGTACAGCACAAGCTACCTCACGTTCACAGCCGGCGCGACATTCAATTGATTTCGGTCATCGGCTATCTGGTGGGAGCGGAAATCGAGCTGGCGCGCCTCGAAGCCGACAATTGGAAACTCTCCAAGCAGCTTCAGGCGCCCGGCGGCTCCCTGCGCGCGAAATAGGATCCGCCGGCCATAAAAACACCGCTCTTGCGGAAGGCTTGCGTTCAGGCGCTGCGGTCGTCGGCGTGGAGTTTGAAGTTCAGGTGATACGTCCATCCGGGAAGTTCCACCGGGACCGAGTAGGACACTTCGATGTCTAGGCTGGCTTTCGTGCTCTCCTGGGGCGCGGATTCCGGGTCGATCAGCGAATCGACGGAGACGGGGGCGGATTCCCTTACCACGGATTTCACTCGGATCTGCTCGATCTCAACGGGCAGGCCTAGCCGCTGGGCCTTGTCGTAAATTTCTGCCTGAACGGCTTCGTTCGACTTGAAATCGACCGCGGCCAGTCGCGCCTCCCTCCGCGCGGCGTCCGCAAGCTCGTAGCTCTTCACGTAGACCGGCACGATTTGCACGCACAGGTATACCGCCACTCCGGCCACGATGCCGGTCAGCAGGCCATTCAGCGGCGTCGCAAAGCGTCGCAACGGAGCGAGCTTGCGCTTGACGGCTTCCGCATAGAGCGCTGCTTTTACTCGAAGGTGAAGCAACGGAATGGTACCCCCAGCGGAAAATTAGCATTCCGAAACGGGCGTGTCGAGCCCCCGCCGGCACTGCGTTTTCCTGGAAGTTAACTGGCCCGCCCCATTCGGCGCCTTATGCGAGGAACTTCTTCAGCGGCTCCCAATACCTCTCGTGCCATCCGGAATCGAGGCCTCCGAATTTGCCTTCCGGGAAACCCGTGTGATCGAGAACAACCTTCGTTCCTGCACCCTGCTGTTTGAGTTCAAACTTGACGATCGAATAGACGCCCGCGTCCCAACTCGCGGGCCGCCACGCCTGCACGATTCGCTGGCTGGGGATCAGTTCGACGTTTCGTCCGGTGATCAGCCCTCCGAACATGGAAAAAGCGCCGCCCGCTTTCGGGTCGATCTCGGCTGGCATACCCGTGAAAGCGGCGAACTGCTTGGAATCCAGGAGCACCTCATAAATCCGCTCGGGGCTCGCCTTCAAATCGACCTCCTGATGGAGGTACGTGCGCAGCTTGTCCGCACCCGTGCTCGGCGATTCCGTCGCGCCCTGCTGAGTTTCTCCCCAGGCGTCGGCGCTCGCGGCAGCGAGGCTGCCCAACGCGATCGCAACCCCGGCGATTACTTGCCGCCGAGTCGGCGCAACAACCCGCGCGGTCGGATTCTTTCTCTCGCTCATCATTGCCCTCCCGTTTCCTTGAGTGCTGCGTTAAACCGCGCTTGCAATGCCATCCCGACCAATGTTGCGATCAGGATCGCGGGGTACAATTGCCCAATCAGCGCTTCCGCTATGGCCAGCGATCGCGCAACGCGATGCACTGGATACGCGTCACCGTAACTTAGGGTGGTGAGGGTTGCAAAGCTGAAGTAGAGCAAACGGGCAGGCTCACCCGTGGAAATGCCCGTGAAGGACGATTGGAAGTGGATTGCGTCAGGGACCTCTTCCATCAGCAGCTTGTAACCGAATGCCCAGGTCACGCCGATCAGCAGGTAGGCGGCGACGCCGCCCATCACCCGGTGCACGTTAACCGGGCCGGGAAGAAATGTCTGCTTGAGCGTCACGACCACGAGTATCGCCATGCCGGACACCTTGAGCGCCGTGTCCCAGCCCCTGGCGCTGAACGAAGGGTCGAATTCCACGATCAGGTCCGCCGTGAATTCCAGAATGGTCAGCGCGACAATCAGATACATCAGCAACCGCTTGTTTACGGTCGCGATCGCGCCGGAGAGAAGCATGAGCGCGAAAATGAGGTCTATCACAATTCGCCCCGGGCGCGACAGGCCAACCATTGGAACGAAAATGGTCATCAACACCAGAAATCCGAGGAAGAAACTCAGACGTCGGTCCTCACGCCAGACGCTGTGCAACCGCTGCTTGATCTGTTTGTCAGCCACCTGATTTTCTCCTTTCGTCTGTCAAACGACGCCGCATGTAGCTCAGGTCTTTCGCGTTTTCTGCGTCCCGATGTCTTGTGTCGGGAAGACCTGCGGGTTTTAGGCATGTCGGACGCGCGCGATCCTGATCCCGCAAACCGCGAACTGTGCGTTTCCGGCCACAAGTGAATCCCGGCAAGACTTACAATACCTGCAGGAGGGGTGAGCCATGAAACATTCCATAGCAAAGAAGCACGTCGCTACCGGCAGCGCTGCGAGTGGGGCCGGTGCCGTTGGCGCCGTGGCATTTGGAGCGTTCGCGGTCGGTGCGCTCGCGATCGGTGCATTGGCCGTCGGCCGATTGGTGATCCGGAGACTTTTTATCGGACGCGCCCGATTCAAGTCTCTTCAGATCGGCGAGCTTACCGTGACGCGCCTTCGCGTCTCGGATCTCGAGGTGAGCGACTCGCTCACACTCCCGCCAAAAGCCTTCCTGGACGACGGCGAATTGGAGTGAAGAAAGAGCCAGCCGTCCCAGTCGACGGGGCTTGCTGGTGAAATCCTCGCGGTCAGTGCGACGGCTGGTCCGGATTCGCCTGCCACGTCATTTTAAAGACCACCGTGCGGCGGACTTGGCCGTTCTCGAAATAGAGTGAGCCGTCTTCCTCGTGATGAGCGGATTGGATGTTGTGCCTCCAGATGCCAAGGGTCCATCCCGGATGGGGATGCCAGGACAAGCCCAAGTCAACCCGGTTGGTGGTATGCTCAACAAATGTGACGCCTACGGGATAGGGGATAAGGTGGCCGTCGTAGTAATACAGGGCCGAGTCGAACTCGAAGTGGTGCGGCAAATCCATGTGGGATTGAATGTTGGCCTGGTGTCTTGGCATGGAAATACGAGAGATTCCGGTGCCGCGGTTTTCAGTGAGCGCACCCGATAGCATCCAGAAGCGGGCTGCTTTCCATTTCGTGCTGAACTCCAAGCCGTGAGTTTGCGCTCTCAACAGGTTTGTAAACGGGATGGCCAGTCCTGTGAATGAAGGATTCGTATTTGTGAATGGCGTCAAATTTGCAAAGTCAGGGTAAATCAAGTCGGTGTAAGAGTTGTAAAAGGCCGCCGTATCGAACGAAAGGCTCTGCGCCGGTTGGTAGCGATACCCGAGTTCATAGGCGATCTGGTGCTCGGGTTTCAACTTTGGATTTCCCACGAATACGAGGAAAGTCGGCGGAGAACCTGGCAGGACCCCACTAACCAGGAAGTTGTCGTGTTCGTTGCGCGTTGGAGTCCGCACGCTGCGCGAAACGGCGCCCCAGATGTTGTGAGCCGCAGCCGGCGACCAGACAGCGCGAATTTGCGGTTGGATATCGAAGCCTGTGAAAGTTGTGTTCTCGAATTTCGCGCCGCCGATGATTCGGAAGCGATCGGGAACGACGGACAGTTCGTACTGCGCGAAGCCGCTTTCGAGATATTGGCGCCGGCTCGCCGGGCGGAATGCGTCCTGGAATGTTGCCACGGTACGGTCGCTGGTGGTGCGGAAATCGCCGCCCCAGATCAGGGAATGTCGCGCCGCGATCCGGAAATTGTGCTGGAACTCGAGGTCGCACGTGTTGCGCCGCTCGAATCCGAAGAAGATGTCGGAGCGGCTGCTCCAATCACAGTAGGCCTTCGTCTCCGCGCTGGATCGTTCCGAGAATGTATGCCCCCAGCGGCCGAGAATGTTTCCGCCCTTCATGACGATGGATAGCGGGGTGAGCGCGGCGCCCGCGAGGGTGGTGACCGTCTCGACATCGCGTTCGCGGCCGGAATAGCCCTGGCCTTCGAACGTGAGGGCGTCCCGCTCGGTCCCTTTCCAGTCGATTCTCACGCCGCCGAGCGAGTTGTTCTAGGCATTGTAGAGTTCCGCGCCGGTCGACGTCACGAGGGGATCCCAGTAGCTCGCCTTTCCGAAAATGCGATAGGCGAATGGCTCCCCGGCATTGCCGCCGAAGCGCACGCTCGCAACATAGCCTTCGTCGTGTCCGGCGGAGGTCACCACGGAGACTCCTTGCGTCCGGTCGGCGGGCTTAGTGATGATGTTGATGATGCCGTTCACCGAATTTGCCCCCCAGAGCGTTCCCCCGGGACCACGGATCACTTCGATGCGGTCGATGTCCTCCAGTGGCACATCCTCCACATCCCATAAGACCCCTCCGTACAGGGGGTCGTAGGCCGCCCGCCCGTCGATCAGCACCAGCATCTTTTCGTTCGGGAAGCCGTTGAAGCCGCGCGAGCTCACGGTCCAGAGGTGCGCGTTGATCTGCGTGACCGTGAGCCCGGGAACCATGCGCAAGGCCTCCGGAATCGACGAGAATCCGCCCCGACGGATCTCTTCGCCGGTGATCACGAAGATCGCGGCCGGAGCGCCGACCATCTTCTCCTCCTTCTTGGAGGCGGAAGTCACCCGGACCTTCGTGTTCATGAGCTGTTCAATGTCGAGGTCGGCAAGGTTGGTGCCCGGGGTTGCACCATTCAATTTACTGTCAGACCCCTTGTCCCGGTTCGTCGCGTCCATCGCCGTCTGATCCTCGGCCGTGGCACGCGGCGGACCTTCCAGCAGGCAGAGTGCTGCGAGCAAAGCGACGACCAGCGGATTCCGGCTTCTGGTTCGCCTCCGCCGCGTCCGCCCGACACCCCTATTGTCTCGGCACGGGAACACCATGAATTGAGTATCGGAAGAGATATGACATACCTTTAGGCGCCCTGTTTGAGGACCGGGCCGAGTAATCTTTATATGTGCTCATCCTTACCCCCGTTTCCTTGACTTGCCCCCAACCCGCCTATAAACTGAATTTGTTCTTGGTAGAGGCGCGGAGGCCATCAGTAGCCGGGTCGAGGTTCCGAGCAGCTTCGGAGGCCCGTGCGAAAGGGGTTTTCACTCCGCCGAAATCGTCCAGGCGACTGCGCCCGGGGCGGTTGGGGGATAGGCTGAAAGGCCGATCCACTGTCATCCGTTGTGAAACGGGTGGAGCGCTATCGAGAAGTGAAGACACGAGTCTCTCGCGTATCCTTCCTTCTCCTCTTTCGCCCTCACCGTTCACAAACCTTAGCTGCAACACCGGTCAATGCCGATGAATGTTTTTGAGCTCACTCGGGCTCTCGTGGATATCGAGTCGATCACCGAAAACGAAGGCGAGGTCGCCGGGTTCCTCCACGGCCATCTCGCGGAGCTTGCCGACCGCACGGGCGGCTACGTCGAGCGGATGCAGGTCGAGCCGGGCCGCTTCAACGTCTTCGCCGCCTGGGGCGAGCCCGTCGTCACGCTCTCCACGCACATGGACACCGTGCCGCCGTTCTTCGCGTCGAGCGAGGACGCGGACTTCATCCGCGGTCGCGGCTCGTGCGACGCCAAGGGCATCATCGCGTCGATGGTCGGCGCGGCGCAAAAGCTGCTTGCCGATAGCACCCGGAATTTCGGCCTGCTATTCGTCGTCGGCGAGGAACGCAACAGCGCCGGCGCGGCCGTGGCGGCGCGATCGCCTCGCGGCTCGCGATATCTCGTGAACGGCGAGCCGACCGAGAATAAACTGGCGCTTGCCTCGAAGGGCGCTCTGCGCTACGAAATCGTCGCGCGCGGGAAGATGGCGCACTCGGCCTATCCTGAGCTGGGCGAATCGGCAATCGACGCCCTGCTCGACGCGCTCGAGGCGATTCGGCGAGTTCCGCTGCCGAACGACCCGCTGCTCGGTGCGTGTACGATGAACATCGGAACGATTTCGGGCGGCCGCGCGCCCAACGTGGTTCCGGACGCGGCCAAGGCGGAAATCCTCGTGCGGCTCGTGGGCGATCCGGCGCCGGTCCGCGAGGCGTTCGCGCGCGCCGTCGGCACGCGCGCGCAATTGAATGAAGTCCTGTGCATCCCGCCGATCCGATTTCAGAGCGTCGACAGCATGCCGACCACGGTCGTTTCGTTTACCACGGACGTTCCGGTATTCGGCAAGACCTGGGGCGAGCCGCTGTTGCTCGGGCCGGGCAGTATCCATGTGGCGCACACTGCGGACGAGCGCATCTCGAAGCGCGAGCTTTCTGAAGCGGTCACGATGTATGCGGACGTCGTGCGGAGGCTACAGGCGTGAACCTCGCGATTGTAGGCTACGGCAAAATGGGCCGGCTGATCGAACAGCTCGCGCCCGAGTACGGCTTCGCCGTGAAGCTGCGCCTCGACATCGATAACAACGCGAACTACGAAGGCATGACGAAGGAGAATTTTCGCGGCATCGACGCCGCGGTCGAGTTTTCCACTCCGGCCACGGCCATCGAAAATATCGAGCGCCTCTCGCGACTCGGAGTAAATTCCGTGATTGGGACCACCGGATGGTTCGGCGAACTCGACCGCGCGCGCACGGCGGTCGAGCGCGGTGGCGCCGGGCTTGTCTGGAGCGCGAATTTTTCAGTTGGCGTGCACGTTTTCTCGCAGATCGTCGCCGAGGCGGCGCGTCTGATGGCGCGCCAGCCCGAGTACGGCGCCTGGGCATGGGAAATCCATCACGCCGCAAAAAGAGACGCGCCGTCCGGCACGCTCCTCGCGCTCGTCGAGCGCATGAAGCAGAGCGGCTACGACAAGCGCATCGATACCAGCAGCAGCCGCGCCGGCTCCGTTCCCGGCACGCACGAAATCGGCTTCGACTCCGCGGCGGACACGATCACCATCCGCCACACCGCGCGCAGCCGTGAAGGCTTCGCGCGCGGGGCCTTGCGCGCCGCGCGGTGGGTCGTCGGCAAAAAGGGCTTTTTCGATTTTCGCGAAATCGCGAACGACCTGGAATAAAGGTTTAGGTGTAGCGCCGCGGCCTTCAGCGCGGCCGAGAGACGTACGAAGGAGGCACGCAAATGTTTACTGGATGCGGTACGGCGCTGGTCACTCCGTTTCGCCGGGATCTGTCGCTCGATGAGGAAGCTTTGCGCCGGCTCGTGCGGCGCCAGATCGACGCCGGCATCAACTTTCTCGTGCCCTGCGGCACCACGGGCGAAAGCCCCACGCTCACGCGCGAGGAACTTCGGCGCGTCGTCGAAATCACGATCGAAGAGGCGCGCGGCAAGGTGCGCGTCGTCGCCGGCGCCGGCGGTTACAACACCGCCGAAGTGATCGAGCGCGCGCGCGACTACGAGTCGATGGGTGCGGACGGCATTCTCTCTGTCAGCCCCTATTACAACAAGCCGACGCAGGAAGGCCTCTACCAGCACTACAAGGCCATCGCCGAGGCGATTTCGCTGCCCATCATCCTTTACAACATTCCCGGCCGCACGGGCGTGAACATCGAGCCTGCCACTGTGAAACGCCTCGCCGAAATCGACAACATCGTCGGCGTCAAGGAAGCCTCGGGAAACATTTCGCAGATGGCCGTCGTGCTGGAAAGCGTCCCGGATGATTTCGTCGTTCTCTCGGGCGACGACGCGATCACGATTCCGCTGATGTCGCTCGGAGGCTGCGGCCTGATTTCCGTCACCTCGAATGAAATTCCGGCGGAGATGACACGTATCACGCAGCTCTGCCTCGCCAACGATTTCGCCGCCGCGCGCGAAATCCATCGGCGCTATTTCCACCTGATGGAAGCGAACTTCCTCGAGACGAATCCCGGCCCCGTGAAATCCGCTCTCGGTCTGATGGGCCTCCTCGATCCGGTTTTCCGCCTGCCGCTCGTCGCGCCGAAGCCGGAAAATCTCGCGAAGATTCGCGGCGCGCTCGAAGCGGTCGGCCTGGTGCAGAAGGTCTATGCCGCCCGCTGAGATCAGCCGCGAAATCGAGCGGCTGTTCGACGAAAATCCGCCGCAATACACGGACGCGCACATGCGCCTCTTCCAGCAGTTCAAGGACGCGCTGAACTCCGGCGAAATCCGCGCGGCCGAGCCTGATCCCAAGACCGCCACCGGCTGGCGCGTCAACGCCTGGGTGAAAAAGGGCATCCTGCTCGGATTCCGCATGGGCGCGCTCGTCGACATGTCCGTCGACGCCGCGCGCCAGCCGTTTTTCGACAAGTCCACCTATCCGGTGAAAAAATTCACCGCTGCTTCCGGCGTCCGCATCGTTCCCGGGGGATCGAGCATCCGCGACGGCTGCTACGTCGCGAAGGGCGTCACCTGCATGCCGCCGATGTACGTCAACGCCGGCGCCTACGTCGACGAAGGCACGATGATCGACTCGCACGCGCTCGTCGGTAGCTGCGCGCAGGTTGGCAAGAAGTGCCACATCTCGGCCGCCTCGCAGATCGGCGGCGTCCTCGAGCCGGTCGGCGCACTGCCCGTGATCGTCGAGGACGAAGTCCTGGTCGGCGGCAATTGCGGCGTCTACGAAGGCACCGTCGTGAAGCGCCGCGCCGTCCTCGGCACCGGCACGATTCTGAACCGCTCCACGCCCGTCTACGACGTCGTCACCGGCGCCGTTCACAGCGCCATCGGCGACGACCCGCTCGTCATTCCGGAGAACGCCGTTGTCGTCGCTGGCTCCCGCGCCATCGCCCACGGCCGCGGCAAGGATTGGCACCTCTCGCTCTATACGCCCGTCATCGTCAAATACCGCGACGCCAAAACCGACTCCAAAGTCCAGCTCGAAGATCTCCTCCGCTGATCCCTCGCACTCACCGCGGCGCCCAATAAAATTCCCGTAGGGGCACAGCACCTGTCCCGACCCGTCGGGATGCTGTGCCCGGCGCTCGACCTTGGCTGCGCGCAGCCCATTCGCCTCCGCATCCGTAGGGGCGGGTTTCAGACCCGCCCCTGCTGCTTTCCAAATTTGCTTGACACGTGCGGGCTCATTTGTATAGTGTATGTGTACAATAGACAATGACGCGAAACGCCCCAACCCTGCGCATCGACTTGGCCTCCCCGCGGCCCGTCTACGAGCAGATCGTCAGCGGCCTCCGCGCGCTGCTCGTCGCCGGCGAGTTTGCGCCCGCCGAGCAGCTCCCCACGGTGCGCCAGCTCGCGCTCGACCTCGGCGTCCATCACAACACGGTCGCCGAGGCCTATCGCGTCCTCGCGGATGAAGGCTGGCTCGATCTCCGCCGCGGCCGCGGCGCGGTCGTCCTTGATCGGCGCGAGCCCAAGCCGACTCCGGCGGCAAAGCAGGGTTTCGGCCAGCGCCTCGAAGAATTGATCGCGAAGGCGATCGCGGACGGCGTCCCGCGCTCGGCGATTGCCGGTCACATGGCGTCTCTCGCCAAAAAACTGGATAAGACCTAACAAGGGAGGCAGATCATGATCCCGCATCTACAATTTCTCTCCGTCGCGTTGATGCTTGCCGTCGCGGCGCTGGTCGCATGGTCTTTTTGGATGCTGCCGCAATGGTCGCACCCCGGAATCTATTTCGCGGTCACGGTCGCGCCCGACTTTCGCAACACCCCCGAAGCCCGCCGCCTGCTGCGCAACTATCGCCTCCAGGCAATGCTTCACGTTGCGATCGGCTTCGCGCTGATCTTGGCGGGCGTGCTGCCGGGATATTGGCCTCTTCCGGTCATCGGCGCGCTCTGGCTGGCGACGGGTCCTCTCATTGCGTTCATCGCCGCTCACAAGCGCGTGCAGCCGCACGCCGTCGCCGGCGCCACCGTCCGCGAAGCGGTTCTCGCGCCGCGCGCCACGCGCCTGCCCGGCGGATGGATCGCGCAGCTCGGCCCCTTCGCGATTCTGCTGGCCGCGGCCATCTACCTTCATCTCCATTGGGACGAAATCCCGCCGCGTTTCCCCGTTCACTGGGGGATTGACGGCCAGCCAAACGGATGGTCCGTCCGCACGCCGCTGGGTGTGTATGGGCCGATCCTTATCGGCGCGTTGCTCTGGACTGGCATGGGGGCGACGGCCTTTGGAATTCTGCACTCCTCGCGCAGGGCTCCCGTGCCTGGGTCCCGTTCCCTCAAGCAGGATTTCGCGCACCGTGTCGCCGCCTTCGTGCTCGTCGTCGAATATTTTCTGGCGCTCTGCTTTTCCTCCGCGGGGCTCCTCCCGCTCGCCGGCGTCGCGCCGCTGCTTGTGGTCACGCTGCTCATGTTCCCGGTGCTCCTGATTCTCATCGCGTGGCTGAACAAAGGTCGTGCGCAATTTGAAAGCAGTATGCCGTCTCTCACCGCCGCGCCCGTCGGAGACGGCACTCTAGACAAGTATTGGAAGCTCGGCGTCTTCTACTCCAATTCGGATGATCCGGCGCTGTTCGTCGAAAGACGGTTCGGCGTCGGCTACACGGTCAATTTCGGCCATGTTTCCGCCTGGATCATCATGGCGCTCGTTCTGCTGCTTCCGCTGGCTCTCGTGCTGACTGCCTTGAGCCACCGATAGGCGCTTTGCCGCCGCCCATCAAAAACGCCGTCATCCTGAGCGGAGTCCCGCGCTCTTCGCCTTTCGCGCGATGTGTGCGTGGCGCGGGACGCAGTCGAAGGATCTCTCTTCGCCTTTCATTTTTCGGCGTGCGTGCCCGTCAATATTCCTCGGCATCCCGCTTGACAAACCCTGCTTCCTATCATAATTTCGATAGCGTCATGAAACTGCTGCGGGCGCATCATAGCCATCACCATCATCACGTGAAACCGTGCCCGCGGCGGTGTGGCTAGCTCGCAAGACATTAGCTGCACTCATCAGCCCGCTGGCGCGGCAAGCGCCGGCGGGCTTTTTGTTTTTGAGGAGACGAAATGGAACTTGATTTCGAAAAGGAAAACGGCCTCATCCCTGCGATCGTCCAGGACCACATCAACGGCGAGGTCCTGATGCTCGGCTTCATGAACCGCGAGGCTTTCGCGCTCACGCAACAGACCGGCTTCGTCACGTTCTACAGCCGCTCGCGCAAAAAGCTCTGGACCAAGGGCGAGACCAGCGGCCAGAAGCTGATCCTCCGCGAGCTGCGCCTCGATTGCGACCGCGACGCTCTGCTCGTCCGCGTCGAACTCGCCGGCGGCGCGGTCTGCCACGAAGGCTACCGCAGTTGCTTCTTCCGCAGCATGGAGCGCGACGGCGCCGTCAAAGTCGTCGAAGAGCGCGTCTTCTCGCCCGAGGAACTCTACGGCCAAGGGAGCAAGCCATGAAAGGAAACAGTCAATGAGCCGCCTGAAACTCGGCATACCCAAGGGCAGTTTGCAGGACTCCACCGTCGAGCTGTTCGGCAAGGCCGGCTGGCGCGTTTCCGTCAGCTCGCGCAGCTACTATCCCGGCATCGACGATCCCGAAATTGAATGCATGCTCGTCCGGGCGCAGGAAATGGCGCGCTACGTCGAAAGCGGCGCGCTCGACGCCGGCCTCACCGGCAAGGACTGGATTCTCGAGACCGGCGCGGACGTCCAGGAAGTCGCCGAGCTGATCTATTCGAAGACGAGCCTCGGCCGCGTGCGCTGGGTGCTGGCCGTCGCCGAGGATTCCGCGATTCAAACCGTGCGCGACCTCGAAGGGAAAGTGATCGCAACCGAGGTCGTGAAGATGACCGAGAAATATCTCGCGCGGCACGGCGTGAAGGCGCGCGTGGAATTTTCCTGGGGCGCCACGGAAGTCAAAGTCCCGCAACTTGCGGACGCCATCGTGGAAGTCACGGAAACGGGCTCTTCGCTGCGCGCGAACCACCTGCGCGTGGTCGATACCCTGCTCGAATCCGCCACCTGGTTCATCTCCAACCGCGACGCGTGGAAAGACAGTTGGAAGAGGGAGAAGATCGAAAACATCGTCCTGCTGCTCGATGGCGCGATCAAGGCCTACAACCGCGTGGGGCTGATGCTCAACGTGCGCCGCGTCGATCTCGAAAAAGTCCTCGCGGCGCTGCCCGCCCTGCGAAATCCTACCATCGCGCAGTTGAGCGATCCCGGTTGGGTGGCCATCAACACGATCATCGAGGAAAAAACGGTCCGGCAACTGGTTCCAAAGCTGAAAGCCGCCGGGGCGGAAGGAATCGTCGAGTATCCGCTCAACAAGGTCGTCTACTGATGCGCGTTCTTCCGCTCACGAATGCAACCGAAGAAAAAGTGCTGGCTTCGCGCCGCGCGAGCGGCCGCGAAGCCGAGCGCATCGCCTCGCGCATTGTGGCCGACGTGCGGCGTCGCGGCGATGCGGCGCTCTTTTCGTGGACGAAGCGCTTCGACCGCGTGGCGCTCACTCCGCGGAACGTCTGGGTATCGCGCGCCGAATTGGCGAAGGCCCGCAAGAGCATCTCGAAGGAATTTCTCGCGGCGATCGATCACGCCGCTCGCAATATCCGCGCCGTCGCGCGCCGCCAGAAGCCGCAGGAATGGACCATCGAAGTCGAGCCGGGCGTGCGCGCCGGGCAGCGCGTCCGCGCCATCGAATCGGTCGGCTGCTACCTTCCCGGCGGGCGCTTCTCTCTCGTTTCCACTCTGCTCATGACGGTGATTCCCGCGCAGGAAGCCGGCGTGCGCCAAATCGTCGTCGCAAGCCCGCAGCCGGGTCCGGCGCTGCTGGCCGCCGCTGAAAGGCTCGGCGTTGAGCGCGTCGCGCGCATCGGCGGAGCGCAGGCGATAGCCGCGCTCGCCTATGGCACGCGCTCGATTCCCCGCGTCGACAAAATTTTCGGCCCCGGCAACCGCTTCGTCACAGCCGCAAAAAAGCTCATCAGCAACGACTGCGCCATCGACATGCTGGCCGGGCCGACCGAAGCCGTCGTTTTCGCCGCACGCGGCAATCCGCGATTCATCGCCGCCGATCTGATCGCCCAGGCTGAGCACGATCCCGACGCAATCTCGATCTTCGTGACCACATCTGCTCCTCTTGCAAGGAAAGTCGCGGCCGAAATCGACCGCCAGCTTTCCGCGCTGCCGAAGTCGAATCTCGCGCGCCGCTCGCTCGCGAAAAATGGCGCCGTGCTGGTGGCAAAAGGCCTCGCATCGGCTGCCCGCTTCGTGAACCGGTTCGCGCCGGAGCATCTGAGCCTGCCCGGCGGCGGAGACGGCTTGCTGAAACTCATCGATTCGGCCGGCAGCGTTTTCCTGGGCGACTGGAGCGCGCAATCCTTTGGCGATTATGCAAGCGGAACGAACCACGTCCTGCCGACCGGCGGCGTGGCCCGCACCCGCGGCGGTCTTTCCGTCTCCGATTTCGTGAAATGCATCAGCGTGCAGGAAGTATCGCGCAAAGGCGTCGGGCGTCTCGCGCCGGTGGTCGAGGAATTCGCCCGCGCGGAAGGCCTGGACGCGCACGAGCGCGCCGTCGAGGTGCGAAAGTGAAGACTCCCGTGCCGGTGCGGAGCGCCGTCGAACGGATGCGCCCCTACAATCCGCCGCTCGAGGGCCGCACGGAAAAACTTCGCCTCGATTTCAACGAGAACCCGACCGGCTGCTCGCCCGCCGTGCGCCGCGCGCTCGCAAAGCTCACCGCCGCGTCAATCTCCGCCTATCCGGAGCAGGAAACCGTTCGCCGTAAGGCTGCGCGCCATTTCGGCGTCCGCCCGGACGAGCTTCTGCTGACGAATGGCACGGATGAGGCGCTGAGCCTGGTCGTGAACACGTTCGTCGAATCGGGCCACACGGTTCTGCTGGCCGAGCCGACGTATGCGATGTATCGCTTTTACTCGGAGCTTGCCGGCGCGCGCATCGTCGCGCCGCGCTACGACTCCGCGATGCAATTTCCGTGGAAGGAAATCCTCGCCGCGCTGCGTTCTGCGCCGCGCGTCTTTTTTCTCCCCAACCCGAATAGCCCCACCGGCAATCTGCTTTCGCATCGCGAGCTCCGGCGAATCCTGGACGCCGCGAAGCGCACCATGGTCGTGATCGACGAGGCCTATTTCGAATTTTCCGGCGTCACCGTAATTCCCTGGATTCGCCGCTACCGGAACCTGATCGTCACGCGCACGTTTTCGAAGACGGCCGGCCTCGCGGGCCTGCGCCTCGGTTGCATCTTCGTCCATCGCGAGCTGGCTGCTACGATGAGAAAGGCGCAATCTCCTTATCCGGTGAACGCCGCCGCGCTTGCCGCCGCCGAGGCGGCCATGCAGGATCGCGGTTTCCTCGCGCGGACGGTGCGGAAAGTGCGCCTGGGCCGCCGCGAACTCGAGCGCGGGCTTGCGCGTCTCGGAATCCGCTACTTTCCGACCGCCGGGAATTTCGTCCTGGTCTATTTCGGCGAACGCGCGAAGCGAGTCGTCGCAGCGCTTGCCCGCGAGGGGACCTTGATCCGCGACCGCTCGAGCGATTTCGGCGGCGAAGGGTACGTCCGCATCACTTTTGGAACGGTCGCGCAGATGCGCACGCTCCTGCGCGAGCTGAAAGAAATCTTATGAGAAAAGCGAACCTGCGAAGGACCACGAAAGAGACCGACATCCGCCTGCGGCTGAATCTCGACGGCCGCGGCAAGGCGCACATCTCGACCGGCGTCCGCTTCTTCGATCACATGCTCGAACAGATCGCGCGCCACGGCGGCCTCGACCTCGATCTCACCGCGCGCGGCGATCTCGACGTCGATCAGCACCACACCATTGAAGACGTCGGCATCGCACTCGGCGAAGCCGTCAAGCACGCGCTCGGCTCGAAGCGCGGCATTCTGCGCGCGGGCTACTTTCTGATGCCCATGGACGACTGTCTCGCCGCTGCGGCGCTCGATTTTTCCGGCCGCGCCTATTGCGTGTGCAGCTTCAAGATTTCGGCTGCGCGCGTCGGCGATTTCCAGACCGAGCTGATGGAGGACTTTTTCCGCGCGTTCGCGCATGCCGCCGGCGCCAACGTGCACCTGAAATTGATGTACGGCCGGTCGTCGCACCATCAGGTCGAATCCATCTTCAAGGCGTTCGCGAAGGCGCTGCGTTTCGCCGTCACGCGCGACAAGCAGCTTCGCCGCGTCCTGCCGTCCACGAAGGGGTTGCTATGAAGATCGCGATCGTCGATTACGGCGCGGGCAATCTGCCGTCCGTCGAACGCGCTCTGCGAAAGCTCGGTGCGGAAACCGAGCGCGCCGTCGAACCGCAGCAAGTCGCTTCGGCCGGGGCCATCGTTCTGCCCGGCGTCGGCCACTTCGCCGCGTTCGTCGCGGGCCTGCGCGAGCGGAACCTTACCGAATCGCTCCGCGCGGCGCACGATTCCGGTGTGCCGATTCTTGGGATCTGTCTCGGGCTCCAGGCCATGTTCGCGTCGAGCGAGGAAGCGCCCGGCGAGCCCGGCCTCGGCTTTTTCCCCGAGGAAGTCAGCGCCCTGCCGACCAACGTGAAATCTCCGCACATCGGCTGGAACCAGGTGCGGCGCGTGCAGGAAAGCGCGCTGCTTCGCGGCATTCCCGAGGACGCCTATTTCTATTTCGCGCACTCCTACGCCGCGCCGGCTTCGGCGGCGCCCACGGTCGCGGCCTGCGATCACGGAGTGTCGTTCGCCGCGGTGATCGAGCATCGCAACGCGAAAGGGAGTCTCTTCGGCGTGCAATTCCACCCGGAAAAATCCGGCGAGACGGGTGCGCTCGTTCTGCGCAATTTCGTGGAGTCGGTGCGCGGCGAGCGCACGGAGTCTATGACATGACCCTTGCCCGCCGAATCATTCCCTGCCTCGACGTGGACGCCGGCCGCGTGGTCAAGGGCGTCGAGTTCCAGGGTTTGCGTGACATGGGCGACCCGGCCGAGCTTGCCGCGCGCTACAACGTCGAAGGAGCGGACGAGCTGGTCGTGCTCGATATCAGCGCGTCGCACCAGGGGCGCTCCACGTTTCTCGACACGATCCGCCGCGTCGCCGAACAGCTAAACATCCCCCTCACGGCGGGCGGCGGCATCCGGAAAATGGAAGAGGGCCGCGCTGTGCTGCTCGCGGGCGCGGACAAAGTCACGGTGAACACTGCAGCCGTCCAGCGCCCGGAACTGATTTCGGAGCTGTCGCAGCAGTTCGGCGCGCAGGCGGTCGTGCTCTCGCTCGACGTGAAACGGAAGGGCGATTCGTGGGAAGCCTACACGCGTGGCGGGCGCGACGCCACCGGCCTCGACGCCGCCGCATGGGCCGCCGAAGCCGTCTCGCGCGGAGCCGGCGAGATTCTGCTCACATCGATCGATCGCGACGGCACGTGTAGCGGCTTCGACTGCGAGCTGACAGCGAAAATCGCGGCCACCGTCTCCGTGCCCGTGATCGCCTCCGGCGGCGCGAGCACGTTCGAGGACTTCGCCGATGTCTTCTTGAAAGGGTGTGCGGACGCCGCGCTCGCCGCCTCCATCTTTCACATGGAGACGCAATCCATCGCGGCGCTGAAAAAATTCCTGGCCGGGCGCGGCGTCCCCGTTCGCACGAGCCGGTAAAAATCGACGATGATCATTCCTTGCATCGATCTTCAAGACGGCAAGGCTGTGCAACTGGTGCGCGGCCGCAAGCGCGCTCTCGCCGTGGACGACGTTCTCGGCCTGCTCGACCGTTTCCGCGACTACCCGATCCTCCACGTGATCGATCTCGACGCAGCGATGCGAAAAGGATCGAACGCACGCTGGATCAAGCGGCTGTGCCGCAGCGCGAATCGGAAAGTCCGCGTCGGCGGCGGCATCCGGACGGCCGCGCGCGCCGAAAGAATCCTGTCCTGGGGCGCCGAGAAAATCATCGTCGGCAGCGCGGCCTTCGAAGATGGACAAGTGGCGCGCGGTTTTCTCCGCGATCTTGCCGCGCGCGTGGGGCGCAAGCGCGTGATCGTTGCGCTCGATACCGAGGGCGGCCGGATCGTCGTGCGCGGCTGGCGGGAAAGGCTCAAACTTCGCCCCGGCGACGTGATTCCCGAACTCGAGCCCTATTGCTCCGAGTTCCTCTCCACCTTCGTCGACAATGAAGGCACGATGAAAGGCACGGACCTCGCCGGTTTCCGGCGGTTGCGGCGCGCGACCCGGTTTCCCATCACCGCCGCCGGCGGCATTCGCAGCATGCGCGAAGTTCGCGCGCTTGAAAAGCTCGGCATGAACGCCGCAATCGGCATGGCGATCTACACCGGCGCGCTCGCCTCGGAAAACACCGGAATTACAAAACTCAAAAAACGCCCTCCAAAATCACTAAGTCATTGATTCGCAAGGACTAAGAAATTTCCAAGGCGTCAATTTCTGCCTAAAATTGCCACTTAACGGACCTTAAGCGGCTGTTAAGCGCGCAAAAACGGCCATTTTCGTCCGCCGAACTTTCGTACTAATCAATTGAGACTCCTGCTCCATAGCCGCTGATCCAGCGCGAACAGTACCCTTCTCTGGTTGCAAGAGCCGGTCAATCAATGGGCACTGGGGGAACGTAACAATGGGAACTGAGGGATTCCGAAAGTCTGCACGCAAGGGCATGCTCCTGATCGCAGCCCTGATCTTTTGCCAGCCGCTTTGGGCGCAGCACGTGATCACGGTCCTGCCGCACCTGAGCCAGAATGACGAACCGCCGATCAGCTTCATGCGGCCCTTCTTCTCGATTCACGCGGCGGCGGGCAGCAGCCCGGCCGGTCCGCCAACTTCCGCGCTCGCCCCGGCGCAAGTACGCCACGCCTATGCGTTCGACCAAGTATCAAATCAGGGCGCCGGGCAGACGATCGGGATCGTGGACGCCTACGACGACCCCAACGCCGAAGCCGACCTCGGCGCGTTCGACGCGCAGTTCAAGCTCCCCGCCTGCACCAGCAGCAACTCCTGCTTCGAGAAGATCTACTCGAAGGGCACGAAGCCCGCGGCGAACGCCAACTGGTCAGTTGAAATTGCGCTCGACGTCGAATGGGCCCATGCGATCGCTCCGCAGGCGAAGATCGTTCTGGTGGAAGCGCCCTCGAACAGCCTTGGCGATCTCCTGACCGGCGTGGATGTGGCGGTGCGCAACGGCGCGTCCGTGGTCGCGATGAGCTGGACTACCGGAGAGTTCAGCGGCGAAACCAGCTCCGATACTCATTTCGTTTCGAACGGCGTCACCTTCGTCGCCGCCTCCGGAGACAGCGGAACCGGCACGGCCTATCCCGCCGTTTCCCCGGATGTGATAGGAGTTGGCGGTACAACGCTGACCCTCGCCGCCAACGGAAGCTACCAGGGCGAAACGGCGTGGAGCGGCAGCGGCGGCGGCTTGAGCAAGATGGAGCGCGAGCCCGCGTTTCAATCGCAGTTCGGAATCCCGGACGATCTGCGCGGCTACCGCGGCAATCCGGACGTTTCCTACAACGCCAATCCGGGCACCGGCTACGCGATTTACGATTCCGTGGGGCTCAACGGGTACTCTGGATGGTTCCAGGTGGGCGGGACAAGCGCCGGCACGCCGCAGTGGGCGGCGCTGATCGCCATCGCCAACTCCATCCGAGCCGCCGCGCGCAAGAGCAATCTGACCAGTACCGATACTCCGCTTTACTCGCTCGCGAAAACGGCTCCCGCGACCGATTTTCACGCGGTCACGCAAGGCACTAACGGCACCTGCGGCGCGCTCTGCACCGCTTCGGCCGGTTACGACTACGTGACTGGAGTCGGCACGCCTCAGGCCGCCGTCCTGATCGCCGCACTCGCGGCGCAGCGCTAGGCGCAAGCGCGCTGAAGGCGAGCCGGCCAACGCGGTCGCGCGACGGCTCGCCAGGGTATACAAGCTTACTCGAACACAACAAGGCCTTCGGGAGGGACTGACCGCAAAGATCGAATGCGTGCATTCAGATCGGACGCATGGATCTCAAGTTTGTGGCCGTCAGGATCCAAGAAATACAAAGAGTCACCCTCGCTGTGATTCCTCTGCCAGAACGCGACGGGGGCAAGGGAACCGGCGAAGAACGAACGTTTCCAGCAATCGAATCGCGGTAATTCCCGATCAATGCGGTAACCGGACATCTCATTTTCCGCGGATTCGAACCTGGGACCAACAGACTATGAGTTCTGAGACTGCGGGAAGGTCTTAACCGCAGTTTCTGTTCTCACAGCGACTCCGTTAGTGATGCGGAGGGAAGAATGAAGACGAACGGCTAAGCTGCCTCGTGCTTGTCCGAGGAAGGGCCGGCGGCTTCTCTTGGCGAGGGCTCGTTTCGCGGTTTGAGGAACTCGGCTGAAGAAGCGCTCGGCTTCGGTTGTGTCCTCACCGTTCCGAAAAACGCCTCGCGAGCTTTCTCAAACATATCTTCCGTCGTTGGATTGGCCTGTTTCATTTCAGATCTCCAGTCGGTTAGTTCTTGATTCCTTATAGATTCTGCGGCCCGGAACCAACTTGGGGAATAGCTCATCGGTACCATTTCAAGGGTACCGATGCGGCGGAAATCGTGACAACAGTTCGAGACAAAAACATGGCCGGAGTTATAACGGAACGCTGGCGGCGGGGCAGCCTCTATGTTATTCATTTGCCGGCGAGAATTCTGGCGGGGGCGGGGGACAGGCGAAGGGTCACTGGGGGGATCGTGTGAATGCAGTCAGGCGCTTCCGGACTGTCGCTTTGGTTTTCATGGTGTGGACTCTGACTTTGAATGCGTTTCACGTTTCTCAGGCCATGGGCCAGGAATCTCAGACTGCGCAGGGTCCTCCGGTTCCTGCGGCCTCGCCGGCCGATCCTGAACAAGGCAAGCGTCTATTTGCGCAGAACTGCTCTACGTGTCACGGAGCGGATGCCGGCGGGGGAGACGGTCCTGATCTTCACGGCGTTCCAGCCAGCTTAGGCGATCCAACGGTGCAAGGCATCATCAGGAGAGGAATCCCGGGCACAGCAATGCCAGGATCTTCCACCGTCTCGGAAAAAGAAGCAGCAAACATCGTGGCTTACCTCCGAACGATGGACAGCACAACAGCCTCCGGCGTAGCAACGGGCGATCCCAAGAAGGGCGAATCTCTCTACAACTCCAGCGGCTGCTCGGCTTGCCATATGATCGCCGGCCAAGGCGGGAGCATCGGACCCGAGCTGACCCGGATTGGCGCCATGAGGGGAGCCACGAACTTGAAGGGGAGATTGCAAGATCCCGGCGCGAATTTGCCCCAGGTGGGAGAGGGCGCCTTTGGCAACAGATGGACCCAGTATTTGATGTACCACGCTATCGAAAAGGACGGGCGCGTCGTGGAGGGCGTGCGCGTTGGCGAGGACTCGTTCACGATTGTCCTGAAGGACGCCGGCGGCAAATTTCACGGATTATGGAAGCCTGACTTGCGCTCCCTGGAAAAGGAGCCCGGAAGGAGTTTCATGCCGAGCTTCAAGGACACGTTGTCCGCAGCGCAGTTAGATGACCTGGTGGCCTATCTTATGAGTTTGAAGAACGCGCAATGAAAATCTCCCTATATGCGCTTGTGTTTGTTGTTTCACTCTTATCGGCTCCGGCGCGGTTACTCGCACAAGACGTGTCCTACGAACAGTTACTGCACGCCGACGCCACACCTCAAGACTGGCTGATGTACGGCGGTGATTATCAGTCGCAGCGGTTTTCAAGGCTTACGCAGATCAACCGCGAAAATGTTCATAGGCTTAAACCGGCCTGGATGTACCAGCCGAACCACCCTCTTCAGCCGTTTGAAACATCTCCCGTTGTGGTGTCTGGAATCATGTACGTCACGGAACCACTGAGCACGGTTACCGCTCTGGACGCGCGCCTGGGTACAAAGATCTGGAGCTGGACGCCTCATCTTCCGGAAAAAATCTACACCGTTGGAGTGCATCGTTCGAACCGCGGAGTGGCAGTTCTCAATAACACGGTTTACGTAGAGACGCTCGACGCGCACCTCGTAGCGCTTGACGCCACGACAGGCGCCGTGAAATGGACTGTCCACGTCGACGAGAACGATCGAGGCTACGCCATGACGGGGGCGCCCCGGGTGCTCGATGGGAAAATCATTGTGGGGATTTCCGGAGGAGACGTGGGGATTCGGGGTTTCGTAGACGCCTACGACGCGAAGACGGGCAAGCGGCTCTGGCGTGTATGGACTATTCCAAGTCCGGGCGAGCCCGGTTCGGAAACATGGGGAAAAGACATGTCCGGCACCGGCGGCGCAGGTACATGGGGCACCGGATCCTATGACCCGGAGCTAAACCTGTTGTATTGGACTACGGGAAATCCCGCTCCTGATTACAACGGCCATAACCGGGAAGGGGACAACCTATACTCAGACTCACTGCTTGCCATCAATCCAGATACAGGAAAAATGAAGTGGTATTTCCAGTTTACGCCCCACGACACGCATGACTGGGATGCAATTCAAGTTCCCGTGCTGTTCGACGAGACTGTGGACGGCAAACCCAGAAAGTTTTTGGCGCTGGCGAACCGCAATGGATTTTATTACGTTCTGGATCGTGCAACGGGCGAATACGTGACTGGCGTCCCCTTCGTGACACAAACCTGGGCCAAAGGGCTCGACAAGAAGGGGCGGCCGATTCTTTTGCCCAACACAGAGCCAACTCCTGAAGGGAGTTTGGTCTATCCCGATGGCCATGGAGGCACGAATTGGAACAGCCCGTCCTACAGCCCGCAGACAAAATTGTTCTACGTGTCGGCTCGTGAAGTGGGCGCATATACCGTAGCAGGCGAGCCGAAAGTTCACTTTCCCGACTTCGGTGGAGGCGGACGAAACGCTCTTTCCGGAGATGACGGCTACGGTGCAATTCGCGCTCTTGACGTGATGACCGGCAAGTTGAAGTGGGAGTACCGGATGCTTGCCCCAACGGAGGCCAGCACGCTGGCGACAGCGGGCGGTCTCGTCTTCTCTGGAACTGACGAAGGCAATTTCTTCGCGCTCGACGCCGCAAACGGCAAGTTGTTGTGGGAATTTACGGTAGGCGGAGCGAATTCTGAATCAAATCTCATTACATATGAAGTTGATGGCAAACAATATCTGATCGGAGCCTCCGGCAACTGCTTTGTTGCTTTTAGTTTGCCGTGATCGGAATTCGATGACGCGAACACAATCGAGGAGACAGTTCATCCATGAAAGTTAACAGACGAAAGCTATTGTCGTTGCTGGGCATGTCTCCGGCGCTTCTGGCGGGCTCTCGGGTGGAGGCGGAACAAAAGAAAAAAGGCGTGCAGGGCGGTGCGGGAAGCGAGCCGAAGTTGACGGCGGTCAGTCCCAAAGGAACCCCGCCGGCTATACAGCTCTATTCCATGGCTCCTCGCGCCAGCTCCCTCGACGGGAAGACCATCTACGTGGTTGACGCGACTAGCTTCCTTGGCAGTGAGACGCTCCTGAAAAAAATGCAGGCTTGGTTTCAACAAAACATGCCCAGCGTCAAAACCGTCTTCCGGAAGAAGGCCGGGGGGTATGCCGAGGATGACCCAAAGCTCTGGGCGGAAATCAAGGCAAACGCCTACGCGACTGTCATGGCCATTGGGCATTGAGGAGGCTGCGCCCCAGCGACCGTGAGTCACTGCGTAACGATGGAAAAGATGGGCGTCCCCGCAATCCCGATGTGCACCAAAGCCTACACGGAATTGGCGAACCTCACTGCGGCAAGGGAGGGCATGCCGCACTTACGTGAAGTGTTCACTCCTCACCCTGTGGGGGGCAAGACGGACGAGGAACTCGGAGCATATCTGGTAAATCCCGACCCGGTATCGGGGAAACAGATCATGAAGGAGATCATTGACGACCTGACCGTGCCGCTTTCGGCGGACGAGAAGAAGACCGGGATGCAATCCATCGCGGCAGGACCGGCTACCTACGGTCCGGAAACCGCGGATAACCTGCAAGAAATCTTCATGAATAATGGAATGACGGATTACATGCCGATCATCATTCCCACTGAAGAGAAAGTAGAAGCGATGCTGAAGGGCACGAGCCACAGTCCGGATGAAGTGCTCAGGACGCCGCTGCAAGGCGTGGGCTATACGTCCGCGCGGTGGGGATACACGGTGAGGCAGGTCGCTGTAAACGCAGTGATGGCGGGATGCAGGCCGGAATTTTTTCCGGTGGTGCTTGCCATGGCGTCCGTGGGCCAATTGGGGCTTTTCGGTTCCACGACGTCGTCGGGCACCTCGATCGTGATCAACGGCCCCATCCGCGACAAGCTCAACATGAATTACGGTCTCGGCGCGCTCAGCCCCTTCGCGCAATCCAATGCCACGATTGGGCGGTCATGGACGTTGATGGGCAAGAACCTCACCAACGGCGGTATACCCGGCGACACCTATCAAGGCGGACAGGGCAATCAGCTGGACTACAACAACTGCGTTATTGCGGAGGACGAGAAGAACAGCCCCTGGACCCCTCTTCACGTGCAGTTCGGATTCAAACCCGAGGAAAACGTGGTCAGTATATTCGACGGGCCGGACATCCGCCAGGGTCATGGCGCGAGGGGCGCGGGAGCCGAGACTGCGATGTTCGACGAACAGATCAGCTTCATGTTCCAATCCATGGTCGGCGGGTCCGGTGCGCTGGTGATTTGCGACCCGCTGGTGGCGAAGCGTCTGGTGGACCAGGGATACGACACAAAGGAAAAGCTCATCGATTGGTTGTGGAAGAACACGGTGCGCACGGCGAAGGACTTTCGGGAGTCCTTCTTAGCCTCCTTTCACTTTTATCCGCTCGCGCTGCAAGGAAGAGAGCCGTATGCCACCTGGTACAAGGTTCCAGAAGACACGCTGATCCCCTTTTTCCCGAGAGCTAGCGACATCAACTTCGTCGTTTGCGGCGGTCAGGCCAATGCGTTTTTCCAGGTGGCGAACATGCGCCATGGCAGGAGCGCATCGATCGACAAGTGGATGTAGGCGGACTTGGCCCGATTGGCGATTCCGTTGGGCTCAATGGGTACTCCGGATGGTTTCAGGTGGGCGGGACAAGCGCCGGCACGCCGCAGTGGGCGGCGCGGATCGCCATCGCCAACACCGTCCGAGCCGCCGCGCGCAAAAGCAATCTGACGAGCACCGATACTCCGCTTTACTCGCTCGCGAAAACCGCTCCCGCGACGGACTTCCACGCGGTCACGCAAGGCACGAACCTCCGGTAATCCGACTTATAAGAACAAAACGGAGCAACCGAGGGGCGGTTCACTGGCGCGATGGATTTCCATGCGGGCAAATTGGGCCACGTTTTCACTACGACAAGTTCTTCGGGTGGTGAGAGTACTGAGAGTGGTTCGTTTAGCGTTGGCGCAATCTTTCTGCACAAAGGCGCGGGGCTAGCTGTAAAATGCGTCGTTAGCCTCTTTAAGTACTCGGGACTTCAAAGTGGGAAGCCTCTGTTGATTCGCGTAGGCCATTGAGAGTTCCCGATTTAAGGATCTCTATCCATTCGATGATGAAGTCTAAAGTGTTGTCCCGGTCGATCAAGATCGGCGGATTATTGGCTCTCGTTGTGATCGGCGGCGCCGCTCTGTTGGTGTCAAGCCACTGGCCGTTCACGCGGGACACCATCGTCAGGACGCTGCAGGAAAAGTTCTCCAGCACAGTCGAATTGAAAACGTTTCACGCGACATATTTCACGCCGGGGTGCGTTGCCGAAGGAGTGACCTTCCGCCGCAACAGTGATCCAAACGCTCCGCCGATCGCCACGGTCGAAAGGCTCACCATCCAGGGCAGTTACTTGGGGCTTTTCAGCATTCCGAAGCGCGTTCGACGTGTCAGAGTCGAAGGTTTGCACATATTCGCGTCACCGCGCAGTGAATCCACCGGCAACGAAGCGCGACCTGCCGCCAGCCCGGGGCCGTCCGCACTTGTTATCGACGAGATCATCGCGGACGGTTCCGTGGTGGAGTTTACTTCCGGCGAACCGGGAACAGAACCCCTTAAGTTCGAAATTCACAAATTGACGCTGAATTCTGTGGCGGACGACCGACCAATGTCGTTCCACGCCGCGCTGCTGAATGCAACGCCTCCTGGAGAAATTCGCACGGACGGGCAATTCGGCCCCTTGCGGCTGCAGGACGTCGGCCACACCATTCTTTCCGGCTCCTATGTGTTTCAACACGCGGACCTGGGTGTATTTCCCGGCATAGGAGGAACGCTGTCCTCCACCGGCACATTCAATGGTGTGCTCGAACACATCGAGGTCGAAGGCAGTACCGACACGCCCGATTTCCAAGTAAGGAGCAGCAATCACACGGTACACCTGAAAACGCAATTCCATGCGATTGTGAACGGGATGAACGGAGATGTCGCTCTACCGTCGGTGCACGCACAATTTGAGCAGACGTCAGTCGTATCGCAAGGCGAAGTGGCAAACAAGGCGGGCCCGGAAGGTAAGACCGTTTCGCTGGGCGCGACGGAACCGCAGGGCCGGATCCAGGACTGGTTACTCCTCCTCTCTAAGGCAGATCGTCCTGCTATGACCGGAGCGATGAACTTCAGGGTACAAGTCCTGGTTCCGCCTGGGAAGCGGCACTTCCTTAAAAGAGTGAACCTGCAGGGAGACTTTGGAATCGACGCGGCGAGTTTCACCCGCTCGACGACGCAGGAGAAGGTTAACACCCTCAGTCAGGTAGCTCAGGGCGAGAAGGAGAACAGCAATCCGGCGAACGTCATTGAAAATCTGAAGGGACATGTCGTGCTCAAAGACGCGATCGCGACGTTCTCAGATCTCTCCTTCAGCGTTCCGGGCGCGCTTGCTCATATGCATGGCACATACGGCCTGTTGACAGAGCAGGTGGACCTTCACGGAACCTTGCAAGTTAATAACAAGCTTTCCAAGGGATCGAAGGGGATCAAATCATTTCTGCTTAAAGTTGTGGAGCCATTCCTAAAGAAGAAGAATGCCGGAGAGATCGTGCCCATCAAGGTCGGCGGAACAATCCACCACCCGTCTTATGGACTGGATGTGGTCCCGTAATTAACAGAGAGGAGGAGTGGCTCGCCGATTCGCCCGCTACTCCTTCCAATGCGGGCATCGTGAACAGCCTCGTCAGACTGGCGGGGTCCGACTTTGTCTTGCGTTTGCAGGAACTAGAACGACGAGCGTGTAGGCACCAAGGGCTATGCCGAGGGGCCCGTTGGTTAGACCGAAGAAGGCCGCGAGCAGACCAAGCGTTCGCGCGAATTGTCCGCCGGACATCAAGGTTAGGCCAGCAATGATGGAAACAACGCCGGCAACGATGCCCAGAATAATCACGAAAATCAAAAAAACATGGAACAAGTCCATCAAGGCAAATGGATTGGGAACCCGATTGAGCAGCGCACCCCACATCAGGGTTAGCGTGCCGCTGTATAGAAAGGCTCCAAGCGCGCCAACAAGTCGGAGAAGGCCATATAGAATCCATAGCATCCCAAGATTTCGCATGGATACTCCAGGGCCGGAATTTCCGTTTTCACTTCCCGGCCGGCCCACAATGTACGTTTTTTGAATGGGCGCTTTGCCCTGAGTCCCCGAGCGCCAGTATTTGGCAGAGCCCAGACCAAAAGCCAGGGCAATATTCTAGCCCGACGTAACGCTACACCTAGAACCGCTGAAAGCAAAGTGGCGTTTCCGGTGGCAAGATGCAGGAGGAGGAAATTGCCGTCGAATTCGCTCCATGAAACTATGAGGATTATGTCCGAATGGAACATACATCGCGAGGCAGAACGGAAAATGTCGAGCGCCCGGGGATTTCTTGACCTGGGGGCCGGCGGCGTCATCTAATCGGCGGGGAAAAATCACGTGAAACCGATCATCCACACTATTGCCAGGGCCTTGTTTCATGCGGGCGGATTGGGATTACTGACGCTGGGCGCGTTTGATTCGTCGCCTCTTGTGGTGCCGATGGGCAACGACTTGCTAGTGCTGGCGCTATGCGCACGCTATCACGAGCGCATGCTTTATTACGTGGTGATGGCTACGGCGGGATCTCTGATCGGGTGCTTTGCGACGGATTGGATCAGCCGAAAGAGCGAGGGCGGGCAGAAGAAGTTCGTGTCGGGCAAGCATCTCGCCTACATTCGGAAGCTGGTGGAAAAGCGGGCAGCATGGACACTTGTGGTGGCGTCGCTCGTGCCGCCGCCGTTCCCTTTCACGGCTTTTGTGGCGGCTGCGGCAGCGTTCCGGTATCCGCGAAGTAAACTCTTGAGTTGGGTTGGCGTGGGAAGATTTGGCCGCTTTGCGATCGAGGGCGCGCTTGCGATTCACTACGGGCGGTGGATCATCAAGCAGGCTGAATCGCCGTTGCTCGACCACGTGATGATCGCGCTCATCGTGATTTCGATCGGCGGGAGCGCGTTTGCCATTTACCAGTGGATTGAAGGGAGCAAGCGGACGGCGCGGCACGCGGCGTAAAATCAAAGGTGCGGAACTCCTGATAAACGCGGCGGTCTCAATGGGTCGACGCAACACTAGCTCAAAGTCCACGTGCAGGAGTCCACGAAGCTAAATTCTCAAGCAGAACACTGCCCTGTTTAGGTTCTGATTGAGTACAGCCGTACAGATCGGTTCCCTAGAGGAAGTATTGTCGGATCAACTGATTAGATGGTGTTGCATCGACCGGTTGAGCTCGCAGCGGTAACCGGAAAAGGGGGATCACAATCGCAAGCTGGCAAGCACTCAAGCACTCGCGGCGGATAGGAGGGCGACAATCGTCATCGGAGTAAACACATCACCTTGACTTCGGGCAAGCCGCGATCTAGAGTGAGGCCCCCTGAGGCAGAATCTAGGCTGCACCTCGAAGCTGCACACCTAATTCCAAGCCCGTGGCTTGGGGAGGCTGTTGGATGTCCCTTTCGGTTGGTTTCTCGGCTTTCGCCATATTCCTGGCTATTGCTGCCGTCGGATTCCTGTTTCTGATGATCAGTTTCGTGTTTGGCGAAATTTTCGGTCACGCTGACGTGGGCGCACATGGCGGCGACGTACATGGAGACGTCCACGGCGTCGGCTTCCTTAACTCGCGTGTGCTGAGCGTATTCGTAACGGCGTTCGGCGGATTTGGAGCCATCGGCGCCCATCTCGGCTACCGGATCGAGATCAGCACGGCGATCGGCCTGGTAGGAGGAGTGATATTCGGGGGCGTCATTTACCTATTTGCTCGCTTTCTCTATGGCCAACAGGCCTCGAGCGGCGTCGGCGTGGGTGAACTTGTCGGCCGGACGGCACAGATCAGCGTGGCGATTCCCGCGGGCGGACTGGGCCAGGTTCGCTGTGCACTGGGTGAGAACGTGGTTGAGAAACTCGCCCGAACGGTGGATGGCGGAGCGATCCCCGCCAATACGTCGGTGAAGATCGAATCCATCGTCGGCGAAACGGTCCTGGTTCGACGCGCCGACTAATTCGAAATTTGATAGGGAGTACGAGAATGCCTACCCAGTTCTTTATTCCTGTAATCGTCATCCTCGTGGTTCTTGCTCTGTTTGTAGCGATGGCGCTTTTCAGTCGCAACTACCTGAAAGTGCCGCCAAACGCCGTGGCCGTGCTGAGCGGGCGCAAGCGCAAGACGGCGGACGGGAAGGTCGTCGGGTACCGCGTCGTCAACGGCGGGGCGACGTTCCGCTTTCCACTGCTCGAGCAGGTAGATTATCTCTCGCTCAACGTGTTTACGATTCCTCTAGAGATCAAACGCGCCTACACGCTGAAGGGTGTGCCGATCTCCGTGAAGGCGGTGGCCAACGTCAAGATCAAAAGTGACGACACCTCACTCCGAGCGGCGGCGGAGCGTTTTCTCGGCATGCCGCCTGACCAAATCCAAAAGGTAATCTTTCAGACGCTGGAAGGCCATTTGCGAGCCATCCTGGGAACGCTGACAGTGGAGGAAGTGAACAGCGACCGACAAAGCTTCGCCCAGAAGCTGACGTCAGAAGCAGCTCAGGACTTGGAACGAATGGGCATTGGAGTGGACGTGCTTACCGTCCAGGAGATCAGCGACGAGGAAGGATACCTCGACGCGCTTGGGAAAAAGCGCACCGCGGAGGTAAAGCGCGACGGCACGATCGGCGAGGCAGAGGCCACACGCGATTCGAAGATCAAATCTGCACTCGCCATGCAGGAAGGTGAGAAAGCAAAGTTCGATTCCGATGCCAACATCGCCGGAGCACAGCGCGAGTTCAATATAAAGCAGGCACAGTTCCTTGCGGAGGTCGAGACGCAAAAGGCCATGGCCGCTCAGGCAGGACCGCTGGCACAGGCCAAGGCTAGGCAACAAGTGGTGGTCGAAGAAGTGCGCGTCGAAAAGATGCGCACGCAGGAGCAGATCGCCGTCCAGGAACAAGAAGTCCAGCGCAAACAGAGGGAACTTGAGGCCACCGTTATCAAGGCCGCCGAGGCCGATCGGCAGGCGGCCATCTTGCGCGCCGAGGCTGCCAAGCAATCGGCGATTCTCGAAGCGGAGGGCTCCAAGGCCGCTCAGATAGCTCTCGCCGAAGCGCAGCAAGAAAAGCTGAAACAAGAAGGAATGGGGCGGGCTGCCGCGGTCGAAGCCGAGGGGCGCGCTGAAGCCGCTAAAATCGAGGCCATGGGACTGGCGCAGGCGCGTGCCATCGAGGCTCAAGGGGTCGCGGAGGCGCAGGCGATCCTCAAGAAGGCGGAGGCGTGGAAGCAATTCAACGATGCGGCCAAGCTGCAGACCATCCTCGAGAGGCTGCCGAGCGTTTTGCAAGCTTCCGCGGGAATTTTCGGAGCAGTGGCCGCCCCGCTCGGAAACATCGACAAAGTGGTTGTCATCGAACAAGGGAACGCAGCAAACGGTGACGGAACTGGTGGTATCGGCCGCGTGGCGCGCACCGGACCCGCCTTGGTCTTTGGCCTGCTTCAACAATTGCAGGCCTTGGGTCTCGACCTTCCTACTGTCCTTGCACAACTCGGAATAAATGGCGGAAAGCTGACCGAAGCAACCCCCAAGCCGGTCGAGAGCAAGTCCGGCAAGCCGCAGACGTAGATGTAGTAAATGACTGCTTGAGTTCTGCCTTTGTTACGCGAGTCCGTCGATGGGCACTTTTCAACTCAATTCCAGGCTTAAACGCGGTGACACGGAAGTACTCGTGGTCCACTGCGGAGATTACCGATTCCAGGGGGCCTTCTATGAGTTTCTCAACCACGCCCTGAACCCGAATGAGAATTACGATCTTATGGTGGTTCCCGGGGGCCCGCTGAGTTTGACACTCTTTGAATATCTGCCAAAGTTTTCGTGGTCCAGCTGGAAGTGGTTCCGATTCTTCGTGGAAAGACACGGGATCCGACGGCTCATCTTAATTCAGCATCAGGACTGCGCATGGTACCAAACGATGCCCCTTCACTTGCACGCCTCTCCTGAACTGCGTCAGCGCCAAGAACAGGATCTCGGGCGGATAACTAGCACGCTCAAGAGAGATTTTCCGGATATGAGGGTCGAACTCTACTACGCCGGATGGGACGCAGACGATCGGATTACGATCGAGGTGATCCCAGCGTGACAGCGATGCGTCGTTTGATGCCAAAGAGCCTGCCCCGAAAAGTTCCCTTTTGCTCGCTTTGAGCATCCCGGTTGATTTGACAAAAAGCCACAGCCTGTGCCACCGAAAATGAGGTGAGAACAATAGGAGACGCAAACCCCTGTTTCTATGTGTATTTGTTTCTGTCAAGGAAGCATCCTGTAATCACAACAGGATAGCCGTACTCCTCTGGCCTCCGGAAAGGAAACGAAAATGGCCGAATTAGGCCGGAACCAGGACTTTACGATCCAAGACTCGTGCAGTATGGAATGTGACACCTAGTGCCCGATAAACCTCAATCAGAACCTAAGCAGGGCAGTGTTCCGTTCACATCAACGCCCTTGAACGAATTTAGCTTCGTGGACTCCTGGCACGTGGACTTTGAGCTAGTGTTGCGTCGACCCATTGAGACCGCCGCGGTGAACGGACAAATGCCCCTGACTCAAACTGACCCATTACCGGCGGGCAACGCCGGTCGCGCAAATTCGCTCCGATAGTGTATAGTTTTTTGAGGCGCGGCCATCGTGAAAGCCGGGTCGCTTGGGAGCTCCAGGCCACTTCAAATCGCTTTGCGCCGGGTTCTTCTAGAATGAAAAAACCATTGCGAGTAATGAAATTCGGCGGTACGTCTGTGGGCGATGCGGCGTGTATCGCGCGGGTCGCGCAGATCGTGAAAGAGGCTTCGCGCGAGGGTCCGATCGTCGCCGTGGTTTCGGCGATGAGCGGCGTGACCAACCGCCTGATCGAAGCGGCGTCGCGAGCGGAAGCGGGCGATCTCGACCGGGTTGGCGCGATTTTCGCGGAACTCTCGAAGCAGCATGAAACGGCGATCTCCGCGCTGGTCCGGGACGGGGAGAAGCGGCTGCAATTGACGGCGTGCCTCGCGAAGATTTTCGGCGAGGGCGAGCAGCTTTGCAAGGGAACGGCGCTGCTGCGCGAGCTGACACCGCGCACGCTGGATGCGATCTCGAGCCTCGGGGAGCGGCTTTCCGCGCCGATGGTCGCGGCCGCACTTTCGGAGCTCGGGGCGGCGAGCGAAGCCGTGGAAGCCACCGAACTGATCGTCACGGACGCGTTGCACGGCGGCGCCGATCCGATCATGGACCGCACGCGGGAACGCGCCTCAGCGCAGCTCCGGCCGCTACTCGAGCGCGGCGTGATTCCCGTGGCCACGGGCTTCATCGGCGCAACCGCGGACGGCACCTTGACCACGCTTGGGCGCGGCGGCTCGGACTACTCCGCGACGATTTTGGGCGCGGCGCTGGACGCGGACGAAATCATCATCTGGACGGACGTGGACGGCGTGCTGACGGCGGACCCGCGGCTCGTCCCGGAAGCGCGGACGATCCCCGAAATCTCCTACCGGGAAGCGACGGAGCTCGCGTACTTCGGCGCGAAGGTGCTGCATCCGAAAACGCTGCGCGCGGTGGAGCAGGCGGGAATCCCCGTCTGGATCCGGAACAGTTTCGCGCCCGAACGCACGGGAACGAAGATCACGCCGGCGGGCCGCAGCAATGGCGGGGGAGTGAAAGCGCTGACGGCGATTCGCGACGTGGCGCTGATCACCGTCGGCGGGCCGGGGATCGTGGGTGTGCCGGACGTGGTGGGGCGCACGTTTTCGACCACGGCCGATCTGCACGCCAACGTGCTGATGATCTCGCAATCTTCCTCGCAGAACGACATCTGCTTCATCGTGGCGGCTTCGGATGCGAAGCGCACCGTCGAGGCGCTGCGCAAGGTTTTCGCGCAGGACGTGGCGCACGAAAAGGTGGAACACATCACGCTCGATCCCAACATCGCCATCGTGGCGGTGGTCGGAGAAAACATGCGCGGAACTCCTGGCGTCGCGGCGCGCACCTTTACCGCCGTCGGGCGCGAGAACGTGAACATCATCGCGATCGCCCAGGGATCTTCCGAGACCAACATCTCTTTCGTCGTTTCCGAAACAGACATGAAGGCGGCGCTGATGGCGGCGCACCGCGAGTTCGGGCTGGGCGCGCCGAACCCGGTCGAATCGGCCGCGGCGGTTTCCTGAATGGTCCACAAGGTCGCCAACGCGGCGGAACACAAAACCGAAAAGGCCGTGCAGCGCTGCATCAATTCGGCCTGCGGCGGCACCTACGGCCTTCGCGAACGGATTTACGTGTGCCCGCGTTGCGGCGAGACGCTCGAGATCGATTGCCAGCTCGCGCGGCCAAACGATCCTTCGGCGCTGCGTAAGTACTGGGCGTCAAAAGCAACCTCGAAGCTGCCGCGGGACGCGAGCGGCGTATGGCGCTACTACGACATGCTTCCGTTCGACGAGCACGCGCCCTTCGTCACGCTGTTCGAAGGCAACACGCCGCTCTTTCACGCTCCGCGCTCGGCGGAGTACTGCGGCCTGCGGGACTTGCGCCTGAAGCACCAGGGCTATAATCCAACCGGTTCGTTCAAGGATACGGGCATGGCATCGGCGATGACGCAGGCCGTAATCTCCGGCGCGCGCACGGCCGTCTGCGCGAGCACGGGAAACACGGCGGCGAGCCTGGCAGCCTACGCTGGGCGCGCGGGATTGCAGGCCGCCGTCCTTCTCCCGCGAGGCCAGATTACGGCGGGCAAGCTGGCGCAGAGCCTGGACTACGGCGCGCTGGTTCTCGAGATCGACGGGAACTTCGACGACTGCATGCGCCTGGTGCAGGAAATCGGCGACGACCCTTCTATTTACGTCGCGAACTCGATCAACCCGTTTCGCATCGAGGGGCAAAAGACGGTCGCCTTCGAAATGATGGAGCAGTGCGTGTGGCAGGTTCCGGACCACGTGGTGGTCCCCGGCGGAAACATGGGGAACAGCACGGCGCTCGGCAAGGGTTTCCAGGAACTGCTTCACGTCGGTTTGATCAAACGGCTACCCAAGCTGAGCGTGATTCAGGCGGAGGGCGCGGCGCCGCTGGCGCGCCTATTCGCGAAACTCGATCCGAAGGAATCCGCGGACGGCGAGCACCTGCCGGAGAAACTGACGCCCGTCGAAAACCCGCAAACGCTGGCCACGGCGATCAAGATCGGCGCGCCCGTTTCGTGGAAGAAAGCCCTGCGCGCGGTGCTGCGTTCCGGAGGACAAATCATTGCGGTGAGCGAGCAGGAAATCGCCGACGCAAAGGCGATGATCGGCCGCGACAGCATCGGGTGCGAGCCCGCTTCGGCAACGACGGTCGCCGGCATCAAGAAGCTGGCCGCCGCCGGCCACATCGACCGCGAGGAAGACGTGGTCGCCGTCCTGACGGGTCACGCGCTGAAAGACCCGGACTACATGATCAACTACCATCGCGGAACGCTTTCGCTGGACTCCAGCGCGAAGGGCGGCTCCGCGGCGGCACCGGCGCGGATTTCGGGCGCATTCCAGAACGCTCCGGAGCGGGTTGCGGCCACAAAGGCCGCCATCCTTGAGAGCCTCGAGCGAAGACGATAAGATCCGGCGGCTTCCGGTAGCCGCGCAGGAAACGGCTAAAGGCCGGCCCACGAATCGGTCACACCCATGAGCCCAGCGCGCCAGAGTTCATTTGAAGTCCGCGTCCCCGCGTCCACCGCAAATTTGGGCGCGGGCTTCGACTGCCTGGGCCTCGCTCTCGAGATTTACCTCAGCGTGCGGGCCTCTCCGCTGGCGGAGCCCGGCGCGCGCACCCTGGCACGAAGCCGCGGCGTCAGCGGCACGTCGCAGCTCCCGAAAGATCCCGATCAAAACCTGATCTTCCGCGCCATGCGGCTGACGGCCGAGCGAGAGGGATTCCAACTGCCGCGCGTGCGGATCGCGGTGCAGAACGAGATCCCCGTGGCGGGCGGGCTGGGCAGCAGCGCGGCGGCGGTCGTGGCGGGCATCGCGCTGGGCTTTGCGGTCACCGGACGGCCGATCAACAAGGATGCGGCATTGCGCTACGCAACGGAGATGGAAGGCCATCCCGATAACGTGGCTGCCGCGCTGCTGGGCGGACTGGTGGTGACGCTCACCCGCAGCGACGGCACGGTCGTCGCCGTCCGGAAGCGCTGGCCGAAGGTGATCCGCGCGATCGTCGTTACGCCCAACCTGATGCTCGAAACGAAGAAGTCGCGCGCGGTGCTGCCGCAAAGCGTCCCGCGCGCCGATGCGGTCCACAACCTGCAGCGCTCCACTCTCTTTGTGGCGGCGCTCGAAGACCGCCGTTACGAGCTTCTTTGGGACGCCATGCAGGACCGCTTGCACCAAGCCGCCCGCCAGGCGCTGATCCCGGGACTTGCCGAAGTGCTGGCGCTGCCGCGCATGCCCGGCCTGCTGGGCGTGGCGCTGAGCGGCGCGGGCCCAAGCGTGATCGCCCTTGCCACCGAGCGGTTCGACGAAATCGGCAAAACGGTCGCGCGCTGCTTCGAGAAACACAATCTTGCGCCCACCGTACGAAACCTGGAAGCCGCGCAGGAAGGAATTTCCTCGACGCAGAAATACATCTCGCAGAAATAAATCAGCCCGCAGATTTCTCATTTCGGTTAGCCGAAGAGAGATTCTTCGACGGCGCGTCCCGACCCGGAGATCGGGAACGCCGATCTCCGGAAAAGAATAAAGCATCGGGACGCTCCGCTCAGAATGACGAGCGCGACGGGAGCAGCCTGAACAAATGCGGCGACACGCGCCAGAATGAGGGTGTCAACAAAGCCGGATGGCTTCTAGTCGTTTTTTCGGCGATTGCGAATCCGAGCGGAGAAGAAGTAGAGGGCGCCAAGACCTGCTGCCAGCAGTTCCACTGTGCCGGGTTCAGGTATGGAAACCGGAGGAGGTGGTGGTGGCGGCAATGGGCCGTTCGAGCCAAGCGTGCCTCCCCCGCCGACGGGCGGGAAGAATACAGGAGGAATGACGCCGCCTCCGGGCGGGCCAGCGGCTGGCGTGACTGGGCCTGGCGTGGCGCCTGTGCCAGCGGCGCTTGGAAACACCGGGGCAAATAGAGGGGCGGGCGGAAGCTCGGTCGGGGGAACGAGTTCGGGGTTCTCGGCTTCCATCGCCTCGACGGAAGGCTGTTTCGGCGACACGGGCGCCTGCGCTGTTTCTGACAACTGGTTCCCGCAGCGAGTTCGCGCCTCGTGCTTTCCATCGGTGAGGACGCTTTCGCCTTTGAGGAGTTTCAATTTTCGATTCGTCCAGTAGACGCGATCGCCGAGCCGGTAGGAAACGTACTCCATGCGGTCCTGGTCCAGCCGAACCACGCGCGCTTTCGCGACATCAAAATCCGCATAGTGACCGGCGACGACCGGGTCGTGCGCCATCGCGTTTTTTAGTTCCTGCGCCGATTCGACTCCGCCCGGGACAACCGAGTAGGGAAAAAGAGGACGCTGCTTCACTTGCGAACCGGGCAGGTACGAAGAAGCGTTCGCACCGGCGGGCGAACCTTGAGATTCCAAAGACTGAGATTCCGAAGACACGGAGATTGGCGGTTTCAGGTTCAGGTTTCGCGCGCTTCGGCCGCCGAACGCGCCAAACACCAGCGCTGCTGCAACACCGAATATCAGCACAGCGGCGCAGATTCCGCCAAAACGTCTGGCTTTCTGCTCCCGCTGTCTTTCGATTTGTTGGAATTTTCTCATGAACAAGACCGTTGCACGAATGGATGTGCAATCGCCGGGCCAGCGGGCAATTGCGTATCTCTTTACGCCACAGCGCGATGTACGAAGACATTCGCGATGAAAGGATCGCAGTGTCTCAATCTGGAAAATACTTTCTCGCGCTGTGTCTTTCTGAGACAGCCTGTTGCACACAGTACTTTTCGTATCGTTACTTCAGGCGAGCATCAGCAGGAGGGAGGGTTCCCACAACGATGCGAACGTTTTCTTCGGCTCTCGTTTCTGAGAGCTGTTTGGACTGGGATCGGGCTGGGGTGTGACTACCGGATCTGAGTCGTTTTTGCCTGGCGCAGGCGACCGCTCTGTGCAAGTTCCTTGCGCCACTTCCAGAATATCATAATCAGGAACGTGAGGGGGGCAATAATGCCCAGAGTCACGCCCGACACCACCAACATCAAGAACAACAAGTTGACCGCGGGACCCGCCATGCGTCCTCCTTTCGCCGAAGGGCTTCCGCTCAAGGGCCGGGCGGGTAATCAAACCGCCGCGGCGGTCTGCCGCGCGGGCGGGGCCATGAACTCGGGCCCGACCGGATCGATAACAGCTTCGCTCACGATTCGGGACACTTCCGCTCTTGCGTCCGCGTCGAGCGTCCATCCATCGATGTTCGAGACCGCGGCTAGTTGTTCAGGATGGCGCGCGCCCCAGAGAGCGGCCGTCACACCCGGCTGGTCGAGTGCCCAGCGCACGGCGAGATCCATGACACGCTTGCCATACTTCCGGCGGGCAAGTTCATCGAGCTGGCCGACGGCCGCCAAGTACTGCGCGTAGCGGGGCGGCTGAAACTTCGGATCGACCTTGCGGATATCGTCGCCCGAAAATTGCGTTTCCGCATTCATTCTGCCGCTCAGGAGCCCGCGGCAGAGCGAGCCATAGACGAGCGTGCTGATGTTGTTGTCGCGGGCGTAGGGCAGGACGTCGCGGTCGATCTCGCGCTCGAAAAGATTGTACGGAGGCTGGTCCGTATGCAAGGGAGCGACGCTGCGGAAGCGGTCCATCTCCTGCGGAGAATAGTTGCTCACGCCGATCGCGCGGATGGTGCCCTGGCGGTGGAGCAGCAACAGCGTCTCCGCAGTCTCCTCGATCGGAACCTGCGGGTCGGGCCAGTGCACCTGGTAGATGTCGATGTAGGTCGTGCCCAGGCGGCGCAGCGAGTCTTCGATCTCCCGCAGAATCCTTTCGCGCGAGGAGTTCCGGAAGACGCCGCGATCGCTCCATTCGAGGCCGACCTTCGTTGCGATGACTACTTTTTCCCGGTGGCCGTACTCGGCGATCGCCTTACCTACGATTTCCTCGGAGCGTCCGAAACCATATACGGGCGCCGTATCCAGCAGATTGATGCCGCGTTCGATCGCGGCGAGAATGGTGCGAATCGATTCGCGCTCATCGGCGCCGCCCACATCCAGCCCCCGATGGCCCACGTTCCCAGACCGACGCGTGAAACTCTGATGTCCGTTCCGCTGATTTGTGTGTATTCCACGAGAATTGCCTCCTGCGATTCTTTCGGTCCCAGCACGACATTGCGCCGCGCCGGCCCTCGTTTCTTGGATGTACGAGAAGCCCGGAGGGACTCATCCGTCAAATTTTGGCACTGGACATTCCGAAGCAAGTTTGTGCATCCATCGCGTTCCGCGCCCCATCGAATGCTTTTTCGGTGCAAAGCGGTATATTCGGTGCCGTATTGGTTGCCGCGCCTTGGACATATTCGCGGTGGTTCAGCACGTGGATTTGCGCCGGCTGCGCGACCGGGACCACGCGTGCGATAATGGGGGCTTGCGCCCGTACGGCGCAGTGCCCGGCTTTTCTCCAAGGGTAACTCGGGAGCCTTGAGAAGATGTGGATTGTACGACTCGCTTTACGCAGGCCTTATACCTTCATCGTTGCCTCCATTTTGATTTTGATACTGGGCGTGGTTTCGATCGTGCGGACGCCGGTCGACATTTTTCCGAACATCGACATTCCCGTGATTGCGGTGGCCTGGCAGTACACGGGGCTTGCGCCCGAAGAAATGTCCGACCGGGTGGTTTACAACTACGAGCGGTCGTTGACGACGACGGTCAACGACATCGAACACATTGAGTCGCAGTCCCTGAACGGCGTTGGTCTTATTAAGATCTTTTTCCATCCGCACACGAATGTCGCCGGCGCAATCGCGCAGGTGACGGCCATCAGCCAGAGCGCCGTGCGGAACCTGCCCCCCGGCATCACGCCGCCGTTCATCATCACGTACAACGCGTCGTCCGTGCCGATTCTTCAGTTGGGCCTTTCCGCTCCAGGCATCAGCGAACAGCAACTGGCGGACATGGGCCAGAACTTCATCCGCACGTCGCTGATCACGGTTCCCGGCATCGCCGTTCCGTATCCTTACGGCGGGAAGCAGCGCACGGTGATGGTGGACCTCAACACGTCGGCGCTTCAATCGAAGGGAGTCTCGCCTCTCGACGTGGTGAATACGATCAACGCCCAAAACCTGATCCTTCCGGCGGGTACCGCGAAGATCGGGACGTTCGAATACCAAGTCGACATGAATGGCTCGCCGCAGACCGTCAACGAACTGAACGATCTGCCGATCAAGACGGTTGGCGGCTCCACGATCTACATTCGCGACGTTGGATACGTGCGGGACGGATTCACGCCGCAAACAAACATCGTCCGCGTGAACGGATCGCGCGCGGCGCTGATATCGATTCTGAAGCTGGGCGACGCCTCGACTCTGGATGTGATTTCGGGCGTGCGAAAGATGCTGCCGTCGATCGAGGCGTCGCTGCCGGTCCACATCGATATGCGTGCCATTTCGGACCAGTCCTTGTTCGTGAAGGCCTCGATCAACGGCGTGGTGCGCGAGGGAGCGATCGCGGCGTGCCTTACAGCGCTGATGATCCTCGTCTTCCTGGGAAGCTGGCGCAGCACGCTCATCATCGCCGTGTCGATTCCGCTTTCCGTCCTCACATCCCTGATCGTGCTGGGCGCGCTCGGCGAAACGATCAACATCATGACCCTCGGCGGGCTCGCGCTGGCGGTGGGAATCCTGGTGGACGACGCGACCGTGGAAGTCGAGAACATCAACCGGAATCTCGATCAGGGGAAGGAAATCATTCAGGCGATTCTGGACGGCGCGTCGCAGATCGCGGTGCCGGCGCTGGTTTCCACACTATCCATTTGCATCGTTTTCGTGCCGATGTTCTTTCTCTCGGGCGTGGCACACTACCTTTTCGTGCCGCTTGCCGAGGCGGTCGTGTTCGCGATGCTCGCGTCGTATCTGCTGTCCCGGACGCTGGTGCCAACGATGGCCCGGTATCTGCTGGTCGAACAGACCGAAGAGGAGCGCCGGGAACGAACGGAAAAGTCGCGAAATCCACTCGTGCGCATGCAGGCGAAGTTCGAGACGAGTTTTGAACGTTTCCGGGAGCGCTACCACCGCTTGCTGGACGCGGCGATCCACCACAGAAAAGTTTTCGTCGTCTGCTTCCTGACGGCGTGCGTGCTCTCGTTTGCCCTCGTGCCGCTCGTGGGACAGGATTTTTTCCCGAGCGTCGACAGCGGAGAATTCGTAATCCATCTTCGCGCGCCGACGGGAACCCGGATCGAGGACACCGCCGCGCTTTGCGACCGGGTCGAGAACGACATCCGGAGAGAGATCCCCCCGGCCGAACTCGGCCCGATTCTCGACAATATCGGGCTCCCTTACAGCAACCTCAATCTTTTGTACAGCACGTCGGCGCCGATCGGACCCTCAGACGCGGACATTCAGGTGGAGCTCAACCACGATCACCACCCGACGGCGCGCTACGTGCGCGACCTCCGCTTGAAGCTCGAGCAGGATTTTCCGGGAGTCACGTTCTACGATCTGCCCGTCGACATCGTCACGCAAATTCTGAACTTTGGTTTGCCGGCGCCGATCGACATCAAGATCGTGGGCCGCAACTTGGTCGGCAACCGCTATTTCGCAGAGAACCTGATGAACCGTCTGAAATTCGTGCCCGGCATGGTCAACCTGCGCATCCAGCAGCCATTCAATTATCCGAAGCTGCACATCGACGTGGACCGCACGAAGGCAAACGAGGTTGGGTTCACACAGCGAGACGTGGCGCAAAACCTCCTGATTGCGCTGAGCGGCAGCTTCCAGACCGCCCCCGCATTCTGGCTCGACCCGCGCACCGGCGTCAGCTACAACATCACCACGCAGACACCCCAATACCGCGTCGGGTCGCTGCAGGATCTCGAAAACATACCCATCGCCAATGCCGGCGGCAGCAATGCCCCACCGCAGATCATGGCAGGTCTCGCTTCGTTCAAACGGGGCGCGGAGATGGGCGTAGTCACGCACTACGACATTCAATCGGCCATCGATATCTACGGCGCGGTGGACGGGCGCGATCTTGGCGGCGTGGCGCGCGACATCACACCGATCATCGACCAAAGCCGGAGCGACTTGCCCGCGGGATCGCAAATCCTGGTCCGCGGGCAAATTGAGACGATGAATTCGTCGTTTATCGGCTTGCTCGCGGGACTTGGATTCTCGATCGCACTGGTTTACCTGTTGATCGTCGTGAATTTCCAATCCTGGCTCGATCCGTTTATCATCCTGATGGCATTGCCGGCGGCGCTGGCGGGAATCGTCTGGTTCCTGTTCATCACTCACACGACGATCAGCGTCCCGGCCCTCACAGGCGCCATCATGTGCATGGGCGTGGCGACCGCCAATAGCATCCTGGTGGTGAGCTTTTCGAAGGAGCAATTGGAAGCCGGGAAAACCGCAGCGGAGGCGGCGGTCGCGGCGGGATTCACGCGCTTCCGCCCCGTGCTGATGACCGCGCTCGCCATGATCATCGGCATGTTACCGATGTCGCTGGGGCTCGGAGAAGGCGGCGAGCAGAACGCGCCCCTGGGCCGCGCGGTGATCGGCGGGTTGTTGCTCGCCACGGTGGCCACCCTGTTCTTCGTTCCGGTCGTCTTCAGCATCGTGCACGGCCGGCGCGAGACGGGGGAATGACGGCCGCGCCCGCTGAAACGAACGCAGGCCCGAAGTCGTCTATTGATATGCAGACGGGACAAACAATCCGTGAGAGATAGCCAGGAAACCGGACAGCAACACTCCGGCGGAAAATCGCCCGCCCCGGCCCAGCTTGCGCCGAAACACGGCGTCCTGGCGGTCGTGATCGTGCTGCTGATCGTGGCCGGGGTGGTGATCGCCGGCGTCGTGCCGCGGCGCCGAGCGGTAGCGGCCCTGAAAGAAGCGACACGCGATCTAGCGATCCCCACAGTCGTCGCGATTCATCCGAAACTCGGCGCGCCCCAAAACGAGGTCGTTCTTCCCGGCAATATCCAGGCCTTCAACGACTCGCCCATCTACGCCCGGACGAACGGCTATCTGAAAAAATGGTACGTCGATATCGGCGCGCGAGTGAAAGCGGGCCAACTGCTCGCCGAAATCGAAACGCCGGAAGTCGATCAGCAGCTCGACCAGGCGCGCGCCGATCTGAACACCGCCCAGGCGAACTACACCCTTTCCCAAATCACGGCGCAGCGGTATCAAGATCTGCTGAAGACAGACTCGGTCTCCAAGCAGGATGTGGACAACGCAGTCGGCGACTTCGCCGCCAAGAAAGCCATGGTCGCGTCCGCTCAGTCGAACGTGAAGCGACTCGAGGAGTTGCAGTCGTTCGAGAAAATCTATGCCCCGTTCGACGGCGTCATCACCGCGCGCAATACCGACATCGGCCATCTGATCAACTCCGGCGCCGGCGCTCCGGCCACCGAGCTTTTTCACATCGCCGCTCTGCAGGAGCTTCGCGTGTACGTCAACGTCCCGCAGCAGTACTCGCAGTCGGCAAAGCCCGGTCTCACCGCCGATTTGACTCTTCAGGAGATTCCCGGACGCCGCTTCAAGGGCACGCTGGTGCGCACCGCCGAATCGATCGACGTCGCTTCGCGCACGCTCCTCGTAGAGATTGACGTGGACAATCGCACGGGCGAGCTTCTGCCCGGCTCCTACGCGGAGGTGCATCTCAAGGTGCCTGCGGGTTCGCCCGCTTTCATCCTGCCCGTTACCGCGCTGATTTTCCGCTCCGACGGCTTGCAGGTGGGGACCGTGCAAGATGGCGATCGCGCCGCGCTCGTGAACGTCACGCTCGGCCGCGACATGGGAAACGAAGTCGAGGTCGTTTCGGGACTGTCCGCGAGCGATCTCGTCATCACGAACCCTCCGGACTCTCTCGTCAACGGCGAAGCGGTCCGACTGGCGGCCCCGGGGCAGAATGCATCGGAAAGCAGCAATCCTTAAATGCTCGCTGGTTTCCAAAACTTTCGGATCGAATGAAAAATCAGAATTTCAGGAGGGGGGAGAATCCATGAAGCGCTTCTATCAGGGCCTGGCAGTAGCAATCGCTCTCGTCTTTGTACTTTTCGTCGCGTCCCGCACCGAATACGCGGGGGCGCCCGCCGGCGCATCCTCGAATGCGGCCGACACCACGAGCCCCTTCACCGACTTTCACGGTGAAGCGCCGGGCAACGTACACCACATTACTCCGGCCGATCTGCCGCCACCCTATGCGACCAAGTCCTCGGCGCTGTTCGGCCGGCCCGTCGCAAGGCCAGCCGATGTCTGGCCACAAGCGCCCGCCGGCTTCAAAGTCTCGCTCTACGCCCAGACGGACAAGGACGCTCCGAGGACGATCATCACGGCTCCGAACGGCGACCTTTTTGTGGCGGCGACGAATCAGGGCAAGATCCTCGTCTTCCGCGGCATCACCAGCGACGGAAAGCCCGAACAGACCGAAGAGTTTGCGTCAGGGCTCAACCTGCCATTCGGCATTGCGTTCTATCCGCCCGGTCCGAATCCGCAGTACGTGTACATCGGCGACACGAATGCCGTGGTGCGCTTCCCGTACAAGAACGGTGATCTGAAGGCGACCGGCCCCTCAGAAGTGATCGTACCGAATCTGCCCGCCGGGCCGAACCACTTCGCGCGTGGCGTCGTATTCTCGCTCGACGGAAAGAAAATGTTCATCTCGGTCGGCTCGCACACCAACGTGACCGACATCGACACGGATACCAGCGAGTTCCACCGCGCCGACATTCTCGTGGCGAATCCGGACGGCTCGGACCTGAGCGTCTACGCCGCGGGAATCCGCAATGGTTCCGGCGTCACCGTCAATCCGCAGACAGGCGAACTGTGGACCTCGGTGAACGAGCGCGACGAACTGGGCGACAATCTTCCCCCGGACTACATCACGCACGTCCAGGCGGGCGGATTCTACGGCTGGCCATGGTATTACACGGGCGGCAACCCCGACCCGCGCTTCCCCGGCAAACATCCTGAGTTGAAAGACAAGGCGATCGTGCCCGACGTGCTGCTGGAACCGCACAACGCTTCCTTGAACATCACTTTTTACGAAGGGAAGCAGTTCCCCAAGCAATACAGGGGCCAGCTTTTCGCAGCGGAGCACGGTTCCTGGAATCGGTCCGTACGAACCGGCTACGAAGTGATTCTCGTGCCCATGAAGAATGGCCACGCGACGGGCGAATACCAGGACTTCCTCACGGGCTTCGTTCTTCCCGACGGAAATGTGTGGGGGCGCCCTGTGGGCGTTGCCGTGGCGTCGGATGGATCCCTGATGGTGACGGATGACGGCTCGAACTCAATCTGGCGAGTCACGTACGCAAAGAAATAGCCGAGCCGCATCTCCCAGTCGTCGGTCGGTCTCAAGGCCCGCGTGCGGTTGCCGCGCAGGAGCTCTGATTTCCCTTGCGCTTCTGCTCGGCGGCTGCACGGTCGGGCCAAAGTACGTCCGGCCTACAGCCGACGTGCCGCCGGCGTACAAGGAAGCCGCCAACTTCAATGTCGCGCAGCCGAGCGACGCCGCCGCGAAGGGCAAGTGGTGGGAAGTCTACGGCGACCCGCAACTGAATTCGCTCGAGGAACAGGTCACCGTCTCGAACGAGACTCTGAAAGCCGCGCAAGCGCAGTTCCTCGAGGCTCGCGCCGCGGTCCGCGTGGCCCGCGCGGCTTATTACCCCACCGTGTCGGGCGCGGCCTCCGCCGCGCGTACGGGACAATCGCAGAATAAACCCCTCTTCGGGGCCACTTCGCCGGTCACGTACAACGATTTTCAACTGCCTGTGGACGTTGCCTACGAACCGGATGTCTGGGGCCGGGTGCGCCGCACGGTCGAGGCGGCGCGTTCCGAAGCCCAGGCCAGCGCCGCCGATCTTGCGAGCGTTGATCTGAGCCTCCACGCCGAGCTGGCCCTCGACTACTTCGAACTGCGCGGCCTCGATTCGCAGAAGCACCTTCTCGACTCGACCGTCGTGTCCTACGAAAAGGCTCTCGAACTAACCCAGAGCCGTTACCACGGAGGCATCGCTTCCGCCGTCGACGTGGCCCAGGCGCAGACGCAGCTCGAGACCACGCGCGCCGAGGATGAGGACGTCGACGTTCAGCGCACCGCATTCGAGCACGCGATCGCTGTCCTGGTCGGCAAGGCGCCCGCGGAATTCGGCCAGCAGCCCACGCCGCTCACGGCGCCGCCGCCGCCTCTTCCCGCGGGTTTGCCATCGGAATTGCTCCAGCGCCGGCCCGATATCGCCGCCGCCGAAAGGCGCGTACAGGAAGCGAATGCGGAGATCGGCGTGGCCCGCGCGGCATACTTCCCGCAGTTCCCGCTGACCGGCGCGGGGGGATTCGACAGCGCGCGGCTAGGCATTCTACTGCAAGGCCCGAGCGGCTTCTGGGCCCTCGCCGGGTCCGCCGCCGAGCTAATCTTCGACGGCGGCGCGCGCCGCGGCATCACGGAAGAGGCGCGGGCCGCTTACGAATTGTCCGTCGATAACTACCGGCAAACGACGCTTACCGCGTTTCAGGAAGTCGAGGACAACCTCGCCGCGTTGCGCGTTCTCGAAAACGAGGCGAGGACCCAGGACGCCGCCGTCGCCGCCTCCGGGCACTCCCTCGATCTCTCGAACAGCCGTTACAGGGGCGGCGTCGCCAACTATCTCGAAGTCACCACCGCGCAGAGCGCCGCGCTGGCTGACGAACGCGCCGCCGTCGACATCCTCACGCGCCGCATGACCGCAAGCGTTCTTCTGATCAAAGCCCTCGGCGGCGGCTGGAACGTTTCCCAGATCCCAGCGATGTAGTCCGACGGAGGCGTTCGATGTAGGATGCTTGCGCGCGATGATGGCCCGAACGAAGCCCACCGCACTCCTTTCCGCTGCGCTCTTCCTCGTTCTCGCGTGCTTCGCTTGCGCTTTTCGGACGCTCGCGGATCCCGCCGCTCTGGACAGTGAAAAGACCTTCCTGCGCGAAGGCTGGTTGTTGCAGTCCTCCTGCAAAATCGGCGCAACCGGACGGCAGATTTCGAAGCCCGGTTTTCGCGCGGACGGTTGGCACCCGGCCACTGTGCCGTCAACCGTCGTCGCTGCGCTCGTCGCCGACGGGACGTTCCCCGATCCCTACTTCGGCGAAAATCTGCGTTCGTTGCCCGGCGCGACGTATCCGGTCGGCAAAAATTTTTCGCTGCTGCCGATGCCGCAGGACAGCCCGTTTCGCTGCTCGTGGTGGTATCGCACCGAGTTTCGCGCGCCGGATGGCTCCGCCGGCCACCGTGTGTGGCTGCACTTTGACGGCATCAATTACCGCGCCAATATTTGGCTCAACGGGCGTCAGATTGCCGGATCGAACGATGTCGCTGGTGCGTACCGCACATACGAATTCGACGTGAGCCGATGGCTGGCGCGCGGCCGCGCAAACGTGTTGGCCGTCGAGACGTTCCCGCAAACCGAAACGGACCTGGGCATCAACTGGGTCGATTGGAATCCTGCGCCGCCGGACAAGAACATGGGGCTCTGGCGCGAAGTCTATCTGCGGTCCACCGGCCCGGTCGAGATTCGCTATCCGCAGGTGATTACGCACTTCCCGGGCGCGTCGCTCGACCGGGCGGAGCTCACCGTCGAGGCGGAAATTCGCAACGCAGGCTCAAAGCCGCTGAAAGGGGTTCTAGAAGCCGAGATCGAGGGGCACACTCTCCGGCAGGATGTTGTGCTCGCATCAAGAGAGATTCGCATGGTGCGTTTTCGTCCCGAGGAGTTTCCCGCGCTTCGCGTGAGCAATCCCGAACTCTGGTGGCCCCGCCAGATGGGCGAACCAGTTCTCCATCCTTTGCGGCTGCGTTTTTTGATTGGCGATCGTCTCTCCGATTCGGCGGCGATGCGTTTCGGCATCCGCGAAGTTACGTCCGAAATTGACGCGCAGGGGCATCGTCTCTTTCGCGTGAATGGGAAGCGAATCCTGATTCGCGGCGGCGGCTGGGCGCCGGACATGCTGCTTCGCGAATCGGACGACCGCCTGAAGACGGAATTCCGCTACATCCGCAACCTGAATCTCAACGCGATCCGCCTGGAAGGCAAGCTCGAAACCGACCAGTTCTACGATCTCGCGGACGAGCAGGGCGTCCTCATCCTTGCCGGCTGGTGCTGCTGCGATTACTGGGAGCAGTGGGCGAAATGGAAGCCCGGCGATCTGGCGATCGCCGCGGAGTCGCTTCGGTCGCAGATTCTGCGCATGCGTGGGCATGCGAGCATGCTGGCGTGGCTAAACGGCAGCGACGATCCGCCCGCCGACAACGTGGAGCGCGCCTACATTCGCGTGCTGAAAGAATCCGGCTGGCCGAATCCAGTTCTCTCTTCGGCCTCCGAGACGCCCACGGAGGTGAGCGGCGCATCCGGCGTGAAGATGCGCGGGCCGTACGATTACGTTCCGCCGGATTATTGGCTCGCCGACGCGGACAAATTCGGCGGCGCATTCGGCTTCAACACGGAGGCTTCGCCCGGCCCGGTCGTTCCGCCGCTGAGCTGCCTGAGAAAAATGCTGCCCGCGCGGGACATCGAGCCGGACGATCCGGCTTGGAATTTTCACGCGGGCTCCGGAAAATATGCGGACTTGAGCCACTTCGACGAGGCCATGAACGCTGTCTACGGCGCTCCCTCGGACATCGAGCACTACGAGATGAAATCGCAGGTGATGGCCTACGACGCCGAACGCGCCATGTTCGAAGCGTATTCGGCAAGCAAGTACCGTTCGACCGGCATCATCCAGTGGATGCTCAACAACGCTTGGCCCTCGCTGATCTGGCACCTGTACGACTACTACCTCCAGCCGGCCGGGGGATACTTCGGCGCCAAAAAGGCGTGCGAGCCGCTGCACGTCCAATATTCCTATCCGGACCGCGGCGTCGTTGTCGTGAACAGCAGTTACCGAGACGTTTCAGGGCTGACGGTCACGGCGAAGGTTTACGATTCGGATCTGCGCGAGATATTTTCGCGCGAGGCGCGGGCGAATATCGAGGCCGACTCCGTCGCGAACGTCCTGGCCCTCCCGGATGATGCGTTCGCGCCCGTTTCTCCCGTGTATTTTCTCCAGCTCACGCTCGAGAATGCCGCAGGAGAAACCGTGAGCAGGAATTTCTACTGGCTCTCGGCGAAAAAAAACGTCTACGATTGGGCGAAGACCGCCGATCCGTACACTCCGGTTTCCTCCTACGAAGACCTTACCGCGCTTCAGGCGCTGCCGAACGCCGGCAGCATGAGCGTATCCGCGCGCATTGAGCGAGGATCGGACGGTCCGCGGGTCCGCGTCACGCTTCGGAATCCCAGCGACCGTCTCGCCTTTCAAGTCCGTCTCGCGATCCGCCGGAAAAACGAGGATATGGAGATTCTTCCCGTTTTGTGGGACGACAACTACTTCGAGCTGATGCCCGGCGAGTCGCGAGACATCGCCGCCGAATTTCTTTCTCCCGGCGCGCTCGACGGCCAGCCGGAATTGAGTGTGACCGGCTGGAACGTGGAACCCGTGACGCTGTCCTTGCGCGACGCCGAGAACGCGGCTGGGCCTTCTGGTGCGGGCCGCTGATGTCCGCGAGCGCGGGCGAGTCGATACAGGGCGCGCCATCTCCTCCTCATCTCAGGCGCGTACTCGGCCTCAGGGACCTCATCGTAATCGGCATCGTGATCGTTCAACCGATCGCGCCCATGGGAATCTACGGCGTCATCAGCAACGAAGCGCGCGGCCACGTCGTCACCACGATCCTGATCGCGATGGTCGCCATGCTGTTCACCGCCGTGAGCTACGGCAAGATGGCTCGCGCCTATCCGAGCGCCGGCTCCGCTTACACGTATGTGGGCCGGGAAATCCATCCCGGGCTGGGGTACGTCACCGGCTGGGCGATGGTGATGGACTACGTCCTGAATCCGCTGATCTGCACGGTCATTTGCAGTAAGCTCACGCGAAACATCCTGCCGGGCGCGCCCTATTGGGCTCTCGCCATCGCCTACGCCGTGCTGTTCACCGCGCTCAACCTCCGCGCCGTCAAGACCTCGGCCCGGATCAACGAAGCGCTCGCGGCGGGGATGATGATCGTGGTTGTCGTCTTTTTTGCCTTCGTGATCCGTTTTCTGTGGGGCCTGCACGAATTCGGAACGGGGTTTTTCACGCAGCCGTTTTACGATCCGCGGACGTTCAGCTTCTCCGGCGTCTTCCGCGGCGCGTCGATCGCCGTGCTCACGTACATCGGCTTCGACGGCATCTCCACGCTCTCGGAGGAAGCGGAAAATCCCCGCCGGAACATTCTGCTCGCCACGGTTCTGGTCTGCGTCATCACCGGTGTGCTGTCGTCGCTTGAGGTGTATGCCGCCCAGCTCGTTTGGGGACCCAGGTCGTTTCCGCCGGACATGGTCGAATCCGGATTTCCGCTGGTGGCACGGCAGGCCGGGGGCTTCTTCCTGTTTCATCTGCTGAATTTCACGATTCTGATCGCGAACGTGGGCTCGGGAATGGGCGCGCAACTCGCCGCCGCGCGCTTGCTCTACGGCATGGGCCGCGGCGCGGCACTGCCGCGGAAGTTTTTCGGGGCGATCGAGCCGAAGCGGCGGATTCCAATGAACAACGTCGTTCTGATCGGCGCGATTGCGCTCACCGGAGCGTTTTTCATCAGCTACGAGCGGGGCGCCGAACTGCTCAACTTTGGCGCGTTTATCGCCTTTATGGGGGTCAATCTGGCGTGTTTTGTGCGCTATTTCGTGCGCGCGAACGAAAAACGCTGGACGAATCTCGTTTTCCCGTTGCTGGGATTCGCGATCTGCTTTTTCATCTGGTTGAATCTGAGCCGGCCCGCGAAAATCGCCGGCACTGCGTGGATTTCGATCGGCATCGCTTACGGCGCGGTGAAGACGAAGGGATTTCGCGCCGATCTCGTCCGCTTCGAAATGCCGCTGGACAAAGCGTAGGCGTCGCGGTCAGTCGGGCTCTTGGGTCACGATGTGGACGTCCACGGCGGGGGCGTCGCGCAGGAACCGGCTGATCGCGTTCATGTACAGAAACTTCTGGAATCCCTCGACGGCGGACCTGCCGAAAATCATCTGCGTGATGTGCTTCTCGCGAGTGAACCGCGCGGCCGCGTCGGCGACGTTCTCTCCCTTCAAACGCACGGTCTTCGCGCCCAGGCTCTCCGCGAATTGAAGGTTCGCCGCCAGCGCTTTTTCATCCCGAGTATCGGTGCCGTTCTTCCCTGTGTCCACGTGCACCGCAAACAGCTCCGCATCCATCCGGCGCGCCATGCGGGCCGCGCGCGCCAGCAGGTATTGCGCCCTCGGATTGGAGCTGATGCACACGGCGATGCGCTCGCGAACCGCCCAGGTTCCCTGAATCTCCTTCTCGTCCATATAGGACGAAAGACTGCGGTCCACCTGTTCGGCCACCTGCCGCAGAGCCAATTCGCGGAGCGCGATCAGGTTTCCGCGGCGGAAAAAATTCGTCAGTGCTTGATCGACTTTCTCTTTGTGGTAGACGTCGCCGCGCTTCATCCGGTTCTGGAGGGCCTCGGGTGTGAGGTCCACCATAACGGTTTCATCGGCGACCTGCAGCACCCAGTCCGGCACGGTTTCGCGCACGATCACGCCGGTGATCGCATTCACGGTGGGCGCGATGCTCTCGATGTGCTGGATGTTCACCGTGGAGAGCACGTCGATCTTCGCCTCGAGGATTTCGAGGACGTCTTCATACCGCTTGCGGTGCTTGCTGCCGGGGATGTTCGTGTGGGCCAGCTCGTCCACCAGCACGACCGCCGGATTCCGCTGGATGATGGCATCGACGTCCATCTCCTCGAAGACCGTCCCCTTATAGTCCATCTTCTTGCGGGGGATGATCTCCAGCTGAGGAACGAGCTCGGCGATTCCCTTTCGGCCGTGCGTTTCCACCACGCCAACGGCCACGTCCTCGCCGCGGCTGTGGCGCCGGATCGCCTCGCTCAGCATGCCGTAGGTCTTTCCGACGCCGGGCGCGTAGCCCAAAAACAGCTTCAGCGAGCCCTTTGTCTTCTGCTGCGGCGAGGTGATTGCCAGCCACTCTTCGGGAGTCTTGGGCACGGGCTTATTATCTTTTATGGGCCGCTCGGAAAGCTACACCGTATTAGCGTAAAATGGCCCGGTGCGAACGTCCATCCTGAATCACATCCTGCGATTCGCGGCCGCATTTGCGATTGTGATTGCAATTGCATTGTTTTACCGCAGGGTGCTTGCCGTCAATGCCATGACGGTCGCCCTCACGCTGCTTCTCGCGATTCTCATCGTTTCGACGATCTGGGGCATGGCCGTTTCCGTCGTGATGTCCGTTGCCGCCATGCTCGCGTTCAACTACTACTTTCTTCCACCCGTCGGCACCTTCACCGTGGCCGATCCGCAGAACTGGGTGGCGCTGATTGCCTTCCTTGTCGTTGCGGTGCTGGCCAGCCGTCTCTCGACCAGCGCGCGCCAGCAGGCCGCCGACGCGTCCGCGCGCCAGCGCGACATCGAAAAGCTGTACAAATTCAGCCAGAACATGCTCGAGTCCGGCAACGTGATGGAGCTGCTCAACCACATTCCCGCTCAGATCGTGGACGCCTTCGAGGTGGGCGCGGCCGCGCTCTTCCTCGCAGACAAGCAGAAGGTATACCGCTCCGGTCCGGTGGTCCCCCAACTCGATACCGAAAGCCTGAAAGCCATCATGGCGCGCGAGGAGTCCGTAATCGACGTCGCCAACAGCGTCTGCTTCCTACCGGTGCGTCTCGGCGTCCGCGCGATCGGCAGCCTGGGGATTTCGGGCACGATTCTCCCGCGGCAGACTCTTGAAGCCATCGGGACGCTCGTCGCCATCGCCATGGAGCACGCGCGCGCCGTCGAGCAGCTCGGCCAGACGGAGGCCTCACGCCAGGGCGAGCAGCTTCGGACCGCGCTCCTCGACGCGGTCACGCATGCCCTGCGCACGCCGCTTACTTCCATCAAAGCGTCGGTGACAAATCTCCTTTCGAATCCCGGCCTGAAGGACGACCAGAAGCACGAGCTTCTGACGATCATCAACGAGGAGAGCGACCGCCTAAACCGGCTCGTCGGCGAGGCGGGGGAAATGGCCAAGCTCGACGCCGGCGAAGTGGATTTGCAAATCGCGCCGCATCCCATCGACCACGTGATCGCGGCCGCCCTCGAGCACTGCCGGAACAAGCTCGGCAATCGTCCCATTCAGGTGCAGGTCGCCGAAAATCTACCCATGGTCCGCGTGGACGTGGCGCGCGCCCGGGAAGCCCTGGTCCAGTTGATCGAGAACGCCAATCAGTATTCGCCGCACGATCAGTCCATCACGATTACCGCCGAGGCCAGCGGCAATTTCGTGGTCACGAGCGTTGCCGACCGCGGCAGCGGAATCGACGATCCCGAGCAGGCCCTGATCTTCGAAAAATTCTATCGCGGCAAGGATCAGCGCTATAGCGTGGAAGGCACCGGCATGGGCCTGCCCATCGCGAAGGCCATCGTCGAAGCGCACGGCGGCACGATGAGCCTGACGAGCCAGCTCGGCCACGGCTCCGTTTTTTCGTTCACTCTGCCGATTGATCGTCCGCGGGCCGCACAATCATGACTTCCGCCAAAATCCTGATCGTGGACGACGAGCCCCAGATCCGGCGCGTGCTGCTCACGACCCTGACCTCGCAGGGCTACACCGTCTCCGAGGCGCGCAGCGGGGACGAAGCCCTCGAACAGCTCCGCCAGGAGCGCCCCGACCTGATCCTTCTCGATGTCAATATGCCGGGGCGCTCCGGCCTCGAAACCTGCCGCGAAATCCGCTCGACGAGCGACATCCCGATCATCATGCTCACCGTGCGCAACTCCGAACGCGACAAAGTGCAGGCGCTGGATGCCGGCGCGGACGACTACGTTGTGAAACCCTTCGGCTCCGAGGAGCTCATGGCACGCATCCGCGCCGCCTTGCGCCGCGCGGCGCCCGCCGAATCCCTACCGCCCTTTCTTTCGGCTGATCTGAAAATCGACTTCGAGAAGCGCACGGTTTTCGTGAAAGGAGAGCCTGTGCGCCTTACCCCCAAGGAATTCGAGTTGCTGCGCCATCTCGTCGCCAACCAGGGCAAGGCGATTCCTCATCGCCGCCTGTTGCAGGCGGTCTGGGGCCCGGACTACGGCGAAGAAACCGAGTATCTGCGCGTCTTCATCAACCAGCTTCGCAAGAAGATCGAGCCCGACCCGGGCAATCCGCGATATATCCACACGGAACCCTGGGTCGGCTACCGCTTCGAGCGGCCCCACGAACGCTCCCGCTCCGGCCGCGCGGAAAAAAACTCGGAAAAGGGCGACGATTAACCCCAGTGTTGTTCGTGACGCTCTGCTGTAACGCAGGGAGGGCGCCAAACGTCTTGTCAGCTAGGCAGAGAGGTGGCTTCTTTTCCGGCCCGGGGATTTGCCACTAAAATCGCTCGTTCACTTCAAGGAGAGAGTCGATGAAGAGAAATTGCATTGGGGTTGCCGCACTTTGTTTTGTGGTTTTTTCACTGGCGCACGCCGCCTCGGCGCAGGATGCTCAGGTCGCCGGTTCGTGGGACCTGAGCGCCCCCGGTCGCGACGGCAACGTAATGACCCAGACGCTCACACTGCAACAGGATGGCACCAAACTTACCGGCACAGTGAAGGGGCAGCGCGGAGACGCGCCCGTGACTGGCACCATCAGCGGGAACAATATCAGCTTCTCCGTAACGCGGACCACGCCGAACGGCGAAATGAAGCTCGACTATACGGGCACGGTCAGCGGAGACACAATGAAGGGCACACTCGCTGTGATGGGCAACAACGTGGACTGGACGGCAAAGCGCTCCGCGGGAGGTGGCTCGGGCAACTGAGTTCGTTGCGATCTTCCCAAATTCTTTACGCCAACAACCGTTTGACGCCCTCCCTCGCACATTGCTAGCGTGGAAATGGTGAGGACGAATGACCGGCCGGCACAAAGTCGTGATCGTCGGCGGAGGATTCGGCGGTCTCAGCGCGGCGATCGGGTTGAAGCGAGCGCCGGTTGACGTGACGCTGATCGATCGCTGCAACTACCACCTGTTCCAGCCTCTCCTCTACCAGGTGGCGACGGGCGCACTCTCGCCCGCGAACATCGCCTCTCCGCTACGTGAAACACTCAGCAGGCAGAAAAACACGCGAGTGCTTCTCGGCGAAGCCGTTGGCCTCGACGCCGCGAATCGCCGCCTCATCCTGAGCGACGGCGCGATTGACTACGACACGCTCGTCGTCGCCACCGGCGCGAGCCACCAGTATTTTGGCCACGACGAGTGGGAGGAGTTCGCGCCCGGCCTGAAAACCATCGAAGACGCCACGGACATGCGCCGGCGGATTCTCCTCGCGTTCGAAGCCGCCGAACGCGAGCGCGATCTGGAAAAACTGCACGCCTGGATGACGTTCGTGATCGTCGGCGGCGGGCCGACGGGCGTCGAGCTTGCCGGAGCGCTGGGTGAGATCGCCAACGACACATTGCGCCGCGACTTTCGCCACATCGACCCCTCGGAGGCCCGCATCATTCTCGTCGAGGGCGCCGAACGCGCGCTTCCCGCGTATCCGCCGAAACTCTCGGCTGCGGCCAGCAGGATGCTCGAACGGCTCGGCGTGACGGTTCGCACCGGCGCGCTCGTGACGGACATTCGCAGGGAATCTGTCACCATTCGCGAAGGTGACCGCACCGAAACCATTCCCACGCGCACCGTTCTCTGGGCCGCCGGAGTTCTCGCGTCGCCGCTCGGCCGCATTCTCGCTGCGGGAGCAGGCGCGCCTCTCGACAAAGCAGGCCGCGTGATTGTCGAACCCGGCCTCACCGTGCCGGGTCATCCCGAGATTTTCGTGATCGGCGATCTTGCAAATTTCAGCCACCAGACGGGAGCACCGCTCCCCGGTGTGGCGCAAACCGCCCTTCAGGGAGGGCGGTACGCGGCAAAGGCAATCGAGCTGCGGCTGCGAGGAGAAAAGACGCCACCGTTTCACTACGTGGACAAAGGCAATCTCGCCACGATCGGCCGCGGGGCCGCCGTCGCCGATCTGCCCGGGCTGCGTCTTTCAGGGCTGCCCGCGTGGCTGCTCTGGATTTTCGTTCACCTTTTCTACATCATCGAATTCCGGAATCGCCTGCTGGTGTTCGTGCAGTGGGCTTGGTTTTACTGGACGTACGACCGTTCGGCGCGCCTGATCACGGGAAAGAGTCCGCTGCCCCTCGACCTGTAAACCGGGCCTATCGATCAGCTTGCGGCGGCATCCTAGCGCGCCGGAAGCCGCCTGGCGTGGATCGCCTTGACGAGCGCCGCATAGTCGCGCTCGGTCTGATCGGCATAAACCACGGCAAACTTTTCGATCGCCGCGTCAAACGTATCGTTCTTGCCCAGGTAGCCGGCGATCCGCGCCGCGTCTCCGGTTCGAGCGTGCGCGCGGGCGAGCGCCCATCCGCAGATTTCGACGTACTCGAACCAGTCCTGCCGGGACATTGCGTCCATATCGATCTTCATTCGCATGTCGCGGAGCTGGCGGAAGTAGAAGTCGCGGCCTTCGTCGTCGCGCGCCCATCCGAGGAAGAGGTCGCTGGCGGATTGCAGCATGCGCTGGCCGGTGACGACGCGCTCTCCCTGATTGCCGTAGCGGCTTTTGCCCGCATAGGGTGCGAGCACCGAGGCGCGCGCCTCCTTGAATTGCAGAAACAGTGGGTCGTGCGCGCCGGCCATCAGCAGCGCGACCGCGCAACGCGTTCCAACGCTGCCGACACCGACGACCTTTCGCGCGACGTCCACAATATGGTAGCGGTCGAGAATCACGCGCCGTTCCTCAGGGAGCGTTCGCCGATAGCGCTCGAACATATTGCGCACGTGCTTCCCCATTCGCGCCATCTGGGGCGGGTGGTCGATCAGCGGCGGCTGGTCGATGATTCGCCGCCGGCCGTTTTCGACGCGCGTAATCGCCGGAAAGACGTGCTCCGCCGTTTGCTGCTTCGCGGCGTTTTCGGTCCTCTTCCACTTTCTCTTCGCAGCGGCTGTCTTCGCTTCGTCGATGAAGATTTCCGCGTCCAGATGCGAATACCATGCTTCGAGCGCGCGCATCTCCGCGTACTCGCGCATGTGTTCGCGGTAAGATCGAACCGCGGTGCGCGCGGCGTCCGCGCAGTGCCGCTCGCTCAAGTTCAACTCGCGGCTCGCCAGAACGCTGCTCGCGGCCATGCGCTTCACGTCCCATTCCCACGGTGCGGGCAGCGTTTCGTCGAAATCGTTGATATCGAAGACAAGGCGGCGTTCGGGACTGCCGAACCCGCCGAAATTGGCCACATGACAATCACCGCACGCCTGCACGCGGATTCCCGTCACCGGCGTCGCCGCGAGGTCCGAGGCCATCAAAGCAGCGGCGCCGCGCAAAAAAGCGAACGGCGATTGGCGCATCCGGCCGTACCGAATCGGGAGAAAATTCGCGAGCCTTCCCTGGTCCGTATGCTTCAGCAATTCGATCGGGTTCCGGTTCGGTGGGACTTTCCACTGGCCGTGTGATGTTCGCGGAACTTTCTCACGCAGTGCTTTCCCCGCGACCAGACGCTCTTTCACGGACGGACCGAATGCGCTCGATTCACGTCCCGTGCCGCTGTGTTGCTCTTTCACCGGGGACCACCTTCCGTGCAAAGTGCGCGAGCGATTTTCTGCCCGGCTTGGCTGGCGCGTCAAGGCGCGGAACTCGATTGCGGGTCACAATCCGCAGCGCCATCTTACAATCTCACGCACGGAAACGCCCGGTGAAGCGTTTACGAAAGGCGATTCTTGCGGGGCTTGCAGCCCGCGTCCGGCAGTTCCTGAACGGCGTTTTTCGATTCTCTAAAACAGGGTGAAAGCGTGGAAGCTGACCAAGCCGAGCACCACGCCGATGGCGGAGCCCGCGAGCACGTCGCTCAGAAAGTGCATTCCGAGGATGATGCGCGATGCAGCGATCAACAGCGCGATGAAGAGGAGGCAGAGCTGCAGTTGTGGATAGAAGAATCCGATCGAAATCGCGATCGCGAAGGCCGTGATGGAGTGGCCCGAGGGAAACGAATACTTGTCCGGCGGCAAAATCGACGCCCAGCAGTGCGGCTCGACTTCGCAGGGTCTCTTGCGGCGGCTGGTGCGCTTCAGCGCGCGGAACAGCAAGATTCCGGCGGCCGCGGCGGAAACGCCGGCGCCGATCGCGGCAAAGCGATGCTCTCCGCCGTAAACCAGCAGGATCAGGCCGAGCGAATACCACAGCCATCCGTCGCCGCTGCGCGTCGCCACGATCATGAGGATGCGGAACCAGCGTGGTGCGCGCCAGCGGTGCACGCGGCGCATCAGCCGGTAATCGTTCGATTGAATCTGGTTCCAGACTGCCTTGGAGACTGTCATACCAGTTCCTCCACCGCAGGCCGCGGCATCGTGACCCACCGGGGACCCTTGCGAGGTTCGGACCGACCGAGAATCTCCGCCGCCCAGCGGCGGACGAACACGTATTCATCGCGGTAGTTCCAGAAAGTGGCGGCGGGAACAAGCACGCCAAGCGGCATGAGCAGCGTGGTCCAGGACTTCTCGCGCATCATTTCGAACGCGATCAGGAAGACGTCGCGCGTCAGCTTGCTGAAGCTGCCCGATTCTCCCGCGACCCGGCCCGCGCCGTTTCGCAAGCCAGCGAAGAATTCATCCTTGTCCCGCGCGCCGGGAACTTCGGTGAACGTGGTACCCACGGAGGCCAGGGCGTGGGCGTCGCTGCCGCCGAGGGCGATCTTGTCCCACCGTTGCGCGAGGCTTCCGGCGTGCGCGTTCGCGCTTTCGAGCATGTGGCCGTTGCGCGCCTCGATGGCCGGAAAATACGATTCGAACCAGGCGAAGTCTTCCCGTTCGCGCGGACCCGTCAGGCTCGAGAAAACGTGGTTGATGCTGAAGAACAGCCGCCGCTCCGTCAGATACATCAACAGGGCGACCAGGTCGTTGCGGCGCTGCTGGAGCTGGACGTGCTGGCGCTCATGGAAGTCGTAAACGCCGATATGGACCTCCGTACCGCTGGGCATCCTGCACGTCAGCTCCTCGCTGAGGAAGAAATCGCCATGCTTCCGCAGGCCTTCGGAGCCCTCGATCGAGTCGTGGTCCGTCAGAGTGAAGAGGTTCATCCCGCGCTGCCGCAGCACTGAGTAAACCTCGCCAGGGTCGCTGTAGCTCTCACGGCAGAACCGGCCCACGAACGGCGTCGTGCACGGCCCCGAAAAGTACGAGTGGACATGCATGTCGCATTTCATCAACGACAAGTCTAGAAGATGGATATTACGGACGGATGACATTGAGCTAAACATTTGAAAACACGCCGTTTAACTATTTAGACACAACGCTTTAGCTTTTAACACTCCTGTAGCAATCCGCGCCAATGGCCGTGCCAGAATGCAATCCGGGTACGGGAGCGACCCTGCGTGGAGCGGATTGAGTTTGCATTCTTCGACGCCGGCGGCGGGCACCGGGCGGCTGCTACCGCCCTTGAAATGGCGATCCGGACGCAGCAGTGTCCTTGGGATGTCCGCCTGGTAAACCTCCAAGAAGTCTTCGAACCGCTCGACATCGTCAAGAAACTCACTGGCGTTCGGATGCAGGACCTCTACAACACCCTGCTTCGAAAGGGCTGGACCCTGGGCAGCCCGCAACTTCTTAAGGTTCTGCAACTTATAGTGAGGATGTATCATCGGCCGGCCGTGAACCTGCTGGAGGAACGCTGGAAGCGGACCAAGCCGGACATGGTGGTTTCGTTTGTCCCCCACTTCAATCGCGCGCTCGGCGAGAGTCTTTCTCATGCACTGCCGGGACGCCCGTTTGTAACGATCCTGACCGACCTCGCCGACTATCCGCCGCATTTCTGGATCGAGCGCCAGAGGCAGTACCTGGTCTGCGGTTCGGAACGCGCGGTCTCGCAAGCGCATTCGATGGGGCATTCGGACGATCGAATGTTTCGGGCGTCGGGGATGATTCTGCACCCGCGGTTCTACGAACCGCCCTCCGAAGATCGCATCGAAGGCAGGAGGCGCCTGGGATTGCGGCCCGATCTGCCGACCGGGCTCGTCCTCTTTGGCGGGCATGGCTCGCCGGAAATGCTCGAAATCGCCGAGCGGCTGGACGGCTCGCGGCTCGACCTCCAGCTAATTTTGATCTGCGGCAAAAATGCAAAACTCGCAAGCACGCTGCGCGCGCGGAAGTGGCGCATCCCGTGCTTCGTCGAGGAGTTCACGACGCGGGTGAACGACTACATGCGGCTTGCCGATTTCTTCATCGGCAAGCCCGGACCGGGAAGCGTGAGCGAAGCCCTCGCGATGCAACTCCCCGTGATCGTCTCGTGCAACGCGTGGACCCTGCCGCAAGAACGCTACAACGCCGATTGGATCGTCGAAAAGGAAGTGGGCGTGGTACTACGGAACTTTCGCGAGATTGACCAGGCCGTGGCGCAATTGATCGAGCCTTCAGCGCTGGCGCGCTATCGGGCGAATGCGGCCGCCCTCAATAACCGCGCCGTTTTCGAGATTCCCGCCATGCTCGAAAGGATTCTTGAAGAGTCGCGCAGCCAGGCGCCCGTCAATAACGGCACGCTGCTGGCCGATAAGCTCGCCTGACTTTTTCCCAACGTCCTGAAAAGTGAACTGGTTGACGTTGCGACCAAATGGCCCACAGTTCGTCTAATCTACGGGAGTTCGCAAGCCTTCATAAACTCGACCTTGGCGCATTCCCTGTGGCAACATTGAGCGGTCGGGTCGAGCAGGTCGAAAGGAGTTTCCAGCCATGGCCAAGGCGGTTTTTGCGGCAGGGTGTTTCTGGGGCGTCGAAGACGCGTTCCGGCAGGTCAAGGGCGTGACTTCGACCGCAGTCGGCTACACGGGCGGACAGACCAAAAACCCGACGTACAAAGAGGTCTGCACGGACACGACGGGCCACGCCGAGGCCGTCGAGGTGGAGTTCGATCCGGCTCAGGTTTCCTATCGTGAGCTGCTCGCCGTATTCTTCCAGAGCCACGATCCCACGCAGCTAAACCGACAGGGGCCGGACTACGGCAAGCAGTACCGCTCCGCGATTTTTTTCCAGGACGCCGAGCAGGAAGCGGCCGCGCGCGAGTCCAAAGCCGCTCTCGAAAAGGCGGAGATTTTCAAGCGCCCCATCGTGACGCAGATCGCTCCGGCGGCAGAGTTCTACCGCGCCGAGGACTACCACCAGCAATATTTCGAGAAGCAGGGCATCCGTTCGTGCCACCTGCCCTGAAAAACGACGTGAGGCAACCGGGCGCGGCAACTGATTGCAGCTTATGGCATTTGGTAGGGAAGCCTAGGCACATCGTATCCCCCTGAGTCGTTGAGGTAGTAATCCAGAATGACGGGTGGAAGCAAGCAGAGTTCGAGGGGCGAGCGGGGCGCGAGCCGCTCGATGATTTGCCAAG
>JBEKNB010000014.1:0-104662 GCA_049523255.1 Candidatus Acidiferrales bacterium | reverse complement strand
TAGTAGCCGTGGTGATGCTGGACGGAGCGGTGTAGAGACCAGAGGTCGAGAGAGTGCCAGGAGCCGCACTGGTCGGGTTGACGGCGCTGATGGTCCAGGTGACGTTCTGGCTCGATGCGTTGTGAACCGTCGCCGCGAATTGTTGCGTCCCGTTTGCCGTCAGATTTGCCGACGTCGGGCTGACGCTCACGCTCTCCGCGCCGCTGCTACCCCCGAAAAATACTCCGCTAATCGCCGCATTTGCGGTCTGGCTGGTGGTGGTGATGTTGATCTGGACGTGGCCGGAGATGGTCCATATCAGGTACGTTCCATTGGTAAAGGCCGAAATACTTCGAGTATCGAGAATGGCATTCGTGACCGGATCGACGATTTGAATCGTCTCCGCTCGTCCGATGCCATCCCAGTCCAGGGCATACAGCGCAACTTGATGCGAGTGGCCGTCCGTGATGTTGAGATCAAGATAGAACGTCGTCAGGTTGTACCATGCTGCCGCAATTCGCCCCGAGCCGCTCGGTATCTCCAAAGCTCTTGGGTCGCTGGTCGTGCTGGTCCAAGTGTAGTTTGTTGATTTGTCGACCGCGAGAGTCGCGTAGTTCGGCAGACTCTGATAGCTGGGCGCAATCATGTATCCATCGCCGCCGTAGAGCCCTTGCCAATTTCCCTCCGTGCTGGTGTCGTTTGATCCAAACACGGCTTGCCCCTGATTGACTTGGAGCGTGGCTGCTCCCGAAGCCGCCGTATAGTTCGCCGCGTTCGCGCCGGTCGGAGTGAAACTAACCGATAGAGTCTGCGTGCCCACGGTCAACACCGTACCGGCCGGTGGCGTATATGTGAAGGTGCCGGTGACTGTTGATCCGCCCGCAATCGTCGCGGTTGCACTCAATTGGGCCCCGCCGAGTGCCGTGCCCACGGTGATAGGTGCCAGTGGGCCCCAATTGATCGTCGTCGTCGCCGCCGTCACGCTGAGGTTGCCGCTGGAGACGAAATTGAACGTGTAGTTCGTCGCCGCCAGACTGCCCTGCGTGACCGTGATCGGGTAACTTCCCACCCCGCTCGTTGCCGTCGCGGTCGTGGAGAACGCCGGTGTACCAGTGAGAACCGAAGCGGCGGTGTCCGTGCCGACAAACCCCGTGTAAGTCGCGCTGAACGTCGGATTTGCCGCACCGTACTGCCGCGTGGCGCTACTCGAAGTGACCGTCAAAGTCGCCTGGGTCACGCTGATCTGCACCGTCGTAGTGGCCGAGGCATAGTCGTTCGTGTCTTGTGGGGTGAAGGTGACTGACAAGGTCTGGGGGCCCACACTCAGGATCGTTCCCAGCGCCGGGTTGTAGACGAACGTGCCCTGTACTGCGGCTGTGGCGTCCAACTGCGTGCTGCTTAGTGCAGTTCCGTAGGTGATTGCCGCCGGCGCCGTCCACGCGAGCCCCGGATTCTCGTTCCCGGTTCCCGTGCCGGAGAGACTGACAGTTTGCGTGCTGCCTGCAACGCCGTTCGAGTTGTCGGTGACTGTTAGAGTGGCGCTCCGGCTTCCCGTCGCCGCGGGCGTGAACGTCACGCCGATCGTGCATGACGCGTTCGCCGCCAACTGGCCGCCGAGCGTGCTGCAGGTGTCGGAGCCGGTCGTCTCCGCGAAGTCGCCCGGGTCTGCTCCCGTGAATGAAATGGCAAAAGTCAGAACGCTGTTGCTCGCGTTCACCAAAGTGACTGTTTGCGCCGAGCTCGTGGTGGTTTTCGCCTGACCGCCAAAGCTGAGGCTGGTGGGCGAGACGCTGGCTCCCGTGCTGCCTCCAGTCTGCGCGGTCTCGGCAAACCCATAGGCCGCGATGGTGCCGATCAGCGGGCTGCTCTGAAGGCCCGTGATAGTCGAAGTGCTCTCTTCGCCGTCCGTGGCGTACGCGTACAGGATGTGGAAGCCCGGCAGCAGAGCGGGTGTCGTGATCGTGAAATTGCCCGAGCCCTGGCTCGTCGCCGGAGTCCACTGGCCTCCCCACGTATCGAGCTGATACACCACGTTGTCGACGGGCGCTCCCGTCAGCGTGTTCGTCGCAGTCAAACTGAAAGTGGCCGCAAGGCTGGCCGTTTGATTTCCCGCCAGCGGCTGGATCGTCGTCGTGATCGGGATCGTCTGCAGCTGCTGCTCGGTGATGGCCGTCACGCTGTTGCCGAACTGGTTCGCGATGTACGCCTGGTTCGTCACGGGATTCACGGTCGCGGCCGCTGGCTGGGTTCCCGCGCTCAGCGTCGTGATGAAATTCGTGGCGCCGTCGATCACCGAAACGTAGTAGCTCCCGCTCACCGGTCCCGCGTTCGCCACGTAAATCTTGTTCGTCACCGGGTTCACCGCCACAGCGAACGGATTGGCGCCAACTGTGAGGAACGTGGTGGCGTTCGTGTACCCGTTGATCACCATGATGCTGTTACCGTCTTTGTTAGCCACGTAAACTTCGTTCGTGACCTGGTTCACGGCAATGGCAAACGGTTCGATTCCGGCCGGAATCGTCGTCGTGGCGTTAGTGAGCCCGTTGATCACCGTCACGCTTCCCGGCGTCGGGTAGTTGTCGAGGTTCGAGTTGGCCACATAGATCATGTTGGTCACTGGGTTCACGGCGATCGCCAGCGGATAATCCCCCACCGTCACCGACGCCGTCGCCGCGTTCGTCGTCCCATTGACGACCGTCACTGTGCCTCCGACGCTCGCCACGTAAATCTTGTTCGTTACCGGGTTCACCGCTACCGCGTCGGGATGCGTCGCCACTCCCACCGCTGTCGTGAGCGTGTCTGTCGCTCCGTTGAACACCTCAACCGTGCCGCCGGAGTAGTTGGAGATGTACACGGTATCGGTGAGGATGTTGATATCCATCCCATCCAGCACACCCCCAATGGGGTAGTTTGTCGCTGTGTTGGTCTGTCCATTGATCGCCGTGATTGCGTTTGAATCCATCACGAAGATCGTGTTGGTCAGTGGATTCACCGCCAGAGCTGCCGGCGAGGTCCCCACCGGCACGGACGTGGCTGTGGAGCCGTTGATCACCGTAACGGTTCCGGCGGTGTTCGAGTTCGCCGTGTAGATCGTGTTCGTCACCGGGTTCACGGCCACGGCAACCGGCTGATTGTCTGTGCCGACAGTCGCCGTAGTGTTCGTGGCGCCGTCCACCACAGACACGTTTCCGCTCCCGTTGTTGGCGATGTAAATTCTGTCCGTCACTGGATTCACAGCTATGGCGTCCGGCCCGGTTCCCACGCTCACGTTCGTCGGCGTGTTGCTGGATCCTGCGATGACCGTGAAATTGCTGCTGCCTGTGTTGGCCACGAAAATCTGGTTTGTGAGCGGGTTCACGGCCACCGCATCCGGATTCGTTCCCACTGTCACCAGGCTCGTGCTGTTCGCGTTGTTCCCGTTGATCGCGGTCACGGTCCCGTCGCTGTAATTCGCCACGTAAATCTGGTTGGTCGCTGCGTTCACCGCCACGGCCCAGGGATTGGTTCCCACGCTGATCGACGTCACGGCATTGCTATTCGTCGGATCGATCATCGTGACGGTCTTGCTGTTCAGGTTCGTCACGTAGACCTTGTTGGTCGCCGGATTCACGGCTACGGAATAAGGTCCGCTCGCGGCCGGATCGATCACCGTCGCTGTCACCGTGCTGGTCGCTCCGTTGATCACGGAGACGCTTCCGCCCGTCCCGCCCGTGCCCTGGTTCGTTACGTAGACGAGATTCGTTACCGGGTTCACCGCTACCGCGAAGGGATTGGTTCCGACGGTGATGGGTGTAGTCTGGTAGTTGTTGTTCCCATCGATCATCGTGACGTTGTTCGATCCCGCGTTCACCACGTACGCCTTATTCGTCACCGGGTTCACGGCCACCACCGTGGGTTGCGTACCCACCGTGACCGTGTCGATCGGCGTGTTGCCGTTTCCGTTGATTACCGTAACAGTTCCGTCCTGATAGTTCGCCACGTAGATTGTGTTCGTGACGGTATTCACTGCCACCGAAGACGGCTGATTCCCAACGTTGATTGTCGAAGTCGTGTTGTTGGTCCCATCGATCGCCGTCACCGTCCCCGAGCCGTAGTTCGTTACGTAGGCCGTGTTCGTGATCGGATTCACGGCCACTGACTTCGGCTTGGTTCCCGCCGTGACCGTGGTCGTCACCGTGGCCTCGCTGTTGGCCGGGGCCTGATTCACCGTCAGTTGAACGGAATCCGACGTCGGCTTGTAATCGGTCGTGTCCGTCGGAGTGAATGTCACCGAGAGAGTTTGCGTTCCCGCGCCAAGGACCGTGCCGGCGGGTGGCGTATAAACATACGTTCCTGGCGCGGACGCTACCGCGTCCAACTGCGCGCTGCTAAGCGCCGTTCCATAGTTGATGGCTGCGGGTGTCGCCCACGTGATCGTTGGTGTCGTCTGGTTCACCGTCAGCGTCACGGAGTCGTTCACGGTCATGTAATCGACCGCGTCGGTCGGCGTGAAAGTCACCCCAAGCGTTTGGCTTCCTGCCTTCAGAATTGTTCCGGAGACCGGGTTGTAGGCGAAGCTGCCGCCCACCGAAGCCGTCGCATCCAGTTGCGTCGCGCTGAGCGCGGTCGGATAGTTGACCGCTGCGGGCGTCGCCCACGTGATTGTCGGCGTGGCCTGATTGACCGTGAGTTGGACGTTGGCGCTCGCCGTCGTGTAGTCGGTCGCGTCCGTCGGTGTAAAGAGCACCGAGAGAGTCTGCTTCCCCGCGCCCAGCACCGTAGTGGCGGGAGGCGTGTACGCAAAGCCGCCGCCGCCAATCGCGTTTGAACTCGCGTTTAATTGCGTGTTGCTCAGCGCCGTGCCATACGTGATCGCGCTTGGAGTCGCCCACGTGATTATCGGCGTGGCCTGATTTACCGTCAGCGTGCCATTGACGAATGAAAATACGTAATTCGCCGCCGCCAAGCTGCCTTGTGCGGCAACGATCTGGTAGGGCGATCCCGACACGGAACTCGTGCTCGTGGCCGTGGTCGTCAGGCTGGGCAGGCCGCTGAGCACTGAGATTGTGTCGTTATTCACAAATCCCGTGTAGGTTGCCGTAAAGGTCGGATTCGACTGCGCGTAGTTCCGCGTAAAGCTGGTCGCCGTCACCGTCAATGTCACCGGAGTTACGCTCAGCTGAACCGTGGTCGTTTTGGATGCGTACTGGTTTGTATTGGTCGGCGTGAACGTCACCGATAGCGTCTGAGTTCCTACTCCCAGAACCTGCCCCGCCGCCGGCGTGTAAGCAAATGTACCTGCAGCCGTTGCCGTCGCATCCAGCTGCGTGCTGCTCAACGCCGTGCCGTAGACGATGGCGTGCGGTGTCGCCCAGGTCAAACCGGGATCCGCGTTTCCGGTCGCCGTGCCGCTGAGAGATATCGTCTGCGTGCTGCCGGGAACTCCGTTCGAATTGTCCGTGATCGTCAGCGTCGCGCTCTTCGCTCCCGCGGTGCCTTGGGGCGTGAACGTAATGCTGATCGTGCACGATGCCCCGGCTGTGAGTTGTCCGCCCGCTGTGGTGCAGGAGTCGCTGCTGCCCTCCGGGAAGTCTGTCGAGTCCGTGTTGGCAATTGCAAACGTCAAAGTTTGGGCGCCGTTGTTCGTCAGCGTCGCCGTTTGCGCCGAGCTGCTGGTCGTCAGCTCCTGATCGCCGAAGCTCAGGCTTGTGGGCGACACAGTGGCGCCGCTGGGTGCCACAAGGAATGCATACGAGGCAATGCTGCCGATGAGCGGGCTGCTCTGCAGGCCCGTCAAAATCGAAGTTCCCTCGCCGCCGTCTGTGGCAAATGCGTAGAGGATATGAAAGCCCGGCTGCAGGGAGCTGGGCGTGATGCTGAACGATCCTCCACCATTATTCGTCGCGGCGGTCCAGGCGTTGTCCCAGCTATCGAACTGATACAGTACGTTATTGACCGGCGCGGAGGTCAACGTGTTGCTCGTCGTCAAGCTGAAAGTGGGCGTAAAGCTGGTGGTCTTATTGCCGGTTAACGGCTCAATCGTTGTCGTGATCGGAATCGTCTCCACCGGCTGTTCGACCAGCACCGTGATATTGCCGCTCTCCTGGTTTGCCACGTAGGCGGTATTGGTCACCGGATTTACTGCCACGGCATCGGGCTGGTTGCCCGTGGGCACTGTGGTGACTGCATTGGTGGTGCCATCGATCACCAGCACCGAGGCGGCTCCGAGGCTCGGCACGTAGATCTTGTTTGTGGTCGGATTCACGGCCACTGCCCACGGTGCGGTTCCTGTCGGGATTGTTGTGGGGGTCGCCGTCAGGTTGTTGCCATTGATCACCGTCACGTTCGAGCTATTCTGGTTGGCGACGTAGACTTCATTCGTATTCGGATTCACCGCCACTGACAATGGGTTCGTTCCGACTGTTACCGATGTCGTTGCGTTGTTGTTGTTTCCGTTGATCACCGTAACGGTGGTGCCGCCGTTGTTCGCCACGAATATCTGGTTGGTCAGCGGATTCACTGCAATCGAGATCGGAGTGCTGCCGACGCTGATGGACGATAGATTGTTCGCGCCGTCGATCACCACCACGACGTTCGTGGCGGCTACATACGCCTTGTTCGTCACAGGATTCACGGCCACGGCCTGAGGATGAGGTGTCACGCCGAATGAGACGGGCTGATTGACCCCGGTTCCGTCGATTACAGTAGCCGTGCCATCCTCATAGTTGGTTACGTAGATCTTGTTCGTCACCGGGTTCACCGCTACCGCGGTGGGAAGATTTCCAACGGCGATGGTGCTCGTGGCATTGTTGTTGTTCCCGTCGATCACAGTCACGTTCGCGCTGCCCTGATTCACCACGTAAGCCTTGTTGGTAACAGGGTTCACGGCTATCGCAACTGGACTGCTTCCCACGGTCACCGAAGTGGCGCTGTTCGTCGTTCCGTTGATCACTGTCACCGTGCCGCTGCTGTTGTTCGCCACGTAGATCGTGTTTGTCACCGGGTTGACAGCGACCGCATAAGGCGCGCCGCCCCCGGTAACTGGCGTTGTCGCGTTCGTGGCGCCATCGATCACCGTCACCGTGCTGGCCGTTCCATTCCCCTGATTGGCCACATAGATTTTGTCGGACACGGGGTTTACTGCGATAGCCCGCGGCGTTGTTCCGGCAGTCAGCGTCGTTATCACGGACGCGGCCACGGTGTTTGTGGCGCCGGCGATCACCGTGACCGTATTGGTTCCCTGAGTCGCCGCGTAAACTAGATTGTTCACGATGTCTACTGCCACGGAAAAGTTCGTCGAACCCGCCGCCGTGGCGACACTCGTGGTTGTTGCGTTGGTGTTGTGCGCACCGTCGATCACGGCCACACTCGCGCTTCCTTCGTTCGCGATATAAATCTTGTTAGTGACGGGGTTCACCGCCACCGCATTCGGATTGTTTCCGACGGTGATAGCACTGCCCAGAATGGTGTTGTTGGATCCCTGGATTACGCTGACGTTGGCGCTGCCGTAGTTAGCAACGTAGATCAGGTTCGACGCCGGATTCACGCCGATCGCAGTGGGATTGGTTCCCACGGTAATTGCGGAACCACTCACGCTGGTTCCGCTGATCACGGAAACCGTGCCGTCCTGATAGTTCGCCACGTAGATTTCGTTCGTAACCTCATTCACGGCGAGAGCGGCCGGCTTGTTCCCAACGGTGAGTTGGACCGGAGAATTGACTCCGCTCCCGTCGATCACCGTCACAGTCTTGCTCCCGTTGTCCGCAACGTAGATCAGGTCCGTGACTGGGTTGACGGCGATGGCGACGGGAGCCGTTTCGACCGTAATTGTATTTACTACCGTGTTCGTCGCCCCGTTGATCACGCTGACGGTGCCTGTACCGCCACTATTGTTATTCGCCACGTAGATCATGTTGGTGACGGGGTTCACTGCGATCGCATAAGGAGTGGTTCCAACTGGGATCGTCGTCGTTGTGGCGGAACTGTTCGTGATTCCGTTGATCACCGTGACCGTGTTGCTGTTTGAGTTCGCGACGTAAGCCGTGTTGGTCACGGGGTTCACCGCCACGGCGTATGGCAACTGTCCGACGTTGACCGTGGAAGTCACAGCCTGGCCGTGAGCTGAAACAGCCGCGAAAAGCAGGCACACTCCGGCCAGAACAGACCTGAACCAGGCGCTTGCGCGAGCTGCGCGGAATTGCCGCGCCGCCGCGGAGTTTTCGTGGGCCGATTTCGCTCTGTCGGCGTTAGTGCGCCCGTGGGCTGCGTTCATTTTTTCGCTCCCTAAGAATTCGGTCCTGGCTTCACGACGGTCAACGCGCTGGCGCGGAACTGCGAGGCCGCATGTTCGGGCAGTTGAGCAAGCGCGTGCGCTCTGTCGCAATAAGCAAGGAAATGTGTTGATGAATGTCGAGGTGTGATCGTTCGATTCGCGTCAGCGGGAAGTTGGTTTCAGGCGCGGTGGTCTGAGCACACGAGGCCGGCTTTTTCGCCCGAAATGTCTATGCCTGGGGTTTACTGCTGACAAGCGGATAAGCTTCCGCCCTTTCACTCCCGAGGGCTTAGTCCACCGCATGCGTGGACTTGGACCCCCATTCCTAACTTCTTTACGCGCAATCCTTGATTCGTTCTGCCGAGATCAAGTGCTAGATGCATGGCACTTTGGGTACCAGTCGATGAGATTGAAGGGAAAGGAATTGCCGTGGCGCGAAGGCCCCTGTGTGCAAAGCCTTGGACTCTCGGGGAGGGCAATTTCACATTCGTGACGCCGAAAATAGCCAGGCTAGCTGAGGCGGGTAAGGCTGGTTCTGGTACTCGACGATTTGCCCCCGCTTCGCACTGATTCTGGAAGAAATACAAGATAGAAACCCGTCGACCCGACCGGCTGCCATTCCAGCGTGGAGCCAGCCGGCGGCGGCTGGGTCGAAATCAGAGCCTTGGCGCCGGTCCCGTCAAGCGCTTGAATTACTTGCGATTGTGTTTCCGGGCTCGCCATCCAGAACGCCTTTTCTTCGACGCCGGGGATCTCCGCAATGATCCTTACCCGGCCGAGTCGAGCCCAGTCGTATCGCTCCCGAGCAGGGGCTTTCGGTCGGATCCAGGCCACTTTGTCGCCCGGTTCGATGCCCATGCGGTGCAGCTCTTCGGCGACTTCAAACTGCAAATACGGGCTCTTCCATCGCACAGCCTCGAGCAAGCCGTATGGCCCCTTGGCGTCCGGTAGACCGGCGCCCAGACTGACCAGCGTGAACGCAAGCGCCACGGCTACTGAATAGGTCGCCGCTCGTCTGCTCAGAGCGTTGGCGGGGACTCGGACCGCCGCGAACAGCGCCATCCACAAAACGACGACAAACGGCGCTATGTATCGCACCTCCACATAGATAGGGGCATACATGACCAGGGCAGCGAGCGCCGGCAGCAATTCCTCCGCGTGGTCGGCCAAGCCTGTTAGTGATTGTTTTCCACGCAGGCCTAACAAAATAAAGAAGATACATGGCGCGAGAATCCCGATCTGCCGGACGAGGAAGAACCGGAAATAGAAACGAAGGTTGTTTCTCAGTTGTCCGATTTCGGTCTTGATATCCAGCCGTGGCCGGATGCCGTCATCCCAATAGGACGGATCGTACCAGATGTCATATGTAGCAAGGTTAGAAGAATCAAAGACATAGACTCCTGGCGATGCGAGGAGCTTGCGTGTGGGATGGACAGGTGCGCCAGCGGCGGGAATCCCTTGCCAGTGGTATCGCGGAATGTGATTGATGTACCAAGCCCAATTCAGCCTCGCGCTGTCTCCTATCGTCAATCGGCCCTTGGACTTGGAAAGGGCTAAGACCAGCGGACCCGAAACCAGCAGAAAGACGACCACGCCGAGTGCAACCTCCGGCGCCAACCTCAGGACTTTGGCGCGAGTCGAGGACTCCTCAGGCGATGCCGCCGGAGAGGAACGCCTCCAGCCTGCCAGAATCGCAGCCGCGAAAAACACGACGCTCAAGGGCATCATAGCCGTTTTAGCAAGGTATCCGAGGCCCAAAACGAGCCCCAAAAGGGCGCTTTTTGGCGCATGGTCCATGACGCTGTTGCTGCGCAAAATAAGGGCCGATGCGAGAAAGACAAAGAGCGCCACAGTCATGTCCGGGCTGACGGTGCTGAGATTGATGAGCGCCAAGGAGCTCCAGAGAAAGAGCGAGTATCCGAGGGACAAGAGCGCCCACTCAGGCAGCGGTTTCGCAGCTTGCGAAGTTTCCGCCGCTTGATTTCGGCGTCGGACGTAGCCGACGAGGCTCGAAAGGAAGAACTGGAAAGCAGCCGCCGCGCCAAGAAAAATAAAAAAATTCACGAGGTGCACGACGGCGAATTCCCAGTAGGCCGAGGGCCTAAACAGAAGCCGGCCTGCGGCGAGAAGGCACGGGTAGAGCGGACTCCAGTAACCGTTGACCGCCGCGCGCCAGTTTCCGCGAGCGATCGCATCCGCCATGTCCAGATAGGAGATTCCGTCCGTGTTCATCGTCTGGCGGCTGATCCAGAACTGAAAACCGCCCAGCAACACAGCGGCGACCCAGAACGCAGACGATATGCGCCGTTGAAAGCGGATTGCTGCCGAGTTCACGGCGGCTTTGGCCACACGGGTTTCGCGAAGGGGTTCCGGAGTCATGAGAGGTTGTGCGAAAGCCTCGGACACTCCACACAGTCTAGCGTTCTGCGCCTGCGCTCGAAGCCTGAGATCGGTAGGTGTGCCCGAGTAAGCACTTCGATTGATGCGGAAGTTCAGCCCAACTATTGCGAAACCACCATTTGCGACTCGCTGGTCATGCAAATGGAGGCCTGGACCGTGGAGCCGTTCACATTAGCTGTGCAAGTAGAGCTCTTTGGCAGGAAAGGCGAGATGAAGCTGAACGGATATATTACTGTCACTTGGGCGACGCAGCCCGGATTAATGACAGTCTCACTGGTGCAAGTCAGCCCCGAGCTTGGTGAGGGCGCAACCTGCGTGACATAGGTCGTAATCAATACTCCGGACGGATTGTTTGAATCGTTCGGATCGTTCGTGAGTCCGATGCCCGTCGCCAAGCCCTGAATGTAGTTCTGCGTATTATTGATGGCCGGACAGCCTGGCATGCTTGGGCAGTCCGAACTCGACCCGCCCCGCACAATCGCATACCGGGCTCCCTCGCGCGCCGCGTTGGCGACAAAATGATAGGCGTAGAGCGCCCTGCCAAAATCGATTATGCCGAAAATCAGCATGAAAAGTATCACAACGACGAAACCATATTCGACGAGGGTGCTTCCTTGCTGATTGCCCTTCGCGCGTTTTGGCTTGTCATTCATCGCTGATATCCGATCTCCCCGATGCATTTCAATCACTCGGCGACGCGCATCTCCGATTTGCCGGTGATGGTAATTGGAGACGGAATTCCGGGATAACTAATAAGAGGCTTAAAGGTTCCCGTAGCTATCACCTGCACGTAGACGAGCGGATGCCCCGTGCTGCAAGTGGCGGGGCACGTGGTGCTCAGGCTCGTACTCGCGCAACCGCAGAGCACGTATGGGGTTACCTGCGAAGCCGTAAGAACATTCTGCGAATCGCTCACGGCGGTGTTTTCTATGCCAGTACTATCCGCCGCGGTTGCGAAATTCTGCGCTCCGTATTGGGTACCCGCACGCGCTGCGTTGGCCACTACGATAGCGGTCTCCGCGTACCGTCCTACATCAATGATTCCGAGCAGCAGTAGCACCAGCACGGGAGTCAGCAGGGCCATTTCCAAAAGACTCGTCCCGCGCTCTCCGCTCAAGCCCCTGCGGAACGGTTGGTAGCTGGCTTTTGTCGAACGGCGATTACACGAGCTGGTCTTTAGAGTCATCTTCATTCCACCAGTACCGCTGCCTTAATGGGATCGGGATCGGGCCATGTTGCTGGAAACGAATACAGCGTCGTAGGGTCCGTGCAGTCGTCCGTATTGAAATTATCATTGCCCGCAAGTTGGATTGAATTTGCAACGGCAAGCGTAAAGCGAGCTATCGTTGAGCACCCGTTTGTTGCATCCGCCCCAAGGCCGATCAGATCCAACTGGGCCTGTGGAAAATATAGCGCTCCCCAGAGGTACGAGCTGTTGGCGGGGTTAGGGGTGGCATTGCAGTCATCTCCATTACCTAGCGCAAGGGTTGCAGTAGGGGAGCTGGTTTGGACAAACAGGATTCCGGCGTACGAGTTGGACGGGTCCGTCGGCGCCGTGAGTTGAACGACACCCCCGATGTTGAGGGGAAGCTGGTTATTGGGGTTGCAACTAGCGTAGTCTGCGTTCGCGTCTATTGAAAAGGGGCTACTCGCACTGGTGTTATAAAAAGTGACGCCCGTGCCCGTCACAGTGCCTGGACCGGAGATGGTGAGCCCGCTTTGAAAGACGTAGACACCCGGTTCGAAAGTAGTGGTGCCGGAACCGGTAATCTGAACTGGATTCGTGTAGGTGCCCGCGCAGTACGTGTACCCGCAGCTGTTTAGTATTGGATTGATCGGCCCGCTGGGCGGCGAACTTGTCAGCAAATATGCCAAGGGATCGGCGGGAGGCGCGATTATCTGCGGGGGCGATGAGATAGTGCACTGCGGGGGCCCCGGAGTGCACTGGCCAGTCGAATCGCCGACGGCTGCTGCTGCAAGCCTATGACTCGCGTTCAGTGCCCCCGAGGTGTCGACAGGCCCAGCGCTCATCAAATCGCAGAAGTTTGCCTGCACGTACATCGAACCGATTGAACCGGTCGAAACGGGAACAATTCCTCCCGAGCCCAAGGCGTACATGCAACCCGAGCCGGGCCCCAGTCGCGCCATTGCACTCGCACTGACGGGCTCGGATTTGATCCCCGCGATTCGCATGAAAAATGTGGGTTGATTTTGAGAGATCTCCACCTGGACACAGGGCTGGGATGTCGAACACGTCGCGCTGGAACCGGAGCCCAGCGCGGTGACAGATTGTACGCACATAATTGGGTCGGAACCGGACGGCGTTGAGAGAGGACAACTCGTCGTGACATTAGCGGCGGCAACATCAAAGCCGTTCAGCTGTGCATCATTCTGTGCGGCTATGGGCGAATCGCCATAGCTCAATTCCGAGGCGGCGGCGATGGCGGCGCTGTCCGCGGCCGTCTGCATGCGGCGCTTTTGATAACGCAGGTAGCCCATATCGACTGCGAGGCCGGCGGCAAGCATGAGGACAGTGAGTGCCAAAGCAAATATCACTAGTGCCTGACCCGCTTCACCGTTTCGTCTCATATGGGCTCCCTTCCAGCTCAAGTCAAGCGCGGTGAGATGAACCGCCTTGAACCAGATTGAACCAGCGTTGCGCAATCCGATCGGTCACTTGCGGAGACGCGGGGCGCGCGCCTTCGTCAACTTTTGGAGACACACCCAAGCGCTTGTCGCTGGCTCCAAAGTTTCCAACGCCTCGCACAATGCCAACAACCCGATACATTTCAACGCGCGGGCCGGATGCGGGCTGTCAGAGAGCTGTCCGGCTCTTCGCTCCATCGTGCTCTCCATTTGCTTTACATGCAATCGCGGTTCCTAACTCAATCAGGAGAGGCTTTTGCTCACTGCCACATTACCACGCTCTTGGGTGCGATCGACGTGTGAGTTCGCGAACCTTGTGGAAAATATTTTGTGAGTACTAGCCATAATAGGTTTTAAATCCTTGGGATTTTTTCGACTTAAATGCGCGTAGACTTTCGCGGTCGTCCTAACTTTCAACCGTTTGCCGAGAAGGTCAGAAAGCGGAGCTTCAGGGGCTAAAGCCCCACACAGATTGGTGCACTTACGGCGGGGTTGAAACCCCACCTTACAAAGCTCTCCCGGTTTTTCCGCAAACTGTTAAGCCTTAAGTCTGCGCTCCGATTTCCGATTTAGAACCCGGGCCCTCCTTGCTCTAGCAGCTCACGCGATGATGATGCGGACACGCGCGCGCGCAGTTGGGGGCACCCTCGGGTTTCTCGTGGGATTGCTTGCGGCCGCCAGCGGAGCGGTCGCTTAATCCGGCGGCCAGACGGATAACGGTTCAAATTGGGGCCTGCATTGGACTATGATTCGTGTCCAGCATCATCGAGATGATTTCGTCGGGCGTTTTTCTTGGCATCCGAACGGCGCGCAACAAACGGGATGGGAAGGGAAGACCGCGAAGGCGGTTCTTCAGGACCGGCCACTCTATTGGCGTTGCTGTTGATCATCCTCGTAGTCGCAACACTCTACGTTTTCGCCGCGCGCCTTTTTCCGGCGCCGCCACCGATCACCTCGCCCGCTCTCTTGGTTGACCGGCAGTACGACCTCACGCTGTGGGTGACCGCTGCAGCATTCGTACTGGCGCAACTGGGCCTTGCGTACGCAATCTTCCGTTTTCGCGATCGCGGCCAGCGCGCCCATTTCTCTCGCGGCAGCGTGCGAATGGAAATCCTCTGGACCTCGATTACGGCTGTCGCGTTTCTGGGCTTGGGAATTCTAGGGAATCGCGTCTGGGCGGCGGTTCAATTCGCTCCACCCGCGCAGGGCGCGATCCAAGTGGAAGCCACCACCACCCAGTTCGTCTACACATTTCGCTATCCCGGCGCGGATGGAAAATTCGGCCGCCTCGATCCGCAACTGGTTAGCCCTGCAACCGGCAATCCGCTGGGCCTCGATCCGAACGATCCCTCCGGCAAAGACGACATCATCGTTCCCGCTTTGACTGTGCCCGTGGACCGCCCGATCGAACTGCTGATTCGCTCTCAGGACATGGTCCACAATCTCTTCATTCGAGAATTGCGGCTCCAGCAGGACGCCGTGCCCGGCATGGTGATTCCGATGCATTTCACGGCGAATCGCGTCGGGCGCTACGAAATCGTCTGCACGCAACTCTGCGGTCTTGGGCATTATCGGATGCACAGCTTCCTGGACGTTGTCTCCGAATCTGACTACGGGAATTTCCTCAAGCAGCAGGCGGCCGCGCAGTGAGCACATCTGCTCATGCCACCGCGGAAGTCCCGAAGGGCTTCGTCCGCCGCTACGTCTTCAGCACGGATCACAAGGTCATCGGCCTCCAGTATTTTTTCCTCGCGCTCGCGGCCGTGGCGTTGGGAATCATCCTTTCGCTGCTGATGCGCTTCCATCTCGTCTGGCCGAATGCGCGCCTGCCCTTCATGGGCGGCGGAATCATGACGCCCGAGCAGTATCTCGCGCTCGTGACGATGCACGGCACGATCATGGTTTTCTTCGTCCTTACCACCGCCCCGCAGGGCGCGTTTGGGAACTACATGCTGCCCATTCAAATCGGCGCGCCAGATATGGCGTTCCCGCGGCTCAACATGCTCGGTTTCTGGCTGACGCTCGCGGCGTTCGTGTGCATGGTCACGGCGTTTATGGTTGCGGGGGGCGCACCGATCAGCGGCTGGACCGCCTATCCTCCGCTCAGCGGTCTGGGCGACGTCACCGGTCCGGGCGAGGGGCCGGGTCAAACGGTTTGGCTCGTAAGCGTTCTGCTGTTCTGTCTTGCGTCGCTCCTGGGCTCGCTCAATTTCATCTCCACCACCATCGACATGCGCGCGCCCGGTATGACGCTGATGCGCATGCCGCTCACCGTATGGGCGTGGTTCGTCACCGCAATTCTCAGCCTGTTGGCCTTTGCGGTTTTGTTTGCCGGAGGGATTTTGTTGTTGCTCGACCGTTCGGCGGGCACCAGCTTCTTCCTTCCGGCCGGACTCGTGGTGAATGGGGAGCTCCAGAATCGCGCCGGAGGCTCGCCGCTCCTCTGGCAGCACCTGTTCTGGTTCTTCGGCCATCCCGAGGTCTACATCGCGATTCTCCCCGGCATGGGCGTCGTGTCTCACGTGCTCGCGAACTTTTCGCGCAAGCCCGTCTTCGGCTATCGCGCGATGGCGCTCGCCCTCTGCGCGATCGGCTTTATGGGTTTCCTGGTCTGGGGCCATCACATGTTCGTAAGCGGAATGAACCCCTATTCCGGCTTGACCTTCTCCGTGCTGACGATGTCGATCGGCGTGCCCTCCGCAATCAAGACGTTCAACTGGCTCGGGACGCTCTGGGGCGGGAAGATACAGTTCCGCTCGCCGATGCTGTTTGCGATCGGCTTTGTTTCGTTTTTTGTCACCGGCGGACTTTCCGGGATCTTCCTCGCGCAGCCGGCTGTGGACACAATGCTGCACGCAACCTATTACGTCGTCGCGCACTTCCATATCGTCATGGGGGTCGCCGCGATCTTCGGAATTTTCAGCGCGACCTACTATTGGTTCCCGAAAATGTTCGGCCGGATGATGGACGAATCGCTCGGAAAGCTCCACTTCTGGCTGACATTCGTCGGCGCTTACTGCATTTTTATGCCGATGCACTTTGTGGGCATTGAAGGCGGTGTCCGTCGTTACGCCGATTCATCGGGTGCGAGCTATCTCGCGGCGCTTCAGCCGCTGCACCGCTTCATGACCGTCGTGGCGTTTATCACGGCCGCCGCGCAGATGATCTTCTTCTACAATTTCTTTCACAGCCTTAGAAAGGGAGACAGGGCGGCCGCTAATCCATGGAACTCGACGTCGCTCGAATGGATCACCAGCTCGCCCCCGCCCCCGGACAATTTCAACGGACACTACCCGACGGTGTACCGCGGGCCGTACGATTACAGTGTCCCCGGGGCGCAGGAGGATTTCTTGCCGCAAAACGTCGCGCCTGAAGGCGAGCCGGAAGTCAGATAGGAGTCGCGGAATGCCACATGCTGTGACAGACGCTATTGAACTGAACGGCGTGGGCGGGGATACCGGCGGCCGGACTCCGTCGGGCCGCGGCGGGCAGGGAAGCGGACCGTCCGGCGCTGCGAGTACGCCCCAGCGAACCTACGTCACGGGCATGATGATTGCGCTCGGCGCGATCTTGATGTTCTTCGCGGCGCTGGTCAGCGCCTCGATTGTCCGCCAGGGCCTCCCGAACAGCGACTGGCAGCCGCTCCAGGCCCCGCGCATTCTCTGGCTGAACACGCTGATTCTTGTGGCCAGCAGCTTGTCCCTCATGCGTTCACGCCGCTGTCTTTTCGCGCAAGACGAAGCCGGTTTCCGGCACTGGTGGGCCGTAACGGGCATTTTGGGTTTATTCTTCGTGGTGGGGCAGCTCATCGCCTGGCGACAGTTTGTCGCCGCCGGTGTCTACCTCGCGACGAATCCGAGCAGCAGCTTCTTCTACGTTTTCACGGCCGCTCACGGTCTGCACCTGCTGGGTGGGGTTGTGGCGCTCTTTACGCTCGCACTCCGGCCCGCGCGCCACTTGGCTCGCGGCACGGCGGTCGAAGTTGTTTCGATCTATTGGCACTTCATAGACGGACTTTGGCTGTTTCTATTCCTATTTCTGCTCGTGGGTAATCGGCCATGAGCCCAAAAGGTATCGGAATGCAGATCGCGGAAGTTCTAGGCCGGAAGACAGTCCGGCCGTTTCTCATACTTGGCGTTGCCTCTGTTGCGTTTCTTGTGCTCCTGGCACCTCGCGCGGCCGCGCAAGGATGCGCGATGTGCTACCAGAACGCCGCCGCTTCCGGAGCCCAGGGCCGCACCGCGCTCCGCCACGGCATCCTGATCTTGTTGCTGCCGGCCCTGAGTCTCTTCTCCGGCATCTTCGTCCTCATCTACCGCCGCCGCAATCTCACTCGTTAACTCTAGGAGAGACACTCCCAAATGTGGGATTGCGCCCGCCGCATTATTTCAGATTATGGATGTATGGATCGCTATTTCGAAACGCTTTGCAAGGCGTGACTCCAACGGCAACCTTGGGGACCAATCAGGATTGCAGCGAGCCTATACCCGCTCGAGCTGCGTGAGTTTGAAGGGATCGCTGATTTTCTCGTGCAGTTCGCGCCACAGTTTCTCGGGCTGCGCGAGAAAAACCTCGACAACGAGGGGATCGAACTGTCGCCCAGAAAAGCGTTGAATTTCCTCTCGCGCCGCTGAAATTGGCAGCGCCTTGCGGTACGGACGATCCGAGATCATTGCGTCGAGCGTGTCTGCCACTGCGAAAATCCTGGCCCCCAGCGGAATCTGCTCGCCCTTCAATCCGCGGGGATAGCCCGAACCGTCATAGAACTCCTGATGCGACAGCACGATTTCCGCCGCTTCTTTTAGAAAGGGAATCCGTGCCAACACCGCAAAACCGATCTCGCAGTGCCGGCGCATGATTTCGCGCTCCTCGGCCGTCAGCGGGCCGGGTTTCCGGAGAATCTGATCCGGGATTCCCATCTTGCCGATGTCGTGAAGAAACGCGCCGCGCGCGATCTGCCGCAGAAGCCCTTTGTCCACTCCCATGGCCTTCGCGATCGTGATCGTGAACGCGGTTACGCGCTGGCAATGCCCTTCGGTTTCCGCGTCCTTCGCGTCGAGCGCGCCGCCGAGCGCCTCGAGCGTGTAGTCGTAGGACTGTTCGAGATCCTGCAGCGCGATCGAAAGTTGTTGCGTGCGCTCCGCGACCAGATGTTCCAGATCGCTCTGATACGTCCGGTTCTCGAGCACCAGTCGGCGATGCTCGAGCGCGCGGCGCACGCTCAAGTGCAGTTGGTCCTTTTCGAACGGCTTCAAAATGTAGTCGTAAGCCCCGGCGCGAATCGCTTCGAGCGCGATCGAAATGTCGTGCATCGCCGTAACCATGATTACGGGCACGTCGGGATCGTCCTCCCGCAGTTCGCCCAGCAGCTTGAGCCCGTCCATTTCCGGCATGACGATGTCGCTCAGGACCAAGTCGTACGAATCCTTCCGAAAAGTCTCCAGCGCCTGGCGACCGTTGGAAGCCACGGTGCACGGGTAGCCCTGCGCCTCGAGCAGGGTCGAAACGACTTCGCGAATCGCTTCTTCGTCGTCGACAACGAGAATTTTTTCTTTTTCCACGGTCGCTCCGTTCACGCCATTATAAAGCACGGCACACACGGCACGACTGTCTGTTGCTGAAAATTTCGCGCATGTGCTAATTCTTACAATGGCTTCCTGATATCCCTGAATCGTTGGTTGGAGTCTTGTGGGGTAGCGGCTTGGTGTCGCTCGAACAAGTGCGATGACGTTTGCGTCGAATCCTGGGCTCCTGGCCGTCGGCTTCATGGAGTGTGCCGCGGCCTCCATTTTGCTGGTTCTCTATTGGTTGCTCCTTCCGGGTTTTCGCGCCCGCTTCTTTCGATATTGGCTGGCCGGTTGGACTTTCTACGTGGGTATCGAGGTACTGCACATCGCCTCTCTCTTGACCGGCGGCGCGAGCGCGCGGTTCAGTTTCGCGGTGTCCCTCCTGCCGGCGCTTCTGTTCCTTGCTGCGGCCCTCGACTGCCGCGGTCTGGGCAAGAACGTCAAGTACCTGTTGCCACTCGGCATTGCAGCGGCGGCAGGTTCCATCGCCCTCGGTTCAATCGCGAGTTTGCCTCGCGTCGAGACATGGTTCGATACCCTCCTCGTGTGCCTGATCTATCTTTCCGCCGGGTGGATTCTCTGGCGCTCGCAGACGCAGCACCGCGGCGTGGGATGGAACCTGCTGGCCGCGGCTCTTTTGCTTCGCGGACTTCACGGGCTGGACCGGCCGAATTGGTCGCAGGAGGGCGTCGAGCTCTTCCGAATGTCCTTTCACGGTTTCTTTGGGATCATGATGGGAGTCGCAATGGCCGTTTTGGTTCTGGAGGCCGGCCGCGCTCGCACCGATGACCTCAACGAAAAGCTGCGCCGTTTGTCGCTGATCACGGCCGAGGCCACGCAGTCTCTCCGCATGGAGGAAGTTCTCCACGGAGTTCTGCGCCACCTGGTCGAAATACTTGGTGCGAGCCACGGCGTCGTGTTTCTTCTCGATGACCCCAGCCGTCCCACCGCTTTGGTGGTCCGCGCCTCGGTGGGACTCGGGGATTCTCGCTCGGAGCAACACCGGCAAGTTTCCGCCTCTGAGCCTTGGGTCCAGGAGGTTCTCCGTCAAGAAGCGCCTCTCGTTTCCCCCAGCGCTCCGGCCGATCACGCCATCCGCCTGTGGATGGGTGCGGAGAAGCTCGCCGCGGTCGTGCTGGTCCGTGTCCCTGGAAAGGACTCGCCCCTGGGATTGCTGGGCATCGGCTCCTCCGCGCCGCGAACGTTTCAAGTCGACGAAGAAAACTTTCTCGTCAACGTCGCGAATCTTCTGGGACTTACGGTCCAAAATGTTGCCTTGTTTGAGGCGTCAGCTTCCTCACGACGGCAGTGGCTCGACACGTTTGACTCGATTGACGATCTCATCCTCGTTCATTCGCTCGACGGTCGCATCCTTCGGGCCAATCGCGCGCTGGCCAAACGTCTCGAGATGGAGCCGGCCGCCCTCGTCGACTGTTCGGTTTGCGACGTTCTCAGCAAAGGCGCCACCCCCTGGGCGCTCTGCCCGTATTGCGAAGGCGCCGCCGGGAAGTCCGAGGAGATCGACCCAACCTTCGGTGGCTATTTCCTCGCCACGGATTCCGTTTTCCACGATTCGAAGGGTGGGCGCCTGGGCACGGTCCACGTCTTGAAGGACTTCACTGCCCACCGCCAGGTTGAAAACAAGTTTCGCACGCTCTTTGAAAAGGCACCGGAGGGCGTGTTCATCTCGACGGCCGAAGGCCGGTTCCTCGACTTCAATGACGCATTTATGCGCATCGTCGGATACGAGAGTCGCGAGGAGTTGCTCGACGTGGATATCCCCTCGCACTTTTACGTCAATCCTGCCGACCGCAACCGTTTGAAACGCCTCCTCCATGAATACGGCGAGGTCAGCGACTTCGAGTTTCAGTTCCGCCGGCGCGATGGCGAGATTCGTACCGCTCGTGAGTCAAGCTTGGCCACTCGCGACGAATCCGGTGCCATCGTCGCATACCAGGGCTTCGTCCTCGACATCACCGAGCACAAGCAGGCCGAGATGGACATCCGCCGCCGCAACCGCGAGCTTCTCGCCCTCAACGCGATCGCCGAGCTGCTAACTCAGTGCTCCGCGCTTGAAGAAGGCTTGCACGACGCCCTGTTGCGGGTCACCGAGCTTTCCGCTGTCGATGCCGGCGCGGTCTACTTCCTCGATGAAGCGACGAGGACGCTGCGGCGCGCCGCTGCGGTCGGATACCGCTCCACCCATGGGCGCCGCGCCGGGCCGATCGAGGCTTCTGCGGCGCTCCTGCAACAGATCCGCCAGGTGCGCGTCACCATCTTGTCCGGCACGGCTCCGGCATTGCCCGAGGATTTCCGCGAGCTGAACCGGCACGAAGGTGTTCAGGTTTCGCAGGTCGTGGTGCTTTGGGCCAAGGACCGCATCATGGGCGTCCTCGTTGTGGGTTGTCGCGAGATGCGAGCCTTTTCAACCGGCGAATTGAACCTGCTCTCCGCCATCGGCAACCAGATCGCCGCAACCATCGACAAATCGCTGTTGCTTGAGAAAACCCGCGAGGCATATGAAACCCTGCGCCGCACCCAGGAGCAGTTGCTGCAGAGCGAAAAAATGGCGGCCGTCGGCCAGTTGATTTCTGGTGTCGCGCACGAGCTCAACAACCCGCTCACAGCGATTCTCGGCTACAGCCAGTTACTCAAGTCGGAAACCGTCGGCGGTTCGCGTGGCGCTGGCTATCTTGAGAAGCTCTACAAGCAGGCCCAGCGCACTCATCACATCGTCCAGAACCTTTTGAGCTTCGCCCGCCAGCATAAGCCCGAGCGCGCTCCCGTCCAGCTCAACCAGATTCTCGAGGATACGCTCGTCCTCCGCGAATACGACATGAAGCTCAACAGCATCGTCATTCACCGGGAATTTGATCCCAACTTGCCGGCGACCGGCGGGGACTTCCACCAGCTTCAGCAGGTCTTTCTCAATATTCTCAACAACTCGGTGGACGCCATTCAGGAAAAGGGCGGCGCCGGCGAGATCTGGATTCGCACCGAGGCCATCGGAAGCCGTCTTCGCGTCGAACTGACGGATAACGGGCCTGGCGTCCAGAATCCTCATCGAATTTTCGATCCCTTCTACACGACGAAGCCGGTTGGCAAGGGCACCGGCCTCGGCCTCAGCATCTGCTACGGCATCGTGAAGGAGCACGGCGGCGAAATTCAGGTGCGGAACTCGCCGCCGCGCGGCGCCACTTTCACGATCACGTTGCCACTTCTTGTGGTTCCCTCGGTCCCGTCGGATGCCGGTGCGTCGCGCGCGAGCACCCATGTTTCCGGCATAGTCTTGTTGGTGGACGACGAAGAAACCGTGTTGCAGTTGCAGCAGGAGATTCTGATTGCGCGGGGATCTTCGACGAAACTCGCGCGAAGCGAGCAGGAAGCGATCGACATTCTGAAGCGCGGTGATTCCGTGGACGCCGTCGTTTTGAGCGTGAAGCTTCCGGGCGAAACGTCGCCCGCCGGCCTTTACGGCTGGATTGAGGCCAATCGCCCGGGTCTTGCCGCCCACGTGGTCTTTACCACTTCCAATGCGGGTGAAGAGCAAATTCCCGAGGTTGTGCGATTGTCCGCGCGGCAGATCCTCAGAAAGCCCTTTCAGATCGACGAGTTCTGCAAGGCCGTGCAGGCCGTCCTGTCGGCCCCGGTGACCGCCGGTTCGAGGCGTTGACCCCCGAGCCTGTTGCGCTGCCCGGCAAGATCATTCTTGCGCGGCTCGCGGAACGCACGATAGTATCGGGCACGCTGCGGCGAGGCCGCTCCCCAGTGTCTTCCTTATCTAAATCTAAAACATGGAATAGGCAGGTTCGCATGGAAACGAAAAGCCGCGTCCGGAATGAGCGTGGAGCGGAAGCGCCGCGCAGGCGGTCGCGTTGCGCGATCATCGCCGGTGTATTGGCCATCGCTTGCTGCGCATTATGTATGCTTGCTTCGGTCTCCCCGGCCCGCGCCGCGCAACCGGCGGCCGCCCCGCAAGGCCAACAATCGGGCATCGACGCCGGCAAGAAACTCTACGCGTCCTCCTGCGTCTTCTGCCATGGCGAGAACGGCAAGGGCGCCGCCTCGTCGGCTCTGCGAAACCCCGCACTCACCGCGAAGGACGCAGCCGCCGTCATCGAGAACGGCAAGCCTGGCACGGCGATGCCCGCATTCAAGGGCAAGTACAGCCAGCCGCAACTCGAGCAACTCGTTGCTTACGTGCTCTCCCTTTCATCCACTGGAGGAGCCGCCTCGGGTTCGGCGAGCGCCGCGGCCTCATCGGCCAAACTTGGCGAAACGGTCTACGGCAGCAAGTGCGCCTCGTGCCATGAAGTTGGCAATCCGCCGTTCTTCAACCACTTTATTCTGAGGACGATGTCGCCCGACTACATCCGGTATCAGCTCAAGTCCGGCCCCATGCGCTTGGTCGCGGCAAAGTTGACAATCAAGGAGCGCGTTGCCGTCGCCGAATACCTCACGGGCAAGCGCGCTGGCAGTTCGCGCCCGGCGAACCCCTCCGCTGGTCTGTGTCCCTCGCCGGGATCGGAGGACTTCTCCGGGCCTCAATGGAATGGTTGGGGCATCGATTCGGACAATAGCCGCTTTCAGCCCGCCGATCAGGCAGGCCTGACGGCCGCCCAGGTTCCGAAGCTCAAGCTGAAGTGGGCCTTCGGACTTCCGGGTGACTGGGGGGCCTTCGCTCAACCCGCCGTCGTGGGCGGCCGCGTATTTTTCGGCAGCCCGATGGGCGTCGTTTACGCGCTCGACGCCTCCACCGGCTGCACCTACTGGAAATTCCAGGCCGATGCGGGAGTTCGCAGCGCCGTTGTCGTCGGGCCGGATCATCTTGCGTATTTTGGCGACTTTCGATCGAATGTCTACGCCGTCAACGCTCTCACCGGGAAGCTTGTCTGGAAGAGCCGCATTACCACTCACCCGTATGCGCGCGTGACGGATTCACCGCGCCTCTACGAGGGACGCCTCTATGTCGGTGTGGCCTCTCGCGAGGAATGGATGGCGGCCGATCCGCATTACGAATGCTGCACCTTCCGGGGCGTCCTCGTGTCGTTCGACGCCGCCACCGGCAAGGAACTTTGGCGGACGTACACGATTCCCGAGGCCCCGCACCCGACGAAAATGAGCAAGGCCGGCACGCAGCTCTGGGGCCCGTCCGGTGGAGGATTGTGGTCATCCCCCACGGTTGACGAGAAGAAGCAACTCCTCTACGTCGGCGTCGGCGACAACTATTCCGATCCGCCCACCGCGAACAGCGACGCCATCATGGCCTTCGACATGAAGACCGGCAAGATCGTCTGGTCGAGCCAGTTGACTTCCGGCGACGCCTTCAACACGAGCTGCTTGCAGAACGACAAGAGCAACTGCCCCGAAAAGCCGGGCGGCGACTACGACTTCGCTTCTCCTCCGCTTCTTCGCACTCTTCCGAACGGGCAGCGCCTTCTGATTGTCAGCCAGAAGTCCGCCGTCGTCATGGCCATCGATCCGGATCAGCAGGGAAGGCTGGTTTGGCAGACTCGCATCGGGCAGGGCGGTCCGCTGGGCGGCGTGGAATGGGGACCTGCCGCGGATAGCAAGGCTGTTTACGAGGCTCTGTCGGATATCGACGTGATTCCGTTCGCTGAGGGCCTCGAGCCCGATTCCAAGAAGGGCGGCGGCCTCTTCGCTCTCGATATTGCCACCGGCCGGAAAATCTGGGCCGCTCCTCCTGTGCTCGGGACCTGCCATGTGGACCGCTGCAGCCCCGCGCAGTCCGCCGCCGTCACCGCCATTCTTGGCGTCGTTTTCTCTGGGTCTGACGACGGCCACGTCCGCGCCTATTCGAGCGACGACGGCAAGATCGTTTGGGATTTCGACACGCTCCAGGACTTCAACACCGTCAACAAAGTTCCGGCTCGCGGCGGGTCGATCGACGGCGGTGGCGGCCCCACGGTCGTCGGCGGCATGGTTTTCGTGGCCTCCGGCTACGGCGCCCTGTGGGGAATGCCCGGCAACGTGTTTCTCGCCTTCGCCCCGCAATAGACGGACTGTTGATCGATTCCGTCGGACTTTCGCGCACTGCGGGTGAACGCTGCGAGAAAACTGTTATCCTGCTCGTGTCATCCAATTCTTGAGGAGCCGGGATGAAGCGACTGGCAGGGTTGCTCGTGATTCTCGTATTCGGATTTGCCGCGGCGGCCCGGCAGTCCGCGACTCTTCCGAACCCTGCGGTTCCCGCTCCGCCAAAGTCGACTGCCTCCGCGCCGGTCGCGCCTGTCCCCAACACCGAATTCCTGCACGCCGCCGACGAGGTCCTCGCGCAGATGAGCGACATCCTTCACCTCCCGATCAAGGAGCCTCTGAAAAAGAGCCTTCGCTCGAAGCAGGACATTCGTGACTACCTCGTCCGCGAGGAAAACGAAGACAAGGACGAGGCGCAGCGCTACGCCGACCGCAAGGCGCTCGAAGCCTTCGGCCTCATCCCCAAGGATTTCCCGCTCGACCAGTTCATGCTCGATGTTTTGACCGACCAGGTCGCGGGCCTCTACGATCCGAAGGCCAAGGAGTTCTACATCGCCGATTGGATTCCGGTCGACGAACAGCGCGAAGTGATGTCGCACGAGCTGACCCACGCGCTCGAAGACCAGTCCTTCCACATCGATCCCTGGATCAAGGCGGCTCGCCCGAACGACGACGCCGAGTTGGCCCGCGATGCCGTCAGCGAAGGCAGCGCCATGGCCGCCATGGTCGATTACGCGCTTCGCGGCCAGAAACTCGGAGTGCGCGACCTGCCCGACGTCACGCTGCTCCTCCGCAACGGCGCGATCGAGGAAATGAACAAGGATCCGCACCTGGCAAAAGCGCCGCCTTACATCCGCGATGGCCTGCTTTTCCCTTATCTCGCCGGGTCGTCCTTTTCACAGCAGTTCCTGAAAGCGCATTCCGGCTGGGCGGACCTGAAACTCGTCTTTGAGAATCCCCCCGTTTCGACGCAGCAGATTCTCCATCCAGATTTTTATCTCAAGGGAGTCGGGCCTCAGAAAGTCGTGATGCCGGCCTGGAAGGGCCTGGTCCCTGCGGACTGGAAACTGCTCGAGGAAAACGTGATGGGCGAATTCGGCCTCAACGAAATCCTGAAACAATTCATTGGGGAGGAGCGCGCCGACGGGCTGTCTCCCGCATGGGATGGCGACCGCTACGCCGTCTTCGAGGACGCGAAGACGAAGGAAACTCCCACCGTGCTCTTCCTCGCGCTCGAAACTTCCGACGACGCGGCGCGCTTCTTCGGGCAGTACAGCGAAGCGCTGGAATTGAAGCACGCCACGCGCCGCGAACTCTACCGCCGTCCGAACTTTTTTCAGTTTCAAACGGACGATGGCGGCGTCTTCCTGCACTGCGTCGCGCTGAAGTGCCTGGCGGTCGAAGGCGCCACGCGCCAGACGTACGACGCGATCGATCGCGCCGTTGGCTGGCCGCCGGCTCCCGCTCCTGCCGAAGAGCAACAGCCCTCGATCGTGCAGGCCGGCGCTCCGAAGCAATCCGCAATGGCTGCGCCGCTGAATCTCCCATGAGTCTGTTTGACCTGCCGCGCGTCCCCGAAGCCGAAGTCATGGACGATTCGGGCGAAGTGGAAGCCTATTCCTCGGCCGCCGCGCAGGCCTATCTCGACCGCCTGGACGACACTTTCGTCGAGCACGCCGTGCGGCTTTTGAATGGATGCGAACGCGGGCGCGCGCTTGATATCGGCACCGGCCCGGGACAAATCGTCATCAAGCTCGCCCGCCGCCTCACGCGCTGGAAATTCATGGGTATCGATCGCTCGCCGAACATGATTGCCCGGGCGCGCGCGAGTCTCGAAGCCGCCGGGCCCGCGCTTGCCGGCCGCGTTGAATTTCGCATCGCGGACGGAAACCATCTTCCATTCCCCGATGCGACCTTCGATCTCGTGACGTGCAATTCCGTGCTGCACCATTTCGCCGAACCGGAAAAGCTCCTCTTCGAAATCGCGCGCCTCGCGGGCCGCGACGGCGCCATCCTTCTTCGCGATCTTCGCCGCCCGGGACGCCTCGCGCATCCGTTTCACGTCCGCTGGCACGGCCGCCACTATTCCGGCACGATGCGGAAGCTCTACGACGATTCCGTACGCGCGGCCTACACCGTGCCGGAACTGGAGAATCTGCTCGAGTCCGCTCCGCTTTCCGGCGTGCGCGTTTTCGAGCACTACTCCACTCACATCGGCCTCGAACGCGGCCTGAAGAGCTGATCCCCGCTCGTGCTTCTCCCTTAACTCGCTGGAGCCGGGCCCGTCGAAAGCTCGTCAGCCGCTTGGATCTAGGTTGATGCCTTGTCGTTTTGAGGCGGTTCGCGCAGCCTTCCATATGACCTGCGGAGCAGGACGACTATACCAATAACGATCGCTGTGTTCAGGAGTCCTCCAACTAGGAGGAATTGAAAGGGCATTCCGAAAGGGAGTTCACTGAACCGTCTCCAAAGTCAGCGGTGGAGGCCGCTTGCCATCTACGTCGGTGAACCCATACTCCGCGGCCACTTGAGCGGCCACCAATGTCTGTCCCGTTCGCCGCGCCATTTCGGGATCGGCAGCCAACGAGGCGACAGCCCGGCCGATGAACAGCGGCGATTCCGAATTCGACAGGTCGAGAAATTGCGCGAACCTCATCAACCCTTCGGTCCTCACCAGCCCCGGATATAGTGAAACGACCGTGACGCCGAATTCGCGCAGCTCCGCCGCCATATCGCGCGTCATCTTGTCGGTCGCCGCCTTCGCCGCGCCGTACGCCACATTCCCGATGTGCTTCTGGCTCGCCCAGAAGGAGATGTTGACGATCAGGCCGCTTTTCTGTTCGGCCATGATTCGCGCGGCCTTCGCGCTCGCGACGTACGCAGCGCGCACGCCCGCCACAAACATCGCATCCCACCGCCAGAGGGGCTGCTCCCAGAAAGGTTTCGTCCAGGTGAATTCGCCGTTTTCAGTCATCCGCTCGTATCCGCCCCATGCGGCGTTTATGAGTATGTCGATCTTGCCGTGGTCGACCGCGATGCGCTGAAACACGGCCTCGGTCTCTTCATCCATGCAGTGATCGCAGGGCAGCGCGATGCCCCTGCCGCCGAGCGCTGTGACTTCCGCGGCCGTCGAATAAACTGTTCCCGGCAATCCGTCGGCCGATTCGCCTTCTTTCACCGTCCTGCCCGTAACGTAGACAGTCGCGCCGGCCTCGCCAAGCCCAAGCGCAACACCCTTTCCCACGCCTCGGCTTGCTCCCGTGACGAGCGCGACCTTGTTGTCCAGGCGTTTCATGGGCTAGGCCTCTGGGATTCTGTTTCGAGAATCGAATCGAGGAGTGTTCGCCCGGCCTTGCGCTCCAGGCGCGCAAGGCGCTTCTCGAACTGGGCGCGGCAGCGGCGGTAAGCGCCCGGCGCGATGGTGCCGAGGCGATTGGCTTTGCGAAGATCGGCCAGCGCCCTGCGCGCCAGCGCCGCGGCGCGATGAGGTTCTCGCGCGCGGCGTTCGTAGTGGATCGCGAGCTGTTCGTAGGCTTCCAGTCCTTCGCGCGAGTTCCCCAGCATGCCTTCCCAAAGCGTGCGGGCGAGATCGAAGTCTCCGCCCTGCTTTGCGAGGCGCGCGAGCGAACGTCGCGCGGCGCGATCCGTTTCCTGCGGCAGCTCCCGCGCAATCGACTGCTCGTAGAGCCTGCGGGCGAGAGCCGCTTCGCCGCGCCGCTCGCAGATGCGCGAAGCGCCGAACAGCTCGAATGCGTCCTGTCCATGCGCTTCCGGGTCTCCGAGCAGCGATAGGACGCGGCTCGCAAGGCCGGCAAGTCCGCGCAAGTCCATCTGATTGTGATGGAAGATCGGGACGAGCGGTTCGGGTGGCCCGCCGCGCAGATAATCGAAATAGATTTGCGGGATCAGCTCGGACATCACGTCCGCGCCGCGATTCCAGCCCAGAACGTGACGCTCGAGTTCCGCGAGGCGCACGGAGCCGAGACGCAGCCGCCACAGATTCCGCGCCGGATGGAGAAAATCGAGATGCGCGCGCGGCGCGGGCGGCTTGATCGCGCGCGTCATGCGGTAGCGCGTCTCGAGCAGCGGCCAGTCGAACGATTTGCCGTTGAACGTGACGAGCACGCGCCGCTCCGACAATCGCTCCGCGAGCGCCACCAGCAGCGAATGCTCCTCGCTGTGCTCGCGCATGAAAAACTGCTCGACCTCCAGCCCGCCCGTGTCCCACCACGCGATCCCGACGAGGAACGGATACGTGCCGGTGCCGCCCGCGAGGCCCGTGGTTTCGGTATCGAGAAAGAGCCACTGCTGCGGATCGGCGACGCAGTCCGGCGCGCCCGGCGCGATCAGGCGCAGCGCCGCCGGATGCAGCTCGCTGGGCGCGTCGCCGCCGATCGGTTCGGAGAACCAGCGCCGCAGCGCGAGGTGCTCGCCGAAGCGATTTGTTCTCGGCGCGGCGCCCAGAATCTGTGCGAGGCGCTCGGCGCCTGCGGGAATATCGGATGCGTAACCTCGCCGTGGCTCGGCCGCGGCCGAGGCGGCGCGCCGCGCGGGCTGCAAAGCCTTCAGCCGGCTAAGTTTATCCGGGGAGCCTAGGAGCACAGGCGCTCCAAGATGGCGAGCGCGGCTTCCTTCGTGCGCTCGGATTTTTCTCCTGCCGGGCCGACGCATGACGGGCAGCCGCTCTCGCACGGGCATCCGGCGATCAGCTCGCGCGTCCGTCGCAGGAGCAGGTCGTGGACGCGATAGAGGGGCTCGCTAAATCCGATGCCTCCCGGATAGGCGTCGTAGAGATACAGATTGGATTCGAAGAATTCGCTTATCTTCGTGGGATCGTCGGTAGCCGCCGTGTATTCGTGCCACTCGGTTTCCACTCCCGGAGTGGGAGGACGCTCGCCGACTGCGGTGCCGAGGTCGCGGCGGTCGCACATCAGCAGCAGCGTGGCCATCGACTCGAGGGCGTAGAGCAGGCCGAAGATTCCGCTCTGGCGTTCCGACAGCGCGAAGGGAAGCGCCGTGAGCAGCGAGCGCTCGAGGGTGATCCAGAACGCCGTCGTGTGCATTTCGTTTTCGGGGAGTTCGAGTTTGCCGTCGCCGACGTTTTCGTTGGTGAAGAATTTGATTTTCTTGAACCCGACTACCTGCGAACGGACAAGAACGTCGCCATACGCACGGGCAGCCGGCCCGGTGATTTGTTCTTCTTCGGCGATCTCGAGGACGCGGACCTGCGTGTAGCGAATCGCGTCCGTGTAGTAATCGACGTTCACCGGCTTGACGTAGGCCTTGCGCTGGTCGAAATCGAGCCGTTCCACGTGATGCTGCTGCCCCTGATGGAGGTAGATCGCTTTCGGATGGACGGTGGTGAGCGCGGAGGAAAAATCGACTTCGCCGATCACTTCGGGCTTGCCGCTTTCCTCGCCGGTGGTGTCGATGATGATGAAGTTATCCGAAGTTACCGAGCGCAGGCTCACGGTATCGGCGGGATACGCTTCCTGCACCCAGTGCCAGTTGCCGCCACTGCGATGGAGGAAGCCCGCTTCGGCGAGGCGCTCGCAGAGCTGCTGCACGTCCACGGAGCCGAATTTGTCGCCGGGCGCAACCGGCAGTTCGAAGGCCGCGCATTTCAGATGATTAACGAGGATCTCGAGATTATCGGGCTGCACGTAGGCGTGCTCGGGCGAGCGGCCGAAAAAGTAGTCCGGATGCTGGACGATGAATTGATCAAGTGGTGCGGACGACGCGACGAGGACGGCGCAGGAAGTTCCGTTGCGGCGGCCGGCGCGGCCGGCGCGCTGCCACGTGGACGCAATCGAGCCGGCATATCCGGCCATGACGCTGGCGTCGAGCGAGCCGATGTCGATACCCAGTTCGAGGGCACTCGTCGCCACGACTCCACGGACACGGCCTTCGCGCAACCCGCGTTCGATCTCGCGGCGCTCGCCGGGAAGGTAGCCGCCGCGATAGCCGCGAATCGGTTCGGGCTGGCCGGGCTGCGGCGGATTCGCCTGCTGGAGATACGTGAGCAGGACTTCGGTGTGCAGGCGGCTATTGGCGAAGACGATCGTCTGCAACTTGCGAGCGAGCAGCTCTTTCGCGACGCGCGTGGTTTCGTTCAGATAACTGCGACGGATGCCGAGATTGCGGTTCACCATCGGCGGGTTGTAGAAGACGAAGAGCTTTTCCGCGGCGGGCGCGCCGTTCTCCTCGACCACGCCGACTTCGCGCTCGGTCAACTGCGAGGCAAGCTCGCCGGGATTCGCGATCGTGGCCGAGCAGCAGATGAACTGCGGGCGGGAGCCGTAGAACTGCGCGATGCGCGCGAGGCGGCGCAGAACGTTGGCGAGGTGGCTGCCGAAGACGCCGCGATAGGTGTGCAGCTCGTCGAGGACGATGTAGCGGAGATTCTCGAACAGGCGCGTCCACTTCGTGTGGTGCGGCAGGATGCCGGTGTGCAGCATGTCCGGATTCGAGAGGATCACGTGGCCGCGCTGGCGGATCGCTTTCCGGGCGTCGCTGGGCGTGTCGCCGTCGTAGGTGAAGACGCCAAAGGAGTCGTCGAGCCGCGTGGCGAGGTCGTGCAGCTCGGCGAGTTGGTCCTGCGCGAGCGCCTTGGTGGGGAAGAGGTACAGGGCGCGCGTATCGGGATTTTCGAGGACGGCATTCAGGACCGGGAGGTTGTAGCAAAGGGTTTTTCCGGAGGCGGTCGGCGTGACCACGACGAAGTCTTCCCCGGCGCGGGCGGTTTCGGCGGCAACGGCCTGGTGAGAATAGAGCTGCTCGATTCCTTTGGAACGATAGGCTGCGGTAAGCTCCGGGCGGACCCAGTCCGGCATCGGCCGGAACTGCGCTTCGCGGGCGGGGATGTGCTTGATCGCGGTGAGGACTTCGTCCGAACGGTAGCGGGCAGCGAGCGCGCCAAGTACCTCTTCGACTGTATCGAGGGTGGATTGCTGCCGTACAGCCAAACCGTGCGCGGATGGGGTCACACTGCCTCCCTTTCGTATTCGCCTTTTGTTCGCTGAAGGTATCACGACGCGCCGGAGCGTGCAACGGGGGAAAACCTACACCGTGACGCAAACTGGACGCGCGAATTACCTCCACATGGAACTAACTCATCCTTGCGAGATGGTGGCAAAAATGACCGCTTTTTGGCGTCTTAAGCGGCCATTAGCGGCCAATTTCGACGACAAACTCGTTTTGCGGCGCCATCACTAAGCCAGCACGCACCATAGAAGGAACGAAGCAGTAGTGGGCTGGGTCGGAATGGGTCGGAGTTCAGGCATGACTCCCCTCCGGAGTCACGGCGTACTCGGAAACAATTCTTGCCAGCGGCTCCGCCTGAACAAACTGACCTGCTACCAACGAGGCGCTGTAAGTCACCGCACGAAGAAAACGACTAGAGGCGGGCGGTGCTGGGATCGTGCAGGCGGAAGTGGGCGACGCGGATGCGTTTGAATTTGTCGTTCTCGACCGTGTAGATGCACCAGTTCGTGGTGATGTAGATGTCGCCTGCTTTCATCGCGCGGCCCGAGAAATTGGGATAGTTCTGGAAGAAGTGGAATTCGGTGTACATTTCCGCGGCAATCCAGTTTCCGTCCAGGAGAAAATCGCCCACTTCGAGCGCCTCGCGGCAGTGCTGGTGGAGGATCACGTACTGCTCGAGGAATCCGGCGCGGCCTTTGCGGGTGACAGGAGGAGCCGTTGGATTGGCGAGCATCGTCGGGTATTCGATCACGACCTCGGGATCGTAGAACTCCATCACCTCGTCGTAGCGCTTGTTATTGAAGTGATCGATGTATTTCAGAAAGTTCTGCCTGTCCATCGGTTTGCCTCCGGAGCGCGTTTTGCGGGGCTGAGACTAGCGCCAAGGGCCGGGGCGAAGCAAGGGGCGGGCGATCACCGGACAGATTTGTGACGTCGCCAAGCACTTTGCGCAGGGCATAGCGTGCTGTGTCGCAAATCGACGCCTGATTGGCCGGAATTGCCAAGCGAAAAGAAGAAAAGGCGCCCACGCGAAGGTGGACCTACATAACCATCTCGGAGGCGCGGGCGAGTCTGTGCGTGTGGGTCGCGGCCTTGACACGGCTGGTTTGGGCCGCTATAGAGGATGCATGGCCCAATCCATTCTGATTTTCGATTTCGGCACGAACGAAGAGGCAGTGCAGCAGGCGCGTCACAAAGTCGAAGTCTGGAAGCAGGCGTTCCGGCTCGGCGACAAACTGAAGCTCAAGTTCGAGCGCAAGGAGTCCGCCGAAGCGACCGGCGGTGATGGCGCGGACGCAGAGGCGCCGGCCGTGGCGAAGCCCGCGGAGAAAACAAAATCCGGCGGGAAGAAGGCGGCGGCGAAATCCTCCGCGTCGGCCGCGAAGGAAGACGCGAAAAAAGAGAAAACGGAACCGGTTGGCCGGGTGCGGCTGTTCGTCCGGCTGGCTTTTTCCGACCACGAAAAGCTGTCGTACCAACGCTGGCTGGACCGCATCCCGACGGAAGAACCCTTTAAGTCCGCGAAGGGCGAAACGATTCGCTCGGGCGACAGCGGATTCGCCGAAACGTCGGAGACTTTCGATTCTCTCGAGTGAGGGACGGCCGTGAGCTTCCGCGCGACGGAATTCGAGTTCCGCTATCGGTTCTGGTTCATTGCCGCGATTTTTGGAGTCGCGTTCTGGTGCTACTCGTTCGACCGGGTGAACGTGTCGGTCGCGTTGTCGCGGGCGATCGTGGCCGCCGGGAAGGCCGGGAATCCGGATGCGATCGACGAGTACCTGCGCGGGTTTTTCGCGTTCGGGGCTCTCCTGGTGACCGCCGCGGCGCTGGTTCGTTCGTGGGCCGAGGCGTATCTCCACAGCTCGATCGTGCACGACGCGAATCTGCACTCGGATAGCCTCGTGGCGGACGGCCCCTATCGCCATTTGCGGAATCCGCTCTATCTGGGGACGGTCCTGCTGGCGATCGGAATCGGCTTCCTGGCGAGCCGCGTGGGCTTCCTAATCCTCGCCGTGGGGATGACGGCTTTCACTTACCGGCTGATTTTTCGGGAAGAGGAGAGCCTGCTTGCATCGCAAGGAGAGAGCTACCGGCGGTTTTTCGAGAGCGTGCCACGATTCATCCCTTCGCTTACGGCGCGGGTCCCGGCGGCGGGCAGGCGGCCGAACTGGGTGGATGGGTTCTCGGGCGAGCTGTTCATGTGGGGCTGTGCCGTCGGCATGGCGCTGTTTGCGGCGACGTTGAAGATCGCTTACTACTGGATCCCTTTTGGAATCGGCTTTGGAATCTACTTCTTGCAAGCGTTCTGGCGCAAGAAACCGGCGGCGGATTCCGCACCGGGGGACGCCTAATCCGGCGTCCGGGCGGCGTGGGAACCACTGAATCCGGCGGCTGACGCATTTCGGAAATTGTGGATATAATGGCCTACGGCGGGACCACCCGGCAAACCTCCTCGGCGGAGGCCGTAGCGAATGCCCTCACAGGAGAAGTTGAATACCGCACGATTCGACGCGTCGCGATACCACGGTCTCGACCGCGATACGCTCATGCGCATCTACCGCACGATGTTTCTCTCGCGGCGGCTCGACGACCGCGAAATCCAGCTCAAGCGCCAGAACAAGACTTTCTTTCAAGTCAGCGGCGCGGGACATGAGGCCGTGCTTACGGCCGCGGGCCTGTTGCTGAAGCCGGGCTACGACTGGTTCTTTCCCTACTATCGCGACCGCGCGCTGGCGCTGGCGCTCGGCGTGACTCCCTACGAAATGCTGCTGCAAGCGGTGGGCGCAAAAGACGATCCTTCGTCGGGCGGACGGCAGATGCCGTCGCACTGGGGAAACCGGCGGCTGAACATCGTGCCGGGGGCGTCGGCGACCGGCATGCAGTGGCTGCACGCCGTAGGCGCGATGGAAGCGGCGCTCTACTACGATCATTTTCCCAAGGCGCTCGATCAGGCGCGCAAGGCGCCGCTGGGCGATTCGGTGAGCCACCACCGCGACGAAATCGCGTACGTTTCCGGGGGCGACGGTGCGACGAGCGAAGGAGAGTTCTGGGAAGCGCTGAATGCGGCGTGCCTCCGCCGGGCGCCGGTGCTGTTCCTCATCGAAGACAACGGGTACGCGATTTCGGTGCCCGTCGAGGCGCAGACCGCGGGCGGCAGCATTTCGAAGCTGGTGTCGAATTTTCCACAGCTGCACGTCGAAGAGTGCGACGGAACCGATCCGCTCGAGAGCTACGCAACGCTGGGACGCGCGGCGTCGCATTGTCGGGCGCGCCGCGGACCGGCGCTGGTGCACGCGCACGTCACGCGGCCGTATTCGCATTCGCTATCTGACGACGAGAAGCTGTACAAGACGCCGGAAGACCGCGAGGCCGAGGCGCACCGCGATCCCGTGCCGAAATTCGGGTTGTTCCTGGTGCGCGAGGGCATCCTCGACGAACACGGCATGGAGATGCTCGAAGCGGAAGTGGAGCGCGAGATTCTGGAAGCCACGGATCGCGCGCTGGCGGCGGAGATGCCCGCGCCGGACTCGATTCACGCGTGCGTGTACTCGCCGGACGTCGATCCCTCGGGGAAGCAGTTCGAGGCTGCGCCGAAGTTCAACGGTCATTCACACGCCGGAGGGGCGCACGGCGGCGGGACGAAGACGATGGTCGAGATGATTTCGGCGACTCTGGCCGACGAGATGGCGTGCGACGAGCGCATCGCCGTTTTTGGCGAGGACGTGGCCGATTGCGCGCGTGAGGAGAATCTCGCGAAGTTGAAGGGGAAGGGCGGCGTCTTCAAGGCCACGGCCGGCTTGCAGCGGCGCTACGGATCGGCGCGCGTCTTCGACACGCCCATCGCGGAGGCGGCCATCGTCGGGCGGGCCATCGGCATGGCGATTCGAGGAATGAAGCCCGTCGCGGAGATCCAGTTTTTCGACTACATCTGGCCGGCGATGATGCAGCTCCGCGACGAGCTGCCGCTGGTGCGCTGGCGATCGATGGGACATTTCAAGTGTCCGGTGGTGGTGCGCGTGCCGATCGGCGGATATCTGACGGGCGGCTCGATCTACCACAGCCAGAGCGGCGAGGTGACGTTCACGCACATTCCGGGGCTGCGCGTCGTGATGCCGTCGACGGCGCTTGATCTGTGCGGGTTGCTGCGGACGGCGATTCGCGCCGATGATCCCGTGCTGTTTCTCGAGCATAAGCACCTCTACCGCCAGCCGTACAACCGCTCGCCGTATCCGGGGCCCGATTTCACGGTGCCGTTCGGGAAAGCACGGGTGGCGCGGGAGGGCACGGACGTGAGCATCATTACCTACGGAGCCGTGGTGCACCGGGCGGAGTTGGCGGCCGCGGAGCTGGCGCGCGAGGGCGTGTCGGCCGAGGTGATCGATCTGCGAAGCTTGAGCCCGTACGACTGGGAGTCGATCGCCGCCAGCGTGACAAAAACGAACCGGGCGATTGTGGCGTATGAGGATTCGCGGTCGTGGGGTTACGGCGCGGAGATCGCGGCGCGGATCGCGGAAGAGCTGTTCGATGAGCTGGACGCACCGGTGCGGCGCGTGGCCGCGGCGGACACGTTCTGCGCGTACAATCCGAGGCTCGAGGACGCGATCCTGCCGCAGACGAAAGATATCGCGCATGCGGTGCGCGAGCTCGCCGCGTACTGATCGCGAGGCGGAACTTTTCGCGGGTTGCTGTCGTAACTGATTGTGTGCCGGGAAGAGCGGTTCCCGCGCGCGAGGAGGACGAGACCATGGTTTGCGGAAATTGCCAGAGGGAACTCGCCGACTATTCGAATTTCTGTTACTTCTGCGGGGCCCGGCAGCATGCGTTTCCCGCGGGGCCGCCGCGGGCTTGCAAACGGCTGATGCGGTCGTCGGTCGACTGTAAGATCGCCGGAGTGTGCGGGGGTATCGCGGAATACCTGGAGATCGATTCGACGCTGGTGCGGCTCATATGGGTGCTGGCCGTGCTGATGCCCGTGCCGATCGTGCCGGCATTCATCGGGTACTTCGTAGCGTGGCTGGTGATGCCGCAGGCGCCGCCGCCGGTTGTTGCCGCGCCGCCTGTCGCCGCGCCGCATTCGACGCAGACCGCGTAGGCATCGGAGCGAGCGAAAAGCTAGTCCCGGCTTTTCGATTTGCGCGCGGAGGAAGAGCTTCGTGCCCGGCCTTCGCGGAAGAGCACTTGGTCGAATGATACGATTCCCGCGCCGAGAGAGGCGAGGGCGAACGCTCCGGCCGCGAGCGCCAGCGGGAATTCATAGTGGGGCACCGCGCGAGGCTCCGAGACAATGTTGTGAACCTGCACGAGCGCCACGGCCATCTCGCCGGCCAGGAGCAGGGCGGCGATCCGCGTGAAGAGTCCCGCCACCAGCAGGCATCCGCCGAAAAATTCAATCACTCCCGCGATATAGACGAAATAGGGAGGGAAACCCATGTGGACGAAGCCGTCCATGGCCTGCCGCGTGTGCGTGAACAGCTTCGGATACCCGTGGTACACGAATATCACGCCGATGGCAGCGCGCAGGAGCAGCAGCGCGAGCGGCTTTAGTTTCTCGAGGTTGTGCATCAGGATCCTCCCTGGCAGGCAAGCCCCGCAGGAACCCACGGGCCGTGCGGGATTGTAGCAGAACGCGGCCCGAACCTCTTCGGACACATCGCGGCTTTTTTCCGGCAGCGTTCCAAAGGCGCGCGCAGCCGTTGGTGTAAAATCCTTTCACGCCAAAGCAATCCAACACGATGCCCAGCACGCGCACAATCGGTTTGACCACCGGGGGCGGCGACTGCCCCGGATTGAATGCGGCGATCCGCGCCATCGTCCACGCAGCGAAGATGGAACACGAGTGGCGCGTGATCGGCGTTACCGACGGATTCAACGGCCTCATCCGGCCGGAGCAGTGCCACGAACTGACACTCGAATCCGTGCGGGGGATTCTACCGCGCGGCGGGACCATCCTTGGGACGACGAACTCGAGTGACCCTTTTGCGTTCCCCGTCGAAGAAAGCGGACGTAAAACGGCGCAGGACTATTCGCGACGGTGCTTCGGCGGCATGCAGAAGCTGGGAATCGAGGCGCTGATCGTGATCGGCGGAAACGGCACACTGTCGATCGCTGAGCGGTTTGTCCAGCTCGGGATGAAACTTGTGGGCGTCCCGAAGACGATCGACAACGACCTGCAGCACACCGAAGTGACGCTCGGCTTCGATAGCGCGCTGCACATTGCGACCGAGGCAATCGACCGGCTCCACAGCACTGCGGAGAGCCATCACCGCGTGATGGTGGTCGAAATGATGGGCCGCGACGCGGGCTGGATCGCGCTCCATTCGGGAGTCGCCGGGGGGGCGGACGTGATCCTGCTTCCGGAGATTCCATTCACCATCGAGTGCGTGTGTGAGGCGATTCGCCACCGCGAAGCGACGGGCCACAGCTTTTCCGTGGTTGTCGTCGCGGAGGGTGTGAAGCTGCCGGAGCGGGATTCGACGGGGAAACCCCTTCCGAAAACGATCGCGGGCCAGGCCGGAAACTCGCTTGCGCAAGCGATTCGCGAACGCGTTGACAAGGAAGTGCGCGTGACGGTTCTCGGGCATCTCCAGCGAGGAGGTTCGCCAAGCCCCTTCGACCGCATTCTGGCCACGCGCTTTGGCACCAGCGCCGTGGAGCTGATCGCGCGCGAAGAGTACGGACGGATGGTGTCGCTCCGCGCGGGAAAGATTGAGTCCGTGCCGATTGCGGAAGCCATCAGCCCAATCCGGCTCGTTGATCCGGCGAGCGAAGTGGTACGAGCGGCGCGCGCCGTGGGAATCAGCTTCGGGGACCAATCGTGATGCGAAAGCTGTTGATTGGTTTCGTGGTTGTGCTGGTGATCGTCGTCGTCGCGTACCTGCATTTTCACCACTCGAAACCACCGTTGGAAACCGCTTATGCGGGCGGGCGGCAAGTGACGCTGTGGAGCACGACCGCGCAAGTGCGCGAGCCGGTGGCAACGGTCAACTTCGGAGAGCGCCTGAGCGTTCTGGAGCGCTTCGGGGACCAGGTCAGAGTCCGCACGACGTCTGGCGTTGTGGGCTGGATCAGCCAGGATCAATTGCTTTCCCCGGACTCCTGGCAGAAAGCCAAAAATCTTGAGGCGCAGACCGCCACGCTGCCTCTACAGGCCAGAGGCCACACGCGAGTGCTGGGCAATCTGCACATCGAGCCGGCCCGTGAATCTCCTCGAATTCGGCAGCTCGATCGAGGTGTTCCGGTGGAGCTGTTCGAACGGCGCACGGTCGACGTGCCGTCATCGCCTGCCGCAACCGGCTCGGACGGAGCCGGTGCCGGACCGCCATCCGCGCCCAGAAAGGAAGACTGGTGGCTGGTGCGGGCGCAAGTGCCCGATCAAACCGGTCAGGGTGCGCAAGGCGGCGGGAAAGCGGCGTTTTCGGGGTGGATTCTCGGCCGGTTTGTCGATCTCGACGTGCCCGCGCCCTTGCCGGACTATGCCAGCTCCGCGGGAATGCGCATCGTGGCATGGTTCGAGCTGAACCACATCGTGGACGCAGCGGGCAACGCGCGACCCCAATATCTTGTTCTTGGCACGCGAGGCCCGGAGGGGCAGCCGTGCGATTTCACGCTGATGCGCGCATTCACGTGGGGGGAGCAGAGGCAGAGGTACGAAACGGCCTTTGTCGAGAGCGACCTGTGCGGAAAGCTGCCTGTAAGGCTCACGCCGGCGAAGGCGGGCGGGGACGCGATGTTTGCATTCGAGGACTGGAGCGCGGGCACATCTGAGATGCGTACCTACCGGATGCATCAGACGATTGTCAGACGCGTGAGGGAAGCCGGTTCAACTCCCGTGAGGCCTGCAAAGCCGGCGAGGCGAAAGCATGCGCATGTGTAAAGAGGCCTCCTTGCTGCTCGCAGTGACCGGCTTGGTCGCGCTGGCTTGCATGCTGGCGGGTTGCTCGCATCCTGACACTCACGCGGAAGCGAGCGCGCCGCCTCCACCTTCGATTTCGTATATTGGCGCCTGGGGCGTGCGGGGAGACGGTCCGGGTCAGCTCGATCAGCCCGCGGGGATCGCGACCGATACGGTCGGGAAAGCTTACATTGCGGATGCGGGCAGTCGCTTCATTCACAAATTTGATGTGGACGGCACGCCGCTGCTTTCGTTTCAGGACGAGGCCCTGAAGCAGCCCGGGTCGATCACGATCGATAGCGGCGGCGCGATCTACGTGACGGATTCGGCGAGCGCGAGCGCATTCGTCTATTTTCCGAACGGCGATCGCTACCGCCGGCTGCGATTGAGTACGCACCCGAACGGTGAAGACATACTCGGCATCGCCGTTGGCGACGACGGTTTGGTGCACGTCCTGGACGCCGACGCAGGCCGCATCTTCACTTACACTGCGCGATTCCAGCTGGCACGGGCGTGGCAGCCCGGAGCGAATGTGCCGAATACGACGATTCGGCCGAGAGCGATAGCGGTGGGGGCTGACGGTTCAGTGTACGTGGACGATCCCGGGGGCAACCGCATTGTGAAGTTCGATTCGGACGCGCATTTTACAGGCGAGATCGATGCGGGTGGCACACGGCGGCTGAGCGAGGAATTCGCGGTATCGCAGACGGCTATCTTCGCGATGGACGCCGACGGACGCGTGCTCCACGTCTGGTCGCTCGACGGGCGGCCGCTGCTCGATACGGATCTCGCCACGGAACTCGGCCAGACGAACCGTCTGGCGCCGGAACTGGCCGTGAGCTCGCGGAAAGAGCTCCTCGTTCTCGACGAGCCCGGGGCGCGCGTTCTTCGCTATCGAATCAATTTCTGATACTTTTCACTGCTGCGGCCGTGCTCCGGAAAGGGAATCGATGCCACTGTTGCTGACGGAAGCGGATGTTCAGGCGCTGCTGACGATGCCGCTGGCGCTCGAGGCGGTCGAGGCTTCTTTCCGGCGGCTCGCCGATGGTTCCGCGGTTTCCCATGCGCGCCGGCGCCTGCACGTTCTCGGTAAGACGATGCTGAATTATATGGCCGCATCGGACTCCGAGGGCGGCTATCTGGGCCTGAAGATCTATTCAATTTCGCGCGGCGTGGCGCGTTTTGTATTGTCGCTTTTCAGCGCGCAGTCCGGGGAGATGGTCGCGCTGATCGAGGCCGATTACCTCGGGCAGATGCGGACCGGCGCGGCCAGCGGAGTCGCGACCCGGGTGATGGCGCGAGAGGATGCGCGAGCAGTGGGGATCATCGGGACGGGGTTGCAGGCGCGCACGCAGCTCGAAGCCGTGGTACACGCGCGAAACCTAGAGCGCGTACGGGCATTCGGCCGCGACGCGGAACGGCGCGAGCGCTTCGCCCGGGAGATGACGGAAAAGCTGGGAGTGCGCGTGACGCCGGCTTCTTCGGCGGAAGAAGCGGTGCGCGGCGCGGATATCCTGATCACGTCGACGACATCGAAGACGCCGGTCGTCGAAGGCCGATGGCTCGAGCGCGGCATGCACGTCAACGCGATCGGCGCGAACTTTGCGGAGAAACGCGAACTCGATGCCGAAGCGGTCCGCCGGTGCGACGTGATTGCCGCGGACTCGGTCGAACAGTCGAAAGTCGAGGCGGGCGACCTGATCCAAGGTTTCGCGGAAGATGTCGCGCGGTGGAATGGGGTTCACGGGCTTGCGGAAGTCGTCAGCGGCAGGATTCCCGGCCGCACGAGCCGCGATCAGATCACGCTTTTCAAGTCAAACGGCATTGCGATCGAGGACATTGTGCTGGGGGGACGCATCTACGAACTGGCGCGCGAGCGAGGATTGGGGCGCGAGATACCGATGTGGCAGAAGTGAGCGTGGAAGCGCGCTCAGGAGTGGGCCCGGCGAAGCCGCTTTTCGAGAGCTGCCTGCAGGCGCTGGCTCGTATCGGCCGGAAGCGGTGCTGGCTCGGAGTTGCAGTAGATCTGGATCGTCTTTTTGCAGGTATCCACCACGATGCGGCAGTCCTGGCACTTGCCGAGGTGCTGCTCGATGGAGGCGCGAAGCGCAGGGTCGAGCGCTTCGTCCAGATAGTCGGCTAGTTCGTTGATGATGGCTTTGCACTTCACGAGTTTGCTCCCCTGCGAAAGTACTGGTTTAGTTTTTCACGCAGCTTGAGCCGCGCCCGCAGCAGCCGCGATTTCACGGCCGGAACGGAAAGCCCCAGCGCCTCGGCTGTCTCCTCGGTCGACAATTCTTCGATGTCGCGCAACTGGAAAACGATTCGGAAAGGGGGATCGAGCTCTCCAATCACTTTGCCAAGAATTGAGCCAAGCTCGGTTTGGCCGTAGCGCTCTTCGGGTGACGGACCCCAGTCTTCGACCTCTCGCGGCATCATGTCCTCGCCGGTATCCACCTCTTGGTCGAGCGAGACGACGTTCGGCCGGCGTTTGCGAAGCTTCATCAACGCCTGATTGACGGCGATGCGGACGAGCCAGGTATAAAAGCGGGAATTTCCCTGAAAGTTGTCGAGATGCTCGAACGCCTTGAGGAAGGCTTCCTGCATGGCGTCTTCGGCGTCTTCGCGATTCTGCGTGATGTTCTGGGTGAGGCGAAAGATCTTCCGGTCGTAGCGACCCACCAGGGTCTCGAAGGCGGAAACGTCGCCCGCCTTCGCGGCCAGCACCAAGGACCGCTCGTCGTCCTTGACGATCTGGGACGGCAGCGACCGGGGCTCCACGGAGCCGAGTTTCGAAGGACTCATCGAGGGCCTGTCCATACAAAATCGTAGCACAGCTTTCGAGGTGACGCTGGCAGGAATGTATTATCATAGCGGCCGAGACTCCATGCGGACACTTCCGGACTACCTGCGCAAGGGAATGAAAATGATTCTGGTGGGGTGCAACCCGGGCGACCGTTCGGCGCGGGTGGGGCACTATTACGCCGGGCGCGCCAACCAGTTCTGGCCGATGATGTACGAATCGGGCGTGATCCCGGAGCCTCTGGGTTACCAGGACGACCGCCGCGTCCTCGAATTCGGCATCGGCATGACGGATCTCGTGAAGCGTCCGACTCGAGGGATCGAGGAAATCGAGCGCCGGGAGTTTGCGGAAGGGCGCGTGTTGCTGGCGCAGAAGCTCGAGGAGTTGCGGCCGCGCGTGATTGCGTTCAACGGCAAGATGACCTATGAGAAGTTCATGGGACGTCCCTGCAAGCTCGGTTTGCAGAAAGCGAGGCTTTACGGGGCGCATGTGTTCGTTCTGCCTTCGACGAGCGGGCAGAATGGGGGAACGAGCGCGGGAGTGAAGAAGCGATATTTCAAGAAGCTCGCCGCGTTGTTGCAGAGCCTTAAGGACTAGAGGCGAATTGCGATGAGCGTAACTCAACAAGTGGGAAGCCAGGTCGTGCTGGAGGAGCGCTCGGGCGCCGTCTTGACGCTGCGCCTGAACCGGCCGGAGAAACTCAACGCGCTGAATCCCGAGGTGAACCGGGCGCTCGTGCACGCGCTGCTGCGCGCGCGGGACGACAAGTCCGTGCGCGCGGTGGTCCTTACGGGCGCGGGGCGTGGATTTTGCTCGGGCGGGGACGTCAATTATTTCCGCGACCTCCGAGCGCGCCGCGCGGTGCACGAGTTCGAAGCGCTCCTGAAGGTCGGCAAGGAAATATGCATGGCCATCGCGACGATGCCGAAACTGGTCATCGCGGCCGTCAACGGGCCCGCGGCGGGCGGCGGCATGAGTCTAGCGCTGGCGTGCGATCTGCGGATCGCCTCGGACCAGGCGATGTTCAAACAGGCGTTCGGGCAGATCGGGCTGTATCCCGATATGGGCGCGACGTTTTTCCTGCCGCGGCTCGTGGGATTGTCGCGCGCTTCCGAGTTTTTTTACACGTCCGAGAAACTTTCTGCGAACGAGGCGTGCCGGATAGGAATGGTCTACCGGGTCTACCCCCACGATCAATTTGAAGAGCAGACCCACAAGCTGGCCGAAGAGCTGGCGGCCGGACCGCCGCTGGCCTATCGCGACGTGAAGCGGACGATGATCAGCGACGCGCACCAGGAACTCGAGCGGGCCATCGATGAGGAGAACCGCCTCCAGATGCACTGCTTTGTCTCGGAAGATTTCGCGGAAGGCATAGCGGCCTTCGTCGAGAAGCGGCCGCCCAAGTTTCGCGGGCACTGAGACCTGAACCGAGCGCGCTGGACAAGATATCCAAGATGGTTGAGGAGGAGGAAGAGAATGGCCACGACGGCAAGAAAGACCGCGAGGCGGACGGCAAAGCCGGGCAAGAAAGTGCTGTTCATGCAGAAGCCGACCTGCACGACATGCCGCAAAGCAAAAAAGTTCATGCAGCGGCGCGGTTTCCAACTCTATTTTCGCGACCTGGCGAAAGACCGGTTGAGCGCGGCGGAGCTCGAAAAACTGATCGGGAGGCGCGACTATACGGACTTCCTGAACACGCGCAACGAACTGTTCCGCGAGAAGGACATGAAGGAGAATCCGCCCTCGCGCAAAGAGGCCATCCGGCTGATGGCCAAGCAGCCGAATCTGATTCGCCGGCCCGTGATCGTGGCCGGAGGACGCGTGGTCGTGGGATTCGATGAAGACGGAATCGCGAAGCTCTAAGAGACGCAGCGGAGCGCTAGCCGTCCGGGCGGAAGCCCGGAACGAGATGAGCGGCGTGGCGGGCCTCCGCGAGCGAATTGAAATCCTGCAGGGTGACCTCACCGAAATGGATGTAGACGCCATCGTGAACGCCGCGAACAACGATCTGCAGCTCGGCGGCGGCCTTGCGGGGGCGATTCGACGCAAAGGTGGCCCGCGGATTCAGGCGGAGTGCGACCAAATCGGCACGATTCCCGTGGGCGGCGCGGCGATCACGTCCGGCGGAAATTTGAAGGCTCGCCATGTGATCCATGCCGCGAGCATGGAACTCGGCGGGCGTGCCTCGGCGCTTTCGCTGCGCAGCTCGACGGCTCATTCGCTCCGCATCGCCGCCCAGAAGCGGCTGAAGGCGATCGCGTTTCCCGCCGTCGGCACCGGCATCGCCGGATTTCCGCTGCGCGAGTGCGCCGAAATCATGCTGCGCGAAGCAGCCAGGCATTTCGAGAGACCCACGCCGCTGGAGAAAATCTACTTCGTTCTCTTCGACAAGGAAGCGCTTTCGATTTTCGAGGAAGTTTTCCGCGAACTTCAAGCCAACGCAGCAAAACCCATCTGACCGTATCCCAGTCTTTCGGAAGGCAGTCTAGTTGTTGTCGCTGCGTCTTTTGAGCACCGGCTCGTTGCCTGGGTTGTTGTCGGTCGGTGCGGGCGGGGGCGGCGTAGGAGCCGTGCTGCCTGCTGTGGAAGGGGGTGGGGCGTTGGCTCCGGTGTATGGCCCCTTCATATACTGCGCGGCTTCTTGCTGAGCGCCGGCCGTGTCGTCGTTCGTGTGCTGAGCGAGGCTGTACTCGTTCACAGCGCGCTCGCGCTGGCCGAGCAGATCGTAGATCTTGCCGATGTAGATATGGCTCCAGACCTCGGTCCACTTCGGGTCGAGATCTCCGCCCAGGGCCGCGCGAAAGGCGTTGGCGGCGGCCTGGTAGTTTTTCTGGTAGAACATCGCTTCGCCCATGCGGAAATGCGCGAGGGAATTCGTCGGCTGGACGCCAAGCGCCCGCTGGTATTCCTGAATGGCTTCGTAATACTTGCCGACCTGAGCGAGGGACTCGCCGCGCGCGACCGTCGCGCGAACGCGAAGCCGCGGGCTGGACTTCAGCAGGTTATTGTTCGGGTCGATCGTAATGCCGTTCGGCTTGGGCCGGCCGAAAGTATCGACGCGGAACTCCGACGTTGTGCCGGTCACGAGGATCTTCTTGTATTCGGGATTGCCTTCCGTATCCACTTTTATTTCGACGGGCATGCGAAACGTGTCGAGCTCCTGGTGGATCTTGCCCACGATGTTGAAACCTTTGGGTGTGCGATAGATGATGTAGTCCATCGTGAATTCCGGAACGCCCGTTGAATCGAGCCACTGCGAAAAGAACGACACCAGATTGACAGCCGGTTCGCCTTTCTTCGGCTGCGGAAGCTTCGACGCCGTCATCCTGGTCAGTTCGTCGATCGTGGCCGTCTTTCCGGCGTGCTGCTTGTAAAAATCACGCAGCAACGACTGGAATGCGTCGTCGCCCAGTTCGGCGCGAAGCATGTGGAAGACCATGGCGCCCTTGTCGTAAACGACCGAGCGGTACTGGTCCGAGTATCTCTCGAGCTGACCGGCCTGCGCGATAGGCGTCACGTCCTCGTACATCAACGCACCGACGGCAAAGTCCTCGAGCGCGCGATTCAGGCCGGCGACGCCGGCGGACTGCTCGGCGTACAGTGCTTCCGCGTAGCGCGACAGCCCGTCGGTGACCCACACATCGGATGCGGTGGCCGGCAGCACCTGGTTGCCCCACCACTGTCCGGCGGCCAGCTGCGCGAGCATCCGGTCGTTGGCCCTGGTCGTCCACTGCCGCGCGCTGATCAAGAGGAGACCCGGCGCGGAAAATCCGGCGAGCGAACCGTCCGGCATTTGCGCGACGGTCAGGCTCGGCTGGCTCCCGCTCAAGGGTCCGAATTCGTCGGTGAAGTAGCTGAGGATTTGGGCGAGCGAATTCGCATATGCGGGCGCCGTCGAAGCCTGCGCGGGCGGCGTGAAAATCGAGAACTGATAGCCTTGCGCCGAGACGGGCGACAGTTGAAGAGCGCCCGCGACGAAGGAGCCGACCGGGCCCGGCTGATCGCAATGAAAAACGTACGACTCCTGCCCTGGCCCCTTGCCGAGTCCGGGCATCGGAGTGGGCGCGTCGGCTTTGCCCGTGCCTGTCACGGCGAACGTGTCGGGCACGATGATCCGGAACGTGCCGGTATAGCGATTCGAAGGATAATCCGTCAGAGGAAACCATCGCGCCGGGAGCAACAGATACGCCGAGCTTTTGTCGACCGAGGCGAAGCGCACACCCTTCGTCGGGCTGTCATCCTCGCTCGACACGGGCCCCGCGTAATCGAAGACGAGCGTAACCTGCTTGCCGGGAGTGGCGGTGCCGGGAAGGGCCACGCTCAGCAGAAGCGGAGAATTGTTGTCGCGTTCGAAAGTCAGGGATTGCCCGTCAGCTGTCTTGACGGAGTTTACGTGTAGGTCGGGGTGCAGCTCGACGAGAAGCGTTCGCGAGACCTGCGCGGCCACGAAATTCACTTTGACCAGCGCCGAGACTGTTTGGTCCTCGGGATGAAGAACGGCCTCGACGTCGTAGTTCGTCGCGCGAAACGGGAATGCGTGTCGGGTTTGCGCCAGGGCGGGAACGGCGGCCAGGAAAAGCAGGCCCAGGATTGTGAGGAACCGGCCGATCTTGAGCAAGAAAAACCCTTTCACGAAAAAGGGCGGTAACATTCCGCCTATGTAAGATACCAGAGAACCTGTTCCAGTTGCCCGGCGCCCGATTCACAACATGCGCGCGAAGACATCGGCGGCCCGCTCGATTGCACCGCCGGAACCCAGCTTGGTCCGGACTTCGGCGAGGCCTGTTTTCATCGCGTCGCGGGCGTCGGAGGATTCCAGGAGATAGCGGACCTCGGCCGCGACGCCGGCCGGCGTGAAATCATCCTGAATCAGCTCCGGCACCACGCGCCGCCCAGCCACGAGATTTACCATGCTGATGAAGGGCGTTTTCACCATGCGGCGCAGGATCGCCGCGGTCACCGGAGCGACGCGATACACCACGACCATCGGGGTGCCAAGGAGCGCCGCTTCAATCGTGGCCGTGCCGCTCGCGACGATCGCGCAGTCCGCGGCGGCCAGCGCGTCCCAGGCAGCTCCTTCGATCCTCTTGATGTCGACACCTGGTCTCGTGCCGCACGAGGCGAACAGATCGCTTCCCAGGCCGGGCGCGGCGGCGTGCACGAACTGAAGCGTGCCGGATGGCCGAATATCCCGCGCCAGCAGCTCGCAGGCGTCCAGGACGCGCGGATAATTCTGCGCGATTTCGTTCCGCCGGCTGCCCGGCAGTAGTGCCATAATCAGCCCCTCCGGATCGAGCCTGTGCCGCGCCGCGAACTCTTCGCGGTTCATGGAAGGCCGCACGACGTCCACGAGAGGATGGCCGACGAAGTCGACAGGCACGCCCGCGTCACGGTAGATTTTTTCCTCGAAGGGAAAGATCACCACCATGCGGTTCACGAGGCGCTTGACCACGCGCACGCGCCCGGCGCGCCACGCCCATACCTGCGGGCCGATGAAATAGCCCACGGGGATCGCGTGTTTCTTGAGCCGTCGGGCAACCCCGAGGTGCGTCCCCGGCGAATCGACCAGGATCGCAAGCGCGGCCCGCCGCCGCGCCGCCTCTCGCGCGAGCCGGTTCTGCACGCTCACGACGGACGGAATTTTGTGGAGCACTTCGGCGATTCCGACGACCGCGACCTCATGGTAATCGGCGATCAGTTCGACGCCGGCTTCGGCCATGCGCGGGCCGCCCATTCCGAAAAACTCCGCGCCGGTGCGCGCCCGTAGCGCAGTGGCCAGGCGTGCCGCGTACATGTCGCTCGAGGCCTCACCCGCTGAGATGAGAATCTTGGCTGGACTCATACGAGCGACAGTCGCCGCTCAGTCATCGGCGGGCAATGGCTGCGAGAATCCGGACGTTGTGCCGGGCAGGGGAGCGGCCAGCTCCTGCTCCTTGTATTGGAGCTGGTAGAGGCGGTAGTAGATTCCGCGCAGGGCGAGCAGTTCCTGATGCGAGCCTTGTTCGCGCAGGCGTCCTTTGTGGAAGACGAGGATTCGGTGGGCGTGCTGAATCGTGCTCAGCCGGTGCGCGATGACGATTGCCGTGCGCCCTTTGAGCAGACGGTCGAGCGCTTCGCGGATCATCAGCTCCGTCATCGTGTCGACGCTGGACGTCGCCTCGTCGAGGATCAACAATTCCGGGTCGTGCGCGAGCGCCCGAGCGAAGCTGACGAGCTGTCGCTGTCCGACGGACAGCGTGGAGCCGCGCTCGGTGACGGGGGTCTCGACGCCGCGCGGCTGCGAAGCGAGATACAGACCGAGGCCGACCTCGCGCAGCGCGCTTTCGACCGCGGCGCGATCGATTCCTTCGGTTCCGAGCTTCACGTTTGATTCGAGCGTGCCGGTGAAGAGGAACGGGTCCTGCAACACGATGCCGAACAGGCGCCGCAGGTCTTGAAGGTCCATCTCGCGGATGTCCACGCCATCGATCAGAATCTGGCCGCGCTGGATATCGTAGAACCGCAGCAGGAGCTGGATGATCGTCGTCTTGCCCGCCCCCGTGTGCCCGACGATGGCCAGCGTCTGCCCCGGCTCGGCGTGGAAGGAAACGTCGCGCAGCACCCAATCTTCTTCTTTCGGGTTTGCGCCGCCCCGATAGGCGAACCAGACGTTGCGGAACTCGATTTCGCCGCGAACGGAAGGAAGCGAGCGCGTCTGCGGAGCGGAGACGATCGCCACCGGCTCGTCGAGCAGCTGAAAGATGCGTTCGGACGCGGCCATGGCGGTTTGCAAGATGTTGAATTTGTCGCTCAAGTCTTGAATGGGCCGGAAGAAGAGCTGCGCCGACTGAACGAAAGCAACCGGCACGCCGATTCCGAGCGTACCCGCAATTGCACGGGCGCCGCCGACCCAATAGACCAGTGCAATACCCGTCATGCTGAGGAACTCGACGCCAGGGAAGAAATAGGAGAAGGCGTCGATCGCGTCCTTGTAGGCTTCCATATGGATGCGGTTGAGCCCGGCGAACTGCTCGCGAGATTTGCGTTCACGATTGAAAAGCTGCACGACGGACATTCCGCTGATGTGCTCTTGCAGGAAGCCGTTGATCCGCGCGATCGCCGTGCGAATTCGGCGATTGGCGTCCCGCACGTGATTGCGGAAGAAATAGGTCAGTAAAACCATGAACGGCAAAGGCGAAAGGGCCGCGAGGCCGAGATAGAAGTGCCAGGACAACAGGTAGACGGCCAGTCCGATCAGGAGCACGAAATCGTTGAGCATCGCCACGACCCCGGTGGCGAAGAGGTCGTTCAAGGCGTCGACGTCGGTGGTGGCGCGCGTGACCAGGCGGCCCACCGGCGTGCGGTCGAAAAAACTCATCGGCAGGCGCTGGAGATGCTCGAAGATTTCCTTGCGCAGGTCGTACATCGTTTCCTGCCCAACCCGCTGCATGATCCGGACCTGGACGAATTGCACGCCGAAGCTCAGGAGCAGCGAAGCTGTGTAGGCGAAGACGGCCCAGAAAAGTCCTGTCAGCGCTTTCTTCGTTGTGATGGAATGCGCGAGGCCGGGCACGATGTACCAGTCGATGGCCACGTGGAAAAGGTAAGGCCCGGCTGAAACCATCGCCGCGTAGGCGAGGCTCATCGAGACCGCCAGGGCTACCTGCCAGCGGTACGGCCGCAAATACTTCACGATCCGCCGCGTGAGATGCGTGTCGTAGATCTTGCCGAGTTTCTCTTCTTCGCGGAAATCGCTCATTCGCGTTCGAGCTCTTCTTCGAGCAGTTGCTTCTGGTGCAGGTCGGCGTACTCGCCCCCGTGCGCGAGCAGTTCCTCGTGCGTGCCGCGCTCGATGATCCGCCCGGCCCGCAGAACGATGATCTGATCGGCGCTCTTCACCGTGGAGACGCGGTGCGAGACGAGAATCGTGGTGCGCTCGCGCATCACGCGGCGCAGCCCGCGCAGAATTCGCTCTTCGGTATCGGTATCGACGTTCGAGAGCGAATCGTCCAGAATGAGGATTTTGGGTTGCCGCACGATTGCGCGCGCCAGGGCCGTCCGCTGCTTTTGGCCGCCGGAAAGAGTGATGCCGCGCTCGCCAACCATCGTGTCGTAGCCTTGCGCGAATCCTTCGATATCATCGGCGACGCAGGCGATGTCGGCAGCGCCGCGGATATCCTCCTCTCGAGCGTCGGCGGCGCCGAAAGCGATGTTTCCGCGGAGCGTCTCGCTGAATAGAAACGTGTCCTGCGGGACGTAGCCGATCGATCGGCGCAGCGTATCGAGCGGGTAGTCGCGAATCGAGCACCCGTCGATGAGCAAAGTCCCCTCGGGTGCTTCCCATAGGCGCGCGACCAGAGCTGCGAGCGTCGATTTTCCGCTGCCCGTGGGTCCGACTATCGCGAGCGTCGAGCCGGCCGGCACGTGGAGGCTGATGTCCTGCAAGACCGCTTCGTTCGGGGCGGTCGGATAGGCAAAAGTCAGATGGCGAAACTCTATTTCGCCGCGGATCGCTGGTTCCGAACCGGCAACGGCGAGCGCGCTCTGCGCATGGGGCTGGCCATTGCCGCCGGCGCTTAGGGGCGCGGCGTCGCGGATGTTCGGCTCGGCCCGCAGGATGTACAGCAAGCGGCCCATGGAGGCGGCCCCGCGCTGAAAAATGTTCGTCACCCAGCCGAGCGCGATGATCGGAAAGGTAAGCTGAATGAGAAAGGTGTAAAAAGCCCATAGCGTGCCGATCGACACGCGGTGATCGATCACCTGCACTCCCCCCTTGCCGAGCAGGATCACAACCGTGATGCCGATCAGTGTCGTCAGCCCGGGAAAGAACAGGCTCCATGAGGTGATCAGTTGCAGGTTGCGTTCGACATAGTCCCTGTTGGTGCGATCGAAGGATTCAATCTCCTGCTTTTCCTGGGCGTAGGCGCGAACCACGCGAACACCGGTCAGGTTTTCCTGTGCGCGCGTGGAGAGCGCTCCAAGGGCAGCCTGGATGCGTTCCGATAGCCGGTGGATTATCTGGCCGAAATAGTAGACGGACACGACAATCACGGGCACCGGCAACAGGACCCAAAGCGTGAGGCCGGCCGACAGCCTGATCATGAAATAAAGCGCCAGGACGCTTGTCGCAATCGTGTTCGCCGTGTACATGATGCCCGGCCCGAGCACCATGCGGACGGCGTTTAGATCGTTCGTGGCGCGCGACATCAGGTCGCCCGTGCGATTGCGCACGTAGAATTCCGGGTCGAGCCGTACCAGCCGGGCGAGCAGGTCGTTGCGAAGGTCGTATTCAATCTCGCGCGAGACTCCAATCAGAATCCAGCGCGACCAGAACGAGAAGAATCCCTTCACGACCATCGCAGCCACGATGGTGAAACAGTAGAGGGCCAGCGCGTGCTGGTTGCGCGGTGCGTAGAAGGACAGAATGGGCCACAAAACCGCGCGGGACGCTCCCGTGAGAGTCGTGAGCGGCTTCGGCAGGCCGTTCAGAGAATCCACGATGATGCCCTGTGCCAGCTGAGGGAGCGCGCCGATAATTCCCATCAGCGCGAGCGTCAACAGGCCCAGCGCCGTCATGCCCTTATAGCGCGCCACGTAGGGAAGCAGCGGTTTGAGCTGGTCCCAGGCAGACAGCTTTCGCTCGGGCCGCGCGGCCGGCCGGGCAACGGGTTGTGCGATCGCGCTCATGAAGTTAGTGTTTGGACGTATACCCGCAGAAATCGGATTCTAGCCCCTGGCGGCACGCCGCGAAAGAACTCTCCCGGGGCCGTTTCCAGGCGCTCCCACCCGAGCGCTCGCACGATCCTAATAGGCGGCGAGGATCTCTTCAAGGCGGGCTTCGAAATTCTCCTCACCCTCGGACCACAGCCGCACGCGATCGACCGGCAGCGCGTTCTCGATTCGGCGAATCCAGTCCAGAAGCTTCCGGATATTCTCTCGCGTCTTCGCCTGGTACTTTTCGAGATTTTCGGGCCACGCCATGGCTTCGAGAAAGCGAGCCTCTTCCGGGCTTTGTGCCGCCGCGCGCCCGTTCCGGCGGATGCCGAGCAGTCCCGCGTGGCCGGTGAAAAAATGCTCGAAGCCCAAGTTGGCTTCCAGATGGCCGTTTTCGCGCCAGAAGCCGTCGTCCCAGTCCTCGCCGTGGCAAAAGATGTCCAGCGGTTGCGGCTCGGTCTTCCATTTGCCCTCGGCCGCGTCGAAGGTCGAAAGATCCCAGTAGCAACGGATCTCGTCGGAGCAATCGCTATGCAGGTGCTGCCCGGCTATCTCAATGATCCCGGCGGCATCGAGCGGCATCGACCGCATGTCCTGCTCGAGGACGGCGACCTCCGTGAAATCCACCGCGCGAATCGTCAGGTGCGTGAACCCCGGCCTCGCGGCGGAGAAGGGAACCGTCGCCAGGAATGCCCCAAGGCGCTCGAGGATTCGCTCTTCGGGGAAATCCGTGCACCACACGCTCAGGTACGCCTGATTCGCCATGACGGGCATTATAGCGGGAGGACCGCCCGAGGAAGAAATCGAGAGGCGGATACGGCGGGAGGAACCGGATGATGCTGCGCGGTCTACTTCTTCCTTTGCTCGTCTTCTTCGCCGGCAAAGCCCGTCGAGATGCCCATCATCCGTTCTTTCAGCACGTCCCCCATGCTGACCAAAACCTCGGCGCAGGTTTCGCGCAGGAGCTTCTCGGCCGACTTCGCCAGAGTATCCAGCACGGCCTGCGAATTCTGTCCCAGGGTCGTCGCCGAAGCGAGCAGCCACGCGTTGGTGGTGTTCTCCAGTCGAGTCTTGTACTCCTCGATCGATTCGTTGGAAGACCTCTTGAGCTGCTCCTGCCACTCCGCCTGGTCAACCTGGCGCCTTGCCTCCCATGTCCCCATCATCGACGCAAGCTGCGACTGCAGCCGGCCGTGCGCCTGCTCGATGGCTTGCGTGGTCCTTTGATCGACCCTCTGCTGGAACTCGCCGAGCGAGCCTTCGCGGTCGTACTCCATGTCGGAGCGCGCTTTTTCGAGAGCCTGCCGCGAGGCCTCTTCGAAACGCCGCAGCGATTCAGCCGCTCCCTGCTGGACGCGGTCCGTAAACGCGGCGGCGGCGGTGTCGGCGGTTTCACCAAACTTCGCGCGCTCGCGTTCCACCACTTCCTTCGCCGCCTCCTCGATCTGCGCGTGGCTATGGTCCACATACGTGCGGCGGTAGTGGTCGAGTTCGGATGCGACCAGGCTCGAAATTTCCGCGGCGCGGTCGCGCAGCGAAGACGTCGATTGCTCGACGGCCTTCTCCATAGCGGATTGCATGGTCGTTTGCGCTTTCTTCTGATACCAGTCGGCCGCCTTCAAAAGCGCCTCGTACGTCGTGTGCTGAGCGTCCGCCGTCTTTTGCTCGAGCTCTTCCTCCACCTTCGCCAGCGCCGCGCGGCACGTTTCCTCGAACGCCGCCGGATACTTCCCGGTTTCCTGCCGCAGGCGCTCGATGGACTCCGCCAGTGCCTGCTCGGATGCTTGCCGCACCTGTTCGCGGATGCCGCCGCTAAGCTGCGCGGCTTGCTCGCGCGCATCGGCCACTTCGGACAGAGCCTTCTGGGCGTCGGCAATGCGGGGCGCAAGCTTCTGGTCCAGCTCGCCGGAAAAATGCTCGATCATCTTCTGCGCGGCATTTTGGAGCACGGGCTCGAGGTGTTGCGTGCGCTCGGCGATCACCTGATCGGCTCGGCGCTCCATTTCGCCCACGCGTGCGGAGATGATCTCGTCGACGCGCTGGCGCATCTGGTCGATCGTGAACTGCGCCCCTGCCGCCGCTTCATCCAGCGAAGCGCGCAGTCCCGCCGCGCGTGCGGAGACGTCCTCGGCGGCTCCGGCCAGCCTCTCCTGCAGAACCTCGTTCACCCTTTCGCCGAGTCTCTGCGATGCGTTCGCAAGCGCGCTGTCGATTTCCTGGTTCCACTGTAGCCTCGCCGACGTCCCATCGGCCTGCGCCTGCGCGATCGATTCGTTGCGGACGTTCTGCGCCGCTTCCTCGAGATTCCTCTTCCATTGATCGACCTGCTGCTGCGCGGCCTCGGGGTTCGAAAGAATTTGCAGCGATGGCGACGTGGCTTCCCGCTCCGTCAGCACGCGCTCGACCGCCTCTTCGACCGTCTGTCTCAGGTTTTGCGTGGCCGCCTGCGCCGCGGCCTGTTGCGCCGCGCTTTCGGCCGCATGCGTCACGGCCTGTTCCACGGCCTGCCGGATTTTCGCGTCCAACTGCTCGACGCTTGCTTCGCCCGCCTTGCGCGCCTCTTCGACGATCGCCGCCGTGCGTTCGGCCGCCTGTTGGACCACCTTCCGCACGCTCGATTCGGACACGCGCTCCATCGAGACCTTGATGGCTCTCTCGACGGCTTCGTGCAGTTGCGCGTCCAGTTGCTGGCGCACGACGGTCATTTCGTCGTTGATCGCCGTCTGCGCTTCTCTTCGCAGCGATCTGCCGAGCGTGTCCTTCACCTCCGCGGCCATCCTTGCCATCTGCCGCGCGGCCGCGAGCTGCATTTCGGGTGACGGCGTGAGCTCCGGCACGAGGTGAATCTTGGTTTCGTGCGCGGGCGCTGCCGGCGGCGCAACGGGAGCGGCAGGAGCGGCCGCGCTGCCGGACGCGGGAGCAGCCGGTTCTGGTGCGAACATTTGTGCGGATGTATCCGCGCTGGGTTCTGGCGCGGCTGGCGCCGGAGGTGCGGCTACCGGCTCAACCGCGTGTGCGTGCGCCACTGTCGGAGCCACCGCTGGCGCTCCCGGCGCGGGAGGCGCCGCTGCTTCTTCCCCGGGGCACGGGAACCAATCCTCAGGAGGAAACGCGATGCCCCAGACGTTCCCGGCGATTTCGAATTCGACGCCGATCTGGAAAAGCTCGCGGACCGCCCGCGGCCGCTGGACCCAGATCACGCGCCCGGTCGCCGTGCGCAGCGGCGCGCCCGCTTCGGGCCGCGGGATCTCCAGCGTCACCATCGAATTCTTCGGAACGTAATGCTTCGACTGGTACTTGCAGCCGTGGCAATTCACCATCACCGTCGTGGTGCGCTCTTTGAACGCTTGGCCCAGCGCGTCCACACCCGTCACCGTGATCGGCACGGCTTGGACGATGCGCGTGCTGCGTCGCTTCTGTGTTCCGGGATCGTTCGACGGCAAAGATTCGGCCACGGCCTTCCTCCGAGAGCAGCCTCAAAGGGTAGCACTGTGCTCTTTCATCATCGACCGAACTGGCGTACCTGTACGAAAGGGTAAAGGGCAACTGACGATCCGGCCAGGATCTCCCGCTGCTGGTTTGTAGGTCGCGGCTTTAGCCGCGACGTAAGGACGCCGTATTCGTGCCCCTGCCTTTCGGCGGATTTCTCGCCGAGCTTTCTGTCGCCGGTTCCGCGTGCACGCCGTGCCCGGCGCAATTCCTTGGCGCGATGTGGCCCATCCGCCTCGATCATCCCGCGCGGGATTCCTCCGGTTGCTGCCGGACTGCGAGTCCCGGTACTTCAGAACCAGTCCAGGCCTGCCGATTTGGCCCTTTCGCTCTATTCGTCCGAACGAAGACCGAATCGAATATACCGCTGACGGTTCGCCGGACGGATAAAAGTGTCGCGTCCCTCCGCAGCAGACGCCGCTGGAGGAGACGAGCCGAAAGGGCGGCGAGGAGAATCAGATGAACAAGACGCTGAAGAGTTGGGCTATAGGCGCCATAGTCTTCGTCTGTTCACTCAAAGTTAGCTGCTGGGTGATTCTGAATGTGATCGCCAGTCCTAATACTTCCTGCACCATACTGGATGCGGAGATTTATGCTTTGCTCTTTACAGCCGCCGTCACAACCATTGTGATGATTTTGAGGTCTCGTTACGTCAGCAAGAAGACGAGTACTTCCCATTTCCCCGCGGCCCCCGTGCGGTCCTCCCGTCATCTCAGTCGATAAGCTCTGGGTTCCAATTTTTTCGTAGGGGCACGGCGCCTGTCCCGACCTGGTGTTGCCCGTCCACCTCGATCATCCCGCGCGGGACCGGTTTGTGTAGCGCCGGCATCCTTGCCGGCGGTTTTGCGGTGACGATCCGACTAGGATCGTCATCCTGAGCGAGCAGCGCGAGCCGAAGGACCTCTCTTCGGCGCGTGCCCCATCCTCGCGGAACGCGAGCGTGGGAATTTTGCTGGGCCGCACTTTTCGGCTCGCCGCCTTCTCATTCAGCTCCCGTGGTTCCACGGCGACGTTGCTTCTTGCCCGAAGCCTCCGCAACCTCGCAGACTGCGGAGTGGCTTATGCCAGTTCGCAGCCCCTTCGGTGCGCGACGATTGGCACTGACGTGATACAAAGGACAATTGGAAGCGGTCTAGCGACTCCTATGGACTGGGATGATCTGAGGGCAGAAAATGGCGGCCTTTGAGGATAGAGCCAAAGCCCTGGCTGCAACAGCGGCCAAAATCGCGCGATTACAGAGCGCGGAACCCGAGGCAAAGGTCCTGGACGAATCCTCCGCCAGCCTTATTCAAACAGGTTCTCACGACGACTGGGATCAAACAATCGATCACTATACTCTCATGCTCGAGGTTCCTATCCCGACCTACGCGGCCATCGACAACGAGCGCGAGCGATTGGAAGAGCGGATTCGGAGCCGCGTCGCACAGCTGATTCGGGCGGAAGTGGGCAAAGTAATCACCGAGGTCGTCATCAGTCCAATACTCGCGGGGGAGTCTCGACCAGTAGAGCCGCGCCCGGAAGAAGGGGAGGAAGAGGAGGCAGAAGAGGCCCCATCGTTTTGGCAGCCCGGATTCTTTCGTCTTTTCATTAGCCATACATCCGCAAACAAGGACAGCGCCCATCGGCTCAAGCAGGCTCTCGCGCCATACCAGATCGCTGCTTTCGTCGCGCATGATGACATCGAGCCAACCAAGCAGTGGGAGGCGGAAATCGAACGTGCCCTGCGCACTATGGACGCCCTATCAGCGATCATTACTTCCGATTTCTACGAGAGCCGGTGGTGCGACCAGGAGGTTGGATTCGCATTTGGGCGCGGGAAACTCGTCGTGCCGCTCTGCAAAGACGCTATCCCACACGGGTTCTTAGGAAAGTATCAAGGTTTCCAAGCAAAAGGGCTGCTCGCATCCGCCGTGGCAGAGCAACTCGCGGACATACTCATCGGGCATGCTCTCACCGCGCAGCGGATGGCAGATGCCCTCGTCGAACGCATGGCGACATCGGGAAGCTGGAAAGCCTCCAAACACACAATCGGTCTGCTCGAAAAGGTACCGCGCCTAAGCGATTCCCAAGTCGCCAAATTAATTCAATCCGCCGAAACGAATCCCGAAGTTCGCGACGCTATCGGTGTTCCGTACCGCATCCAGCGCCTCGTTGCAAAAATCGGCAAAGGCGAACTCACCTAGCCGATGGCCCATCCTTTGCGCAGCAGACGGTGAATCCCTCTTCCCCAAAACTCCGCAGGCTTTCGTACGTGACACGCGCTCTCCCGTCTGTAAGGTGGATGTATGGTCGAAGAGACCAAAGTCGTGGCGCGTTGTTTTGGCCTCCGGTTTCAGGAGTCCGATGGTGCCGGCGAGCCGGGACCCAAAATCGTACCCCGATGCTTTGTATCGGGAAGGCGGGCGTTCTTCTTCTCTGATGGTTTGGAGGTCGTGGCGGAACCTGTCCCGAGCTGGCTCGGGAGCCGCGACGTAACGACGCCGTATTCGTGCCCCTACCTTTCGGCGGATTTCTCGCCGAGTTTTCTGTTGTGGCCTCCGCGCCCCTGCGGCTTTGTTTAGCTTGCGGCTGGGATCTCCGCGACACCCGCGCTTTTCCGCCTGAACTTTTTCTGTACCCCGGTACAGTTCGTATAGCGCCAACGTGTGCTAGCGTCGAAGCAGCGATGCGCAACGAGAAAACATCATCGACAAAGACAAACGGCCTCGGCAACCGGGGGTGGCCGCGATCCACCTCCGCGCGTCGCTCACTTGGGCTCCGTCTGTCTGCCCTGACGAAGGAAGGGAGCGAATTCGCCGTGGCGAATGAGTCGCGGGACCTCTCTTCTCGCTTCGATTCGCTGCCTTCTACCCGTCACTGGCTGCCGAGTAGAATTCGCTGTAACTTCTTCAAAACAAACGATCGTGGTGCCTCTTACCCGTCAATGAAAAAGGGGGCCTTTAGCCAGGACGCGCTCGTTTCAGGCCCTGTTCTAATCGACGACCCGGCTAGGGTCGTCGTCCCGAGCGAACAATGTGAGTCGAGGGACCTCTCTCGTTCGTGGAACTTCTCGCCCCCCGTCCCTCACCCCCGCCTTAATCTAATCGACACTCCGGCGATTAGAAATCGCCCTAACTTCCTGAAAACGCGGCACAAGAGAATTTCTAATCGACACGCCTGCGGTGTAAGCTGCATCTCGCCAATTCCGCATCGAGAACCTACCCAAGCCTTGAATTTCGGCATACAATTCCCCCGGTTTTGGGTGACTCCATCCGGTCGCATCGAAGGGGGAATTCGAAATGAGGAAAACACGCGGTCGCGCGAGTGCGCGCCTTTTTTTGCCGGCGATGATTTCGCTGGCGGCCATGGGAATCGCTGCGCTCATCTTGCTGAGTCCTTCGACGAAGGCGCAGAACTCCGTGACGCGCGGAACGCTCACCGGCACTGTGACCGCCGATCAAGGCGACGTCGTCGGCTTCCGCGTGACCGTGCACAACCTCACGTACAAGCTCTGGTACACGGTGTTCACGGTGAAGGGCCACTACACCGTGCCGCAGGCCTTGCCGGGATCGTACGACGTGATCGTGTTGGAGAAGGGTTACACGTCGCCGACGTTGCGCGTCGATCTGGCACCTGGCGAAGACAAAACCGTCGATATCGCTGTGAAGAATCTGGCGGCACACACGGCCTCCACGCAGGGCGCGTCCACCGAGGGAATGAACGCGGCCGCCGGCGGGCCTGGCGCCGCCGCGAATACCGTCTGGGTCAACACCATGGACGAGCTGTATCCTCCCGGACCTGGCCGCGATCTGCTGAAAGCGAACTGCACCGGCTGCCACGGCCCCGAGTTTGGGACGATGCACCGAACGAAGGAAGGCTTTCGCATCGGCATCGCGCGCATGACGGAAACCGGCCCCACGGACAATCCGTTCGGCACGAATCTAGGCCACACCTATCTCACCGGCGCGCAGAAAGATCAGATCGCCGAATATCTCGCGACGAATTTCGGTCCCGGAACGCCGGACAAGAGGCTCAAGGTCGATCCGCCGATCCTCGACGAAGAGGCGCTCGCGAAAGCGATCTACGTTTCCTACGACATTCCGGACAATTTCCCGCGTCCGCCGTTTCGAGGCGACGTGATCGGCGCGAACGAAATCGACGGCGTCACCGCGCAGGAGCCGTCGGCGGCCGGACCGATTGGGGCTGGGCGGGCGCTGCCGCAACTGCTGCACGATCCGTTCATCGTGCCGGACGGCGTCTGGTACGCGAATCCCACCGCGAACGCGATGGTTCATCTCGACCCGACGCAGCTCGATCCGAACAAGCGGTTCAAGGTCTATCCGCTGAAGGGACCCGACACCTACGTTTTCCTGCACGGCATCACGGTGAACAGCAAGGGCCACGTCTTTTGGGCGGAAATTACCGGCGGGCAATTGGGCGAACTCGATCCGGAGACGGGGAAACAGATTCGTCACTACACGCCGCGCCGTGGCGGCATGTTGCAGGTCGCGACGGACAAGGATGACAACATCTGGTTCGGCATGGTGAAGGGGCCGGGCGGCGTCGGCGAGCTGGTTGCAAAAACCGGAGTCGTGCATCAGTGGCAGACGCCGACGCCCGATAACTTGATCTACGGCCTGGCGATCAGCCCGGCGGACGGGACCGTCTGGGGCGCCGGATACAGCAAGGGCCAGGTCACGGAATTCAATCCCAAGACCGAGGAGTACACCGAGTATTACGCGCCATCGTCATGGGGGCAGATTCGCCGCCTCGGAGTGGACTCGAAGGGCATCGTCTGGTTCTCGGAGTACACCACCGGAATCGTCGGGAGGCTCGATCCCGCAACCGGAAAAATGACGGAAATTAAAATGCCGACGCAGGGCGCCAATCCGTACGATGTCTGGCCTGACAAGACGGACAAGATATGGATTTCCGACCAGCCGCAAAGCTCGCTCGTTAGATTTGACCCGGACACGAAGAAGTTCACCTACTATCCGGAGCCGCAACTGAATTGGAGCCTGCCGAAAGTGGAAGTCGAGAAGAACAACACGATCTGGTTCGGCGCGCGCTTCCTGCCGTACATCACCGCGAACCATTTTTATCCGAACGGGTATTCGGCGGACGCGCCGCCGGAGCCGTAGAAGTCAGATGTCGCGACGGCCTTCCATGGCCTTCATCATCGTGACTTCGTCGGCGTATTCGAGATCGGAGCCGACGGGAATGCCCATCGCGATGCGCGTCACGCGGACGCCGAGCGGCTTGATCAGCCGCGAAAGATAGACGGCGGTCGCCTCGCCTTCGGCGGTCGGATTCGTCGCGATGATGATCTCTTCGACCGTGCCGCCCTTGAGCCGCTCGATCAGGCTTTTGATTTTGAGCTGATCCGGCCCGATGCCGTGCAGCGGCGAAAGCGAGCCGCCGAGAACGTGGTAGAGTCCGCTGAACTGCCGCGTTTTTTCGACCGCCTGAATGTTCGTCGCCTCTTCGACCACGCAGATCAGCGAGCGGTTGCGCGTCGAACTGGTGCAGAAGAGGCAGGGATCGGCGTCCGTGATGTTGTTGCAGATGGAGCATTCGCGGACTTTTTCCTTGGCCTCGCGAATCGCGTCGGAAAGCGCGAGCGCTTCTCCGCGGTCCGCGCGCAGCAGGTGGAACGCGAGCCGCTGCGCCGTTTTCTGCCCGATGCCGGGCAGGCGCTTCAGTTCGTCGATCAATCGCGCCACGGACGGCGCAAAATCAGGCATGTATTGTGATCTCCAATGCGATTATTGCAGAGTTGCGTCTATCTTCGCCAGACGTGAAACGGGGCCAGACATGAAACGCAACGTCGCGGCGCGCCGTCTGAGTTAGCGGCGGGGCTCATTGCGTCCGCCGCTCGGCGCAAGCTACAATCAGGCGCCTTCGGGCCGAGTTTTCTATGCAGGGTTTGGGAACCCCCACAGGGGGAAATGGGAGGAAAGACGGAATGCGAATCACAAGCTTGCGATCGGTCGTCACGTTAGCATTCTTGCTCGCCGCCAGCATTCTTCCGGCGGCCGCACAACAAGGACCGCCTCCAGGCGGCGGACCTCCGGGCGGACGTCCGGGAGGTGGACCGGGTGGACCTGGTGGCGGACCGCCGCCGGGACCGCCATTGCAGATCACGTCGTCGGGGTGGACCGACGGCGGCGTGGTCCCGGACAAGTACAGCTGCGCGGGACCCGGGGGATTCGCCAATATGACGTCTCCGCCGGTGCAGTGGGCGAATCCGCCAGCGGGCACGCAGAGTTTCGTATTGCTCTTGCACGATCCCGATGCACATGCGCGGAAGTCGCTCGACGACATTACGCACTGGATCGTCTTCAACATCCCCGGTGACTCGACCGGGCTGCCCGAGGGCGTGAAGCCTGATGCCCCGGCGACGGTCGGCGTTCAGGGCAACAACATTATGGGACGCCCCGGCTACATGGGGCCATGCGCACCTGCAGGGCCGCCCCACCACTACACACTCGAGCTGTATGCGCTCGACACGAAGCTGGACTTGCCGGCGGGCGCCAGCCGCGACGACATCCTGAAGGCAGCGGACGGTCACGTCTTGACCGGCGCTGTCTACATCGGATTGTTCCACCGGCAGCCGGGAAGTGCGATGCCGGGACCGCCGCCGCGATAAGCGACCGGCGATTGAGAATGAAAGTCGAAGAGAGGCGGCGCCGAAAGGTTCCGCCTCTTTTTCTTTCGAGCCAAGTTTTAAAGGGGAGAGCTTAGAAAAGGCCGGGGATTTTCAGGCCCGCGATCCCGGACATGCCGCCGGTGAGATCCTTCACCTGCTTGGAAAGCTCTTCATCCACGCGCCGCGTGGCCTCGTTGACCGCGGAGAGGATCAGTTCCTGCAGCATCTCCTGGTCCTTGCTCTTGAAGACGTCCGGCTCGATGCGCACTTCGGTTAGCTGCTTCTGGCCGTTCATCTTCACGGAAACCATCCCGCCGCCGGCCGATGCCTCCACGGAGATCTCGTGAATCTGCTTCTCGAGCTTCTCCTGCACCTGCCGGAACTGCGAGAGCATTTGCTGCAGCGCTTTAACTTCCATGCTTCATTCCTCGCCCGGGCGCTTCACTTTCGAAATCTGGCCGCCGAACTTATCGAGCATTGCGCGAACGATCGGATCTTCCTCGAACCGCGCGCGAAGCTCCGAACCGCGGCCCGCGCCTGCTCGAGCGGAATCCATTTTAACACAGACGCGCAGAGGCTGGCCGACGACTTGATTTAAGACTGTGCGCAAACGTTCCATCGGGTCGCGCGCCTGCAACATTTCGGCGAGAGCGCGGCTCTCCGTCGGGAAAAAAAGCCGCAACTCGCCGCCATCGATTTCCCAGCGCGTGGCGTGCTCCACCATGGACCACAAGAATTTTTGCCCTTGAAGCGCGGCTTTGATGGCGTCCACCTGCGCGGAGGCCAATCCGCTCGATTCCTCCGCGGCGCGCGCCACGATTCGGGGCGGGGAAGCCGGAACGGGAGAAGCCAGGCGCGTGGTTGGCGCAACGGGTGCAGGAGGTGGTGTGGCCGGCGCCGGCGATTCGGCGGCAGGCGCCATGCGCGCGGCCGCCGCGCTCGAGGAAGAAACCGATACCGTTTGTGCCACGGGCGTCGCACGCGGCGGAACCCCCGCGGCCGGCCGGGCAGGCTTCGGGCGAGCTTCGCCGCGGAGTTCAGCGAGAGCCTCCTCGATCGGCGCGAGCCGCTGAGCGTTGATGAGCCTCAGCAAGCCGAGTTCGAGATGCAGGCGCGGGTCGGGTTTGCGCCGCAGGTCGTCATCGGTGGCGAGCAAGATATTGAAAAACCGCGTGAGATCCTCTTCGCCGAATTGCGCCGCCTGTGCGGCGAGGCGCGGCCGTTCGTCCGCGGGCGCAGCGACGAGATCCGAATCCGCGCCGCAGACCCGCGCGACGAGCAGGTTTCGAAAGTGACGGATCGCCTCGCGGCAGAAGTGCTGCAAGTTCTGTCCGTCGCCGATGAGGCGATGCACGAGAGCGAGCGCGCGCTCGGCCGACTGCGCCGCGATCGCCTCGACGATCTCGTCGAGCACGCTTTCGGCGACGACGCCGAGCAGTTCGCGCACCTGCGCGTCCGCGATCGCATCGCCCGCATAAGCGATTGCCTGCTCGAGCAGAGAGAGACCGTCGCGCATGCTGCCTTCGGCCGCGCGAGCCAGCACGGCGACCGCGCCGGAATCGATCTTGAGGTTTTCGGCCTTGGCGATCCGCTCGATCTCCCCGGCAATTTCCTGAAAGGTGAGCGAGCGGAACTGAAAAAGCTGAGCGCGCGACTTGATGGTCTCGACCAAATCCTCGGCGCGCGTGGTGGCGAGGATGAAAACGACGCGCTCGGGCGGCTCTTCGAGCGTCTTCAAGAGGGCATTCGAGGCTTCATCGGTGAGCTGGTGGGCCTCGTCGAGGATGACAACCTTGTAACGGCTCGAGGCGGGCGCGTAGCGCACCATCTCGCGCAGCTCGCGGATCTGGTCGATGCCGCGGTTCGAAGCTGCGTCGATTTCGAGAACATCGAGCGAAGTGCCGGCAGAAATTTCACGACAGGAATCGCAGGTGTTGTCCGGCTCGGCGGTCGGACCCTTCGCACAGTTGAGCGCTTTCGCGAGAATGCGCGCGGCCGTCGTTTTCCCCACCCCGCGAACGCCCGAGAAAATGTAGGCGTGCGCCACGCGGTTGGATTCGATCGCGTTTGCGAGCGTTCGGGTCACGTGCTGCTGGCCCACGATTTCCGCGAACGTCTGCGGCCGGTATTTTCGCGCGATGACTTTGTAGCTCATTCGAGGAATTCTTTCTGTCGTCGCGTCACTCGTCAGCGTCCCTTGCGATGAGAGGAACTTCGGGTATTCCGCGGCACACGAGACTGACCCGCTACCGTTGCTCCCTTCCGGGCCTGGCGGGGTTTGCGGGGAATCGTTGCACAGAGCCCGAAGTTCCACCTACCGGCAGTCTTCGGAACGCAAATTCCTGCGAGACGACCGCTTCGCGGAGTCTAGCACAGGGTCCAGCACGGCGAAAGGCGGCGAGGCGCGCGAGGTGGTTCAAAGGCGCACAGAGATTTGCCGAAGGAACAGTTCCGCTTCGCGGATCGCGCGACGAATTCGGCCAAGTCCTTATGCCTGAACCTTAGGAGGGAGACTTCGTTTGGCACCGCTGCTGCACTCCTTCTCAGGGGAGGCGGACAATGAATTTCCAATCGGAGCACGAGGTCGAGAAGACAGACAGCTATCGGGTAGAAGTGTCCGGTTGGGATGCGTCGGAGAATTTCTTCGTAGAAAATACGGTGCTGCACTGGTCGGGTGACGAGAAAAGGGAGATCACCTTGCGCCCGGTCTTGCGCGAAGGCTCCGTGGTTTTCATACGCTTGCTGCAGCCGTTCGTTAATATCCCGACTTTCCCAGTGCCGTACCGCGCGGCTGGTGTGGTCGCGGATGCCAACGGGCGGACGGTGGTTCGTTTGGCGCGATTGCACCCGCGCATACCGTTCAAGCAAGAAGCATCTGCGTCCGAAGGGTCAGAAAGCAAGGTAGCGTGAAGGCGGGTAATGGGTCGGCTTGAAGTCATGGCACTTATCCAGTTACCACAACTAGCGTGAAAACGAGACGTAGAAGATCTGCCCGTAGCGCTCGATCTGAAGAGCGACGGCCTCACCCGACTTCTGCTTTGCCAAGGCTTCCCGCAATCCGTCCAAAGTCGTAATGGTTATTCCGTTGAAGGCGTGGATCACGTCTCCAGTTTGCAGAGGAATCTCCTCAGTCCGCGACCCCGAAGTTCTGGCCGCCACGATGACGCCTGTGGGAATGCGCAGGTCCGGCAACGACCGGGCCAGATCGAGAGTGAGCTCGACGCCAATAATGTTCAGTGGCCTGACAAGATTGTTCACCGGGTCAGCAATATCCGCGAGGCTGTCCTCCTTGTGCGGCCGCTCCTCGAGAGGAATGTCCAACTGCACCCGGTCCGAACCCCGCAGGACTTCGACCTTCGCATGTTCGCCACCCTTGTGGAGATTGAGGCTATGGGCAAACAGAGGGAGGCTTCCTGTGGGAGAGCCGTCCACGCTGAGGATGATGTCCTGAACTCTCAAACCTGCCGTATCCGCAGGACTACCCGGCAGAATGTCGGATACGACGACTCCAAAATCTCTTTCCAAGTGGAGTCCGGCCGCCAACTCTGGGGTGATGGTTTGAACGAGGGCTCCTATCGAGGGTTGGTGGATGTGGCCATACTTCAACAACTGTGGATAGGCGGAAGCCACGATCCCGGCAGGAATAGCGAAGCCTAAGCCTTGATTGCCGCCGGATGTGGAGAAAATGAATGTGTTAATTCCGATGAGCTCGCCATCCGCGTCCACGAGCGGACCGCCACTGTTGCCAGGATTTATCGGCGTGTCTGTTTGAACGTAGACGAGCGGACTATCAGGATCGGGCTGCCGCGCAACCGCGCTCACCACGCCCATTGTCACCGTGTTACGCAAGCCCTCGGGGCTTCCGAAAGCAAAGACGAGTTCACCCTGTCTGGCTGGCGCGATGGGGCCGCGGACGGATAGGGCCGGCAAGTCGTGCGCCTCAATCTTGATTACACCGAGATCAATCTCTGGCGCGACCCCAACAATGAGGGCTTGGTAGCTCTTCCCCTGAGTGCTCTGATCCGCATCGAGAGTCGCAGCGGACGCGAGTCTGGGCGGCACGATCACCTCGATGTTCTGCGCCCCGTTTACGACGTGCGCATTGGTCACGATGTAGCCCTCGGGATCCACGATCACTCCCGAGCCGATGGCTCGCCGTCTCCCGATAACCGCGCTGGTCTGGCCGCGATCAATGTCCTGGTTGGTGCCATATCCCGTTACCAGGATTTGAACGACACTTGGGGAGACGCGTTGAACCAGGTCCTCGATGGAATCATTCAGTTGATGCAGGGCATCGGGTGGGTGAGCGCTTGGCCGAGTTTGGCCAGCCACAGTTCTCGACGACAGGAGACACACAACGCTCAGAAAAACCAGTATCCACCGATGGCCACCAGACCGTCTCCCGGAGACCGCATAGGGAGTACTCACGTTGTCTTTCCTTTTCACGTCTGCTGGCGGGACTTCCGGCCCGGTGGACTATGCGACCCGTACTACGCGGTATTGGCTGTTCGGTGAGGCATTCGGGCGGTTTGTTCCGGACCTTTTCTTCCTGGCTGGCTCGCTTTTCTCAACCACACCGTCGACCAACAGAGTCAGGTCTGTCAGCTTGACCCAGAACTCGTCGCCACTCGTTGGTACCAGAACTTTGGCCAACTCCGCCGTTGATTCCAGCAACACAACTGCGCCCGCCCTCTTATGATTATGTGTTGCTTGTTGATTTTTCATGTTCTCCCCGTCACTTTTGACTCGCAAGCAGCCTAACGTTTCATAGTGTCTTTGAATTTGACAAGATCTGGCGAAACTTCGTTCGCTGGCACGACTACAAGTTCTCCTGGCTCATACTCCCTAGGCAACCGTGTTTGGCCATACACGGGGAAGTAGACCTCAACTGACGCAATGTTCTTGGGGTGAATATCCCAGACGACGCCTATGGGCTGGGCTCGGCCCTGTTTAGACTTAACATAATCGCCACGCTTAATCGAGGGCAACCCAACTAAATCTTTTTGTTTTTCCATGTTGCAGCTCTCCTTGCCCAGCCGTCTAACGCAGGTTTCTCGGCAAGAAGGAGGGCAGCGCTCTCACTTCGAACCAATAAAACAACAGGCACTCATCAGTTCTGGCGCGCGGGGTTCGCCGGTATTGTCGGGCCTGAATAGGTGACGCTGATGCTCTCGCCGCTTGTCGGATTTCTAAATTCGACACACCACTTGCCATTCTTGCGCGTGAAACACTCCGGTGTCTCGTTCACGACACGTGAGATTGCTCTTCGAAGGCGAAGCCCAGCCTCTGCGACTTCTTGTTGAAGGAGGATGTCCACGGTTCACTCTCCCGGCTTTCCCCATCCAACAGTACTATATTCACCGCTGGGGGACTGTCCGGAAAGACACAGAAAGTCGCGAGAGTTTGTGCCTGCTCTGACGGTTGGCAGTCCACATAGCCCCACCACGGTCGGCGTTTTTTTGTGGTGTCGCCAGACAGTCATAAGGTTCCTCTTTGAAATTGGGGTTCCGGTTTGGAACGCCGCGCAGTACCCTGAGAATGAAATTCTCTGCTGCAGTTACGCGTGTTACGTCGCACCAAAGCCCGCCTGCACAAGTAACCGTTAGGATTTAAGGGTCTTGCCGGACAAAACGGCCCAAGTCCAGTTTGGTGACGCACCGACCGTTTGGCGGAGGACGTGTGCACGATCTGGCACACGCCGTGCCTAACGATCTGCAAATGAAAGCCCTCGTTGAAAAGCCTATTGCCGGCACGGGGCGAAAGAACCTGTCTGTCTGCGTGCTGGATGACGAGCCCGATCAGGTGGAAATCGCCACCGAGCGCCTGGAAAAGGCCGGATTTTCGTCGGTCGGCACGACTAAGCCCGAAGAGGCACTCCATAAGATTCGCCTCGGAGGCTGCCGGGTTGTCCTGGCCGACTTCAAAATGCCAGGCATGGATGGACTGGCATTTCTCGAGAGGGCATTGCAATACGATCCCGGCGTGTACGTGATTTTGATGACCGGCTACTACTCCGTGGATTCCGCAATCGAAGCGATCAAACACGGCGCCTACGACTATCTCTGCAAGCCGCTCGATTTTCCGCGGCTCGAGAAGGCCCTGGACGAGCTGGCCGAGCTTTTCTCGCGACGCACGGAAATCCGCGACCTGGAAGAGAGACTCTTCGAGAACTCGCAATTCCAGGGCATCGTGGGGAAAAGTCCGGCCATGCTGGACGTGTTCGATCTGGCCAAGAAAGTCGCGCGACACTACACCAACGTGTTGATCACGGGCCCCACGGGCTCGGGCAAGGAGTTGGTGGCGCGAGCCGTCCACGAACTCAGCCCGGTGGCGAGGCAACGGTTTGTGGTGTGCAACTGCTCGGCGATGGTTGACACGCTGCTCGAAAGCCAGCTTTTTGGCCACATGCGAGGATCGTTCACGGGCGCCACCGAAACGCGGGCCGGACTATTCGAATACGCCAACGGCGGCACCGTTTTCCTGGATGAGGTGGGCGAGACGTCTCTCGCCATGCAAGCCGAGCTGTTGCGCGTGATCCAGAACCGTGAAATCCAGCGAGTCGGCTCGCCAGAGGTAAAGAAAATCGACATACGCCTGATCGCAGCGACGAACCGCGATCTTCGCGCGGAAGTCCTCGCAGGGCGCTTCCGAGAGGATCTATTTTATCGTCTCAGCAGCATCGAAATACGGGTGCCCGGCCTGACGGAACGGCCGGAGGACATCCCGATCCTCATCCAGCACTTCTTGAAGAAGTACAGCGACGCTTATGGGAAACCGCTACAGGGACTTACACGCCGCGCCCAGATCACGCTCCTTCAGCACGATTGGCCGGGGAACGTTCGGGAACTCGAAAACGTGATTTCGAGCGCCGCCATCACTGCCAGCGCGGAGTTCATTGACGTGGGAGATCTCCCCGAACACCTGCAGAAACCGCACGGCCGCGTGGCGACATCGGAAGAGAACTGGCGTCCGCTGCCTCTCGACGAAGTGCGCCGGATGCACATCGAACGCGTGCTCGAGATGTGCAACGGCAATCGCGTGCGTGCCTCGCAGATGCTCAACATCGGCCGCACAAGTCTCTACCGGTTTCTAAAACGCACCGGCAAGCAGGCCGTTGCCAAGGCCGGTGACTAAAGCCATCCACTGTCTCGTTTTCTCACACCATTCCATCAGGCACGTTCTCGTTGGGTGTTTGAGGCGCATCCGCTGCATTCCGAAACTTGTGACGAGCCGCATTGGCTACGCGTACGCTGGGCGATCCTCGTGCCTGCAACAAGAAACCGATGGAAGGAGCTGATTGCTGCAAATCGCACAAACCTCAAGCTGCTGAGCGCCGCGCTGCCTCCACGGCGCCGATTCGGCCGACCGCGAAGGCGAGCGCTGACGGAGCTTGCCTTCGGGCTTCAGTTTCCCGAGGTGTATGCCGCGTTGTGCAGTAGCGACGCCGGAAGCGAAAGGGTTGAATCCATGCGCACGACCATCCCCGTCTGCGCCGGCAGCTCGACATCCTTGCCCTTTTTGGCCGCGACGTAAGCGCCGCCACCGACAAGGCCGAAGACCGTGCCCCGAAGGACATGGCTGAATATCAGGCCGACGGTTGAACCGCCCGCGGTCCCGATGGCCACGTCTTCGACGTCACCCTTCACGCCCTGGCGCTGCTGGACGACCTCACCCTCGACGGTTCGGAGATCCTTTCGCTGCTTCCCCATGTCCGTTCCGCCGCTGTAGATCGAAAGGATGCTCATTTTCGCGGGGAAAATGCGGCTCTCGACTTCGATCGAGTTGAACATCAGATTCATCGACGCTCCGCCGCGAAACATGGAGAACATTTTGGGACGGTTGATGCTCGACACCGTGCCATGGATCTTGGCTCCCGCAGGCAGAATCATCTGGCTGCCCGAGAAAACCGGTTCAGCGACAACGGCCGTAAACGGGTCGCCATCGTGAGCGACGCTGGTGCTCAATCCGTTGAGCAAGCTGAGGCGCACCTGCGTGCCTGGTACGAGCTCAGTCGATTGAGCGTGAACCGCCGGGGTCAAAGCGAGCGCCAGCAAGACCACGGCGCAAATCGTGAGAACGGACTTCATGGATCCTCCTCTTTCGCGTGCGGAGCAGCGTTTGCCTCCGCCGTGAGACAGACCCCGGGCGAGAAACAGCTAGAATCTCACATGGGGTGAAAGGCTGGGTCAGTGCCACGACAACACGAGCACTGTCTCCAAGTCGCCCTCTTTCGTTGAGGGTGCCGCTGGCGCAGCGGAATGGGTGCGGAGGATGCACCCAGGCAATAGGATACACGAAAAGCGCCAGGCGTTGCCCATAAAAATCCCGCACGTTTCGTGGGGCGGCATTCCGGGCGGCTGATTTCTTGCGTCCAACTCCCTAAACGGGATGATGGCGGGCCTTTTCTGTTGGCGTTTTCGCGTACGCGCGCACTCGCGACGAGCCTGACGGAAAGTACCGAATGTTACGCTGCGAAGCACACGGAAATAGAGCGGCAGCACGAACGGTGTAGCGGGGGACCGGCCGGTTCAGGTAAGATAATGCTTCACCGTGGAGAATAAGAAATTGACACTGACGAACATTCAGGGCGTTAAGAACGGGGCCAAGACGCTTGTGCGGGTGCGTCCGCGAGGATTTTGCGCGGGCGTTGTCCGCGCCGTGGATATCGTCGAGCTGGCGCTTGAGGCGTATGGGCGGCCGGTTTATGTGCACCACGAGATCGTGCACAATCGTTACGTCGTCGATCAGTTGCGCAGGCGCGGCGCCATTTTCGTGGAAACAATCGGAGAAGTGCCGGTGGGCGCGGTGCTGGTTTTCAGCGCGCACGGCGTGCCGCCGCGGGTTCGCACCGAAGCGAAAGAGCGGCGGTTGCGAGTGATCGACGCGACGTGCCCGCTCGTAACAAAAGTTCACCTCGAGGCGCTCAAGTTCGCGCGCGAAGGCAGGACGCTGATCCTGATCGGCCACCGGGATCACCAGGAAATCGTAGGAACGTCGGGCGAAGCACCCGACCAGACAGTCGTGGTGGGCAGCGTCGAGGAAGTAGACCAGTTAGAAGTTCCCGACCCGTCGCGGCTCGCCTTCCTGACTCAGACGACGCTGTCGCTTTACGACACGCAGGAGATCGTGGCACGTTTGCGCCAGCGGTTCCCGACGATCGCGGGTCCCGCGTCGGACGACATCTGCTACGCAACACAGAATCGGCAGGAAGCGGTTGAGGCTCTGACTCGCGAGGTGCAGTTGATTCTGGTGGTGGGTTCGGCGAATAGTTCGAATTCAAACCGGCTCGTGGAAGTAGCGAAGCGCGCGGGCGTGACGGCGCGCCTGATCGAGGACGCGAACGATATCGATGCTACATGGCTGGAGGGCGTGGAGACGCTGGGCCTGACGGCGGGCGCGTCCGCTCCGGAGATACTGGTTGAACAGGTGAGCCAGCGGCTCTCCGCGTTGGGATTCACGAACCATCGCGACCTGGACTTGATTCGCGAGGATGTGCGCTTTACCCTTCCGCCGGAACTGACTGCACGACAGGGCCGCGCCGCGAACTGAGCGGATTTCGCCGAAGGGCCCGCAACGAAACGGCAAGGAGCGTGTGAGTGGCGGCCAAAATCGTCCGCCAGCCAAATCAGATCGCCCTGTTGGGTGCGCCGACGAGCGCGGCCGCAATGTCGGCAGGGCATGAGGGCGCGCCCGCTGCGTTGCGCGCCGCCGGTTTGGCCGAGCGGCTGCAATCGGCCGGCTACGAAGTTACCGACCTCGGTGATGATCCTCCTCACGTTTACGCACCGGATGACGAAAGCCCGCGAGCCCGGAACATTCGCGGCGTGCTTGGTGCGCTCGAGGCTCTGAAGCCGCGCGTCGAACATGCCGTCAAGTCCGCTGCTCTTCCACTCATCGTGAGCGGAGATTGCTCGGTGGTGCTTGCCACCGTTGCCGGCGTTCGCCGGTATTTCCGTCACGTCAGCCTCATCTACGTGGATCGCGACGCCGATTTAAACACGCCGGCGACGACGCCTTCGGGCTGCGTCGATGGCATGGTGATCTCGCACGTGATCGGGCGCGGAGCGGCCGAGATGGTTCGGTTCTGGAGCGAGCCGCCGCTGGTTCGCGAACCGGATCTGGCGCTTTTCGGCATCGATCGAGTCGATCCCGCGGAAGAGGAAGTGCTGCGGCACTCACCTCTTCGGCGGTATCTTGCGGTGGACGTCCAGCGGATGGGACCAGCCGCGGCGGCGCGAGAGGCGGTTGAGCGCGTTCACGGCAAGGGGTATGAATGCGTCCTGCACTTCGACGTGGATGTGATCGCGGATTTTCAATCCACGAATTATCCAGGAACCGGCGGATTGCGGCTTGAGGAAGTGCGAGAGGCGCTTGAGGTGTTTGTGAAGCAGAAGCACCTCGCCGCGATCGAAGTGTCCGGCTACAACCCTACGAAGGATCCCGACGGCAGCGGAGCGAAGATGGTCGTCGATTTGCTTGCGGATATTCTTGCGAAGAGACTCGAAGCTTTACGAGAACCGAGCGCCGGCGAAGCCGCGGCGGTGCCGACGACTGTCGCGAATCATGCAGTTCCAGCGGCGGATCAACCGGCCGAGCCGGTATTGCCCTCCACGACACCGGGAGAGGCCTGGTCGTCGGAATCGTCCGACGCAGAGACTTTGGCATCAGCGACGCAAGCGGGAGACGCGGAATCGCGCACAACCTCTGGAGACGCAGACGATACTCATTCCTGAATGATCGTCACCTTCCTTGAATGAAAATTCAGCCTGAAGTCATTATTTTCGATATCGACGGTGTTCTTGTGGACGTGCGCGGTTCGTTCCATCGCACGGTGATCGAGACTGTGCGGTTCTTCACCGGCAAACGCGTCACAAGGGCTGAGCTGCATCGGTGGAAAAACCGATCAGGCTTCAACGACGATTGGACGCTTTCGACGGCATGGGTTCATTCGCTCGGCGGAAAAGCGCCCTATGACGAAGTGAAGCGAAAGTTCGTAGAGCTGTACTGGGGCGAAGAAGGCAAGGGAAACGTCACCGGCGAGAAGTGGCTGCTTCCGCGAGCGAGCCTGCGTCGTCTGGCGAACAAGGCCGAGCTGGCGCTATTTACGGGGCGCGTTCGAAAGGAGACCGATTACACACTTGACCGCCTAGGGATCCGCGAGTTCTTTCGCCACATCGTTACCGTCGAAGACGTGAAGCGGCCCAAACCGGCCCCCGAAGGCCTGCTAACCATCCTCGGCGGGCGCGATGCAGCCAGGGCTCTGTACGTGGGGGACAACATCGACGACGCGCTTGCGGCCCAGGCAGCGCAGATTCCATTTGTTGGTGTGCTCCCTCGAGGTACGCAGGCCGGCCGGGCACGTCGTGAAACGTTCACGAAGCTTGGGGCGAGAAAGATATTGTCTGATATTCGCCAGCTCGAACCCTGGCTCAAGCGCCAGTCGCTCCCACGGGTTTAGCAGGGTGGTTACCTCACCGGATACATAGGACTGTCGGGCAGTGCCAAACAGGACACGAGTACCATTGCCGAATCTGGCGCCAGCCTGCATATTTCTTGGGAGGGCGGGTTTCACGCCTCCCAACTATGCTGACCATCCACAACAACAGCCGGGCTGCGGCCGCCCGCGCCTTTGTCCGTAGCTTAAACATTCTGCTCAAGTTCGCGCGGATGTACGACTTCGGCCATCCGCGAACAGCGAAACAGTATGAGACAGCATGGAGCGAATTGCGCGCTGCTCTTGGGCCGGACGACGAAGCCGGTTTGCTCCTGGCTGCCTCGGGCGATCAACTCCTGCTCGACGGCACGCCGCTTGAGTCCGCGGCGGCGGAAAAGAGCTTCGCGCGGATGCTCTCAGCTGCGGGCATCGCGAGCATCCACTTTTCCCCTAAAGTCACTCAGGCCAGTCTGGCGCGCTTCGTGCGAGGCTTTCCGACTGCTACCAGTTCCAAACCAGCACAGCTTGCGGAGCAGTTGAAATCCGCGCTCGAAGGCGATCCGCATATCCACGTCAACGAAGTTTGCTTCGTGCCGGCCGACTCGGCTGTAGCAAAGTCCACCGTTGCCGCGCAACTTGCGGCTCGCACTCTTGGGATGAACTCCGAACAGACGGACGAACTGCTGAACAATCCGGAGAAGCTCCTTCAATTGATCGTGGCCGCAGAAGGCGCGAAGGGAGAGGGCGAGTCCGGTGCGAGCACTGGCAGTGGGCCCGGCGAAGGCGGTGCGGGCCCTGCGCCCAAGTCCAACGGGCCGGGAGAGAGCTTCAGCCCGTTCGGGTTGGGGAGGGGTGAGTCCGCCCATTGGACCGATGCGTCCGTGGGAATTCGCGGCAACCGGTCGGCACGCGGCGGCCCCGGCACAATGGCCGTCGAAACCGGACTGATGACCCTGCAAGAGGACGAGCTGCAGGGAATTTTGCAGATGCTGGCGCAGATTGCCCGCACAAACGAAGAGTCGAAGGACAAACTCGATCCCGTGTCGTTCCAGTCCCGGCTGTCGGCCCTGCCGCGTCGAGCGCGTTTTACCATCAGCCAAGCGCTGGCAGCCCTCGCGGCACAGGCGCCCACGGAGTCTTCGGACAAGCCCACGCTTTTGAGGCTCGCCGAAAACATCGCCGTCCGGTTCGCGCTCGAACGTTATGAGCGCGGTGACGTAAAGGTGGACGCGGTGCGGCAGATGCTGGACGAGATGAGTACGGAAGTCGACGGCCTGCGAAAAATCCTTGGCGTGTACGAACAGAGGATGAAGCGGGCCGGGATCGAAGTAGGGTCGCACGTCGAGGTGCTGGCTCAGGAATTTTGGTCTCTGGTCCCGGACGAGAAAAAGAAGAGCGTCATCGAATCTGCGGACATCTGGTGTGTCCCCCCCGTCAAAGTGCGGGAGTATCTTGAGGAGCTTCTTTCTCGCGGGGAAACCGCAGCCGTCGAGAATACGCTGCGCAACTACGCAAGCTGCATCAAGAACAAGTCGCCCGAGGCGCGGCGCCAGACGGCGATGGGCCTTGCCGAACTGGCGGGCCTGTACGCGAAGAGCGACGAGAAGCTCTTCGTGAATACGATCCGCGAGGTCGGCCTGCAGCTCGCCGAAGAGCGCGATTCGGAGCTGCAAAGCCTCGTGAGCGCGGCGTTTGTCCGGCTGTCGCAAGAAGCGCAAAACCAGCGCTCCTACGCCGGAATTCAGCGCTCGGTCGAGATGATGAGCTACATCGAGACGGAGCGGCCGGGAACGAGCAAGAGCTTGCGGCCGCGAATCGCCGTCGAAAACCACTTGCCGGAGTTTATCGAAGAATCGCTGAAGGCCGGGAACATTCCCGGCGGCCTCCGGGACTTGCTGCGCCGGCTGCCACAGGCCGGAGCCGAACAGATCGCTGCGCGGTTCAGCCGCGTCGGATTCCGAGAGGATTGCGAACTGCTGGTTTCGATGATGGAAACGCTTGGGTCCGAAGGCCTCGACCACTTGCGCGCGCAGCTTCGGCAGGGTGGAGCGAGCGAGGCAATCGATACGGTCGGCCTGCTGGTGCGAATGGACCGGGAAACCGTCGAGCGAGTATTGCCGGACCGGATGAAAGAATGGAAACGGACGGCGCATGACCGAGTGGTGCGCCAAATTGCGGCGAGCGGCGCGCCGGACCGGGGCCGTCTGCTTCTCGAAGTCTTCGAGGTTCTGGACACGCTGATTCGCCCGCTGGCGATCGACGAGATCGGGATGAGCGGAGAGAATGCGGCCGACATGCTTCTCCTGCGGATTGCCGAAGGAGATGTGCCCAAAGGCTCGACCGAATACTTGCGATTGAAGGCCATCGAGGCTTTGGGGCGGCTTCGCACGGCAGGCTCGGAAGCGGTCCTCCGGAAGATCGCCGAAGCGCGGAAAGCCTGGCGCTGGGCCAATCCGTCGGAGCTCCGGCTGGTAGCCGCGCAGGCCCTTGAAAAGATCGACGCAGATTGGGCCCGCCACTTTATCCCGCGCAGCGGGCTGAACATCGCGGAGTTCTCGATCGAGATTCTCGATAGCGATCCGGCTTCCTCGGCCATTCGGCAGAGGCGCTATCCGCGGCTACGCCTGGAACATCCCGTATCTGCCACGACCACCAACCTTCGGGAGAATTGTCGCGTCGAGATACCGGAGATGGCGCTCGGAGGCGGCGTGGCCGTATGCGAGCAGAGTCTCCACCCCGGCAGCGTTGTCGATCTGCGGTTGAACACCGGGCAGAAGTCGGTTAAGGCGCAGACGATTGTGCGCGATGCAAACACCCAGGCGCGGGCCTTCGAGGTCGTCGATATGGATCTCGAAGAACGCGCCAAGCTGCGCAGGCTGCTCGTTCAGCTCGGCAACGCCCAGAAGCAGACGACCGCGCAGGAACGCATCCGCCGCGGAACACGAACTTTCCTGACGGGCGGCAGCTAGACCCCAGAAACGTCCCTTCGCAGAGCGCCCAGCCGAGTTGCTGTCACAAGCAGCGATCCCAGGCACAATACCGCAATTATCGAAGACTCCAGCGGAGTGCCGTGTCCGCCGATCCATGCAATCGCGGCAAGCGCGGCCGTGATTCCGTAACATACGAAAGCTACTCTGCGCGGCGGCCAACGGCGAGCAAGAAGCAAATCATAGAAGTGCCGTCTGTCGCCGCGGAATGGCGAGCACCGATTTCGCAGACGGCGGGTCACGGCGAGAACGGCGTCCAGGAGCGGAAGCCCCGCGGCCAGGAATGGAAGAAGGCGCAGCGATCCCGTCGCGGATTCCGAGCGAGAAAAGAAGTCGAGCCCCAGAAACGCGATGCCGAAGCCCCGTAAAGCATGTCCCCGGACCTTATTTCTGCGTCCTCGTTGACGTTGTGTCCCTGCAAGATCTTCTTGACGTTAAGGGACCTCACTTCATACCAGTCGTCGTTCACCTGCCGGAACAACAGCACCTGGGAGTGTTTGGCCGTGTCGTTGAATCCCCCGGCAATGGCAATCGCCTGCGTTGTTCGCGTATCGCCGCGCAGATCGTATTTCCCCGGCCGGTTCACTTCGCCGCTGACGATGAAATATGGTTTATTGAAGTCCTTCAAGTCGACGGTGACGATGGGATCTTCCAGGATATTGGCGTAAGCCGATCGAATGACGCCGGCGGATTCCTGCGTGGTGAGACCCTCGAGGTGAACGTCGCCCACGCCCGTGAGGCTTGCGAAACCATCTGGCTGGATGCTTATCGTCTGATCGAATTCCGGTGTAAGCGGGAATGTCACCGCAATCACATCGCTCGCGCAAAGGTGATAGCGGGCATCGCGGTGAGCGGGGTCGACCGCTGTTGCCGTACTGTCTTGGGCCGAGGCGTGCGCGGTGAAAATGACGAGGAGCGTCGCCAGGATCGCAGACTTCATTATTCTAAGCATGGCGTCTCGCTAAATATCGGTGCTAGGGACGATAAGCTACGCTGCTGTTGCGAACCTCACAAGTGACCGAATGTCTCTAAGGCGACGGGCGGTTTGTTTCGGTGGTTGGGCGATGCGTTCGGCGAAGGCTTTGCGGAGAGGTCCTTACCGGGAGCCCATCTTCGCGAGTCAGCATAGATGGGGACAAACGTCTCTATCGGAAGGAGGTACTTCTGTCTCTAGCAGATGTCAGCCACAGGTATGTACGAGGCGTCTCCCTGAACGCGTTGTGTATACAAGTTATTTATATTCAATGGGAAGAGATCATTTCGAGTCTGCACTCAACGACACTGTTTCTGCCGCTCGTGACATTATTCAGGTGCTCCGGTCAGTCCTAAGCGGAAATCGCGAGCCGCAAGTGAGAACGCCCCTCGCTGCGGTGTTCACGGTTGGCTTTCGCCATTCCGCGGAGAATACGGTAAGTAGATTCCCGACTTGTCATCCCGAGCGCCGCATCGCTAGAATCCCGCACTCGTTTGGACCCCACAAGCTGCTGAGGTGGAAGATGGGAAACGAGCGGCAGCCGCGGGACTCGATTCGTGTTCTGCTGGCTGAAGCCAACTACTTGAACTGTCAGTTGGTCGAGCGCGCGTTGCGGTCGCGGCGCATTGGCGTCAGTGTGATCGCTTGCGCAGTTGGTTCTGACGACGCTCTCGCGTCAATCAAGGAACACGAGCCGGAAGTTGCGGTCATCAGCGCACAACTGCAAGAAGGCCCCCTCGAAGGCTATCGGGTTCTCCGCGAAATCCGATCGCTCCAGTCGCGGACTCGCGCGATTATGCTTCTCTCCTCGCGGGAGCGCGAGTTTGTCATTGATGCGTTTCGCTGCGGTGCGCACGGCGTGCTTTTTCGCGATGAGCCGTTGGAAATCTTGGCGAAGTGCATTCATGCGGTGCACCGAGGTCAGGTATGGGCCAATAGCCTGCATTTGACGTATGTTCTCGATGCTCTGCGGCAAGCTATGCCGCTGCGCCTTCGGGACGCGCGCGGCATTCAACTGCTCTCGAAACGTGAATTAGAGGTCGCTCGCCTCGTCGCGGAAGGCTTGACGAATCGCGCGATAGCTATTGAGCTTCGCCTCAGTGAACACACGATTCGCAACTACCTCTTCCGAATTTTTGATAAGTTGGGTGTTTCGACGCGGGTTGAATTGGTGCTCTATTGCCTCCAGGAAAGGCAAAAAGCCTTCACCGGTGGCACGGGATGATCTGTAGGGCTGAAAGTCTACGCCGGATCCCGAACGTGAGCTTGGAGTTGGGGCATGCAACTTCGAGACAGATCCCTAGCACGCATTCTATCTCTCCTCGCCTTGCTGTGTGCTGGCTGCGGCGGCGGGAATCACTCCGAGAACACAAATCTGCAAGGCCATCCCACGATTGTCTTCATGACCGATTTCGGCGCAGCGAACGACGCAGTCGCCATCTGCAAAGCTGTCATCCTCGGGATCGCTCCGGAGGCTCGCATCATGGACATCACGCATCAGGTGACTCCCTTCTCGATTGAAGAGGGCGCGCGATGGCTTGCCGGTGTGACGCCCTACTACCCGCCCGGCACCGTGTTCCTCGTTGTCATCGACCCGGGCGTCGGCACCTCACGCAAAGCTGTCGTCGTGAAATCGAAGAAGGGCCAGTTTTTCGTGCTGCCCGACAATGGGCTGATCACGCCGGTCGCCGACCGCGACGGTGTGGAAGGCATACGCGAGATCACCAATCCGTCTTGGATCATCGGCGACAAGATTTCCTCCACCTTTCATGGCCGCGATATCTTCTCGCCAGCCGCCGCCCATCTCGCCGCGGGAGAAAATTGGATGCTCGTCGGGCCGGAAGTTCAGGATCTCGTGCGGCTGCAGCCCCGCATGGCCGTGGTGGGTCCGGAGGGCATCACCGGGGAAGTCATCGGCCTTGACGATCCGTTCGGCAACTTGGTCACCGACATCGAAGGCGATGACTTCAAAAGGCTCGGGTATGCGCTCGGTGAAAAGGTCACGATCAGAATCGGCGGCAGGCCGTATAGGTTCCCTTACGCGAAGACGTTTATGGACGTTCCGGTCGGCCAACCCCTGCTCTACATCGACTCGCGTGGGCGGGTTGGTGTTGCCGCGAACCAGGGAGACTTTTCGAAAAAGTACAGCATTTCTCTACCCGTGGCCATCTTCATTTCGAAAAAAGGGCACTAGGATAGGCTCCTGCGAGCCGTGTAGCAATTTCCTTCCTTGCTGTGCTGACCCTCCGGCCCGTTAACTAACCCTCAGTTTTGTGCTATTGTTTTATTAGCCGGGAGGTCGCCCGAAAACCTGTGAGAGTGTTGAAAAAGTCGGGAGAGCAGAAGCGATTCTTGCCGCGGTGAGTGTCTAGCAGGCCCCGCTCAGCTTTCTGTTTCGCTTTGCACTTCTTCTTCCTTGCGCCTTCGCTTCTCAGGCTGAGTTTGGTGCAGGCGCCGCCTGCTGCTGGGCCAGAAATCGCACCAACCGTTTCAAATTCTGGGCGGTCGCCGCCATCAGGAACTGCTCGGCCACGTTCCATAAGCGCCGTAGTCGGACCCGCCGCAGCCGCACCCGTTGCTTCAGTTCCGCAAACAGAGCTTCGATCTTGTACCGAGCGCGCCGCGAACGTTCATAGGCGGGCGTGCCCGCGAGCGAGCGGACGATCTGCCGGGCGGGCTCTTGCCAGTGCACGAAGAGCTTGCGATACGCAGCCGGGGTACAGCGCTTTTTCTTTGGACAGCCTTGGCACTGCGCTGCGGTCGAGCGGTAGGCATAGCCGTGAGCCTCGCGGCGCTCACTGTAACAGCGCAGCGCCTTTCCTTCCGGACAATAATAAACATTCTCTGCAGGCTCAAAACGGAACTGCTCTCGGGTGAAGCGTCCACGCGTTTGGTGCCGGCGATCGATGACCGGAATGTGTGGCTGGATGTCACGTGCCAGCAGCCAGGCCAGAAACTCTCCGCTGCCGTAAGCTTTGTCGGCTCCCAGACTTTCCGGGCGAAGCCCTAACTTGTCTACCTGCTGCAGCATCCGCCGGGCGGCTAGCATCTCTTGCCGGAAGCGCGCCGGCGTGGCCTCCACCGCCACTAATGACGCGACTGGCCGTATCGATGAGATAGTTGTCGTAGTAGGCCAGCACGGCCGGCCCGCCCTTCACGGCCCAAGCGGCATCGGGATCGGTGGTGGATACCGGACCCGTGGGAAAAGGCTCGCCTGGCTCCGCCACCGGGTTCTGCTGCTCCAGCTCGGCCAAGTACTCCCGCACGGTGCGGGAGAGCTGGGCCACCTCCACCAACTGCTCGCGCGACACGCGACTCCGCGCACTTGCGTCAGCCGCTACGAGGGTTCCATCCACGGCCAGGTGTTGACCCTCGACCAAGCCCACGGCCACGCAGCGCCGGACAATCTCCTCAAAGACTTCTTGAAAGACGCCCGACTGCCGAAAGCGCCCGTGGCGGTTCTTGGAAAAGGTCGAGTGATCGGGAATCTCCTGCTCAAAGCCCAGTCGAGTGAACCAACGGTAGGCAAGATGCATCCGCACTTCGTCCATCAGGCGCCGCTCGCTGGTGATCCCGTACAGATAGCCGACCAACAACAGGCGCAACAGCACTTCCGGATCAATCGAAGGTCTTCCGGTCGGGCTGTAGAAGTTCTTCAGGCGCTCTCGTACGAAGCTCAAATCCACATGGTGATCAATGAGTCGAAGAAGGTGATCCTCGGGGATCTGGTCTTCTAAGCGGAAGTAATAAAACAGCGAATCTGTCCGTGGTTGTTGACCCATCATCGGCGGCGTCCCTCCTCGAGCACCCCTTAGCACAAGAGGGGATAGTCACCGCAAATAAATTCACTCCCAAACCGACTTTTTCAACACTCTCCTGTGATTCTGGGCAAGGCAATCTGGGAGCCTCAGGTACGCTAAATCAATCACTTGCGGGCCGAGCCTAAGAACGGCTATCGGGCACGGCACTCATTTGAAAATCGGAGATCTCCGCCGCAGTAAATGGTACTTTACCCAAGCCCCGACCTCATTAGGAGATACTGAACAGGATTTCCGCTCCCATACATCCGCTGACCGTTTGACCGCTGTAGGAATATATTTCGCTTGTGATGATTAGAAGCTGAATTGGGCTTGCAGTTGAATCATTCGCACCGCCGACGCGTTCCCGAACGCGCCACCCGCCAGAGAATTCGAAGTATCGAATCTCGTCGAACCCAGGTTCCCGGCCGGCGTGGATTCATTCACGATGTTAAACAAATTCCGCGCATTCACGCTGAACGTCAGGCCATACCGCTGGCTGCTCGGGACCGCGCCGCCGAAAGAGCCGCCGCCGCGCCCGCCACCACCACCTCCGCGTCCTCCACCGCCGGGTCCACCGCCAACTCCGCGGCCGAATCCGCCTTGTGCGCCGGATCCTCCAGCAACACCGTTGTCAGCAACTTCCTTTTTCGTTCCGAACCCAAACGTTTTCGAGATCCGCAAATTGAACGTAACCGGGTTCGGTCCTGTGTAGTTATTGATTGGAATAATTTTTTGTCCCGGTGCCGGCGTTATATTGAAGGTTCCCAGTTGGGTGCACAGGATGTTTGTCCCGACCGTCTGGAGGGTCGGGCATGTCGTGGCAGAAACGAGCGCAGGCCGGTCGTTCAAAATGGACGTCCCGAGCAGATCCAGCGGCACGGTTACGTTAAAAGGCGTCCCTGAATTGATAATCATGAACGGATTCAGCCGGAAACCCTTCGGGAGCGTAATCGTTCCACCTAGAAACGCGCGATCGCGGATATCGAACGAAGCTCTGCCGTAATCTGCGCCGATATCGTACGGATTCGACGGGAAGCTGGTGGGACCGGCCGTGTCGCTATTGGCAAAGTTGAGCGAATAGTACCCATTCAGCGTAAGTTTCGTCCCGGCGCGGACATTAAAATTCGTGATGAGCTGATGTTGTCTGAAAATTCCCTCGGATTCGTACTGGTAAATATTCTCCAGAAGGCCATTTGGTCGAACCCCGCTCGTCGGCTGCCCGACGACGTAGGTTCCCGGAAACGGCGCGTTAACGTTGTTCGTGAGCAATTGATGAACGCCCAGTGAATTCACGTACGAGACGGTCATATTGACCGCTCTCGATAACTGGCGCTCGACGCTGAGGGCTGTCTGCATCGTGTAAGGGGAGTGCAGATTTGACTGGATACGGTAAATCGTCGGAACGCCTGTTTGCGCCGACTGCAACACGCTGACCGGTGGAATCTTCGGATAGAAGGTCGGATCGGTAACGATGTACTCCTGCTGCGTCACGCCATTCTGGCGTTCCGCCTGTAGTACCAAGTCATTCGTGAACCTATCGTAGAAGATTCCCCACCCCGCGCGCAGCACGGTTTTAGGCAACCGCGTTTTCCCCTGGCCGATGCCCCAGGCAAGCCCCAGCCGTGGCGCGAAATCCCTGTGGTCTGCGATGTGATTTTGCGTCTCGAATCTCAAGCCTCCGCTCAGCGTTACGTTTGGACGCCAGCGCCAGTCGTCCTGCATGTAGAGGCCCGCATCGAACAGGTTCGAAGACGCCAAGGGAGCTCCCGTCGTAAGGGTAAATTGAATCGGCGCGTTCGCTTCATACGCGGCAAGAGTGGGAAAGGTGAACGTGCCATTGAAATTGGAGGTAGCACTGTTCGTCTCTTGAAGATCGCGTAGCCGCGCGCCAAATTTCAGAAAGTGTTTTCCGAAGGCAATCGACGTGTAGTTCTGCAATTCGTAGTGATTCTGGTGATCGATGATGTTTCCTAAGTTACTGCCGCCCCCCTGGAATTCAAAAGGAACGATCACCGTGGGCGCCGTGCTCTGCGGCGTCTGAACGCTCCCATCGCGGAGGAATTGAAATCGCGTCTCGTTGACAATTCTCGAACCAAAGACTTGCGTGTCACTCACTTGCAGAGTTTGCTCCGTCGTGAGGATGTTATACCCTTCCGAGGGCAGCGTGTACTGCCCAACCGCATCGTTGATCTGGTTGTCCCGGTAATATTGATAGCGAACCGTGAGTGTGTTGTTCGTGCTCACCTGGTAGTCAAGGCGTGGCGCCAAATTTATGCGAGTGCGCGGGCTCGGAACCGCTTCTGCGAGCAGCGGCGCAGGCAACGGTTCAAGCTGTGCGCTCACCACTGCAACGTTATTTATATCCCGGTACTGTCCGTCGAGGGTGAATGACGCCTTCTTGCTCAGCGGTCCGCCAATGCTTCCGTTGAATTGAATCGTATCGTAGCCCGGCAGGGGAGCTGTCCCCAGAAAAGGGCTGCGCGAGTTGAAAGCCGAGTCGTTGCCGATCAGCGTGAATTGACCGTGAAGCTGGTCCGTTCCGGGCTTCGTGAAAATTTCGATTCTGCCGTATCCAAGCTTGTCGTATTCTGCCGAGAAAGGGTTTTGATTGATGCGGATCTCGCGAATCGAGGATTTCGGCGGCAGTTGACCGGCGGTGAACCCATCGATATACATCTGCCCGCCATTTGGCCCGACGGATGGGCCCGCCAATGCGTCCAAGTCCGATTGTAACTGATCCGGGTCGTCCGAGAGTTGGTCGAGGTCTTTTCCCGATAGCACAATTGCGCCGGCGTTGTTCTCGGGGTTCACGCTGAGCTGCGCTCCCGCTTCCGCTGTCACTTCAACCTTCTGCTCTTCTACCTCGATCGAAAGCGGGAGGTCGACTTTCTGAATCTGCCCCGCGGCGACTTGAATTTCTGCGCTGTTATATTCCTGAAAACCCTTTGCGTCGGTTTTCACCGTGTACTTTCCCGGTGCCAGCCCTTTCACTTCATAGGCTCCGTCGCGACCGCTCTTTGCCGTCGATGCTTGTCCCGTGTCGCTGGTCACTTGCACGATGGCATCGGTCACAGCTGCACCCGATGGGTCGGTCACTTGGCCGCGAACGGTGCTGGTCCCAGACTGCGCGCTCAAACCACTCACGCAAAGAAAGCTTGAGGTTAGAACAATAGCTGCAAGTCGAAACAAGTGGCTCAAGGTCCGCGATTCCGTCCCATCTCTGGGCTGACGCCCAAATTTGTTAGCACGTCAAAATCATTGCGCCGCATCTCCGGCGGGTGCATCGAGGCTCCAGGGCGGAAGAGTCATCGATTGGCCGCCGTTCGGCGACGCCTGCAAAATGGGCTCGACGCCAGCGACGAGCGTTATCGCAGTGACACCCCCGGAACCCGCGCCTTCCGTCGAAACAATCATCACCGCATCACCCTTTTGCAGGTCGGCGAACGAAGCTGGCGGGACCTTGCTCAACATCTGTTGTAGATCCCCTCCCCGGCTTCCCCCCCGGCCACCGAGTCCGTCCCCGGAACTATCCCCGTTCGCCGTCGCACCGCTCGAGCTACTCGCCCCGGCCGATTGCCCAGCAGCCGGCTGACCCGCAGCCCCGCTTCCGGCACCAGATCCTCCGCCCTTCAGCCTCGTGGCCATGAACTGCGCCATCTGAGGAGGGAGCTTGCGAAGCTGTGATTTAGGAGTGATTTTCACGGTCACAGGCTTCTTACTAATCAAATCCATGATGCTCAGCGTGTTCGTCGATGGGTCCACCGAAGCGACCACGCCGGCAATGTTTCGAAATGCGCCGGAAACGACTTCGTCCGCCGCCAATTCGCTCCCATCCGAGCTGCGTGTGCCTCGGGCCCGAACCTGATCCCCCGGCCTGATTTCGTCGAGAGAGCTTGGCTTTGCATCGTCGAACTTCACAGAGTCGGCGGCATACCGCCGCATAATCGTATCCCGAGAGATTCGAATCACGACGCTCCTGGCCCCGGCGAATGACTGGGTTGAAATCGTAATCGTTCCAGCCATAGGATCGACCACACTCACAAGGCCGCCGACTCCACGCCGCTGCCATTCTTGGCGATCATGTTCCTGCTTTGACACCACATCCGCTTTCTTCATGACAATAACGGACGTTGCTACCACTGAATGGCCATCGTCGGAAACCTTCCCGAGCACTAGGATCCTGTCTCCCGCTTGTAAATCCTGTAGCTGCATTGGACTAGCATTCTTTAAGTCTTTCGCGCCCGGTTCAATCCGCAGGATCTTGGCGTCTTCCTCCACGGAAACGTTGAAGAGAGGCCCCGCATCCGACGCGAGCACTATCGCATTGCCTGAAATTGTCTTAATCGTGCCAATCGGCCTCGCAGCTGCCGTGGAACCACCGGTCTGGTCATGTGCAATGGCAATGGCGGGAGAATTAACCAAAATCACTACCAAAATCGCAGATACCGTTAGCTGCCAGACAACCACGATCCCGCGTTGAAGTGCCATTAGGAACTCCTGCTTTCGATATCTAGGATGAACCGCCAACCAGTTACTTGACACGTTCTCTGTCGGGCCGTCGTCTCCCTTCGGGCTTTTAGACGTGTGCGGCATCTCGACGTTTCAAGAAGAACCTTCGCGGTCTGTGGGCGCCCCACACATCGCTGGCCTGATCTTTTGAAATGGCCATTCCAGCATCGAGGTCCCCGCGAAGGTGTGCAAAAAACAGCAGCTACTAATTATCACCCCCTCTTAGATGTTGCGATGAACAGCGCCTGTTGGAGCACGTTCCAGGGCGAAAGCCAAGCGCTAAGACAACGAGGGCAGTGCACTCACACGGAGGAGAGGAACGTACAAAGAAATTGGAACCGAATCGCAAGACTGGCAACTGGTGTCGCGACGTTGGCGGCGCTCAGGTTCCCTAGTTGTTCGGCGGCGTTCCATCTTGCGGATGCCCCTGCGAATTAGGCGCCGGAGCCGTACCGCGCTGACGTCTTTGTCCCGCCCCTTGAGGGCTCGGGTGTGCGGGGCCACCATCGCGCCGCCGCCGATCACTCATCAATTGGCGGAGCTTCTCACGTTGCCCGGGAGAAATCGTATCGCGCACGGTCAACCGATAGTCGATCGCGGATTTCTCCAGGGCCAGTTGCGCAGTACCGATTTCCTGCAGTTTGCTATCGATCGCGGCGCGATCCGGCTTGTCGGCGGCCAGCAGGTCCTTCAAGTCGATCCGCTTCACCTCGAGGTCGGCCCGTCCGCGAATCTCGGTCTTGCGGAAGTCTGACTCCTGCTGGCGAATCGTGGCTGCTTGTTCGGCTGTGATACCGACCTGTTGCCGAATGGCCGGGTCATTCAAAAGGCGTGCGAGACCGAATTCCCGCGGTCCCATGCCGAAACCGCGCCTACCCATGCGGTTTCCTTGGCCAAAGCCATCGTGCACATGGCCCCATCGGCCGCGCTCCTCACCTGGCCTCATGGGCCGCATGGGGCCGCGTGGCCCGAACCCACCCCGAGCTCCTTGCTGCTCGGGAGGCGGATCCTGTGGGTTGCCCTGCGCCAGGACTGGGGAGCAGCTAAACGCCAGAGCCAACACAGCAAGGGCAGCTTTCGAGTAAATTTCCATGGTGTATTCTCCCGTATCGTGCTTTCCGCGGTTACCATCTAGCATTCCATTCAGCTAACCCAAAAGTTCCCGAAGTGCGCAACTAGTTGTCTACTCGCTTCGCGCCGCGCAGACGCTTCTGTGGAACCAGCGAAAAAGTGTCCCAATTGGGCATCCTGAGTCTAGTCACGACTTCCTGGTTCTCCGCCGAGGAGACCAAGTGCGTGTGATCCTTCTTCGCAGTGGTTCGGGGTCTGAGGAGTAGATGTTCCGTAGCTGGCAACTGCAGTCGCCCGCGACCGGCGTAGCACTCAATTGGCGAGCACCGGAAAAAATTTCCTCGGCAATTTTGAAACAGAAACTCTGGAGCCTGTTTCATCGAGACAGACGCGGAGCGCGCCGTGGAGATTGCGGGTGACTGATTCTTGGGCTTGCGAGCAATTTGGCGAATGACAGGAGTCTTCTGTCTTTCGCGGAGCAACCTAACTGAGGCGGTTCATGCCTCGACCGCCCGCAACCACGTTGAAAGCTGGGCCTGTAGCTGCTGTTTGTACTCGTCCAGGCTGGCGAACTCATAGGCAACGCAATCGTGCTGTGATTGCACGGACGATTTCAACTGCCGAATCCCGGGCTCGACCTGGAGTCCATCCGCCGCCTTGAGAAACACCGCCACGTCCTCCATCTGGGATGCGGGATCGGTCTTCAGCTGGCAGGCCAGCTCGTATTCGGTCTGGAAATTCCTCGTGGGCGGTCCCCATGTGTTATGCAACACCTGGACAAAGAACTTGCAGGCCCGAACATTGGTTTCGACTACAGGCTGGAAAACCAGCTTGTTCACCATGTTAGGGACGATCGATACCGGCACAAAGAGAATGTTTTTGAGCATCGCCTCGGCCTCATTCACCTGGCCGATCACCTCGTGGAAGGCTTGCCGCTCTGGTTCCAGGTCACCGGGCGTCGCACAGAATACGCGATGCAGTGTATAAGCCATGGTCGGTTTGCTGTCCCTGATCGTGCGCCACGTAGCCTAGCACAACCTCTTTTGCCGGTGTCGCGCCACGCAGGCTTCGTATTCCGAGAATTGACAATATTCTTCTTGACAGCGACGCTGTCCGTGTTACCTTCATCGCCCCTTCCGGGTGAGTAAATCCGGACCGGTTTGAGATCTCTCTGAAGAAAGAGAGGCGTGCATATGCAAGTTTACGTCGGCCAGCTTTTGTTGGTGGGGTTTAACTACGCGCCGCAGGGTTGGGCTTTCTGCGATGGCTCTCTCCTGCCTATCAGCGGTAATGAGGTCTTGTACAACCTCATCGGCACTACGTACGGAGGCAACGGCCAAACGACTTTTGGATTACCCGATCTGCGCGGACAGGTCCCGATTGGCATGGGGCAACTGCCTGGTGGAGGTAACTACGTGCTTGGCCAGCAGGGTGGGCAGGAGAACATACCGATTTTTCAGAACACCTATCCCACGCATACCCACCTAGTCTACGGAACCTCGTCAGTAGCCAACTCCACTAACCCCACAGCTACGATACTGGCTGGCGGACGCTCGATCTACGCTAGCAACACCACTCCCAACGTTCCCTTGAATACCGCGATGGTGGGGTCGAGTCCCGGCTCAAGCGGAGCACACTCTAATCTTCAGCCCTATCTCACGCTCAACTGGATCATTTCGCTGTATGGGATTTACCCCAGCCCAACCTAGAAACCGCAGTCAGGGTCGGGGCGGGCGGAAGCTTGAGGAACGCACACGGGAGGAGGTCTGCTATGGACTATTTTTTGGGCCAGCTGGCATTGTTTCCCTGGGGCACGATCCCAAAGAACTGGGCTCCGTGCCAGGGGCAATTGTTGCAGATCAGTCAGAACCAGGCGTTGTTTGCTTTGCTGGGGACAACTTTCGGGGGTGACGGAAGAGCTACATTTGGTCTGCCAGACCTCCGGGGGCGAACCCCTATCATGTCCAGTCCCACCTATCCGTTGGGGACCAAAGCTGGCGAGGAGTTCCATCAGCTCACCAGCCAGGAAGTTCCGCCGCACACCCATGCGCTGATGGCTACCACAAGTGCAGCGCAGCCGACGCCTCCGAGAATCACCAACAGCCTGTTGGGAACCTCCAACCCAAGCGTATACGCGCAGTCGATGCCGCCGCAGAATAACGCTTTGGTGAGTACAACGTTGGCAAACTATGGCGGAAATCAGGGGCACGAAAATCGCTCTCCATTTCTGGCAATGAACTGGTGTATCGCCCTGACGGGCATCTTTCCGTCATTCAACTAGGCGGTAAGGAGAAGAACATGGCGCAGGTTTTTCTGGGCTCGCTGATGCTTGTACCCTATACTCGCGTACCCACTGGCTTCGCTTTTTGTCAGGGACAGCTCCTGCCGATCGCACAAAACACGGCGTTGTTTTCCCTGCTGGGCACGACTTACGGTGGCGACGGAAGGACCACGTTTGGATTGCCCAACCTGCAAGGCAGCCTTGGGGTCGGGCAGGGGCAAAAGCCTGGGTACAGCAACTACCCAATAGGAAGCAAGGGAGGGACCCCGACGGTCACTCTCAATTCTCAACAAGTCCCCAGCCACACCCACCAAGCCTTGGGAACCGACGCTGCCGGCGACTCGGCCGCCCCAACGGGCAATGCCCTGGCCAAGCCAAGTGACAACACGACGATTTACACGACGAACACCACCCCTCTGGTTCAAATGCAATCTCAGTCAGTTCAGCTCTACGGCAACGGGGGGCCGCACAACAACATGATGCCATTCACGACTCTGAACTGGATTATTGCGCTACAGGGCATCTTCCCGCCGCGCAGCTAGTGGCGTTTTGCCGTGGGCCCGTACATGCTGGACCTAGCCGCTCATTCCGTCATTACGGTGCGCGGGGCGGTTCCCGACGACCGGGATTTTCTCTTCAACCTCTATTGCGCGGTCCGGGCTCCGGAATTTGCCCTGCTGACGCTGCCGGAAGAGCAGAAGCAGCAGCTTATCCGCATGCAGTATGTCGCGCAGCAAAACGCTTACCGTGCAGAATACCCCAGGTCGGATTACGCGATCGTTCTGCGAAATGACGAGCCTATCGGCAGGATCTGGATTGCCCAGACGGAGCACGAGTTCCACCTGGTTGATATAGCCCTGCTGCCGGAGGTTCGCAACGCCGGCATCGGCACCCTCTTGGTCAAGCAGTTACAGACGGAGGCTCAGCGAGCCGGTAAGCCGGTGCGATCGAGCGTGTTCCGGTTCAATCCCGGGTCGCTGCGCTTTCACCAGCGCCTGGGATTTCGCATTACCGGCGAGGATGCGATCCAGTTCCATATGGAGTGGACTCCGGCCGAGCGGACCTTTGCCTCAGCGGGTAATGTCCAAATTTGAAAAGTTCAGTGCACTACGTGGCTCCGCTGGAGGGAAAAAATCGCGGCAACTGCAGCATGGTCCATGCTGCTAAAAGCAGCCTTAACGGGCGAAAAAGAGCGCGTTAACGAGGCTTAGCGGCCCGTACGGAGTTTTGGCAGTGACCTGGTTCTTCGGGGTCTCGGTAGTATGCAAAGTATTTCCTAATGTGCAAATTATTGCATCTTGACAACAGGCCGGTCCCGTTACAGACTCCGCCGCAATCGGGTCGTCCAAGTGAGTCGTTCCCCCTCTCAGGACCCGGGAACCGGAAGACCGCCGTATCGCGGGCCACAGCTGAATTCGTCAGTTATCGAAAGCAGGGGTGCCTTTATGGATTTTCGTAAACGACTGGCCTTATACGGACTCTGCCTTTCCGCGTTCCTGCTTCTGGCGTCAATCCCATGCCACGCGGCCCCGGGTTGTACGACGGTTGCCGGCGTGACCACCTGCACGGGCGACGATAGCACCTCGATTTCCAATGGCGCAGTCGGCAGCACCTACGTAACGGCCAGTACATATCCGTCCACGCTGAGCGTTAGCGGGCTCAGTGGCACCATCGCCACCATCAAAGTCCAACTGAACGGTCTGACGTCTAACGACGTCGTCGGGTGCGGCACGGCAGACTTACAGGTCCTGCTGAAGTCTCCCACCGGCCAATACATGGAGGTTATGGGAGACGCCGGGAACTGCGACGCCACCACCGGAGAGGACTGGACGAGTGGCGGCGTCACGCTGACCATCCAGGATGGCGGCACGGCCATGCCGTACTCGGGAGATTCTCCTTGCAACAGCAGCACCGCAGGATGGCCTTATCCCACGGAATCGGGTGGATTTAACGAGGGCACCTTCGCTCCGACTTCCTGCCCATATGGGAACAATCCCGAAGTGTATCCCTCGCCCGGGCCGGGGACGATTACCGCTACCGGCGATCTTGCCGCGCCGGTTGGCACAGCCACGCTGAATGGCACGTTTGACAATCTCGACCCGAACGGCACCTGGAGTCTCTACCTCGTCGATAACGACGGCCAGTTTGCCGGTAGTGACGACATCTCCCTCACGGGCTGGAGCTTGATCTTCACTTTGAATGCGAGCGAGAGCTCGACTACCACGTCGCTGAGTTCCAACAACAACCCGTCATTCAGTTCGGGCAGCAACAGTTCAGTGACGCTGACTGCGACGGTGAGCCCGGCACCCGGCGGCGGTACGGTGACGTTTAAGGACGGCACAAACACGATCTCATGCAGCGGCGGCGACCAGACTGTTAACGGCAGCGGGCAAGCGACCTGCACCGTGACGTTCGGCACCCAGGGCAATCATGTGCTCACGGCGGTCTACAGCGGCAGTGGAAGCTATGCCGGGAGCACCAGTTCGCCGCTGAACCAATTTGTGGAGACTCCGACAAGCGGCACCTATTGCAATACCGGCGGCATCACCATGCCCGGCGTCGACGACACGTCGCCCTATCCCTCCGTCATAAACGTGAGCGGAATCAGCAATGCGGTTTCCACGGTATCACTCACCCTGACCGGCTTCTCCTGGACTGAAAGCGCGCTGGGCGTCCACATGCTTTTGGTCTCGCCCGGTAACAACGCCCTGGAGTTTTTCTCCGCCGGCGAATCCGCCAGCGGAAACTATACGTTCACAGACGATGGCGCGCAGGTGCCGGAGAATGGGGACCCGATCCCAGCCGGCTCGTATCAGCCCACGGTTTTCTCGATCAGCGGTATGACGGACGTGTTTACGCCGCAGCCTCCTGCTCCTGCGCCCCAGGTGCCGGGAACTTTCAACGTCGCGGCCCCGGCGGGAGACCCGAACGCCGGCACATTCGAATCCACCTTCAATGGAGCGACTGCCAACGGAGCATGGTCGCTCTTTGTTTACGACGACGCCGGCGCAGGCGCCAGCGGCTCGATTACCGGCGGCTGGTGCATCGACATCACCCAGGCATCGGGCGCCGCGACAACCACGAGTGTAAGCGCGTCTCCCAACCCGGCTCGGATCAGCAGCGGCGTCACCAGCGTCACCGTCACCGCGACCGTGAAGAGCGGAGGCAATGCGGTTACCGCAGGCACGGTCACGTTTACCGAGAATGGGCAAAACGTAGCCGGCGGCCCCACCAGCGCCGTCGCACTGAATAGCAGCGGCCAGGCCAGCTTCACGACTACGAGTCTTCCCGAGGGCGATCACAAGATTGTTGCGACCTATAGCGGCGTCGCGGACACTTACGCCCTCAGCTTTGGAAGCTTAACCCAGCGCGTGGACAGCGCCACGACGGTCACACAGAACAGCGGCGTGCTGTCGTTCTGCAACCCCGGCAAAATCACGATCCCGAACCCGAGCAATCCGATCGACGAGGGTGCTGCGACCCCGAATCCATCGAATATTTTTGTAGCCAACGCGCCGGGGACGATCAATCACGTCACCGTCACGCTGGACGGCGTCCAGCTCTCAACGCCGTACTACCTGACGTCGCTCCTCGTAGGTCCGCTGAACACCGCAGCGAACAGCCTGGATTTCTTCTCGGATGTAGGCGGCTCCACGCCCATGAGTTCCGGCGTGAATCTGACCCTCGAAGACAGCGCGGCGTCGAATTTGGGCACCGGAGACACAGGGTCTGCCCTGACGACAGGCTCGTTCAAGCCCACCAGCGGACCATTGGGTGGACTGCGAGGCAGCGCCGACACATTCTCAAGCACCGATAGTTTCTATAGCCCGCCTGCTGGACCCTACCCATACGCCGCTCCGGCCGGCAGCTCTACGTTCGGCGATGTGTTCACCAACGGTCAGAATCCCAATGGCACGTGGAGCCTGTATCTGAATCAGTATAGCGAAGCGACCGGCAGCAGCATCGGCTCGTGGTGCGTGAACATCACGCCGAACCCGGTAACGGTGGGCGTCGTCGAGAGCCATACGGGTTCAGGGGCCGGCGGTGACTTCGTACAGGGCGAGCAGGGGGCGAACCTCACTACTGTAATTACGAACAATGGAACCGGTCCAACGGGCGATCCCAGCGGCACAAACCCGCTGAAGGTGACCGATACGCTGAACTCCGCCTTCACGTATACCGGTTCCTCCGGTTCCGGCTGGTCCTGCTCGGCCTCCGGCCAGACGGTCACGTGCACCAACGACAGCGCGGTTGCGCAGGGCGACCCGTACCCGACGCTCACGCTCAACGTCAACGTTTCCGGCACCGCTACGGGGTCAGTGAGCAACCAAGCCAGCGTCAGCGGCGCCGGCGTGACCGCCGCCAATTCGAATGCCGATTCGATCACGATTATCGCGGCACCCGTGCTGGCAGTGGCGAAGTCTCACACGGGCACGTTTACGCAGGGCCAGACCGCCACTTGGAGCATCGTGGTGAGCAATACCGCAGCCGGCAGCGTGACGGACGGGACGGTGATGGTCAGCGACAGCTTGCCCAGCGGCTACACCGTGAATGGCGCCTCCGGAACCAACTGGTCCTGCGGCGGAACTGGCACTGATACTCTGACATGCAGCGACACCACTGACGCCGTCGCCGGCGGCAGCAACTTCAACGCGATTACGCTGACTGTGAACGTCCCCGCCAATTCTCCGACCAGCGTGTCGAATACGGCTACGGCTTACGGCGGCGGCGACATCGTGCATACGAACTCGGGAAATGCCGCTTCCGGCTCGGATAGCGATGTGCCGGTGGTGCAGGTGCCCGCGTCGATTAGCGCGACGGGCGGGGCATTGCAGAGCGCGACGGTGAGCACCGCTTTCGGAACGGCCTTGCAGGCCACAGTCCTCGACGCAGGCGGCCAGCCGGTGAGTGGCGTGAGCGTGACGTTCACCGCGCCGGCGGGCGGCCCGAGCGGCGCATTCTCGAGCACCGGGGCGACCGACACCGAAACGACGGGCCTGAACGGCGTGGCAACGACGTCGCAGACATTCACGGCGAACGCCACCGCCGGCTATGACCCGGTCACGGCGACGGCATCCGGAGTGACAAGCCCGGCGCCATTCGGCTTGTACAACCTGCCGTCGGGGAGCAACCCAGCGGCGGCTTGGGGATACAACCCCTACGGCCAGTTGGGCAACAACTCCACCACGGATAGCCACACGCCTGTCCAGGTGAGTAATCTCACTGGCGTAGTGGCCGTCGCCTCGCAAGGAAATGCGCTTTACAGCCTAGCGCTGAAGAGCGACGGGACGGTCTGGGCTTGGGGACTCAACAGCAACGGCCAGTTGGGCAACGGGACAATTACGAATAGCAGCACGCCTGTCCAGGTGAGCGGCCTCACTAACGTCGTGGCCATCGCTGGTGGAGGTGCCCACAGCCTGGCGCTGAAGAGCGACGGGACGGTCTGGGCCTGGGGATTGAACAGCAACGGCCAGTTGGGCAACGGCACGACCACGGATAGCCACACGCCCGTCCAGGTAGAGGGTCCCGGTGGTACCGGTGACCTTATGGGCGTGGTGGCCATCGCCGGGGGCCAACTCCACAGTCTGGCGCTGAAGAGCGACGGGACGGTCTGGGCTTGGGGATACAACGACGATGGTCAGTTGGGCAACAACTCCACCACGGACAGCCACACGCCCGTCCAGGTAGAGGGTCCCGGTGGTACCGGTGACCTTATGGGCGTGGTGGCCATCGCCGGGGGCAGCGATCACAGCCTGGCGCTGAAGAGCGACGGGACGGCCTGGGCCTGGGGGTACAACTCCAACGGCGAGTTGGGCAACAACTCCACCACAGGAAGCAACACGCCCGTCCAGGTAGAGGGTCCCGGTGGCACGGGCTATCTCATGGGAGTGGTGGCCATCGCCGGTGGAAGCTCGCACAGCCTGGCGCTGAAGAGTGACGGGACGGTCTGGGCTTGGGGATACAACTACGACGGGGAGTTGGGGAACGGCACGACCACAACGACATCACCTTATGGCAGCTCGACGCCTGTGCAGGTGCTGGGGCTGGGCGGCTCTGGCTTCTTCACGGGTGTAGCCATCGCCGCAGGTGGGGACCACAGCCTCGCGCTGAAGGGCGACGGGACGGTCTGGGCCTGGGGAGATAACGCGGACGGCGACTTGGGCAACAACTCCACCACGGAAAGCAACACGCCTGTCCAAACGATTGGCCTCACGGGCGCGGCGGGCATCGCCGGGGGCTATGAGCACAGCCTGGCAATCGGGACGGCGGGCGCCACGCACTTCTCGGTTACGGCCACGTCGCCGCAGACCGCCGGGACGGCATTCGACGTGACCGTCACGGCGCTGGACTACAACAACAACACGTTCCCCGGCTATACCGGCACGGTGCAGATTACCAGCAGCGACGGCGCGGCGATCCTACCCCCGAACGCCATGCTGACCAGCGGCGTCGGAACGTTTTCGATCACGCTGAAAACGGCGGGGCCACAGACGATCACGGCCACGGATACGGTAATCAGTACGCTCACCGGGACTTCAAGCCCGATCACGGTGAATCCGTTATCGGCCACGCAGCTTGCGGTCTCGGCTACGTCACCGCAGACGGCTGGATCGCCGTTTAGCTTCACGGTGACGGCACAGGACACGTACGGCAACACCACGGGCTACACGGGCACGGTGAAATTCACGAGCAGCGACACGGGGACGGGAGTGACATTGCCCGGGAACTACACATTTGTCCCGGGTGACAACGGCGTGCACACGTTCACCTCCGGGGCAACCCTGGTGACTGCGGGGCTGCAGACGATCACGGCGACGGACACGGTGACGAGTACGATCACGGGCACGACGAGCCCGATCACGGTGAACGCAGCCGGAGCTACGCACTTTACGGTGATGGCTACGTCTCCGCAGACCGCTGGATCGCCATTCAGCTTTACGGTGACGGCGCTGGATCCGGACGGCAACATCGCCACGGGTTACACGGGCACGGTGAAATTCAGCAAGAGCGACAGCGGGGCCGGGAGTGCGGTGCCCACGAATTACACATTCACCGGCACCGGTGGTGACGCCGGCGTGCATACATTCACCTCCGGGGCAACGCTGGTGACGGCGGGGCCGCAGACGATCACGGCCACGGATACGCTGACGAGCACGATCACAGGCACGACGAGCCCAATTACGGTGAACCCGGCCGGGGCCAAGACCTTGACGGTCTCGGTCACGTCGCCAGAGACGGCGGGTTCGCCGTTCACTGTCACTGTGAAGGCGGTCGATCCGTACGGCAACACGGCCACGGGCTACACGGGAATGGTGAAATTCACCACGAGTGACGCGGGCACAGGCGTGGTCTTGCCCGCGAATTACCCATTCACTGGCGGTGATGCCGGGGTGCATAGCTTCACCAACGGCGCGACGCTGGTGACGGCGGGGCCGCAGACGATCACGGCGACGGACACGGTGACGAGCCCGATCACGGGCACGACGAGCCCGATCACGGTGAACCCCGCGGGCGCCACACACTTTACCGTCTCGGCTACGTCGCCGCAGACCGCCGGGTCGCCGTTCAATTTCACGGTGACGGCGCTCGATCAGTTCAACAACACGGCCACGGGATACGCAGGCATGGTGAAATTCAGCAGCAGCGACGGTGCGGCGATCTTGCCGGTGAATTCGGTTTTGACCAGCGGGACAAAGATGTTCTCGGCCACGCTGTTTACGGCAGGGCTGCAGAGCATTACGGCCACCGACACGGTGACGAGTGCGATCACAGGGATTTCGAGCCCGATCACGGTGAATCCGGGGCCGGCGAATCACCTCGCGGTCGTAGCTCCGCCGACGGCGGTTCCCGGCACGCCGTTCAACTTCACGGTGACGGCGCTGGATCTATACAGCAACGTGGTGACGACCTACTTGGGAACCGTGAAGTTCACGAGTTCCGATGGAGCGGCGACGCTGCCTGGGAATTACACCTTCAATGGCGGCGATAGCGGAATACACACCTTCAGCGCCACGCTGTCTACGGGCGGAACGCAGACGATCACGGCGACGGACACGGTGAATTCGGCGATCACGGGGACTTCGGGACCGATCGTCACCAGCGCGACGGCTGCCTTCATCAACACGGACAAGACGACGCAGGGGAACTGGATGGGAGTGTATGGAGCCGATGGATACGATGTGGCCAACGGCCCGCAGTATCCGTCGGGCGGCACCCTGAGCTACGGGACGTATGCCCTGCAGGGCCAGCAGAACTGGACGTGGGCGCCCACGACGACAGACCCAAGAGGGCTCGAGATCGACAGCGTAGGCGACCGGACTGGGGCAACCTGGTACAAGCCGACCAGCTTCAGCTTCGACGTCAACCTCACCGGCGGGCAACATCAGGTGGCCCTCTACGTGGTGGATTGGGATAGCCAGAGCCGGGCGGAAACCATCGTGGTGAAGGATTTCAATACGGGGAATGTTCTGGACACGAGGAGCATTCCGAACTCCGATACGAACACGGTCGGATCGAACTTCGTCGGAGGAAGTTACCTGGTCTGGAACATTTCCGGCCACGTGACCATCACCATCACCACGAACGCGGGGCCGAATTGCGTCGTGTCCGGCATCTTCTTCGGCGGCAAGAGCGTCGTCGTGGCTCCTCCCACGGCCGTCTACACGGGCTCCGACACCACGACGCAGGGCAACTGGCTGGGCACCTATGGATCGGACGGCTACTGGGTTGCCAATGGAGGAGAGAGCCTGCCGACGTACGATCCCACGCTGACCATCAAGGGCGAGAACACTTGGACCTGGGCCGCGAATCCCACCGACCCGCGGGCACCGGAAACCGGCACGGATGGAACGAGCGTGAGGACCGCATCCACCTGGTACAGCGGGACGAGCTTCAGCTTCGACGTGAACATCATCAGTGGAACGCACCAGGTGGCTCTCTACCTCTTGGATTGGGACAGCCAGGGTAGGGGCGAGACGGTGCAGATTTCGGATGCAAGCGCTGGCACGGTGTTGGATACGCGCGTGATTCCGGACTCGAGCGTAGACGCGACGAACACAAACACGACGGGGGCGAACTTCGTGGGAGGGACGTACCTGGCATGGAACATCACCGGACACGTGACGATCACGGTGACGCGCAATGCTGGGCCGAACGGCGTCGTCTCCGGAATCTTCTTTGGCGGCAGCGGCACTCCTCCTCCACCTCCGCCGCCTCCGCCTACCGCAGCGGCCACGTGGCTCCAGTCCGACACATCCACGCAGGGCGCCTGGATCGGAAAATACGGAACGCAGGGATATTCACTGGCCAACGCCAGCCAGAGCTTCTCCATACCCGCCACGCTGCTGGTGGAAAATCAGCAGAACTGGACCTGGGCGGTTGATCCCACTCCGGCTGATCCGCGAGATTTGCAGACCGACACGCATGGGGACACGCTCGCGGCGGCATGGTACAGCCCTACTACCTTCAACATGGATCTGAACCTCACGGACGGAGCCGCGCACAACGTGGAGCTCTACGTGATGGACTGGGACAGCAAGGGACGCACGGAAACTCTTCAGATCAAGGACGCCAACTCCGGGACCGTGCTGGACACCCGCATCATCCCGAGCACCACCGGCACCAGCAGCACGGGCACGACCGGCGCGAACTTCGTGAATGGCACCTACGTGATCTGGACGATCACCGGGCACGTGTCGATCAGCGTCACCGCCGACACCGGCCCCAACGCCGTCGTCAGCGGAGTCTTTATCGATCCGTGAGAAACGTCGCCCGACAACATGCAACAGACTGTAGAAGCTTTGTTACAGGCACAGTCCCAGCCGTTAGGAACGGTACGCCGTGTCCCGACCTCCATCAGGAGGAAGACATAAAGAGTTCAGAATCGAGCGGTCACCACGGCCAGAAAATCGCAGGCGGCGATGGAGTGAGCGTGATTGCGGACAAACGTCCTCCAGTGCTGCGAGGAAGTTCTCCGGGGACCTCGTTGATCGGGTTCGGGCGGCCGGTAGGCTCGCACGGTGCGCGGGGAAAAATGGATTCCGAGCTTCACTGACAGTTTGGCTGCCACCCGAGCCTGTCCCCAGGTCGGGTTTTCCCCTGCCATTCGAACGATGAGCTGTCGGATGTTCTCTGGTAGCCGCGGACGACCGGCTTGAGACTTCCACCGCCAGAACGGCTTGAAACCCTTGCGATGCCAGCCGATCAGCGTCTCGGGTTTGACGATCACCAAAGCCTCTTTCCAATCGAACAGCCGAGATTAAACCACGAGGGAGAAACGGGCGGAGTCGTTCAATCGTCTCGGCTGTGTCTACCGCTCTTCATAGGAAGCCAGCTGCTTTCGCAAGAACAGGATTTCTGCGCTCAGTGTTCGCGAAGAATCGAAACATGGGTCGTCAGAATGGCACACGGGCAGTCCGGCTGAGAAGTGTTTTCTGCTAGCCTGGCTGGCTTCTTGGGTTTTCTAGGGAAGGGAAGCCGAATAAACAAGTGTCGGCATCTTTAATTTAGATGGGAGCTGGATGGAATTGTTGCGGACCACAGATGATAAATTCCCCTGTGAGCTTTTCGAGGGGGCACAGAGTGATCCGCTAATTAGGAAATGTCTCCACTAAGCGCTTTGACGGCATATGCTTAATTTTCAAAATAGCATCTTCCAATGGTTCGCTCTGTCCTGTAAGACAGAAGTTGCAGAAAAGAACAGCGAAACGGATTCAGGTTGAATCCGCCCGGCCAGACGTCAGCAGAGAAGACGCGGGAGATTGAATCGTGGGTATACTCAAGGACAAAGTAGCGATTGTGACGGGAGCCAGCCGCGGCATTGGAAGGGCGATCGCGGAAGTTTTTGCCCGGGAGGGCGCTCACGTCGTTATCTGCGGCCGCAAGCAGGACACGCTCGACCAAGTGGCGCGGGAGATCGGTTCGGCCGTAAAGCCAGTTGTTTGTCATGTCGGCCGAATAGACCAGATCGAAAGCATGATCGGAACCACCGCACGCGAGTTCGGGCGCATCGATATTCTCGTGAACAACGCCGGCACGAACCTCGCGCATGGACCATGCCTCGAGATGGACGAAGCCCAGTTCGATAAGATGGTCGAGATCAACGTGAAGAGCGCGTTTCGATTGGTGAAGCTGGTGGCTCCGGGGATGTGCGATCGCGGCTCCGGCTCGATCATTAATATTGCCTCGATGTCGGGCCTGCGTCCGCAGGTCCACAGCCTGCTCTACAGCATGACCAAGGCCGCACTCATTATGATGACCCAGTCCTATGCCCTGGAGCTGGGACCCCGGGGAGTGCGCGTGAATGCGATCGCGCCGGGTCTGATTCAGACGGCGCTGAGCGAGTACTACTGGAAGGACCAACAACGGAGCTCGGAGCTCTTTGCCAGGCAGCCTATTCCGCGCATCGGACAGCCGGCCGAAATTGCTGAAGTGGCATTGCTCATCGCCAGCGAGCGCGGCTCCTACATGACGGGCCAGACCGTCGTGGTCGACGGCGGTTTGCTCCTGTCCTTGTTGTAAAGATTCTCGCCTGCCACCGCAATTCCTGGTGCGGCAAGTGCGAACAGACAAATTGGGACACTACACGCTCAGGACGAGCCAGCACCACAACGGTGGCGCGCGTTGTATAATCCGCGTTCCCGTGAACGATTTGGTCCTCATTGTCCTTGGCGCTATACCCTTCCCCCGCAGCAAGCGATCGATTCAGGCAGCGCTGTGGCTGGTGTGCGAGTCCGGCGGCTGGATCCCCTATATCAATCCATTAAGGGCGGACGCGTGAGGATACGGCCTGAGTCCGCCGGATTCGTCGTGCTGCTGGGCGCGTGCGCGGCTATGCCGCCCCTCTCGGTGGATATGGGCCAGCCGGCGATGTCGCCCATTGCCCACGCCCTGGGATCGTTGCCTGCGGCGGTGGCCTACGCGCTGAGTCTGTACATGGTGGGATTCGCGACGGCGCCGGTGGTCTTCGGCCCGCTTTCCGATCGCTTCGGGCGGCGGCCGATCCTACTGGCCGGGTGCGCGCTGTTCGGCGTGGCCGGGTGGGGCTGCGCCGTGGCGCAGTCGATGAACTCGTTCATGGTCTGGAGGCTAATCGAAGGCGCGGGAGCGGGAGTGGGAACCGTGCTGGCCGTGGCGATCATCCGGGACCTTTTTGAAGGGCAGATGGCCCGGGCGCGGCTGTCCTACATGACCGTGCTGACTAGCCTGGCGCCGATGATCGCGCCGACGCTGGGTGTCTGGATTCTAGCGCTGGGCGGATGGCGGAGCATCTACGCCGTGCTGGGGACGATCGGCGCCGCTCTGTTTGTTGCCGTGGGCCTGGGACTGGACGAATCGGCCGCACGGGAGACAGCACAGAGTCTCGCGCCGCGGCGGCTCTTGGCCAGCTATTGGCGGGTGCTGGGCAACCGCACCTACCGCGGCTACGCGCTCGTTTCGGTGCTGAACTTCGGATGCCTTTTCGCCTATATCGCCGCGTCGCCGCTGTTGATGATCAACACGCTGGGAGCATCACCGCGCATCTATGCCTACCTGTTCGCGCTGACGTCATTCGGGTTCATGACCGGAGGAGTAGTGAACGGGCGGTTGAACATGCGCGGCGTAGCGGCAACCCGGCTGCTGGCGACCGGCCAGGCACTGACGATGACAACCAGCCTGCTCCTGCTGCTGCTTTCAGTGACGGGCGCCGCCACGCTGGCGACGGTGACACCGCTGCTGTTCGCGACCACCTTCGCATCTTCGCTGGTCGCGCCCAACGCCACGATTGCCGCTCTCCATCCGGTGCCGGAGAGCGCCGGCATGGCCTCGTCCGTCATCATCTGCGCGCAGTGGCTGTTGGGCGCAGCGGCGGGCGCGCTGGCGGGCTTGCTGTTCGATGGGCACACGCCCAGGGGGCTCGCGGAAGTGATGTCGGGCTTTGCGCTTGCGTCTCTGGCGGTCTATTGGGGGTTCGTGCGGCCGTATGAGCGGCGCGTGCGCGTAGCGGAGCCGTTGGCGAAAGAGGCCGCGGCCGGGACGATTGAGGGCTCGTAGCCAGCCGCGGAAAAACTTGACGCGGCGCTTCAGAGGTTAAAACCCCCAAGGGAGAACATCGAGCAGGCGCCGCACCAGCGTCTTTGAATACATCATTCTCTTCTCAAGGTCAGAGAGCGGCACATTTTCCACTGACGCTTGTTCGGCGGTCTGCTGGACAAGAAAGTCCTTTGCTTGCTTGGTATTCATGCGACCTCGCCATCAATCCTCTGTATGTAGTCCGCGCGCCTCTAGTTTGGTGAGAACGCCGGGAGTTTATGGCTACATGAAGGAATGCAACTTCTTATAACTTATAACGCCGCACCATCGGCACGCGGGGAAGTCCCGTAAAAGGAAGCTTCGCTTCTGAACCGGCCTTGGCGGCTGAGGTAAAAGCGAGCCGCTGCGAAGTTGTATCCCCGTTTCGCCATTCAGAATTGGCCTACTTTGGTACCTTCCGACTTTCTTCCGGCATCTTCTCCGGAGCGACGTATATCCCTTTAGCGACGAACTCGTTGATCGTTATGCGAGGATCTCGGGCAGCCCGTGTTTTAGGGGAAGCTTCCGCAAACTGATTGGCGGGATACACAGCTGGTTCGTAAATCTTCCTATAAACCTCATTGCGCAACAGGGTCTGGAAGTTTCGGCTGGGATCCATTCTTCTTCTCCGCAGTTCCTCCAGATTGATCACGGAACTGATAATGGCCTCTCCGGGAAAGTCGGCGTATGCGGTCACCACGCCGTTGTAGTTGACGATCATGGACTTGCCCGGGGCAAAGTATTTTGGCCGGCGCGCTCCGAGCAGGGCACCCCACGTCGGGGACACGACATAGCAGACGTTCTCCCAAGCTCTCATTCGATTCATCATCTGCCAGGTTTCCATCGGGGGCGACATGCAGGGATCCACCAGGTTGGGGTGCAGGATCACTTCGGCTCCTTGGACGCCCAATGCCCGAGCGGTCTCGGGTGTGTGGCCGTCCATACAAGTAATTGTCCCGATCTTGCCAATTTCGGTTTCTGTTACGGGGAAAAAGCTGGAAAGCGAGTCGCCATACATCGCCACGTACCGGTCATAGACGTCGTGAGGGCTTACAGCCAATTCATAATGCGTCGCCACAGTGAACTTCCGGTACTTGTGGATGATCTCGCCTTTGGGAGAGACGATGAAATGCGTGTTGAAGAAATAGTCGTCGTCGATCCAGGCGGGGTCCCTCTCCAGGGCGCAACCCGCGATATATACGCCGTACTCTCTTGCTTTCTCGGCGAGAAGGCGGGTCTCTTCACCCGGAATTTCGATCAAAACTTCGTTCACGTAATGATCGAAAGGCCAATGCCCTTCATGACCCGTGATGAAGAATTCCGGAAAAGAGATCAGCTTGATGGGCGCCCAGTTGCCTTCATAGTGCTCCTTGGCCGCGGGTTGGATCTGGGGTGCAGCATCAATCAATTCCAGGCATCGCAGCAGGTTGCGGCGAATGTCTGCGCGCTCTTCAACCGCCTTTGTATCCGTCTGCATGGCTACGGCCGTGTAAATGTCATACGTAGTCATAAATTAATCCTCCGTTCTGTATCGACTCCTAAATAAAAGGCAAGCACTCCAAGCCCCTGGTTCACGCTCGTCCCGCACGAGGACGGCCCCGGTGTACATCGGTTGCACGATTCGTTGATAGATCTCGAGATATCCGGTGGGTGGCCTTGGGCAACCTTGGTTCGCACGGACGCGCACCATCCAGCAGGCAACAGACCAGTTTTCCCTCTTCGATGAGCACCAGTCAGCCAAACTCGGGTTCGTTCGTAGACATCTTACGGCAAATAGCACACCGCAGTCTGGTATGGGCTCTGTATATTCTTCATGTTTCCCATTGTCAACGGACTCCGAGAATCTCGACATTCAGTCGATTACAGTCAGGGGGCAGCGCTACCTTGTCAGCACGGCGGATTTGCAACAGAAGAGTGACACTGGAATTGGCATGAACAAGCATATGGCTGACGCAGTTGGAGGTGCCGCATGAGGTGCGATTGTGGGCGCGGTAGTTGAAAAGGGAAAAGGCGCGGCCTGTCGCTCGCCAAAACATCATCCGCGCCGAAAGGATTGGACTGAACCCATGACCCGCCCCGACCATTCTTTCAATGAGATATGAGATGTTTGTAGGGCTCCCCGCTAATTTAGACGTTCAGGGCCTCGTTTTTAGTTAGAGCTGCAAAAGCCAAGAAGGCCTCGTGCGGGGTGCGGTTTTCGACTCCGCGGTGAGGCCGGTCGTGATTGTA
>JBEKNB010000013.1:0-251376 GCA_049523255.1 Candidatus Acidiferrales bacterium | reverse complement strand
CACCATAGCTAAATGCCGTCGAAAGATTGAAAGCATGGAGGCTGCGATTGAAGCGTTCAAAAAGGACAGGGACGCAGGAACTCCTTGGCCGGGGACATCAACACACAATTAGAGCAGCACCCACCAATTACGAAGCGTCGCGCCCCTTGCCTGCATCTGATATAATGTGTTTGGGGTTGCAGCGCGTAACAGAGGACGCGCAATCCTCGGAGGATTTAGAAATGGTTCAACTTACGCCGGTAGCCGTAACGAAGGTTAAGGAAATCCTGTCGCAGCAGACGCCCGCCCCAACGGGTCTGCGCGTGGCCGTCGTCGGCGGCGGCTGCTCTGGCTTTAGCTATCACATGGCTTTCGAAAACCAGATCAACGAGGCGAGCGACAACGTGTACGAGTTCGACGGCCTCAAGGTCCTGGTCGACCAGATGAGCGAGATGTATCTCGAGGGCGTATCCATCGACTACATCGAGACGCTCGAGGGTTCGGGCTTCAAGTTCAACAACCCGAACGTCAAGAGCACCTGCGGCTGCGGCAGCTCCTTCACCGTATAAGCCATCGGGCTGCAAAGCCTGGCGCGGTGCGGGCGCTTGAATCTGCCTTGGAGTTTGTTTCTTCGGCTCCCGGAGTCCACCACTCCGGGAGCTTTCGTTTTTGCGCGGTGCTATTGCGCGAATTCAGGCAGCGGTGTCTCGTAACTCTCAGCGCTCCGTACCCTCCATCGCGCATTGAAAACCCTGCGCGCGCCCCGTATGCTACTTGCCTCTCATGAAGATCGCCCTGGCGCAATTCAACCCTACGGTTGGAGATTTCGAAGGCAACCGGGCGCGGATCGTCGAGCTGGCGCATGCGGCGAAGTCCGGCGGCGCTGACTTGGCGGTCTTCTCCGAGTTGTGTCTTTGCGGCTACCCGCCGCAGGACCTGATCGAGCGTCCTGCCTTCGCGCAGCGCAATCAGAAGGAGCTTTCCCGCCTGGCCGACCAGATCCCGTTGCCGTCTCTCGTGGGATTTGTGGGCAAGGCTCGAGACGACACGGGCAAGCCGGTGGCGAATTCAGCCGCGCTCGTCGCGCCGGGAAGGATTCTCTTCGAGCAGCGCAAGATGCTGCTGCCGACCTACGACGTCTTCGACGAAAGCCGCTACTTCCAGCCCGCCGACGCTCAGGACGTGTTTGTGCTGGGGCCGGAAACGCTTGGGATCACGATCTGCGAGGATTGTTGGAACGACAAAAACTTCTGGGTGAAGCGCCTCTACCAGCGCGATCCCGTCGCGGAACTGGCCGGGAAGGGAAGCACGCTGCTGCTGAATATCTCGTCCTCGCCGTACGTGCTGGACAAGCGCGCGTTGCGCTTCGACATGCTGCGGGCGCTCGCGCGGAAGCACAAGCTCCCGGTGGTCTACGTCAACCAGGTCGGCGGAAACGACAGCCTGATCTTCGATGGCTCGAGCGTGGCGATCCTGCCCGATGGGGAGATCGCCGCGCTCGCCAAGTCGTTCGAAGAGGACCTGGTTTTCTTCGATGCGGCCACGGGAAAGGGAGACATCCGGCCACAGATCACCGACGAACTCGATGCCGCCTATCGTGCGCTCCTGGTCGGCACGCGGGATTATGTCCGCAAATGCGGCTTCCGGAAGGTTGTGATCGGCCTGAGCGGCGGAATCGATTCGTCGCTGGTGGCGGTGCTGGCCGTGGACGCGCTGGGCTCTGAGAACGTCCTCGGTGTGGCCATGCCTGGGCCGTATTCGTCCGAAGGCAGCGTGCGGGATGCCAAGCGGCTGGCGGAGAACCTCGGAATCCAGTTCATGGTCCTCGACATCAACGACGCGTACCGCAGCTACCGGAAGACCCTCGAGACGCCGTTTGCCGGCCGCGCGGAAGACACGGCCGAGGAGAACCTCCAGGCCCGCATCCGCGGCAATCTCTTGATGGCGCTCTCGAATAAATTCGGCTGGCTCGTGCTGAGCACCGGCAACAAGTCCGAGATGGCGGTCGGATATTGCACGCTCTACGGCGACATGGCCGGTGGCCTGGCCGTAATCTCCGACGTGCCGAAGATGATGGTCTACGAGTTGGCCACCTTCGCGAATCGCGAGCGGAAGCGAATCCCGGACGAGGTGTTCACCAAGCCTCCCTCCGCTGAATTGCGCCCGAATCAGACCGACCAGGACAGCCTGCCTCCGTACGAAATCCTCGACCGCATCCTGAAGGCCTACGTGGAAGACCTGTGGGCGCCCGACGAAATCGCCAGCCACTTCGGCTATTCGCTCGACCTCGTCCGCTCGGTGGCGCTACAGGTGGACCGCAGCGAGTACAAGCGCAAACAGGCGCCGCCGGGGTTGAAAGTGACTTCGAAAGCCTTCAGCGTCGGCCGGCGCTTCCCGCTGGCGCAGAAGTTCGCTCTGTAGTATCCGTGCGCATTTGCGACCCGCGCGGCCCCGCCTTGTATAATCGGCAGTATATTAACCTATTGACAAATATAGGGCTGCGGGATAAGAATGCGCCTCCGCGGGACTGCGCTCCGGCTTCTTGCTGGAGCCAAACCTCAGATCTCGCCAAGACAAGGAGTCCGCATGAAAGGCACATTCCTCACTTCCGCGGCCCTGGTTGCGATCCTCGCGTTGTGCGTTTTCGGAACAAAATCTACCGTGAGCCGTGCGGCTACACCTGGCGCCGCAGCCGCGCCCGCCAGCGCCGGATGCACGCCCCCCACGAGCGTGGGGGCCAACGTGCAGGAAACAGCCTGGAAGCTGTTCGTCGCGGCCACCTGTCCGGTGAACAGCAACAAATATCCGTACGTTGTCTGGGAGAACTGGATCGAGCAGAGCCAGTTGTATACCAGTTCAGGCGAGCCGATGCTGCTCGAACGCGGCCAACGCCCGCGCTTTCACATGAGCCCGCTGGCCAGAATCATGCAAGAACGGGCCAGGGGTACGCGCGAGATCCGTCCGGAGCAGTTGATGCCGGAGTCGGCCAACCAGGATTGCAACAGCAACACCTGGAGCAAGCGCACCATTTGCGAGGAAGCCCGGCTCAACCCTTCCGCGCAGAACTACGTGACGGCCAACAAGCTTACGACCAAGCAGGGCCAGATCCAGTTCGCAAAGGCCGGCAAGACCTTTGACTTTGCCAAGCCGGGCGTGGAAGTGAAGGTCGATTGGATTCAATTGAGTACATGCACCAACCCGCCCACGGGAGTTCATGTCGAGAACGTGAATGGCACCTGTTACGCCCTGGGAGGGATGCACCTGATTTCCAAGCTCATCGATAAGTGGATATGGGCAACTTTCGAGCCGCAGAACAACTTCACCAACCCTCAGCGCTGCGTTGTTCTCGGATGCGATGATCCCTGGGGTTCGCTGCCGCCGAAAACCTCTGGATCACCTACGAACCGGACTCCGGCGCTCGTGGCCTTGATGAAGAGCGCAGGCCTGGCCCCCGAGTGGGGGAATTACCGCCTCGACGGCGTGCAAACGGAGTTTGTTGCCGGAGGCAAGCCGACGGTCCTGGGAAATTCGATCATTGAGGGCGATAACGCAGGCAATCCCACACTGATGAAATCAGCGTCCTGCATCACCTGCCATGATCTCTCCACGATCAATCAGCAAGGGCAGGGTTTGAGTCCGGATTTTGTGATCGGTGCCCCGGCACCTCTGCCACCTGGGCAAGAATACGTCCGCCGGGATTTCGTGTGGTCGCTGGCGCTGGCACAGTAATTGACGATCGAAGGCCGCCGGCCGCACGTCCGGCGAACCTAAAGGGGGGCGGCGGACCACGATGGCTCGCCGCCCATGACTTGGCTTGTGGCCAGACTTACACGCCGAGGACGTTGACGAGTTCGCGGACGGACGCGGCGGACTTGTCCAGCGCCGTCTTTTCCTCCGGCGTGAGCTTGATCTCGATGATCTGCTCGATGCCTTTCGCACCCAGCTTCACGGGCACGCCGACGAACAGCCCCGTGATCCCGTACTCGCCTTCGAGGTAGACCGCGCAGGGCAGAATCTTCTTTTTATCCTTTAAGATTGCCTCGACCATCTCGACCGCCGCAGCCGACGGCGCGTAATACGCCGAGCCGGTCTTCAGCAGGTTCACGATTTCCGCCCCACCCTTGCGCGTACGGACGATGATGGCTTCAAGCTTCTCTTTTGATATCAGCTCGGGGAGGGGGATTCCCGCGACGGTGGAATAGCGCGCGAGCGGCACCATGTCGTCTCCATGGCCGCCCAACACGAACGAATGCACGTTCTCGACGGAGACGCCAAGCTCTGCCGCCACGAACGTGCTCATCCGCGCCGAGTCGAGCACGCCGGCCATGCCGAGCACGCGGCTCTTCGGGAATCCGCTGACTTTGAAGGCGGCCTGCGCCATGGCGTCGAGCGGATTCGTCACGATGATCAGTATCGCGTTCGGCGAGAGCTTGACGACCGCTTCGACGACGGCTTTGATCACGTCGTAGTTCGCCTTAAGCAGGTCGTCGCGGCTCATGCCCGGCTTCCGCGGGAAGCCTGCCGTGATGACAATGATGTCGCTGTTCGCCGTCTCCTTGTAGTCGCCACCTGCCGTGGAGATTCCGGCCGCATGTGCGTCGGTGCCGAGAATCGGACCGGACTCCGCCATGTCCAGCGCCTTGCCAGCCGGCACGCCCTCAAGAATATCTGTAAGCACTACGTCCGCCAGCCCGGCATCATGAATTCGTTGAGCTGTCGTCGAGCCGACAAATCCACCTCCCACAACCGTCACCTTCTTCCGCATGAGTGCGTCTCCTTAATTAAAGTAATGTCTGAAGTGTTATTGCCGCACACGAGTTCGAATGAGAGGAATGCCATCGCGGCGTTCTTAGCGGCTCACGCTCGCCGGTGCCTGCATGTTCTCAATGATGGACGTGGCAAATTCTGTCGTGCTCACTTTGGTCGCGCCCGTCATCAATCGCTCGAGGTCGTAGGTCACGCGCTTTTGCTGGATCGTCCGGGCGATGCCCTCCTCGATCATGATCCCCGCTTCCTTCCAGCCCATGAACTCGAACATCATCACGCCCGACAGCATCACCGAGCTTGGGTTGATGACGTCCTTGTCCGCATACTTCGGCGCGGTGCCGTGGGTCGCTTCGAAGCAGCCGTAGCCGTCGCCGATGTTTGCGCCGGGGGCCATGCCGAGACCGCCGACCTGCGCCGCGCAGGCGTCCGAGATGTAGTCGCCGTTCAAATTGGGCGTCGCGAGAACCTGATACTCGTCCGCGCGCGTGAGCACCTGCTGAAAGATGGAATCGGCGATGCGGTCGTTGATCAGGAGTTTTTGTTTCCACTGGCCGCGGCCATGAGTTGTGTAGAGGGCGTCGAGCGTCCGCTTTACTTCGGCGTAGATCGTATTCTTGAAATCTTCCGTGGCCTGCTCGAGCCCCGGCTCGATCAGCGCGGCGTTTTTTTCGATCGAGATGCCGGCGTCTTTGTCCTTATTGTCGAGAATCCAGCTCTCGCGCTCGGTGACGATCTGCGGGCGAAACTCCTCGACCGCGAGCTCGTAGCCCCAGTCGCGAAAGGCGCCCTCGGTGAACTTCATGATGTTGCCCTTGTGCACCAGCGTCACGACGCGGAGCTTGTTCTTGAGCGCGTACTGGATCGCGCGGCGAACGAGACGCTTCGTGTTGCCGGGCGAGATGGGCTTGATGCCGATGCCGGCAGCCTCGGGCAGCTGCCTTTTGGTCCCCTTCAGCATCTCGCTGTTGATGAAATCGGCGAGTTTCTTAACTTCGGGCGTGCCGGATTTCCACTCGAGCCCGGCGTAAACGTCTTCTGTGTTTTCGCGGAAGATGACGATGTTCATTCTCTCCGGATGCAGCACGGGACTCGGGACGCCCTTGAAATAGCGCACCGGGCGGACGCAGGCGTAGAGATCGAGCAGTTGCCGCAGTGTCACGTTCAGCGAGCGGATTCCGCCGCCCACCGGAGTCGTCAGCGGGCCTTTGATCGCGACGCGGAAATCGCGAATCGCGTCCACGGTGTCTTGAGGGAGCCAGTCCTTGAAGAGATTGAATGATTCCTCGCCTGCATAGATTTTCAACCACGCGATCTTGCGCTTGCCGCCGTATGCCTTCTCGACGGCCGCGTCGAATACACGCCGTGACGCCTTCCAGATGTCGCGTCCCGTGCCATCGCCTTCGATGAAGGGGATGATCGGCCGGTCGGGAACGTGGAACTCGCTGCCGCTGTACTCGATCACCTGCCCGTCTGAAGGGACCGCTATCCCGCTGTACGAACTCTTCATGGCTCGCTATCTCCCCAGGCCCGATTAGCGCTGCTTGAATCGTGAATCGCTACGTCCTCGATGAAACTGTTTACCTTAGCACAATCTTCGCCGCCGTTGCACAACTGCCCTGCAGGCAAGTAGATCAGTTCGCGGTTTGCATGTTTAAGTTTCCCAAGCTTTTTGTATCCGAGGGCATCATTCACAGGCGCCCCAGTGTGAGCTGGATCACGGCGGTATGTGACGCTTCTCACAGACACGCGACAGGTACGGAGCCACGTTGCTTGTGTCAGCGGGGGCTGTATATGCCGAAAGATGACCCCGACGTTTTGGCCCTCTTGAAATCTGAGCTTGAGTTTCTTGAAAAGGGAGGCTACGCGAAACCCTCCTCGCGTCAGCAATGCATTTTCCAAGATTCGCCGACCTGCTTGAATTACGGCCGTTTGGAAGATCGCAGACCGTGCTCTGAGTGCGTGTTGTTTGGGTTAGTTCCTCTGGACCGCCGGAAGGAGAAAATCCCCTGTCGGCACATTCCTTTGAACGAACAGGGCGAAACACTTGATTCGCTGTACCACCGGCGAACTCAGGAGGTGATCGAGACGGCTGTCTCGAGGTGGCTGAGGGTTACGATCCAAGAGCTGGAACGCGAGCAAGCCCAGAACCAATCCCATCCTCCGGGAACAAGCGCAAGAACGAAAGTGGTTTCGAAACCACCACTGAACCATGCGAATCTCGGGAGAGAAGCGACCAGGTTTCCGAAATGCGCGAATCCGGAGTGTTCAGCCTCGTTCCACTACAAGGAAGGGCAATTATTTCGGCTTCATCTGAGCCACAAGGATGGCGAGCCGCCTCCGAATACTCACTCGGTGCAACATTTCTGGTTGTGCAACACATGCTCCGAGAGCTACACGCTCGAATATGAGGGCGATCGCGGCCTCATTTTCACACACTCACGAGAGTTGAAGGAGCTTCATTTCGTCGCGCCGGTTTGACCCCCTGTGCTCTGACGAGCTTTGGCACGGAGTCATGCGGAAGATTACAAGCAACAGCTCGATAACTCCCGAGAAGGGCGGTAACCGTAAAAATCCGCGAAATTTGCGATGGGGAACGCAGAAGGAGTCGGCGATGGGGGCATTCTGCGATGGATTCTGATGTTTTACTTTAAAGTTTCCGAGGCCACCAAGATTCGGTCAGCGCATCCAGTTCAACTTAAGCTCAAACTGTCGGCAAGCCGACTCCATTTTCCCATCTTCATGCTGAACCTTAATAGTCGGAATACACAGGGCGGCTCGATGGAGCCATGATTCGTGCTAGGAGCAATCCCAACAGAAAGCCGCCGACGTGCGCCCACCACGCGATGCCGCCCGAATTAGTAGCTCCCAACGAACCGACTCCGCTCAGGAACTGCACGAGGAACCACAGGCCGATGAAAACAATCGCTGGGATTCGCCAAGTGAACCAGACGATGAAAAGAGGAATCAGGGTCAGTATCCGGGACCGGGGAAAGAATACGATGTATGCCCCGAGCACGCCCGAAATCGCGCCGCTGGCTCCGATCGATGGGATGTGCGATCCCCACGAAAACGCCGCCTCCGAGATGCCCGAGCCGATCCCACAGACGAGGTAGAACAGTAGATAGGGGAAAGATCCCATCCGGTCCTCGACGTTCGCGCCAAAAACCCAGAGGAACCACATATTGCCGAGAATGTGCAGGAATCCGCCGTGCAGGAACATGCAGGTGAAGAACGGCAGCAGGGCCTGCGCCAGCGTGTAATGCCTTCCGGCGAGCGCGAACCCAATTTTCGCCGGAACGAGACCGTACGTCCGTATGAACAAATCAGCAGCCGCCGCCGGCAACATGACTTGGTGCACGAACACGACAATATTCACGGCGATCAGCAGCAGCGTCATTACGGGCAGGGACCGCCGCGGAGTCATGTCCTTCAGGGGGATCATGGTCCTGCTCCGATGCGCGCCGCAGCCCGGGCGGCAGCCTCCAACTGTTCCGAGCTGTAGGCTGCCTCGGAACTCTCGCCTTTCCGCCGCAGTTTGTCGATTTCCGCAAGCGAGGCGATTCCGCCGCGCGCTCCCATGCCTTCACAATTCAGCGCCGCCGCCGCGCAACTGAATTCAAGTGTTTCTTCCACCTGCCATCCGCGCACGAGTCCGTAGAGAAACGCTCCGTGAAAAATGTCGCCGGCCCCGGTCGTGTCAACGGCGTTCACGCGGAAACCGGAGCAGAGAATGAACGTCTCGCCGTTCCATGCAAGCACGCCCAAACGGCCGAGCGTCGCCGCGATCAAGCGACACTTGAAGTGTTCAAAGATGCGCGGAAGCGACTTCAACAAGTCCTTCTCTCCGGTCAGCCTCTCAGGGAAATCTTTCGATGTGATAGGGAAGTCCACATACTCAAGTAAGTCTTCAACTCCCGGGTAGCGATTGTCGAAGTCGCCGACAACTGGGACTCCTTCTTCCTTCGCCCAGCGTGCCGCCTGGGCCGCGGCCTCCGTGTCATGTCCATCGACGAGCAGAGCGCGCGCGCCGCGAATCCATTCGCGCTTCAAATCTTCGGGCGTTAAGGCGATTCTTGAATCTCGCTTCCACAGTACCGTGCGCTCGCCCGAAGATTCGTCAACCAGAATAAACGACGTCTGGCTCGCGCATCGGGGCGCCGTGATCCAGTGCGTTTCGACGCCCGCACGCCGCATCTCCTCAACTTGAAGTTTGCCTGCTGCGTCGTCGCCAATCTTACCCACGTACCGGGCACTGAGCCCCCACCGCCGGCAAGCGACCATAGCGCTCGCCACCTGACCTCCGGGCCGCGTCTCCGTCGAGATGATCTCGACCTTCGAGTCCAGGTCGGGGAAGTGCGGCAGACGAATGATCGTGTCCGTGGCGTTGATTCCCACTCCGACGACGTCGCTGATAGAAGATGGCTCGGCCGGTGCCATTGCCCGAACACTCTAGCCGACCTCGGCAAATTTGCAAACGGCGCGCCGAACAATTGCCTGCAGTCGTTTATCAATTGCGCGCTATGCTGTGCTGTGGTAGAAAAATTTGTTCCATACATGCGGCTCGCGCGGACTGTCCTAATCCCGGTGCGTGTATCATATCGATGAACCGTGAGCGGTCCCGGCGGTCCGTCGGCGTGCCGACACTTCACATGCCACTTCATGAATCTGAGGCCATTGTTTTGCAAAGCTTCCCGCTCGGCGAGGCCGATCGGCTGGTGAGCTTCCTCTCGCGCGCGATGGGGCGCGTCCGTGGAGTGGCGGCGGGAGCGCGCAGGCCCAAGAGCCGGTTCGGCTCCACGCTCGAACGCCTCTCGCACATTCGCATCTGGTTCTTCGAGCGGGAGACGCGCGACCTCGTCCGCATCAACCAGTGCGAGATGATCGAATCCTTTCTCGGCGCCTTCGGCGATTACGCCTCAAGTATCGCCCTCGCGCTTTTCTCGGAGGTCACCGAGGCGGTCTTGCCGGAGCGCGAAGCCAATGACGCGAACTTCCGCCTGCTTCTGCTTTCGGCCCAAGCGGTGAAACGTACGGGCAAGCCGGAATTGCCGCTGGCCTATTTTGCGCTGTGGACGGTGAAACTTGGCGGCTGGCTGCCGCCTCTCGATCGTTGCGGGCGCTGTGGGAAGGCCCTGGGCGCGACCGATCCAGCGTATTTTTCGTCGGCCGCCTCGGCGATTGCTTGCTCCCAGTGCCGTAAGCCGGGCATGCGTGTACTTTCGCCGCTGGCGCTCGCGGCAGCGCGAAAGATGCTGGCCGAGCGCCTCGATCGTATCGATAGCAATGGTTCCGGCTCCGAGGTTCCGGAACCGCGCGCCCTTAGGGAATTGACGGACGCGATGCTCGATCTCATCGAGCACCAAATCGACCGCAAGCTCGCATCGCGGGAACTTATGGAGTCTCCAGCGTGAAGACGAAGCCGCAAAAAACGAAGGCCGCGCCAAAGCGCAAGGGCCTCACGTTTCAGGATCTTCTACTGAAACTTGAACATTACTGGACGAGCCGCGACTGCATCCTGCAGCAGCCCTACGATGTCGAGGTTGGCGCCGGCACCATGCACCCGGAGACTTTCCTGCGCGTACTCGGCCCCGATCCTTATCGCGTCGTCTATGCGCAGCCGAGCCGCCGTCCCACCGACGGCCGATATGGCGAAAATCCGAACCGCCTCTACAAGCACACGCAACTTCAAGTAATACTCAAGCCATCGCCCGCCGATATTCAGGACTTATATCTTGAAAGCCTCGCGGCTGTTGGCATCAACTTGAAGGAGCACGATGTTCGCTTTGAAGAAGACAACTGGGAATCCCCGACGCTTGGCGCGTGGGGCATCGGCTGGCAGGTTCTCCTCGACGGTCTCGAGATCACCCAGTTCACTTACTTCCAGCAGTGCGGCGGCGTCGATCTCGACCCGATTTCCGTCGAGCTGACGTATGGGCTCGACCGCATTGCCGCTTACCTGCAGGACGTCGAGAATGTCTACGACGTGATGTGGTCGGACACGGTGAGCTATCGCGCGGTGCGGCTCGCCGAGGAGGAACAGTTCTCCGCGTACAGCTTCGATTTTGCCGACGCCGTCTCGACGCGCAAGCAGTTCGATCTGGTCGAAGCCGAAGCCGCGCGCCTGCTCGCCGAGTACGCGAAGCTCAAAGGCAATGCGATTCGGCGATTTCCCGTTCTCCAGGCCTACGACCTCTGCCTGAAATGCTCGCATCTGTTCAACGTGCTCGATGCGCGCGGCGCCATCTCCGTCACCGAGCGCGCCGGGATGATCGGGCGTGTCCGCAAACTTGCCACGCAGGTGGCGCGCACCTGGCTCGATCAGCGCGCGGCGGTGAGCGGGGCAGTGGTCGCACACGCGGAGGTCGGGGCATGAAGCGACGTGTGGCATCGATTGGGAATCGTTCGCGCGGGATTGCGCGGGCGGAGCTTCTGTTCGAAATCGGCTGTGAAGAGATCCCGGCGGGAATGATCGAGAAAGCCGCCCAGCAATTTAAAGCGATACTTGCGACTCAGCTCTCTACGCACAATTTGGTCGACACGCCGACAGCTCAAGAATCAATTGAAACTTTTGGCGCGCCACGAAGGCTCGTCGCCATCGCTCGCGGTGTTCGAGTAAAACAGGAAGATATCACGCGCGAGATTACAGGCCCGCCAAAATCCGTCGCCTTTGATCCTTCCGGGGCGCCGACCCGCGCTGCCTTCAGCTTCGCGGAGAAGCAAGGCGTACCCGTTTCAAAATTGTCGATCGTGAACACGCCCAAGGGCGAGTACCTCGCCGTCAAGCAGGTCGTCCATGGAAAATCGGCCGGCGAGATTCTGCAGAAGGCTCTGCCCGAGGCGATCCACGAAATCGCCTGGCCGCGCTCGATGTACTGGGCCGGAGCCCAGAGCCCGCGCTTCATCCGCCCCATCCGTTGGATCGTGGCGTTACTCGACGGCAAAGTGATCCCGTGCTCGTTCGCGGAAGTCCATGCTGGGCGCCACACGGATGGCCACCGCTTCCTCGGCAAGCGGAGCATCGCTCTCACGGGCCCCGGCGATTACGAGCCGAAGCTCAAGAGGAACTTCGTATTGTGCAAGCCTGCCGCGCGAAAATCGAAGATCGAGGCGGAGCTGCGTTCGCTGACCACGCGTAAGGGCTTGCGCCCGCACGAGGACGCGGCGCTGCTCGAGCTCGTCACCTACCTCAACGAGTACCCGAGCGTCATCCTCGGCAGCTTTGATCCGGCGTTCCTCGCGCTGCCCGACGAGATCCTGATCACCGTGATGCGCGGCCATCAGAAGTATTTTGCCGTCGAGAATCGTTCGGGCGACCTCGCGCCGCACTTTCTGGCGGTGATCAATTTGCCGCGCGACCCCAAGGGGCTTGTCCGCTCCGGCCACGAGCGCGTGCTGCGCGCGCGTTTCGCCGACGCGCAATTTTTCTGGGAAACGGACCAGAAGCGCCCCCTCGGGGACTACCTACCCAAGCTCGCCGCCGTCACCTACGAGCGCCGCCTGGGCAGCTATGGCGACAAAGTCGAGCGCACCCGCTGGCTCGCGCGCTGGCTCGCCGAGCAGTGGTTTTCGAGCGGCGTCGCGCACGCGGACGTCGCAGGCTCGGACCGCGCCGCGGAGCTTGCAAAATGCGATCTCGTCACGGAGATGGTTCGCGAATTTCCGGAGCTCCAGGGAGTCGTCGGTGGCCTTTATGCCAGCGCGCAGGGCGAGCCTGAGGAAATCGCTTCGGCCATCTACGACCACTACAAGCCGCTTGGCCTGGACGATCCCATCCCGCGCAATTTAACCGGCTGTGTGGTCGCTCTCGCGGACAAGCTCGATTCGCTCGTTGCCTGTTTTGCCGTGGGCGCCATCCCCACAGGTTCAAGTGATCCTTTCGCTTTGCGCCGGGCTGCGCTTGGCATCGCCAAGATCATCCTGGAAATGAAACTGCCGCTTTCGCTCTCGGCCGCAATCTCGGCTGCGGGGATCGCGCTCCGGGAGCACGCGCCGCGGATCGAAGCATCAGCCATGGTCGAGCAGCATGTCCTCGATTTTCTCCTCGAACGCGCGCGCTACATTCTGCGTGAGCGCCGCGGCTTTGCCCATGACGAGATCAACGCCGCTTTCGCGGCTGGCGCGGACGACCTCGTGGATGCGGTCGAACGAACCGCCGCCGTGAAAGCCATCCGCAACACGAAAAATCTGGTGCCGCTCGCGGTCAGCTTCAAGCGCATCCGCAACATCCTGGAAAAGTCCGCCGGGAAAGGCGACAAGGAGCAGACCCACGTCCGGCCCGACCTCCTGCGCGAGGCGGCGGAGCTGCAACTCTACACGGCGGTGCAGCGAATCGGCGAAGAAGCCGCGCAGCGGAAGAAGGAAAAGAAATATCGAGTGGCGCTTGAGAAAATCTCGGAACTGCGTCCCGCAGTCGATCATTTCTTCGACAAAGTTCTTGTAATGGTTGAAGACGAGGATTTGCGTCGAAACCGTATCGCGCTGCTCGGTACTTTGTTAAAGGAATTCTCGACGATCGCGGATTTCTCCGAACTGGTCGCGGAGGAGTCGAAAGAGACACCTCAAGCAACGCTTCAAGCGTAGTGCCATAGCTTCAAGCTATGATTCAGTTGTTGGCGCGCCGACAAAATCGACCGAATACAAAGCACCACCCAATAATCTGAGGAGCGAGATGAAATACGTATATTTCTTCGGGGCGGGAAAAGCGGACGGAACTAGCGACATGCGGGATCTGCTCGGCGGCAAGGGAGCCGGCCTTGCAGAAATGACGCGCATTGGCCTTCCGGTTCCGGCTGGGTTCACCATCACAACCGAGACTTGCGACTACTACTTCAAGCATGGGCAAAAGTATCCCCGCGAGCTTCATGCTGAGGTTGCGAAGAACGTTACGCGCCTTGAGAAGCTCACAAAGAAAAAACTCGGCGACGCAGCCGATCCGCTCCTCGTCAGCGTCCGTTCTGGCTCCGCCCGCTCGATGCCGGGGATGATGGAGACGATCCTCAACCTCGGTCTGAACGACAAATCCGTAGAGGGCCTCGCGCGCGCCACGAAAAACGACCGCTTTGCGTGGGACGCCTATCGCCGCTTCGTTCAAATGTACTCGAGCGTCGTCATCGGCCTGCCCAAAGAAGATCTCGAAACGCGCCTGCGCAGCCTCAAAAATTCCCTCGGCGTGAAGGACGACACGCAGATCACCGCCGACGGCTGGCGCCAGCTTGTCGGCGAATACAAAGCCTACTTCAAGCAAAAGACAGGGAAGGATTTTCCGCAGGATCCGATCGAGCAGCTCTGGGGCGCAATCGGCGCTGTTTTCTCGTCGTGGATGGGCGAAAAGGCTGTCACCTATCGGCGCGTGGAGAAGATCACCGGTTTGCTCGGCACGGCCGTCAACGTCGTGCAGATGGTCTTTGGGAATACCGGCGAAGAGTCCGGCACGGGTGTCTGTTTCACGCGCGATCCTTCGACGGGCGAAAAGACCTTCTTTGGCGACTTCCTTTTAAATGCCCAGGGCGAAGATGTTGTGGCAGGCATTCGCACGCCGCTGCACCTCAGCGAACTGAAGAGCCGCATGCCGAAGGTCTACGCTCAACTCGAGCGCGTCCGTGAAAAACTCGAAAGGCACTATCGCGACATGCAGGATATGGAGTTCACCGTCGAGAACGGCAGGCTCTACATGCTTCAGACGCGCACGGGCAAGCGCTCTCCGTCGGCGGCGTTTTCCATGGCAGTGGACATGGCCAACGAGAAGCTGATTAAAGTTGAAGAAGCACTTGAACGCGTCAAATCGGAAGACATCGAGCGGCTTTTCTATCCTGTGCTCGATCCAAAACTACAGCGCACGGACCTTATCCACCGCAAGCTCGCTGAGGGAATCAACGCAGTGCCTGGGGCGGCGGTGGGTAAGGCCGTGTTCACGGCTCACGAGGCGGAAGCATGGGCGGCGCGCGGCGAGAGAGTGATCCTCGTTCGGCGGGAAACGAGCCCGGAAGACGTGGGTGGGATGTACGTGGCGCAGGGGATTCTCACGGCTACTGGCGGCAAGACGAGCCACGCCGCCGTGGTCGCCCGTGGTTGGGGCAAGTGTTGCATCGTGGGAGCTGACAATCTCGACATTGACGCGGAAGCGAAACAGATGAGTGTGGATGGCCGCGTCGTCCACGAAGGCGAATGGCTCACACTCGACGGCGGCGATGGCTCGGTCTATACGGGCGAAATCGCGCTCGTGCGCCCCGAACCACCCAAGGCCTATGAAACATTGATGAAATGGGCCGATAAGGTGCGAAAGCTTGGCGTGCGCACGAACGCGGATACCCCTCAGGACGCCCGTGCGGCTCGCGCGATGGGAGCTCAGGGCATCGGCCTCTGCCGTACCGAGCACATGTTCTTCAAGGATTTCGAACATCCGGAGAAGAGCGCCGAGAGGCAAGAGGCCATCCAGGAAATGATCCTGGCGGATGCGCCGGAGGCCCGCCGCAAGGCGCTCGACAAGCTGCTTCCTTTCCAGCGGCGCGATTTCACCGGAATTTTCGAGGCCATGGACGGTTTTCCGGTGACGATCCGGCTGCTCGACCCGCCCTTGCATGAATTCGTGCCTCACGATCCCGTCAAGCAGGAAGAGCTCGCAAAGAAGATAGGCATCTCGCCGGAAGCGGTGGCCCGCAGGGTCGAACAACTGCACGAGGCGAACCCGATGCTCGGCCATCGCGGCTGTCGGCTTTCGATCACGTTTCCGGAGATTCTTGAGATGCAGGTGCGGGCGATTATCGAGGCCGCCATCGATTGTAAGAGGCGCGGCATTAAAGTGTTACCTGAGATCATGCATCCACTCACGCTCGATCGAAAAGAACTCAAGATTCTCGATACGGCCACGCGCCGAGTGGCCGACGCGATCATTTCCGAGTCTAAAGTGAAACTTGAGTATCTCGTCGGCACGATGATCGAGCTTCCGCGTGCGGCCCTGCTGGCCGATCAGATCGCCGAAGTGGCGGAATTCTTCTCCTTCGGTACGAACGACCTGACACAGACCACAATGGGCCTTTCGCGCGATGACGCGGGCCGGTTCTTGCCCGAGTACGTCGACCAGGCCAAGGCTGCCATTTTCAAGGATGATCCATTCCAGACGCTCGACGTCGAAGGTGTGGGGATGCTGATTCTGTGGGCCATCGCTCGCGGGCGGAAGACCCGGCCCAACCTGAAGATCGGAATCTGCGGCGAGCATGGTGGGGATGCTGAAAGCGTGAAGTTCTGCCATCGCGCGGGCATGAACTACGTGAGCGCGTCGCCCTTCCGCGTGCCCATCGCGCGGCTAGCGGCGGCGCAAGCTGTCATCGAGGAGAGAAAGAGCGCGAAGCGAAAGTAAGGCAGCCGAATTCACCCATCATCAAGTCGGCATTCGCAGGAAGAAATACACGCCGAGGAAGCCGAAGATCACGTCCGGCGCCCATCCGGCCAGCAGTGGGGGCAATTGCCCCACCGACCCCATCGCCTCGAACAGCGCGGAGGTAGCCCAGTAGCTGATTCCGATTCCAAAGGCGAGGGCCAGGCCGCCCACGGCCCCGCGCGTCCCTGTGAGAAAAGCGAAAGGCGCGCTGAGAAAGACGATAATCGCGGCGATCACCGGAAACGCGAATTTCTTCTGCCACTGCACCGCCAGGCGCGCGGTGTCGAAACCCGCCTGCCGCAGGCTTGCGATGTACGCGCCCAGTTGCCGCCAGTTCATCTGATAATACTGGCGCACCTCCCGGCGGAAATATCCCGGTGGTTCGGTCAGCTCGGGGAGGGAAGTCGCCTTGAACGGATCGTACCGTACTATGCGGCCATCGGAGTCGAAGTCGCGCACCCACCCGCCCGTCAGCACCCATGTGCTCTCGCTCGCCTCCCACGTTGCGCGCGAGGCGAAGATGCGGCGCCGGATCTGAAACGTCGCCGGATCGAGCTCGAACACATTCAAGCCCCCAAAAAGTTGCCGGTCGGGATCGAAGAGCTCGTAGTTGTAGATTTTCGTGTTTTCGCCGAAGATCCACTGGCGCGCGGGCTCGAAATAAGTCTGCGCGGGCCGTCCCTTGATCCGGTTCCGCAGAGCGTCCTGCCTCTGGTTGGCGTACGGCAGGAACGTGTTGTCGAGGACGAACATTCCCCCCGCCACTAGGCACCCCGCGAGCAGCAGCGGCAGCACGATCCGATAAAGGCTGATGCCGCTTGCCTTCAGCGCGATGACCTCGTTGTTTTTGGCCAGCACCGCCAGCGTAACCAGCGTCGCAACCAGTGTCGCCAGCGGCGCGAGCTCGTAGATCATCAGCGGAACCAGATACCGGAAATAGCTCAGCACCGTCAGCGCCGAAACATGATTGCGGCTGATGTCCCCGAGCAGGTCGAAAAGTGTGAATGCATCGAAGATCAGCAGGAAGCCGGCGAGCAGCACCAGCAGGTAGTAGAGAAACTGCTTCAGCAGGTAGACGTCGACGAGCATCGGAAAAGCCGTGGCGCTGCGCGTTCGCGCCGCCCCGGCGATGCGCGCCGCCACAGATGCGGAGGCCATGGACAGAGGACCATTCGACACGGGCGAAGGCGTCGCCTGCGCCGCTGCGGCTTCGCGCGCCTTCTGCCGCCGCAGCCAGATCGACTCCGCCCACGCGACGAACGGGTTTGGCTTGCGTATGTTCTCGATGCGGCGAAAGAGAACCAGCCCGGCCAGCGCCGTCGCGATGTTCGCCGCCCACACGCCGATCCACGGATCGATGCGTCCTTGCTGGGCCATGTGAATGCCGTACACGAATAGGAAGTAATACCCGCCGATCAGCACCAGCGCAAGAATCAATCCGGCCGCGCGGCCGCCCCGCCGGGGCCGCACTCCGATCGGCACGCCAAGCAGCGCGAACACAAGGCACGCGGCGGGAAAAGCGATCCGCCGTTGGAATTCGACGCGCTCTTCGCGCCAGCGGGGGCCGTGATCGGCAAGCAGTGCTCCAACCGGCTGTTCGGACGCGGAGAGTGGCGCATTCTTCGGCGCCGCGCTGGCCGCCGAGATGTCGATCGGAATGTCGTTCTCGCCGAAGGTCGTCACGTTGTATCGGTCCGGGTCGTGTGGGTCGTATTGATGAGTGCTGCCGCTGCCAAGCTGCAGTTCGATCTGGCCCTGGGCGGGGCCGGGAACGATGAAAGCGCTCCGCGCAATCGTGATCGTGGACTCGTTCGCCCCTGGCGATCCTTCGCCCGATTGCGCCTCTTCCCGCAGCCCCAGGCCGCCCGTCGAAGCGATGAAGACTCCACGCCACTGCAATGCGGCGGCTTCCACGTCTTGTACGTATAATATGAAGTGCGGAAATCGTTCGTCGAAGACGCGCGGCTGAATCGAGAAGGCCGCCTGAGACGTGAGCAGCTTGCCTTCCAGGGAGCGAAGCGTGCGAAGCGAAAGGGGACTCAGCCAGAAGGTTGTCGCCAGCGTGCCGAGCGTCGCGATCAGCGCGACGAAGCCGATGGGCGCGAGCATCCGTCGCAGCCCGATGCCGGACGCGTGCAGGGCCACGATCTCGCTGTCCGCGGACATGCGCCCGAGCCCGATCAGCACGCCGAGGAGCACCGCCATCGGCAGCGTGAACGCCAGCACCGGCGGCAGCGTGCAAAGAAACAGCAGCGCCACGGTCCCCGCGCCTCCCGAGTGGCGGACGACCAGATCCATTAGCCGCACCAGTTGCGGCACGAAAAACACAAAAGTGAAGACAGCAAGACCCAGGGCGGCGTGCGAAACTACTTCGCGGCAGATGTATCGATCGAGCAGACGCATGAGAGAGCGCTCGGCCATTCTAGCACTGGGATGCAGTGAACTCGGAAATCGCAAGTCACGATCTCTGGTTGAAAGTACATATGTGAAGCCAAAAACCGCGAAACAGGATCGGGAGGGCCCGCCCAGTTGAGCCGTGTGAATCTCGTCATTCTCTGGCACATGCACCAGCCGCAATACCGCGACCCCGCCACGGGGCGCTATCTACTGCCGTGGACGCGCCTCCACGCTCTGAAAGACTACTGGGGCATGGTGAAGCTGCTCGAAGAGTTCCCCGGCGTTCACGCCACGTTCAACTTCGTGCCTCTGCTCGCCGAGCAGATCGAGGAATACGCGAGCGGCCAGTTCCAGGAGCCGTGGTTCGAGATTGCGTTTGCCAATGCCGACGGCCTCACGCCGGACCAGAAGCGCGAAGCGCTCGAGCGCGCCTTTCAGGTGAACGACAACTACCTTCAGCGCTGGCCCCGTTACGCCGACCTGCAATCGCAACTCCGCTCGGCCGGAACCGAAGCCTGCGTCGCGCACTGGAACGCCCGCGACTGGCGCGACCTTCAGGTGCTTTCGCAGCTCGCCTGGATCGACGAGGAATATCTCGCGAAGGATCCCGCGGTCCGCGAGCTTTCGGCCAAAGGCCGCGACTTCAGCGAGGACGACAAAGCGGTGCTCCTCGACAAGCAGCACGAATTGCTCGCTGCCGTGCTGCCCGAATATCGCCTCGCCGCTGCGCGCGGTCAGATCGAAGTCTCCACCACGCCTTACTACCATCCGATCCTGCCCCTGCTCTGCGATACCGATATCGCGCGCGTCGCCAACGCTCATACGCCGCTGCCCCAGCCGGCCTTCCGCTATCCTCAGGATGCCCGCGAACACCTTGTTCGCGCCCGGCAGTTCCACGAACGCGTCTTCGGCAGTCCGCCCGCGGGCTTGTGGCCGTCCGAGGGCTCCGTCTCGGATGAGGCGCTCGAAATCGCTGCCGACCTTGGATTCAAGTGGTTCGCCACGGACGAAGGCGTCCTCGGCCGTACTCGCAACATCGGCTTCTGGCGCGATCCCTCCGGCTATCCCGAGAACGGTCCCGACCTCTACACGCCGTGGCGTTTCGAGCGCAACGGAACTTCGATGAGCGGATTCTTCCGCGACCACTATCTCTCCGATCTCGTCGGCTTCGTGTATAGCCGCATGGGCGCCGAAGCGGCCGCCGACGATTTTCATCGCCGCATCCGCGCCATCGGAGACCGCCAGCCTCCCGGCCGCACTGCCACCGTCAGCGTGATCCTCGACGGAGAAAACGCCTGGGAGTATTACCCGGAGAACGGCCGCGAATTCATGCGCCAGTTTTATCGCCGCATCGAGCAGGACCCAGACATTCGCCCGCTCACCGTCAGCGAGGCCATCCACGCGGTGCAGGACCAGCCGCGCCTCGAAGGAATTTTCCCGGCGTCATGGATCAACGCCAACTTCGACGTCTGGATCGGCCATGGCGAGGACGTGCGCGCCTGGGAGCTCCTGCGCGACGCGCGCGAAGCCTACGAAGCTGCGGCTCGCCGCGCCGCCCCCGCCCACGGCTCCTCAAAGCGCAGCAAATCCAAGGCCGCGTCGGCTTTGTCCGAATTCGCCCTCGACGGTCCCGGCAAGCGCGCCTACGACGCGCTCCTCGCCGCTGAGGGCAGCGACTGGTGCTGGTGGTACGGCCCAGAGCACGGCTCGGCCAACGATGCCGAGTTCGACGCCCTCTACCGCAAGCATCTCACCGAAATCTACAATGCCCTCGGTGAGCAGCCGCCCGAGGCGCTGGCGCACCCCATCAAGCGCGCTCCCGAACGCGGACGGCGCGAACCCCCTGCGGCATTTCTCTCCGTCAACGTGGACGGCCGCGAGAGCACTTACTTCGAATGGCTCGGCTCGGGCCTCTACGCCACCGAACACCGCAGCAGCACGATGCATGGCCGCGAGTACGTCCTCGGCGAGTTCTACTACGGATTCGGCCCAACGCACTTCTACCTCCGCGTGGACCCCATCGCCGAGGTGATCAAGGAGATGCCCGAATTCCAGCTGCGCCTCACGATGTGGGACTCGCGCGAAACCCGGATTACCCTGAGCGTTGAGGACGGGAAACTCGCCGGTTGCATCGTCGAGCAGGGTGGCGCGTGTCTGCTGCACGCGGAAAAGGTGGTTTCGGCCGCCTACGGGAAAATCATCGAAGTAAGTTTCGCCCGCGAACTTTTCGACCTGCGCGGTTGCCGCGAGCTGCTCGTCAGCATCGCGATCTGGAGCGGCGGTCTGCCGGTGGATGTGCTCCCCGTCGAAGGAATGCTTCAGGTGCCGCTCGGCGAGGAAAATTTCGCTTGGCCCGCGGAATAGAAGGGAATCGATTGGGCAAAGCAAGCGCCCGCTTGCCCTGAGTGGGGCGAAACTCCGCGCGCTACTTCCGCTTGGGTGGGTACTTCTCGAACGACTTTTTGACCATGTCGTCCAATTTGCCCTCGATCTTTGTGGCGTCGTTTTTTTCCTCGCTGGCGATCGCGCGCCACACCAGCGACCGAGTGGTCGGGTCCCTCAAGTCGATCACCAACGTGCCCTCGGCGTAGGGTACTCTCACGTAGCGTGTGCCCCAGCCGTACCAGCCCGCAGGATACGCCTCCACTTCTGTTTTGCGCGCCGATCCGAAGTGATACCGCACGTTGAGGTCGGATGGCCCGGTTACCTCCGTCAATCCCTTCGCCGTTAGATCGTGTTCGATGTCCGCGTCGATATGTTTTTTCACCAGATCGCTGTTCAGGGCAGGGTTCTGGCTGCTCAGCTCGCCGCTGCGGATGGCGAAGGTTTTGTACTTGCTGAAATCGGCGTTTTGATCGAATTCGACCGTGACCTTCTGAGCGTGCGCGCAGCGAGCTGTAAGCAGGCCCAGAAAGAACATTCCAATGATCTGCAATCTTCGCATCGAGCAAACTCCCCTTGGTGAAACTCTCCGCCGCCTGCTAGCCCCCCGCTATCGCCCCTATCACCATAAAAGGTTCCTTCCCCTTCGCCACCGCCTCCGGCAACGGCGCGTCCGGCTGCTCGAGTGACCAGTCCTCCGCGCATGCGAAAAATCGCAGGAACGGCCGCCGCTCCCGCGTCACGTGGTCGCGGATCGTCCCGCGCAGCACGGGGTAGCACGTCTCGAGCGCATCGAGCACGGACCGCTGCGTCGCCGGCCCCTCGATCTCGATCGTTACCTCGCCGTCGACGCGCGCCAGCGTCCGCAGATGCGCCGGAAGTACGACTCGGATCATGGCAGTGTCTGCACCTCCACCGAAAGCACCGCCGGAAGATCCCGGACGATCGGCGCCCAGGTGTCTCCCGCATTAGCCGAAGCATACACCTGCCCGCCGGTGGTGCCAAAATACACCCCGCACGAATCGAGCGAATCGACCGCCATCGCGTCCCGCAGCACGTTCACGTAACAGTTGCTTTGCGGCAGGCCTTTCGTCAGCGCCTCCCACTCGTTCCCGCCCGTGCGGCTGCGGTACACCGAAAGCTTGCCATCGATGGGGAAGTGCTCCGAGTCGCTCTTGATCGGAACCACATAGATGGTCTCCGGCTCGTGCGCGTGCACGTCGATCGCGAACCCGAAATCCGTCGGCAGGTTCCCGCTCACCTCCTGCCACGAATCGCCCGCGTTGTCGCTCCGCATCACGTCCCAGTGTTTTTGCATGAACAGTACGTCCGGCCGCGACGCGTGCATCGCGATGTGGTGAACGCAGTGGCCCACCTCCGCATTCGGGTCCGGAATGTATGGCGACTTCAGCCCGCGGTTGATCGGCTTCCACGTTGTGCCGCCGTCGTCCGTGCGGAACGCTCCCGCCGCCGAAATCGCGATGTACATCCGCTCCTGGTTGCTCGGATCGATCAGAATCGTGTGCAGGCACATCCCGCCCGCGCCCGGCTGCCATTTCGGCCCTGTGCCGTGACCGCGCAGCCCCGCCAGCTCGTGCCACGAATGCCCGCCGTCGCTCGAACGGAACAGCGCGGCGTCCTCCACTCCGGCATACACCGTGTCCGGATCGGTCAGCGACGGCTCGAAATGCCACACGCGCTTGAACTCCCACGGGTGCTGCGTGCCGTCGTACCACTGGTGTGTCGTGAGCGGTTTGCCTGCCTCCGCGGAAGTGTCGTACACGAATTTGTTGCTCTCGCCGGAGGGCATCTCGCCCGGCACGATTTTGATACCGCCTCCGGGCGCCTCCCACGTTTTTCCGCCGTCGTTCGAGCGTTGGATCACTTGCCCGAACCAGCCGGAGGTCTGCGACGCATACAGCCGGTTCGGATCGGCCGGCGAGCCCTTGACGTGATAAATCTCCCAGCCCGCGAACTGCGGGCCGCTCACGTCCCACTTCTCGCGCTTGCCGTCCGACGTCAGAATGAACGCTCCCTTGCGCGTCCCAACCAGCACTCTCACTCCGCTCATCCCTCTCTCCTTTCTTATGTGGAGTGCGGCGGCTTGCCGCCGCTTTCTCTTCGCCGAGACTTGCTTCGGCGCAACCATCCTCTCGGCCTAACGCTCGTCAAACCTCGGCAACAGCGGCGTCGAGTCCCGCTCCTTCCACCGCCGCCGCGTCTCCGCGAGAACCTGCTCGCGATTCTTCGCCATCTTCTCGATCACCGCGCACGGCGCCTTCGTCTCCTCGTGCCGCGCGCCCCAAATCAACAACTCGAGCAGCACCGGCGCTAGGTCGATCCCTTTCTCCGTCAGCCGGTAGCTCACTCTTCTACGATCTTTCTGCTCCGCCTCCGCGCTGATGATTCCCGCCGATTCGAGCTTTCGCAGACGGTCCGCCAGTATGTTCGTCGCAATCCCTTCGCCCGCTTCTTCAAACTCTTTGAATGTCCGGTACCCGCGCACCATCAAATCGCGGATGATCAGCAGCGACCAGCGATCTCCAAATCTTTCGAGCGATACGCTCACCGGGCAACCGGATCGCCGTTTGGTCTGGGCTCTACCGCGCACGGCCCGGAAAATATCAACATCACTTGCAAATTACAAGTGGTTCTTGCCGCCCTCGCGGACCCTCCCCGGCGCACGTAATTCTCGTTCTCTTTGTATTTGTGCTTGACGGTAACTCGGCGGGCTGCAAGGTGGCCTTTATGAATTCCTTATGGACTATTGATATTTCCCTTAGGAGGAAAGCCTAAGGTATTTGCCATGAAAGTTCGCGGGCCCCTATCTGCCGATGGCATCGAACCCTAGGCAGCCCTCTTTCTCACTCCCAGGTCGCCCAGGCGCTAAAGTTCTCGTGGCCACTACGGCCATGTTGGCGTTCATCTCTTTCTGGCGCGCCGCCGCGGTGGTCCTGTGCGACATGGGATCGTCGGCGTTTTATGCCGGCGCTATCTCCGAGCAGGCCATCGGTCGCTCGGCGCCGTGGTTCATTCTCGCCATCATGTTGTTCGCCTACGCCGTGCGTTCGATGTATATCGAGAGCTGCAGCATGTTCGTACGCGGCGGCGTGTACCGCGTGGTGAAGGAGGCCATGGGCGGCACGCTCGCCAAGTTTTCGGTCTCCGCGCTGATGTTCGACTACATCCTGACCGGCCCCATCAGCGGCGTGTCCGCCGGCCAATACTTGACCGGCTTTTTGAACGACCTGCTGCGCTACGCTCACGTCAACATGGCGCTGCCGGTCAATCTCACTTCGGCCATCTTCGCCGTCCTCGTGACAGTTTACTTCTGGTGGGAAAACGTCAAGGGGGTTCCCGAATCGAGCGAGAAAGCCCTGAAGATCATGTATGTCACCACGGTCATGGTTGTCCTCATGATCGCCTGGTGCATCTACACGCTTCTGGTTCGCGGCGCGCACCTTCCGCCTCTGCCTTCGGTTTCAACGCTCACTTATACCGAGCAGTCGCTCGGATGGCTGCGCCATAGCCGCCTGCCGTACACCGTTGGGTTCGTCGGCATACTCATCGGGCTGGCCACTCAGTGCTGGCCATGAGCGGAGAAGAGACGTTAGCGCAGGTCTACCGCGAAATCGAGCATCCCAAGCTGCCCAATCTCGAAAAAACCGGCTTCATTATCTTCCTTTACAGCCTCGTGTTTACCGCCGGCGTTTCGTTCTTCGCCTTCATGATCATCCCCGATTCGGTCCGGCCGCGTTACTTCGACAACCTGATCGGCGGCTTGGCCATGAATTTCGCCGGACCGTACACGCTGCGGCTGCTGTTCCAGGGGTTCGTCGTGGTGGTTGGAGTTCTGATGCTGGCGGGCGCGGTGAACACGGCCATCATCGGATCGAACGGTGTGCTCAATCGCGTGTCGGAAGACGGCATTTTGCCTCAGTGGTTCCGCCAGCCGCATCGCCGCTTCGGCACTTCTCATCGCATTCTCAATATTATCGTGATCTTGCAGATCGCTACGATCGTTCTGAGCCGCGGAGATATTTTCATTCTTGGCGAAGCCTACGCTTTCGGCGTGATGTGGAGCTTCGCCATGAAAGGCCTGGCCGTGCTCGTGCTCCGCTACAAGCAGCCGGGCAAGCGCGAATTCCGCGTGCCTCTGAACATTCGCCTGGGCCACACGGAGTTTCCACTCGGCTTGTTCCTGATCACCCTTACCCTGTTTTCGCTGTGCATCACAAACCTGTTCACCAAACAGGTAGCCACGATTTCCGGGCTCATCTTCACCGCTGTTTTCTTCGCTATTTTCGAAATCGCCGAAAAGTACACGCATAGGGCCGGGCAGACGGTGCATGCCGAGCTGGATCAATTCAACCTCGAACTCGGCAGCGAACTGAGTCCGGCGGCCGTGGGAGTACAGCCAGGCAACATTCTGGTGCCCGTGAGCACGTACTACGCGCTCTATCATCTTGAAGCCGCATTGCGCCGAACCAAACAGAAGCAAGCTGAAATTGTCGTGCTGCACGTCCGCATGCTCCGGCGGGCCGCTTCCGGTGAATACGATCTTGCTCCCGATCAGCTCTTTAGCGGGATCGAGCAGTTGCTGTTTACAAAAGTGCTCGAAATTGCGGAGAAGGCGGGCAAGCCCGTGCGGCTTACGGTGGCTGCGGCAAACGACCTGTGGGAAGGCATCCTGCGCACCGCCGCCAATCTCGAATCAAGCTCTATCGTGCTGGGAAATTCGTCGAAGATGGGTTTGACCGAGCAGGCTCGCGAAATCGGCATCTCCTGGGAACGGATGCCTGAACCCCGGCCGCGAGTAAGCCTCGAAATCTTCACGCCTTCGGGACAGGAACAGGTCTTTTATCTAGGTCCGCACGCCCCGCGTCTCACGCCAAAAGAGGTCGATCTATTGCACAAGGTGTGGCTTGATCTGAGCGATGCATTGCCAGGTCAGGAGATCCACCATCACGACATCGTCCATTTCGCACTCGACGAAGTGGGACGGGAACTGGCTCAGGACAGAGAAGATGGAGTTCGCAAGCGCTTTCGAGACCACCTGCAGGAAATTCACGATCGCCGGGCCGAGCCTTAGTTTTTTCCCGTAGCCTCTCCGATCCAATAGAAACCGTCTGACGTCCTTGCTGAGACTGACCTTCAACCGCAATAACACGTATTGACTTCTGAACTCTTTAGCGGGATATTCCCCGCGTCCCTTTGTCGGGATGATTCACCACTACTGATGGCAGTTGGCTCGGCGGTTTTTGAGCCGCCCAACCCGGAAACGCAAAACGTTTCCTGAGGAGGGCCTAATGAGCAGTACAAAGCTGTGCGTGTGTCTTCTGGCGCTCGCCGGAAGCGTAAGTTTCTTCGTCGCCGCTCCGCACCTCGGTGTAGCCCCACTTCACGCTCAGCGACGGTATGCGAAGTTACCCGGCCGAAGTGTGCCTTCACTCGCATCGCAAAACATTCGTGTGGCTTCCACTCGCCCCCTTCGCGCCGGCCCGTTCTCGATTCCAATGACCTTCGAACCCAATGTCGGCCAGGCGGACGCGCGCGTCGAATTCGTCGGCCGAGGAAGGGGATTGACCGTTTTCTTGACGCAACGCGAAATCGCCGTGCAAGTCGCCAACTCCTCGTTGCGTCGGCCCGGCTCGCCGGCCGATGTCGTGCGCCTGCGCCTCCGTGGACGCGCAAATTTCGCCTGGCGCGGCGAAAACAAACTGCGCGGCCAGAGCAACTATTTCATCGGAGACGACCCCCACCGCTGGCGCACGGGCGTGCCCCACTTTGCGCGAGCAGAATCCCCCGCCGCGGCGCCGGGCGTCGGCCTCGCGGTTTACGGAAACGACGAAGGCATCGAGTACGACCTGCGTCTCTTGCCGTCTGCTTTCGATGCACCCGGCTCCAACGCACTGAAGTCGTTCCTCCAGATCTCCGGCGCAAACGCGATGCGCCTCGCCACCAACGGCGACCTCTTGCTCGAAACCGGCGCAGCCGAACTGCGCATGAAAAAGCCGTACATCTACGAAGAGCGGCCGGGCACGGCCGCGCGCCGCCCCGTCGATGGGCAATACCTAATCGAAGCGGATGGCTCAGTGGGTTTCCGCATCGGCCCCCACGATCCGGTCGCCACGCTCGTGATCGATCCCTCGATCTCCGTTGCCTACGCGACCTTCCTCGGCGGGACGGGAACCGACTCGGCCGCGAGCATTGCCGCCGATGCCCAACGAAACGTCTACGTTGCCGGCACCACAACTTCTACCGCCGCATTTCCCGGCGCCGCCGCCCGCCTCGGTCCCACAAGCGGGCCGGCGGAATTCTTCGTAGCGAAAATCGATCCGGCGGCGAGCCCCGCGAACTCTCTCGTCTATCTCACGTTTCTCGGCGGCAGCGGAACGCAGTCCGGCGGGCTCATCGCCGTCGACGGTTCGGGCGACATCGCCATCACCGGGACAACCACCTCCACCGATTTTCCGGTCACGGATTCGAGTCAGCCGACGGCTGGACTCACGAGCGGCAATGGAAACGACGTGATCGTCAGCGAACTCGGCCCCGCCGGAAACACGCTCATCTTCTCGACGCTCTTCGGCGGCAGCGGCGCCGAGTCGGAAAACGGCACGGGCGGCATCGCGCTTGATTCCTCCGGCAATGTCTACGTCGCGTCGGATACAAACGTCACCAAGGCGGATCCAAGCTCGGCCGACCTGCCGGTGACGACCGGCGCCTATCAATCTACTTGGGATGGCGAGCAGAGCGACGCCTTCCTCGCGGTCTTTCAGCCGCCCGCGCAATCGGGCGGAGCGCCCCTCTTGCAGTACTGCTCCTATCTCGGCCTCACTTCGTTCGGCCCCGCGTCCGTCGGAGGAATCGCCGTCGACTCCACGGGGAGCGCGTACATCGCGGGCTCGACCGTCAATTCCGGCAACGGTTTCCCGGTGACGAATGCGCTCCCGCATGTCACCGGGGGCGGCGCTTCGGACGCTTTCCTCATGAAGATATCGCCGCTCGGCCAGGGCTCCGCAGACCTTGTCTTCGCAACACTGCTCGGAGGTTCCGGCCTGGATCAAGCCCTTGCTGTTGCCGTCGATTCCTTGAGCCCGCCGAGCGTCTATGTAACCGGGACGACGCAATCCGCCGACTTCCCGGTCAGCGGCGCGATCGCTCCCTACCAGCCCAACCTCTCTGCGAATGCAGCGGCAAATGCCTTTCTTTCGGTCGTCGGGCAGAGCGCTGCTGGTGCAACATCGCTGATCTACTCAACCTACCTTGGCGGCTCGGGAGTCGGCGAAGAAGATGCGGCGCAAGCCTTGGCCGTCGTCGCCCCGAACGTTGTGTACGTGGCGGGCTCGGCGTCCCCGTCGTCGCGGTATTTTCCCTGGCACGACAACGTGCAGCCCTTCAACGGCGCGGGCGACGCCTTTGTTGCTAGGCTCGATCCCACGTCGCCCGGTCCCGCGTCGCTGCTCTACGCCACGCCGCTCGGGGGCACTTCGCCGCCGGGTGCGACGGCAGGTGCGGCCGCGGCCGCCGTGACTGCGGACGCCTCCGGCCATGCCTACGTCGCCGGGTCCACGACGTCCGGAGATTTCCCTACCGCCGTGACGACCAGTGGCAGTGTGAACGGCTTTCAGCCCCTATGTGAAAGCTGCCAGCAATCGCCGCCCGCGCCCCAAGCGTTCGTCGTGATGCTGGCCGAAAGCCCAGTGCCGCAACCGAGTGTCTATTTCAACGTCGGTAACGTTGCCTTCCCGCAGGCGCAGGTGGGCACGCCGCAGGCTCCCCAACTCGTGGGCGTGTACAACGGCGGCGAGGCGCCTCTGACAATCTCGGGCGTGGAGATCGTCGGGCCGAATGCCACGGATTTCTCTCTGCTGATAGGCCCCAATGCCTGCACGTTGGTCATGAGCCCCGGCTCTCCTACGAGTTGCACTTTCGAGGTAGGATTCACACCTTCTGTCGCCGCTGTCGAAACTGCCGTGGTGTCGATCTCTGACAATGCTCCGGGAAGCCCCCAATGGCTTGAGCTCACGGGTCAGGGACAAGGGCCGTTGGGTGTCTCAGTTGCTAGCCTGAATTTCGGCGAAGTGCCACAGGGTGCCAAAAGTCCGCCACAAACCATTACGTTGACAAACACCGTCGGCACAGGCATTAAAAACATCCTCGGTAGCACTTCGACTCAATTCCCTCAAGTCCAATCATCCTGTTCCGGCACGCTTTCCGCAGGACAACACTGCTCGCTCCAATATGCTTTTCAGCCGCAAGCGCAGGGATCGTTTGACGCTCAAATCCAAATCTCTTACGATTTGGGCGACACGCCTCAGCCGCCGGAAACCATTCCAGCAACCGGGGCTGGAATAGCGCCCGCTCCCGTCGCAAACCTCGCACCGTCATACCTGAACTTTGCACCGCAGCCGACTGGCGCAGTCAGCGCGGCACAGCTTGTCACCTTGGCAAATCTCGGAAGCGTTTTGCTCAACGTCGCGAGCATCACGATCGAAGGTGCGAACGCTGCGGATTTTCAGATCGCGCCGTCTGGCACAACGTGTGCGACCGGAAGCGCAACGTTGGTGCCCAGCGCCAGTTGCGTTGTGGCCGTTCAGTTCGCTCCAGAGTCCGCGGGAAACGAAAGTGCAGCGCTGGCCGTTGTCGATAACGCTCCGGGCAGCCCTCAGACCGTCCCGCTCCATGGGACCGCGACTCCCGTGCCATCGGTGCAGATTTCGCCTTCCAGCCTGCAGCCGTTCGGCGCGCAAGCGGAGGGGACGGCCAGCGCGCCGCAGAGCCTCACGGTTTTGAATGTCGGCGCCGCTCCGCTCGCGATGGGTAGTATTTCCATGATGGGCGCAAACCCCGGTGACTTCAGGCAAACGAACAACTGTCCGCTGGGTTCCGCGCTGAGTCCGGGCCAACAGTGCACCATCAACGTGGCGTTTGCTCCCGTACCGGCGCAGCCCCCTGGAAACCGGTCCGCGGCGCTCGCGATCTCGGACAACGCCGCTGGGAGCCTCCAACAAATTTCCTTGTCGGGATCCGCAACGGCGCCGCCTTCGGTTTCCTTGCCCGCGAGCGTCAACTTCGGCTCGCAGCTCGCCGGAACGGCCGGACCTTCGCAGCCCGTGACCGTGACCAATTCGGCCGCGCCTCCCGGCGGATCGCTCCAGTTCAGCACCGTGACCGTCACCGGAACGAACAGCGGCGACTTTGTCCTCGCGAGCAGCTCGAACGGTTCCTGCGTGGCCGGGCCCGTTCCGCCGGGCGGGAGTTGCACCGTGCAGATCGCGTTCAAACCCGCGCAGGCCGCGACGTGCGGAAGCGAACCCACCAGAACCGCGATCCTCGCTCTTGCGGACAACGCTCCCGGCAGCCCCCAGCAGGTGCCGCTCACCGGCATGGCCGCCGATTTCTGTTTCAGCTCCGCGACCGGGCAAGGAGTCAACGCGCCTATCACTCCTGGTCAGCCCGCGACCTATCAATTCGATGTGAATTCATTCTCCGGATTTAGCGGCAGTGTCGCGCTCGCGTGCTCGGCCACCACGCTCGCGTCGGCCGAGGGAGGGTGCTCGATCAGCCCGTCGAGCGTCACCGTCGGCCCCAACGCGCCCGGATCTTTCGCACTGAACGTGACCACCACCGCACCATCGGCGGCGCAAGTTTTTCGCCCGCGAATACCCAATTCCCCGCGCACGAACTCCTTCATAGTGGAAACATTTTGGGGCCTGTTTTTGGCGCTTATAGCGGCCTTAGCGGCCCGAAAATGGTCAATTTGCGCCACGAAATCGGCGGCTGCCGCTACGCTGCTCTTCGTGTTCGCCCTTGGGATGGCGGCATGCGGCGGGGGAGCGGCGCCCGCAGACCCCAACCCAGGAACGCCGCCTGGGAACTACACAGTCACCGTGACGGCCACTTTTTCCGCCACGCCTGCAAACGTAGTCAGAACACTTCCGCTGAATCTGACGGTGAACTAGCTGGGGAAATTCGAGCCAAGCTAAGGCGCTAGAACAACTTGACGACGAGATCGCGCGGCCGCGGCCCGGTCGGGATGAGCGTGATCAGGCTCGGCCTCGGTGCATTCGCGCGGATCACGGCGAGATCGTCCGACATCGTATCGACCACCAGCAGCATGTCGCCGCCGGGCGTGAGTTGGCACGTCCTCGGCCCCTGTCCCACTGATATCGTTGAATTTACCTGGCGGACGCCGATCGCGACCGGCACGATGTGCCCGGCATCCGAGTCGGAGACGTAGAGCGTTTCAGCGTCGTCGGTCAGGGCGGCGGCGGCGGGCGACATTCCGGCCAGAACGAAATCGCCGACTTCGTTCGTCTGGGTGTTGACGATGAGTAGGCCGTGCGTGCCGCTTGCCGGAATGTAAAGCTCGCCGCCATCAGGCTTTAGAACCATCCCGCCGGGAGTGGCGCCGAGCGCGAGGCTTGCCAGCAGGACCTTCCGCTTCAGATCCACCACGGAAATCTGATCGGTGGTGCCGGAGGTGACGAAGGCCTTCGAGCCGTCGGGCAGGATCGCGACCTGCTCGGGGTCTGGCGCGACCGGGACGACGCCGAGCGGCGATAGAGTGGCGGCGTCGAGGAGCCAGACGGTGGCGTCGTCACGATTCGGCACAACGAGAAATTTCCCGTCGGGCGAAACGCGAGCGATCCACGGGCGGCGGCCGGCGCGGCCGCGCGCGACGATCTGGCGCGTGGCGCAGTCGATGGCCACGACGGTGTTGGCGCCCGAGGCGGCGACGTAGGCGCGCGAACCGTCCGGAGAAAAATCGAGGGCGTAGGGCGCGGCGCCTACGGCGATGCGCGCGACGATGCGGTTCGAGGTCACGTCGAGCACCCAGGCGTAGCCGCCGGCGGAGCTCACTCCCCAGATTTCCTTTCGTGTGGGATTCGCGCGAATGCCGCTGGGCGCGGGGCCGACGGGAATCGTCGCGACGGGAGAAAGTTTCACGAGGTCGATGGCGGTCAGCGTCCCGTCGCCGGTATTTCCTACGTAGGCGAAAAGATGGAGGTCCGGGCGCAGGATCGACGGGCGCAGTTCGAGGGCGACTTCGCGGAAGGCGAGCGCGGCGAGGAAAACGATCAGGATCACGAGCCGGTAGTTGAGGCGGATTTTCATGCCAGCCGCCGAGGGGAATGACAGCGCGGTGAAATTGGAGAAGTAAGCACGGCGATCAATTCAGCGTGCGGCCCAATACGGCGGCGATCTCACGCACTTCGCGGACGAGGCGGTCGAATTCGTCCGGTAGGATGGACTGCGGCCCGTCGGAAAGCGCGCGATCGGGATCGTGGTGGACTTCCACGAGAATGCCGTCCGCTCCGGCGGCGACGGCGGCGCGCGAAAGCGGGAGCACCTTGTTGCGGCGTCCGGTGCCGTGCGACGGATCGACGACGATGGGCAGATGGCTGCGGCGCTGGACGGCCGGGATGATGCTCAGGTCGAGGGTGTTGCGGGTGAAGTCGCTGAAGGTGCGGACGCCGCGCTCGCACAGGATCACGTCGTAGTTGCCCTCGGAGACGATGTATTCGGCCGCCATCAGGAATTCGTCGAGCGTGGCGGACATCCCGCGCTTCAGCAGGACGGGCTTGCGCGCGCGGCCGGCGCGCTTCAGGAGCGAGAAGTTCTGCATGTTGCGCGCGCCGATCTGGATCACGTCCGCGTATTTTTCGACGAGGTCGAGCGATTCGTTGTCGATGGCTTCGGTGACGATGCCGAGGCCGAATTTGTCGCGCACGGCGGCGAGGATTTTCAGTCCCTCTTCGCCGAGACCTTGAAACGCATAGGGCGAGGTGCGCGGCTTATAGGCGCCGCCGCGAAAGAGGTGCACTCCGGCGCCGCGGATGCGTTCGGCGATGGTGAAAGCCTGTTCGCGGGATTCGATGGCGCACGGGCCGCCGACGATGGCCACGGCGTTGCCGCCGAAGGTGACTTCGCCGGAAGGAGTGGGCATGCGGACGACGGTGTTTTCTTCCTTCACGTCGCGGCTGACGAGCTTGTACGCCTTGCTGACGGGGATGCATTCGACGACGCCCGGCATCGATTCGAGCGAGCCGATATCGGCCTCGGCGCTATTGCCCGTGATGCCGATGGCCGTGCGCGCCGCGCCGGGAATCGCGTGCGCGCGGAAACCGAGCGCTTCGATCCGGTCGCAAACGGCGCGCACCTGCTCTTCGGTCGCATTGGACTGCATGACGACGAGCATCTACGGCCCCCAAGGTTGAGGCGAAACAGAAAGTTTAGCGCATGGAGGGGCAGGGGGCAAAGCATGCCAGCGGTGACGGTGCGCTATATAATCGCAGGCCAATTCCGAACCGGTAGAGCGGTAGAAGAAGGGATGCGACATGACTTCGGTAGACAAAGCTCATGATCCAATCCCTTATTAGCCACGCGCATTGTACTGCCGAGTGCCGATGCCTGTCCTAGTTACCAGGAAACACATCTTATCCCTCCTGTCCCTCCGTACCCTTGAAGGAATATGGGCGGCGGTTTTAGTTTCGAGGCTATGGCGGGGTTACACAATTTCACGTGGGTGTTACCACTGGTGCTACCTCGCGTCTACGCCGTGATTAAGCCACTAGTCTTTGATACCGCGCTGGCCAGCCCGATATTCGCGCTCAATCGTCGAACCCGGGCAGGCTTCGCTTGGAATCGTTTGCGACCTGATCCCAACTCACAGCGAACGCGCGCTGGTGATTCTCCATGTCCTTGGCCTCGTTTCTCGGAGTGTCAGTGATTAACTGCCTCTTCCAGACTCCGCCCTTTACGAAGCATAGCTAGACCCGCCGGAAAACTTAGCTCACAGCTTTAACGCGATGGAACAGGTGCCGAGCGTAGCGACACGGCGCTCACTCCGGCCAGTTTTGAGAGATGTGGATTTGCACGGCTTGCTGGTAGGCTTCGCTTTGGAAACGGAAATTGCTGCTGGATGACGATTCGGAAGAAGATGAAGACGAGTCCGAGGTAGAGGATTCAGAAGAAGAAGAGTCGGAAGAGGAAGACGAGTCGGAAGAAGAGGAGGATGAGTCCGAATAGGAAGAGCTGGTGTCGGATGGCCGATTCTCTTCGACGGCTTGCTTCCACAAACTTCGTCTCTCCTGATCGTCTCGCGTCACCACGTCCAGCTTCTCTTGCTGAACCTGAGGAGAATCATACTGAAACGGCTCGAGCTTGCTGACGTCGTCGCGCATGCGCGCAGCTACGATATTGATTACCTGCGCCTCCAGCCGGAAGATTTGTTTGGCCACCTCCGCGCGATCAAGCTCCAGATCGGGCAATTGAACGATCATGACTCCGTGTCGCGTGAGCAAGTCCATGGCCCTCTCGAAATTGTTTTCCTTCTCCGCCTCGATCGCCTGCTTCATTTCCGCGACGAATTCCGTGTAGTCGAGAATCTTGCAGGGGTCGGCATCAGGCGGACACGGCAGAACGACGGGGGTACGAGGAGCAGATGGACCCGGGCCGGGCTCGGGGCCCGGTTCGAGATTAGGCACGGCGCTGGGTGGGAGACCGGGCGTCGGACCGACTCCGGGGATCGTGCCGGGTACGGGGCCCGGGGGCAACCCCGGATTGGGGCGCGGCGGCTCCGTGTTGGGAAATTCCTGTGGGCCCAGAGGCGTGAGCAGAAAAGCCATCGAGCCGCTCGGTACAAAGGGAGAGACAACTGCGGAACTCGTTTCTCCCACGCAGGGCAAGCGCCGGAACGCTTCAGCGGAGTCCAACGGTTTGCCAAGGTCGGCAGGCGCATTTACCTGATCCCATGCACCCAGACTGTCCCACGTGTCGCCGTCTCCCGCGATAAACCTGAAGACAATGTCGTTGCTGTCGGCGTCGCGGTAGTGCAGGTCGCGGATACCGTCGTTGGCAACGACGACGCCGTTTGTGTCTTGTGCCGGTGAACCACAGCTACTCTGGAGTTCGTCAGGGGTGAGATTCAGGATCTTCTGGAAGACCTCAAGCGGTTGCGGCTGGCGGCGGTGAAGGTAGTAATACAGACAAACTGCTGCTGCGACTATCAGCAGGGTCCAGGCGACGCGCTTGCGAGGAGTCATGGATCGTTTGTGGAATCAACTGTACGCCGTAGCTCCAATGTGTACAAGATTCGCATCGTACAGGAGTAGTTTAATATTAAACGCGCGGGACTCCGTTCGGAATGACGCGTCGCGAAGGGTGTGCCGGGCTGAAGCCCGGCGCTACATGAACGGCGCAAAGCGAAAAACCTGCCGGACGGGAGTCCGGCGTTCCCGGGTAAGACGTGGCGTCAGCGGGGCGGCTCGCGATCGCCGACGGTTTCGCCGCGCTCGACGCTACAAAACTGGCGCGGCGTTGGAAGAGGGATTCTTCGACTGCGTGGCCGGACGTCCCGCAAGAGCGGGACGGAAAGGCGAATCCGGCCACTTCGCTCAGAATGACGCACGGCGCGAGGGCAGCTTGCCGGACTGAAGTCCGGCGCTACATACGGCGCGAAGCGAAAACCTGCCGGACTGGAGTCCGGCGTACCTTAGAACGAGACGGTGACCGCGATCCCGATGCCGGGGTACATGGGGTCATATAGGTAGTATCCGTCGCTGGTGTAATCGAGATACACGTCGTCGGTTTCGTACCACGTCGGAGGCCACGTTTCCGGCCAGGGATCGATGAACGTGATCCAATAGCCGTCGTACTGGAAGCGCGGATAGCCGCCTACGAAGAGCATCGGAAGGCGGCTGATGCGGAAGTAGTGGCCGCTTCCGAAGTAGAGCTTGAAGCGATCGTCGGGAATTCGGTAGCCGTTATAGCCGCCGCGCTGACTCCAAGTGCGGTGGTCGGTGCTCCACGAACTGGCGCGGGACTGGGTGAAACCGCTGCGCACCTGCCCCTGGTGTTGCGGGACGCCGCTCGGGTGCACGCCGGCATGGGTGGGCTCGGTGGCCTGGACGCCGCCATGATAGACGCCGCCATAGGCCGGCTGCGGCCGTTGCGCAGGTTTAGCGGCCGGTTGCTGATGCTGTTGCGGTGCGGGCTTCGCCTGCTGGCGTTGCTGGCCCTGTTGCGGCTTGCCTTGGGCCTTGCCCTGGCTTTTGCCCTGGTCCTGTTGGTCGTGCTGTGCGTAGGCGGGAGCAATCGTTCCGAGCAGCAAAAACAGGGCCCCCGCGCTGATAGCCAATTTCATGGGCATGTGTAGTCCCCTTTGAGGAAGTAGCTGAGATTTCCTTTTTGAATGTGAATAAGGATCGAAGTTGGACTGGTATTGGGGCGCTGGTTGCCACTGACAGTTCCAAGTGACGACTCGCATCAATCACGCTCTTCTGGAGCGTCTGAAGTTACCACTCTTTCCCCAACTTTCCTTGCGCTATTTTTAACAGGGCAGACTTACGGCGGACTCGTGAGAGGCCGGGTTATCGGACCTGTGAGAGCCACTTTTCCGGTAACCGCGTTTGCCACTAGCCGTCACGTTCGGCGTTCAGCGTCGTCTTCGATCACTTAGCAGCGTTACCGAGCAGCGGCTCTTGCGAGAGGTACTTCACGGCAACCTTTAGCACCTTTGTGCTATTTGGCCGAAACCATCCGTAGGAACGATCCCCTGCCTGCATGTGAACGGGCGGTTGATCGAGATTGCCGTCATATGAAACGTACAGGACGGAAATCGACGCCATGTTCCACCTGGGCCGATAAATCCATTCTTTAGGGGCCGCACTCTGTATGACGCGCGCCGTTTGGCCATACACTTCGCCTGGAGCCACCGCAGCCCCATCGATCGACCCAGACTTGGACAAGATCACCAGATATCGAGGTTTGTCCCCGGTACTCACCGAGCCGTTCAAGCAGAGTCCCGGATACTCCTTCTGGCCCTCGTTCTCCCACCATTTCTGCTGCGCCCCATCCATACCCGTGTGAAGACCTTCCGGAGTCTGCGTGTCCGCTCGCACCACCTGGAAGAAAGCCTTGCACGATGTCTTATCCTGCCCAAACGCCGGAATCGACAACCCGAGCATCACAAGCGCGACGACAACCGTAGGTTTCATAGCAGCCTCGCTTCCACTCAGCTTCAAAATTAGTTCAACAGCCCCATTCCATCCAAACCGGGCCGCGAACACCCGAAGATACAAAGACTGACATTCGGCGTTCATAAGGTTTTTCTTAAGTTATCGGACGGAGTGCGGGGCTCGATTATTTCGAGCAATGGCCAGAAATCCGATGCCGATTACGATTGAACACGCAATGGGTAAAGGAATAGGCTACCGAGGAGAAGCACTTTGCACGAGCAGGAGCGGCGTGTTCGGGATTAACTGGAAGACTGTGGAGGAAACTATGGCTATTCGATCCTTGGTTCTGCTGAGTGCTTTGTTATCGATCGCTTGCGTTGCCAGTGCCGGGCCGGTCGACCAAACACAGTTTCCATTGAACTATGTGCCGTCGGGCGAGCAGATGTACACGCAATATTGCGCCGCCTGCCACGGCGCGAACGCCAAGGGAAATGGTCCCCTAGCGTCGTTACTCAAGGTGGCCCCATCCGATCTGACCACACTCGCAAAGCGTCATGCAGGCAAGTTCCCATACGACTATGTTTCGAGTGTCCTCAAATTTGGGCCAGGTCTACCTGCTCACGGCTCATCGGATATGCCTACATGGGGCCCTCTCTTCCGATACTTCGACAAGCAGAACGAAAGAGTTGTCCAGCAACGCATCAAAAACCTGTGCAATTACCTGGCTTCGCTGCAAGGGAAGTAACCGTTCGGTGTTGTCCTGATTTGGCAGGGGCGAGCGACCAGATCACGGCAAGGCAGAATCTCCGGAAGGGCTCGTGGTGGACAACGAAGCAAAATGCCCGGTCAGCGGGAAGCGGAAGTACGCAAGCGAAGGTGAAGCTCTGGCGACAGCCGCGCACCAGATCGCAACCACCAATGCGCCAAAGGACCTTCGAGCCTATCTGTGCTCCTGGTGTGACGCCTGGCACCTGACGAAAAATGCAGGAAAAGCCGGAAAGGATCGTAGATAAGCGGCTAAAAACGAATCGCGCTGAGAAGGCAACCGATGCCCGTCACAGCGCGATTTCCTGTTTGCCAAAAACCCGCCTCAGGCTCTTTTCAGCAGGCGAGTAACCGCGACCAAAATCACCGCGCCAACAAATGCCACGATGATCGAACCGATCATGCCGCCGCCCGGCCAGATGCCCAAAAGCCCAAAGATCCAGCCGCCCAGAACGCCGCCGAGGATACCGAGAATGATGTCCACCAGTATCCCGTAGCCGCCGCCTTTCATAACCTGGCCCGCGAGCCAACCTGCGATCAATCCAACAACAATCCAAGCGAGGAATCCCATGTCTATCCTCCTTGCCGCCGCGCGAGGCCGGAATTTCCGTTTGGAGCCCCCGGCCCGACCGAGAATGTACACCTGTCCCCGTCAATCCGCAATCGAGCGTGGGCGAGAAGAGAGGAAGGGGCGGCGAATGAAAGACAACATCATCCGCCGCCCAATGCACGACGGAGTTTGGCCGGCCGGGCCGCTTCGCTCTACTTCGTCGGCTGAAACAGTTCGACGAAGCCGCCGACGTCCGGGTCGCGCAGGATCACGGCGCGGCCGTCCTTCACTTTCACGATTCCACCATCCGACACGGTGATGGCACCGGCTGCTTTCGCCTTGGCGTACACCGCGTCGATATCACTAACCTGGAAGCCGACGTAATTCACGCCGATATCGGCAAAGTGCTGGTCCGGAGCAGGCTTGCCAGCATTCTGCGGAGAGCCGAGCAGTTCGAGACGCACGTTTCCATCGGTCGTCGCCTGCGGGAACCAGCCATTGAGCATGGTCATTCGCGGAGGAGCACCGTCTGGCGCGAGCGGGGGCAGCGGCGGATAGTCTCCACCCAAAACGCCCTGGTAAAACGCAAGCGCCTTCGCCGGATCAATCACGTTCAAGCCGATGTGGTTGAAGCCGGTCTGCTTGCCGAGCCGGTCGATATTTTGCTGGGTCGCGGTGGAATTGGAAACTTTTGGCGCGGCAGGCGGAGCCCCGGGAGGGGGAGTGGGCATCGCAAACAATTCAATGAACCAGCCATCGGGATCCTGCACGAATACGAACATGCGCGGCCCGTTGGCTGGAGCGCGTCCGCCCGGAAAGTTCATCTGGGGCACGCGAAGCAGATTCATGGACTTGAGCTTGTCCATGATGGGGTTGCAGTCGTCCTTCACCGTCAGATCCATGTGACCCGACCCGAGATCCGAGGAGGAGAGACCGCTCCAGTCCTTGCGGTCGATGCCTCGATATTCCCGCAGGATCAGATTGAACGGCTTATCGGAAACTGAGCTCTGAGTCGTCATAATCGCGGTGCGGGATTCCGCGCCCTTCGTGCCGCCCAGTTGGTTCGCGATTTTATCGACTTTCCAGTCGGTCTTGCTCGACACATGAAAATCGAGCACTTCGTAGAACTTAATCGATTGGTCCAAGTTCGAGACCTGGTGACCATCGAACGCCATGCCGAGTACGTTTCCCGTCTTGGTTGCGGCTCCGTCCTGCGGCGTGCGGGCCGCGGATCGCGCGAGACCCGCAGTTGCCATCGCGACCGTAAGAGCGCCAGCCGCTACGATGATGCCAAGATTGCTCGACAACAAAGAATTCACCGCCTTCAGCTTTTTCATCAACATTCCCCCATTTCCCCCCTCCGCGACCGCGCTCGCGATAGCCGCCTGGCCGGTTGTCCGTGCCGCCGGATTGTACACCCAGTGGGCTCAGGGTCCAGAAACTGGTTTTTGCCCTTCGGAGTTTCTACTCACCCAAAGGAAGCGGTTCGCAGGAGGTGGGCTGCGGGAAGGCAAGAAGAAAAAAGTCAGGTTTTGGAGGCGCGGGGCGGAATCGAACCGCCGATAAAGGTTTTGCAGACCTTTGCCTTACCACTTGGCGACCGCGCCCGTGCATATCAGGGACGCCAACAACGAGAGATCATAGCATCGGGACGTTAGAGTTTTCCAGCGCGTTCGAGCGCGAAATAGTGCCGGCCGAATGCCAGCCCAGTTTCTGGAGCCGGCCGCATCCATCGACTACTCCATCCGCCCGTGCTTCAGTACCTTCTTTAGTGCTCGTCGCTGATTCTTTTCAGTTTTTCCATTTTCTTCATCGCGCCCTAAGCAGCTTCAGTTGGGCGGGATAAGGACACGCACATTCGCTCTTTTCCCCCACTTTCGCTCGGTTTTATTGAATGGAGTGGTTGGGACGCGCCCACGGCTGATTTGTCGTATGAGTTAACACGCGGCTGCCGAGTGTACTGTATTGAACACATGCCTTGAACCACTGCGAGTAGCCTCGCTAAGGAAAGCTGTAGACAGTTCCGGGAGCCGGCAAGGAAGGGGGCTGGCTCCCGGAATCTGGCTCAACCATCCAAAATGGCTGCGATCTCGCGAAACCGCCTCAAGCTAACTGATCTGGTCCCTGTTCTGAATGGACCGGCAGGCAGAGGGCGCCCCCTGCGTATCCTCCTCATTCATAGTGGCGTTGCGGCTGTAAAGCGCTGCCTGCGAGAGCTTGCCTCCGCAAATTTCAAAGTCAGCGCAGATGTAGTTTCAACTTCCGCGCAGTTTGCCAAGCGCCTGGGATCAAAGTTCTATGACATTATCTTGGCCCAGCACCCCATCGCTAACTGGCAAGGAATTCAGCCGCTGGAGGTCCTGCGCCACATGAAGAGGCATGTCCCTCTCGTCTTCGTGGGTGACGAAATGCCGCTGGAAACTGTGGCGGAGCTCGTTATCGAAGGCGCTGCCGATTGCATTCAAATGGATCACGTCGGTCACCTTCCGGTGGCCGTTCGTCGAGCACTGAGTGAGAACAGTCTGCGCGAGGAGCGCGATCACGCCGAGGAAAAGTTGCGCCACTCGGAAGCGCATTACCGTGCCTTGGTGGGAAACCTAAGCTACGGGATATGCCGCTGCAGCTTGGACGGCAAGTTTCTGGATGTGAATCCAGCGCTGGTCGGAATGCTCGGGTACACCTCAAAAGAGGAACTGCTGGCAACGGACGTTGCAAGCGAGATTTTGTGCGATCCTTGTAAGCGGGCGCAAATGTTGGGGCACTCCGGCGAGGAAGGGCAAGCCGATCCCGTGGAGGTTGAATGGAAGCGAAAGGATGGCACGCTCCTGAAGGTTCGGCTCAGCGGACGGGAAGTCAACGGCGAAGATGGGACGGGCGGTTACGAGGTCATTGTCGAGGACGTCACCAAACAGCGGGAGCTGGAGGATCATCTCCGTCAGCAGGCGGCCAAGGATCCTCTGACCGGTCTGGCGAACTACCGCCATCTGGCAGACATCCTCGACACTGAGATTAAGCGATCCAAGCGCACGGGGCGAGAATTCGCCCTGCTGCTGTTTGACCTGGACGGATTGAAACAGATCAACGACCGTTACGGCCACGTGACTGGCAGCCAGGCGCTTTGCCGGATGGCCGACGTCCTGTCGATCGGTTGCCGCGACATCGATACTGCGGCGCGTTTCGGTGGGGACGAATTTGCACTTGTCTTGCCGGAGACAGGAGGCGAGTCGGCCAAACTGGTGGCCCAACGCGTCCGCGAGAACCTTGCGAATGACGGCAGGGTACCGAGACTATCCACCAGCGTAGGAGTTGCCCTCTTTCCGGCCGATGGCGACAAACTCGATGTCCTCCTCGGCGCAGCAGACGTGGCATTGTACGCGATGAAAGCAAAATTGCACGGCGCTGCCAAGCGGCCGTGAATCACCAACCGAAGGCAACGCCACCGCTAGGGCTGCTGGAACTTTTGCGCGGCTTCGTGGACGGTGGGGAAGATTTCGATCACCTTGTGGACCTGGGTGAGTTTTAAGACGCCCTCGACCATGCCGCGGACGCCCGCCAGACGCAACATCCCCCCGGATTTTCGGAGCTTCGAATAGGATTTCACGATCTGCCCGACGGCGGCACTATCCACATGGTCCACGGCGGTGAGGTCGAAGATGAAGCTCTTCTCGTTGCGAAGGATGTGCTGGTCGATTTCCTGGTCGACCTGATGGCAGTCCTTTCCCATCAGGAAGCGGCCCGACATTTCGAGAACCACGATGCCCGGCTCGACGCGTTTTTTTTCGAATCTCATGGCGAGCTAGTCTTCGTAGGGAAATTGGCGGATCATTCGAACGCAGTCGGCGAGCGCTTCGAGCACGGAATTGCCCCAGCCGTGAGGAAGGATCGCCGCGGTTTTCTGGTTGACGTGCTTATCGGCTTCGGCAAAGAAGCGCGAGTGCTGCCCGGGCAGCCGATCGACGTATTCCCGGACCGTGATGCGGAATTCGATGTCGCGGCCCTGCTGCCGCTTCTTCATGGAGTAGAACGAAAGCTGGGCGAGCTCGTCGGAAGGATCCGCCTGCGCGTAGTGCCATTCCGCCACCATGCCCTCCTCGCGGCAAAATAAGGGAGTGGATTATACCGCAGAGAGGCGTCAAAGCGGCGACTCTGTGGAGGTTCAGATTAGGCCATTGCCGGCGCGGCAAAGGCATTTCGGACATTTCGGACAGGGGCGGAACGGTGTATAGTAGCGGCCGGCCGAAGTCCTATTTCTCGGCCGTGCGCCTGCGGTTTCCTGTAACAAACAACACAAATCTCACACTGGGACGTGAATTTAGTGTCCCGTTACATCACTCGAAAAACAGAAGGCACAGAAGCCTGAAAAGGAGATCGTGCATGAGGAAGATTCTAGTGGCTGTGGCGGCCGTGGGCTGCCTGGCGGTGGGGGGCCCAGCGTCGCTGCGCGCGCAAGACGCGGCGATGCAGCCGCCTCCCAAGGTGCTGCTGATCGAGCGCGAGATCGTGAAATTCGGAAAGGATGCGGGGCACGAGAAGAATGAAGCAGCCTTCGCCAAGGCTGCCGCTGTCGCGAAGACGCCCGACCGCTATCTGGCGGTGACCACCATGAGCGGACCGGGCGAGGCCTGGTTCCTCGTTGGTTTCGATTCCTACGCCGACTGGGAAAAGGCGGAGCAGTACGACAACCAGCCGAAAGTGCAGGCGTTGATGGGGCCGCTGATGGAAAAGGACGCCGACTACGTCGGAGACGAAAACCAGACCGTGGCCACCTACAACGAGAAATGGAGCTATCGGCCAGGCATGAACATCGCCGAGATGCGGTATTTCGAGGTCGAGACGATCCGGCTGCGCCCAGGGCACGACAAGGATTGGGAAAATCTCGTCACGCTTTACAACGCGACCGCTGAGAAGATCAACCTGGACGAGCACGACATCTTCTTCGAAGCTCGTTACGGTGCTCCGAACGGGACGATCTACATTTTTACGCCGCGAAAATCGCTTGCCGAACTGGACGCCGGAATCGCCACTGGAAAAGCGTTCGATGAGGCGCTCGGTCCGGAGGGGCAGAAGAAATGGGCACAACTGCTGGAGGCGACGATTGCGGCCGACACCACGACTCTGGTCCGGTTCAGTCCTGAAATGAGCTATCCGCCCGAAGATTGGGTGAAGGCCGATCCGAGCTTCTGGAAGCCGAAACCCACGGCGGCTCCGAAAGCTCCGGCGGGCGCAGCGAAGAAACCAGCCGAAGCGCCCGCGCCAAAGAACTAGCGTAGCCACAAGGGAACCCCGAGGCGGTGAGTTCCGCGCCGCCTCTCGCGCCAGGAGCGGGTGCGGCGGCCCGCGTTGCGGACGTGTGCGCTTTCCGATAAACTCGGTGCTACGCGAGTCTGCGCGTCATCGGATACCCTGAGGGAATGGCGGAAGAACAACACCGAAGTAGCCTCGCTTACGACGCCGACGACGAGTACCGTCCCGGACCCCTTCCTGAACCCGAGGTGCCAGCCTGGAAAGACGGCAGTCTGCGCGTCGGGATCCATACGTCCATCGCAGGCGACATCGCGGGAGCGCTCGACATGGCGCACGGGCTGGGCGCGAATGCGCTGCAGATATTCTCGTCAAGCCCGCGGATGTGGGGACACGGCAGCTCGCGGATTGCGGACGCAGAGGCGGCGAGGTTCCGCGATCGGCGCATGGAACTGGGCCTCGGCCCGCTGGTGATCCACGGCAACTACCTGATCAACCTGGCGTCGCAGAATCCCGTGTTGCGGACGAGGTCGGTGCAGGGATTTCATCAGGAGCTCGTGCGGGCGGCCGCGCTCGGAGCCGATTATCTCGTGGTGCATCCGGGCAGCCGGCAGGAAAGCGCGAGCGATTCGGCGCTCGCAGCGGTCGCGCAGGGACTGAAGCAGGCGTCGCGCGGACTGAAGCTTGGGGAGTTGCGGATTCTGCTGGAGAACACGGCGGGGCAGGGAAGCTCGCTCGGCTCGCGTTTTGAGGAACTGAAAGCGATTCTCGACGCGTGCCCGGAATTGCCGGTGGGAGTGTGCGTCGATACGGCGCATCTGTTCGCCGCGGGATGGGACATTCGCACGGTGGAAGGCGTGGAGGCGGCGCTGCGCGACATCGACCGCACCGTGGGCCTCGAACGCGTGGGCGTCGTGCACGTGAACGATTCGAAGACGCCGCTCGGGTCGCGCGTGGACCGGCACGAGCACATCGGAAAAGGCAAGATCGGGCTCGAAGGTTTCCGGAGGATCGTGAATCATCCGCTGCTGGCGTCGTGCGCGTTCATTCTGGAGACGCCCATCGACAAACCGGGAGACGACAAGCGAAACGTGGCTGCGCTGTGGAGACTGACGGGGCGCGTGATTCGAGCGAAGGGACAGGGAATGAAACCGCGCCAGAAAGCAAAGAAGAAAAAGTAAGCCGAGGAAGCAGGAAAGCGAGGCGATGCCGCAAGCGATAGTTTCCGGGGCCCAGGGGGAACGCAGAGTGGCTGATTACGATCCGCAGCAAATCGAGGCGAAGTGGCAGCAGATATGGGAAGAGCAGGAAGCCTTTCGCGCCGAGGACAACGATTCCTCGCGCGAGAAATACTACCTGCTCGAGATGCTGCCGTACCCCTCCGGAACGCTGCACATGGGCCACATGCGCAACTACACGATCGGCGACGCCGTGGCGCGCTACAAGCGGATGCGCGGATACAACGTGTTGCATCCGATTGGCTGGGACGCATTCGGACTGCCCGCAGAGAATGCCGCGATCAAGCGCGGCACTCCGCCCCGCGAATGGACCAACACGAACATCGCCCAGATGAAGGCGGTGTGCAAGCGTTTCGGATTCAGCTACGACTGGCGGCGGGAGATTTCCACGTGCGAACCCGAGTATTACCGCTGGAACCAGTGGTTCTTTCTGCGCATGCTCGAACGTGGGCTGGCGTACCGCAAGCGCAGCCGGGTGAACTGGTGTCCGCAGTGCCGGACCGTGCTCGCGAACGAACAGGTGATCGACGGGTATTGCTGGCAGCACGACACGACGCCGGTGGAGTCGAAGGAGATCGAGCAGTGGTTCCTGCGGATCACGCAGTACGCGGACGCGCTGCTCGACAGCATCGGCGAACTGGCGGGCGGATGGCCGGAGCGCGTTCTCGTGATGCAGCAGAACTGGATTGGCAAGTCTCGCGGCACGCGCGTGCGCTTTGCCGTATCTGGCATGGAGAGCGTGCCGCTGGAAGTCTTCACGACCCGAGTCGACACGATCTACGGAGTAGCGGCAATTCTGATGTCGCCGTCACATCCTGAACTTCCGGGGATGCTCGCCGGCGTGCGGGGCAGCGTCGCGATGGCAAAGCAGCTCAAAGCGATGCAAGGGAAGAGCGTGAAAGCGGCGGATATCGCGACCGCCGAGAAGGAAGGCTTCTTCACCGGCCGATTCGCGCTGAATCCGTTTTCCGGCGAGCGCGTGCCGATCTGGGTGGCGAATTTCGTCCTGGCGGAATATGGGACGGGCGCGGTGATGGCCGTCCCGGCGCACGACCAGCGCGACTACGAGTTCGCGGAAAAGTACCACTTGCCGGTGAAGATCGTCGTGCAGCCCGCGGCCGGCACGCCGCTGCGTGCCGACCGAATGAGCGAGGCCTACACCGAATACGGGCGCCTCGCCGACTCGGGCCCCTACACAGGGCTGACATCCGAGCAATCGATCGAGAAGATGGCGGCCGACGCCGCGGCAAAGAAGTTTGGCCAGGGTGAGACGACCTATCGGCTGAAGGACTGGGGCATCTCACGGCAGCGTTACTGGGGCACGCCGATCCCGGTTGTGTACTGCAAGAATGACGGAATCGTTGGCCTGCCGGACGATCAACTGCCCGTGCGGCTGCCGGAAAATGTGACGCTGACCGGGCAGGGACAATCGCCGCTCGCGAATGTGCCGGAGTTCCTGAACACGACGTGTCCGAAGTGCGGCGGCCCGGCTGAGCGCGAGACGGACACGATGGACACGTTCATCGACTCGTCGTGGTACTTCTACCGCTACACGGACCCGCACAACGACCGCGCACCCTTCGACAAGGCGAAGGCCGCCTACTGGTTTCCGATCGATCAGTACATCGGCGGCGTGGAACACGCCATTCTGCACCTGATTTATTCGCGCTTTTTCTGCAAGGTCATGAACGAAATCGGCCTGATCGACCATCGCGAACCGGTGAAGCGCCTGTTCTCGCAGGGCATGGTGCTGAAGGACGGCGCGAAGATGTCGAAGTCGAAGGGCAACATCGTCGGCGCCATCGAGATCGCGGACAAATACGGCTGCGACACGGGGCGGATGTACACGCTTTTCGCGGCGCCGCCGGAAAAAGACCTCGAGTGGAGCGAGCAGGGAATCGAAGGCTCGGCGCGCTTTTTGAGCCGCGTATTCCGGCTTGTGAACAAACATGCCGGAGGGCTGCCGGCCCAGCCGGTCGATCTGGATGTGCCGGTCGATCTTTCCCAGGCGACGCCGAAAGAGAAAATCCTGATCCGCAAGACGCACCAGACGCTCAAGCGGGTCACCAACGATTTCGAGTCGCGCTGGCATTTCAATACGTCCGTCGCCCTGATCATGGAGCTGGTGAACGAGATGCATGCTCAAGAGCCGCTCGACGAAGGCATCTCGCCCGTGGTATTGAAGCGCGAGCTGGCCGCGCTGGTCCTGATGCTCTATCCGATGGCGCCGCACGTTGCAGAGGAGCTGTGGCAGAGGCTCGGCAACTCCGCCGGCATCTCCAAACAGAAGTGGCCGGTTTATCGCGAGGATTTGACGCGCGAGGAGCAGGTCGAGGTCATCATTCAGATCAACGGGCGTTTGCGCGGCAAGATTCTGGTCGAAGACGGTCTGGGCGAGGACGAAACGCGTGAACGGGCGCTCGGCGATGCCCGCATCGCACCGCTGATTGCGGGCAAGCAGGTGGCGAAAACCGTGGTTGTGCCCAGGAAACTCGTGAACATTGTCCTGCGGTAGAGGATCTAGGGCGGCGCGACGGCGGGTGGCGAGGCAATGATGCCGGGGAGCGGTGCAGCAGTGCAAAAGGAACGCGGAGGCACGGTGAGCACGCGGCACGGCATCGTGGTGCTGGATTTCGGCGGGCAGTACACGCAACTGATCGCGCGGCGGATTCGCGAGCAACAGGTTTTCTCGGCGATCCTGCCATGTACGGCTTCGCTCGCGGAGATTCGCGCGCAAGAGCCGGTGGGGATCGTGCTATCGGGCGGGCCGAGCTCGGTTTACGACAAAGACGCGCCGGTCTGCGATCCGAAGGTCCTCCATCTGGGGGTGCCCGTGCTCGGAATCTGCTACGGGATGCAATGGCTGACGCACACGCTCGGCGGGAAAGTGGAGCGCGCCGACCGGCGGGAATACGGCCCGGCGGAGCTGGGCATTGAGAAGGATTCGGCGCTGTTTCGCGGACTGCCGGCGCGTTTGAAGGTTTGGGAGAGCCACGGCGATCACGTAGTCGAATTGCCGGCCGGGTTCCATGTCACCGGAATGACCGACAACGCAGTCGCGGCAGTCGAGAATCCCGAGAAGAAGTTTTTCGGCGTCGAGTTTCACCCCGAAGTGAACCACACGGACCGCGGAACGGAAATCCTGCAAAACTTCGTCTTCGCCGTTTGCGGTGCCAAGAAGAATTGGAACCGCGCCGGATTCATTGCCGAGACGGTCGAAGCCATCTGCAAGCAAGCGGAGGGCGCCCGCGCGATCTGCGGGTTGAGCGGAGGCGTGGATTCGACGGTGGCGGCGGTGCTCGTGCATCGCGCGATCGGCGACCGCCTGACGAACGTGTTCGTCGATACGGGTCTGCTGCGGCGAAACGAATTTCACGACACGCTGGAGATGCTGCGGGAGCGGCTCGGTCTGAACGTGATCGGCGTCGATGCATCGGAACGATTCCTCGGCAAACTGAAAGGCGTCACCGATCCCGAGCGGAAGCGGAAAATCATCGGCAACGAATTCATCGCCGTGTTCGCGGAGGAGGAACGGAAGCTCGTTGCCGGCGCGAATCGGGGCCTGCCCGTGAAGTTTCTGGTGCAGGGCACGCTCTATCCGGACGTGATCGAGTCGGTTTCGGTGAAGGGCCCTTCGGCGGTGATCAAGTCCCATCACAACGTGGGCGGTCTGCCGGCGGACATGCCGTTCGGGTTGATCGAGCCCCTGCGCGATCTGTTCAAGGATGAAGTACGGCAAATCGGAAGGGAATTGGGTTTACCGGAGGAAATCCTGGTGAAGCAGCCCTTTCCGGGTCCGGGCCTGGCCGTGCGGCTTCTCGGAGACGTTACGCCGGAAAAGCTCGAAACGCTGCGCGGGGCGGACGCGGTCGTGGTCGAAGAGATTCGCCGAGCGGGGCTCTACGAGAAAACGTGGCAGGCTTTCGCGGTGCTATTGCCGGTGCAGAGCGTGGGTGTGATGGGCGACGGCCGGACGTACGGACACACTATCGCCGTGCGCGTCGTTGAGTCGCAAGACGCGATGACGGCTGACTGGGCGCGGCTGCCCGTCGACGTCCTCGAGAGAATCTCCGTGCGCATCGTAAACGAGGTGCCCGGGGTGAACCGGGTCGTGTACGATATCAGCTCGAAGCCACCGAGCACTATCGAGTGGGAATAGGCACTGTGGTCGTGCAACCGTGGGGGAAAAGCGGGCCCTGTGGGTAGACACCAACAGCGCAGCGATGAGCGTCCTGGAAAATGGCGCCGCGGTTAGCGGTTGGCCATTTTCTGGGCCATGTAGAGCAACAAGCGCCGATCCGGTTCCTCGATGCGTCCGAGGAGCCGGCGGAAGCGGCCCAGATAACGCGCGTCTTTCCCGGTGCTCCCCCAGGCGATGTCGTCCGCACTCTTCCTCTTGGGAAGGTTCGGCAGCTCGGGTGGCTCTTCGCCGTCGTAGAAGAGCTGGTAGAGCGGGACTTCCATGGCTCGTGCCAGCTTTTCCAGCGTCTCGATCGCCGGAACGGTGTGGCCGTTCTCGACGCGCGAGATGTAGCAGCGAAGCAAGCCAGTGCGCTTTTCGATGTCGCCCTGGGAAAGTTTCTTTGTTTCACGTAACAAACGAAGGCGTTCTCCGATTATCATGGCGGGTATTGTATACATGAACTATGACGCCCGCAAGACCAAACTGAACTGAAGGCGGCCGTTTTTTAGGCGTAACCGAAGACGAATGGCAAACGTCCCAAAGAGTATGGCGGCTAGTGCCCCGGCTGTTACCATTCCGCTGAGTCGGGCGGGACGGCAAGAAGAGGACCGGGAACTAGTACGCCTATCCCAAAATGGGATTGAGTCGGCGTTCGAGGATCTCGTAGGCCGTCATCAACAGCGGGTTTTTGCGCTTGTAGGCGGTATTTTGCGCCGCCCGGAGGATGTCGAGGACGTTGCGCAGCAGGTCTTTTTGAAGGCCTATCTCGGGATCAAGCGATTCGACCAGCGCGCTGCATTTTCGACCTGGCTGTACAAGATCGCGGTTAACGAGTGCTGGGATTACCTGCGGAAGAAGAAGGTACGGCCGCTGGTGTACGAAGCGGACCTCTCGGAAGAGCAGGTTTCGCGCCTGGACGGAATTGTCTCGGCGGAACGGCCGCCGGAGGGCCCAAGCGACCGGGCCGAAACCAGGGAACTACTGGAACAGATGCTCGATACGCTTCCGGAGCAGGACCGGCAGTTGCTGTTGTTGAAGGAAGTCGAGGGATTTTCGGTGCAGGAATTGGCGGAGATTCTCAACCTTAACGTGAATACGGTAAAAGTGCGACTGTTCCGTGCGCGCGGCCGAATTATGGATGTCTACCGGCGCAGGATGGCGTCCCGAAGGAAACCGGGCGTTATCCGGCATGCAGAAAGGAAGGCATAGGAGCCATGGCAACGGACACGAAGCCAGGATATTCAGCATGTCATCAGTACGAGGCGCTGCTCGAGGACTATCTCGGCGGTGATCTATCCGGCGCGGATGCGACGCTCGTAGCGGAGCACCTTGCAGAGTGCGGCATGTGCCGCGAGGCGCTGGAAACGGCCGGAGCGAGCGTGCGGTTGCTGCGGACGGCCGGAGCGGCGGAAGATCCCGGGCCGGGTTTCGGTCGTCTGGTGATGGCGCGAATACGCGCGGCTGAGGAGCAGCGCACTTCCGAGCGTGCCGGATTCTGGCAGCCGTTCGTTTGGCTGGGCTGGAGGTTTGCGCTGACGGCGACGCTGGCGCTCGCCGTGCTTGTCACCTACGATGCCCGCTGGCAGAAGCATCCGCAACCAGATCTGGCGTCGGCGCGTCCTATTGTTCGGGATCTGTTCTCCCCCGATCCGGCGAGAACACTGCCGGCAAGCGGGGACGAAACTCTGATGATGGTAGCGGACACAAGCCATGCAAAGTACTAAGGCGCGACGCGAAGCGGCTGCTCTCTTTTTCCTTGTTTTCCTGCTGGGCCTGTTGCTCGGGGGATTCGGCAATCACTTGTGGGGCGAGCGCGTGTGGGGCGGGCAGCCGGCCCCGGTGAACACGCGGCCCACCCGCGACGAAGTGATCGCGCAGTGCACGCACGAACTGCAACTGACGCCGGATCAGCAGAAACAGCTCGTCGCCATCATCGACGACACGCGCGCGAAGTGGAACACGCTGTATTCGCCGCTCGATGCGCAGCGAGAACAGATCCGGCAGGATGGCCGGGCTCATATCCGGGCGATCTTGACGCCCGATCAGCAAGTAAAGTTTGACGACTTCATGCGGCGCATCGACGAGCAGCGCGCAAAAGACGCCGCCGAACGTCAGGCCACGCACTGAGCGCCGGCGCGTCGCGTGCAAATGCCTTGAGCGCCGCCACGTCAGGAAAGCACGCGCCCGGCCAATCCCATGGATGATCACTCGATAGCACAATCTTCTTCCAATTCCGTCGCCACCGGCCCGGCCGGAAACATCCCCACGATCCGGCTGGAAGGCGTCTACAAGACCTACGATCTTGGCGAAGTGCAGGTGCAGGCGCTCCGCGGCGTGTCGCTCGAGATCTATCCCGGCGAGTTTGTTGCAGTGATGGGCGCTTCGGGGTCCGGCAAGTCCACGCTGATGAACATTATCGGCTGTCTGGACCGGCCGACGCGCGGCCGGTATTTTCTCGACGGCAAGGACGTGTCTGGCCTGACCAAGAGAGAGCTTGCGAAGATCCGCAGCGGAAAGATCGGATTCGTTTTCCAGCAATTTAATCTGCTGTCGCGAACATCAGCGCTCGAAAATGTAGAGCTGCCCACCATCTATTCCGGCGTACCCATCGAGGAGCGCGAGCGCCGGGCGCAAGACGCGCTGAATCGCGTCGGGCTGGCGGATCGCGCCGGGCATTTTCCGTCGCAGCTTTCCGGAGGGCAGCAGCAGCGCGTGGCGATCGCGCGCGCCCTGGTGAACAGCCCTTCGCTCCTGCTCGCGGACGAGCCCACGGGGAACCTCGACAGCCGGACGAGCGTCGAGATCATGGACATTTTTCAGAAGCTCAATGACGAGCATGGCCTCACCGTCGTCATCGTAACCCACGAGCCGGACATCGCACAGTACGCGAAGCGCGCGCTCGAATTCCGCGACGGCAAGATGAAGACGGACGTCCTGATCCAAAACCGTTCGATTGCCGCCCAGGTGCTCCCCACGCTTCCGGCGCTCGACGACGATTTGGTCGAAGCCATCGGCGCCACGCCCACGCAGCCGCCCAACGGCAACGCCACGAAACCGTAAAGTTAGTAGCGCTGTTCAGCGCCGCGAGTTGCTCAAATCAGACCGCCGCCGAAGCCTGGCTTGGCAAATTCCTTCAAACAGCATATAAACGACGCGCGAGGAGACCTATGGCACTCACATTGCCGTTGCTTCCGGCGTCACTCGTCGGTTCATACCCCCAACCAGACTGGCTGATCGACCGCCAGAAGCTTGGCAGCCGGCTGCCGCCGCGCGTGCGGCTGAAGGAACTGTGGCGGGTGGCGCCCGAATGGCTCGAACAGGCGCAGGATGATGCAACGCTGCTCGCCATCCGCGACCAGGAGCGCGCGGGCATCGACATCATTACCGACGGCGAGATGCGCCGCGAGAGCTATTCGAACCGCTTCGCAACCGCGCTCGAAGGGATCGACATCGAGAATCCGGGAAAGGGACTGGACCGCACCGGCCATCCCAACATCGTGCCGCGGATCGCGGGCAAAATCCGGCGCAAGCACGCGGTGGAGGTTCGCGACGTCGAATTTCTGCGCAAGAACACCGACCGGCCGATCAAGATGACGGTTCCCGGCCCGTTCACCATGGCGCAGCAGGCGCAGAACGACTACTACAAGAGCGAAGAGGAAATGCTGATCGATTACGCCGCGGCAGTAAATGAAGAGATCAAGGATCTTTTCGCTGCGGGCGCGAATGTGGTGCAGGTCGACGAGCCGTACATGCAGGCGCGCCCGGAGAAAGCGCGGCACCACGCCGTGATGGCATTGAACCGCGCGCTCGACGGCGTCACGGGAACAACGGCGGTGCATCTCTGCTTCGGTTACGCCGCGATCGTCCACGAGCGCCCGACGGGATATTCATTTCTTCCTGAACTCGCGGAGGCAAAAGTTCAGCAAATCTCGATCGAGACGGCGCAATCTTCGCTCGATTGTTCGGTTCTCGAGAAGCTGCGCGGCAAAACGATTATTTTGGGCGTGCTCGACTTGTCGAACAACCACGCCGAAACGCCCGAGGTCGTCGCCGGACGCATCCGGCGCGCCTTGCCGTTTGTGGATGCGGAAAAAATCATTTTGGCCCCGGATTGCGGCATGAAGTATCTCTCGCGAGACGCCGCGTTCGCGAAGATGAAGGCGATGGTCGAGGGCGCGCGGATCGTGCGCGCGGAACTACAGGCGAAGGCCGCCGGGCGGTAGTCTGGGTTCCGGCGTACGGAAACGCCGTCGGGCTAAAACGGGATGTCTTCGTCGGAGATTTCGGGACCGGCCGGACCTGCTTCGTCGAGCGCAGGACTGGATTCGAAGTCAGCGTCGGCCGAGCGGCCCGGGCTCGCCGCGGCGGCGCCGCCACCCGCAGCCGCGCCAGCAGCCATGCCTTCCGCGCGCGAAGTGAGCATGCGCATCACGTTGGCGACAATCTCGGTGGTCGTGCGTTTCTGGCCGTCGCGCTTGTCTTCCCACTGGCGGGTCTGGATGCGTCCTTCGATATAGACGAGCATCCCTTTCTTCAGGTACTGCTGTGCGATCTCCGCAAGCTTGCCCCACAGGACGATGCGGTGCCATTCCGTGCGCTTCTGGCGCTCGCCGGAGCGGTCCTTGAAGGTTTCGTCCGTCGCGAGAGTGAAGTTCGCGACGGCCTGGCCGCCGGACGTATAGCGGGTTTCGGGATCGCGCCCGAGTCGCCCGACGAGGATGACTTTGTTGACCGACATGGGCAGGAGTATAGCAGAAAGTCGAGAGTCAACAATTGAGAGTTGAGAGTCAAGGCCGGCGGCTGCGGCCAAATACCAGAGTCCGGCGAGTCTGTTAGAATCCGGGAAAGTGTCCAAAGCAAGGGCTTCGAAATCCTTACGGCGAAGAGGCGATATGGCAACCAAGACACAGAATTTCGAGAATCACGCGAAGACGGTTCCCGCGTTTCATTTCATCGTGATCCCGATTTTGGTGCTTAATATCGTGTGGTCGATCGAACGCGTGATTCACCAGCACACCTTCGGCACGGTGGTTTCACTGCTGGTGGCGATCGCGCTGCTCCTGCTCGCGTTCACTGCGCGAATCTCTGCGCTCACGGTGCAGGATCGCGTCATTCGGCTCGAGATGCAGTTGCGGTTGCAGCAGGTGCTGCCGGCAGATCTCCGTACGCGCATCCCGGAATTCTCCGTGGGCCAATTGGTTTCGCTGCGCTTCGCGAGCGACGCGGAACTGCCTGATCTGGCGCGGAAGGTGCTGGACGAAAAACTGACGGACCGCAAGGTAATCAAGAAGCTGATTCGCGACTGGCAGCCGGATTACCTCCGCGCGTGAACATGCACTAGCGGCTTGTCGGACGGGAGGGCGTGGCGCCGATCTCGTGGAGCTTGGCCTGGGCTCGCTTGGCCTCGTCGGAGCCGGGATAGCGGGTGACGACGGCGCGGAGATCACGGATGCCGGAGGCTTTCTGGCCAAGTTCGAGTTCGGCCAGGCCTTTCTTCAGCAGGGAAGCCGCCAGCTTGAAGCTCTTCGGATAGTTCGTGAGCACGTCCTCATAAGCCGCGATGGCGTTCGTGAAATCGTTTTGGGCATAGGCGATTTCTCCGAGATAAAACTGGGAGTTCGACGCGAGATCGTTCGACGGGAAATTCTTGATGTAATCGGAGAATTCCTGGCGCGCCAGGGCGTAGTTGCCGCTGGTGTAATCGCGCAGCGCATTCTGATACAGCGTGTCCGCGGAGATGGAAGGCATCGCCGCTGGCGGGGCGCTGGAAGGATTCATTGCACCCGGACTGCCCGGATTAGCGCCACCGGGGGCACCGGCGCCGGGCGCGCCGCCCGAAACCTTCGCGTCGATGCTTTGCAGCAGGTTCTGCATGTCGGTCAACTGCTGCGAGAGCTTTCCGACGCGTGCCTGGACGTCCTGCAAATTGTCGGAGAGACCCTGCGTCTGCTGGGTCATCGTGTCAAGGCGGGCGCCGGTATTCGCCTGCACCTCCTGCACCGTCTTTTGCAAAGAGCCCATCTCGCCGTTGAGCTTGCCGACGGAATCGAGCGACTGCTGAACGAGCGTCTTCAGCGTGGCGCTGTTGGTGTCCACGGCCGTGCGCAGATCCTGCTGCCCCTGGAGCAACTGCGCGACCTGCTGCTGTAGCTCGATCATCTCCTTTGAGACGGCGCCCGCAGGCTGGGGAGCGAGAATCGCCCCGCCGAGCGCGCCGAAGAACATTGCCACGAATGCAAGCACCACCGATCGTTTACGCAAGAGACTTCCTCCTTCGAGAATGTGACCGGGCCTGATCCCAAGGGGCATCGTTTTGCCTGACGGAATGCGCAAGCGGTAGGCCCGTCACGGAATCCCGGACCCGCCGCCCGCGGTTGAAGGTTGGTTTCTAGTGAGCCAGCACGAAATGGGCCCGGCGGTTCTGCTGCCAGCACTCTTCGCTGTGCTCGGTGCAAACCGGACGCTCCTTGCCCCAGCTCACGGTTTCCATCCGGTCGGCGGAAATGCCGAGCGAGATGAGATAGTTCTTCGCCGCCTCGGCGCGACTTTGTCCCAGCGCGAGGTTGTACTCGGTCGAGCCCCGTTCGTCGCAATGACCTTCGATCGAGACGTGCACCTGCGGATACGACCGCAGGAATTCCGCATCTTTCGTGAGAACATCGCGGGCATCAGACCGCAGTTCAGCTTTGTCGAGATCGAAGTATGCGTCCTTGACGTTCTGTGCGAAAAGGTCGCTTAGATTCGGCTGCGCCGTCGGCGGAGCGGTTGTGGCTGCGGCGGAAGCACTCACTTCGACGCGGGCGCTGGCCGTGGCGCTGCCTCCCGATCCGGTGGCTGTAATCGTGTAGGTGGTGGTCTGGGTGGGATTCACGGGCGTCGCACCCTGCGGCGCCACCTTGCCGACGCCCGGTTCGATATCGAGGTCCGTGGCGTTGGTTGATGACCAGGAAAGCGTCACCGTCTGCCCGGCCGTAACCGAGGTCGGCGACGCGTTGAGCGTTACCGTCGGCTTCTCCGGCGGCGGCGCCGGGGCCGCTGCGGGGGGCTTCGCTGCCACCTGTTTCTTGCAGCCGCCGACGGCGGCCACAAGAGCAAAAAGGCTCAACAACATTGCAAACTTCCGAAGAGTAAGGTGCTGCATAGAGTGCCTCCCTTGGGCGTTTGCGCGAGGGCTTGCGGAAACGCCGGAATACACTGCCACAGATCGACCAGGGCACCGAAAATTAAACCGCGTGCATCTGCATCCAAACATTCGCCCCGCGTGGTGCGCGAGGTACATCTTAAAGTGACCGCCGGGAGGCCACACCGATTCCTCGGCCGGCTGGGTTGCTATCGCGGCGACCAGTTGGGCGACTCGTTCTGTCCGTCGAAAGTCAACTGATGCGGCTGGCTGCCGTCGGCCAGCATCGACCATATCTGGCGCGTGCCGGTGCGCGTCGATTCAAACACCAGATGGCGGCCATCCGGCGCCCAGCTCGGCCGCTCGTTGCGGGCCTCGTCCTTCGTGAGTTCGACGAGCTGATGGCCCACGATGTCCATCACGTAGATATCGTAATTGCCGCTCGGGCGTCGCCAGCTAAATGCGAGCAATTGTCCATTCGGTGACCACGCCGGATCGATGACGTAACCCATGTCCGGCAGGTCGATCTTCTGGGTGTTCGAGCCGTCGGAATCCGAGAGATAGAGAGCCGGATCGCCGCCGCGGTCGCTCACAAAGACCATCTGCTTGCCCGTCTTCGGATTCCACGCGGGAGATGTGGCCGCGCCTGCGCCAAACGTAATTTGCCGAACTCGCGCGCCATCCGCCTGAGAGACGTAGATCGCGGGATTGCCGTTCAGGCTGCCCATGAAGGCGATCTCCGATCCATCGGGAGACCAGGCGGGAGCGCCGTTCGTCCCGCGAAAGTGCGGAAACGCAATCAGGCGATTCGATGCCGTCGAGTAGATGCAGATTTGCGCGGAGGTGACGCCGCGAAAGGGAACGTAGCACGTGAACGCGACGCGCGTCGCATCGGGCGACCATCGCGGCGTGAGCGAAATCGTCTTGAGATGCGTGATCTCGTGCTGGCTCGCGCCGTCGTAGTCCATCACCCAGATTTCCTTGTTGCCGCCGCGCTCGCTGACGTAAGCGATCTGCGTTTCGGCGATTCCCGGCTGACCGCCGCTGAGGACCGCCACGATATCGTCCGCGAATTGGTGTGCGAGGTGGCGCGCATCCGCGTCCGTCACCGCGCCCCGGTAGACTTTCTGGAGCGCGAGGGGCGCCGCGGGATTGTGAACGTCCGAAAGATAGCCCGAGAACGCCAGGCCTGAGCCATCCACGGCCAGGTTACCGTACGCAACCATGTAGGCGTTCGCCGGAGCGGCCACCCAATCCGGCGCTTTCAGTTCGCTCGGCTGGCTCGGCACCTGCGTGGGATAGAAGCTGGGGCTGACCAGATCGAGGATGCCTGAATAGTCGAGATCGGCCCAGAGCACGTCGTGAAATGTCTTGGCCAGCGGCTGCGCGGCCGCCGAGCGCGCCGGGGTGTCCGGAACCGCGAGGCGGGCTTTGGTGACGCCGAGGCCGGTGCCCGTCTTGAACCAATCTTGCGCGGGCGTGGAAAACGGCGCGGAAAGTATTGCGAATGCAAACACGATCGCAACCGCCAAGAGGGAAGCCATTGTGCGTTTCATGAATAAGCGCCTTTGATTGCCCATAAGTTCGTCAGCGATGAAAATCGAACCAGAACTCCACGTTGACATTCGAGCCGGAATACGCCGCCGGCAAGCGATCGAGCGGGCTCGAAGCCCGGATCGCGCGGATAGCCGAGTTGTCCACGGAATAGTTGTTGCTCGACTGCGTGATCTGGATGTTTGTAATCGTGCCGTCGCGCAGAATCGTGAAGGTGGCGATCACGCGCGGCGCGTACGCCACACTCGGGTCCACCGTCGATTGCAGCCAATTGGTGCTGACCCGCCGCTGCACCGCTTCGACGTACCAGGAGAAGCGCGAACCGAAATCGCCCCCGCCCACTCCGTTGAAGCTGAGCCCCGCCTGTGTCGTGCCCGCGCCCATGGCGAAGGACGTGACCGGGATCGTCGGAGTGCCGCCTCCGCCATACGGGACGGCGTTCGTCGGAGGCGGCGTGGGATTCTCGAGTACTTTCGACGGCCGCGTGATGTACTTCGGCGGCTTGTTCTTCTCGAACTTCGGGATCGGCGTGGCGTCAGGCTCCGGCTTTGGCGTTGCTTTCGGTTCGGACTTGAACAGCCCCTTCGATTCGTCAACGACGCGGCTGGGCGACTCGACATCAGGGCGGGGAAGCGGAATCGCGGGAACGCTGCCGACGATACCGACCGTGACCGAGCCGCCCGGGCCGCCCCAGTTTTCTCCGCTGTGCGACATATAGGTTGAAACGCCCGCCACAACCGCCAGCACGCCGTGCAGGATGAGCGACGCCCAAAGGAAGCGCGACAGTGTGTCGTCCATACGGTTCACGGCGATCGTTGACATCTCGGAGCGCCTTCCTGCTGCCTTTTTACTGTGTTTGGGGCCGCTCGCTGAGCGGCTGCGTTACCACGCTGATGTTTTGGATGCCGGCCTCGCGCAAGGCGTCAACCACCGTGGCCCAGCTCCCGAACGGCACGGTTTCGTCGCACCGGACGTACACGGCCTGCATTTTCGGATCGTGAGATTGGGCGACGACCTGCTGCCCGAGATTGTGGATATTGATCGGCTTGTCGTTCAAATAGACTCGCTGGCCGCGGTCGATGGTAATCACCATGCGGACTTCGGTGAGTTCCTTCACCGTCTTCGTTTTCGGAACGTCCACATCGATGCCCGATTGTAGGATCGGCGCCGTGATCATGAAAATGATCAGAAGGACGAGCACCACGTCGATGAACGGCACCATGTTGATTTCGGAAAGCGAAGTGCCGGTCTCGTGTTGGAATTGCGGCATGGGCGCTCTATGAATTGCTGGCGTAAAGCGTCTCGACCTTGGCGACGAACTCCGAGGCGAAGCCGTCCATTCGCGAAGCGACCGAGCGGATGCCTTGGAGGTAGTGGTTGTAGGCGATCAGCGCGGGGATTGCGGCGGCGAGGCCGGCGGCTGTGGTAATCAGCGCCTCGGCGATGCCCGGAGCAACAGCGCGGAGACTGGCCGAGCCCGCGTCGCCAAGACCCGTGAATGCGTCCATCACGCCCCACACCGTGCCGAACAGCCCGATGAACGGCGAAACCGAGGCGATCGTCGCGAGCGTGGACATTCCGCGCTCGAGCCGCCGCACCTCATCGCCCGCGGCGACGTGCATCTCAACGCCGATGGCGTTCGCATTTTTCACTTTTCCGCCGTGAGGATTTCCGCCCGCGAGTTGCGACGATAGCTCCGCATAGCCCGCGTCATAGACGGCGATCAGCGGCGTTCCGCCGGAACCCGCCCGCAGCGCCTTCGGATTGGGCAGCCCGCCGCCCGCGCGGAACATCTGGAGGAACCGCGTCGTCTTGCGGTCGATTCCGCCGAGCTGATACCACTTCTGAAGAATCAACGCCCAGGAGAAAACCGAAAGGATCAGGAGAATTCCGAGAATAACGCGAGCAAGTCCGCTCGTCTGTTCGAGAAGCGTGAGCGGGCTGGCAAGAATAAGCAGCGCCAGGCCAGAAATGATTTCCTCCCTCAGAAAGAATTCTCTTTCGCCAGGCGAATCTACCGTAGCACAACGCCATCCAGATTCAAACATGTCAGACGCACGAGATCGTATTCGTGCTGCCTGAATGGACACACGAAATGCGCGAAAAATCCGGGACCTGTTCGCGTGCGCAACGTTGCATGGCACGGCTGGGCGCCCGCGAAGCGAGGCCGCGCTATACTGCGATTGGGTTGTCCGATCGCCGCGAACGGAAGTGTGAAGTGGAAAACGAATTACAGTCCATGCCAAACGAGCGCGTCTTTCTCTCCGCCGAATGGCGTGATCTGGTGATGTTGAACTACGAAGTGGATCCCATCCTTCTCGCGAAATACGTTCCGCCGGGCACCGAACTGGACGCCTTCGCGGGCAGGGTGTACGTCAGCCTCGTCGGTTTCCGTTTTGTGGGCACGAAACTTTTCGGATACGTGCCGCTGCCGTTCCACACGAATTTCGATGAGGTGAACCTGCGCTTCTACGTGAAGCATCGCGAAGGCGACGAGGAGCGGCGAGGCGTCGTCTTCATTCGCGAGATTGTGCCACGATTCGCCGTGGCCCTGCTTGCGAGGCTCGCGTATGGAGAAAACTACGTGCGCCATTTGATGCGCCACACCGTCCGCACGAATGGCGCGGGCGTCACCGCTGAATATCAATGGCGGCTCAAGCGCGGATGGTGTGGCCTGCACGCGCAGGCCTCCGGTACGCCGGCCTATGCGGCGGAAGGCAGCGTCGAGCAGTTCATCACCGAACATTACTGGGGCTATTCGGCGCAGCGAGGCGGCGGCTGCGTGGAATACCACGTGTCCCACGTGCCGTGGCGTGTGTGGACCAGCGCGGCGGCAGGCTTCGAAGGCGACGGCGCAGCGGACTATGGCGCGGAACTCGGCCCTGTCTTGCGCCGCGCGCCCGACTCTGCATTCATCGCGGATGGCTCGCCAGTGCGCGTCTTCGCAGGACGGCGCATCGCTTAGCGTCGGCGAGCGTTGAGCGCACAGGACTTTCCGCAACCATTCGCCGATTTGCGCGTTTTATCGAACGTAGGTGATGCGATGAACACTCGCTCGAAACGAATCGCGGCGCTGTGTGTTGCCGGAGTGCTGCTTCTAGCCGCGCTCTGGATCGCGCCTGCGAGCCGCACCGCGGAGCGCACGAAATTCGCCTCGCTCACAATCGACGGCCGGACGGGCACGTACCTGCTGCATGTCCCGGCGACGTACGACGCCACGCGCAAGATTCCCCTGGTCCTCGTGTTGCACGGCGCCATGCAGAGCCCCGAAGGCGCGGAGCGGATGTCCGGCATGAGCGAGCTGGCCGACAAGGAAAATTTCCTCGTCGCCTATCCCAGCGGCACGGGACGCCTGAGTCGCGTCCCAACCTGGAATTCCGGCAACTGCTGCGGTTACGCGCTGAAGAACCAAGTGGACGACGTCGCTTTCATCCGCGCCCTGATCGACACGCTCGGGCGCGACTACTCCGTCGACCCCAGGCGCGTCTACGTCACTGGAATTTCGAACGGCGCGATGATGTCCTACCGGCTGGCTTGCGAGCTCGCCGACAAGATTGCCGCCATTGCGCCCGTCGAAGGCGCGCAGAACCTCGAATGCCGTCCTTCGAACCCGGTGTCCGTGATCATTTTTCACGGCACAGCCGACCGGCTTGTCCCGTTCAACGGCGGCAGCACGCCGTATCAGCTCGCCGGACACCGGAACGACACGCCGGTGATGGATGCGGTCGCGTTCTGGGTGAAGGCAGACGGTTGTACCTCCGCGCCCCAGCGTGCGGAAACTCCCGAAGTTCACACCACGATCTACTCCGGCTGCGCCAATGGCACCGGCGTCGCTCTCTACGCCATCCAGGGCGGCCGCCACATGTGGCCCGGCCACCCGCTCAGCGGCAACAACGTCCGCGCCACGGATCTCATGTGGTCGTTCTTCATCCAGCATCCAAAACGGTAGACGATCCGGCTCCCTCATCGTCGAAGACGCCTTGTGCTAAACTGCAATCTGCCATGAGCAAAGCGTTCGATATCGGGATTGAATCGCTCGTGGGAGCGGCCGCCCCCCCTTTGTACTCCGCACCGCGTGTCGATCGCCGTCATTCTGAGGGCCATTCCCGCCCGAAGAATCTCTCCTCCGGCGCGGCGATCCGCAAGAGTTTCTACATCGAGACGTTCGGCTGCCAGATGAACGTCCACGACTCGGAGAAAGTTGCCGGAGTGCTGCTTGAGCGCGGGTATCGCGCCGCCGAAAATCTCGCGCAGGCCGATCTTGTCCTCTACAACACGTGCAGCATCCGCGAAAAGGCCGCTCAGAAGGTTTTTTCGCGTCTTGGCGAATTCCGCTACGCGGCCACGCAGAAGGTGATCGGCGTCCTCGGCTGCCTGGCACAGCAGGAGGGCGAGGAAATCTTCGAGCGTGCGCCCTGGGTGAGCCTCGTCTGTGGTTCGGCGAGCTATCGCAAGCTTCCCGAACTTATGGCCGAGCTGGAAGCGGGCGGTCGGCGCGTGATGGGGCTCGATCTCGATACGGACGAAACCTTCGAGACGGAAATCACCCGACGCGACAACCCCCTCCGCGCGTATCTCACGATCATCGAGGGCTGCGACTACGCGTGTTCCTACTGCGTGGTCCCGCGCACCCGCGGGCCGGAGCGCAGCCGCGCGAGCGACTTGATCCTTTCAGAGGCTCGCCGCCTCGCCGATGCCGGCTACACCGAAATCCAGTTGCTCGGACAGACGGTGAACTCCTATCGCGATCCCTCGCCGCGTGGCCTGGACTTCGTCGCGCTGCTGCGCGCGGTCGCCGCGGTCGAAGGCATCCGCCGCGTGCGATTCACCACTTCGCATCCCAACAATTTTCACCGGGGGATCGTCGAGGCCATCGACGCCACTCCGGAACTTTGCGAACATATCCATCTGCCCGTGCAGTCCGGATCAACTCGCATCCTGCGGGCTATGCGCCGCACCTATACCCGCGACGAATACCTCGAAAAGATTTCGTGGATTCGCGGCGCGCGCCGCCCGTTCAGCGTGACCACGGACGTCATCGTGGGATTCCCCGGCGAGACCGCGGCGGATTTCGAGGAAAGCATCACGCTGCTGGATGCCGTCGGCTACGACGGCGTCTTCGCGTTCAAGTACTCTCCTCGCCCGAACACAACGGCGGCCGCGATGGCGGATGCCGTCCTCGAGGAGGAAAAGACACGGCGGCTCGCGATTTTGCAGGATCGCCAGCGGCAGATCCAGCTCGAGCGTAATGAAAAGCTGGTCGGCGCCACCTTTGAAATCCTCGTCGATTCGCGGCACGCGGCGCGCAACCAATGGGCCGGACGCTCCACGAGCAACCGCATCGTAAATTTCACTTCGCCCCGCGAGAATCTTCTAGGACAATACGTGCAGGTGCGGGTCACGCGCGCGGCGCCAAACAGCTTGATTGGCGAAGGGCTTTCTTAGTCGCAAGCGCAGTCAAACCGGAGGCCACCATGGAACTCGAGGTCAAGATCAGGGGATTGATGATGGACCCCATGACCAACATGCCGGTGGTCGTTCTGAAGGAAACCCAGGGCAGCGGCGTTTTGCCGATCTGGGTCGGCGTTTACGAAGCGAACGCTATCGCGCTCGAAATCGAAAAGGTCCAGACGCCCCGCCCGATGACCCACGACCTGTTGAAGAACGTCCTCACCGGCCTCAACGTCCACGTGCAGCGCGTCGTTGTCTGTGATCTAAAGGATGACACCTTCTACGCCCTCATCTGGATGGAACGAGACGGCCAGATCATTTCGCTGGATTCGCGCCCGAGCGACGCCCTCGCACTCGCCCTGCGCCTCGATTGCCCGATCTACGTCGAGGAACAGGTGCTGAAGAGTTCGAAAATGGCCGGCGGGATTTCCGACAAGAGTTCGAGCGACGAGCTGCGCAAGTGGCTGGAGAACCTGAACGACGAGGATCTCGGCCGCTACAAAATGTAGCCACGAGCGCCCGGCCGTTGTGACCGCGCATCCCCCTACAGCTTCAGCATCTGAAGGTATTTGTACTTCGTGAGCAGATGTTCCGCGATGCCGTACACTCCGTCCTGTGTGGCATGTTGCAGCATCCCCGGCCGCAGGCTCTTTCGCATCACGGCCAGACCACCGAAGAGCGCCCCGTACGCCGAAATCACGATCACTGCCTTGCCGCCCTGGTACAGGTGCCCCACGCCAAAGACGATTGCCTGCAGCGCTACGGCGGCCGCGTTGCTTTGTGTCATGGCCAGGAATTGCCGTTGCAGGTATCCGCGGAAGAGCAGCTCTTCGCAAAAGCCCGCGCTGGCCGCCAGGAAAACCCACACGGCCATCTCGGGCATTGTCTGCGGCGTCAGGAACTTCGCCGACTCCGACCCTTTGAATCGCAGCAGATACGAAAGGGACGCCACAACCACGAGGACCACGAGCCAGAACACAAACGCCACGCCGATGTCCCGCCAGAAGTCCGCCCAGCGCTCCCATCGTCCGCCGATCAATTCCCGCAGGCTCGTTTTGTAGCGCCTCAACCCGAGAAGCCAGACGTATCCGAGCAGAAAGAACTCGTAGCAGATCGTGAAGAGATAAATCGGTATCCGGCTCGGAACTTGCGCGGCGTTGGCTGTGAATCTTGGCTCGCTCTGTAGCGCGGAGACCCCCACCAGCACGACCACGAAAACCACCGTGTGCCAAATCGGGGCGACCGCGGTCACTCGTGCCCGAGGGGATTCTCCCGGCACTTCTCCGGCGCTCGCCATTCACTCTCCTTGTGCGAAGCACGCGCACGGCGGAGTGTAGCAGGCGTGTATGGCTTGGCCAAGACGGGCTCTCCGCACGCCCCGCCCAACTGCCGGCCGTCGAGCGGATTGTCAGATTTCTCTTGCGTTTAATCTGGCAAGATAGTTACATTGAACCTACTCGTAGTGGGCCGAGGACTTCCAGGTTCCACATATAGTCCTGGGGGCGCCATGCGGGTCTGAGGTGTAAGGGTTTGGCCTGCGTCCTGTCGGTTGCCAATCAAAAGGGCGGCGTTGGAAAGACCACTACATCCATCAATCTTGCCGCCGCGCTCGCGCTGAAGAAGAAAAAGACACTCCTGATTGACCTCGATCCGCAGTCCAATTCCACGATCGCCTTTTTCAACCCTGGCGAAATTCAGACGACGATGTTCGACGTCTTCAGTGATCGTGCGACCGAGCTGGCCAAGGTCATTCGCCCGACCAAGGATCCGAACCTGTTTGTCGCCCCGGCGCGGCTGGCCCTCGCGCGTCTCGAGCAGCAGCTTGCCGGGCAGTTTGACGCGCCCTTCAAGCTGAAGGACGCGCTCGCTCCCATCCTGAAAGACTTCGATTTCATCGTGATGGACACGCCCCCGGCCCTCGGCATTCTCACGGTCAACGCGCTCGTCGCCTCCACACACCTGCTCGTGCCCATCCAGGCTGCCTACTTCGCCATCGAGGGCACGGATGATCTGCTCGAGACCTACGGGCGCATCCGCTCGCGTCCCAATCCGGATTTGAAGGTCCTCGGCGTGGTCATCACGCTCTTCGACAAGCGCACGACGATCTCGCGCGACACCTACGAGCAAATTCGCGCTGTTTTCGGCAGCGCGCTCTTCAAGACGCGCATCAGCAAGAACGTCCGCCTCGAGGAAAGCCCGGCCTACAAGGAAACCGTGTTCACCTACGCGCCGAAATCTTCCGGCGCCGAAGAATACAAGAAGCTTGCCCAGGAGGTATTACAACGTGTCGAAGAGGATCGGGTTACCCGTCACTCTCAAGATGCGGCATGACGCGCATTACGTCGAAACGCTGACCAGCTTTAGCGGCGCGTCCGTCGGGCGGATGATCCCGATCGACAAGATCCGGCCCAATCCCGAGCAGCCGCGCAAGAATATCGGCGAGATCCGGGAGCTTGCGGATTCGATTCGCGAAAAGGGTGTTCTCGAGCCGCTGCTGGTCCGATTCGTCCCGCGCGAGGATACGTACTACATCATCTCTGGCGAGCGCCGTTACCACGCTTCGATGGCGGCCGGACTGCATGAGCTCCCCTGCATCGAGAAAATTGCGGACGACGCCGAAACCCTAGAAATCGCGCTGATCGAAAATCTCCAGCGCAAGGACCTCACGCCGTTTGAGGAAGCGGACGGCTTGCAGCGCCTCGCCGACCAGTTCGACTACACGCACGACGACATCGCGAAGAAAATCGGCCGCTCCCGCTCGTCCGTCACTGAAACGATGTCCCTGCGCGTGATCCCGGATGAAGTCCGCCGCGCCTGCGTGGAAAACGGAATTGTCTCGAAATCGCTTCTGCTTCAGGTCGCTCGGCAGCCTGCCGAGAAGAAGATGCACGAGATGGTGCATCGCATCGTCCAGGGTGGGCTCACCCGCGACGAAGCCCGCCGCGCGCGCAAGGAGGAAACCGAAGCCGCGCCGCGGCCTCAACCCTTCGTCTTCGATTACGAGGCCGAGGACGGTGCGTTCCGAATCCGGCTCCAGTTCCGCAAGAGCCACGTCAGCAACGAGGAGCTTGCCGCGGCTGTGCGCACCGTCCTGCGCCGTCTCGAATCCGGCTCGCTCTCCTCATCTGCGGCTTAACCAAATGATTGCTGTCGGATGTCGTTTCGATCGCTGCGTGTGAAACGGGCGTCCGAAGCCGCTTCTGTACTTCCCCACAATGCGGAGTCCGGCCGGACGGGCTTCCGTGACCACCAAAATCTTCCCTACGTTCTGCTTATCGGTCTTGCCGCGGGCCTCGCGGTCATCTTGCGCTGGTACGGCCTGAACTCGCAAGACTTGTGGACTGACGAAGGCGCTACGCTCTTGATATCGAGGTTTTCGCCTCGAGACATCGTTCGCTTCCTGCGGACGGATACGGCCCCGCCGCTCTACTACGTGGTCGCGCACTATTGGATCAAGTGTTTTGGAACTTCTGTCTTGTCCTGGCGAGGACTTTCGGCCGTCTGCGCGACGCTTGCCATCCCTCTTGTCTATCTCATCTCGCGCAAGATCCTGGCGGATAGGACCGCCGAGGTGCTCGCGATGGCCGCTTGCGCTGGGTCGTTTTTTCAGATTTGGTACGCTCAGGAAGCGAGATCTTATAGCATGCTCGCCTTGTTTTTGCTCGGAGCGGTTTACTGCCTGCTGTTGTTTCTCGAGAACCGCACGCCGCTCTCCTTTTCATTCTTGGTTTTGTTCATTACCGCCAGTTTGTACATGCACAATATGGCTTTCTTTTATCTGCCCGGCCTCGCGCTCATCTGGGTGCTATATCCTTCGCCGCGGTCCCTCCCGCGACGCGCAGCAGATATGGTCCTCGCCGCTTCTGCAGTCCTCGTACTGTATGCGCCGTGGATTCCAGTCCTTCGCGAGCAGGTGCACGCGATTCGTGCGGGTTACTGGGTGCCCCGGCCTGGCCTGCGGGATCCCTTCGACACTCTTTGCATCCTCTTGGGTCTGGATACAGCGTCGCTTCAGACGGCCGTGCCGCGGCGCTTTCACGTTTTCCGTCTCTTTGGCCATGAGACGTGGTTATTGGCGGGTTTACTGGTCCTGGGTCTCAGCATTCTCGGCGGGCTGCTGGCCGCACAAAGCGATGACCGCCGCAAAACGCTGGCCTTGGCCGCTTACTCGATCGCGCCTGTCTTTCTGGTCTTCTTGGCGAGCCGCCTCGGGACTTCTGTGTATCTCAACCGGGTTTTCATAGGTTCCTCCGTCATGCTGCCAATTCTGCTGGCCGCTCCAATCGCCTTTCAGACTGGGAAGCTCCGAAGAGCATTTGCGGCGATCGCACTTTTGGTTCTCGCTGGAATTGCCGTTTCCGCTTTCGGGTATCCGCGGCACGAGCAAAAGGAAGACTGGAGGAGCGCTGCCAACTACCTTGTGAGCCTGCCCGAAAAACGGCGACTGGTGGTCGGGGTACCGGACGGTGGCCAGATCCTGATTCAGTACTATGCGGGTGGGGCCTCCGGATCTCGTTTTCCGGTCGATATAACCGGGCTCTACCTGAAGTTTGAGCTTCGCGACGCCGTATACAAGCCCATAGAGATCAATTGGAATGCCGATCCGACAGCTCTCGTGGCGAGTGAAATTTCCGAGGGCAAGTATAACGAGATTGATGTGGCCTTTCAGCAGACTGCCATCGCGTTTTCGGATAACCCGGTCGTGAAATATCTCGAGGCGCATTGCGGTTCCGTTGGGACCGCGAGATTTCACAAAATCGATGTGGCTCGATGTCTCCTGCGATCGACTCCTCCGAATGAATGACCGTATCATCGCACCATAGGCCGCAGGGGCCGGGCGCCCGACACGCCGCGCTGAAGCTCCCGCGGAATGGACCCTCAAACAGGGCAAAGGAGGACGCTCTGGTCCTCTGGACTCTCGTCGCATAGCATGCGAAAATCCCCGTGATTCCTGTCAAAGGCTACAACCAGTTCATTTTGCTGGACATCCGAGTATTGCGTTAGCGCCCTGGCGGCGATCATCCCCTTGAGATCGAGTGAAAAACACACCGGGTCCTTCGCGGGGCGCACGAACACCGGTCCAGCGCGCAGCGAGTGGCGTCGCTGGCTTGCAGTCGCGGTTGCGTCCGCCCTCACGCTGCTCGCGATAGCGTGCGGCGGGGACAGTGGTAGTAGTTCAAGCTCCGGCGGCAATGGCGGCGGGGGTGGAGGGATCATCTATCCGCTCAAGCAAAGCGCCAACAAGCGCTACCTCGTCGACCAGAACAACACTCCCGTGCTGGTCCTCGGCGATTCTCCGCATTCGCTCCTGGTGAATCTCGACACGTCGGATATGACTACGTACATGGCCGACCGGCAGGCCCGCGGCTTCAACGCAATCCTTGTGCAGGTTTTGTGCAACACCTACACCGGCGGAAACGCCGCCGGCACAACCTTCGATGCTGTCGCCCCGTTCACGGCCGGCTCGTCTCCGCTAACCTATGACTTGTCCACGCCGAATTCGGCTTATTTCGCGCGGCTGGATTCGCTTGTCAGCCTCGCGGCAGCGCACGGTCTGACTGTTTTTCTCGATCCGATCGACACGGGCGGCTGGCTGGTTACGCTCGAAAACAACGGCGCGACGAAGGCCTTCAATTACGGTGCCTTCCTGGGCAACCGCTACAAGAGCTCCCCGAACATCGTGTGGCAGAGCGGCAACGACTTCCAGGATTGGAGCACCAACGCGAACGACAACAATCTTGTCTTCCAGGTGATGGCTGGAATCGCGTCCGCCGACTCAAATCATTTGCAGACGATCGAGTTGAACTTCAACGCAAGCTACTCCAGTCAGGATGCGACTCTGGCTTCCGTCCTCACCCTCGATGCGTCCTACACCTACTTCGAGACGTACGACGAAGTTCTGGCGACGTACAACAGCTCCCCGACGCTTCCGGTTTTCCTCACCGAGGCCAACTACGAGTTCGAAAACAATACGGGCGCCTTGCCCGGCCTCGCGGGAGCTTTCGTCATCCGCGAACAGGAATACTGGACGATGACGAGCGGCGGAATCGGCCAGCTCTACGGGAATCATTACACCTGGACGTTCCCCTCCAACTGGCAGAACTTTCTCGACTCGCCTGGCGCGCTCGAAATGGCGTACTGGACGAAGCTGTTCGATTCCATCTCGTGGTGGAATCTCGTGCCGGACCAGACTCATCAGATCGTCACTTCGGGTTATGGAACCTACAACGCAGGCAACCTCGATCTGCCCATCGCTACCTACGCGACCACGGCTTGGATCGCGGACGGGTCCGTGGCCGTCATCTACGATGTCGCGGGGAGCACTCTCACGGTCAACTTGGCGAATTTCAGCAAGCCGGTCAGCGCCGCGTGGTACGACCCCAGCAACGGCACGTTCTCCCTCGTCTCCGGCTCTCCTTTGCAAAATTCCAGCTCGATGCAGTTCACTCCGCCGAAGCCGGCCAACAACGATGGGAACCCCGACTGGGTCCTCGTTTTCGAGGTCAGTCCGAACTTTAATTAAGTGCCACCAGGTGGCGTTAGGCGGCTGTGCGGCCTCACGAACCTCCCTTGGCCGCTGTCAGCGAGTTGTAGATGATCTCCGTGAATGCGTCCGTGCTGACGAAGCCGCCCGCGTACTTCTGCCACGGCGCGAGGATCTTCTCTTCCTTCATCTGAGCCAGGGTTTTGTGCTCGGCCAGCGCCTTCTGCACCGCCGCCGCCGTATCCTTCAGCATCTGCGTGTACGCGCGCAGGTCGTCCATGGTCGCCAGCGCTCCGTGGCCGGGAATGATCTTCACGTCCGGCGGAAATTCCGCGGCGGCTTTCTCGCACGCGGCGATCATGCCCTGCACGCTTCCGCCCGCGTTCACGTCGACGAAGGGAAGTCCGTAGCGGACGAACACGTCGCCCATGTGCACCACTTTGCTCTTTGCGAAGAACACGAACGAATCCCCATCCGTGTGCGCCGCCGGAAAATGCATCACGCGAATCTCCTCGCCGTTCGCGTAAAGCGTGATGTGGTCGTCAAACGTGATGATCGGCAGCGCGGCTTTCGGCTGCGCCGCCTGCTGGGCGTGTATCGATCCTCCGGGGCCGCTGCCGATGCCGCTGCCGTTCTCCAGCCGCTTGCGCAGGTTCTCGTTCGCGATAATCGTCGCGCCGGCCGCGCCGAACGCCGCGTTCCCGTCGCTGTGGTCGCTATGGTAGTGCGTGTTGATCACGAACCGCACCGGCTTGTCGTTTCCCGCGATGCTCTTGAGCGCCGCTTGAATTTTCCCGGCGAGCGGCGCGTACTCGGTGTCCACCATGACGATCCCGTCATCGCCCACCGACGCCGCGATGTTTCCGCCCGCGCCTTGCAGCAGGTAAACATCTCCCGAAACCTTCGTGACCTTGATTTCGACCTTCGAAAAATCCGGTGGCTGTTGCGCCGCGGCCAGTGCGGGCGTCAGCAGCAGCGCGGCGAGCCAAAGTTTTCGCATCGATTAATCCCCCCGTGAAAGCATACTGGAAAAGCGCCGCGATTCTACCACCGCGCCCGACAATCCGCGCTGGTTGCGTCCCGGGCGTCCTTGCGGGATGGCGAGGATCGGATCGCCATCCCGCCGCCCATTCACCCCGCTGTCATCCCGAGCGCAGCGAGGGATCTGTCTTCTTTTGGCGCTAGCCACGAATCACTCCTCACTAGCCACTCTTCACCTGCCCCTGCTATCCTCTACCCATGGAACTGACGCCCCAACAAGTCGGCTTCCTCGCCGACCTGCGCCACCGTGGGTTCGAGGTCGTCGCCTTCCCGATGTACGAAAACTACGTCGGCATCCGAAAAGGGAACTGCGGCGCCCTGCTCGCTCCGGCCGGCAAGAACGCCTTCGCCCTCTACGGCGAGCCTTCGTATCTCATCGACGGACACCTCAGCGCCCGCATCATCCAGTCCGACGGTCACTGGTTCGTGCGCAAGAAGGACAAAGTCCCCGCCACTCCCGAGCGCACCGCCGAACTCGAATCCTTCGCCGCCGAACTGGTCAACGTCCTCCTCCCCGTCGCGTAGCACTGTGGTTTTCGTAGCGGCCGCCTTTCGCGGTGTGTGCGTCCCGATGGTTTGTATCGGGAAGGCGGGCCTCTTTAGCTGTTGGATTGGGTCCTGTAGGGGCGGGTTTCAAACGCGTTCCTCGCGTCCCGATCCTGTCGGGGCCCGCCCGCGCATTCCCACGCTGTCATTCCAAGCGAAGTGACCGGGTGCTTCCTCCGCCGCCCGGTGCCCGGCTAGGCTACTTTGGCACCCCCAAGGGCTAGGGCTCGCCGCTCCCGAGGCGCGATACTGATGCGAATGACTGGGACGGCGAACGGGGGATAGCGGCGTGATGGCACCGCGACCCGAATCGTTCGGCGTGCTTTCAGGCGATTTCTGGAAAGGTACTGGGTTAATTGGTCGGCGCACTGTTTGCGATCGGGAGCGCAACGATTCCTATCTTTCAGTCTGTAATACTTTCGCCAAGTTTCATCATTCTCTCTTATGCTCCTCAAGCGTAGAAATATGGGCATAAATAGCTGTTTCTGGACATCCGGAAGTGCGGCACCGATGCGAATGACTGGGACGGCGAACGGGGGATAGCGGCGTGATGGCACCGCGACCCGAATCGTTCGGCGTGCTTTCATGTTCTTTCCCGTTACTGGAGCCCCTCATGCTTGTTCTGTGCAATAATATGGGGAGTTGCTCAAGGCGGCGTCGGGGGAGAAGGTTGCGCGCGTCGAGCGTAGGGCTGGCGGAAAGCTCGCAATTGCCATGCTGCTGAGTTGCATCAATAGCATTTCCATGGACACGTGCGATCAATTGTGGTAAAGTTCCTATAAGTTAGCTTTGGAGGAGAAGGGTCGTGAACGAACAAAAGGAAACGACGCGAGAACTTGAAGGCTTGCTCATTGACGACGGGGAGCAGGCGATCGACTCGATGCTGCGGCGGGTGCTCGAACCGTACGTGGGATTTACCCGTGACGGAAAGATGATCACGAAGCCAGCATTTCTTAGGCTCGGCGACTCTGCACGACTGCTGGTTGCCCTGCTCGGACGGCAGGCGGCAGTCCGTTTAGCATTGCCCGGCGCGACCGCCGAGGCTAACGCCGAAGCGCTTCATGCCGAATGCCAAGTCCCGCGGAAGAGTTGCGCTGAATACCTGTCGCGCTACAAACAGAAGCGCCTTCTCGAGAAGAACAAGACGGGCTACTTCGTACCCATATGGGCCATGGCAAATGTTGCCGCCGCCGTACAACCTAAGAACTCCGAGTAAGAAATAGAAGTGGGAGCAACCGATGAACGAGAAGCAACTCGAAGGGGCTATCGAGACCGCACGACGCGCGGCTGACAAGTCGACCGACTACAAATCCGAGATATTCCTCGCTGTAGCGTTCGTCGAGCTTTTGCGAACGGGCGGTAGCCCCAGCGAAGTTGCCACAACTGCGTTGGCTGTGGTCCGAGACAAACAGAGACCAGCGATGGCAAAGCCTTTTTCTGCATCCGAATTTTTCTACGCGAGAGCGTGGTCGAGCGAGATAGACAAGGTCCTACTCGCGGGGGCTTTCCTCGAAGCTCATTCGGGGCTGCTCAACTACACCATAAAGCAGGTGAGGGATTGCCTGGTGAGCGCCAAGGTGAGCGTGCCCAAGAATATTAGCCTCGCTTTCTTACGGGCCGCTCGACATGGTTGGATGATGGAGGTTCCGGGGGCGAGTGGCCGGGGGAAAGTTTGGGCTCTCACGCAGACCGGTGTCCAGCGGGCTGCCGCCATGACAAAGTCCCACTAGAAACCTTGGGACCCAGGGTACACGTGATCATGCGAACAGAACGCCCCAAAGCGACCGGAGAGACGCTTCCCCGGTTATTGGACTCGGCCGCAAGTTGCTTGCGGCGAGCTCAAAAAAACCGGCATTCGTTGAACGGCTCCGGCTACTACGCCAAGACTTACATGAACACCACTGTGGACCTGCGGTGCGTGGGCGAGAGCGTCGCTCAGGAACTCGATCGATCCAGTCGCAGCGACCAAGCGACGCGGTTTCGCCTCGCACTCCAGAAAATTGCTACCAGCACTTCCTTTAAGGACGCAGCCTCCGCGCTAACCGAATTGCGCGCGGCGTGGTACGCAACGGCCGGGCTCCAGCTTGCCTCCCGACGCCTTGGTCGGGCTGCGGCGACGATATTCTTGCCCCCAGAGTTGAGGGCGCATGTTCCGGGCTACTTAAAGCCCACTTTCGACCAAATCCAAGGCTGTTACGCGTCGCGCTATTATGACGCGGCGCTCGTTATGATCCGAAGACTGTTCGAGTCTCTGATAATCGAGGGGTACGTAGCGGCTGGCAAGGACTCGGAGATAAAGTCGAATGGGGAATACGTTCCGTTCACCGAACTCGTTGGCAGGGCGACCAGCGGTGAACTATTTCAGTTGGCGCGCGACGGCAAACGCGCACTCCGCACTGTTAAATCACTCGGCGATAACGCAGCTCACAACCCGCACTTCAGCGGCCAAGCCTCCGATCTTGACCGCCTGCGCAATGAGGTACGCGTTCTAATGGGAGATCTGCTCAGCAACATCGCTACCCTGCAAAGGCGCACGACCGCGTCGGCTCAGGCTGGCCCCGATGTGCGTCATGCTATGCTCACAGCTGAACACGGCGGCGCGCCGTAGAGGACGTATGCAATGCGAAATGCGGTTCGACAAGTCGGGCGCGGGGCAGCGGGCGGCGAACAGGCCCTCCTGCGTACCCGTGCGCGCCGATTCTCCCTCGGGTCTCCGGCTTCGAGCATGCCGGGGCGCAGTCCCGCCTTTCACGAATCACCAAACACGAGTCACGAATCACAAATTTCCGTGCCTCTTACCCGTCAATGGCTGTCGAGTAAAAATATCCGTAACTCGCTGAAAACAAACGACGGTGGTGCCTCTTACCCGTCAATGAAAAAGGGGTCTGTTTGAGCACGAGTCACCAATCACGAGCCGCGGATCACGCGCCATACGACGTGATCTGCATCGGCGCCGGCCCCACCGGTCTCGCCTGCGCCATTGAGGCCCGCCGCGCCGGCATGCGCTCGCTCGTCATCGACAAGGGCTGCCTTTGCAACTCGCTCCAGCACTATCCGGTGAACATGCTCTTCTTCACCACGCCCGAGCGCATGGAGATCGGCGACCTCCCCATGACCACCGTCGGCGGCAAGCCCACTCGCGCCGAGGCCCTCAAGTATTACCGCCGCGCCGTCGAACACTACGCCATCGAAACCCGCCTCTACGAGACGGTCGGCCAGATCGAAGGTAAGGACGGCGGCTTCGTCGTCCACACCCGCGACGCCCACGGCAAGAACCACGAATACCACGGCAAGAAAGTCATCATCGCCACCGGATATTACGACCTGCCGAACTACCTCGGCATCCCCGGCGAGGACCTCCCGCACGTCTCGCACTACTTCACCGACGCGCACCCCTACTGGAACCAGGATGTCGTCGTGATCGGCGGCAGGAACTCGGCCGCCGAAGCGGCCCTGGATCTTTTCCGCGGCGGCGCCCGCGTGACCCTCGTCCATCACGGCGAGGAAATGGGGAAAAGCCTCAAATATTGGGTAAAACCCGATATCGAAAACCGCATTCGCGCCGGAGAAATCCGCGCGCTGTTCAAAACCGAGGTCACGCGCATCGGGCACGGAGAAGTCTGGGTCAGGAACTCCGGCCCCGAAAAGGCCATCCCCGCCGCGCAGGTCTTCGCCATGACCGGCTACCACCCGGATTTCGATTTTCTAGAGCGGCAGGGAATTAAGCTCGACCGCGAGACTCGCCGCCCCAAGTGCAACCCCGAAACCCTTGAAACCAACGTCCCCGGCCTGTATGTGGCGGGCGTGGTTGTCGGAGGAAGGCACACCTCCGAGATTTTCATCGAAAATGGCCGTTTCCATGGCCGCCAGATCGTTGCGTCCATGACGGGCAAGGGCCACATCGCTGAGCCCGCCCCCGTCGCGCCCCCCGGAGAATGACCACCGATGCTTTCGAGACGTCACGACACAAAGAGACGGCGCGAAGCGCGCTGTTTGCGTCCCGAATGTGTTCGCGGGATGGCTTCTGCTGCGCAGGTTCACCCGCAGCATGTAATCGCTCTACGCCCCGGAAGGAGTTCGCGGGACGCGTTCCTTTGCGCTGCCTCTCTCGCAGCATGTACTGTTTCGCGGTTGCTCCGCCTTGGCCTTTGGGGGGAGAAACTCCCAGTCGGACCAAAATCTAGGAACGCAGGAACGAAAAATTTGTTAGAGTGAGTAGCCATGCCATCGATCGTAGGAGAAGTCGCTGAGACGTTTGTAACGCTCGTGAAGGGCTTCAGCGTCACCCTGCGGACCATGTTCCGCAAGACGACGACCGAGAACTTCCCGGAGACCCCGGCGAGCGTCCAGCCGCGCTATCGCGGCATCCACGTCCTCCAGCGCGACGAGAACGGCTTCGAGAAGTGCGTCGGTTGTTTCCTCTGCGCCGCCGCGTGTCCTGCGAATTGTATCTACATCGAGGCTGCGGAAAATACCGAGTCGCAGCGCATTTCTGCGGGCGAGCGCTATGCGAAGGTCTACAACATCGACTACTCGCGGTGCATCTTCTGCGGCTACTGCGTCGAGGCCTGCCCCACGGACGCCATTACCCACGGCCACAGCATCGAGCTCGCCCCGTACGACATCAACGCGCTGATCTACCGCAAGGAACAGCTCCTCGAGCCCTGGCCCCCGCGCTCGTCTTCATCCAGAAACCCGTAGTTCCGCCAGCCGCAACGTATAGCCGCTTTTTGCCGTTCGCTCCCTCGGCCAGTTGAGCATCCGCTTGTTAAAAAAAAGTCTGCCCCGTCGTCACCCGCCCGCTTCGCCACCGCGCACAAAAGACAGGTGATAGCACTCTTGCCCGCCTGCGCGGTTCTTTCTTTCCTCCGATAGAACAGTCGGCTTTTGTCGCGCGCATCCCTCCGCGCTCCTCCCCCCAGCGAATGAATACTTTATGTTTGGCGGCGGGCGATGATACAGCGAAAGAAGGCTCGGGGCATGGAAACCCCACAGCTCGAAAGCAGCGCACTGCGGATTCTCAAATGGGCGGCGAAATGAGTCGCGGAAGACGAGCGGCAATGGGGCGAGAAGCTTTCGGCGAAGGGGACGGGTGCCGGATCGCTGTGGAACGCAACGTAATGTGCCGCCGCATCAGCGATGTCGACGTGCCACTCGAATGCGGAACACTTTCGCGCCGGCCGCGCGAGATCTCATGGCGTGAAGGGAGCGTTGTCTCCGTGGGGGAGGTTGAGAACGAGGTGCGCCGATGATCGTCGGGCGATTGCGTTTGGCGTCGCACCAGAGAATCGGGAGGGCCGGAATGATCGTCTGCCGTTGGCAACGCGTTGCGTCAGCCCGAACCGTTCGGGCAGGTCGAACTTTGTCGCGCTGAATTCCATTTCGTGCAGTCTTCGCGTTGCGCCGTAATCGTCATGATTCGGGCTGGTGCGGAGACGGCACGCGATTATCCATGAGAGCGACGAATGCCAACTGCCGTAGTCGTCGGCCCAATTGGAGAAGCTGCGGGTTGTTCATGAAGAAAAGGTGAAGCGACTGGAATCGATTGCGGCGCCAAAAGTTGTCTTCGCGTGGGCGCAGATCGCGCATCCCGATTTCGAAAGAGCCGGTATTGAAGCGCAACTCGGATCGGCCGCGCCGGGCGCAGTGTGGATTCCTACGCAAGCGCTGTCGCGCGAAGGATCCCAGCGCCTTGTACGCGGGCGCGAGCCGAAGGCGCCGATGCGATCGCAATCGCACGAGTCCGGACACGCCGGATACGCGTGGGAGCAGCGCTGCGCAGGACGGGCCCGTGATCGCTTGCTCGTTGGCTTGCAAGCAAGCGGCCCGCGCGACATTCGACCTGCCGAAGCGTTGCGACCGGGCTTGCGGGCGACAAATTGTGGCGTGCCTCGACCGCGTCAGTGCGCTTCAGTAGCAACTCGCGCCTGGCCGTGTCGTGTGCCGCGCCAGACGATCCGACCGCCGGCGGGAGAAACGGAATTTCGAGCTGCTCGGGCGCGGCGGGCTCGCCCAATTTGGCCGCGCCTCCATTTTGAGCACGGTTCTGTGCACGGTTGCACTCGATCATCCATCGGGCGAAGAGCGCTCCCGCTTCCGCGGCGATCCATTGTTCGAGAACCTGTCGAAATTCCTTGCGCAGATTCGCGGCTTCGTTCATGCGCGCGAGTTCGAAGGATTCAAGTCCTGCGTCGGAACAGTGCATTAGGTATTCGAGCGAGGGACGAGTGTCGCTCATAAAACACCTCCGTTTTTAGTTAGGCCCCCAAGGAGCAGGGAGGAAATAGCGGGCGAGAGCGTAGCAGCGTCGTAAAGTAACGCAATAGTACGGTTCCGGTACCGGCGAAGACCGTGAGTGGAGCGAAGCCGGCACGGTTGCTTCCGGTTTCGGGCCGAACGGACAGTAGGGCGGGATCTCGGTGGTTGGGAGGCAACTATGCGAGGGAAGCCTGTCAGTAGAGATTGTCCGGCTGCGGGTTTGCGAAGGCGTGCCCGAAGGATATGTAGAAATACGCATTCCGTACTGCTGGGAGTGCTGGACTCCGCGCGCAGCAGCTTTGTGCGCTTTCGGTGAACGTCTGATGCGAGGGAAGGACTTCAACACCGGCCTCCGCGGGGTGCTTTTTGAAAGGAAGCACTACGAGCGGATGGGTGCGGCAATCTGGCTTTATGGCTGGCTGGTCCTGCGGCAGACGCACCAGCAGGGGCCGGTCGGCTGGGTGCTTGGCGGCACGCCTATCAGCTACCGGGAAATCGAGGAAGAAACGGGCTTCAACTGCCGCACGATCGAGCGCTGGATGGGGATTTTACGCCGTTACGGCTACGTCGAAACCACCGCAGCTCCCGCGGGGATTGCGATTCGGATCATGAAAGCCAAGAAATTTCCACAGCCCGGCCGCAGCTTTGCGGAGGGGGCCCGCAGATTTGCGGGGACCATCCCGCAAAGCCGCGGGGTGAACGCCCGCAACTACTTGTTGTCACAGCAAGATGCGGCCGGGATAGGTAGTTCATCCGTAGAAGGATCAAAAGAGAAAACCGCAGATATCCACAGGGATTTCCACAGCCAGGCCGGAAATTCCAAAGATCAAAATCTGCCTTCAAACCCCTCCGGTTTAAGTGAAGAGCAAAGCCGGAGCCGAAAATCGCACCCGACAAGTTCGCAGCAGGAAGGCTCGTTCCACAGAGAGGAGCGCGGCCATCTCGAAGCGCGCCTGCGCCAGCAGCTGCTGCGCGCCGAACGCGACGAGGCCGTGCGGCGCGAACTCGCCGTTGGGACAGGTCCCGAGGTACGTCGTCCATGAGACTTCAGATGACATTGCGCAGGGAGGTAGGCCACGGCGGGATCGTGCCGCGCCGCTGGCGGATGGCCTGGTACGAGCCGCGCAGGCGGGTCGGCGTGTATTATCCGGCGCCGCTGCACTGGGTCGTATGGGCGCTACGCGAGTTCGCATACCGACTGCGGGTCGCGCTTCGCGCGCCGCGGCTCGAGCGCGCGGAAGTCTTCGAGATGCAGCGCGCATACCGCGAGCGCCAGCGCTTGGCCGACGAATACGCGCGAGGATACCTCGCCGGCTGGCGCGAATGTTTTCGCGAGTGCCTTCAAGCGGTGGAAGAGGAGATCACGCGCACGGACGACGTCTGGGAAATGGGCGCCCTGCTATCGGGACCGCCAGACACGCCGCGCGACAATTGAAGATCACGTGAGGAGTTGCCCCAGTCCATGAAGGGATCCGAGGTTTTCGACACGTGCCACGCGCGCTATCGCGGCTTGCGCGAGTGGCTCAAAGATTCTTCCGGCTCCGTGCGCGCGCTCGATTTCGATACGGCCTCGGGCGGATACCTGTGGCGCCCGGACCGCGCGCGAGCTTGCGAATACGTCGCCGATTTCGAGCGCATCGGCCGCCAAGCGCTGCGACGGCGCGACTGGAAGGGCCGGCTGAAGCTTTTCAACGTCTATTTCCTGCGTGGCGCCGAATACCGGCGAGCGGTGGCGCTGGTGGGTGTTTCGGAAAATACGTTCGACTACTGGTACCGGGAAGTGAAGCGCGTGGTAGGCGCGGAATTTTCGCGCACGGGACTATTTCCTCCGGGGCGCTATTTCCACGTTCGTGGAATCACGGAAACGGAGCAGTTCGCTTCACCTGGAGCGCGAGTCGCGGGAGTCGACGAACAGATTCCGCAGCAGGGGAATGCCCAGAGTGAAAGGCACGTAGAGGATGTTTTTCAGCAGGTTTGACCGCCGCTCGATCTTGTCGTGAGTCGCATCGGCCTCGGCCTGCTTGTTGGCGACGACGGCGGTGATGTACTTCAGAAAGTCGACGCCGCACTTGTCGCACGTTCCGCCGTGCCTCTGCTCGTACTTGCAGGAAGGGCACTGGTAGCGTAGCGTGGCGTGGCACTTCCGGCAGAACCGCGCGATATCGCGAACCTCGGAGCCGCATTTCGGGCAGTTCATGTCTTGAATTTTACCGGGCCGCGGTTGGCGCGCGGCAAATAGCAGTCTCTCTTGCGCTCACAGGGTTAACACTGGCCGGCACCCCAGGGGCGGGCGTTGTGCTGCTCGCCCGGGGTGCGCGCCACGGATCATCAGAGGAGCAGAAGCGACCCCCGCCAGGGCGCTACCGTGACAATCCGAAGCCCTTGCGAATCAGATTCCTCGCCGCGTTCGTGCCCTTCGGCCCCTTCGGCGCGTTTCCGCCGTACGTCCGGCGCGATGGATCGCCCTGGCGCGGCGCGGCTTCATCGTTCGCCTGCGGCGGAGGCGCGAGCAGCCGCACGACGTGCCCGAGCCGCTCCTGCCGGAATGGTTTCGCCATGCATACCACGGCGCCGAGGGAGTGCGCGTTCGAGTAATCGCTCGGGTATGCCGAGCGTGTCATCAGCATGACGGGCACCTTCTGCAGCCGCGGCGTAGCCTTCACGTGCGCGCAGAGATCGTAGCCGGGCAGGTCGTCGCCTTCGATTTCGGCGATGACCAGATCCGGCGTGTGCGATTCGAGCACTTCGTGCGCCTCGTGCGCGCTGCTGACCGCGATGACTTCGTACCCTTCGTTCGAAAGGTACGATTTTAGCGAGTGGCGAAGCGCGGCATCCGCATCGACCGCAAGGACGAGCGGCTTACTCGCGCCTTCCGGCGTGTAGGATGCCCAGCCCGACTTGTCCGTCAGTTTGCGGCCGCTCGCGTCGGCCACCACGTTGCGCGTGCTCAGGTGGAGGGCAACCGCCACCGAGAGGCGTCCGCCCGGCATCTGGCTGATGCGCGACACGCGGCCGGTTTGCTCCGCCTGGATCGCGACGGGTGACTTGCTGTAGGGGAACGTCACCGCGACTTCCATGCCCACCACGAACGCGCCTTGCATGCTGATGAACAGGATGCCGCTGCGGGAAACGTCCAGGGTTGTCGAAACCTCATCCGGTCCGGTTTCGGTGGCGTTGATTCGACGGACGCGCACCGGCGCCGAAATCATCGCTCGGCGGCGGCCGCGGCGCTCCGCGTAGGTTGAGCTAGTCTCGGAGGTGCTCGCTTGCTCTTGTTCCTGCGCCGGTGCCTCTTGCGTCTGCGGTTCGTCTACGCCGACCGCTTTGCGCGACTTCTTCGAGCCGCGCGAATGGCTCGCAACTGCCATCAAATCCGCCGTAAGATCTTCTTCCCCGGACCCGTCGGGGAGATTGGTTTTATCGAAGTCACTCATGGAAACTGCCCCTCCTCAGGGATACATCTCTTCTGTGAAAGCTCAAGATAGCAATGCAAAGTGTAGAGCCGCACTAGAGAGGAAGTTACATTCGAACAGTACCCTCGTTTAACTGTGGTTTAGTACTTTCTAGTACGGGCTGAACTTCGGTTCGCCCTGCCGTCCTGCGGCCCGCCTAGGCTTGCCTCGCCCTGCGCGAATCCCCGGCACCCCGCATCCATCCACCGTGCGCGCCTGTCGCGAGAACTTGCTGCACGACTTTAGGTGATCCCCGCTAGAATGGCGCATGGCCGCTGAGAAGCCTGAAAAGTCCTACCGGCTGTCCGTGCTCGATCTTTCGCCGGTGCCATCCGGCTCGTCCAGCAGGGAAGCGCTGCAGAACACGCTCGATCTGGCTCAGCTTGCCGACCGGCTCGGCTACACGCGCTACTGGCTCGCTGAACACCATAATACGCCGCTCATCGCCAGCTCCGCCCCGGAGATCATGATCGGGCATGTCGCGGGAGTAACCAGCCGGATTCGCGTCGGCTCGGGCGGCGTCATGCTGCCGAATCATGCGCCGCTGCACGTGGCCGAGACCTTTCGCGTGCTCGAGGCGCTGCATCCGGGCCGCGTGGATCTGGGCATCGGCCGCGCGCCGGGCACCGATCCGATCACCACGCTGGCCCTGCGGCGTTCCCGCGAGGCCATGGGCGCGGACGACTTCCCCGTGCGGCTCGAGGAGTTGCTCGGCTTTCTCGATGGCGAATTCGCGGAGAATCATCCCTTCGAGCGCGTCCGGGCGATGCCCGACGACGTGCCGTCGCCCGAAATCTGGCTCCTCGGCACGAGCGACTTTTCGGCGCAGCTCGCCGCGATGCTGGGCCTGCGCTACGCCTACGCGCACCACATCGTGCCGGAAAACGCGCTGTCGTCTCTGCGAATCTACCGCGAGAATTTTCGGCCGTCGAAGCATCTGGCCGCGCCGGAAGCGCTGATCGGCATGTCCGTCCTTTGCGCGGAAACCGACGAGCGCGCCGCGGAGCTTGCTCGGCCGATGGAGCTCACGCTGCTGCGCTTTCGTTCGGGCAAGATGGGGCGCTTCCCGACGGTAGCCGAGGCCACCAATTACCCGTACACGCCCGAGGAGCGCCACATCATCAGCCTGAGCCGCCACCGGTTCTTCGCGGGCTCGCCGGCGCGCGTTCGCAAGCACGTCACGGACCTCGCGGACAAAGGCGGCGTCAGCGAAATCATGATCACCACCATGACCCACGACCACGCCGACCGCCGCCGCTCCTACGAACTGCTCGCCGAAGCCTTTTCGCTGTAGGTCCTTATCGCGGAGGTGCGGCATAGGGCACCTCGGGGGCTAGTCGGCTACCGCAGGCGGGCGGCAGCCACTACACTGGTTCGCAACCTCCTATGAGCGAACCCAAGCCCGAAAAGCGCCGGAAGTATCCCCGCTTCAAAGCACCGAAGGGTACGTTTGTCGGATGGAAATCCCCGGGCCATCACAACGTCTCGCGTGCGGACATGTTGGGGATGGGCGGCCTGTTTATGTACGTCGCAAAGCCCGCGGCCGTGGGCTCCACGATCGAACTGGTGTTCGACCTGCCGCAGGGAGAGATTCGCGGTCGCGGGATTGTGCGCCACTCAACACTGGGCGTCGGCATGGGCGTGCAGTTCATTCAGATGCGGCCCGAGGACCGGGCGAGGTTGAATCGGTTTCTGATGTCGCAGCAAGCGGTGCAGGGGGTTCTCGAGGACCAACCCTCCAGCCCTGCCCAGCCTGTCAAACAGGCGGCCGTTCCCGCGCCTGAGGAGCCGGCGAAGCAGCCCGTATTCGAAGAAGAGGTCAGGCAGTTGCTCGCATTGACTCGGACGGCAACGCACTACCAGTTGCTCTTCGTCACGCCCGATTGCACGCCCGCCCAGGTCAAGAAAAGCTTCTATTCGCTGGCCCGGAAATTTCATCCGGACCACCACATGGCGAAAACCGAGCTGGTTGGATCACTCCAGAAGTTGATGGAAGCGGTCACCGAAGCCTACAAGACGCTGACGGACGAGAACAAACGCGCGGTCTACGACAAGGCGCTTGCGGCGTCCAGCGCTTTCCGCCTTCGCCGGGACAAGACGGAATCGCAGCAGATCATCGAAGAAAGCCTCGCCCGCGCCAACGAATGCATCCGCGCGCGAAACTTCATGGGCTCGATCGTGTGGCTGCGCAAGTGCGTAGCCGTTGCGCCCGAGGACGCCAAATACCACGCCATGCTGGCGCGCAGTCTCCGACACGCCGGCCAGTACCCCGAAGAAGCAGCCGAGCATTTCGAGAAGGCCGTCGAGCTCGATCCTCTGAATTCGGCGGTCTATTTCCAGTTCGCGGAATTTTGCGAGGAGATGGAGATTCCCGAGCGCGCGCGTGAGCTTTACTCGAAAGTTCTGGAGATTGATCCAACGCACGCGAAATCTCGCGAGAGACTTGCTCAGTTGGACGCAGCAGAAAAGGCGGGGAAGTCTGGGTCCGTGTTCTCACGCGTCTTCAGCCGGAAGTCCTGACGCCCCAAGCCCGCCACCTCTGGCTGGCTCAGGCCGCTGCCGGGGCGCGGAAGCGACCGAAGGCCTCGCTGATCCGCTCAGCGCTGGGTTTTTCCTTCCTGCTGCTTGGCGAACATCGCGGATATCTCCAGAGCTTCCTGTGAGGCCTTATAGGCCTTCGCCGCGTGTTCCATCGCCTGTTTGGAGTGCTCGTGCCCTGTCAGGTGGTCTTCCTTGCCGTGGTGTGTGGCGGCAACACGGTGAGCATGTGCGGCGAGCTCGTGAAACTCCGCGGCCCTCTGGTGCGAATCGTCTGCCATGATTGCCTCCCTTGGGATCCTTCCATCCGCCTGCTGGCCGGCTCTCAGGCCGTGGCCGGGGCGCAGAAGCGATTGAAGGCCTGCACGAGATCCTGCGCGATCGAGTAGGGATCGCGGCTCTCGATATCGCTCCGTTCGAGCATGAACACGATTTTGCCGTCGCGCAGCAGCGCGACCGACGGCGAAGACGGCGCATAGCCTGTGAAATAGCTTCGCGCGCGTTCCGTGGCTTCGCGGTCCTGTCCGGCGAAAACCGTCAGCAGCACTTCCGGGCGCACGGCATGGGCCAGCGCCCTTGCGATCGCGGGGCGCGCCTTGCCGGCGGCGCATCCGCAGACCGAGTTCACCACCACGAGCGCCGTGCGCTTCTCGTCTTTCAGCGCGGCGTCTACTTCGGCCGGCGTGCGCAGTTCGCGAAAGCCGATATTCGTCAGTTCTTCCCGCATGGCCTGAACCGCTCCTACCACTGGAAGCATCGTTCCTCCTGTGTCCCCGTCCCTGATGTTCGATATCCCTGAGCCGCCCTACGCCGTTGCGTGGAAGCGGCCGAGCGCGGATTTTTCGTCCGGCTGCACGTCAAAGACGGTATAAAGCCGCGTGATCTGAATGATGTCGTGAACCCGCCTCGTGAGGCTTGCGAGTTTCAGCTCGCCGCCGGCGCCGCGGACCGTCGTGAACGCCGCGACCAGTTCGCCCACTCCGGCGCTGTCGATGTAGCTCACCTCGGATAGATTCAGCAGGATCTTGTGTTTCCCCTTGTCGACCAGTTCGCGAACCATTCGCCGCAGCGTGGCGCTGCCTTCCCCGAGCGTGATCTCCCCGGTGAAGTCCACCACGGCTACGTCGCCGGCGTCACGGTATGTTGCGAGGAGTCTCACTGGCACCTACTATAACACCTGCTTACGCTGCTTGCTGGTTGCGGACCAGCCTCGATGCGTGCCCAGCGGTGTGCTATAACAAACACATTCCCGCCAGGTGGTGTATTGGGCTTACCTCGGCCATGCTTTACCATTGCACTCAGTGGCTTGCTGATATAGAGTCCACCGCTAATGTCGATCGTTGCATCTGTGAAGGTCTACGACGGGATCGTGATTGGGGCGGAGAGTATGACCCAGCTGTTCGCCAACGTTCCTGGCAATCCACAGCCAGTATGCATCAAAGCATATAGCCATGCGCGAAAGATCTTCCAGGTTGGCAAACTCGGAGTTCTGACGTTCGGTGGCGGCAACATCGGCAACCGCTCTATTGAAAGCTTCGTGGACGAATTCGGGGACCAGGAGAAAGCACTACCTGACGATACAGATCGATCAGTTCAAGGTGTTACCGGTCGGCTGCTAACGTTCATGCGCGGTCATTACAACGGAGGATTTGAAGCGGTTCCCGAGGCTCAGCGTCCACAAATCGGATTCTACGTTGCGGGATATTCGCCGGGGCAGCCTCTTGGCTCTGAGTGGGAGTTCATGCTTCCTACGGCTCAACAGCCGACACAGGCGCGACCAGATGGCGCTATGGGTGCTAGCTGGAGGGGCATTCAAATACCATTCACCAGGTTATTCTTCGGTGTTGACCCGAGGATCGAGCAGATCCTCACACAAGTGGGAATGAATCAAGCCCAAATCGGAGCGTTCCGAGACAGTGTGAACACGCAACTGCGGAGCAGCGTCGCTTTCGACGGGATGCCGCTTCAAGATGCGCTAGGGTTCTGCCGTTTTATAATAGAAGTGACGATTGGCCTATCCACCTACGAAATGGGCGTCCCCACCTGTGGTGGCCGAATCAACATTGCCGTCATTACCCATTCGGCAGGTTTCCAGTGGATTTCCGAGCCGAGACTAAACTTTGGGAGAAGGAGGACCGATGTCGACTAACACCAACTCGACCCGTCCAATGCAGTTTCCAGTTAATCAAAACGCCTACCAGAATATCGGACAGGCGAATGTGAACGGCTTCTCCAATAATCTTCGCTATTGCGATGTTGGACAAGTTACCGCCGAGGAGTTCAACACCAAGATAGGCAGCTCGAGGGAGCCGGCACCTTGCGAGCCCGCCGCCCTAGACGATTTAGCGCCCAAACCTCGCTAGGAAATTCCCGCAAGCATCGCGGGCGTCACTCGGGCATTCGCCAGGCGTGTGGCGTGGGGACTTAGGTTCTTCTCAGGATGTAGAGGCCCATGAGGATGCATGGGCCAAAATCGTTGACTGGTGCTCGGTTACGGTCTAGCAGCCTGCCAATTCGGCAACACGCCATTAGCCCACTACCCCGAAAAGCACCCCGTTGCACTCGCTCTCGAACTATGCTAGTATGCCTTTGAGTTTGTTGCTCTTATGTTCCCTGAACCGCGTTGAATCGAGGCTGGCGGGCAATGCACCCGGCGGCCTTTTTTTATGCAGGGCAAGGAATTGGGGGCGCAAAGTCGTACTCAACTTGGGACGTCGAAGAGTCGCCCCATAAAAGACTTAGGAGCATCAGAAGTGGCTAAAGAACAAGGTACAGTCAAGTGGTTCAACGCGGCGAAAGGCTACGGGTTCATCCAGCGCCAGTCGGGTGAGGACGTTTTCGTGCACTTCTCGGCGATCCAAGCCGAGGGGTACAAGAGCCTCAACGAAGGGCAAGCGGTCGAATTCGAAGTCAAGCAGGGTCCGAAGGGCTTGCAGGCCGAGAACGTCGTCGGCCTCTAACCCTCAAGAGTTTGGGCCGGCTGGCCCAGCGGTCTCCGGCCCGAACTCGCAACTTTTCAAGCTTTCATAATCATCGAAATCATCGTTTTCCAGCCGGAGGAGATACTGTGCAGATTCTGTCTGAAGGCCAGACCATTCGCCACGAGCAGTACGGCATTGGCATCGTCACGGAATCCAACGTCGAGCGCACCACCATCGACTTCGACAACCACGGCGTAAAGAAGTTCGTCACCTCGATCTGGATAGCCGAGCTCATCGGAGAACCTCCCACGGACCGTCCGACGCGCCGCCGCGGCCGCCGCAAGACCGTCAAGAAGTAACGACCCCGCAAGGGCCGGCATCCCATGGCAGGAGTTTTTAGCCTGCCTCGGGATACGCCTTCCCTCCGCGATTGCGATTCCTTCCCACTGCCGCCCATGAAATGAGAGAATCCAGTCGCTTCCCGGAGGCGGCTGTGCACAAGTTCTGGATTTGGTGGGCGACTCTTTCCGACGGCGAAAAGCTGGCTCTTTTTGTTCTCGCGATCGTCTTGGTGGTTTGGCTGGCGAGGCGGATTCTGTGGGGAGTGAAGAAGTCGAAGGCCGGCTAGATTTCGCTCCGGTGTGTCCCGCGCCGCGTCCTAGGGGTTCACGAGATTGGCGCGGATCGCAAACCGCACCAGGTCGCTGAAGCTGGTGAAATTCATCTTGCGCATGATGTGATTGCGGTGGCTCTCGATCGTTCGCGTGGAAACACCCAGCGTCGCGGCCGTCTCCTTGTTGCTTTTTCCCTCGGCGAGCAGTTGCACCACTTCCACCTCGCGCTGCGTGAGCGGCGTTCCCGGCAGGGCCTCGCCCTCCCCAAGCGCGCCTTGCCCGTCCATGAAGTTCCGCGCCATCGTCGTCGCCAGCGTGCTGGTGAAGAACGGCTGGCCGCGCCGCGCGTGGTCCACGGCGGCCAGCAGCTCCAGATCCGCGTCGGACTTCAGCACGTAGCCGAGCGCGCCCGCGCGCAGCGCCTCGCGCGCCAGCTCCTCGGAAAAATGCATCGAGAGGACCAGCACCTGGGTCGCGGGTGACGCTTCCCGGATCGCTCGCGACGCGTCAAGGCCGTTCATCTCCGGCAGCGTCAGGTCGAGTATCACGAGCTCCGGCTTCTCCTTCTTCGCAAAATCGACCGCCTGAACTCCCGTGGACGCCTCGCCGCACACTTCGATATCCGGCTGCGACGCCAGCAGCGTACGTATCCCCCGGCGAACCACGGGATGGTCGTCCACCAGGAGGATGCGGTAGGGCTTTCGGCCCAGTCTTTCAAACCCGGGCAGGCCACTCGCGACGGAGGAAGACGCTCCCCGCCTTTCCTCTTTGCTTGGCATTCACACCTTCGGTTTCTTCCGTCACCTTCAGCGTTTCGGTTTCCTGTCTGAGAGGCAGGATCGCGCGAACCGTGGTGCCGCGCCCCCGTGCGCTCTCGATCTCCAAAACGCCCTTGAGCTGCTCCACGCGCTCGCGCATCCCTGCGATGCCCACTCCGGCCGGCGCGTTGGCGCTGCGCCTTGTGTGGGGAGGCGCCAGCCCGCGGCCCTCGTCGCGTATTTCGACGAGAAGCCCTTCGTCCCGGGGTGCCAGCCGTATGAAAGCCGTGCGGCTGCCCGAATACCGGTAGACATTCGTGAGCGCCTCCTGCACGATCCGGAACGCGGTCGTTTCGATCTCCTTCGGTTGCCGGCCCAGCTCTTTCGCAATCTCCACGTGCATGTCGATCCCGCTGCGCTCGGCAAATCCTCTTGCGTACCACTGGACCGCCGGTCCGATGCCCGCCTCATCCAGCAGCGGAGGATGCATCAGATAGGACACGGTTCGCACTTCGTTGGCCGCCGCATTCGCCAGTTCGTCGCACGATTGCAATATCTCCAGAACCCGCGGGTTGTTTTTCGGAACCGCCTGCCGCAACTGTCCCAGCGTCATTTTCAGCGCCGCCAGGCTCTGCCCGGCGGACTCGTGCAGCTCGCGGGCCGCCGCGCGCCGCTCTTCATCGCGCACGCGCATCACCTGGCGTGAGAGCCTGCGAAGACCCTCCATCGCTCGCGTGTGATCCGTGATGTCCTGCACCACGCCGATCCAGGCTTCCGCTTTCCCGTTGGCGCCCGCGATCGGAACGCCGCGCACGAAGTGGACGCGGCCGCGGCCGTTCGGCCGCGTGTAGCGCGCCATGTAGACGAACGGCCGGCCCCTCTCCAGTGCGCGCTCGACGATCCGGCGGACCCGTCCGCGGTCCTTGCGAGGCACGCGTCCCCAATGCGCCTCGAGGTTCCACTCCTCCGGCGAGGCGAGGCCGTAGATGTGAAGCAGGTGCCGCGAAAGGTTCGCCTCGCCGGTCTTGTAGTGATACTCCCAGCTCCCGAAGTTCGCGATCTGCTCGGCGTGCGCCAGCAGCGCTTCGCTCTTGCGCAGCCGGTCCTCTTCGCGTTTGCGGTCGGTGATGTCCTCGGACAACCCTACGAGGTGAGTCACCCGCCCGGTCGCGTCGGTAATCGGCACCGCGCGCGTGCGAAACGTGCGCACCCGCCCATCCGGCAGGATGAAGCGCCCTTCATGTTCTTGATATTCGCCGTTCCACGGCGATACTCCGGGCAGTTGGGATATTCTTTCGCGATCGTCGGGATGCACGAGCGCCAGCAGCCGCTCTTTCGTTATCGGGCCGTCTTTGGGGTCCAGACCGAAAAGTCGATAGAGGTGGTCGGACCAGCTTCCGTCGCCTGTTTCGAGGCTGATTTCCCAGCCGCCCATCCTGCCGATTTCTTCGGCCTTGCGCAGCAGCGCTTCGCTCTTTACGAGGGCTTCGTGCGTTGCTTTTCGCGCCGTCACGTCCCGCGCGAACACGCAGCACGACGTCGCCCGGCCCGCCGCATGGGCCACCGGCATCACCCAAACCAGAAAGCAGTGGAGCCCGTCGGCCAGTTGAACCGAATACTCGGTTTCCTGCCGCTCGCCGTGCGCGGCGCGATCGAGCCACTGGACCAGCCGCGCGAGCGACGTCGCGTCCAGAACTTCGTGAACTCGCCGCCCGAGCAGGGGAGACCTCGCAACGTCCGAAATGTCTCGGCTCGAACTCCACAGGCCTTCGACATCGCCACGCGGCCCCAGCACCAGCACAAATTCGCGGAGAGTCCTCAGCAGGTCTTCGAAACTACAGCGCGGCCATTCTGCCGGCGCCGGCTCGCCTTCACGAGCCATGGCGTGGGTGGTGGCGTTTTTTCTCGGGACAGAATGGAGGCGCCTTTGACGGGCGTCCGCTACGGGCGCCTTTCTACGCTTGGGTTCGTTCTCTTGCAAGCTCATGACGTCATCGGGCAGCGTTGTGGAATATATGCACTAACAGAGCAATTACTAGATGCATACATTCGTGAACGTTGTAGTGGAATCGCCGAGACATTACTCTGTCGTTAATTCGGTGTCAAGGGTCTATGTGCCGAATCGACACAAACACGGCCCCGGTGGCCTACGTAGTTTCCCGTACGTTATCGCCGTAGTATCCCGGATCGAACGGCCACGGCCTTCCGGCAGCCTTCACCCCCCCTCGAAAGATGCCGTCATCCCTAATGTTTCACCTCCGTCTGCCCGATAGTATGGTTTTGACGGGAACGCCGAGAGCGCACACCAGCCCGGCCGGAGCTTGCGGTGGCAGGCGGCACAGTCCGGGGAGGGATCATGCCCACTACAGCACTATGCATTTTGGTGGTTGGCGCGCGCGCCCCAGGGATGGCGGCCCTGCTTGCGCGGTTGGCGGTGCGCGGTTTCGGGTCGCAATCGGCGAACACGCTGCGCCAGGCGCGCGAACTCCTCGAGACCTTCCGGTTTGATGTCGCCCTTGCGGCCGAGTCTGTCTCCGACGGCCGCGGCTACGACCTCGCGGAATCCGTCGCGCGGCATTTCGGCACGCTTCTTGTGGCCGTCCCGCTTTCCGAAACCTGCCTCTGGCTGCCGGTCATCGAACGCGGCGCGAACGTGCTCGGCGCGCGCGCCCTGAATGCTCGGGTGCTCGAGCTGGAACTCGAGATGCTCCTCGGCGACCGCGTCCTCACGGACAGGCGGCGGGCCCTGCAGCCCGCGCGGCTCGCCAATGGGCGCCCGGATTCCGATCGCACCGTCGCTCCTCGCCGAAGGAACGGTGGCCTCGCAGCCTGAAATAAATAAGGGAAGCAACAGAGAAGCCGAAAGAGGAAGGGAGTTCGACCGTGAAATCGTCACCGAGCGCCAGGCGTACGAACGCCAATCGGGTACGCCCGCAAAAAGAACCTGCGGAATCCCTGCGCGAATGCCTGGCGCTCGATGATCCCACCGACTGCCTTCTCGAAGCCTACGACTGCGTCGCGCGCCGCGCCTATGAAAAATTCCTCGAGCGCGGCGGCCAGCCGGGCTACGAACTCGACGATTGGGTGAGGGCCGAGCGCGAACTGCTTCCGTCCCTCGCGGCGCACATCAGCGAATCGGACGCTTTCACCTACGCGCTGGTCAGCGTACCCGGCGCCACGGCTGCGGCGATCTCGGTCGGGGTCGAGGCGCACTGGCTGGTAATCCTGGCGCGCGCGAAACCGCAGAGCAGCGCTCCGGCGCGCTCCTTCTGCGTTGTTGAACTGCCCTCGGAAGTCGATCCCGTCCATACGGCCGTGGTTCTCGCGAACGGCCTCCTCGCCATTCGCATGCCAAGAGTGGTGCTCATGTAGCAGCCGCGCGTCACCGGGCGGTGCTGCTCGCCGTTTGCCGCGAAGCCCACCACCAGAGCGCCGCGCCCACGATCATCGACGCGATGCTGGCCGCCTGCGCGTTCGTCATGCCCAGGAACGATCGCGGATTGATGCGGATGAATTCGACCAGAAATCGCGCCGCGCCCGTCAGCACCAGATACGCCGCGAACACGCTGCCGGGCGCCGGAATCCGAGCCGCTGGCGCGCCTTTTGCTGCTGCGATCTGCCGCGTGCCCAGCCGCCACAGCACCCACGCAATCGCGCAGGCTACAATGAACTCGTAAATCGGCGTCGGATGGACGCGCTCGGTCGTCGGCACGAGCCCGTGCGGAAAACTCATGCCCCAGGGGAGGGAAGTGGGAATGCCGTAATCGCCGTCGCCGGAAAGCAGGCACCCGATGCGCCCAACGCCGTAGCCCAGCGCCGCCGCCGCTGAGCCTGCGTCGAAAGCATCGAGCAGGAGAATTTTGTGCCGCCGCGCCACCCATACGAACGCCGCGAAGCCCGCGATCAGCCCGCCGAACCACGCAAGCCCGTAGCGGCTCAGAAGTTGCCCCATCGGATCGGCAAAGAGCTCGCGCGGCGTCTCCAGCACGTGATACAGCTTCGCGCCGGCGATCCCCGCAAGGCAGGGAACCGCGATCAGTATCTCCGCCACGGGCGAGTCTTTCGGCGCGAGTCCCCGCCGCGCCAGGTCCGCGCGCAGCACGTAGTACGCCGCCAGCATCGCCACCGCGACCATCAGCCCGAACGTCGGGATCAGAACTGGCCCGAAATGCAGGAACGGAATCATGTCGGCAAGCTATCAACTCTCCGCGCTTGCCCACCAACTGTCAAGAACGATGACCGGGCGCAAGGCCCGGCCTTTTCGATCTAGCGCCCCACCACGACGACCACTTTGTGGTGGTGGTGACGGTGATGCCGGTGGTGCCTGTAGGCGGCCGCGTTGGATGTAGCCGCAACTGCGGAAACTGCGATCAGAGCCAACAACAAAGATAGAATCTTAGAACGCCAAGAAGTCATGAATCCTCCATTGGGACCGTGATACCGAGTCCACTAAATACTCGTGGGCAGAACACATAGTGAAGGATACCGCTGGCGATATCTGTCCCCTTGGGGACACATCTGACGGTGACCGGCGTTTGACTTGTGTCTGCGTTCAACTCGGCGTCGAGCTCTTGCGCGAAACTTTTACCGAGATCGCCGGGAAGCCGTGTTCTTAGCGCGATGCCGCCCACCGAACGTCGGAATCAAAACGGCCCGAGATGCAGGCCTGCCGCGTCGATATCTTTACGCGAAGCATCTGGCCGTTGTTCAACCGGACACAGGATCGTGTTGTGTCCGGTTCCGCACAGTCGCGATCGCCAGGCGGCCAGAAACTATAGCGACCCGAGCATCTAACGGGTTCGTTATGAAGCCCACTACCATCGAGCCGCTAACGAAGGACGAACCCGATCTGTCCGCGCCCATGCCGCCGCTTCGCGTGCGAACAAGCAGGGGCGAACACATGCAGTATCGAGCCCTGCTCCAAGCGGCGCCTGATGCTATCGTCGTCGTCAATCAGTCCGGCACGATTGTCCTGGTCAACGCGGAGGCGGAAAGACTTTTTGGCTATCGCCGGGCCGAGTTGATCGGCAAAGCTGCTGAAATTCTGGTTTCCGAACATTCCCGAGGTCAGCAGAGCGACCAGTACGCTCGCTTTCGGGCTGCCGTCGCGGAGCGCCCGACGGTGACGGGCCTGGAACTTTTTGGTTTGCGCAAAGACGGCCGCGAATTCCCCGCCGAGATCAGACTGAGCCCGTTGGACACAAAGCAAGGAATATGGGTTTCCAGCGCCATCCGCGATATTAGCGGGAGGAGGGGAACGGAAGAAGACCTTCGCAGGTTAGCCTCGATTGTTGCGTGTTCCGATGACGCGATCATTAGTAAGACGCTCGAAGGAATCATTACCAGTTGGAACGCCGGTGCGGGGCGAATATACGGGTATTCGGCCAAGGAAACCATTGGGAAATCGGTGACCATGCTCGTTCCTGCCGATCGCCCGGATGAAATTCCCAAGGTCCTGGAACGTTTGAAACGAGGCCAGACCGTCGATCATTTCGAGACCGTTCGTGTAAGAAAAGATGGACAAGAAATCCAGATTGAACTCACTGTGTCGCCGATCCGGGACGCGCTGGAGACAATTGTGGGTGCCTCCGCCATCGGCCGTGACATTTCCGTGCGTAAAGCTGCCGAAGAACACCTGGTCCAGATGGAAGCCAGGTACCGCGGGCTGTTGGAAGCGGCTCCCGATGCGATGGTGGTGGTGAACCAGAGCGGGGAGATTGTCCTTTTGAATCTGCAGGCGGAAAAACAGTTCGGATACCCCCGTGATGAACTCTTAGGCCAGCAGGTGAGCAACATCATTCCGAAGGGCTTCGCGGAGCGGCTGATCGCGGACGGTACCCGAACCGCGGAAGAGGCGCTGGCGCAGCAGATCGGCACAGGGATTGAGCTCTACGGGCGGCGGAAGGATGGAGTCATCTTTCCGATCGAGATCATGTTGAGCCCACTGGAAAACCCCGAGGGTATCCTGGTAACGGCAGCAATCCGCAACGTGAGCGTGGCCCGGGCGATGTCGCGGCAGATGACCCATTCGGTCCAGCATGACTTTCTGACCGGTTTGCCCAATCGAACGCTCGTGAACGACCGGGTCAGCCAGGCGATCGCCTTCGCGCAGCGTCACACAAAAAAAGTCGCGGTGCTGTTCTTGGATTTGGACGGCTTCAAACACATCAACGACTCCCTGGGACACTCGACCGGCGACAAACTCCTTCAATCCATCGCAAAACGCCTGGTGAAATGCGTCCGCGGCTCGGACACCGTAAGCCGGCAGGGAGGCGATGAATTCGTCGTGCTGCTTTCGGAACTGGAACGGTCGGAAGATGCTGCCATTACGGCGAGGAAAATGCTGCAGGCGGCGGCGGAGGTTCATTCCGTCGACCAGCACGATTTTCACGTCACCGCAAGCATTGGCGTGAGCGTATATCCCGACGACGGCCTGGATGCCGAGACACTCATCAAGAACGCCGATACCGCTATGTACCAGGCAAAGGAAAATGGGCATCAGAGCTATCGGTTTTTCAAGCCGGCCATGAACGTCCGGGCCGTGGAGCGGCAATCCATAGAGGAAAGTCTGCGGAGCGCCCTGGAACGGCAGGAGTTCTCGCTGAATTACCAGCCACAGATCAATCTGAGGACAGGGAAGATTACCGGCGCGGAGGCATTGATACGTTGGACGCATCGCACTCGAGGACCGGTTCCTCCGGCACAATTTATTCCGGTTGCGGAAGACTGCGGCCTTATTCTGCCCATCGGCAACTGGGTCCTTCGTGAAGCGTGCAAGCAAGCCCGGGCCTGGGTGGATGCAGGCTTGCCCCCGACTACCATGGCGGTGAACATCTCCGCGATGGAGTTCCGGGACGAGCATTTTCTGAAAGGCGTATTCGCAGTCCTTGCGGAGACTGGTCTGGATCCGAGATCCCTTGAACTGGAGCTGACCGAAAGCGTTCTTATGAAGCGTGCAGAGTCCTCCGAATCCATCCTCAAGGCACTCAGAGCGAGAGAGGTGCGAGTGGCGGTCGATGACTTCGGTACGGGTTACTCCAGCTTAAGCTATCTGAGGAAGTTCTCGATCGACGCCCTCAAGGTCGACCAGTCGTTCGTCCGTCAGATCACCACCACTCCCGACGAGACGACCATCGTGGCCGCAGTGATCAGCATGGCCCGAAGCCTTAAGCTGCGGGTCGTTGCCGAGGGTGTGGAAACGCGAGAAGAGCTGGCATTTCTGCAGGCTCACCAATGTGACGAGGCGCAAGGGTACTATTTCGGCCGGCCAGTGCTTCCCGAGCAGTTCGCCGCGCTACTAACAACCGGTATATCGAAAACAGTTTCCGCTGAGAACTGATGTACTCTCCGAATCGGAGGAGCTTGACGCTTGCCGCCCAACTGCCAAGAACACTCAACGGGCGCCGTGAATCAGTCTTCCGCTTTCCGGACCCGTTCTTGGACCCGGGTAAGCCATTTCCGGTAGTCAACTAATTAGGGATTAGACGAGGCGGCCGAGCGGGCCGCCCTCGTCACACTTGGCTAGTCGGCGGCGGCAACCCGCCCCGCGGGCTTCGGGACGCTGTTGATCGTCTTCAGAATGCGCGAGACGATCTGGTAGGGATCGCCCTGGGAGTTCGGGCGCCGATCTTCCAGATAGCCCTTATAGCCGTCCTTGATGAAGTTAACAGGCATCCGGATGGAAGCGCCGCGATCCGAGAGACCGTAGCTGAACTTGTCGATGGCTTGCGTTTCGTGCAGACCTGTCAAGCGCAGATGGTTGTCGGGACCATACACGGCGATGTGCTCGGGGATATTTTGTTCGAACGCCTTCATGAGGGCTTCGAAGTATTCCTTGCCGCCTACTTCGCGCATGTACTTCGTCGAGAAGTTGGTGTGCATGCCGGATCCATTCCAGTCGCCCTTGATGGGCTTGCAATACAACTCGACATCCACCTCGTATTTCTCGCAAAGGCGCATCATCAGGTAGCGAGCGGTCCACGTGTCATCAGCGGCTTTGGCAGAGCCCTTGGCGAAGATCTGAAATTCCCACTGACCTTTCGCGACTTCGGCGTTGATGCCTTCGTGATTGATACCGGCCGCAAGACAGAGATCCAAGTGCTCGTCGACGATTTGTCTGGCCAACGCGCCCATGTATTTGTAGCCGACGCCGCAGTAGTAGGGGCCCTGGGGATTGGGGTAACCGTTTTCCGGGAAGCCGAGAGGACGCCCGTCTTTATAAAGGAAGTACTCCTGCTCGAAGCCGATCCACAAGTCAGGGTCGTTTTCGATCGTGGCGCGCGCATTCGTGGAGTGCGGCGTGCCATCAGGGTGCATGACTTCGCTGAGGACGAGATAAGCGTCCTTGCGGCTTGCGTCAGGATACAAAGCCACGGGCTTTAGTATGCAGTCGGACTTATGCCCTTCGGCCTGCATCGTGGAGCTGCCGTCAAAACCCCACTTGGGCAAATCGGCGAGCGTGGGAGGATGCGCGAATTCCTTGATCGTGGTCTTCCCGCGCAGCTCGGGAATGGGCTTTCTGCCGTCAAGCCAGATATATTCTAGTTTGTATTTTGCCATGGTATTTTGAGCCTCGTTGGGTTGGGGTCATTCAGACGCCCGGCGTTCGGTATCATAAACGACGGAGCAACTCCGTCTGCTCAAGCGGGCTTCAAAATATACGGCTAGGGTCGGTATCGTCAAATTCATTAAATCTATCGACTCCATCCAGTGATTTGAACCCACCTCCTCGTGGTTCTGCCTTGCATCAAGCTTCGTGGACGTCAGGGGGGCAATCCTTAGCAAAAGGATTTACAAAAGGCGACGATTGTTCCGAAATCAGACGTCCATTTGTTCGCGTATTGCGAGCCGAGGGCAGCGTAGCAGTTCAACAATTGAGATATGCAACGCCGTTGCGAGGATCAAAGTTGAAATCGGAAAGTTCCGCGTATATGCTCCGAACATGCTTAAGAACAATTCTGCCTCGGGCGTTGATGCGGGCGTCACCATCAGCGATCCCCTGCGGCATTTGGTTGTCTGCCACGATCGGATCGAAGAACATTTGCAGATCCTGGAGAGTGTAATTCCCCGTCTGCGTTCTGATTCCGAGCAGAAGCGCCAGGAAGCCCGTGAGGCCCTGGACAAAGCGCTGCAGTTCCTCGGTGAAATGGGGCATCTTCATACTCAGGATGAAGAGGAGTCGGTGTTTCCCCGCCTCTTGGCCAACAGTGGCGACGAGAGATCCGTTGTGACGGAGCTGACGACCATGCTGGAAAGTCAGCATCGGGAGAAAGAGTCGGTGTTCGAGAAGCTGGCGGCCCATGTAGCGGCCTTTCCTCCCGCGCCCTTGCCTCCATCGCCAGAGCAGGCGACCCGTTTTGAGGGTTTGGTGTCCCATCTACTGGATCTTTATCGGCCCCACATCATGGTCGAGAATCAGCGCCTGATTCCGCTTTTGGAAGACCATCTCAGGGAATCTGATTTGGGACAGATACTGCAGGAAATGCAGGCGCGGCGCAGCCAGTAGGTTCACCAGCACAGGGTGTATCACGCACACCACGAATTGAACTACTCGACGTTAGACCGCGGCGCGCGGGAGTTTTACGCCTGACGGAGCACAGTAGACTTCAAAGTGGTACTTCTCCCATTTGGAGAACTCCGAGCGCGGGATACCGGGGAAGACCTCGGTAGTCCCGTCCACGAATTGAACCTCGACATCGCCCTTCCGAGTGTCGCTTTCGGCGGTGTGCTGGCCGTTGGTTTCAATGTAGCGTGGCGTTTCGCGGATTCGTTTAGGTGGCATGTTCCCTCTTTCGAATCAATCATAGAGGCGGCAGGATCGGATGTCTGTCCACAACAACACACTCCCGATGAACGCTGTAGACGGGCAACTTCCCGTGTCCTGGCGCGAAAATTGAACGGAACACTGCCCTGCTTAGGTTCTGATTGAGTACAGCCTTATAGATCGGTTCCCTAGAGGAAGTATCGTCGGATCAACTGATTAGATGGTGTTGCATCGACCGGTTGAGCTGGCACGGCTAAGCAGGAGTTGCCTCACTTGACAGACCAGCATGCTAAACTTCGGGTTGATTTCATCGTCTGGACACGATACCTCGTCTGCCCCAAGGAGAGACCACTTGAATTTCTACGGAGCCAAGGAATTGGCCGAAAGTTTTCGCACTGTCCGCAAGAATACGATTACCATTGCGCAAGAACTTCCTGAAGAGAAATATGGTTTTCGACCAGCCCCAAACACACGTACCGTTGGCGAGTTGTTGGCGCATATTTCACTGGCGTACAACTTTCAGTACCAAATTCATGGCCAGGAGCGCCGATCTTCGCTTGAGGGATTTAACTTTCCGTCGTTGATGCAGCGCTTGGTCGCGGAAGAGAAGGCGCAACGGAGTAAGGATCAGATAATTGAGATGCTCCGCAACTCTGGCGAGAAATGGGCTGGTTGGCTCGACGGACTTACGGATAGTTTCCTGGGCGAGAGGGTTGAGATGCCTGCAGGGGCGACCCCATCATCAAAAAGCCGTTTCGAAATGATCCTTTCGGTCAAGGAACATGAAATGCACCATAGGGGTCAGCTGATGCTTATAGAGCGGATGGTGGGCATCGTGCCGCATCTAACTCGCGAGATGCAAGCTCGCATGACCGCCGCTACCACGAAAAACTGACCAAGCACTACGAATGGGAATTATGCCTTTAACTTCGGAATTCGGATTCGTCTTGGTTATCACGGCGCGCAACCGCAGGGGGAACTCAGCTCTCATTGCACCGTCCAAGGATTAACGCAAGCAGAGACACGATTGCTTGAATCATTAATCCAGCCGCGACGCCAATCCATAATAGTGCCGCCGAGAGCACTTGGGCTGTACGGATGAGAGCGTAAATCCCAAGCGGTACCCAAAAGACGAGACCAGTCGCCACACCTGGGGAATAGCTGCCCGTGTACAAAGTTCCAAGCAGGTGTCCAAGTCCGTTTACCGACACGATCACCGCCAAAGCGACGACAATCGACCCCTCGGTAGAGAGCGAGTGCACGCTGAAAATCGCGAAATCCATGGCTACCCACAGGACAGCATTGATCGAGAGGAACTGAGCCGGCGTCAAGCTGATTCGGGCAATCCTCCTGATCCACCGGTGAAAGCCTTCGCCTGCCCAATATTCTTCCAGTATGTGAAGAAGATAAGTTGCGGGAAACAGAACCAGCCAGGGAAAGGAAAGCTTGATAGTGTTCACCAAAGCCCTCAGCAAGATTCTGTCACGGCTCGATTGCTGGTGAGATAGTCATCTCGATAACGGGTTACGCCTGGTTCACGCGGGTACCGGAGAAGTGGAATCGTCCTCAAAACCACATGTCCGATAATCCGACTACTCAGGAGTTGGAATGCGCCGTGTGAGAAAATCCTGCAGCGCATTGGGCAATACGTTCGGCGCTGGAAGCGGTGGTGGCGGGAGGAAACGGGCGCATCGTGGTCGGTCGCATGATCGGATTCAACAGAATAAGAAGGTTGTGAGCGGCCTCTTCGGGAAGTACTAATACGGTTGTACTCCACAGAAACCAACTTCTGAGCCACCCGGAAACTATCTTCTGAGCCATTCCCGCTGTCAGGACAGACAGTTAAGCTTTCATGCATGGACAATCAGCGATGCTCCTCAAGCAAGCATATAATTGGCATTCCAGCGTTTCTGGTTGCTGTTGCTCTTTTGATTGGCCCGCCAGTTCGGGCGCAGCAGCAGCCGAGACTGACTGCCCCCTACGCAAAGGCTGCTCTTCGATCCCTGCTTGCTATTGAGTCCGACGTATCAGCTCCTCGAGATAAGACCAGAGAAACGGCAGGGATGAGCGCCACACAAACATTGATAGATGCCGCCGATGCAGAGGGGGTGAGCATACAGGAAGAGTCGATAACAGAGATGCTTCGCCAGATTTACCACTTAAAACTTCAAGATAATGATCTTCTGATGGCATATGGAAAACTGACTGAGATCGAAAGCGCCGAGGATGCATCTGACCAGGTAATCACGAAGAACAAAAAGGCTCATGCTGTATCTGAATTTGCCGACAACGAGGCGGCAATTGAGAAGCGCGAGGAGGCTTGCTTTGGGCAGTTGGAAGAATCTCTGCGCCAACGTTCGCCTCAAAGTATAACGGCATGCTCTGAGTGGATTCGGAAAGCGAAGCTATCCGACAAGGACCCGGTCAAGTCAGCGACCAGCGATGCAAGAGTTCTCCCACCAACATGATCGGAAGTATCAGCCTGATGAACAAGCACGATAACAATCGCGGACTCGCTTCGTCTTGATCTTCGCCGCATCGCCGATCCACCGATACCCAGCTCCGCCAGTAACCGCTCGAACCAGCATGAGTAGCCGGTGGCCTCCATCCCCACGCGCACGCTGACTCCCCGCAACCTGAGATCTCGATAAAATTTCTCCGCCTCTCCATCACTGCGGTTCAATCGCCGTTCGCCGCTCTCCCCGGTCTCTGTATCTGCAAACGCGATGTACTGATCGCTTGGGTGATAATCCACGCCTATAATCACCATGTTCGGCTCCTTGTGCGCCGGCAAAACCGGCGAGGTGTAGTGAATGGAAAATCACACGATGTAGGGAATAGCGAGCCACATCGACCCCGAGTCATGCGGAGCCACTCGCAAGGGCGGCGTCGAAGCGTTGACAGGGGAACTTATGGGCCAGGTATTCAGCCGCGTAAGAACTCACTCCGGGACGCCGACGCCGTAAGGAGAAGCGGAAGGCCATACCCGGCACACCGATATCGCGAGGTGTGTCGGGGTCCCGCGCGGTCAGAGACCCTGCGCACGTACGGGAGCCACCTCGCATGGGAACCGGGAGATCCCGTGTTCACCCGGGGCAGCATGTCCGGGACGCGTCGGGAAGTCTAAGGACGTCGCCGACGATGAACGAGCATGGGAAGTCGGACAGACCTGTAGTACCTGAGAAGTCTCCGAACAAAACCAGGCAACCGGTGGCGGAGGAGATGGAGGGAAGAGGTTTGACCAAAGGGAACCTGCCACAGCAAACCGCGTCCCGGACACTGAGCCGGACCGACGCGCCTAGTGCGCTGGAGTGGGTACGTCAAGCAGCAAGAAAGGATAAGAAGTTGCGGTTCACGGCGCTCCTGCACCACGTCTACAACCTCGAAACGCTTCGGATGGCTTACTTCCGACTGAAGAAAGAAGCCGCACCGGGTGTGGACAGGGAGACGTGGCGGCACTACGGCGAACAACTGGAAGTGAATCTCCAGGACCTCGCTGTGAGGCTGAAGCGAGGAGCGTACCGAGCGAAGCCGGTGCGTAGGGTATACATCCCCAAGGCCGACGGGCGGCGAAGACCGCTTGGAGTCACGGCGCTGGAAGACAAGATCGTCCAGCGTGCGACGGTCGAGGTGCTGAACGCCATCTACGAGACGGATTTTCTCGGCTTCTCTTACGGGTTCCGGCCAAAGCGAAGCCAGCATCAAGCACTGGATGCGCTCTACACCGGACTACTGACGAGAAAAGTGAGCTGGGTGCTTGATTTGGACATTCGCAGCTTTTTCGACAAAATTTCGCACGAATGGCTGGTGAAGTTCGTCGAGCATCGAATTGCGGACCGACGCGTTGTGCGGCTCATCCAGAAATGGTTGAATGCCGGCGTGTTGGAGGATGGGAAGCGAATACGAGTGGAAGAGGGAACGCCCCAGGGCGGAAGTGCCTCTCCGCTGCTAGCCAACGTTTATCTCCACTATGTATTCGACCTGTGGGTTCAAGCGTGGCGTCGAAAACAAGCCCACGGCGATGTAATCGCCGTGAGGTTTGCTGACGACATCGTGGTTGGATTCCAAGGAAGATCGGATGCCATGCGATTCTGGGCAGAGCTAACGGAACGAATGCGGAGGTTCGGCCTCGAACTGCACCCTGAGAAAACGCGTCTGCTGGAGTTCGGACCATTTGCGGTCAGGACCCGAAAGCAGCGCGGAGAGGGGAGACCGGAAACGTTCAACTTCCTCGGCTTTACGCACATTTGCGGAAAGAAAAGGAGCAACGGACGGTTCACAGTCTTGCGGCAGACGATTCGCGAGCGCTTGCAGGTGAAGCTGAACGAGGTAAAAGTCGAACTTCGGCGGCGCATGCATCAGCCCATCCCGGAAGTCGGTCAATGGTTGCGATCAGTGGTAGATGGGCATAACCGTTACTACGGTGTGCCCATGAACGACCCTGCGCTGCATCTCTTTCGAATCCAAGTAGGCCGGCTCTGGCATCGCACTCTGTCACGCCGTAGCCAGAATGGCCGTATCCCCTGGGATCGGATGCATCGACTCATCGCTCGCTGGCTGCCTCCAGTTCGCATCTATCATTCTTATCCCCTGCGCCGCATGGGCGTCGTCACCTAAGGTAAGAGCCGGATGCGGGAAAGCCGCCTGTCCGGATCCGTGGAGGGGGTCAGGAGCAATTCTGATCCCTACTCCGACCCTCCCGAGCCTTGGTCGTCGAACAACCAAAGTCTACTCGGGTCGAGGGAGCCGACAGTGTTATGAAATCAAGTGCCCGCCAGTGTCCCCGAATGTCCCTATTAAGAAGGGTTTGCCATTATGTGACGCGACTAAATGCCGTAGTTTCAGTACCATCTTTGGTTACGGACTTGCACCTAGGTTTGATAGAGGTCATGGTTGCCGACTATACGTCGATGATTTCTATACAAGACCTTTGGGACCGATTCCATCTTGCACAAGAGCAGCATAATGTCGACGCCGCTCTGTGCTTCCGTCGCGCAATCGAAGCAGCCACACGCGCAGATTCAGTTAGCGCGGATTGGTGGCGATTGCAGGGCGAAATGTGCGAATCCGTAGCAGAATTAACCGCATAGAGAGAAAACGAGATCGTGCAAGGCAGAGTATCGCTAGCCGTCCTTGACTCCCGCGACGGGAAACGTTTACGAATAAGAAGTGACCTATCAGGACTTGGGCGGTCTCACCCCCGAATCGTTTTTCAACGTCGAAGAGTTTCGAGAGCGGCTTCGCAAGATGAGCGACGCAGGGCTAATCAAGACCGGGAGAGATTTGGCGTTCCTTTGTTCTCCAAAACAGAACCTCGGGAAACCACCTAGGGAAGTTTGGGCCGTCCAGTTCATGGAAGCTCGTGCCGAGTGGCGACGGGGACATCCGAGCCAAACCGCGAACGGCATGGAAGCGAAGCAATGACGGCAAGCGGAAATCTCGCCTCGCAGGCTTTGTCATACGGGCGCAATCAGCCAAACGGGTGTAGAATCTGCGCGATTTGTCCCTGCCCTTAACTCCCCGAAGGAGGTTGGAATGCTCGCTAAGACGAACGCTCGGCGGATCTCACGTGCGCTGACTGTGCTGCTTCTGATGTTGGCTGTGCCGGTCCATGGTCAATCATCTCAAACGGGAAAGATTCTTAGTTGGGACTTCGAAGCCTACGGCAAGCAGGGCAATGTGGCTGTCTACTACATTCAGATTGGCGACACAATCTACCAAGTCACGCGTGGAACGAAGAAGCCTGAAGCGGGTCTCGAAAGTGGACAGCAGGTGCAGTGCCGTATCGAGAAGGATGACATGTTCGTTTCTAGCGGACAGATCAAAGAGTTGAAGTTCTCAATCATTGGGTCGGCTCAGTGAAGGACGGATCTCTCAACAAGCGGACAGGAAATGTATCACGGCGTATCCGGAAGTAATCCAGCGGAGTCCAGTCCTCGATGGTGCGGACTTAGGAAGCAACGCATCGGGTAAGAAAAAAAACAGAAGAGGTTCGGGGTGGGTGGTGGGGGTGTCCGAACCTCTTCGCGAGGTACATCTTCAGAGGCTATTCGGATAGAGCAAAAGAGTGTGTTCACTTTTGTACAGGTTCCTATCAGTTACCCCGCATAAGTCCACTCCCCGCAAGCGCCAGATCACTCCCCCGTGCCTGATAAACGCAGCAACCGGACAAGCGCCATGATTCCGAACTGACCCATTGCCGAACAGGGGGCGCGCCGGTCCGCACGGGTGGTATACTCCCGCTGCTCAAGGAGGGGCAGATCACATGCGTATGCTGCTCAAAGTTTCGATCCCAGTGGAAGCCGGCAACGAGGCCGTGCACGCCGGCGTTCTCGGATCAACGATTCAGCGGATTGTGGAGGACCTCAAGCCCGAGGCCGCGTATTTCGCGGAAGAGGAAGGCGAGCGCACGGGCTACATATTCTTCGACATGAAAGAGTCGTCGGAACTGCCCGCCATCGCCGAGCCGTGGTTTCTGGCCTTCAATGCGAGGGTGACCGTCCGCCCGGCGATGACGCCTGCCGATCTCGCGAAGGCGGCTCCGAGCATCGAACGCGCCGCGAAGGCGCACGGCAAGGCCGCGAAGGCTTAGTTCAGCCAGCCCGTGCCCGGGGACAGGCCTTCCATTTCGCCGCTCAACTCTCCGGTGCTTTTCGAACACTGAAACGTAAACGAGACCCCGCTTTCCCGGTTGCGGACGACATAGTCGGCCGGCCAGTAACGCGCGAGCGCGCGCACGCGCGTCTCGGCATCCTGGAACGTCGCCGCCGTTTCCACCCAGCAGGTTCCCACGTATTCGTCCGCCTTGAAGATGTCGAACATACCGCACCTCCACGTTTGAGTGGCATCCTGCGCCTCGGCACGCAAACGCGCGATGACGCCCGTCACCGGCTGCTGTGATCCAGCGCACTTCAGCGAAGCAAGGGAGTCCGCCCGGGAACTATCCCTTGAAACTCCGGAGGCAAGGGGCGCATCGTATATACAGGCTCCCACATCGACGGTTAGTCGAGCCTGGGAGATCGGTGGGTCAGAGGGAAGGTGCCAAAATGGCGCGCCCATCTTCACGCCGCTGGTCGTTGATTCACCTCATATTGGGAGCCGTAGCCGCAGTAGCCTTCGCTCTCGCGCCGCAGGCTGCGCTTGCGCAGCACGGCGGTGGCGGTCATTTCGGCGGCGCTGGTGGCGGCCACTTCGGCGGGAGTTCCGGCGGCTCGCGCACGTCATCAGCACCGGCGCCTCCGGCCACCCCGCACCCGAGCGGCGGAGCACCGACCGCATCCGCCCGTCCCCCGTCTTCAGCACCCGCGCCAATCAGCAACCACGGTGGCTTCGCAAACGGCGCGCAGACCAATCCGCCGAATGCCGCCCCCGCCGGCGGTGCGGAACCGCCCAACGGCGAGCATGCCGGCGTGATCATCAACAACCCTGATTCGAACGCCGCCCCTCACATGACGATCGGCTTCCCGCCCGAGAGCCCCGCCGGTCCGGCCGGCGCACAGGACGCAGGGCATGTTTCCCCGCAGCCTTCTGGTGCGGCTCACCCCGGAGTCCTCAGCTTCTCGGGCGAGGGCCACTCGATCTGGCAGAATTCGCCGCAATCCGCGGCAGCGCCGCGCGCGAACGGCACGTCGGGGCGTCCGTCGGCGGCCTTGCCGCAATCGCCGCGCATCGTCAAGCCGTGGCGTCCCCGTGGCCCGGGCTTCGGAGGCTTCGGCTTCTACGGCCCCGGATTCTTCTTCAACCCGTTCTTTTTCGGGTTCGGCTTCAACAACTGCGATCCCCTCTCGTGGAATTGGAATTTCGGTTTCGGCTGCAACGGCTTCGGCTACTGGGACGGCTACAGCGGTTACAACGGATACTATCCGCCGCCGGATCTCTACCTCGACGAAGGCACCTCCGGCCCATCCGGTGAGGTAGACAACAGCTCGTACGCGCCGCAGATCAGCGCAGATCAAAGCAATCCTCCCGCGCCGGTCGAGTCCGGCCAGCCGGACCAGACACCCGCCGTGACGCTCTACCTCAACGACGGCACCAGCTTCGCCGTCACGGACTACTGGGTCGCCGATTACAAGCTCCACTACGTCACGGAAGCTGGCCGCGAAAACGTCCTCGATCTCGACCAGATCGACGTGCAGCGCACCGTGGACGAGAACGCATCGCGCGGCGTCAGCTTCACGCTCAAACCCGCGCCCGGTTCCGCGCCTACGTCTCCGGCGGCGCAGCCCGCGCCGGATTCCTCCGCGCCGGAGCAGTAGCGCGCGCCTCGCGAATGCGGTTTCTTCGTCGGGGCAATGGCGCGTGTCCCGATTTGTCGGGGTGCCATGCCCGGCGTCAATTCTTGGCTCCGCGCCGCCTGCGGACTCCGCGCGCCAAATTTACGGCGGTGGTCGCGTCGTTACCGTGGACGACTTTTCTTTACACAAAAAAGCACTTGACAAGCACTTCACATTGGCGTACATATTTCTTTAGTATCCTCGAACTCTGCACGGACGCACTCCACTAAGGCCTTCGCGAAAACCCGCGGCGCACAAACGCAGTTTCGTTTCTATATGTCGTCGAGGTTCTTCGGATAATGCCGGCAACTACAATCAGCCGCTGCTCGAAATATAGGTCGTAGACGATTCGGTAGTTTCCGACGCGCCGGTGCCAGGCCGTGGACTGTCCCTTGAGGCGTTTGATGTCGCCCTGGAACGGATCCTGCTCCATGGCAAGAAGCGCCGCCTCAACGCGCCTTTGATCTTTTGGCGGGAGATTTCGAAACTGCTTTTGCGCGGGCCCGGCGAGCTGGACGTTCCAAGCCATCGAGGAAGCGGCTCAAGGATACAACGTCTCCTCGGCGAAATGCAGCGCGGCCGCGCCGGAGCGCCGCAAGTTCCGCCCTGGTTGGTTCAACGGCCCCATACCGCCGTTCAAAGTAGACGCGGAGGGCTTCGCGGACCAGTTCGGAACGCGTCCGGGACTCGGCCTTTCGCACCCGCTCGAATTGCCGTACCAACGCGGGCGGCAGGGAGATCGTCATCGTCTGCGTCGTGCGCATAACAACCCTCTGAAGTATGACTTTTTACGACTAAGTCTTATTCTACTCTTCTCGCAGCCATCAGTCACTCGCCACTAGCCACCGCATTCCCCCGGAGACACCATGCCGAACTACAACGCGCAGGTCCCGCCGTATTCGATTTTCCCGGGCGATGTCGCCCTCGCCTTCAATAGCGAAGCCCCCGCAGCCGGCCAGGCCAGCCAGCAGTTCGCCCTGCCGAGCTACGCCGGCATGCCCAACAACGGCCGCGTCGTCGCCTGGCAGACCCTTTACGGCACTTCGCCATCGGCGGTCAGTATCGCTCTGCAGACCGCGATGAACGACGTCGACTCGCAGTACGCCACCATCGACACCTCCACCGCCACCGCAGGCGAATCCCGCACCGTCACCAACGTTCGCGGCAATTTCATTCGCGCGAAAGTCTCGTCGATCACCGGCGGCGCCGGCATCGTCGTCCAGATCCTCGGCTAGAGGCGTGTTCGCGATATCGCGGTATCATGGAGGGCGGCGTACCCGGAGGCGCATTTGACGAGAGCGCCCGCCCTTCTCGCGGCGGTCCTTGTGATGCTGGTAGCGGCTCTCGCCGCCGGGACCGGATACGGCTCGCAAGGCCAGAGCCAGCCTTCGGCTTCCTCCGGGACTGAGGCTCAATCGGCCGCGAATCAACCGGCGCCCCCGCACAGCAAACACAGCGTCATCGTGAAGTTCGATTACGATTTCGGCCGGACTCCCGCCTGCTCGCCGAAAATCACGCAGAAATGCGTGCAGCAGTTCGTCGCCTACGACATTTCAGCCGGCAGTACCCACCGCACGAAGCTCTTTGCGATTCCTCTTCCGCCGCACGCCGACGGGCTCGTCCACGGCATCACGGCCACCAGCCCGCAACTCAATTGGGAATCCGGCAAGCATCTGCTCTCCGTCGTCGCGCAGTATCCGGACGGCACGGAATCGCAGCAGAGCGCCTGCACCACCTGGGTCACCGTCCCGTAGAGCATTTCATCGATTTTCGAATTCCGCTCTTCTTCGCATGCCTCGCTGCGCCAGCTTCGTGCACTCGCGCCATCACGCGGCCGCGTTCTCCCGCTGCACGCGCCGCACGCGCCGGGGCGACCTCTTCTGCACTCGCCACCGCGACATTCTCAACGGCGCCATCATGGGCGCTCTTCACGCCACCGAACCCATCCATGTCGACAAAACCGAAATCGAAAAAGCGGGCCCCGAAGCAGACTCCGCCAAAATCGCGCTCGAAGGCGCACTCGCCCTCCTTACCGTCCCGCCTATCGGCCTGCGCCGCCGCCGGAGCAGCAGCCGCGCCGGGCGTTCCCGCAAAACCGCTCAAGCGGAAGCCGGGGCTGCGCCGTCGCCTCCAACAGATGCCGATCGGCGAAGCGCTGCGTAGGTCCGGCCTCGACGAGCTCAAGTACGCGCAAGCCATGGGCGGCCTCATCGACACGCTGACGGACAAGGACGGTGAAGAAAAGCTGCTGCTCGAGGGCTTGAAGGAACTCGGCCGTCACCTCGAATCGTCGCGTGCGGCCGAACGGCCCGCCGGGAACGCGCAGGTCATCGTCCAGTTGGTCCACAACGTCCCGCGCCCCGGCCGCCCCGAGGCTCTCCCTGTCTCGCAGCCCGCGCTCGAACCCGCGCCCGCTGCCCCCGCCGCGCTCGACTCCGCGCCCGCCGCCGCGCCGTCTTCGTAGGGGCATGGCATGCCATGCCCGGCACCCATGCTTGGCACCGCGCCGGCGATCCACCGGGCGCGCGCACCGAATTCTCGCCGTTCGATTTCCCGTCTTCGAAAGGAGCCACCATGTCTTCCACGAGCACCAGCGCGACACCCAGCACCGCCAGCCGCAAAACCGTCGGTTACATCGTCCAGCTCGGAGGAATCGCGTCGTTCACCCTCGGCGCGATCTTCAGCGTTCACCACGTCGCCATCGGCGCGGCGTTTCTCGGCGGCGCCGCCGCGTTCTACGTCGGCCAGAAAATCCGTAGCCTAACCTGACCCTGGTTCACGTTGTCATTCCGAGCAGAGTCCCGCGTCTTCGCTTTCCCCCGCGGTTTTGCGGGCGCGGGACGCCCGCGAGGAATCTCTCTTCGATTGTCGCTATCTGCTCGCATAAGCCGAGAGAGGCCCCGCCCCTTCCCATGCCCACGATCACATCCGCTGTCGAGCGCTGGCTGCGCGACGATTCTCCCAAGCAGATCGCGCTCGCCTACGAGCCGTTCCCGAAGCAGCGCGACTTCCACGCGTCTTCCGCGAAGTACCGCCTGTTCGGCGGCGCGGCCGGCCCCGGCAAAACGAAAGCCCTGCTGATGGAGGCGATCCTCCAGGCCCACGAGCATCCCGGCGCGAACACGCTGCTCCTCCGCCGCACGTTCCCCGAGCTCGAGCAGTCGCTCCTGCTCTACTTCCGCCGCGAAGTCCCGCGCGAGCTCTACCGCGGCTTTAACGAATCGAAGCACGTCATCGAGTGGCACAACGGCTCGACCACGCGCTTCGGCTACTGCGCCGCCGAATCCGACGTCTACCAGTATCAGGGCGCCGAATTTCTCTTCATCGGCATCGACGAGCTCACGATGTTCACGCTGCGGCAGTGGCAATTCCTCACCAGCCGCAATCGCTGCCCGATTCCCGGCGCGTTTCCCTGCATGGCCGCCGCGACGAACCCCGGCAACATCGGCCACGCCTGGGTGAAGTCGCTCTGGATCGACTGCCGCCCCGCGCCCGGCATGGAAAATCCCGCCGAGTACGATCCCGAGGATTACGATTTCATCGCCGCGCGTGTTTCCGACAATCCGATCTACGCGAACGACGAAAACTACCTCAAGACGCTCCGCGCACTGCCCTCGCACCTGCGCCGCGCGTTTCTCGATGGCGAATGGGACGTCTTCGCCGGCCAGTATTTCGACAACTTCGATTTCACGCGCCACGTCGTCCGCCCCGAGCAGATTGGAAAACAGGGCTCCCAGGTCGACGGTAAGTCGAGCCTGGGAGATTGGAAGGGCTCCCAGGTCGACGGTAAGTCGAGCCTGGGAGATTGGAAGGGCTCCCAGGTCGACGGTAAGTCGAGCCTGGGAGATTGGAAGCCCTGGTGGCCGCGCTGGATCTCGATCGACTGGGGCTTCGAGCATCCCGCCGCCGCCTACTGGCACGCCGCCATTCCCGCCGCGGCTTCGCCGGGAACGCCGGCCTCCCGGCCAGCGACTTTCTCGGGCGCCGATAATCCGGAAGACGCAGCCTCGCCACGTGCAGGCGATTCGCCAAGCACGGATGCCGGGCGCAGCACTGCTACGCCCTACAACACCAACCCAATGGTTCTCGCGTCGTCTCGTATCGCGAATACGTCACGCGCCACACGTCGCCGCGCGAACTCGCGCGCGAAATCGTCGCCCGCAGCGTTGGCGGTGCGGCGCCCGAGCGCGAGAAAATCGACGCCATCTACCTTTCGCCCGACGCCTTCGCCCGCCGCACCGACGAACTCTCGATCGCCGACCAGATGGCGGAGGTCTTCCTCGCCGCGGGCTTGCCGCGCCCCGTCCCCGCGGACGACGACCGCGTCGGCGGCTGGATGCTGATGTACCAGATGCTTGACGCCGGCGAGTGGCTCCTCACCGAAAACTGCATCGAGCTGATTCGCACGCTGCCGAACCTCATCCGCGATCCCGCGCGCGTCGAAGACATCGAAAAAATGGACGGCGACGATCCCGCCGACGCCGCGCGCTACGGTCTGAAATCGCGCTTCGCCGCGCGTCGCGGCGACCCGAACGGCTGGCGCTCGCGCATGCCGCTCGCCGATCGCATCGCCGCGCACGCCTACTCGGCCGATCCCACGATCCACGCCATGCAAGCCCGCAAATTCCTCATCGACGAATCCCGCGGCACCCGCCCCGTCCCCTTCGGCCACCTGCACCGTCGCCGCTAGGTTTTGATTTAGGTCTGAACGTAGCGCCGGGTCCTTTAGCCCGGCACTCTTACCCGGTTTTTCGATGAACATCCTTCGCACACTCTTCCGCCGCATCACGTCCACGCGCTACACGCGCTCTCTTGAGGCGGAAGTCCTGCGCCTCCACGCGGAAAATCGCGCACTGCTGAATTCGATTCAAGAAGGGGCCCCCAGGTCGATGGTTAGTCGAGCCTGGGGGACCGATATCGCGGGAGTCCCACCGATCCCCACAAGAAGCCCCGCTGCAACCACTCTGCCCGGCCCCCACGCACCACCTCACACCGGCCTCGACGCGCCCGCCTCGGGGCCGGTCCCGCCTCCACGCAGTCCGGCTTCGCGGGCGGCAGCCGTCGGCGAAACGCTCGGCAACGGCGGCGTCCGCACCATCGCGCCCCTGCGCCGCCGCTCCTGGCACCAGATCACCCGCATGCTCGAATTTGAATCCGCACGAAAGAGGGAACACGAGCGGACCGTGCCCGGCGATTGACCTTGGCTACCCGCCGACCATTAATACCGCCGTCATCCTGAGCGACGCCACGCGCTGCCGTTCATCGCGCGGTGTTTGCGCGGCGCGGGACGCAGTCGAAGGATCTCTCTTCGCCTTTGCTCTCTGCTCGTCGTTCCGAGGAATGAAGCAATGGTCGAGCAGGTCGTCAACAATATGTGATCGCGCCAGTTCCGAATTTCCATTTTCGCTTTTCGAACTTCGATCTCCGGGAGGCACCATGCCATTCATCCGAGGGCGTTACCACATCAATCCGACCATGGGCGAGGCGCTCGAAGCCGCGCGCGAAGCCGAAGCTGCGCTGCTCGCGCTCGAGCAGCAGGCGCAACGCAATCGCGCGAACGCCGACGTCGACTCCGCCGACAATTCCAACGCGGCCGATGACGACAACGCCGCGCCCAACGCCACGTCCGGCACCGGCCCGATCCATCGCGTCGAAATAGACGCTACCGAAGTCACACCAGGGAGCTCGAACCGCGCCGCCCGCGGCTTCGTCGCTCGCATTCATCGCACGCCTGCGACTGCATCGCCGCCCGAAACGCACGTCTTCTCCGACCACCGCGATCTCGTGGACTTCCTCCGCGGCGAACTCGCGCGCGACGCCGAAAACAGTCCCTGAAACCGGCGCCAGATTCCCGGCCTGCCTCCCGGCCACCTGGTTTACAATTGAGTCACCGGCCGGAGGTGTTTCGTAGTGGAAGGCAGTCACGCATCCGTCGGCCCCTCGCACCGCTCGCCGCGGAGCATGTCCCGTCATCCATCCACGCGCGCATGGCAGCGCAGCTCGATGCCGCGCTACGTCGGTGTTGCCGTCCTCGCGGCCGCGGCTGGCCTGGTGGTCATGCTCGGGTGGGAGGGAACTCAGTACATCCTGCATCCGGAGCTCAGGCCGTCCGCCGCACAATCCTCTGCGGCTGGCCCCGGCACGCATTCGCCCGCGCCGTGGGAAACCGAGATCCTCTCGTCGCTCGACGCAGGCGTTCAGGACGCCGGGGCAGGGAAGCTGATGGCCGCGGAAATGGACGTGGACCGCGCCGGCTCCGTGGCAACCACGATGCGTATTGAGTCGCGCACCGCGGCGCCCACTTTCTTCGCGCTTTCGCTCGACGCGCTCGATCGCGTCCTCGCGAAGCATCCGGACGACGAGCGCATGATGGACCACGTCACGCAGGCGCGCGTCGCCCTCGCCGAGCTGCGCTCGTCCATGAACGTGGCGCCGAATGGGCCGCCGGACGCCACAATGAACGCCACAACGAACGGCGGCGCCGCTCCGTCAGCCCCGCCAGCGCCTGACGCCGTCCAGGCATCGCCGGCGTCAGTCGTCGCGCCCGATGCAACGCGCGTTTCGCTCGGCGCGCCGCGCGAGCTGCCCGCCGATTCCGTCCTCGACCCGGCGACTCTCCGCGCGAAATATCTCGACGCGACGCTGATGCCGGACACGCTGGAAATTCTGCTGCCGCCCGCGTCGCGCTCTTTCGCCGATGGCGTGCGCGTCGAAAATCTGACGATCTCCGGCGCCGCGCAGACCCTCGACGGCATTCGCTGGCGCAACGTCACGTTCGTCGGCACGCATCTCCGCTACGAGAGCGGCGCGCTCGATCTCGAGAACGTCCATTTCGTGAATTGCCGCTTCGGCTTCCCGTCCGACGACCGCGGCGCCCGCCTCGCCAACGCCCTCGCCCTCGGCCGATCCTCCATAACCATCCAATAGCCGAAGCTGGTCTTGGTCTCGTAGGGGCACAGTCCGCCGCGGCGGATGCCCGGCGCACATCCTTGGCACGGTGCCACCATTTTTCGTGGATTGGCTCATTCCGCTTTGCCCGCCTTGACCGCGAGCACAATCAACAGCACTCCCCCTGCGAGCGCAAACGGAGCGAACACCACGCCCACCGGGAAATACGCCCCGTTCAACCGCTCCTCGAGCAGTGTCGCCAGTCCGGTGACGATCAGCATCAGCCCGGCAAACGCGACCGCGAATCGCTGAAAGGGCGTGAGCCGCCGCCGTTCGTCGCTCTGCGTATCCATCGCCCGGCAAGATAGCAAATCGCGCGTCAGATCGCGCGAAATGTTTCGTAGCGGCCACCTTCAGGCAGGCGGGCGCAGTTGAAAGGAAGACGCTCGCTACGACGTAAATACCAGGGCGAGCACGCACAGCACCATCAGGAGGGTTGCGCAACAGAGGTGCAACGTCCAGCGCCAAACGAACAGCTCATCTCGGTCCACCGGACGCGAACCGGACAGCAGGTTTGTGTATTGCCAGCGAGTCAGGCCGAGCTTGCGACGCCCACGAGCCACAGCCAACTGGGAAACCACGAACCACGCGAAAGACAGCCCCATTAGTGCCAAGACCGCGTCGACGCTAACTTTCGAGTGCCGCCTGGCCCAAGCCACCCACAACGTGAATGGCAGGACGGCCAAAAACGCCAGCAGGACTAGCCCATCGGTTGTCGCCCATTGTTGCCGGCCCAGTCGCATGAATCGATTGTACACATCACCCTATCGGTGCAGACCCAGGTGTCACCTTCGAGTTAGCCCCCAGCGAGAAACGAATGCCCACACAGACACGCACTCCGAACGCCGATCCCGAGAAGAAAGGGCTCCCAGGTCGACGGTTAGTCGAGCCTGGGAGAATAGCCCCCGTCGAAGGGCCTGCCACCGCCGCCAATAATCCAACGGGCGCGGGGGCGTCCGCCGCGGCTGACTCCGCGCATCCCTACGGCCCCAACAACGAGCAACTCCCCGACCGCCTGCAAGAGGCGCTGCGCCGCCTCGTCCAGCAGTTCTCGACCGAATCGGAGCTTTCGCGCCGCCAGGAAATCCGCCGCATCAAGCAGGCGCACCAATTCTGGCGCGGCCTGCAATACCTCTGGTGGAGCGAGCGCGACCAGAACTGGCATCTGCCCTTCGAGCAGAAAATCCTCAACTCCTCGATCGAGGATCTCCCGCGCTACGAATTCGTCACCAACATCTACCAGGCGTTCGGCCTCTCGATCATCTCCGTGCTCTCGCAGGACGTCCCCCGCGTGCGCTTTTTCCCGTCGTCGGCGCAGGCCGAAGAGGACGTCGCCGCCGCCAAAGCCGCCACGGAAGTCGCCGGGCTCGTCGAGCGCAACAATCGCATCGGCAACCTGATCGTCGATGAGGCGTTCAACCTCTGGACCGGCGGCAAAGTCGGCGCGTACGTCCGCTTCGTCGTCGACGGCCAGCGCTTCGGCTTCCACCCCGAGACCGAAATCGCCGCCCGCGAAGTGAAGCTCGGCAACGATGTCTACGTCTGCCCCGACTGCGGCGCGGAGACGGAGGCAACCTCTACCGATCGTCATCCTGAGCGAAGCCCCGCGTATTTGCCTCTCCCGCCCGATATTGGCGGGCGCGGGGCGGAGTCGAAGGATCTCTCTTCGCCTGAAGCCCCAGCGACACAGTCACAAGGAGAGGGATTCTTCGACTCCGTGGCCGGGCGCCCGCACACCGGGCGGAATGCAAGAACGTCCGGCCACTCCGCTCAGAATGACGACACGGATGTCAGCGTCTGCTGCTCCCAATGCGGTGCGCTGCTCACCGAAGAAGATTTCGTCGCCGCGGAAACCATCACCGTGCCCGCTGCGCAGACGCGCCTGCGCGTCCCCAACGGCCAGGAAGTAATCACCATCACCGGCGGCCTCGAACTGAAAACTCCGCCCTGGGCCAACGAGATGCACGAATATCCGTACATCCAGTGGAACATGGAGGTGCATCAGGCGCGCCTGCGCGCGGCCTATCCGCACGCCGCGGACAAAATCGGCCCGCCGGTCGCCACCAGCATGCAGGAGTACGAACGCCTCGCGCGCCTCGCGCAGTCGCAGGGCGGCCCGCTCACCGAGGGCGGCGACTTCAATCCCAATCTCATCACCTTTCAGCGCACCTGGCTGCGGCCCTGGGCGTTCTTCGCGCTCGACGACAAATCGCTGCGCGACGAGCTGCTCGAAATTTTTCCCGATGGCGCCTACGTCGCGCTCGCCGGCGATGCCTACTGCGAATCGCGCAACGAAAACATGGACGACCACTGGCGCGTCCTCCACGCGCTCCCCGGCGACGGCTCCAGCGGCCGTCCCGCGCTCGGCGACACCCTCATCAGCGTGCAGGAGCGCTTCAACACGCTCTCGAATTTGCAGATCGAAACCTACGAGTACGGCATCCCGCCGATCTACGCCGATAGCGAAGTCCTCGATTTCGACGCGCTGCAGAATCAGACCGCCGAGCCCGGCGCGCACTATCCCGCGCGCGCCAAGCCCGGCCAGTCGCTCGCCGCGGGATTTTTCCAGCCGGAGCCCGCGCAGGTGCCTCCCGATCTCGCGCAGCACGCCGCGAACCTGATGGGCCCGATCGCGCAGTTTCTCACCGGCGCGTTTCCGGCGCTTTTCGGCGGCGCGATGGCCAACACGGACACCGCCGCCGGCTACTCGATGGCGCGAGATCAGGCGATGGGCCGCATCGGCCTCGTCTGGCGGCGCATGAAATTCTTCCACGCGGACGTGATGCTCCTCGCCGTCGACTGCTTCCGCCGCAATCGCCCGAACGATGTGGAAGTGACGTTGCTCGGCGCCGGCGCCGCGTTCGAGTCGAAATGGATTCGCCTCGCCGACCTGAAGGGCAACCTCTTCAGCTATCCCGAAACCGACGAGCAGTACCCGACGCTCTGGTCGCAGCAGCGCGCGGTGCTGCTGCAACTGCTCTCGAATCCCGACCCGCAGATGCAGGCCGTCCTCGCCCACCCGGAAAACATGGCGCTGATCAAGCGGCTGATCGGCCTCGAGGAGTTCGGGATTCCCGACGAGGAGTCGCGCACCAAGCAGTACCGCGAAATCGCCCAGCTCGTCGCCGAATCGCCCGTGGTGCGGCGCGACGACGCGACCGGCGTCGAACTCGTCCTCCCGTCCATCATGCCGGACGAATTCGCGGACAATCACGCCGTCGAGCTTGAGATCTGCATGAGATGGTTTTCAGCCGACGCGGGGCAGGTGGCGAAGATCGAATCACCCGCCGGCTACGCCAACGTCCGCGCCCACGCCATGTTCCACCGCGAGTATTTGCTCAAGCAGCAGCGCACGGCCGCGCAGGCCGCGCAATCCGCCGCCCCGCCCACCACGTAAGAAGCGCCTCGTGTATTAGGTAGCTGCTTTGCCAAGCATTTCGCGTAGCGCGCCTATCGTGACGCCATGCGCTTGGAGAATTTGTGCAGCCACGCATTGGTCGATCCGAAGGATACCGAGAAGAAAGTGCTCAAGGCGTACTTGCGTATGGCCCAGTTCGCCCGCTTCTTCTGCCGCAAGAAGCAATATCTTCTTAGAGTCGGCGCTCAGAGGTACGTCCACTGGCCCGGAGGTCGGATTGCCGAGAGTTGTGCGCGCTTCGATTTCCTTAGGAAGGGATTCAAGAGACCCTCGACCCCCTGCTACGCGAATCCACAGAGCTTCGTTCTCGCGCACTACGGCCAGCAGGAAGTGCTCACTCTCGATGTAAGGGCTGCCGTAACGCATGGCTTCGTCACGTGCCAAGAAAATTGCGCGCCTGGCGTCCTGAGTATAGCGCTCGAACATAGAGCGCATGGTACGCCGAGAATCGGTGACAGGGAAGTACACCGGCCGTGCGTTGGCCGTTAGGTAGTGCTATCCAACGCGGGGCTGCTGCTGGGTCATGCAATGGATCGTGCCGAGGCCGAGGACCAGATCGCGTGAATAGATCGGCGCAACTTGTCAGTTGGGGGAAGCGCTACAAGCACATTCAGCGTAACGGGGTGGTTGAAGGCCTACTTACTCGCCGTGCGCCAAGCGTTCGACGGGAAACACCCGAGCGCGGCCGCAAGGCACACGAGCATAGCAAGGCCCTGGCCCATGTAAAAACGGAGCAGGAATCCCGCCGCCAAAATGAGCGCAGCCATCGCCCAGCACGTTCGCGGTCCCCAGTTCAGCCTCGCCGCCAAGCCCGCGAAGACGGTCCGCCAGCTACGGTAGGCGAACCAAACGGCGACCGCGAATCCCACCGCGAGGAAAAGAGCGCCCGCTTCGTGATCCGGCAGCGCGGCGTACCGATACAACGAGGCCGCAGCAGAGATCGAAAGTGCCAAGCCAGCGGCCCAGCGTGCAATGCGACCGAATGAAGGCTCAGACATGGATGCCTCCTTTCCCGGATTCTAAAACGTGCCGCGCGAAAAGGGCAACCCTAAGCTTGTCGGGGCGCTCGTTCGTGCCTTGAGGGACTGGAGTCTTACAGGCCGCGCGGCTGCTGCTGGGTCATGCAATGAATCGTGCCGAGGCCGAGGACCAGATCGCGTGAATAGATCGGCACGATCTCGCGGTCGAGAAACAGCGAAGCCAGTTTCGCCAGCGCCACACGATCCGCGGGATCGTTGAACGTCGGCACCAACACAATCTTGTTCGCGACATAAAAATTCGCGTAACTCGCCGGCAGTCGCTGCCCGGCGAAATAGACCGGCTCGGGCATCGGCAGCGTCTCGACGCGCAGCGGCTTGCCATCCTGGTCGGTCGTCCCGCGCAACAGCTTCAGATTCTCGCGCAACGGCGCGTAGTTGGCCTCGCCCGGATCGTGCTCGATCACCGTCACCACCGTCGTCTCATCGACGAACCGCGCGAGATCGTCCACGTGCCCGTGCGTGTCGTCACCGGCGATTCCGTTCTTCAGCCACAGGACTTTCGTCACGCCCAGGTACCGGCGAAAGATTTCCGCGTAATCGTCTTTCGTGAAGCCGGGATTGCGCTGCTGCACTTCGCTCAGCAGGCACTCTTCGGTGGTCAGCAGCGTCCCGCGGCCGTTCACATCGATCGACCCGCCTTCGAGTACCACGCGCCGCCGCTTGTGCATCGGCAGCACGACGCGCTGCTTCAGCCGCCGGTTCGCCCGCTCGACCACGCGCGCGTCCTTCTTGTAGTCGTCGTATTTCGCCCAGCCGTTGAAGACGAAATTGTTGTACAGCACTTCGCCGCGCGCGTTCACCGCGCAGATCGGCCCCGAGTCGCGCATCCATCCGCGATCGGTGGGAATGTGGAAGAACTCGACCGCATCCATCTGCACGCCCGACTTTTCGAGCACGCCTCGCGCGCGCTCCTCGGCTTCGCGGTCCTCGACCAGCAGAAACACACGCTCCACGCGCGCCAGGTGCCGGACGATCTCCGCGTACACCCACGGAATCGGCGCGAATTTGCCGGGCCAGTCGGTGAGTTCGTGCGGCCAGCCGAGCCAGGTGGCTTCGTGGGATTCCCATTCGGCGGGCATGCGGAATTGCGGACGAGACGCGCGCGCCGTTGCCGCGCGCACGCGAGATTGCTTACCGTTCATTTCTTACGCGTGCTCCCTGCGCTCGCCCACGTCTTCCGTAGGGGCACAGCATGCTGTGCCCGGCGCTCATCCTTGGCGCGATGCGGCCCATTCCGCCGCGCCTCCCAATTCGACTGTCATTCCGAGCGAAGCGAGGAATCTCTCTTCGAATGATCGCGTCGCCGAGGGCGGCACGGAAGAGAAATCCCTCGTTCGCGATGACGATTCTTGTCGGATCGTCATTTCCCCAGCCATCGGCTGAGGATTGGTTCGTACGCGTCAATCCGCCGGTCGCGCAGGAACGGCCAATTGCGCCGCGTGTCTTCGCTCTTGGCGGGGTCGCACTCGACCACGAGCGTTTCTTCCTTGTCGTTCGAGGCCTCGGCGACGACCTGCCCGAACGGGTCGGCCACGAACGAACCGCCCCAGAACTCGAGTCCGGTATCGCCCGCCGAAGGAAGGGCTCCCAGGTCCCCGGTAAGGGGAGCCTGGGAGATCAGACCGCCTTCGAATCCCACGCGATTCACCGCCGCGACGTACACGCCGTTCGCGATCGCGTGCGCGCGCTGGATCGTGCGCCACGCGTCGAGCTGCGCGGCGCCGAATTCGGCTTTCTCCTTCGGGTGCCAGCCGATGCTCGTGGGATAGAAAATCACCTGCGCGCCTTGCAACGCCACCGCGCGCGCGCCTTCCGGATACCACTGGTCCCAGCAGATCTGCACGCCGATGCGGCCGTAGCGCGTGTCGAAATTCGGAAAGCCGAGATCGCCCGGCGTGAAATAGAATTTTTCGTAGTAGAGCGGATCGTCCGGGATGTGCATCTTGCGGTATTTGCCCAGCAGCGAGCCGTCCGCATCGAGCACCGCGCACGTATTGTGATAGACGCCCGGCGCGCGCCGCTCGAAAAGCGACGCGACGATCGCGATCTTCTTTTCCTTCGCGACTTTCGCCAGCGCGTCGGTGGCGGGGCCGGGAATCGGTTCGGCGAGGTTGAAAAGCTCGGCGTCCTCGGTGCGGCAGAAATATTCGCTGCGAAAGAGTTCGTGCGTGCAGACGATCTGCGCGCCGCGGTCCGCCGCCTCGCGGATTTTCGCGCTCACGCGCGCGAGATTTTCTTCCGCGTCCTTCGTGCAGCGCATCTGAATCAGCCCGATCGTGAACTTCTCGTGCATGGCGACATCGTATCACGACACAGAAGCGATTCCGCGCGCCGCCCCCACGCCATTCGCACGCGCGCACGCGCACGGTTCCTCTCCGTAGGGGCGTGGCACCTGTCCCGACAAGTCGGGACGCCATGCCCGGCGCACATGCTTGGCAACGTGCCGCCCATCAACCACCGTTGTCATCCCGAGCGCAGCGAGGGATCTCTCTTCGTCGTCGCCTTTCGCCACACCCGCGCCACGTCTCACCGCTGATTTCGGGAATTGGAACTTCGGCAAAAAAGGAAGGAAACCACCACATCAAGGCAGGCGCTCCGGGGCTTCGGGGTGAAACTTTGCCCGACGCCTACCCCTACACCGTCTGCTGCGCTACGCCGGGCGTTCGGCCGCGCCCGCACCACGCGGCGCGCCGTAAAAACTTCTCGTTGAAGGCGGCGGCGCCACCAACCTCACGACGTGCGCCAGCCGCTCCGGCTGGAACGGCTTCGCCATGCACACGACCGCGCCCATCTGGTGGCTCGCCGAGTAATCGGCGGGCTGCGCCGACCGCGTCAGCAAAATCACGGGGACGTGCTGCAGGCGCTCGTTGCGCTTGATGATCGCGCACAGGTCGTGCCCGGAGATGTCCGCGCACTCCACCTCCGCGACGAACACGTCCGGCACGTTGTGGCGCAGAAAATCGAGCGCTTCTCTTGCCGTCGAGACGCTCACCACCGTGTAACCGTCCTGCGACAGCACGTTTCGCACCGTTTCCGCGCTGCGCGCATCGGAATCCACCGACAGCACCACAGACTGCTGGTGCTGTTGCTTCGGCTGCGCCGACGCTGACGCACCGCCCACCGCCGGGCTGGCCGAGAAAGACTTCTTCTCGCTCTTCGCCTGCGCCTGCGCCGTCAGGAAGTGGATCGCGACGGCGATCTTCCCGTCCTGCTGCTGTATCGCGCGGACGACCTCGGCGGGCTGGGCCTGGTTGAGCGCACCCGGCGCCGTCGAATACGGGAACGTGACGTCGATCCGCTGGCCCTTCGAATATCCCGGCTGCATGGCGTGGAAGAGCAGCCCGTCGCGCGAAACGTCCACGCTCGTGCAGACTTCCTCGAAGCCATCGGGAAAGTTCGCCGCGCGGACGTGCACCTGCGCGCTGATCTTCGCCCGCCGGCGCCGGCGGCGTTCGATTCCGCCCCCCTGCGCGAGCGTCGGCGACCCTGCGGGTTTTACTTTTGCGTTTACGGGGACGACGGTGGTTGTACTCATCGAAACTCCTCAGAACTCTCGCGGCTTTTCCGCTGCACATAGGTTCACAAAACCCGCCTTGGCGCGAAATAGTACGATGGTTCCAAATTTGTTCCGATATCCCGGCCGCGCACAGCACGTAAGGCTCGCGCTTACAATGTGTTACCGCCCATCGCCTGCGGCGGCTTGATTCACTGATTACTGGAACGGAGGTTTACTTATGCCAGCCACACCCATTGCGGCACCCGATACTCTGCATGCGTCCGAACACGCGCCGCACGAGGCGCCCTCGCGCCGCCGCCCGTCCGCGCGCCCATCCCGCCCCGCCACGGACGACGAAATCCTCGGCCTCGATGCCTCTTCGGAGCCATTGTCTTCCGTTGTCATCCCGAGGAGCGAAGCGACGAGGGATCTCTCTTCCAACGCCGCAGGCACGCCTGACGCCCCGGTCATCGCGTCGGACGCCCCCGAACCCGAAAACCTCCGCGCCGCCTTCGACGCCAATCCCGAACTCCGCCGCGCCTGGCAGGACGCCCACGCCTACCGCGAAACCTTCGCCACGCCCGAGGAAGCCCGCGCCGCCACCGCGCTCCTCGCCGATCTCGATCGCATGGACGCGCTCTTCTTCTCGCGCCGCCCGGAAGATCACGCCGCGCTCGCCCGCGCCGTCGCCGACCTCGACCCGGCCGCCTTCGCCTCCCTCGCGCAAGCCATGACCGGCTTGGCCACCGAGGCACAGAGGCGCGGAGAAAACGGAGCAGGGAGCCGCGGCGTTTCATCGCCGTCTCCCAATTCGCCTGTCATTCCGAGGAGCGAAGCGACGAGGAATCTCTCTTCCGATGCCGCAAGAGAGATCCCTCGCCCGCAAGAGCGGACTCGGGATGACAACGCAGAGCCCACCCCCACGCCCGCGCAAACCGAATTCTTTCACGCCGCGAACGCCGCCGCCGTGCAAGGCGTCCTCGACGCCATCGAATCGCAGGTCGAACGCCTCCTGCCCGACGGCGTCTCGAAAAACGCGCGCAACCGCGTCGTCGGCGAAATCTACCGCGAACTCGATACCACGCTCCGCTCGAATCGCCAGCTCGCGCAGCAGATGCGCGAAGCATTTCGCGGCGGCGCGCTCGACGCCGACCACCAGCGCGCGATCGTCTCGCTCGTCACCGGCCGCGCGCGCCAGGCGTTGCCCGGCGTCGCCAAGCGCGTCCTCAACGAGTGGACATCCACCGTCGTCGCCGCCAATCAGGACCGCCGCGCCCGCCAACGCGCCGCCGAGCGCCGCGTCGATATCGCCGGCTCCGGCGGCGCCGCCCGCGACGGCGTCCGCCCCATGACTCCACGCGACATCGACTACGCCCGCCTCTCCGACTCCGACATCTTGAACCTGTAGCGCGAACTCATCGCGATTTCTTGTACCACCGATACAGCCGACCAGTAGCGGTTCGTCCGACGACGTCCCATAAGATCGTGAGAACTAAAGGCAACCAGTCTCTGAATGTTTCACGAGACCTCCTCACTGCTAAGAGAACGCCCCGGCGCGGCCTCTCGGTGTGTTTTTTTCTTCTTTGATGTACGCCAATCGAGGGGCCGGATACACGCCTGCGCCCGAATGGCATCCAAGATGGCGTCTAGGCACTTGCCGATCAACCAGCTGGCGACACCGTCTGTGATCACCCGCTGAATCTCTGTCACGTGTATAGAGAACGCCTGAGCCCATTTTCTTCACCCATCCGTAACGGACACCCCGCACCACTTACCGCGCCGTCATTCCGAGCGGAGTCCCGCGTCTTGTTTCTCGCCCGCCGCAGCGGGCGCGCGGGACGCAGTCGAGGAATCTCTCTTCGTGTGAACGCATCGCCGTAACGCAGCGCAAGCCGATCACGCAATCTCCACGCACCACGCCTCACGAATCACCATTCCAAGGGGGAATCCAATCCAATGGCACAGATGCAGAACGCCCAATCCGTCGCGCTGCAACTCGAAAAGGTCCGCGACAAACTCCCGCTCCTCTACGAACGGGATGACATCCTGCTGACCATGATCCAGCAGCGCGGCGATGTCGAAAAAGTCTCGTCCCGCAACATGCGGCTTCCGCTGCAAATCCGTCCCGGAGGCAAGTCCGGCCTCGCCAACATGGACGGCGGCGACCTGGGCCGCGGCTCCGGCACCATCTACGACGTCGCGCAGGTCACTCCGGTTTTTTTCCGCCACGCCGTCGAAATCACCAAGCTCGTCGAGTACGCCAGCAACGCGCCCGAAAAGGCCGTCGAGAACGCCGCCAAGCGCGAAGTGAAAAACGCGATGGTGCAATTCCGCTCGTTCCTCGACAAGCTGATGCAGACCAACGGCAACGGCGTCCTCGGCACCATCAGCTCGATCACCACCAGCGGCCTGCCCTCGGGCGTCGCCGCGCAGTTCGCCATGGCGAAGCCGCCCGGCGCGCAGCTCTTCTACTACAACCAGACCGTGCAAGTGTACGACCCCACGCTCACCACAAATCGCGGCTCGGCCAACGTCCTGCTCGTCGATCCGTTCAACTCGCTCATTCAGGTGGACGCGCTGCCCACCGGCACGAGCGCCAACGACCTCGTCGTTCACGACGGCCTCACCGGCGCGCAGCCCACGTCGCTCTTCGGCGTCCTCTACCACCAGACGAACGCCACCACCGGCACCTGGCTCAACCTCAACCGCGCCACGTACCCCGTCGAGCTCGCCACGCCGCGCGTCAACGGCAACAACTCCGCCATCACACCCGGCGCCGTCCGCCTCGCCATCAACAAGGTGCGGAAATCCCTCGGCACGAACCAAGTGTCGAAGCTGATCGCCTACACCTCGCTCGAGCAGGAGCACCAGTGGGAGCAGCTCGGCGTCACGATCTCGCAGATCATCAAGGAGGGAGCGGGCGGCCGCGCGAGCGACCTCGACCTGCTCTTCACCGGCGAGAAGTCGATGGCGGGCGTCCCGATCAAATCGAGCATCAACGCGAATCAGTCGCGCGTCGATTTCCTCGATCTGTCGCACTGGGGCCGCGCTGTCATGCAGGACATCGACTTCTACGATGTCGGCGGGCAAACGGTGTTTCCGATCTACGGCGCGAGCGGAGGCCTCGCTTCGGCGTACATCTTCTACTTCGTCACCGGCTTCCAGGTCTGGAACGAGTCTCCCCGCTCCGGCGCCTACATCGACAACTTGGCGATTCCCACCGGCTACTAGCGAAAGGTTTGAATGTAGCGCCGCGGCCTTCAGCGCGGAATCGACGTCTCGCCAAAACGAAAAGGGGCGGCCGATTAGCCGCCCCTCACTTCCAATCTTCACCGCAACGAATTGAACTACGTCGTCCTAGCCTTGTTTGTCGATGTGCTCTCGGAGGTATGCCTCTATATCATCCGGTGGATTTGACATAACCTAATACTAAGAGGCCATCTTCAACCTGGGTACGCTCGGGCGGAACGACACCTCCGCCACCCCGATGTCGGACCTGTTCAGGGGCGGAATCCCTTAGGACTTCGCTTTCTTCGAAGGTTTCGACTTGCCAGAACTGTTGAGGGCGATCGCTTGGCGAACGAGCGCCTTGAAGGCGGACTCGTCAACTTCTTCTCCTTCGTGGATGTCGATCGCGCGGCGTGCGTTTCCGTCGAGACTCGAGTTGAAGAGACGGGCCGGATCCTTCAGAGACGCGCCCTTGGAGAAGGTAAGCTTCACGACATTCTTGTAGGATTCGCCAGTGCAGATGATGCCGTCGTGCGACCAAATCGGAGTGCCCATCCACTTCCACTCCTCGACGACGTCCGGGTCTGCTTCCTTGATGAGCTTGCGCATTCTGCTAAGGGTTTCCCCGCGCCAGTCCCCGAGTTCGGCGATTCTTTTCGAGATAAGCTCCGATGCCGACTGGCCTTGGCCCGCGCCGGACTTTTTCATGTCCTCATCCTAGCCTAGTGGTGTTCCGGCTTGTCGTTGTGCCCTCCCTGGTTTGCTTGGTGGCTCGGCCGACTCTGCTGCTGATTGCCTTGCGGACGCCCATGCGGCGTCGCCGCGCTGCCACGGTTGGTGTTCATTCCATTGCGTCCGGCGTTTGCGTTTCCATGGGGCGTCGTCGCTCCGGAACGAACCGCGTTGCCGGTGCGCCCCGGCTGATTGTTACTCCGCGCGTTCACTCTGCCCATCGCGGGAGTCCCGGGATTTCCGTGATTCGCGGAGGCCCGCTGGCTGGGATCCCGGCTGGCCATCTGCTGGTGAGACATCTGCTCCGACGTCCGCTGGACATGCTGTTCTTGCATCGCGGTTCGTTCCTCGGCTGTCGGACGCGCATTGACGCCGCCCGGGCCGTTGAAACTGACGCGATTGTTCGAGTTGCGAATCACCGTCCTGTCCTCGTAGACGTTTCGCACCACGGTTCTGTTCACGTTCATCACCGCGGTGTTGTAGGCGAAGTGGCCGCCTTCCCAGCGTCCGCCGTAGAATCCGACGCCGCCGTAGCCGAAGCCGTAGTTAACGCCGCCATAGAAGCCGACGTGTGGACCCCAGTAGCCTCCGTGCCAGCCGTAGAAGCCGCCCACGAATCCCCAATAGCCGGGCGTCCACAGCAAGCCGGGCTGCGGCGGAGCTACCCAGACGCCGGGAACCCAGTAATAGCCGGCGGGACCGTACGCCCAGTAGCCGGGCGTCCAAAGGAATCCATCCTCGGGGCAGGGCGGTTGCGTATAAACGGGAATCATAGGCGGCGCAACCGTAATCGACAGCCTGACCTGCGCGAACGATATCGCGGGTATCGCGAAAAGGATTGCCAAAACCAAAATGTGACGGGCCTTCATGAACATTCGCATCTCTCGGATCCTCTCTGCCGGGCCAGTCCCATCTTGTGATGTTCGGCACCGCGATTCAAGGCCCAGCCGCCATGCATTAGTATCATCACCCCAATCGCACCAGACGGAAAATCAGCGCAGCCATATCCAATTGATCAAACCCGCCGCGCGGCGAAACGTTGCGCGCTGGCCTCCGTGGTCGAGAGTCCTCATGCGCGCCGGCGAAGACGCGTTTTTCTTGCGTCCCAGGTCCCGTCAGATAGAATGCTGGCTCCGCATTGAATTCTGGCGGCAGCGGCTCTGGGTGGGCAGGCTGTGCGTATAGCGAGGACGTTCGCGATTCTGCTTTTGTCGGCGGGTGCGATGTTCGCGCCGGCCGCCGTCGCGCAATCCGCCCAATCCGCCACCGCTCTCAGCGTAAAGACGCGCCTGATCACGGTGGACGTCGTCGCCAACGACTCTCACGGAAACACGATCAGCAACCTCAAAGCCTCCGACTTCGAGCTTTTCGACGACCGCAACGGCCCCCAGAAAATCGCGCGCTTCGAATTCATCGACCGGTCAGCGCCGCCAGCCCCGGCGCCGGCGGGTGCTCCCGCACCCGAAACAACCGGCACGTACTCCAACCAGACGTTCGCGCGGCTCACGGTGCCGCCAACCGTCCTGCTGGTTGACGCCCTCGACATCGGATTCTTCAACCGTCTCGAAGTCCACCGCCACGCGCTCATGCTGCTCGACCAGCTCCCGGCCGATACGCCCGTGGCCGTCTTTCTGTTGGCGCATTCGCTCACCGTCGCGCAGGGTTTCACCACCGACCGGACGCTGTTGCGCAAAGGCGTCGATCGCGCCTTCGGGACGAGCATCCCAAAAATCACGAACCCCCAGGACGATCCCGACAACCCGGCGAATCGTGCTTTCAGCGGCAATCGCGAGGCGCTCCAGAAAGCCGAAAAGCGGGACTACGCCGAACAGTTGACCGTGATCGCGGACCAGAGCGCGGACGCGATGATCGCCATCGCGAACTACCTCAAGGACTACCCGGGCCGCAAAAATCTCGTCTGGTTTTCCGAGGCGTTCCCGCTCTGGATCGAACCCGGCGCCGATTTCGGCGGCCACATCGACGAAGCGCTTGCGAGCAACACGCGAGAGACGTTTTCCGGAAGCGCCTCTTTCGCCCCGCAGGTGCGCTCCGCCGCCGAAGCGCTCACCGACGCGCGCGTCTCCATCTATCCCGTCGATGCGCGCGGCCTTGAGGCGTCGAGTCTTTATTCGGCGGCGCAAGACCCCGCTGCAATGAGCTCATCGGATCCGCGCGATCTGGTCCGCGCCGGCGCACTGATGGGCGCGCAGCTCACGCGCGAAGACTCGGAGCGCTTCTACTCCCAGGACACCATGGAAAAAATGGCCGAGGATACCGGCGGCGTCCCGTGCAGAAACACGAACGACCTCTCCGGTTGTGTCGCGACGGCGATGGAGCGCGGCTCGTCCTACTACGAGATTTCCTACTATCCGGAAAACGTCCGGTGGGACGGCAGCTTTCACAAGATTACGTTGAAGACTGCCGTGCACGGGGTGAAACTTCGCTTCCGCCGCGGCTATTTCGCCACGGACACGGTCGGGCTCGCCAAGGAACAACCGGCGCAGCTCCTCAAGGCAGCCTGTTCTTCGCAGTTGCCCGTCCCGTCGATTCCTCTCACGGCGCAGGCCATTCCGCCATCCAGAACCGCCGGCAAGCCGGACGCGACACGATATTTGCTGACGATTTCCGCTACCGGCCTCAGCCTTGCGCCGGCCGCCGGGTCGCACGCCTTCAATTTGCAGACGGCGGTATGCGAATACTCCCCGAACGGTGCGACCTTTCGGATGTACGGGCGGGACATTTCGCAAGCCGCACCCGAGCGCGACGGCGACTCGTGGCAGGCGCAGGACGTCCGCAACGTCGTAGTCTTCACGGCCAAGCCGGAGACTCGCCGCCTCCGCCTCGCCGTGCTCGACGTGGCCACGGGAGTCACGGGCTCGCTCGACGTGCCCGCGCACCCGCAGGATTTCGTCACGCTTTCCGGCCCCGTTGTGGCGGCCGGGCCGCCCCGGTCTGCGGCGAATTCGAGCGGGACGGAGCTGCTGTTCACGCACCTCGCCTTTCGATCGTCTTCCGGCAAGTCGAGTTCTCTGGATTCGAAGGACGGGGAACTGTCGTACCTCGGCGACCTTGGCGCGGATCGGGTAGCGCCGGTATTCTTTCACAACGTGTACGACAAGGGATTTCACTGCGAAGCGGGCAGCCTCGTCCCCAACGACGCTGCTTCTGCCGGCGCGCCGAATCTCCAGTTCGCGTTTCGGAATCCCGCCGGCCTCGCCGTTGTGATCGATCTGGCCGGCGATCAGCCCGCGTACTCCGGCGCTCTCCCCGTGGATTCAAGCGCGAAGGCGTTCTTCGACCGCCTCTGGAAGCTCTGCCACTGCCAGCAGCCGTAGCTCGGGCGCGCGCAGGCTAGGGAATTGGCTATCGGGGTATGATGTACGCGCAACACCGTGCGCCGGTTCTTGCCCCTTCCCGTCTCCGCGTTGTTTGCGGAGACGGCCGGCGCGCGCAGTCGAAGAATCTCTCTTCGCCTTTATCTCACCACACACGGGCAACGATCCGAACCCAGTATCGCGGATGACCTCATACCAGATCCGAAAAGGGAACGCACACACGCCCTTCTTCAGCAAGGAGGCGGACGCGTCTTCTCAGGTAGTCCGTAAGGGTAAGGCCGATTGCTTCGCTCAGGATCATCATGAGGTCGTGTCCATTCATGACAAAAAATGAAGGTGCCTTCCCTCGCGTGATGGCGTCTCGCGCCAGCGGAGTGATGTCGTTGAGTGCAATGAATACGCCGCGCGTGACCGACGCTTGTTCATTTCGACCCGGCGGCCTTCTCGGCGATCCAGACTGCGAGAAGACCGACTATGACCGTCGCCGCAGCGACGACAGCCACTACGCGCCCCCAAGAGCTTGTGAAAATCAGATACGCCCAACCAAGCGCAATTACCACATAGGACCAATAGTCTCGCTTCTTCGGAGGACCCGCTTGGGTAGCATCCTTCCTGCGCCGCAGGCGAGGCACGACCACGAGGCCTGCGTTCAGTAGAACGATCACAGGCACGCACACTGCGAGGAACAACTTGACCGGTGTGTCCCCAGGCAGCAGGAAAATCGCGCAGAACGCACCGATAACGGCAAAGACATTGAGTAAGACAAGTTTCCACAGCAGTCTCATGCGTCATCCACGTGCATCAACCGAGGCGAGTCGGGTCGACGGAGTTGCCTATTTCGCCGCGCCCAGGAAAAACTCCCAATCCGGAGCATACGCCGGATTGCCCTGCGCGTCGAGCGGCGTGACGCCCGGCCCGACCATGCTCGCGTGATACACGTCGGACCTCGGGTTCATCTTATTCTGCGGATTCGGCTCGAGCGTCAGCACGCGAATGTGCGACGGCGGAATTTTCAGCACCGCGTACGCTGCCTTCATCGCGTCGGCCCGCGATTCCCGCGCGTGATACGCCGCATACCATCGGTTCATCGGCGTCGCGCTCGGCGACGTGACCCACGGCGCCCAGGCCTTCGTCGCTTCCACGCGGTCCCACGCGCCCGAAAGAACGATCGCGCGCGCGACGTTCTTTTTCTTCGCAATGTACGCCGCGATGCCCCCGCCCTGCGAGTGCCCGGCGAACGCGATCGCGGACCAGTTCGGCTGCCCGTGCCGAAGATACCGGCCCCAGCCCTCGTCGTGGTGATGCGCGTCGAGATATTCCAGCAGCTTCGTCAGCCGGTTGACCACCGACTCCGCCGGCAGGTCGTCGATGTCCTTCGTCACGTCGTCGCCGAAAATCCGCTTCTGCCGGAACCGGTCCGAGCACGCCGGGTCGGGATTCGGCCGGCAGGTCTGCGGCACGGAGGTTCCGTTGTCGTACTCGAGGCCGATCGCGCGATATCCCGCGTTTGCAGCCGTCTCGAGGAACGGCCATCCGCTCGCGGGCGTCCCGCCGGTGCCGGAGAAAAAGACGAGCAGCGGCGCGTTCCGCTTCACGTGATTCTTGAGAAGCGCGAGGTTGTTTGACAGGAAGCGTTTGACCTGCGGATCGGCCTCGGCCGGAGAAATCGCGTACACCGCGCCATCGGCAAGCTGCGGCACCTTCGCCGCCGATGCCTGCGCGCCCGCACCCGACGGACCCGCCCCTTCCTGCTGCGCCGCCGCCGCAACGCGCACCCCGGCTGCCGCCGCCGCAACGCTCAGCAGTGCCGCAAAGCAGACGACCGCCCGCAATGTCTTCATTCTCACGGTTTGTCTTTTCCTTTGCGGCGAGAGTCTACACCCGGCGGAAACTTCGGAGAAGGGAATCGTCGGTAATGGCAGGGCCAAGGGCTGCGGGCGGACCCCCAGCCCCGGGTTTGAGCGCAGCTTCTGCTGCTACCGCTTGTCCGCTTGAGACGTGACGCGGCCCGGAATCCCCGGACGGAGCGAATTCAAGTGCGAAAGGGTTTGCTACTTCGCCTGCAACGACTCTAAGTACTTATTCAGATTCGAGACCCGCAAATCAACGGTGCCTTCATGCCCTTCGCCCATGGCGTGAAACACGGGACCCCAAACAGGCATTTCCTGGTCGCCATGAGCGACAAGTGTCTCTTTACCTCGCATGATACTTGCCACCCTCTCGGCGGGATACTTTCCCCAGTTCCGCTTGGCGAGCGTCGTCAGGTCGGGTGGAGCTGACTTCAAAGCGGGAGCAGCAGGGCCATCCCCTTTGCCGTCCCTTCCGTGGCACGAAGCGCAGTAGCTCATGTACATTTCGCTGCCCGAAGCCGCCGATGTTACCGGAGCCGCTTCGTGCTTGATTACCGTGCTCTGTTGCTGCGCGGAGGAACAGACCGCAACCACCGCAAGGAGCCCAGGTACGCAGAGTTTATGAAACGTGTTCATGATCTTCTCCTGTTACTGCAACGATTTCCCCGGGTCGAAGCACACTATCGACGGCATGATGATCTTTAGCGAAGGGTAAAACAGTGACGGGTGTCACACTTATGTAAATATCAGCAGGAAATGGTGCGCTTAGGGTGTCGTCTACCAGGTTGACTGGTTTCTTACGCCGGGAGTAACATCGGCGGTTGTCGAACGAATTGGCGCGCGGGAGGTGACCATGAAAACGTCACTCGCGGTGACGATCCTGCTGTTGGCGGCAATCTTCGCCGCGCCGGCCGTTCGCGCGCAGGACGACGCCGCGTTCTCCGATCCCACACTCGTCGCGTCCGCCGCGAACCCCGTGCAGACAATTGCCCCGGCGGAAGTCCTGAAACTGACGCAGGACAAGGACTCCGGCGTCGCGCTGGTCGATACGCAGCCCGTCGACGGCTACGCCGAAGGACACATCCCCGGCGCGCTCAACTATCCCTGGGTGATGCGCATCAAGAATTTCCCGATCGCTCTTCCTCGCAACAAGACGCTGATCTTCTACGGCTCCTGCCCCAACGACACCAGTGATATCGTCCGGCAGCTCGCGCAGTTCGGCTACTTCAACGTGAAGATCATGGACGGCGGCTGGTACAAGTGGCTCGCGCTGAAGTATCCCACGGCTGGAACCAGCGAAAATCCGCAGACGCCGCCTGAGGTTTCGCAACTCACCGCCGCGCCCGCCAAAGTCGCGAAGTAAAGGCGTAGCACTGTTCCGCCCGCGACTCATTTCGACAGGCTTTGGCATGAAGAATAGATGCGCCTGCACCTGTCCATGTCACAGCGGCGGAAACCGAATGAGGTCACGGCCCGGCGCCCGTGTGGCGAGTGGACGGCGCCGCTTTCAGGGCTGGGAGTTGGTTGGTTGGCTCCCATACAACAATTCAACAAAGCCGGTCTTGTAAGCGACTACGTCCTTCAGACGCCATCTCTTTTCGGTACCGGAATCACCGAACAGGCGCAGCCCGTCACCCAATAGGATCGGCGCAATCGACAATCTGATTTCATCCACCAGGCCGAGCCTGAGAAAACTCTGGCACAACATAGCCCCTCCCACGAGCCAGATGTTTCCGTATCGAGGCGCGAGTATCACATCAACCAATCTTTTGAGATCACCTGAATAGAACTCAACGCTCTTCCTCGTGGACGGCAGTTCTCTGCTTGTTAGCACGACGGTCGGAGTATCGCCATATGGCCAGCCGAGTTGAAGCGCGTGCTCATATGTGCGAGAACCTAGCACAAAGCAGTCTATGGCTTTGATGCCCTCTCCAACACTGCCTTCCGAAATCCCTCTCTCGTAGACGTCTCCGGAACTGTCCAGCCACGAGACACTGTTGTCCTTCTTGGCGATGAAGCCATCAAGACTTGCAACCACGTGCAGCGTCACCGTCGATCTGTTTGCGTTCACCTCACTGCGTGACATATTTCCTCTCCCACGTGGCGACGATACGCCCGCTGGGTGCCCACCAAAACAAAAAGGGCGGCCTTTCGGTCGCCCCTGAAAACTGGACACGCCTGCCAAGCAGCCACAGTATATCCCGTCTTTCGTGTCTTTGAATCCTCCGCCTTGATTCGAGTCCTCCGAGAAACGCACGAGGCGCCCGCCTCGCTCCGCGAACGCATCGCCCGCGCCGGCGGCACGAACCGCTATGGCGAGCCGAACTTCCGCGTCGTCTGGGGAGGTTCGCGGCTCACCTGGATCGGCGGCCGCTGGACCGACCGCGACGCCAGCGACAACATCATCCGCGAAGCGATCGAGTTGCGGCAGGTGCCGAAATACTTCCCGCACGACCGCTGGCACCTCGAGCGCTGGACGCCGCCCGAATTCTACGGTTCGCCCGAAATCTGGTACGTGCAGACGGTCGAGGTCGAAAACGGCATCCGCATCCCCGCGCTTGGCCCGTATCCCGCGCGCGGCGAGTACGAGCACTGCTTCACGCTCGAGCGCGCGAACGGCGACTTCCTGCCGCTCAGCCCGTCCGCGTGCGACTGGATCGTCCGCGCGATCGAATGGTCCCGCCGCCAGCCGCGCCAGGCGAAACGCCTCGCCCTCGCCGCGCGCGAATCCCGCCGCGCCCGTGATTTCGACCGCGCCGCCGATGAAATTCTCAACGAAATGTAGCTCGGGTCTTTAGACCCGAGGCCTTCACAAACGCCTCGAAAGGAAACTCACTTGTCTACCGAAACTGCACCTGCAACCGCCTCCAGCCTCACCGGCAGCGACATCCCGCGCCCGCTTTCGCATTTCGGCAGCAGCCGTCGCGACATTCTCCCCGCTCCGCCCGCGCACACCGACACTGCCTCGACCGTCACGATCGCGTCCATCTCCGATCAGGACTGGTACATCTCGCGCACTCACGGCATCTATCACATTCCCGCGTGCCCAAAACCTGGGGCATCAGACCAGCCCTACGCGCTGCTGCTGATCACCTCGCGCGGCGACGCGCTCGATCTCGGCGACGGCCGCCGCCTCCCGTTCACGGTCTTCGCGCGCGAAATCGCCGACGACCTCCTCCAGGACCTGCACGACCATGGCATCTTCGTCTGCGCGGGCGCGCGTCCCACTGCGGAGGAACTCGCCGCCGCCACTGCCCGACGCGACGCCTACTATCACCGCCTGATCGCCGAAGGCGACACGCTCTGGGCGCGCGGCCACTCCTTCCGCGAAATTTCGGACCTGCACCGCCGCGCCGCGATGGCCCTCGGCGTCGAACGCGACTGGGCCTACGTCCCCATGCGCATGAGCGAGTGCCCGGCCTGCGGCGAGAAGGTCAAGACCGGCGTCGCCGTCTGCAAGCATTGCCACGCGATCCTCGACGCCGAAAAAGCCGCGCAGCACGGCCTCGCCGACCGCGCCTCGTCCGCTGCATCCCCGGTGCCCCCATCGCCCGCCCCGGCCGCGCCCACGCCCGACGCGGCCGCCCTGCGCGGGAAGGGAACTGCTGCTCGCACAACCGAGAATACGTAAATCTACGGACGGCCCTCGTTGCGAGGTCGGCTTACAATCCTCGGCAGGCACGATCGCATGCGTAACACGGAAGGGAAGACGATGAAGAAAATCGCGGCAGTTCCCATGTTGTTCATCTCGCTCGCGCTGCTGCTCGCGCTCGCGGCTCCATCGGCCGGCGCGCAGGGCTCGCGCAAGGACGACATCGTCTTCGGCCCCGCGGGGCATCCCGTGGCCGGCGCGACGATTCGCGTCTGCCAGGCGGCCGCCACCGGCACGCCCTGCACTCCGCTCGCGACGATTTACACCGACGCGACGCTGACCACCACCTCCGCGAATCCCTTCCAAAGCGACGGCATCGGCAACTATCACTTCTACGCGCCAGCCGGCCGCTACCTGGTGCAGATCTCCAGTCCGCAGATCACCGGCACGCTGACCTATCACGACGTGATCTTGCCCCCGGACGTTTCTTCCTCCGGCAGCGGCAACAACATCTCCGCCTTCGGCCTCACTCTCGGCGGCAACTTGACCGTCGCCGGCAACGCCACCGTCAACGGTACGCTCACGGCCACGAACTTCAATCCCGGCACGCTCGCGCCCTCGTCTCTGAACGTGACCGGCAGCGCCAGCTTCCAGGGCCCGCGCCCCTACATCGACGTGACGGCCTACGGCGCGAAAGGGGACGGCGCAACCGACGACACGACGGCGATCACAAATGCGATCAACGCCGCCTGCTCCACTTCGTTCAGCACCGGCTACACCGTTCGCCCCGACGTCGTCTTCCCGCCCGGCTACTACGTCCTCAGCCAGCCGCAGTTGCCTTCCACGTCTCCCGTCTTGCCCTCCTGCTCGGCGCTGCGCCTGCTCGGGATGGGCACCAGCCCGCTCGGCTCGCCGCTCACGCGCGGGCCGAAGGCGGTGCTTCAGTTGACGCACCCCGGATCGAATCCCAATGCCGCCCCGGTCCTCTCCTTCGTCAACATTCCCGGCATCACCATCTCCGGCCTCGAAATTCAGGGCTACAACCAGGCTGTCAGCGCCTACGCCAGCGGCGGCCTCGTCTTCGACAACGCCTGCCTCGGCGTGAATTCCACCGCCACCGGCATGGCGGACAACACGCCGCTCAAGATCACCAATACGATTGAAGTCCTCTTCAAGGAAGGCTGCCTCTACGGCCCGAACGGCAATTCCACTCTCCCGACCGCGCTCTTCACCGGCGAAACTCCGATCGCCAGCGAGGCTCCGCAGGACGCCTACATCCGCTTCGAGAACGTCGACACCACCGGCGGCGGATTTCAGTACATCCAGCGCGTCGCCGGAGCCAACATCCCCGGCTTTTTCACCTTCGTCAACGTGATCCAGGAGGCCGTGGCGAACGATTTCTTCGCCATCTCGAATTCGACCGGAAACATCCTGAACCTGACGAACTTCGGCCCCGTGACCGTCGACGACTCGGCCCAAGCCGACCTGACCGCCAGCGGCAGCGCGCTCGTCAGCTTCACCGGCGGTGCGTCCCTTGGCGGCGTCTACATCAATCACTCGCAGATCGGCGTACAGCCAAGCTATGCCATCAAGATGGGATCGGGAACCAAGCTCGGCGTCTATCACATCGTCGGCTGCGGCTCGCAGTGCGCCACCACCGTCGTAAACAGCTCGGGCCTGCCCATGGGCAGCGGCATGACCCAGAACAACAGCGGCATGGATTACCTGACGGACACGACAGACACCGACCGCCTCCGCACCGACCTGTGGAATCCCAACGGCGACTACAACGGCCTGCCGGCGCGCTTCACCGCCTCGGGGAATGCCCTGGCGTCGCTGGGCATCGATCCGCAGCTCGGCTATCTGTTCGCGAATCCCTCCGCGCTCGGCTACAACAGCGGCTTTTTCGAATCGAGTGCGCCGAATATTGATGTGGAGTTCTCGACGACGAACCCGCCGACGAGCTTGGCGGGGACGGCAACGACGGGCGGTGCGCTCGCGGCCGGCACGTACTATTTCGCGCTCTTCCCGCAGACGGGGGCGGGGGGCTGCGCCAGCCCGAGCCTGGTCGGCGCTCCAGCGCTGTTGAATACGGGCATCGTGGTAAGCGGGTCGAACAACGCCGTGACGCTGTCGTGGACCGCACCGGTCGCGGGGACGACGGCGGTCTCGGGCTACTGCCTGATGCCGTCCACAACCCCGGTCAACGAAGGTACCAGTGGCTGGATTTCCGTCTCCGGCGCGTCCACCACGAGCTTCACCTACACCGGCCAGGCCACCAGCGCCGGGCAATTGCCGTTCTACAACGCGATGCAGTCCGCGCACCGGTTCACGCCCACTTCGCTCGGCGTCAACACCACCAGCCCGCAGTACAACCTCGACGTCAACGGCACGGCCGCCGTCAATTCGCTCAACGGCGTGCAGAAAGCCGAACGCTTCTCCGGCTCCGACGCCGCCGCGAAAATCAACGCCTGCCTCACCGCCGCCAGCACCACCAGTTCCGTCTGCGACGCGCGCGGCATGACCGGCAGTCTCACCGGCGCATCGCGCATCCAGATTCCCTCCGGCACCGTGCTGCTCTGGGGTCAGGCGCAGCTCGCCATCAACGACACGACGCACAATGACGCCGTCGAGCTGATGGGCGACGGCAGCTCGCTCATCGGCTACCAGGAAAGCGGCGCCGGCACCGTCCCACGCCGGGATTCGTCCGGCTTCATCTCCTGCGTCCCCACGGGCTGCACCGCCGTCAAAAATCCCAACTCCGCCACGCGCAACGTCGATTGGGTCCACATCTCCGGCATGAATTTGCAAGCCACCGGCGCGGGCTCGAAGGTGATCGACCTCTCGAGCGTCGGCCACGCCGACCTCGAAGGCAATCGCCTCATCATAGGCACCGGCGGCGCGTCCTACGGCATCTTCGGCGACACCTCCACCGGCGGCTTCCGATTCCACCAACACGCTGATCAAGCACAACGAAATCGATCCGCAATTCCAGAACGACCGCTGCCTGCGCCTCGCCGGAATTTTCAACGTCGTCGAGATGGAGCAAAACACGTGCATTCTGCCCGCGGCGAATACCGGCACGGTCTGCTTCGAGCTCGCGAAGGATTCGAACGGCAACTACCCGAACAACGATGAGTTCTACGGCAACGATTGCGAGGGATCGTCCACTTCGTTCGGCCAGATCGGCTACAACATCATCAACGCGGATAGCGTCACGATCGGCCCGAACAACCGCTGCGAAAACGTCTACAACTGCTTCCAGTTCCCAACGGACGGCAGCGCCGTCGGCATCCACATCCTCGACCCGTACATCTCCGTCTCCGCCAATTCGGTCATCAAGCCCAACGAGCCTTCCACGTCGCAGATCGCCATCGACAACAACGGCCCGAACTGGTTGCCCTCGATGCATTTCGGATTCAACGATCTTGCGGGGCGCAACCTGCTCGGCAACGCGGGCTTCGAAGGCTGGTCGGGCTCGACCGCGCTCTACTACTGGGGCGGCGTGAGCGGCACGAACATCAATCAGGCTGGCAGCGGCATCTACGCGCAGCAATCGAGCGCGAGTTCGCCCGCCGACTCGACGACGCAGGGCAGCTACAACGTGAAGATCGGCGACAACGCCACCGCCGGCCTCGGCGTCAACTCCGGCTGCATCCAAATCGACGCGACGATGAACTACACGCTCGCGTTCCGCATTGCCGCCAGCTCCACCAGCATAAATTTCCGCCCCGGCTTCCGCTTCTACTCCGACCCGAACTGCACCGAGGCGAACAAAATCACCAGCGTCGCCACCAACGCGCGCGTCCTGCAGCCATCGGAATATGCAGGCCAGTCCGCGCTGATCGGGACCGGAACCAATCCCAATTGGCAATCCACGAACGCGTCGCTCACCTACAACAACGGCGTCACCTGCAACTGCAACGTCACTGGCTCGGATTGGCAGGTGCCCACGGCTAACGCCTGGACGCCCACGCGCAATTTCGCGATCACCTTCCGCGCGCCCAACGCATACAGCAGCTCAAGCACCGTCGCTCAGTCGATGCGCGTCTTCATCCTCGAAAATACCGCCGCGAATCCAAACACGATTTTCATCGACGACGCCGTGCTCAGCGAAGGCCCAGTCAGTCCGAACGTCCCGCTCACCGCTGGCGTTTCCGACAGCGGCAATCCGGCCGTCTACGGCAACCTCACCGTGAGCGGCAGCCTCACCGTCGGCACGCTGCCCGCCGCGCTGACTACCGGCACTCCCGCCGCCAACGACTGCGCTGCCTTCACCGGCACGAACGTGCAGGATTCCGGCTCGCCGTGCCCCACGCAGTTCACGAAATTTGCGATGGGCTTTCTTTCGGCGGGCAACGCGCCCAGCGCGGCCAACGCCGTCGACGTCTCGGTGATCTACCTGCCGAACATCCAGTTCTCGCATCTCACCGTCGATGTCTCGACCACCGACTCCAGCACGAGCGACTTCTACAGTTGGGCCATCACGGACGCTTCCGGCAACGTGAAGTGTTCGATCGCAGCGGTGAACTTGACGGCTGGCGGCGCCAGCGACCAGTCCTGCACGCAGGGAACCGTCACGCTCGCGAGCGGCGCTTACATCTTCGCCTTCACCGGCAACGCCACGACCGCGAAAATCGCGTACAGCGGCACCGCGCCCCTTGCACTTTCGAGCGCCGTCTCCAGCTCGACCAGCTCCACCGGCGCGATGACGTTCCCGATCTCGATCCCCTCCGCCGGCGTCACCTACAGCAGCCACGGCCTCCCCGCCATCATCTTGCATTAGTAGTTGCATTAGTAGGGACGCTGTCATCCCAAGCGGAGTCCCGCGCGCTTCTTGCCTCCTGCGGCTTTGCAGGCACGGGACGCAGCCGAGGGATCTATCTTGGGCTTCACATCGGCAGCTTGCCGCTGTTTTCTTGACGGTGGGCCAGTTTTCGATGACTGTGGTTATCGGACATTCGCTGTCTTGATAAGGTCAAGGATAGAAGCAATCTTGTCCTCGGGAAGGCCGGAAGAGACTCTCAGCCAGTCTCCTAGACTGTTTCCATGCGGGCGGCAATTTGTGGAAGCTCCGTTGGCGAGCAAAGTTCGGATGAATTGAGTGTGGCCACCATGCGCCGCAAGCGAGAGAGCCGTTTCTCCAAAATCATTGATTGCATTGACGTCTGCTCCCCTTGAGATGAGCAGTTCGCCGATGTTCCTATTCCCCTGAATTGCTGCCAGCATCAGCAAGGTCCAAGACAACTGATTCGAAAGGTTAGGGCTGACTCCCGCGTCCAATTCACGACGCAAGGCGACAATGTCACTCTTTTTGACAAGTCTTTGGAGCGCGTCGAATGTCATCGTTCCTGGCGGGGTCTTTCAGTCTTAGCGGCCGTCGTCGATAATACAACTCCGACTGACGCCGGGCACACATTCTTGGCAACACGCCACCCATCAAACACTGTTGTTATCCCGAGCCCGCCGCAGCGGACCAAAGCTCTCTCTTCTTCCGGTGACCGATGCACGTTCCCGAACACGCACACCTCTGGGTGCTTTTCATCGCGGGGCACGGGCTGCACGTCCTGAAACGCGCGAGCCTCTCGGCGCAGTCGCGCATCTCGGGGACAAAATCGCGCCTCGACTGGCTCCGCACGAACGCCCTCAACCTCGCGCTGCGTCTCTTCGTCAACGGCGCGGCATTTTCCTACTGGATGGCGCATCCCGACGCTGCCACGCACCTGATCGGCGCCGTGGGAATTCCGGCGAACCTCACGCTCGAGCCCGGCTCGGCCACGGCCGCGATGTTCGGCCTCTCCGCGGACAGCATGGTCGACTGGGCCGCCGCCAAAGTGCCGTTCCTGCAAAAGGAAATCCCCGTCGCCGGCGACTAGCGGTCATCGTTACGCAGAGGTCCCCGAATGCCTGTTTTAACCGCCGGCCAATCGGAGATTGCGCCAAAAATTTTCCCCGACGCAGCCAAAACAGAGGACAATCGTGGCTAGCAAGGAAGTCATCAACTTTCTGACTTCGGGAGGAAAAGAATGGCGAAGAAGAGCAAGCTCACGCAGGCTGCAGTAACGATTGGCTCCGTAATGGGGAAAGCCGACCGCACGGCTCACAAGGTTGCAAAGGCAGGAGTGCTTGCGAAAAAAGAACTTGCGGCAATTTCCAAGCAGGTTGACGCTCTCAAGAAGCAATTGCGGACGACCACGAAACGTTTGAAGCGTGCGTTAGCGTAACTGTTCCTCAAACTCGCTCAGCCCACAGAACAAGATGACGCCTTGATCTGGTCAAAAGGCCGCCGTCTGTCCCGTTAGCGTCTTGATCAGCTGCTCCTGCTCACATTGGTTTGAGGAACTGTCCCAGATGGTTTTCCCGAGGAGGTAAGGAAATGCGGAAAGCGGCCCGGATGCTGGTGATTTGCGGCCTGGTTTTCTTACCAGGGATTTCAGTTGCACAGGGGCGCTTCGACGGCAATTGGCACACGAAGCTCACTTGCCCTGCAAAAGGGAACACCGAGGGCTATACCTGGGTATTTCCCAGCGTCATCCAGAACAACAACTTTCGCGGAGAGCACGGCACGGCGGGGGAACCCGGCTACCTGCTGATCGAAGGCAAGATCGCGGAGAACGGCAGCGCCAAGCTGTCTGCCACGGGCATAGTTGCCTCCAGGAAATATGCCCGTGGAGTCTTCGCCCACCAGGGCGGGGATTACAGCTACGACATCAAGGCCCAATTCAAAGAAACAGAGGGCACAGGCACCCGGAACGAAGGCCTCGGTATCGTAGGCCGCCCCTGCACGTTCGAGTTCGTGAAGCAGCAGGCCACGAGCCAGGATAGTGGGCCCGAGGGGTCGAAACCTACCGAGCCCGCCAAACCGGATGAAAGCAAGTAGTTCAGGCTTCGGGTCGCCCACTCGGAAGTTACGCGTGAGCGGCCTCCCGCCGCGTTTGGAACGATTGCGCCTCGTTGCCACGTCCCGGCGTGCTTCAGGGTGTGGCCGGATCGGGGCGAGCGGGCCGGGAAGCATTCGGCGTCAGCTTCCGGATGACGAATTCCTGAAGGACGTTGGCGGCGGCAGTCGCGCCAATCCCGATGGCCGCGTTTCCGAACGTCAATCCCGCTCCGCGATCGTCTGCCGGATAGTAGGCATTTGAGATGCCGCCCGCGGCGAGGTTTCCGAGGATGTTCGAGTAATTTGCCTGCCAGCGTTTATTGTCGCCCTTGCAGATCACTGAATTGGCGATCGCATATAGAAGGCGCGATCGTGCGCTGCCGGTTCCCTTGTAGAAATAACGCGGATCTTGTTTCAAAAGCGATGGCAGGATGACGCTTCCGATGAACGTGCCGGTAACAAGGTCAGCGTAGGCGGCGCCGTAGCGCTTTCCGTAGCCTTGCGCGCCCTGCCCGTAGCCCTGGTACTGATCGTCCGCCTGCTCGATTCCCGCAGCGGCCGCAGTCACTGCGAAGGTGATCGGATCCACTGTCGTCTTCCAGGCAAGCTCGAACTTTTGCTTCGTGTCGAGAGGAGCCGCGTTGGGGATGTAGCTGACGTAGAAATTTGGAATGAAGCCGAGCACGCGTTGCTTCTCTTGGTCCTTGATCTGATCTTCCGCCACTTCGGTCGGCGAGGGTGTGACCCGCATCTCCTGGACGTCGGTGCCAATCGTCAACGCGATCGGCGGGACAGTGTAGTTCTCCCCCGAATGCAGAATTCCGGACGACGCTTTCGTCGCGAAGCCCGCCGCCGTAATGGCGAGCTGAAACGGCCCGGCGGCGATATTTGCAAACGAGAACTGCCCGTTGTCGTCCGTCACCGCCTCTTGGCTTGGGGCTTGGCTCGGGGTCTGGTTCGAAGTCTGATCGTCGCGCGTTAGTTTCACATGCGCCCCGGCGATGACGGCCCCGCTCGGATCAACAACCGTTCCGCTGATCCTTCCTGACGATTGCTGAGCGGGCGGCTGAGACTGAGCCAGAACTGGAAAGCCGCAAGGCAGGACGGTTAGGCTTAGCCAGACCAAGCTCACAAGGCCAAGGACCAACCGCCGGATGTTTCGGTCCAACGATTTCCTGCATGAGTCGTTTTTCGTGAAATCCACCCTTTCTACCTTATAGCCTTCCCGCTTCCTTGCAGCAAGGGTCGCGGTCGAACCCTGCCACTTCTAATTACTGCTTCGGCCCCCGGAGGTTCCAATGCCTGTCGTTCCCACCACGGCATATTCGCAGGCGGAAGACGCGCTGAACCTGGCGCGCGCGCTCGTCAACGACTCGGCCGGCGCCGTCTTCACCGACACTCTTCTGATGCCGTTCCTGAACTCCGCCTACCGCGGCTTGCAGCGCGAGCTGGCGGAAAGCGGCGTCAGCGTCCTGGCCGAGCAGCAGGACCTCGAGCTCGATACCGGTCCCACCAGCGGCGTCACGCCCACCGAGATCAGCGACGTCTCCAGCCCTCAGCTTCCCACCGATTGCCTCGCGCCGCACATGCTCTGGGAGCGCGCCACCGCCAACACCACTGACGTCTTCGTCCCCATGGAGAAATTCACCAGCGGCGGCAGCATGTTGAACCTCCAGCCGAGCACCTACCTGCGGCTCTGGGAATGGCGCGAGGACAAAGTCAACCTGATCGGCGCGACGCAATCCATCACCGTGCGTATCCGCTACGAAAAGGTGCTGCCGCTGCTCACGCTCGGCGCCGATCCCGTGCAGATTCGCTCGGCCACGGACCCGCTCGCTTTCGCGACGGCCGCGCTTGCCGCGCGCTCTCGCGGTGCGCGCGCTCTGGCGCAGGATCTGCTCGGCACCGCGCAGATGGCCACCGAAAAGTTGATCGAGAGGTACGTTCGTCCGGAACAGGTGAAGGGCCGCCGGCGCATGCCGTACAGCTACCATCGCCGCGTGGTTTATTTGTGACGCTGCGTTCTTGCGTTGTCATCCCGAGCGGAGTCCCGCGCTTCTTCTCTTCGCGCGGTATGTGCGCGGCGCGGGACGCGGTCGAGGGATCTCTCTTCAATTTCACACGTGTGCATGGCGACAAATCGCAGAGAGATTCCTCGGCCAAAACCCGGCCTCGGAATGACACGTGGGTCATTCGCTTCTTGAAACGTCAGGGGAGGATGTCGGCGCTGCTCAGAACGGATTCGTCGTTGCCGTCGTAACGTCGAGCGTAAACACCTGCGCCTGCGGCAGGGTCCGCGACGCGTTCAGCGGATTGCCGCTGCTGTCGAGCGCGTTTGCCTGAAACGTCATCGTGTAACTGCCGAGGGGCGTGGCTTGAGTGGTCACGCTGCTGTGGTGGCAGCCCACGAAAATCACCGCGGCGATTCCGGCGACCGCGAAGACGAGCGGCACGCGCTTCCTGGCTCCAACGTTGCCAATCATGGCCGCTAAACCGCCGCTAAGCAGCGCGATCGCGCCAAAAATGGCCAATACGGACAGGGCAGGGAAGCGCTGCCCCGGCGGTGCCGTCGGCGCGGATGGCGCACGCGGCCCGTGCATCAGCGGTCCGACAACACTGGCGACCACCGGCGGGCCATATGAAGTGCACGGCGTATCCGGCGCCGGCCGCGGCGCGAGGACGGTCGTGGACGACGTCACGAACGTGATCTGAACCGCCGTCGGCGTGCCGGGAGTCATCTTCGCCGGGCACGGCGAAATCGTGCAGCTCGTGTTATCCGGCAGGTTCGTCGGGCATACGAACGTCACCTGCTCTCCGTTCTGCCCGAAGACCGCGTCGGGAACGACCTGCGCCATGAACGTCGCCGTCCCGCCCTGCGTGATGCTGACTTCCGTCGTCTGGCTGCTGGCGAGCTGCAATTCGAAGTCGTCGCCGGTGCCCGCGAAATTCGCCGCGCCGATGTCGCCCGCGGAGTCGGTCACGCTCAGCGTGTCCTGTAGCAGACCGGTGCCCTGCGGCGTGAATGCCACGTTGATCGTGCACGTCCCGTTCGCGGCCAGCGTCGCCACGCAGGACGTTCCCGTCACCGTGAAATTGCCGTTAACCGATGCCTTCGGCACGCTCACGCCGGTAAGCTGGGTGCCCGACGTGTTCGTCAGCGTGTACACATTCGAGGCCGTGGTCCCACCGGACGGCTCGTTGCAGAAGTCGAAGCTCCCGTATGAGCAGGTCGCGGTAATCGGCAGCGTAAACAAAAGCCCTGTATTCGTGTGACCCGCGAGATAGATCGTCGCCGTGTCGTTCGCCGCGTCGGTCGCGGTCAGCACGGCGGAGCGGAGCCCGGCGGTCGTCGGCGTAAACGCGACGTTCACGGTGCAGCTTGCGTTCGCCGCCAGCGTGCCCGTGCACGTCGTGCTCTGGATGGTGAAATCCGCGGCGTTGAACTCCGAGGTCAGACCCGGAACCGCCGCCAGCGCGATGTTCAGGCCGGTGACCGCGTTGGCGGTCATCACCGTAAAGGTCTGCGTCGCGCTCGGCGCGCCGACCGCCTCCTGGCAATACGTGAACGCATTGTCCGCGGGGTTCGGCTGCGAGCAGGTCGGCGCCGACGTCGGACGCACGAGCACGAACGTCGCGCCCGTCCCGGCGAAGTTGACGAGATGTGCGCCGTTGAACGTCACCGCCGCTTCCCGCAGGCCCGTTGTGGTCGGCGAGAAGATGACGTCGAAGGTGCAGCTCGAGCCCGCCGTGAGGCTCCCCGTGCAAGTGTTGTTGGTGATCGAGAAATCGCCCGCGGCGAAGTTCGCAGCAAGGCCGGGGACGGCGGCGACAGCCAAAGTGGGGTTGCTCACCGCGGTCCCGATAAGGACCGTGAACGTCAGAGGGTCGCTGCTGGTGCCGGGAAACCGGCTGCAAAAGGTGGAGGCCGGACCCAGCGGGCAGCCCGGCGGATCAGGCGCAATCACGCGGAAGCTGCCGGTGCTGGCGGCCAGCGCCGCGCGCTCCCGCCGCGACACCGCGAAGGCTGCCAGAATCGCCACTGTCACCGCGCACAAAACCAGAAATCGCCGCACCAGGCTCTCCCTCATATCAGTAAGTATCGACGCGTTGGATTCACATGCAGGCGTTCGGGTTGCGCGCGCCCCGGCCCGCCCCGGCCTTGTCGGGGCCTACCGGGGTCGCAAGCCGCCCATCATACCAGTGACGTGCGATTCGTGCCTAGCGATTGGTGGTTCGATGCATTGAAGCGCCCCTCTCCACTAATCCTCAGCGAACTCAGGCGCAAAGGGATTGGAATTGCCGTGATCCGGAACTCTGGTAAGAGCTTTGTTATAGGGGGCCCGCCGCGCGATAATCAACTCAGGATATGGACACACTGGAAATCAGCAAGTTCCGCAGAGCAAGCGATTGAACTGCATTGCAGCGGCCGAGGAAGTGTTTACTCAGGCGGAACAGAAACTGGCGCAGGTCGAGAAGACCGGCCTCGACCGGGCGGAGATCCGCGTCGCGGCGTTTATGCCGCGGCTGCCAAACGTGGAAGTCGACCGTGGCTCCCGTCGGTACGCCAGCTATATGGGGAAGCAGTTCCGGCAGCACGGCCTGGATTTTCGCGTCGAGGAAGCGCACAGCGCCGACGCCCTGGAACTGCTGCTGATGGGCGCGCAAGTCTACGACAAGATCTATGGGACATTTATCTTCTTCCCGGCGCCGTACGGCAAGACCGAGGATTATTTTCTGCGGCGGGTGCAGCCGGAGAAGGACATCGAAGGGCTCACGGTCGAGAACACCGGCCGCATGGCGCTGAACATCAAGACGGTCGACGAAGAAGAGAAGTACGAAGGCGTGGTGCCCTGCACGGCAAAAGCGATCCTCACTCTGCTGCATCAGCACGGGGAGATCAAGAACATGTTTCCGCGCGATGCCCGGCAGAGCGGTCCGACGGTGGCGATCTGCAATAGCTCGCCGCGCATCGGCATTCCGCTGCAAAGTATGCTGATGCGGATCGGGGCCACCGCGCTCATGATCCATCCGCAGACCCGGCCGGAAGACCGGGAAGCGTATCTCAAGACCGCCGACATCATCGTGACCGCATTCCCGGCGCAGTCCGAGGCCGACTTGGTGCGCAACGTGAAAGACGGCGCCGTGATCATCGACTGTTCCACCGAAGGAAATTTGCACGCGGACGTGCTACACAAAGCCGCCTATCTATCGACCCACGACAATCATCTGGGGCAGATTACGACCGCGCTTGCGCTTTACAACACCGCCTTGTGCGCGCTCTGGCAGCGTGGGATGAAGGAATAGCGCACGCTGGGCCGGTGGCGTAGGCGGTTTCGCTGCGAGAACACATTGCGCGAATCATAGAAAGGTCGCGTTAATCAAGCACTAAGTGAATGTGCAAGCTGGGAAACCATCACCGGAACAACCCTGAACGCCCGCGTTAAGTTAATCAGGCGGTTGCGGGCTATCGGTGACTGTTCCGGGAAAGTGCCTTTGAAGGGCGCTTCACTCCGCACAAATTAAGTTCATTGCCGAGGCGAATCGAGGAGCGTTCGCCGCCGAATCTCCCGTATCGCGACATACATCAGCAACAGATTCACTCCGACTCCGGTAAGTGTAGGGAGCCAAGCGCGATGCTCCCCCGCCAAGCGATGCCCAATGCTACGCTTTTTCCCCTCGGCCATCCATTGCAGGTAACAACTCGCTAACTAACCAGCGAGGAACCGCTCGCCACTCGTTCAGGAGGAACACATGGCACTCACATTTTCGCTCGTCGACACATGGGACGACGGCAAGCGCATCCACGTTGCCGGCACCGTCGCCGCCTCGGGCAACTATTCGACCAGCGGCGATACGCTCGACCTCTCGCAGTTTCCCGTCATCGCGGCCACGCAGGCACCCGTGCAGGGCACAGCCTGGATGGACGGCCTTTCCGGCTACGATTTCGTTTTCTACCCCGGATCCGCGCTGAACAACGGCAAGGTGAAAATCTTCCAGCAGGGATCGAGCGCCGGCGCGTTCCCGGAGCTTGCCGCGGGCGCATATCCCGCCGCAATTTCGTCCGACACGATCACCTTCTACGGCATCTTCAAGAAGCTTCAATAACGTCGCCGGTTTTTCTTCGTAGGGGCGTAGCACTGCTACGCCCGGCGCCCCACCTTGGCGTGGCTCAAGGCTTGCTTCGCCCAGAGGTTGCCGAGTACCATGCGCCGCATGAGATTCGGCGCGGCCATCTGCGCGGTTCTCGTCTTGTGTGGTGGCGCCCTGCCGGGCGAGCCACCGCAACGACCTGGCCCAGGTCTTCTAGACCGCTTTGTACTCGCTCGGCACACGTTCATCGATGTGGGCCCGCCGTTTGATTTCTACGAACTTCTCTTTGTGGGTCCCGCGGCGAGCGGAACCTCCGTTGAAAGAATCACGCTCACTCCCGCCGGCGACGTGTGCACCGCGCCCGCGAAGGTAGAGATCGCCTCGGCGACTTTGTCCGAATCTGTTGCTGACCTGTTCGGCGCGACAAATCCGTGCACGATTTCCGAGAAAGAACTCAAGCGCGAACTAAAGCGGTGCAAGAATTGCGTTGTCTTTAGCGGTGCTGATGTCGCCATGCACGTTCAATGCGGGGCGCAAGCCCGGATCATTCGTTCCGATATCCTCGACCGCGATATGTTCGATCCGCATCCCAACACACCCGCCCACACCTCGTGGACGATGCGGCTTCTCGATCGGCTGGAGGCACCACTCGGTCCGGGTGTGTTGGATAGGCCGATCTTGCCAATGCCGGGAGACGAGGAAGCCTCTGCGCTGACTGCAAAGGCGCCGCTACTTGAGGAAATTGCTGCGGGTAAGTACGACGAACTGTTCAGCGGTGAGCCGGATAAGCCGTCCGATCTCTATCGGCAAGCTCAGCTACCTCCGCCGCCCCCGCCTACCGTTTCTCTGCGGAGCAGCGTACCATTTCAACCGAGCGTCTCGGTCTTGCCGAAGTATCCTCTGATTGCGAGGGCAGCCCACATCGAAGGCACGGTCGCCCTCGATATGGACATTGATTCAACCGGGAAGCCCGCGAACGTCACCTTCGAGAGCGGCGGTCCTATTGTCGATCGGTGGCTTCGCCCGCCAGTCGAAAATACGATCAGCGAATGGAAGTTCCCGCCGGAAGCCTTCAACCACCGGGTCCGCGTTGTGATCGATTTTGCGTTGAACTGCCACAGCGGCAAATCCACCAGATATTAGCCGTCATCCTGACTGTCAGTCACTCGCCGCTCTTCACCACTCACCATTCACTACTCACTACTTGCCATGTCCATCGAAACATTCTCGCCCTTGCCGCTCAACGTCTTCGGCACGTGGGTCACGCTGCTCGACCCCTCCGACGTGCCGCCGGGCATGTCGCCGAATCTCGGCGACATCGACTTCTTCCCCGGCGGCGTGCGCACGCGCCCTGGCCTCGTCTCGCAGTACGCCGCGCTCGCCAGCGCGCCGCTGATCAACGGCCTGAAAACCTACATCACGACGAACCTCGTCCAGCGCCTGCTCGTCCTCGATTCGCTCGGCAATCTCTACAAGGAAACCACGCCGGGCACGCTTTCGCTGATCGTGCCGGCCGCGGCGAAACCGGCCCTGTATCTCGCCTCCACCACGCATTTCGGCCGCGAGTACATGGCCTTCGCCGACGGCACCATCGGCCAGGATCTGCCGCGCCAGTACGACGACTCGAACTACGATCGCGTCAGCCAGATCGGCCCCGCCGAAAGCCCCGCGGCAGCCGACTCGAGCACCGCCGGCAGCATTTCGCCCGGCGTCCATCAGGTCGCGGTCGTGTTCGTCACGCGCCAGGGCTACTGGACGAAGCCTTCGCCTCCCGTCTCGTGGAACGCCGCGGGCGGCTGGAAGGTGAATCTGACGAACATCCCGACCGGCCCGTCGAACGTCGTGCAGCGCCTCATCGCATTCACGGCCTCGGGCGGCGCGAGCTTCTATCACGTCCCCGCGACGATGGCCATCGACGACAACACCACCACGTCGCTCACCGTCGATTTCACCGACGCCATCCTGCTCTCCGGCGTCAGCATGGACTATCTCGCCAGCCAGATCGAGCTGCCCGAACAGCTCGGCGTGATCGCCTACTCCGAACGGCTCTTCTGGTGGGGCGAGCGCGCGCAGATGGATAACTGGCGCAACCTCACCTTCGACGGCGGCTGGGACGCATCCGGCAACGACCGCCCGCTCGGCTGGCAACTCGATCCGACCTTTGGCCCGGGCGGCAGCCGCGAATCGAGCGACGTCATCTGGGGCGACGCCTACCGCGTCACCGCCGACGGAGTGACCGCCGGACGCGGCTATATCTTCCAGAACGCCCTCACCGACGCGGCGGGGAACCCGCTGATCGTCACGAACACGGATTACTCCGTGCGCGCGCGCGTGAAACGCAGCGCCAACCTCACCGCGGGTACTCTGCGCGTCAATCTCTTCAGCGCGACGCACGGCCAGCTCGGCCCCGGCGTCGCCGTCGCTGCGGCGCAGGCCACCACCAGCTACCAGGAGTTCACCGCCGAGCTCGCGGGCCCGCAAACCTCGCTGCCGATCGACCTGACGCTGCGCGTCTACGCCGACGGCCTGCCCGCGCCGGCCGGTGAATCGTTCCTCATCGACAATATCGAAATCTTCCCCACGAACGCGGCGCGGAATCCCTCCCTCGTGCGCGCCTCCGGAACCGAAGAGCCCGAAGCCTACGACGGCGTCACCGGGATCATGAGCATCGCCGAAAACAACGGGCAGGGAATTCGCGCGGCCTTCACGCTGCGCAACAACCTGTACTTCGTGAAGGAGCGCAGCATGTACGTCACCGCCAACGACGGCGTGAACGAGCCCGCGCTCTGGCAGGTCGAGGAAGTGTCGAACAAAGTCGGCACGCCTTCGGTGCACGGCGTGGGGATCGGCGAGGACTGGGCCGTGATCGCGAGCCGCTCGGGGCTGTATCTCTTCGACGGCAGCGAGCCGGTGAAACTCTCGCAGGAAATTCAGCCCACGTGGGATGCCATCAACTGGCAATACGGCCAGCTCATCTGGGTGCAGGTGGACGTGCAGCACAAGCGCATTCTCGTCGGCGTCCCGATGGGCTCGGCCACGCAGCCGAACCAGGTGCTGATGCTGGATTACACCGAGGGCTTCGGCGACCCGCTCGTCGCCATGCTGACGGCGCCCGAGCGTTCGCGCAAATGGGCGCCGTGGATGATCTCCGCGAACTCGTGCGGGCTGATCGAGCGGCCCACCGGCGTCGCGCAGATTTTCTTCGGCTCGAATAATTCCAGCGGAAACATCTACGCCCTCACCCCCGGCACATTCTCCGACGACGGCGCGGCCATCAATTCCTTCTACTCGACCGCGTTTCTCGCCGCCACCGGCCTGAGCGGGCGCAATCTTTTCGGCTACCTCACGGGCTACGTGCAGGGCTCCGGCTCGCTCGCGCTGTCGGCCGTCGCGCCCGGCAGCGCTTCAGCGCTCTCGCTCGGCGCCTGGACGCTTGCGTCACCCGCCTCCCGCGACATGGAGCAGTTCACCAACGTGCTCGCCGAGCGCGTGTCCTATCAGTTCGGCACAAACTCCCCGGGCGCCCCCGGCTCCTGGTTCTCGCTCACCAAGCTCGTCCCCTGGGCCAAGCCCGACCCCTTCGCCATCGTCCGCGGCGGGAATTGACTATGATATTCTTGTCATGGTTTCTGGTGGTCAGCTTTACGGGACTGGAGTTTCTGATTTTCCTGTATCAGTGACTTGCTATGACAACCTTCTTCGAACTTCTCGGGCTTAGCCTTATCGCCGGGTTGATTTTCACGGCGGCGGTTTGGCCTCTCCTCTGGGTTTTCGGCGTTTTCCAGACCCCTGCGTGGGTCGAAGCGATCCTTTCTCGCCTCACGGGCACGGATTCCGGCAGCATCGTGAAGCCGAAGGCCTAGCGCCGCGTCACCGCTGAACCTGCCGCTACAAACCATTCAACGAGTCACAAGTCAATCTCCGTGCCTCTGCGTCTCTGTGGCTGAAAACAAATGCTCACCGTTCCCCAAATCGAGGCGCTGCGAAAGACGAACCCGCAGCTATACGAGGCGCTGACGCGTCTCGCCGGCGCATCGCTCGGCCCGAACCAGGGTTGGAGCCTCGACGACCAGATCACCGACGGCACGAACTACGCCCGCGTGGTCTCCGGCGCGCTCACGGCGGGGCAGATCGACCCCACGAAATCGGGCGTCCTGATGAAAGGCTCGGTGCCGCCGACGTGGTCCGGCGCGTTCACCTACGTCTCGACCACGTCGAGCATCACCTGGAGTTGGTCAGGCCTCACCATCTACCGCGCGGACGGCACCACGACCGCCGTGCCCAACAGTTCCGTCGCCGTCAGCGGCCTGACCGCCGGCACGACTTACTATTTCTACCCGTGCTGGGACGACGTCGCCGGCGCGATCGTCTGGGTGGCGGGCGGGGCAGGGACGCCCGGCTACGCGCAGTCCGCGAAGACGAACTCCGCCGCGCAGCAGCAGGCGCTCCAGGGACGCGTCCCGCTCTCGCAGGGCGCCGTCGCCGCCGCGACCACCACCAGTGGCACCGGCGGCGGCTCGGGCGGCGGCAGCGGAAGCTGCCTGCGCGCGGGTACGGTCGTCCTGACGAAGGAGCGCGGCACCGTCGCAATCGAAACGTGCACAGTCGGCGAGCATCTGCGCTGCCCGTCTCCCGCGGCCGGGGCGCTCGGTTTGGGCCGCGCGAGTGGAGAGAACAGCGAGGCGTGGACGCGCATCGTGCGCCTCGAAGTCCGCGGCGCGGACACGTTCCTCCGCCTGCACTTCTCGAACGCAGAGTCGATCGACGTCACGCCGCACCACATCTTCACGCTCGCCGACGGCTCGCCGATGCGCGCCGAGCGCCTCTGCATGTGCGACATTCTGGTGGGCCGATTTGGCCGCGTTACGCTCTCTAAAATCGAGGTGATCGTCGAAGAAGGAAAGAAAGTGACGGTAAGCTGCGCCCCCACGCACGAATTCTTCGCCGGTCGTTTCGCCGCAACGATCTTGACGCACAACTACACGTTCAGTTCATGAAGCGTGATTGGCAGGATTGACTCCCCGGCTCGCCGGAGCTAACGTTGGGGCGCGGAGGAAGTTGGCGTGGATACAGATGCACAAGCCGAATGGTTTAGGGCACTGCTTACCGGCATTCTTTTCGCGGTTGGCATGTTGGTGCTCGCCAATATCAATCGCGAACGACGAACCGGCTTCCGCAATCAAATTGGTTTGATCTGGCCCTGGTGGGATTACGCGTTAGCGATTTACGGCGGCATCGCGCTTGTAGTGACGGATGGACTCTACCATCGGCTGGGTCGAGAAACATATGTCGTTCTCTGTGTCTTTGTCGCCGCGCCCGCTATTCTCCTGTTCTTCCTCGCGCGCCACATACGGCGCGCCAACGGCAACTATTCGCGCTAGCAAACCTTACCTCTCTCGCACGGTGAGCTGTGCGCCCACGTACCAGTCCTTCGCCAGCCGCTTCGCCGCGACCATCCTGACGCACTTTACACGTTCAGTTCGTGAACGGGCTCTCTTCGGATTTCGCCTCCTGCGACGCGATAACTCGAAGAGAGATTCCTCGGCCAACACTAGGCCTCGGAATGACAGGTTGCTTGTTGAGCGAGACCAGCCAAGCATTGAACCGAACCTACCAATTGTCACGCCGAAGCACTCAATCAGGCAGCGGCCTCGACACCCAATCGGCGCTCAGGTCTACCCATTTCGGATTCGTGGATTCGATCAGAGCGATGCGGCGTTCGCGCGTCCATGCCTTGATCTGCTTCTCGCGCGCGATGGCCATACGAATGTGTCCGAACCGCTCAAAGTAAACGAGTTTCGTGACATTGTATTTCTTCGTGAAGCCCGGGATATGTTTGCGGCGATGTTGGGCAACGCGATGCCGAAGGTCGTTGGTAACACCCGTATATAAGACGGCGGATGAACCCGCCAGGATGTACACATAATACGTTCGCATGCGATTAGCGCGGTCGAAACATGGCTAGGACCCGATGCTTGGCTTCACGCACTCTGCAAGCAACCTGTCATTCCGAGGCCGGGTTTTGGCCGAGGAATCTCTCTTTGTCTGAAAGCCTGGCCATCACGTGAGCCGAAGAGAGAGCCCTTGCTCATCCGCCGCCGCGGATTCGCTCGGGATGACGATCCTCGTCAGATCGTCACTTCAGTGTCGCGGCAAACAATTCCGTCAGCTTCCCGAACGCGCGCTCGGCCTGCGGCTTGTTGTAGACGGGGCTATCCGGCACGGTCCAGCCGTGCAGCGCGCCCTCGTACATTTCGCTTTCGTATTTCCCGCCCCAGGCTGCGAGCGCCGCGTTGAATTTATCGATCGCTTCTTGCGGCATGAACTGGTCCTTGACCGCGTGGCCGAAATAGAGCCGCGGTCCGTCCGAAATCGGGATGTGCGGCAGGACGAGATGCGGACTCGTGGGCTTGTCCGTGAAAAGTCCGCCGCCGTGGAACGACGCGACCGCGCCAATCCGATCCGGCCGCGCCGCCGCGAAGCGCAGCGCCATCGCGCCCGTGAAGCAGTAGCCAACCACGCCCATCGTCGCGCCGCTGACCGAATCCTGCACCGCGAGGAAATTGACGTAGCTCGCCGCATCGAGCGCCATCGCTTCCGGCGTCAACGGGCCGGCCAGTTCGCCCATGCGCTTCATCGTGCGCTCTTCGGGAAACTTCGGCTCGAAGCCGAAGACCGGCGTCAGCGCCGTGCGATAGAACGGGTTCGGCAGCAGCACCGTGTAGCCCTGCTCGGCCAGCCGCCGCGCCATCGCCCGGTGCGACGGCCGAATCCCGACGATGTCCGGCAGATGAATCGCGCCCGGGCGCTTGTGCCCGTCTTCGGCGTGATAGAGCACGGCGTCGCACGTTCCGTCCGCCATCTTGATCTCGATCTCTTTTTCGATCATGGCTTCTCCCATGGCCTTGTCCGAACCTCGCATCGGCCCCGTCGAGACGCTCACATCATACGTGACGGCACTCCGTTTTGTGGAGTGCGGATCGCCTCGGGCAGCGGTTCTACGGGTAGTGGCCCGACTTGTCGGGGCGAATTTCTGCGGCGCCGGTCGACGCCAAGACCGCCGGCTACTAGGTCGAAATCGATCCGCAATTTAAGCAACAACTCAAATGACCGGCAAAGCCTACTACATGACGACGCTCGGCGACTGGCAGCGCCACGCCTCGCGCTTCGCGAATTCGCACTGGCTCGCGCTTGGCGGCGATGCGCAACCAAATGAGGCGACCCACGTCCTCGTCCTCATCGAGGCCGACGAAGGCGTGCACCTTTCGCTCGAGGACGACGCCGCGTTCGAGCCGCTGCCGCATCCTCTCGCGCAGAAGCCGATTTCGGACGCCGCGCAGGCCGCGCTCGCGCCGCATGGCGTCCCGCCCGGCGCCACCACATTCGACGCCGCCGAAGCCGTCGCGCGCGTCCACCCGCTCCTCCGCCACCGCGTATTTTGACAATCCGATCAGGATTGTCATCCCGAGCGACCATCGGGAGCGCGGGATCTCTCGTAGTCGGCCTCGCTCCAAACTAGGATCGCGCCACTGCCTCCGTGCTCGTCCGCGAATACACGCCCGCCGATCTCGACGCACTGCGTCGCATGCACGCGAGCCAGGGTTTCGACTACGGGTTCCCGGATCTCGCCGACCCGATCTTCATCTCCAAGCTCGTCGTCGAGGATGACGACGGCCGCGCCGTGATGGCGTCGCTCGCGCGGCTCACGTGCGAGATGTACCTGTTGGTTGAACGCGAAGGGGAAGGGAATCGCCGCCCCGAAAAGTCAGGGCCGCGCGAACGCTACGCGCATCTGCTCGCGCTGCATCGCGCGGGCGAACGCGATCTTCTCGCGCGCGGCCTCGACGACGCACACGCTTGGCTCCCGCCGCCGATCGCGCGCCGCTTCGGCCGCCGCTTGGAAACGCTCGGCTGGATCCGCGACGATGCCTGGACGCCCTACTGCCGCCGCCTCCGCGACTCAGCTAGGCAAAGCCAAGGCTGAAAGCTCTTCGTTTGTTAGGTGACAGCCACTCCGAGCACAGAGCAGCCAGATTGCGTTGTCGAGGAAAGTTGCTCTTACTCCGACACCTCGCGCAAACGACTCGACAGCTGCCATCACTTTCATCATCTCTTCTATGCGCGGACTGGGTGCCTTAGTGCCCGAGCGGTCGGTCCATCTGCGAAATTCGACGAGACCGAATGACCCCACGGCACGACACACGTGCCTGTCCGGTTTGCTCAAATCGAAACCCAGGTTACGGAGGGCCTCCGCGGCAATCGGGACTCCGAAACCAGGAAGCTTCCAGTCGCCACCCACGCGGCCGAGTTCGAGCGCCGCGCGCTTTGGGTCGCCGCCGACAGACCTGATGACCTCGACAAAATAGTTCTCCGCCGAACCATGAAGGACCGACCATCCCTGCAGGATTCGTGCCGTCTTCGCCAGAGCTATCAAGGCGCCCTTGAGGGGCTTGTGAACCAGCGCGATTTTCTCTAAACCACGGGACGTACTTGGTTGTTATGTCGCCTGCGTCCGTCTTCGCGAACTGTTCCAAGCTAAAGCCCGAGAACTCTTCGCGGAGCTTCGGCTTGATACCCTCGATCTTGCTCCAGTCCGTGTTGCTGCTAAGCACAGCCAGTAGCAGGGCCTCAAACACCTCGGCGTCACTCCATGTACAGCCTGCCTCACGCCGCTCAGCCGCCGCAACCTGACCGAGGCTGGCAATCTCTTCCTTCCACGACGGATGACAGTGACCAAGCCGGTTCGTAACGGCGTTCCATAATGCTTCCAGATTCTTCATGTCGGGCATATTGCGAATGCTGATTATCTTCGCAGCGCCATTTGTGAACAATCTGATTGTATCGCCTATCCTCCTGTCCTTCCGTCGAGAAATCTCGATGAAGCTTGCCCCCACTCTCGTGTTTGTCGCGCTCGCCGTTACCGCCGCGCCCGCCCGCGCGCAAACGCACAACGTCGCGCTCACGTGGACCGCCAGTGCCGATGCGGCCGCGAATCCGTCGCTCACCTACAACATCTACCGCTCGTCGGCGTGCTCGGGCACGTTCGCGAAATTGAACACCGCGCCCGTCGCCGCCACGACATACCTCGACTCGGCGGTTCTTCCCGGCACCTACTGTTATCAGGCGACCGCCGTCCTCGCCGGAGTCGAAAGCGTGCCATCGAACCAGGCCGTGGCCGTCGTCCCCGCGCCGCTGACGCTCACGCCCGGCCCGCCGCCGTCGCGAGCCACCTGCGCGCACCGCGGCCCGCTCATCGGCTGGATTCGCTGCGTTGCCTCGCGCCCGAAGAAACCTCGTGGCGGGTGATTAGTGGCGAGTGATTAGTCTAAAAACGCGCCTCGCCACGACGCTGGCCGTTCTAGTCACTCGCCACCAGCCACTCGCCACTCATCGCTACTCACCACTACAAAATCACGCCACACGGAGGTCCCATGTCCCGCGGAGCACAAAACACCACGCGCGCGCTCACCGACCAGCAGCTCGCGCAGCAGAACCAGCTCATCTCGCAATCCGATCAGCAGGGCCAGCAGGACCGCTCCCTGATGATGCCGACGATCACGAGCCTGCTCAACAGTCAGGGCTACACGCCGCAGCAGCAGTCCGCGATCACGCAGCAGAGCCTCGGCGCCTCCAATACCGCCTTCGACGCGCTCCGCCAGCGCGCCGCCAATCGCATGGCCGCGACGAACAACTCCGCCGGCTACGGTGACCTCACCGCGCAGCTTGGCCGCGAGCAGGCGCAAACCGACGCCAGCCAGACGCAGCAGAATCAGATTTCGTTCGCCAACCGCCAGTTGCAGGAGCAGCTCGCCGGCCTCAACGCGCTCGGCCAAACCTACGGCATCGACACCAACCTGCTCGGCAAAGCGATGGGCGTCCCGGCGGAACTCCTCAGCGTCCGCCAGCGCGCCTCCGGCAGCTCCAGCAGCGGTCTCGGCGGCCTCTTCGGTCTCGGCTCCAGCATCGCCTCGCTCTTCGGCTGATTCGCCCGGCGGCACAGCCATTCCTGGGATCGCCATTCTCCTGAATGGCGCTTTTGCCGCCAATCGGAGATTGGCGCTCCCGGGCTGATAACCGCTTCGCCCGTCAATCAAGCAATGCTGTCATCCCGAGCGGAGTCCCGCGTCTTCGTTTTTCCCGCGGCTATCGCGGGCGCGGGGCGCAAGCGAGGGATCTCTCTTGTCCCACTAATCACTAGCCACTCTCTTACATGCACCCATTTGCCAATCCGCACTGGTGGACGCTCGCGTTCTCGTCCATCGTCCAACTCGCGCTCTTTGTCCGCTGGCTCTACCGACGCATCCGCAACGACGAACTGACGCGCGCCTTCGTTCACGACATGGCGACGAACCACCTCCCGCACATCTATGAGCGCTTGGAAAGACTGTGCGAGCAGCAGGGAATTGAACGCTCGCCGCTCCCACCGATCCGCTGGGTCGACCTCAACGGCCGCGACGGCCCTCACGACTAAGGGGTCACTCGATCGCACGCACGGCCTTCGGTTTCCCGAGATCGACTGTAGCTGTACCTTCGTGGTCGAATCGCAACTCGATGCTCTCCCACTCGGCATCGAACGCGCCGAGTTTGCCGCGCGCGATAATTTTGTAATCCCCGACGCGCAATCCGCTTTGCGACCACCGCCCGTCTTCCGCCACGCTGACCGTGATCATCCTCCAGCCCATGCCGTGTTTCGCAGTTTCGTCGGACGCCGCCTTCAGTCCTCGCTCGACAGCCTCGAGGTAGTACTGCGCGTAATCGTCCTCCCTCTGGTCGGCGGGTTCCTTCATGATTTGTGCCTTGTTCTTCGTCGTCGCCTTGGCCTCCGGTTTCAGTTCTTTCACGGCGCCCTTCGAAAAGGCGAGGCACGGATCGCCGCTCAGCGAGTTCACCGGCCCGCAGTAGAGCAGGTAGATCCTCCCCGACTTGAACGGGTAGGTTTTGCCGTCGTGCGGGTTTGTTGTATTGATACGCCCTTGTAGCGTGAACGGCCCTGTGCCAGATTGGTTGGCATTTCCGCGCGCCAGCAGGCTTGCGCCGGCCAGCAGCACGAGAAGAGCGATCATCTCGTGTACGCGCTTTTTCATGCCGTGGATCATATGCCAGGACTGAACACGATGGAACTGACCGCCGCGCGCTGTCATCCCGAGCCGCCAGCCCAGCGGGCAGGCGGAGCGAGGGATCTCTCTTCAGCTTCCTTCTTTGCGGCCAACTCTCTCTGTGTGAGGATAATGTCGCCGACTCTGTCGCGGCGACCGATGGCCAGCAACGAACGATTCGAAGATGCGCCATCCGACGGGCCGCGAGTTCGCGGCTATCTTCACGTTCCGGAAAACTCTCCGAGCGACGCGCTCGTTCTGACCCACGGCGCCGGGGCGAACTGCAACTCGCCGCTACTCGTGGCCCTTGCGACGGCTTTCTGCGAATCCGGGTTGACCGTTCTCCGCTGCGATCTGCTGTTCCGACAATTGCGGCCGCACGGACCGCCGCCGCGCGGCAGCGCCGAACGTGACCAGCAGGGGCTGCGTCGCGCGGTGGAAGCAATCAGGCGACAAGTTCCAGGTCGCGTCTTCCTGGGCGGCCATTCGTATGGCGGGCGGCAAGGATCGATGTTGGCGGCTTCCGAACCCGGACTGGCCGACGCGCTGCTCCTGCTCTCGTATCCGCTTCATCCGCCGAAAGACCCGGCAAATGTGCGCACGGCTCACTTCTCGGCCATTCGCACTCCAGCGCTGTTCGTCCACGGCACGCGCGACGCCTTCGGCACCATCGACGAAATGACCGCCGCGCTGAAACTCATCCCGGCGCGCACGCTTCTCGTGCCCGTGGAAGGCGCGGGGCACGAACTCATCTCCGCCCGCGCCCCTCTGCCGCAAACTATTGTGGAAAGTTTCGCTTCTTTCCTCTCAGCGCCGTCATCCTGAGCGGCGTGGCCGCACGTAGTTTTTCCGTCCCGCTCTTGCGGGACGTGCGGACACGGAGTCGAAGGATCTCTCTTCGCTCTCGCTTTTCGAGCGTCCTTCGCGGTTCTCTCGCACTCCGTCGCCCGCTGCAAACGCAATGTCCCCCACACCCGATCTCATCGCGCTCGCTCGCGCCGCTGCGTCAAAACACGCGCTCGACGCCGCGCTCGTCTGCGCGGTTGTCGAACAGGAATCCGCCTGGGACGCGCACGCGATCCGCTACGAGCCCGCGTTCCGCACGCGCTACGTCGCGCCGCTCGGCCTGCCGCCGACCGAAGAAGTGGCACGTTCGATCTCCTGGGGATTGATGCAGGTGATGGGACAGGTTGCGCGCGAGCACGGCTTCACGGGCAAATTCCTCAGTGCGCTGTGCGACGCGGCGACCGGCCTCGATATCGGCTGCGCCGTCCTCGCGTCCAGAATCTCCGCCGCAGCAGGGAACATCGATCACGCGCTCGAGCTTTGGAACGGCGGCGCGAATCCCGACTACGCCGCCGAAGTCCTCGCCCGCCTCGCGCATTACAAATGACGATCCGGCGAGGATCGTCATCCCGAGCGAGTAACACGAGCAGGGATCTCTCTTCAGCTCTTCGGCGCGTCAGCGAAAATTGGAAACATCGTGAAGACGGATGACACTCAATTGATCTGGTTCCTCGCCGATTTCCGCGCCTGGTGGACCTCGCCCGCGCGCTGGCGCTGGAAGCGCGCCCTCGGACTCCCCATGACGCGCAGCCTCACCAACTTCGGCGACCTCCGGTGAAGATGGCGAACGCGCGATGAGTTTCTCGTAATACGATGCGCAGAGCGCTTACCTCTGCGCCGCCCCTCTCGCAGCCTATAGTGGAATTTGCGGCTCGGAACGCGGGCAAAGCAGTGTCACGGACACCTGACCTCAGCCCGCCCGCTCGCGACGCCGCGCACGACGTTCGAGCCTCGGGGGTCGGCGCTTCCAGCGCGACTCAGTAGGCAGCGCACGTAGCGCACACCTTTGCGCAGCTTTTCTCGCAGCATGTCGTGGATCAGCGGCCTCGTGTTACGGCGCCGGTCGCGCGAAATCGATCGGGCACCAGCGCGCCGCCGAAATCTGATACGAACGACGCGCGCAGCGCTTACCTATGCGCAGCTTCTCGATCAGCATGTCTGGCGTTTGTCGTTTGCCGCGTTACGCTGCCGCCAGCCACCTGCGGCGGCGACGCGACGCGCGGAAAAACTCGACGACAGCGATGCACTAGCATTTGCCTATGCGCTGCTTCTGTCGCAGCAAGTATTCGCCGTGAATGTCGCGGGCGGCGACGGTCCCGGCGCAGCCGGTCACACGCCGACAATCGCCCGGGCGAAGCAGGGGGTCGCGTTGACAGCGCCTCGCGCTAATCTCCGCGAGGCGTTGCTCGCGTCCCGAGGGAGTCTGCCGGACGCCTACCTTTGCGCAGGTTCTGTCGCAGCAAGTATTCGCCTTGCACCTCGCCGGCGGAGACGCCCGCCGAACGGTGTGTCACAACCGCATTCGGATCTTTGTCGGAAGGAGCCACTTAGTCACACCGCCGCAAGCCTACACCTCCCATGCGCCGCACAATCGAAATCGTCGCATTCCTCGCCGCGCTGGTCGTCGCAGCGATGGCTGTCCACGCCTGGCTGTCTTCGCGCGCCGACGAACAACTTCTGCAGTCCACGCTAGCCACGCAGAAGCAGATCCTGGACGCCGCCGACGCACGCGAGCGCGCCCGCGACACGGCCCTCACCGCCACCCTCGCCCAAATCGACCGGCTCAAGCGCGCAACGCAAACCCCTACGCAGATCGTCCGCGACCTACCCAATTACCTTTCGCTCCCCCAGCCCATTACCCTCGCCCAAGCCGGCAGCGCCGCCAAGATACCCCCTCAGCAGGGAACTGGACTGCCTGCCGAAATCACTGGGCAATCCTCGCTGCCTCCTGGCACCCCCGCGACCCAAACGCCAGCCGCCAACACCACGACCGCCAACGCCTTCCCTTCGGAGCCGGTCGCGCAGTTGCCTGCCGCCGACCTCAAACCGCTTTATGACTATGTGCAGGACTGCCGCGCCTGTCAGGCCCAACTCGCCACCGCCAAGCAGAACGCCTCCGACGACGCCGCTAAAATCGCCGCCCTCACGCGCGAACGCGACGCCGCCGTCACCGCCGCCAAAGGAGGCAGCTTTCTGCGGCGCCTCCGCCGCAACGCGCTGTGGTTCTTAGTGGGTGCCGCTGCGGGCTACGCCGCTCGCCGCTAGCATAAGCATACCGTCCGCGAGGCGCGCCCCCCGCGCTCACACAGGGAACGCGCCGCAGGGAACGCGCCCGTCGCCCCCGACCACGTACGACTATTGACTTCCGCGAATGAATATTATGTCGCCTATCGAGGGGGCGAGAACTAGGGGTGTGGGGAGACGCGGGTGTTGTGGATGCCGGAAAGGATGAAGAGGCCGGTGCTGGCGGACTGCGGGAGCCACCAGGACCGGCGCAGGAATGCGTGCTGGCTGCGCTGCATGCGGCGCGCCGCGTAGTCGAGAGCGAGCGGGCCGACCTGGCTCGCGAAGTAGATGGCTGGCGAGTGAGCGAACGGGCGGATCAGAGGGTCATCTTCGCGTGCACCTGCCGCGATCGCTTGACGGGTTGTGTAAGCGTCAAAGGTTGCGGCACCGTGCTGGACGACGGACAGAATCAACCAGTTTCGGCGGGAGGGCATGTTCTCCACGGGAATCAAGCGCAGCGGCTGGGCCGGCTGCGGATCCGGAATGCGGATGTTCGAGAACGATTGTGCGCTCGCTGATGCGTTGGCAAGGTCGGTTGTCGTTGCAGAGTCCGATATGGAACGTAGCTCAACGCCGTGGCTGGAAGGCGTGCTGGTCGAGGCTGTGGTCGTTTCCGTTGCGTTCGCGCCGACGGGTTGGATCGCAGCGGAAACATCGGCGCCGGCCCGAATGTCGGCTGCTGGTGCTAAGTGCAATAGAAGTATAGTGATGGCGAGGACCATGGAAGGGGGGTCGTAGCTCCTTTTGTCTTGCCAAGCTGGAGAGAGCAACAGGCGTACCATGACCGTATGTACAGTTAAGTGTCCTGTTGTCAATAAGTTAAATTTCCGATTGTCGGACTCGACGCGTCCTGCGGGGCAAGGCAAGGGAAGAGGACTTCCTTCCAATGGTACCTAGGGGCCCCTGGGCTTGGGCCGGGAAAGGTTCTCGGGGGTTCTCCCCTCCTGGCGGGCGAGTTCCCTTCTGTTGTGTCTTCTATTGTGGGTGCGCGACGGCTTGCAGGCTCTCGCGGGCGGCGGCGAGGGTGCGGTCGATGTCGGCGTCGGTGTGGGCGGCGGAGACGAAGAGCGCCTCGAACTGCGATGGTGGAAGAAAGACCCCCCGGGACAGCATCTCACGAAAGAAGGCGGCAAACCGTGACGTATCCGAGTCTTTAGCGCCGTCATAGTCGGAAACTGGGCCGCCAGCAAAGAACAGTGTGAGGAGCGAGCCCGCGGCATTCACCTGGCCTGGCACCCCCGATTCGCGCAGAGCTTCGCGCAGACCGTTCGCGAGCCGTTGCGCCTGGCGGTCGAGCACATCGTAGAAGCCGCTTGTCTCGATCTTTGCGAGGGTGGCCAGCCCGGCACGCATCGCGAGAGGATTGCCGGACAGGGTTCCCGCCTGATAGACCGGGCCCAGCGGCGCAATCAAATCCATGATCTCACGGCGGCCACCGTAAGCCGCAACCGGCAGTCCCCCACCAATGATCTTTCCCAAAACCGTGATGTCCGGACGAATTGCGAAGAGCGACTGCGCGCCGCCGTATGCGAGGCGAAAACCAGTGATGACCTCGTCGAAGATCAGGAGGGCACCGGCGCGTTCGGTGATGCGGCGGAGCGACGAGAGGAAATCGGGCGACGGAGAAACGACACCCATGTTGGCGGCGACCGGTTCAACGGTGACGGCCGCAATCTTGCCCGCGTGTTTCTCGAAGATGCGTTCGACGGCGGAGACATCGTTGTAGGGCGCGTTGAGGGTGAGGGCAGCCAGCGCGGCAGGGACGCCGGGGCTCGACGAAATGCCGAGGGTAGCAAGTCCGGAGCCGGCTTCCACCAGGAAGCTGTCCGCGTGGCCGTGATAGCCGCCCTCGAACTTCAGGATCAGGTCGCGCTTCGTGAATCCGCGGGCGAGGCGGACGGCAGACATGGCAGCTTCGGTGCCCGAGCTGACGAAGCGAATGCGTTCGATTGACGGAACAGCGCGCGCGATGCGTTCACCGAGTTCGATTTCGAGCGGGCACGTCATTCCGTAGCTCGTACCGCGGGCGGCCTGATCGGCGATTGCGGCAACGACGTCGGGGTCGGCATGGCCAAGGATGAGCGCGCCCCAGGAGCAGACGTAGTCGATGAATTCGCGGCCATCGACGTCAACCAGGCGGGCGCCGTGGGCGCGTTCGATAATGAGCGGCTCGCCGCCGACGGCGCGAAATGCGCGGACGGGGCTGTTGACGCCGCCCACGAGAATTTTCTGCGCGCGGTCGAAGAGAGCGGCGGAGCGGGAATTGAACGTCACGTTGGGATCATATTATGAGTGGAGGATAGTGCAAGCATTCATGCGAAGTTTGCGAAAGCCGAAGAGGGATTCTTCGGCCCAAAGTGCGGGCCTCAGAATGACGGCGCGGCGCTCGGGCCCGATACACAAGAAGCTGGCGCATCGCCAAGGAATTGCGCCGGGCACGGCATGCCGTGCCCCTACTGAGCGTGCCAGGACGGACGCTTCTACGAAGAAACGCCGCGAGTGCGCTAGCAGTGCTCCAACCAGCGGACGACATCCTTGGCGTGGTAGGTCAGGACAATCGAGGCGCCGGCGCGCTGAATTCCCGTCAGAATCTCGAGGACGATGCGCTGTTCGTCGATCCAGCCTTTTTGCGCGGCAGCTTTTACCATCGAGAACTCTGCGCTGACATTGTAGGCGGCAACGGGAACGTCGAAGCGCTCACGCACTCTCTGGATGACGTCGAGATACGGCAGCGCGGGCTTCACCATAATGATGTCCGCGCCTTCTTCCAGGTCGAGGGCGACTTCGCGGAGGGCTTCGCGGGCGTTGGCGGGATCCATCTGATAGCTGCGGCGATCACCGAACTGCGGCGCGGACTGCGCGGCCTCACGGAAGGGGCCGTAAAAAGCGGAACAGTATTTGGCCGCATAGGAAAGAATCGCCACATCCTGAAAGCCGTGCTGGTCGAGCTTGGCGCGTATGGCGCCAACGCGGCCGTCCATCATGTCCGAAGGGGCGACGATATCGGCGCCCGCTCGTGCGTGGGACAGCGCGGCTTCAGCCAGGAGCACGATGCTCGGGTCATTCAGGACTTCCCCGCCCTCAATAACGCCGCAATGGCCGTGGCTCGTGTATTCGCAGAGGCAGACATCGGTGAGGACGAGCAGATCCAGTTTTGCCTTGCGGATTGCGTCGATCGAGCGTTGGACAGCGGCGTTGGGATCGGCGGCCTCCGAGCCGGTTTCGTCTTTCTTTTCCGGCAGGCCGAACAGAATCACCGCGGGGATTCCGAGGTCCGCGACTTCGCGGCACTCCTCGACGATTTGATCGGGTGATTGCTGGTAGATCCCGGGCATCGAGCTGACTTCCATGCGGACTTTCGCGCCGGGGCAAGCGAACATCGGGTAGACGAAGCCTTCGGTCGAGAGGCGCGTCTCGCGAACGAACCCACGGAGCGCTTCCGAGCGGCGCAGGCGGCGAGGGCGGTGGATCGGGAAGGTCATGAGTGCCTCACAGTGGCCGATCGCCCCTGAAAATGCTTTGCGATTGCGCCAGCCAGGGCTTCTGCGGACGCTTCCTCCGCTCGAATCTCAACACGCGCGCCCGAGTCGCGGATTGTGCGCGCCGTGGTGGGACCAATGGCAGCGAACTGAACGCGCGCCGAAAGATTTGCGAGCTCCGCGGCACCGATGACATCCCGCAGATTCTGGAAAGCCGACGGGCTGGCAAAGACGATCGCATCCACTTCGGAGCGGCGAATGCGGGCGAGGACAGCTGGGTCGAGCAAGGCGGGTGCCATCGTTCGATAGGCGATCACGTCCGTTACGTCGGCACCGGCTCCGCGCAGTGCGGCGGGGACACGATCGTCGCCGCGGTCGCTCCGCGGAAGCAGCACACGCCGGCCCGCAAGGGATTGCCGGAGCTCCGCAGCCAGGGCTTCACCCGTGTTGTTTTTCGCGACGTAATCCACGCGCAGTCCTTTTTCAGCGAGCGCCCCGGCGGTCCCGGGGCCGACCGCGGCCACGAGCCGATTGGACGACTGCAACATTTCACACTTTATGCCGAGTTGAGCGCAACGATCAAAAATATATTCTACCGCGTTCCTGCTGAGAAAAAGAATCGCATCGAACGAGCCAAGGCGGCGAAGCTGCTCGTCGACCTTCTGCCAATTCTCGGGCGGGGCAAAGGCCACGGCCGGAAGTGAAATGACCTCGGCACCAAGCGATTCGAGGGCGTGGATCAGCGTGCGCGCCTGTTCGGGCGCGCGGGTGACGACAATGCGCTTCCCTGCCAGTGGTTGGACATCCATCATGGGATTCTGCAAGACGCGGTCACCGCGGCGCGTTCATGGCCCCTGGCCCACGGAGCGACCCGCGAGGCGCAGGATTCTGCCCGCACCCGATTCGATCAGGGCCCTGCCCAGACGGGTGCCAATCGCCTGAGCTTCTTCCGGGCGGCCATTTTCGGAACAGCGCACGCACTCCGAACCGGCCGCGGAGAACACGGCGGCCTCGAGATGAAGATCGCCGCCGCGCAGCCGCGCGAGCGCGCCGAGCGGCACCTGGCAGCCGCCCTGGAGGGTATGAAGCAAAGCCCGTTCCGCAGTGACGCACGCCCGCGTTTCGGGGTCATCGAGAATCGCAATGAACCCCGCGGTCTGCGCATCGTCCAAACGCGTTTCGATCGAGAGAGCGCCTTGGCCGACCGCCGGAAGCATCACGTCCTCGTCCAGGAGCTGCGTGATTTTACCGGTCAAACCCAGGCGATTTACACCGGCGACGGCGAGAACAATCGCGTCGCATTCGCCATTTTCGAACTTCTTCACGCGCGTATCGACGTTGCCGCGCAAGTCGACCACATCCAGATCGGGCCGATGACGCCGGAGCTGGGCCTGGCGGCGAAGGCTGCTGGTGCCCACGCGCGCGCCGGCGGAAAGAGTTTCGAGCGTGCGTCCTTCGCGCGAGATCAGGCAGTCGCGCGGGTCTTCGCGGCGGGTGATCGCCGGAAACGCGAGGCCGGCGGGCGTTTCGGTCGGCACATCCTTCATGCTGTGAACGGCGAGGTCCACCCTGCCGGCCAGGAGGGCGTCTTCGATCTCTTTGATGAAAATCCCCTTCGTTCCCTGGGCTGCGATCGCCTGGTTGAATTGCGCGACGGAAGCAGACTGGAGGCGGTCCCCCGAGGTACGGATGCGGACGATCTCGGTTTCGACGCCGTGCAACTGCGTGAGGCGCTCCGCGATGTGATTCGATTGCCAGAGCGCGAGCCGGCTGCCGCGGGTGCCGATGCGCAGCCGCGTCACTCCTTGTCCTCGCGTTGGGACGCGCGGCCGCCGGTCTGGTCCGCAGGTTCATCGAGGCCAAAGAGGTGGCGTATGGCTTCTATCGCGCCGAGACGCCCGCGCATACCGGCGCCGGCCCGAAGCCGCTGAGAAGGCCGGTCGAGGACGCGCTCGATCAGTTCCTCGGTGATGCTTGTAAGGCGCTGGCGCTCCTCGGGCGAAACGTCCTTCATTTCGGCGAGGCGTTCGCGAAGGAGAATCTCGCGCTCCTTGCGGAAGCGGCCGCGGATGTCGTCCACAATGGAGCTTGCCTCAACCCCGGCGCGCCAGCCTTCGAATTTCGCGAGATGCTCGGTGATGATGGCTTCGGCCCGGGGAATTTCGGCTTCGCGCGCGCGCTTGTTCTGCTCCACGATCTCGCCGAGGTCGTCGATATTGTAGAGATAGAGATTGTAGAGGCCCGCGGCATCGGGAGCGACGTTGCGCGGGACGCCGAGATCGACGACGAAAACAGGGCGGCCAGCGCGGGAGGCAAGGGCGCGTTCGAGCATTTCGCGCGTCAGGACAGGATCGACGCCACCGACCGACGTGACGATGATATCCGGCGAGCCGAGGACACTTTCAAGAGATTCCCACGCCACCGCTTCCCCGCCCATGCGCCCGGCGAGTTCAACGGCGCGTTCATGCGAGCGGTTCACGACGCGAAGCGTCCCGATGCCGCGGCTCCGAAGGTGGTCGACGACCTGTTCGGCGACCGCCCCGGCGCCCAAGATCAGGGCGGAGTGGCCTTTAAGCGTGCCGAAGACGCGCTCGGCAAGCTTCACGCCAGCCAGCGCGACGGACATCGGACGCGCGCCGACTTCGGTTTCGGAGCGGACGCGCTTCCCTACTTCGAGCGCGCCCTGAAAGGCGCGGTTCAGGATAGGGCCGGTGGTGCCGTGTTCGAGGGCCCGTCCGTACGCGGAGCGAAGCTGGCCGAGAATTTCCGCCTCGCCGAGAAGCATGGAGTCGAGGCCGGCGGCGACCCGGAACAGATGGCTGAGGGCATCCGTGCCAACCCAGCGGTAGATGCGGCCGTCGAGTTCGGTGCGGGAGACGCGGTGGTACGAGGTGAGGAAATCCTCCATGGCCTCGGTGACAGCCGATTCGGTATCGCTCGGGACGCCGTACAGCTCGCTGCGGTTGCAGGTCGAGAGGACGACGGCCTCATCCAGGATGCCCTGGCGGCGGAGTTCGCCGGCGGCGTGGAGCGCCTGCTCCTGGGTGAACGCAACGCGCTCGCGCAGCTCGACCGGAGCGGTGCGGTGGTTGCAGCCGATCAGCGCGATTTGAACGCGCGAGCGCGCGGGCGAAGGAGCTTTCGTGTTGGGGATCGTGGCCATCAGAAGAAGCGGTGGAACCTCGTCAGGTAGAGATTTACAAACGTGTAGCTGAAAAGCACGACCGCGAAGTTCAAGGCGCAGATACGGGCGGCGCGGGCTCCACGCCAGTTCACGCTCCGCGAAAGCAGAAGATACGTGACGTAGACGGCGAGGATCGCGAGCGTGACGATCACCTTGGGGTCGCCGAGCGGATAACTGCCCGTCAGCCGATGCGCCCAGATCAAACCGCTCACGACTCCGACGGAGAGGGCGGCCAAGCCGACATAGACACTGCTGCGGGAGAGACGATCGAGCGCGTCGAGCGCGGGAAGGCGCCAGAACGCGGCGCCGGGATGACGGGAGCGCAGCATGCGATCCTGTACGAGATAGACGAGACTCAAGATGAAGGACAGGGCGAAGGCCGAGTAGGCCCAGGTATTCAGCGTAACATGAAAAGCGAAGAGCGCGCCGCGCGCGGGCGGCGCCACCAGCGGCGGCTTCGGCACCAGCGTCTCGAGCACGGCCAGCCAGACAACGAGAAAGAGCGTCACGCAGGCGCCGACCGCGCGCTGGCGATGGAGCAGCTCGAGGCCAAGGTAAGTCACTCCAAGGAGCCAGGCGAAGAGCGACATCGAGCCGTAGAGATCGTCGTAGGGCACGGTGTGCGTTCCCTGAGAACGGGCGAGGAGCGCCAGATAGTGTAGGGCGATGCCTCCGGCCAGGAGCAGCGTCCCCAGGCGCCCCACCCAAAGATGGGGCGCGTAGAGAATCCGCGCGTAGCATAGGAAGCTTGCGGCGTAGAGCGCGAGGCTCAGATAGCCGGCGTGTGTCAGCATGTAAGGACGGGGCTCCCCAAGCTCAAAATTATACGCCGAATGGGCCCGGGCAGGGACGCGCGTTTGAAGCCCGGGGCGGCGCGCTTCTGCTATGATTGTAAAGGGACTCCCGGAAGAATGCCGCAAAAGAAGGAAAACAAGAAGGGGCTGTTCCTCGGCGCCTGCCGGTTCGAGCCGGTCGATCGTGTGCCAGTGTGGCTGATGCGCCAGGCGGGGCGATATCTGCCGGAATATCAGGCGGTGAGGGCGCGGCACTCGTTCCTCGAGATCTGCAAGACGCCGGAGCTGGCGGCGGAAGTGTCGATGCAGCCGTTTCGCGTGCTCGGTGTGGATGCGATCATCGTGTTCTCGGATATTTTGATCGTCGCCGAGGCGATGGGGTTGCCGCTCGACGTGCCGGACTCCGGGCCGGTGCTGTCGAATCCGGTGCGGGATGCGGAGGCGGTTCGGCGGCTGCGCAATTTCGATCCGGAGCGAGAGACGCGATTCGTCGGCGACGCCATCCGGGCGATCTGCAAAGAGGCGGGGCCGGACGTGCCGGTAATCGGCTTTGCCGCGGCGCCGTGGACGCTGGCGTGCTATATGATCGAGGGGCGGACGCGCGGCGACGTCTCAGGCGCGAAGCAGATGCTGCGCGACGAGCCGCGGGTCGTGCGCGAGTTGCTCGAGCGGATCGCGCAGGCCACAGCGGGGTATCTGAAGTCGCAAATCGCGGCAGGCGCCGCTGCCGTGCAGCTCTTTGACACGTGGGCGAGCGAACTTGCGCCCGGCGAGTACGAGGCGTTCGAATTGCCGGCGACACGATCGATTTTCGAGGCGCTCGGCGACCCCGGCGTGCCGCGCATTCTGTTCGCCAAAGGGTCGGCGCGCCACCTGGAGAACATGGCGGAAACGGGCGCGGATGTGCTGAGCGTCGACTGGAACACGGACCTCGGAGAAGCAAGGCGAAAGCTCGGGGAGCGCGTGGCGCTGCAGGGCAACGTCGATCCGTCGATTCTGCTGGGAGACGAAGGCGAAGTGCGGCGCGCGGCGCGAGAGGCGATCGAGAAAACCGGCGGCGTGGGACATATCCTGAATCTTGGACACGGGATTTTACCAGCGACTCCGGTTGCGAATGCAAAAGCATTCGTCGAAGCGGGACAGACGGCGATGGTCGCGGCGCGAGAGCTCTGACAGTGGCGGACACAACCACCAACGGCGCGAAACTCGAGATCGGGCAGATCTCGGACGAAATTCTCGAGAAGTACAACCAGCCGGGGCCGCGCTACACAAGTTACCCGACCGCGCCGGTCTGGAAGGATGATTTCGGACCGGGCGATCTGGAAGAATCGTACGCGCGCGCGGATCAGGCCGGGACGCCACTTTCGCTCTACATGCATCTTCCCTTCTGCGAGAGCCTGTGCCTGTTTTGCGCGTGCAACGTCTCGATCCGGAAGGACAAGAGCGTCGCCATTCCTTACCTCGCCGCGCTGAAGCGCGAAATCGATCACGTGGCTCAGCGAGTGTCGAAGAAGCGGCCGGTGATTCAGTTCCACTGGGGCGGAGGCACGCCGACGTATCTCTCGCCCGCGCAGATGCAGGACCTCTTCGAGTACACGCGCGAGCGGTTCTCGTTCGCGCCGGACGCGGAGATCGGCATCGAAGTGGACCCACGCGTGACGAGCCGCGCGCATCTCGAGACGTTGCGCCAGCTTGGGTTCAACAGGCTGAGCATGGGTATTCAGGATTTCGAACCCAGGGTGCAACAGACGATCCATCGCGTGCAGCCGTACGAAATGACGCGCGATCTGATTCTCGCGGCGCGCGCGCTTGGATTCGAGAGCCTCAACGTGGACCTGATCTATGGCCTGCCCTACCAGACAGCCGAGGGCTTTCAGGCAACTATCGATCAGGTGCTCACGCTCGCGCCCGACCGCGTGGCCATGTTCAGCTATGCACACGTTCCATGGCTCCGCAAGCAGCAGGGCTCATTTGCCTCACACTTGCCCGAAGGCCGCGAGAAGTTCCGCATTTTCCGCGCTGGGCTCCGACGGTTTCTCGATGCGGGATACCTGTACATCGGGATGGATCACTTCGCCCGGCCGGGCGACGAGCTCGCCACCGCGCAGCAGAATCGCACGCTGCACCGGAACTTCCAGGGTTACACCACGAAGGCAGGCGCCGACCTCTACGGCATGGGCGTAAGCGCGATTAGTTCCATCGGCGACGCATACGCGCAGAGCCGGCGCGAGATTCCCGCGTATCAGGCGGCCGTGGCCGAGCGAGGGCTCGCCACCATGCGCGGCTACCGCCTTTCGGCGGACGACCGGCTCCGCCGCGCGGTGATCGGGCGGTTGCTGTGCCATACCGTCATTCCAAAGCACGAGGTCGAACGCGAGTTTTCGATATCGTTTGACGAGTATTTTCGGGCGGAACTCGAACGGCTCGAAGGACCGCGTGAGGAAGGACTGGTGACGCTTGCGCCCGGGGAAATCCGCGTCACTCCGCTCGGCCGCATCTTCATCCGCAACGTGGCGATGGTTTTCGACCGCTACTTGCACGAACAGCAGATGGACCAGAAGCCGCTATTCTCGAAGACGCTGTAGGTGCTTGCCGCCGATTCCCCGCTCCGGAATAATAACGAGACAGACTTTTTAGGCGCTTTGGTACAGAATCTCTCGCATGAGTGATTCCACAAATGCGGCGGTTGTAGTCGGGGGCGGGGTTTCGGGGCTTGCTTGCGCGTACCGGCTGAAGCAACTCGGGGTGCCGGTGACGTTGCTGGAGGCATCCAGCCGCGTGGGCGGGCTCGTCGAGACCGTCGAAAAAGAGGGATTCCTTTTTGAGAGCGGGCCGCAGAGTTTTCAGGGCACTGAGACCCTGCTGGGTCTGATCCGCGAACTTGGAATCGAGGGCGAGCTGTGCAAGGCCGATCCGCGCGCGCCGCGCTACGTCCTGCGGCACGGGCGACTGCACAAGGTCCCGATGTCTCCTCAGGCGATGTTGACCACTTCCCTGCTGAGTCCCGGCACGCGCTGGAAGATCGTTTCCGAGCCATTCCGCCGCACGAAGCCACCAAACGAAGAGGAGTCGATTGCAGACTTCGTCCGACGCAAGTTCGGCCACGAAATCCTCGAGTACCTGGTTTCGCCGTTCGTTTCCGGGGTTTACGCGGGCGACGCGGAAAAACTGAGTCTGCGCGCAGCCTTCCCCACGCTCGAAGAGTGGGAACGCGAGTACGGAAGTGTGCTGCGCGGGGCGATGAAGTCGCGTTCATCCACGACTGCGGGCAAGGGCACGCCGCCGCTCTGCTCGTTCCGGCGCGGCCTGGACACGTTAATGCAGTCGATGGGCGCCAAGCTCGGCGAGAACGCGCGGACGGGCGCCTGCGCAAGCGCGGTGAGTCGATCGGAGAGTTTCGGCAATGCAGGATATGAAGTGCGCGTGACGCGCGGCGGCCGGGAGGAAACGATCGCCGCGCAGGCGCTAGTGCTCGCAGCGCCAGCGTATGCAGCCTCGCGGCTGGTCGGTTCCGTGGCACCGTCGCTGGCGAGCGCGCTTTCGGGGATTGCATACGCGTCGCTCGCCGTGATTGCAACGGGTTACCACGAGCGGCAGTCCGGCGAGCCGCTCAGCGGTTTCGGAATCCTGATTCCGCGAAGCGAGAAACATCGCACGCTGGGAATCGTATGGAATTCGTCCCTCTTTCCCGGGCGCGCGCCACAGGGGCAGATGGCCCTCACAAGTTTCGTTGGGGGCGCAACTGATCCAGAGATGATGGAAAGGACCGACGAAGAGATCGCGGCCATCGTCCAGGAAGACCACGCGCAAATTCTTGGTATTACCGGGTCGCCGATCACCACGGCCGTCTGGAAGCACGCGAAGGCGCTGCCGCAGTACAACCTCGGACACGGCCATGTGGTCCGGGCCATTCGCGATGCCGAAGGCGCGACCCCAGGGCTCTATTTTGCGGGGAACTACCTCGAAGGACCGTCCCTCGGGAAGTGCGTGGCACAGGGGTTTCAAACCGCCGAGGCCGTCAGCGGCTACTTGCGGGGACCGAACCGCGCGAATTAACGGTTTTGCTATCCTGCTTGGCTCGACCGGCCACGCCCGCTATAATACCCGCGTCGCACCGATGACGAACGCACAGAAATCGCGCCGCGAAATCCTCGAGCAATTCGTCGCCGAAAAACCCGCCGACGCTTTTGCGCGCTACGGACTCGCGCTCGAGTGCGTGAAGCTGGGCGACGATTCCGCTGCCGCTGGCCACTTTCACAAACTTCTCGAACTTCACCCCGAATATGTCGCGGGGTACTTCCAGTTCGGCCAGTTCCTGGCGCGTCTCGGGCGGCTTGAAGAGGCGCGTAACCTTCTTTCCGACGGCATCGTCGTTGCGCAGAAAAGCGGCGACGTGCACGCACGAGACGAAATGCAGGCTGCGCTGGCAATGCTGCGTTAAGTCTCGTCCGGCGCAGTCCCCGGCGTCCTACATGCTGCGACCAAAACGTATTCCGCTTTTTCCGCTGGACGTGGTCCTGCTGCCGGAGATGTCCCTGCCGCTGCATATTTTCGAGCCGCGCTACAAGCTGATGATCGAGCGCTGCCTGAGCGAAAACCTCGAATTCGGCATGATCCTGGCAGGAAACAAGAAGGCCGCGACGACCGGCTGTACGGCCGAGATCGTGAAGAAGCTCCGGGAATATCCCGACGGGCGCTCGGACATCCTGGCGGAAGGCCGCGCTGTTTTCCGGCTGACGGAGCTTCTCGACGAAAAGGACTACTATGAAGGGATCGTCGAATACGTCGCAGATCACCCGGCGAGGCTTGACCTGGAGAGCGAAAAGCGGCTCGTGCAGGCCTTCGAACAGTGCCACCATCTGCTTTTCGGCAGGCCCTGGCTGGACGCCAACCGCGAGCAGCCGGCCACTCTCGCATTCAGGATGGCGGCACTGCTGCCTTTGGATCTGGACAGGCGACAGACGCTCATCGAGACGCGAACGGAGGGCAGCCGACGCGACCTGCTTCACGGCTGGATCGAAGCTCTGCTCCCGAAACTCGCGGACGCGCATCGCGCCCGCCAGCGTCACACCCTGAACTGAAAGCAATTGGCGCCGTTTTGGCATCCGTCGCAACTCAACGCTGCCGCCTCGCATCTCACTCAGAGTGTTCTGCACGGTATGGGCGCAAGCGGCGAAAGACGGTTCCGCCATCAGAAGCAGCACGACGCGAGGGTATCCGCGCGCGGGGCGTTCCTCTATAATGGCCGTGGTGGCAGATCTCGACGGGCGTGCGTCGTGAGAAGGAATCGGTGAACCAGATGAGTCCACAACCCAAGACCCTGGGCGAGCTTCGTCACAGTGCGTGGCCGGAGGAACGGATCGCGCAGCGGACGGTGCGCCAGGAGCTGCGCGAGAATCTTCTGCAAAAAATGGAGAAGGGCGAAACGCTCTTTGCCGGGGTTCACGGCTACGACGACACGGTGATCCCTCAGATCACCAATGCCCTGCTCTCGCGCCATCACTTCATATTACTGGGCCTGCGCGGACAGGCAAAGTCGCGGATTCTGCGCGGCCTTGTTGCCTTTCTCGATCCGCAGGTACCGTTCATTGCCGGATGCGAAATCAACGACAACCCTTACCGGCCCATCTGCCGCGCCTGCCGCGAACGAATCGCAATCGAGGGAGACGCCACGCCCATTGCGTGGCTCCCGAGGGAACAGCGCTACGTTGAGAAACTCGCTACGCCCGACGTGACGATCGCCGATATGATCGGCGATATCGACCCGATCAAGGCCGCTCGCGGCGGAAGAAATCTTTCCGACGAGATGACGATCCATTACGGGTTGCTGCCCCGGGCCAACCGTGGGATTTTCGCGATCAACGAGTTGCCGGATCTCGCGGGAAAGATTCAGGTGGGCCTGTTCAATATCATGCAGGAAGGCGACATCCAGATTAAGGGCTATCCCGTCCGTATGGCGCTGGACGTGCTGCTGGTGTTCACCGCAAACCCGGAAGATTACACAGCGCGCGGCAAGATCATCACACCGCTCAAGGACCGCATCGGCTCCGAAATCCGGACGCACTATCCGGCGACAATCGCCGAAGGCATGTCGATCACGGCGCAGGAGTCTTGGACCCAGCGCGACGGCAAGCGCCGAATCGAGATGCCCGCGTATATCCGCGAGATCGTGGAGGAAGTTGCCTTTCAGGCGCGCGACGACAAGCGCGTGGACCGCCGGTCGGGCGTCAGCCAGCGGCTACCGATCAGCACGCTCGAGAACGTTTTGAGCAGCGCCGAGCAGCGGGCGGTGCGGAGCCGCGATTCGGCGGTGGTTGCACGCGTGGCGGACATCTACGCGGCGATTCCGGCGATGACCGGAAAATTCGAACTCGAATATGAAGGCGAGATGCGCGGCGCCGAGAACATCGCGCGCGAGCTGATCCGGGCCGCGGTCGGCAAGACGTTCACGAAATACTTCGCGAACGTAAACTTCCAACCGGTGGTCCAGTGGTTCGAGATGGGCGGCGAGCTAAAAGTGCCGGCAAACGCCTCAAGCAGCGAGTTGCTCGGCCAGCTGAAGAAGATTCAGGGCCTGTTCGATCACCTCGAAGCGCTGAACGTTCACAGCAAGGACGACGCCGCCATTCAAACGAGCGCGGCGGAGTTCATTCTCGAAGGCCTCTGGGCACACAAGCGGATCAGCCGCAGCGAAGAGCGCGGCTACTTCGCCGAGGCGCGGAAGACGCCCGAGCCGCAGAATCCGCGGGAGCCAACAGGCGGACGCAGGCCGCAGCGGCAATTCAACTAGGCCGGGGTGGAGCGACGTGAAATACATCAAGTATTCGCGATACGCGCCGGACGCGGCGGACGACGTCGACCTGCAGGAGTTGATGAACCGGCTCTCGGACTTCTTCCTTCAGAGCGGGTTCGAATCACCCTACGGAATCTACGAAATGGACATGGAGCGCTCGCAGGAAAAGCTCATGGAGCAGCTCCGGCAGGCGATTCTGCGCGCGCTGGAAGAGGGGGACCTGATTCCCCAGGAGCTGATGGACAAGCTGCGCGAGAATCCGGATCTTTCGCAAAACCAGGAATTGCGCGACCTGATCGACCAGATCATCGAACGAATGGAGCAGGAAGGCTACATCACGCAGCAGCAGTCGGCGCGCGTCACTCCCCCACCGACAGAGACGCCCGGCGGACAGATCGGAAAGGACCAGCCGAATGTCGAGGCGCGCTTCGAGATTACGGACAAGGCGCTGGACTTTCTCGGATTCAAGACGCTCAAGGACCTGCTGGCGTCGCTCGGCAAGAGCAGCTTCGGGAGGCACGACACGCGCGACCTCGCCACGGGCGTAGAGTCGGGGGGGACGTCGAAGACGTACGAATTCGGCGACACGCTGAATATGGACATCAGCGCGACGCTGTTCAACGCCATGCAGCGCAACGGTCTCGGGCTGCCGATCGATCTCGACTATCCGGACCTGATGGTGCACCAGTGCGAGTATCAAAGCTCGTGCGCGACCGTGCTGATGCTCGATTGCAGCCACAGCATGATTCTCTACGGCGAGGACCGTTTCACACCGGCCAAGCGCGTGGCGCTGGCACTGTCTCACCTGATCCGCACGCAGTATCCGGGCGATTCCCTGCACTGCGTGCTCTTTCACGATAGCGCGGAGGAGATTCCGCTCGGCAAGCTGGCGCGCGTGCAGGTGGGTCCGTACTACACGAATACCCGCGAAGGGCTCCGGCTCGCGCAGCGGATTCTCGGGCGGCAGAAAAAAGACATGCGGCAGATCGTGATGATCACCGACGGAAAGCCTTCGGCGCTAACGCTGGAGGATGGGCGAATCTACAAGAACGCGTTCGGGCTCGACCCGCTGGTGGTGACGCAAACGCTGGAGGAAGTGGCGAAGTGCAAGCGCGCCGGGATTCTGATCAATACATTCATGCTGGCGAGCGACTACAGCCTGGTGCACTTCGTGCAGAAGATTACCGAACTTTGCCGCGGCAAAGCCTACTTCACCACGCCCTACACACTCGGGCAGTACCTGCTGATGGACTACGTGGGCCGGAAGACGCGCAACATCCATTAACACTAACCAGCCGCCCGCAACGCCGCACTGCAAACCGCGTTAGACCTCTTCGATCAAATCAGAGACGGACTTCTTGTGCTTGGGCGGCTTGTTGCGCTTCTCAACGATGACGCGTTCGGGCGGCGGCAATCCGATTCCTGCACGCGCACGGCGGCGCGCTTCCTTGGGTATCTTCAAGCGAGATTTCTTCCGGCGGGGCATACCAACACACGATACCAAAACGGCGGAAGTGATTCAGCCTGACCGCTGCCAGTGAATGACAGCGGCCAGGCCAAGGTACAGGTTAGAAGGTTAGCTTGAGAGCGAACTGGATCTGTCGGGCGATCGTACTGGTGACTCCGATCGAGCCGGACTGGCCCGGCAGCCCCGATGGAGCATCCACGTAGCCCGGACCGCTGGGGTTGGATATGACCACCCCATAGGAAGATGGCTGCGCGAAGTTCGTGTGGTTCAGGACGTTGAAAAACTCCGCACGAAACTGAGTGTCCAAACGCTCCCACAGCTTCGTATTCTTGATGATGGAGGCGTCCAGATTCAATACGCCCGGGCCGGTGATGGAACTTCTTCCAACATTGCCGAGCGTGCCAGCAGCCTGTGCGGTGTAGCAGCTTCCATTGAACCAGTTGTACCACTTGCCGAGGACCTGATCCTTCCCGCCCGGGCAGGTGCCAGAATAGTTCGGACGATCGCCCTGGATTGCTTGAAGGTTCGCGATGTCCGGAGTTTCCTGGATGGTGACCGGGAGACCAGTGTTAGCTCGAAGGATGGTGGTGAATTGCCATCCGGAGACGAGTCGATTCCCCTTGAACGGTAAGTTGTACACACCATTCGTCACGAAGCTATGGCGAACGTCGAAGCTGCAGAGACCGTAGTCATACAAACGGTTGTATGGGTCAGCTTGCTCAAAGATGCCCTGTTCGAGGCCGGAAGAAGCTGAGCCCGTCGTGAGGCACTTAGAGTAAGTATAAGACGCTTGCCCTGAGAAGCTGTGGCTGAACTGGTGATTCAAGGCTACCTGCAAGGAATTGTAGTTGGACGTTTGCTGTGCCGTAGCAGTACTCAAGGACGAGAAGTAGGGTACGCCGGTAGCCGGGTTAATCGTGCTATCGATGCGCGGACCCGAGAACACCACCGTCTTGGGATTGGAGCAGTCGGGGTAAGTTGAGCACTCTGGCGGATTCCGATCTACTTCCGAAAAGAGATGGCGTCCCTGCGACCCAATGAAGCCCACCGACAGCACCGTGCCGCGGAGAACCTCGCGCTGCACCGTGAGGTCATATTGCATTTCGTAGGGCGAGCTGGACGTCAGATAGTCTACGCCCGCGAACTCCGTGATCTGCCCCGTAGGCCCGCCCGCAACAAAGCCCGGGAACGGGTTCGGGAAAGGCAAGAAGAATGCGAAGTTCAGGGCGCTGGCGTAAGGCGGAGCCAGGTAATAGTTAGATGCATACAAGCGAGGGGCTATCTGGTCATGATAAATGCCAAAGCCGGCGCGAATAGACGTTTTGTGATCCGCGAACGGGTCCCACGCGAGACCAATGCGGGGTTCCAGGTTCGCCGCGTTCGGATTCGATTTAAACACGTGGCTGACCGGAGTAAAACCGTTCGCATACCTTCCGCCCGCGTAAGTGAAATAGGGCGTGGCATCCGCAAAGGGCGGACTGATGATTGTGTTCAACGGTGATCCCGTCGGGTTCGTAGCGTAGTCATATCGTATGCCCAGGTTCAACGTGAGTTTCGAGGTCACCTTCCAGTCATCCTCGAAATACGGGGCATAATCGATTTCGCGAAATTCGCGGGCCGAGTTGTTGTGCCCTGGATACGTCCCCAGGAAGAGATACGGTTGCCCCGTCATGAACAGCTGCTCGGTAAGGAAAGCTACGCTGCCACCGTTCACGAATGGAGCACTAATGTTGGACTGCACTCTGGTAATGGCCACGCCGACTTTGAAGTTGTGAGCACCGTGGCTCCAAGCGAGGTCATCTCCGCCGCCGAATTTGTTCTGGGCGATATAGTATGGCAAACCCGTGTTGGCGCCCAAGCCACCGCAGCCCGGGCAACCCGCGGCTATAGTACCGTCCGGAAAACCGGAAACAAACTGCAGCAGTGGATTCGGGGGAGTGGTCGTAGCGGCCGTTTCGAACGTTCGTGTGTAGTTGAACCGAACCAAGTTCACGACGGTTGCTGAAACAATCCGACGCTCTTGGAGAGTGAAATACTGGTTGGCGCTGTTGTCTTTTTCCGGCCAATCTGGAATTACCAGCGATCCGCTGAAAGGGTTCAGTCGATTCGCCCGATCAGACACGTAGCGGCCGAAAATGCTGTCCTTGGACGAGAAGTTGTAATCAACGCGCCCGACAAAGTAGTTCTCGCTTGCGGTAACTGCGCCAGTAGATGTATAGCCTGAGTATCCCCCGAAGTCATTGGCCGGGCTCGTCGAAGTTGGCGATGGATAGAGAGCCAGAATTCCCGCTATTGTGGAAGCTGCCGCGGCGGATTGGCTGCCGGCACCGCTGCCAAGCCCCCCGGGAATGGGCAAAATCGGGTTGGAGACGGTCCCCGGAGTTCCCGAAGCGCCAGACGGGCAAGCGGGGTTCTTAGGACTGAATGCGCCACCCTGAACGCTGCAAGGCAATTCTCCTAAAGCAACGTAGGGCTCTGGAACAAACGTGTTGTTCGTCTGACCTGTTGAATTGCGGAGGCCCTCGTAATTCGCGAAGAAAAACAGCTTATCCTTCACGATGGGGCCACCCACGCTGCCCCCGAATTGATTCTGCCGAAATTGGGGCTTTTCAACTGGTGTAGGGTGAATCGTACCGTTATTCTGAAAATCGAAGAAATTACGCGAGTCCAGCGCACTGTTGCGAAGAAATTCATACACCGAACCGTGCAGATCGTTCGTGCCTGACTTGGTTGCCGCGTTGAGGACGGCCCCGCTACCCGCAAATTGCGCGCCATATGTCCCTGTCAGTACCTGGAATTCCTGGAGGCCTTCGATTCCAAGGGTCGTTCCGAGCGCGGCCGACCCCGGTCCATGTTCCCAGAAGTCCCGCACATCTTCGTTGTCGATCAGGAAAGCCTGGCCTTCTGGTCGCGATCCCGAGATTGAAAAGTTCTGTTGCGCCCCATAGAAGGCCCCGGCCACGCCGCCGCCGCTCGCGCCATTGTTGATCACCTGTACGCCTGGTGCCAGCTCAAGAAGCTGCGTGTAATTCCTTCCGTTTAGTGGCAACTGGCTTACCTGCTCCGCACTCACGAGTGTGGAAACTGTCGCCGACTGAGTCTCGACCTGCGAAACCTGGCCTTCGACGTTTATGGTCTCGGAAACATTGCCAACGGGAAGTGAGAAGTCCACCACCGGGCTGGCACCGACAGTTAATGTGATGCCCTTGTGAACCACCGTTTGGAATCCGGTCAGCTTTGCCTCGACGTCGTAGATGCCGATGGGGAGCTGAGGAACGCTGTAGCGGCCCTGGGCGTCGCTCACGGTGCTCTGGGAAACGCTCGTCCCCTCGTTTGTAACAGTCACGGCTGCACCGACCAGCGCCGCGCCCGAACTATCCATCGTGGTGCCTGTGATTGTTCCAGTCTGAGTTTGTGCTTGGAGACGGGCCGCAGACAAGACAAGCAGGATGACCAAAGCCAATGTGCAAACAGAGACACACTTAAACGCGATTCGCAAACGTTGCATTTCCCCACCCTCCGTAGATCGGCCTGTGGCGTTCCGCTTGAGAAAATAACCTAAAAGACGAAAGTCAAGGCCGTGCCGTCACGCTACCCACCCGGTCGCGTGCGCACCGATCTTGTACTATGGCCGGGGAAGCAGTGTCAAGGACAAATCTGGCGAGCATGTTTCCAGAGTCGGTATGCTTCTGGATACCCAAATCGTGCAACGTAAGAAAGCCGGCACGCCAAGAACCAAGAACGCTGTTGGCGGTAAGGTTCGCTCAGGCCGGGGGCAGATTACCACTACCTGTATCTGTGTGGCGGAAGCGTGTGGGAGTCGAACCCACCATTCTGGCCGCGAAGGACAGAATCAATGGCTTTGAAGGCCACGAAGGTCACCGGACCCCTTTCGCCTCCGCGGCGGATTATAGCAGGATGCCGCACTCGGATTGCGGCAGGGCGCCCTCCAACTCTTAACTTTTGCCGGGCGAGCCGACTTTCCTGCGTGCTAATTCAAGAAGCTTTGCATCGGTGCAGACTTCATAGTAGGCACGCGCGCCCTGCGCACCGATCTTGCCCCCGGGGAGTAACTGGCGGACAAATCCCTTGCGGATCACAACCGGCTCCAGCGATTCACCGAGCGGCACTTCCCCGAAGTAGAGCTGCACACGCTCCTTGCCCCAAGGCATCGGGAAGTTACCGACCATCGGTGCGAGCGAAATCTCCGTGCTGAGCTTCTGGAAACCATCTTCGTTGAGCAAGATGCCGTTCAGGTTGTAGCGTACGAGCAGCTCTTCACCCTCTTCTTCGTTTGCATCTTCCATCAGGGTTTGCAGGAGGTAGACGTTGAAAGGCGACGGGTTCGCTTCAAACAGGCGCCTAGCCATCTTCGAGCAACTGGAAAGCCGGTCGGAAAGGTTGAGAGCGCGGGAGATCATGATGCGCGAGTCCGCATCCATCCAAAGCGACGGTGCGGAGTCCTGAAACGCGACGCCCACGCCGAGTTCGAGCGCGGGCAGGCCAGTAGTCTTCACGCGTCCGTTGTACGCCTGCGTCACAGCAAGGATTTCGCGCGCCAGAACGCACGCGCGCGCCACGGCGCGCTGGGTCGTGCGCGTCGATTCATTCTCGTAAATGGCGAGAATGATGGCGTCGCCTTCGATAAACACTTTTGCGGCGCCATAGCGCTCGAGCATTCGTTTGACGGGCTCGTGCAGGTTCATGCTGAAGTGCGAAGCGGGATTCAACCCGCGCGCGAGCAGATCCTTGGTGATGCTGGTCGAGCCCCGGACGTCGGCTTTGATGACCACGTGGTTGATTACCGGATCTTCCGCGGGGCGCCCTTCGCCCGAGTGCAGGAATTCGTAGAGGCTTTTGTTCGCCCGGGAGAGTTCGCGTGAGCGCTCCGAGCGTACCAGGTTGATGCGCTCCATCCAGGCGGCGACCTGCTGGTAGTCGCGGCGGTCATGGCGCAAACGCATCAGATCCTCGGCAAACTGGAGACCGATCGCGAGGACCTCCTCGTGGCTCCGGCGGCGAATCGCGCGGGACGACTCTTCGATCTTTTTCATCGACACCTTACGGGCCGGAAACTGCTCGAGAATCTGCTCGACACGTTTGGCCTCGTCGCGACTCACAAGTGCCTTTTTCAGCTGTTGCAAATGGATCGGCGGGGAATATTCCGAAGCGATCTTGCGCAGTTCGTACCCGGCGAGCACGTGCATCAGGACATCACGCTCCTCGAGCCGATGAACCCACTCCTCGAGCAGCCGCACGCGGCCCTCTGCTAAAACCCCATTCTCCCCCTGCGCCCCTGCCTCGGCGGCGCGAGCGTCAAACAGACGCCGGGCATTTTCAGGTTCGTTGAGATAGTCACCCAGTCGATTCTGGAGTTCCTCGGCAAGGAAGTCGACGCGCTGCTTGGCCGCTTCGATCTGCGGCGCCAAATCGCCAAGGTTCTTCTCGACCGACGCGTACCTGCGGCGAAGTTCCTCGAGCTCCCCTTTTGGCTCCGACGGTGCACCCAATTTGCGCTTGAAGAGCCACGGAAACGAATCCTCGCTCTCCCCTGCGCGAGCCGCAACCTCGTCCTGCTCGTCTTCGAGCCGAGCCAGTTCGGAGCGCAAGAGTCTGGCTTGTTCGAGCAGCCGCTCGTGAGCCTTGCGGGCTTTGGTCACGTCCTCAGCGTTGTCTCCGGACAGCACATATTCGCGGACGAAATCCAGCAGGAGCGCGTCGAAGACCTCAAAGCGATCCGGGTCGCTCACGAAATTTCCGAGGAGAACATAGTGCTCGAGAAGGAGATGGTCGTCGTTGCCGCCTTCCACGAAAAGAAAGCGGTTCTGCAGGGGCTGGTAGGTCTCCCGGAAGTCGTCGCCAAAAAGGGCGCGGCGCGTCTTGGAAATCGTGTTTTCCTCGACCTCGCGCCAGATTCGGCAGAGCGTGGCGCCGGCTTGGCGAATCACGTTCTTGCGATCGGCCTGGAGTTCCGAAATCTTCGAACGCATCACGTGGGCCTGCTCGCTGTGCTCGAAGATCTCCCCCCGCCCCCGAATCCAGTCCTTGCATTCCACGAGAATGCTGGAAAACTGATTACCCAACTCTTGCGTGAAAAATTTCAGCAGAGCCAGCCGGTGGAGGACATCCGTCTCGATCGACTGGAGGAATTTCGCCCGTGTGAGCGATGCCTGCAAGACCTCGGTCAACAACTTTCGAAACGCGGCGTGCTCCGGCTGACCGGGGCGCCGCTTGCGCTCCCAGGCCTGCGTGTACAGCAGGTTGATATTGACGGTCTGGCGGATGAGATCGAGCAGGTACTTCCGCGTCAATTCTACGAAGCGCGGGCTCAGAAAAACGTCATAATGGATATTATCGAGGCCGACTGAGAGGTTTTCCAGACGGATTTCGGCCGCGTATGGCTCGAGCTTCATCCGGGTCGGATGGGCGATGGACGGGGTGGCGATTCGAGTTTCCGGCATGCAAGACCTGTTGGCAGACAGTCTTTTACTGTAGCCGAGGCAAAAAGCGTGGCGCAATGGAACGGGGCGTAAGGGTTAACGGCGTGCCGGTCGGCGGCGGGCGAGCGGGCGCGATGAGTGCGAGTGCGGTGGCCTCACACGTGCCTTCCGATCGCGCCGACTACGGGCCCTGCCTGTACTTGGGCCCGGCGGGCCAGCGGTGTTCGCGAAGGGCGATCGAGGGTGGCTTTTGCGAGCAACACCGGCCCGACGCCAAGGCGCTAGTGACCGCCGCCCCCAATTCCCGGCGCCTGATTGCCATTCTGGCAGCCCTTGTGGCCCTGCTCCCGTGGCTCACCGACTTGATCCGAGAACTGATCCGGTTCTTTCGATAAAACCGATGCCCGGCCGTGCCCAACCGAGGTGGACAGCAACTTCCAGATCGGAACTTCCCTATTACAGGTAGAATGTCGGGCCATGTCCAAACTACTCGAAGGCAAAGCAGCAATCGTCCTCGGTGTGTGGAACAAATGGAGCATCGCGTACGCGATCGCTCAGGCCTTTGTGCGCGAAGGAGCCACACTGCTGCTGACGTATCAGAACGAGCGTGTGCGCCCGGTCGTTGAGGAGTTGGGGCGCGAGCTGGGCGCCGCGGCCTTCTTTCCCTGCGAAGTCCAGCAGCAGGCGGAGATCGACCGCTTAGCCGAATCGATCAAGGCTGGAGGCCGCAAGCTCGATGTCGTGGTGCACAGCCTGGCCGCCGCAAAGCACGAGGAGCTGAACCAGCCATTCTTGAACACTTCGCGAGAAGGATTTCAGTTCGCGCTCGATGTGAGCGCGTATTCGCTGGTCGCGATCGCAAAGGCGCTTTCGCCGCTGATGACCGAAGGCGGCGCGATCCTGACGCTCACCTATCTGGGCTCGACGCGAGTCGTCACGAATTACAACGTGATGGGCGTCGCCAAAGCGGCGCTTGAAGCAGAAGTCCGCTACCTGGCAAGCGAACTCGGGCCAAGCAAAATACGGGTCAACGCCATTTCCGCCGGCCCGATCAAGACCATCTCCGCTCGCGGAGTTAAGGACCTGTCGAAGATGCTGGAGCTTGTGGCGCAACGCGCTCCGCTGCGGCGGAATACCGACACCGCAGAGGTGGCGGACACCGCCGTCTTCCTCGGGAGCGACCTCGGCCGCGGCGTTACCGGGAGCGTGATCTACGTCGATTCCGGGTTCCACATTATGGGGTTTTGACCCTCGGGGCTGCAGCTCCCGCAGTGTCGTCGATTGTAATGCGGCGTGTGTCTTCGGCGACGTGCTCTAGTTGGATCCGCACACTTGGCCAATCTGTTCGCAGGGTGAACTTTTCAGGCCACTCGACGATGACAACGGCCCGTTCAGCGAAGATGTCCTCGAGGCCAAGCGTTTCGAGATCGTGGCGATCGCCGATGCGATAGAGATCCACGTGATAGACGCGCGTGCCGCGGTCGTATTTGTGAACAAGCGTGAAGGTAGGGCTCGTCACCTCATCCTCCTCGGCGGCGCCGAGACCGCTCGCGATCCCTTTTGTGAGCGTCGTCTTCCCTGCACCGAGTTCGCCCGAAAGCAGAACCAAGACCGGCGGTTTTAATTGCGCGGCGATCTCCCGGCCGCGCTCGATCGTTTCTTCCGCTGAATGGGTGAAGATCTCGCGTCTAGCCACGGCCGCACTCGGAGTAAAACTGCCGATAGGCGCGCGGGATGGCACGAATCAAATCGGAAGCGATAAGCGGTGCTTCGCCCGTGTCGGCGTACGCGATGTCGCCCGCAAGACCGTGCAAGTAGACGCCGAACGCGAGCGTCCGCGCCCACGGCTCGGCGGCGTATTGAGCGGTGAGGCCGGCGAGCATTCCGGTAAGCACGTCTCCAGTTCCGCCGGTGCCCATGCCGGGATTTCCGGTTGAATTGATGCAGGCTGAGCCATCGGGCGCGGCAATGACGGTCTGATGACCCTTGAGAATGACGATCGCATTCCAGTCAGTGGCAGCCTTGAGCGCGACCTCCAGGCGGCGCGATTGCACGTCTTGGGTCGCGCAACCGAGCAGCCGCGCCATCTCGCCCGGATGCGGCGTTACCGTGATTTTGCCGCCAGAATTTGTCAGGTCGGCGGCGCGGCCCGCAAAGGCGTTCAAGCCGTCGGCATCGAGAACGATCGGAACATCGGAACGGTCTCGCACGATCCTGCGAACGAACGCCTGCGTCTCTTCGTTCGTTGTCAATCCGGGTCCCACTGCGAGCGCGCGCTTTCCTTTCAAGAGCGTCGCGAAGAGATGGCCTTCGAGGCATCGCTCGGAGATGGTTCCACTTCGCGTCGCCGCGAGTGGCTCGGTCATGATTTCGGGCGTGTGCGCGGCGACGATCGAAAGCATCGGCTCTGGGGTCGCGACCGTGACTAGGCCGGCGCCGGCTCGCAGCGCGGCCGTCCCGGCGAGAATCGCTGCGCCACTCTTGCCGACCGACCCGGCCACAATCAGGGCGTGACCGTAGTCTCCCTTGTGTCCCGCAGGCTTCCGGCGAACAGCGAACTGCTTGAACTCGCCAGGTTCGCTCCAGCGCAGATTGCCCTTGCCTGCGTCCTCGATCAGCTCCGCAGGCGAGCCGATCGAACGAACGACCAACTGTCCGGTGTGGCTGTTCCCGCCTGAGAAAAAGAACCCCGGCTTCGGCGCGGTGAACGTGACCGTGTAATCTGCCACGACAACTTCGCCTCGGCTTTCCCCGGTATCCGCGACGAGGCCCGACGGAACGTCGACCGCCACGACGGCAGCCGCGGGGGATCGAAGCGCGTTGACATCCCGGATCACTTCCGCGAGGATGCCTTCCACCGCGCCGCGAACGCCCGTTCCGAGAAGCGCGTCCACGATGATCTCGGCGGATGCGAGCGCTGTCCGGCACGACTGCCATTCGCCCGTATCGCGAACCACGCGAAGCTCGCCTGAAGTACTCTGGTAACGCTTGAGATGAGCCGCGGCGTCGCCGCCGACTTCTTCTAGCGACGCGAGGAGGATGACGACCGGCTTCGCTCCCAGCTCAAGCAAACGGCAGGCGGCCGCAAAGCCGTCGCCGCCGTTGTTCTTCTTGCCGCACAACACAAGAAGGCGGCGGCCCGCCAGGTTCGAAAACCGCGCACGGACGAAATCCGCAACGCTGTCGCCCGCACGCTGCATGAGCGCGGCGCTGGGGACGCCGTAGCGCTGCGTCGTCAAACGGTCGACTTCCCTCATTTCGGCGGCGGTAAGGATTTTCATGAATGTTAGGTTAAAGGTGCTGCCCGAAACGTGCCACAAAAACTATTTGGACCCGACCCTAGCTCATCCGGGCGATGACAACCGTCATGTCGTCTGCCTGCTCGGGAGCTCCGGCCCACTGTTCGGCAGCGGCTACCAGACTTTCGGTAAGCCGTTCAACCGGAATGCCGCGCTGGCGTATCACTTCCGCTTTTAGGCGCTCGACTCCGAACTCCTCGCCGTAGACGTTCTCGGGTTCGGTGATGCCGTCGCTAAATACCACCAACAAGCTGCCCGGCGTCACGTCGAGCGTTCGCTCCGTATAGCCGGGATTCTCGAACAAACCTACCACGGTACCCCCTTCGGAGAGTTGCTCGACGCAGCCGTCCGTCAGGAAAATCGGCGCTAGATGGCCGGCGTTTGTGTACGAGAGCGTTTTCGCTTGAGCGTCGTACACGGCATAAAAGAGCGTGGCGTAGCGATCATCGGAGGTATTCACAAATAGGTGCGTATTCAGGCGCGACACAATTTCCGCCGTGGACGCGTGCCTGTCCGCCAGAGCCGTGCTCCGCAATGCTGCCTGAAGGCTCGCCATCAAAAGCGCCGCGTAGATGCCTTTTCCGCTGATGTCGGCCACGACGATGCCCACGCGCGAAGGCCCGAGCGAAATGAAGTCGTAGTAATCGCCGCTGACAACCCGCGCTGGCCGGCAGGTCGCGGCGAGCTCGAGCCCCGGCAGGACCGGGAGCACGCTCGGAAAGAGCTGTTGCTGAACCTCGTGCGCGATCGAGACTTCGTGTTCGAGGCGCTGCTTCTGGCGCTGCTCCTCGATCAGCTCGGAGATCGAGCCGGTCATCTCGTTGAACGAATCCGCGAGGGCGCCAAGCTGGTCGCGCTGGTGCACGGAGATCCGGTGGGCGAAATCGCCGCGGCGCACGTGCAGGGTGCCTTCGTACAAATCGGCAACGGAGCCCGTAATCGTCCGCGTCATGATGATGCCCGTCACCAATGCCGCGACTTCGAGAACAAGAAAAATCACGCCTGTCACACCGAGGCCGATGACAAGAGCCGGCCCGACGGCACCAACGGAGGTCAGCAAATCCTTGTTCACGCCTGAGAGACGAAACGAGTAGCGCGCGAGCACCGGCCGTCCCTCGGTCTCGGAACCCAAATCGGCGCGCGTCGCCTCCAGCGTCGCCACGCCGCTCACTCGCATATCGAGCGGATGGGCCGGGGGCAAGACCGCCCGCGTGGAACTTGCGATGCGTTCGCCAACCACGTAATGCGTGTCTCCAAAATCGAAAGAAATGTCCCCTGGCGATAGCTGTGTGGAAGGTTCCAGAAGAGTCAGCTCGATCGGCCCCAGTTTCGAGGGCAGGCCGTTGAGGAGCGCAGGGGTGATCGGCGCCACGGCGAGCAATGTGGCTTTACCCCGAGGCGCCGAAAGCGTCACAGCCGACGCGAACCAAAGCTGCCCGCGAAATTCGGCTAAGCCCGCGAACGGCTTTCCGCCCGCCGTGCGAACCAATTGCTGGCCGTGGTTCAAGAATATCCGCACCTCGGGCCACTGCGCCTGGGCCGCGGCAATGATTTTGGCGACGGCCGGGCGCTGCAGGGCGGGGTCCACGGTTGCGGTGGACTCGGGCGATACGGGCTGGTCGATCTTGAGGTCTGGTTCACGGTTCAGCGCCGCGGCAATCGCGTCTGCATCCGCGGCGATGATGGTGATCCGGTCATGGAGATCGTTACGAAGAAGGTACGCGCCGATCTGCAGTTCCAGGAGATAAGCCGACAAAGTGGCCATCGTCAGCAGAAGAACGACCGGCACCACGGCCATGAAAACGTAGGCCACTATCAGTCGATTGCGCAGACGCCACAAAGCCTTCGTGCGCACGAACACGATCAGACGCACAAGGAGATAAACGAACGCTACAACGCTCAGAAAGCCCAGAAAGGAGGTAAGAGGCAGCGAATAGCCGATCACCCTGCCTGCGACGCGCGCCAGTCCATACACCGCGACGACGATGATGGCTATGCGATCGAGCAGAGAGATGCGGCGGAATCGGACGAAGACGCGGCGAGGAGAGATTCGAGTCATAAGACTGGATGTCAAAAAGCGCGCTGCCGAGGGACCCGACGCACCTTACGACGAACAGCGGCGCAATTCAACACGGACTACCGGGCGCTCCGGTCGCCCTTCTGCACGCGGCTGTGATGACGGCTGTAACTGAAATAGACCACTAGGCCGATGATAAGCCAACCGACCAGCCGGACCCAGTTCCAAACGCCAAGCTTGTAAACCATATATGCGTTCACAACGATCCCTAGGATCGGCACCACCGGAACCCAAGGCGTGCGAAACGGCCGATGCTGCCCCGGATTCGTTCGACGGAGCACCATCACCGAGATGCAAACGAGAATAAACGCAAACAGCGTGCCGATATTCACCATGTCGCCGATAATCTGAATAGGCGTGATGCTACCGACCACGGCAGCAAGCGCCCCCACCAGGATCGTGTTCTTATAGGGCGTCCGAAACTTCGAATGGATCGCCCCGAAAAACTTGCGCGGCAGCAACCCGTCATTGGCCATGGAATAGAGAACGCGCGTCTGCCCCAAGAGCATCACAAGCATGACGCTCGTGAGGCCGGCAAGCGCACCTATGGTGATGACGTAGGATGCCTTCACGAGACCACGGTCAAGGAATGCGACGGCGAGCGGCGCCTCGATGTTCACCGCCCTCCAGGGCACCATGCCCGTTAGAACGGCCGCCACGAGAATGTAGAGGATGGTGCAAACCACGAGCGAAGCGATGATCCCAATCGGCAGGTCGCGCTGCGGTCTTTTTGACTCCTGGGCTGTGGTAGAGACAGCGTCAAAACCGATGTATGCGAAAAAGATGTATGCGGCGCCCGCCCCGATACCCGAAAAGCCCGTCGGCGCAAACGTGGCCCAGCTATGTCCCCAATTCGCGCGATCCACATAGCGCATTCCGAGAGCAATCACGAAAACAACGACTGTGACTTTGACGATTACGATCAGGGAATTAAACGCGGCGCTTTCGCGGATTCCGATTACCAAAATGGCGGTGATTAGGAGGGCGATCAGAAACGCCGGAAGATTGAAGCCTATCTCCGTGCCAAACAGGTGCGGCGCACCGACCAGATCGTGGGCGCGCTGGATGAGTTCCGGTGATTGTCCGCCAGCGATCTCGGTGACCTTCGCAATGAAGGCTTGTGTGCCCTCGACGAGACTCGGGTCAGAGGCGTGAGCCATCTGCCGTGCGATAACTTCTTCTGCCTTTGTTAGGGCCGTCCAGTGATCGTAGGCCAGCCATAGCGGCATTTTGAGACCGAAAATATTCAGGAACTCAATGAAATGGTTTGACCAGCCGGCAGAAACCGTGCTCGCGCCCATTGCGTATTCCAGCGTAAGATCCCAACCGATGATCCACGCAAAAAGTTCTCCCAGCGCTGCATATGCGTAGGTGTAAGCGCTTCCTGCCAGGGGGATGAGGGCTGCGAATTCGGCGTAGCACAGTCCTGCAAAGGCACAGCCAAGCCCCGAGATTACAAACGACAGCATCAGGCCCGGGCCGGCATAATGCGCTCCCAGACCCGAAAGCACAAATATGCCCGCGCCAATGATCGCTCCTACTCCCAGAGCCGTCAGCGACACCGGGCCGAGCGTGCGCTTTAGGGTATGTTCGCCCGCGTCTTCCGCTTCGTTCAGCAGCCAGTCCATCGGTTTCTTCGCAAAGAGTGGACTGCTCATTCGGGATTTTCCTCCCTTATCGCGAGACGCGCTCGGTATTCCAACTTCTCGCCTATAACCGGCTTCCCTACAACTGCGCCGGCCGCCTTCCTGCCCACTTCCAGAGCAGGTATACCGGCAGACCCAGCACAACGATGATCAGGCCCGGCCAAGTGTACTGTGGTTTATAGCGTAAGAGCTGGATTTCGAGAAACACCGCCATCAACAGATAGAGTGCCGGCAGAAACGGATAACCGAAGGCTCGGTATGGCCGCGCCATCCCCGGACGCCGCCAGCGCAGCATAAACAGGCCGCCGAGAGTCAGAATATAGAAGAGCACCTGCGCGAAAATGAGGAAATCGAGCAACTGACCGTAAGTGCCCGAGAGGCAAAGCGCCGACGCCCAGACGCACTGGGCGACGAGCGCGGCGGCAGGCACGTGGTTCCGATTCACCGTGCCGACCGCGCGAAAGAAAAGCCCGTCTTTTGCCATCGCGTAGTAGATGCGCGCGCCGGAGAGAATCAGCCCGTTGTTGCAGCCGAACGTCGAAACTAGGATCGCGAGCGCCATCAGGATAGCACCGGCGGGACCGAAGGCTACCTCAACGACCGCCGTGGCAACGCGGCCCTCCGACGCGAACTCGATTCCCCGCGCGAGCGCCGTCGCGCCATGCGGGTCGCCGGAGATCGGCAACACTCTCAGATAGGCGACATTGGCGAGCGTGTAGAGCAGGATCACAATCCCCGTGCCGAGCGCAAGCGAGAGCGGCAGATTCCGGCTGGGGTTCTTCACCTCGGCGGCGGTAAACGTGACGCTGTTCCAAGCATCCATGGCGAATAGCGAGCCGACCATGGCCACTCCGACGAGCGTGAGCGTGCCGATCATCCAAGTCGGGCCGTCCGGCGGATAAGGATGCGTCACGGACCAGCCGGAGTTACGCCAGAAAGTCGTAAAGTTCGCGCTACGGGCTACAGCGGTCGAGAACAGGAATCCGAGCAGAACCAGCCCGGCTAGCGACACCGTCTTTGTGACGGTGAAAACATTTTGCACGATTTTGCCAAGCCGCAGCCCGCGGGTGTTAATCCACGTGAGGAAGACGATCGACAGGATCGCAAGAAGGTTCTGCCGGTTCAGGCCGACGTTGTATGGGCCCAGTTCGCCGAACCATAGCCTCCACGGCCCAAAAGTGCCCATTTTCAATATCCAGTGCGACGCGGAAAACCACGGGGCCAGCACGCCCGTGAACTTGGCGAAGGCGATCGCCACGGCGGCAATGGTGGCCGTCTGGATCACCAGCAGCATCGACCAACCGTAAAGAAATCCCGAAACCTGCCCGAGCGACTCGCGCAGGTAAACGTACTGCCCGCCGGCGTGTGGCATGGCGGCGGCCAGTTCGCCGTAGCTGAGCGCGCCGATCAGTGTCATCACACCCGAGGCGAGCCAGACCGCGAGCAGAAGGCCGGGGCTTTGCACCTGGTGTGCGATATCGGCCGAAACGATGAAGATTCCCGACCCGATCATCGATCCCACGACGATCATCGTCGAATCAAACAGGCCGAGACCTTTGACCAGCTCGCTGGACGGCTGAGGGACCGCGCTTCCAGTCGCTTGCCCTTGTTCCGCCATTTCACTCCTTACACGTTCTCAGGGCCGCGCAGCGCGCACACGCTCTGCGACCGCCAGGTATTCCCGGACGCGCGCCGCGGGATCGCCGGCGGACAACAGGTCGCGAATCACTGCAATTGAGTCCGCACCCGCGGCGAATACGCTGGCCGCCGTGTCGAGTGTGATTCCCCCGATCGCTACGATCGGCTTTCGCGTCAACTTTCGCGCCTCGCGCACGAACTCAATTCCGACAATCGGGTCCGGGTTCTCTTTTGTGGCTGTAGGAAAGATAGGCCCCACGGCAATATAATCCGCTGAAGTAGTGACGGCCTCGCGCAATTGCTCCAGATTGTGTGTCGAAACGCCCACCCAGCGCGTAGCTCCACAGATGCGCCTGGCTTCCTCGACCGGCAGATCTCCCTGGCCAACGTGCACGCCGCCCGCCCCGGCAAGTGCGGCGATATCCGGGCGATCGTTGACGATGACGCGTACGCCCCGTGTCGCGAGATGCGCGATCAATTCCTGCGCCTCAAAATAGACCTTTCGCGCAGGCGCTCGCTTGTCACGAAGCTGGATCAGGCTGGCCCCGGCGTCCGCCAGCGTTGTGGCAAATTTCAGCAGTGTGGTGGGTAAAATACTTGGATCGAGGATCGGATACAGAGATGGGAACAACCGGCGTCTCCGGCTACTTCGCTTCCGCGGCGAGCAGCCGCTCAAGAAAGTGCGTATCGAATTTCCCGGCCCGGAAATCCGGATCGGCAAGAATGCGTTTGTGCAACGGGATCGTGGTCTTGATCCCTTCGACGACGAATCCGTCGAGCGCCCCTTCCATCCGCACGATTGCTTCCGCGCGGTCGCGCCCGTGGGTGATCAGCTTGGCCACGAGCGAATCGTAGTAAGGTGGGATAACCGCGTCCGCATGTGCCGCCGTGTCCACGCGAACACCCGGTCCTCCGGGGACTCGAAACGCCGTGATGTGCCCGGGCGACGGCCGAAAGGTTTCGGGGTCTTCGGCATTGATGCGGCACTCGATCGCGTGTCCGCGGAATTCTACGGTCCCGACAACATCCGCGAGCCGCTCCCCGGCCGCCACCCGAATCTGCGACTTGACGAGGTCCACGCCGGTCACCATTTCCGTCACCGGGTGCTCGACCTGGATGCGCGCGTTCATCTCGATGAAATAGAGCTCGCCCGACACATCCCGCAACAGCTCCACGGTCCCGGCGCTGGAATACCCGATCTTGCGAAGGGCTTCGACCACCTGCGTACCCACGCGCTCGCGCGTCGCCTCGTCGATGGCGGTCGAAGGAGACTCCTCGAGCACTTTCTGATGGCGGCGCTGGAGCGAGCATTCGCGCTCGCCGAGGTGCATCACATTCCCGTGGCGATCGCCGAGTACCTGAAACTCGATGTGCCGGGGTTTTTCGATCAACCGCTCCATGTATACGTGCGGGCTCCCGAAGGCCTGCTCGGCCTCTGCACGGGCCGTCTGAAATGCGGGAATCAATTCTCGCTTGGCGCGAACGACGCGCATCCCTCGCCCGCCGCCTCCTTCTGAGGCCTTGATCATCAGCGGAAGCCCGACCTCCTCCGCCACTTGTTGGGCGCTCTCTTCGTCCGGCACGATGCCCGGACTGCCCGGAATTACCGGAAGACCTGCTGCGGCCATCTCGGCGCGCGCGCGGTCTTTTTCGCCCATTATGCGAATCACGCTGGGCGAAGGCCCGATGAATGTGATGTGCGAGGCCTCGCAGACCTCCGCGAAATTGGCGTTTTCCGAAAGGAAGCCGTAGCCCGGGTGAATCGCGTCCACGTCCGCGATCTCAGCGGCGCTGATGACCTGGGGAATGTTCAGGTAGCTGTCCGCGCTCCGCGGCGGGCCGATGCAGATCGCTTCATCCGCAAATCGCACGTGCAGCGCGTGACGGTCCGCCTCCGAATAGATGGCGACGGTCCGAATGCCGAGTTCCTTGCAGGCAGCCAGGACGCGAAGTGCGATCTCGCCGCGATTGGCAATCAGGATTTTCTTGAACATTGCCCTGGGAGCGGGTGACGTGACGGCCGGGCGCCCCTGCTTCCTCGATCCCGGCTCGAAAATTACTTCTTGCCCGTCGCGCGGATGCCGAAGAGCGCCTCGCCGTATTCAACGGGATGTCCGTTCTCGACAAAAATCTGCACAACTTCGCCCGCGACGTCCGATTCAATCTCATTCATCAACTTCATTGCTTCGATGATGCAGAGCACCTGTCCCGCCTCGACGCGCGCGCCAACCGCAACAAAAGGGGCGGCTTCCGGGCTCGGGGCGGCATAAAACGTTCCCACGATGGGAGACTTGATTAAGTGCTGGTCCGCGGGGGTCGGCGCGGCCCGCTCCCTTCCTTCGGGTGCGGCCGGAGCGGCCACCGCTTCTACGAGAGGAGCCGGTGGCTGGGTCCCCGCAGACTGCGCCAAAGCCTTCTTGAGCCGGATATGAACGCCGCGGCGCTCGTACTCGAATTCCTCGAGGCCGTTCTCCTGCATGAACGCCAGGAGGCGCTTTACCTCCGACAAGTCTACGCCGCGGACATCCGTGTCCGCCTGTGATTCTGACTTCGGTTTTTTTGCCATTTAGAGTTCGAGAAAGTTCCGCGGAGCGGTCGTCAGGTCCACGGCGCCCTGCGCCGTCACAACGACATCGTCCTCGATGCGGATGCCCCCAAGTCCTTCGACGTACACACCCGGTTCGACCGTCAGAACCATTCCTTCCTGAAGAACCGTTTCCTCGCCTCTGCCGAGCCGGGGCATCTCGTGCACTTCGAGGCCCAGCCCGTGGCCGGTGCTATGGGTGAAGTACCTCGCCAAGCCCAGCCGCCTTAGAACGCCCCGCGCCGCCCGGTCAACATCCCCGGCTTTGACGCCCGGCCGGATAGCGCGCTTGCCTGCATTTTGAGCCTGCAGGACCGCCTCGTACAACCTCCGCACGTTCCTGGGAGCTCGCCCGAGGAAGACGGTACGCGTCATATCGCTGCAGTAACCGCCGAGTATAGCACCCTGGTCGAGGACGACCAACTCGCTTTTCCTGAGCACCTTGGCAGTCGGACGCGCGTGCGCCCAGGCGGAACGCGGCCCCGACGCGACAATTGTCTCGAAAGAAGGGCCGGAGCCTCCCCGGCGCTTGATCGCGTACTCAATCTCGGCGGCAACCTCCAGTTCTGTGACTCCGGGCCGGATTTGGCGCACCACTCCGCCAAAGACGCCGCTGATCAGGGATGCCGCCTCGCGCATGCACGTCAGCTCGTCGGCGTCTTTTACGGCGCGAAGCTTTTCGACGGCGCCTCCGTCGCTCACCCACCGCACTCGCGTCCCTGCGGCGCCCTCCAGGGCCTGTTTCTGGGCGACAGTCACGCTTCCAGCCGCGTAACCGACTCGGTGCCGACCTCGCCGCTCCCCTAGGGCGCTTCCGACGGCACGCAGGAGCCCCTGTTTGGCGATGTGTATGTGAACTCCCGAGGTCTCCTCCCGAGCCTGGAATGTGTACCGGCTATCCGTGAAAAGCGTGCTGCGATCTCCTTCTACGAGGAGGACGCCCGCGCTGCCTGAGAAACCACAGAGGTACCGCACATTCGGAAGATGGGTGACCAAAAGGCGGTCAACGCCCAGGCCGCCAAAGCAGAATCGGAGCCGGTCCATCCGCTGCGCGGAGCCGTTCCGGATAACACGCTGGTGTGCCGATTTCGCCGCCAAGCGAGGCAGCCGATTCCTCCTCGTTTCCCGCCGAGACTAGCTCGGCAGGATCCGAGGCGTTAGGAAGAACAGCAGCTCCTGAGAAGTTGAACTGACCGTCGTGTGCTTGAACAGGTTCCCAAGTACGGGGACACTCCCAAGCAATGGCACCAGTTGGATGTCGGTCCGCTGTTGCGTGACGATAATTCCGCCGATCACCACGGTCGCGCCGTCGTTCACCGTGACCTTCGTTTCGGCGGATTGCGTGTCGATCGCCGGAATACCCTGAACCCGCGGAATCGACGCATCGATCTGATCGTTTTCCACCGTAACGTCCATGTAAACGGTGCCCTCGGCCGTAATCTGCGGCGTAACGTCCAGCTCAAGAACGGCGTCCACGAACTGGACCGATACCGTATTGTTCACAACTGTCTGGACAGGAATCTTCGTTCCTTGCTTGACCGTGGCCTTCTCGTTGTTCTGCGTGATCACCCGCGGCTTCGAGAGCAGCTTGCCCACGCCCTTTTCTTCGGCTGCCGTGATGGCAAGGTCCAGGGCGAAATTCTTCGACTGGAAAATATACTGGAAACCACTAGTAGGCGCTGCTGCGCCGAGATTTGTGTTCAGCGGGATCTGCGCGGAAGATGAGCTCGAAGAACTTCCACCGCTGCCGATGAAAATCGGCGGCGCCGGCGTAAAGCTTGTGGGACTCGATCCGACGACGGGCACACCACCAATTCCGCTCACACCGCCGCCGGTCGCAAATCCAGTCGAAACGCCGAGCTGCGTTCCGATCTCGCTGGAGAAGGACCGGTTGGCCGCAACCACGCGTGCTTCAATCTCCACCTGCTGCGACTTCCGGTCAAGCTGCCGGATCAAGTTGTCGAGCACGGGCAACGTGCTCGGAATGTCCCGGATGATCATCGTGTTCGAGCGATCGTCGGCGATGATATCGCCGCGCGATGAAAGGAACTTCTTGAGCGTGTTGGAGAGGTCGGTTGCCTTCGCGTAACTCAGGACGCGAGTTGTCGTGACGACGTCTGCCGCCTCAGCCTGCGCCTTGGCGAGGTCGCGGTTTTCCTCCGCCTCCTTCTGCAAGGTCGCTTTCGTGGCTATGCGCAGCACGTTTCCCTCGAGCTGCTTGTCCAGGTCGTTATTCTTGAGCACGATCTCCAACGCCTGATCCCACGGCACGTCATCGAGCACGATTGTCAGGGTGCCCTTCACATTGGGGTCCAGAACGACGTTCAGCCCGCTGATCTCGTGGATCAAGCGGAAGAAATCCCGCAGGTCAACCTCCTTCAGGTTCACGGAGATGGGCTCGCCCGTATACCTGTCCGACACGGCAGCTGCGGGGGTTTGTGCCAAAGAAGCGGAGACGGTTACGACCCGCGTTGAAGCCGAATCGGCGGCAGCCGGAACGGGTGCCTCGGCCGGCGTACTCGAGGCAGATGACGCGGTGGTCGGAGCCAGACTCGCAGCACTGGAATTCGACGCCACTAACGATGTTTCCGACGCTGCTTTTGTCGCAGCCATAGCTTCTTGAGTCTGTGGTTCGGCTGCGGGCGTTGCGAGAGCGGCAGAGGTCTTCCGCATAGCCACGGGAAGGACTGCGGTCGGCGCCGGGATCGCTGCCGGCTCCGCCGCGGCCGGTTGCTCCGCAGGAGCAGTCGCCGACGGCGCGGTCTTGGCCGTCATCACGTCCGAAGGTTGCTCGGAACTTCCCTTGCGCGCAAACGCAACCGTCAAGGTGTCGCCGTCCTTGGCGATATTGAAGGTGGCGGGCTCCCGTAAATCGATCACAACGCGCGAAACCTCCGGCGTGAACTGCGCTAGCCGAATCTCGCGCACGGGATCGAGATTGCTCGCGATGTGATGTTCGGAAGTCTTCAAGTGCGAACCCGCGAAATCCAGAACCACGCGGTCGGGATTGTGCAAATGCGTGGCTTGATAGTTCAGGGGTCCCGAGCCGGAGATGCTGACTTCGGTCTGATCTCCATTCTGCGTCAGATGAACCTGGCGAATCGATTCAAACGTTGCTCCAGGGGTATTGGCTTCGGCTGTCTTCGCGGAAGCCGGAACCAGCACAGGGCTCGGCTCCGGTGCTCCGACGGCAGCATCTGCAGTCCTCGAAACCGAGAATGTCAAGTCCTGTGCGTCTTTCCGCTCCAGACGAGGCGCAACACCTTGTGCCATCAGGATCTCGACCCTCACTACGGGCTTCGCGCCCGCCGAATAATTCGTCACGCGATAGCTCTTCACCAGGTCGGACGGAACCACGCGAGCGCCCGCCGCATCCGCGGCCGACACGCCACTCAGGTCAAGCACGTACAGGCTTTCGCTCGGGCGGTAAGTGGTGTACTCAAACGGCGCGTTTGCTTCCGCCTCCAACTCCACGGCGCCGTCCTTCACCACCGCTTTCACGTGCACCACCGGCGCATCGCTGGCCGGCAGCGCTCCGTTCGACATAATCAGACCGGCCGCCATCAGTGCGCCCAGCCCCCACGCCCGCCACATGATCCTCATTGCTGCTCTCCTGCACTCGCGTAGATTCGCTTCGTCACCGTTCGCTCGACCGGCTTGCCAAAAGCATCTTTCGAGTTCTCTTTGAATGTGACGCCATCTAGAGTGATTTTCTCTACGTCCCCGTCGTACAAGCGGTCGCCTTCCCGAACGAAATAGACGCGTTCCTCCGGGTTCGAGACCACCGCAATCATTCCACTGCCGGACTGCACGGTACCGTCCACTTGAACGGTCGAAATCACCAATCCCGCCTTGCCTGGCGGCAGGTGCTGCGCCGCCAAATCCTTTCTTTCACTCACGAGCGGCACGAATGGATCTCGCTTGTTCGCTGCCTCTGGCAGAGCTGCACCTGCGGCCGCCGTTGGCGCCGCGGCCTGAACCGGCGCTGCCACCTTGGCTCTTGCCTTCGCTTTGTGCCCCATTTTCTTGGCCGGTTTTCCCTGAGCCCAGCCGCCGGACACCACGCACAACGACATGGCCAGCACTGCCGATAGCTTCGAGAATCCCTTTGAGAGTCTCATCGTCATTGCCCTGTCATTTCGCCGGCGCGGAACCCGCCGCTGGCTTTTGTTCCACCGGATTCGTGAAGAACGTGGTCACCGTGAACGTTCCCGTAACAGAACTTCCTGACACCATGTGGAATTTGCTGCCTCCAGTATTGCCGATAGCGGTTAGCTTGAGGTCCCCGACGTTGATGATTCGGGAGAGCCGTCCCAGCCGCGAGAAGAAGTCGAGCACGGAGTAATACGGACCGTCAGCCTCCACGTCGAACGGCATCTCGAAGTAGTACGGCTTTTGCGCGACCGGCCGCGCCGTGAGCGAACGGATCGCAACGCCTGAACTCAGGGCGGAGCGCTGGACCATCAAAATGAACTGGTCTGTCTGCTTGTCTTCTGGAACAATTGTTTGGAGAGTCGCAAGCTGCTTTTGCAGCGCGTCCATCTCCGTTTGCAATTCGGCGCGCCGCTGCTTGTAAACCCGCAGGTTCGCCACTTCCGTCTCGAGCGGCTTCAGTTCGGCCTGCGCGCTCTCCAGTTGTCCTCGAACCGTCGCAAGCGGCAATCCCGGAATGTAAAATCCCGCGAGAACCAGCACCACGGCCAGCACGACGTACAGCAGAGCCTGCAATGGCCACGGCCACTCTCGATAACTGGTCGCCATCGCCTAGCTCCTTCCCTTGCCCGCTGGTGGCGGAGGCTGCGTGCCGCCGGTAGGCTGGGTCTGCACCGGACCCCTGGGCGGCGGAGTAATGGACAGCGACATCGAGAATCCGTACGTTTCGACCGCCGGCCGGATATCGTCTTCCTTCGCGCTCTTGATCTCCACGTTGGTGAAGTAGCCGCTGCGCTTCAGCTCCGTGATGAAGTTCGCTACGGAATTGATCGACGCCGCTTCCCCTTGAATATCGAGCGAATCGCCGCTTCGCGTAATCGAAGTCAGCCACAGCGAGTCGACCCGGACCACGGTGTTGGCGACCATCTGCAACAAATCCTGCGCTCCGCTGCGGTTCCGCTGCAGGGTTTCGATCACGTCGATCCGCTGCTGCAGCACCGTCTTTTCGCTATCGAATGTCTCCACTTCCTGCTTGATCTGCTGCAAGCTGGCCTTTTCAGCTTGGAGATCCCGGATGCGCGCCTGCGTCTCGTCGAGTTGCTTCTTTTGCGAAACGTAGACCCCCGCAAGAATCGCGAAAGCCACCGCCACAGCGGCGACAGCCAGCAAGATCTGTATGGTTGCCTCCAGCGGCACCGCTTGCTTTGCCGCCTTCGGACGGGCCTGGCCGAGTAAGTTGATCCGGATCATGGCGTGTCAAAGCTCCTGAGCGCCAGACCCATGGCGATGGCCAGGCGCGGCGCCAACTCGCGAAGCTGATTCTCGTCGTGATGCGCGGGGTTGATGATGACCTTTCGAAACGGATACAACTCCTCGACCGGCATCGCGAACTCTTCCTTGAGCAGGTCGAGCAGGCCCGGAACCCGCGCCGTTCCGCCGGCGACCACGATGCGCCGGATGTTCTCGCCGCTCGCGGTGGCGCGGAAGAAGTCGAATGTCTTCTGGATTTCGAGAATTAGAATGTCTGAAACCGACCGCAGGATCGCCGTACGTTGTTCTTCGCTCACGCCCGCATGCGTCCCGCCCATCTTCAGCTTCTCGGCGTCTTCGAAGCTCAAATCCAGCTCCTTCTGGAGCGCATCGGTGTACTGGTTTCCGCCCACGGAAACGTCGCGCGTGAAGAGCGGCGTGTAGCCGCGAATGATGTTGATGTTCATCACACTCGCGCCGATGTTCAGCAACGCGACCACCTGCGAAGGGTCCGGCTCGTAATTCACTTCGTAGGCGTTCTGCAGTGCGAAGGCGTCGACGTCCACGATCACCGGTGTCTTTCCTGCCTGTGCGAGCACGTTCGTGTGGTTCAGGATCTTGTCCTTCTTGACCGCCACCAGAAGCACGTCCATTTGGTTCTCGGTCGCTTCCAGCAGTTGATAGCTCAGGTTCACGTCCGCGATGTCGAACGGGATATGCTGGCTCGCTTCCGCCTGCACCCGGTCGTAGAGCTCTTCTTCCGTCATCAGCGGCATGCTCACCCGCTTCACGATCACAGAGTGCCCCGAAACGGAAGTTGCCACGTCTTTCGTCTTGATCTTCTGCGCGTCAAAAATCGCGATGATCTTCTCGGCCACGGATGGGGCATCCATAATCGCGCCGTCCACCACCGTATCTTGGGCCAGCAACTCGAGCCCGAAGCTCACCAGCTCATAGCCTTCTTTCGCCTTCTTCAGCTCGACCGCTTTCACGGAACTCGAGCCGATGTCCAGGCCGATTAGCGACTTAGCTTTCCCCAAATTGAACATCGTGCGGCCCCTCGCTCCTCAGCCCGTCCTGAGTCCCAGGACGTATCACATCCCTCGGCGCGTACTTCGCTGAACCAGCCCTCTTTCGCTCTTGTTTGTCTTTCGCCCCGACCCCACGACCCTTTGCCCACCCCGTGGAGGACCGTAGTACTAAGAGGCCCGGTACGCTCCGTGGACCGTTTATCACATCCCGTGGCGCAGACTGTCAATCAACATGTTGAGGGTGTGTGCTTCTGTTAAAACCCGGCTTCGGTACCGGCCCGGACGGACCGCTAGGGACTTGCTCAAAGAGGAGTGCTAACTCCGGTTCGAGGCATCTGCAGAGAGCACGGAAGAGGGCTATCGATCGAGTTTCAACTGCGACCAGAGCGCATCGATGCGCCTCTTGGTCGCCTCATCCATCTTTATCTCGTCGGGCCAGCGGCCGGTGTAGCCCTCACCCGGCCATTTCCGCGTCGCATCGATTCCCATCTTCGACCCGTAGTCCTGGCGCCGGGCCGCATGGTCGAGGGTGTCGACCGGGCCCAGCACAAATTGGATGTCCCGCTCGGGATCAATCGCGCACAGCGCCTTCCACGTTACTTCGCCCATGTCCTGCACGTTTACGTCGTGATCGACCACTACGACCACCTTCGTAAACATGGCCTGCCCCAGCGACCAGATCGCGTTCATCGTCTTTCGCGCGTGTCCCGGATAACTCTTACGGATGGACACGATCATCAGGTTCTGGAAAATGCCTTCGGCTGGCATCGCGACGTCCACGATCTCCGGATGCTGCATCTTCATCACGGGGAGAAACACGCGCTCGATGGCGTGCCCGATGAAGTAATCCTCCTGTGGCGGCGGCCCGACGATCGTCGTCAAATAGAGTGGCTCTTTCCGGTGCGTCACGCAGCCCACATGAAAAACGGGGTATTCCCCTTCGAGCGAATAGAAGCCCGTGTGATCGCCAAACGGTCCCTCGGTGCGTATCTCCCCGAGTTCGACGTATCCCTCGAGCACGATCTCGGCGTTCGCGGGAACTTCCAGATCGACTGTTTTGCACGCCACCAGCTCGACCGGATCGCGCCTCAGAAACCCTGAAAACAGAAACTCGTCCATGTCCGGCGGCACCGGCAGGATTCCGGAAAGACACGTCGCCGGATCGGCCCCGATCGCCACCGCAACCTCGAGTTTCCCTTCCCTATTCTTCGCGCGCGCGCTGCGGAAATGTTCCGCTCCGTGCTTTTGCGTCTGCCAGTGCATTCCCGTCGTTCGCGAATCGAAGACCTGCATCCGATAGCAGCCGACGTTCCTCTTGCCCGTCTCCGGATTTTTCGTGATCACCATCGGCCACGTAATGTAGCGCCCACCATCCTGCGGCCAGCACTGCAAGATCGGAAAATCGAGCAGCGAGAATCCCTCCGTCCGGACAACCTCCTGGCACTCGCCGCCGCGCACCGTCCTGGGGAAGACGTTCCCAAGTTCCGCCAGCTTCGGCAGCATCTTCACTTTATCGAGGAGCCCCTGCGGCGACTGCATGTCGAGGATTGACGAAATGCGCCCTGCAATCTCCCCGAGTGACTCTACTTCGAGTGCCAAATTCATGCGCCGCTCGCTCCCGACAAGGTTCGTCACTGCCGGAACCCGCGAGCCTCTCGGGCGCTCGAACAGCAGCGCCGGGCCGCCCCGCTTGACCGTGCGGTCGGTAATCTCTGTGATCTCGAGGATCGGGTCCACCTCGGCGGAAATCCGCTTGAGTTCACCCTCTTTTTCCAGCGTGCGCAGAAAACCCCGCAGGTCCCGATACGCCACTTCCCCTCCTTGTGGTCATGATTCCGAGCCGCCCACTCTAGCACGGCTTCGCGTCCGTGGCCTCGATAGAGAAGCCTGGCCCCGTCGCTCTTGGCCAGGGTGGTCCGGCCAACCAACAACTTTGCCGCGCGGTGCGAAACCAACCCCGCCAGCAATGCGTCTTCTAAGATAGTAAGATAGATAGAAGGACGGTAGCTCGGGGCCGGGGCGTCAAGCGCCCGGGAATACAAGCGTGAGATCGCGAGCATCCATCACGAAAGCAGAGGTCCATGTCGCTAAGAGACTCCTACCAGAAGCACAAGAAGACTTATCTCGTCAGCGGGCTCGTTCTGATAGCAGTCATTCTCGGCTGGTACTATTACAGTAGGCGCGCGGCCGAACCCAAATTTACGACCGCGCCGGTCCGCCGCGGCGACATCACCGCCACCGTCCAGGCTACCGGCACCATCAACCCGCTCACGACGGTTCCCGTCGGCTCCTACGTCTCCGGCACGGTGCAATACATCTTTGCGGACTACAACACCCGCGTCCACAACGGCCAGATCCTTGCCCAGCTCGATCCCGCGATCTACGAGGCGCAGGTCACGCAGGCCCGTGGCAACCTCCAAAACGCTCAAGCCAATCTGGTCACCCTCGCCGCCAACATTCAGGTTGACCAGGCGGCCCTCACCAAAGTCCTGGCAAACGTCAAATACCAACAGGCCACCGCCAAGCGTTCTCAGGACCTCTTCGACGCCGGCGTTGTCTCGGCCGACTCTAACGACTTGACGCAATCGACCTTGGGGCAGGCGCAGGCGGATGTGCAGTCCGCGCAGGCCGCCGTCGATCAGGCCAAGGCGCAGCTCGCCCAGGCCAGGTCCCAGGTCACGGCGATGCAAGGCGGGCTCAAGGCCGCCGAGACGAGCCTGAAGTACACTACGATCATTTCCCCCATCGACGGCACCGTCGTCGCGCGCAACGTCGACGTCGGTCAGTCCGTGGCCGCCACGCTGCAAGCGCCCCAGGTTTTCACCGTCGCGCAGGATTTGACTCGCATGCAGGTCTATGCCGCCACCGACGAATCCGACACCGGCAACATCCAAGTCGGCACCGGGGTGACGTTTCAAGTCGACGCCTTTCCCACCGATCAGTTCCACGGCCGTGTCAGTGCCGTCCGTTTGAACCCGACCACAGTCCAAAACGTCGTCACGTACAATACGATCATCGACTTCAGCAATCCGGACGAAAAGCTCCTGCCGGGCGAGACAGCCTACGTCACGATCCCGACCGGGCACGCCTCGAATACGCTCGAAATCCCGAACCCGGCGCTCACGTTCAAGCCGAGTCTTGCGCAAAAGGACCTCCAGCAGCTTTATAAGCAGTACAACATTTCTCGGGCGGCTTCGACCACCCATCTCGGCGGGTGGCAGGTCGTCTGGAAACTCGCTCCCGATAAGAGCCTGATCCCGCTGGCCGTCCAAGTCGGGATCACCGACTACAACAACACGCAGGTTATTCAGGGAAATTTGAATGAAGGCGATCTCCTGGTGACTGCCGAGCAGGTCGCCAAGACATCCAGCACGGCCAGCGGTCAGCGTCCGCCCGGCTTCGGTGGCGGCGGGCCACCGCGCTAGCTTCGATGCCGCTCCAAGACGCGGGAAACGAGGTGACGTTATGAACCCGAGAGAAGTGATTCGCGTGGCGCTGCGAGCGCTGGCGCGCAACAAAATGCGGACTATTCTCACGATGCTCGGCATCATCATCGGCGTCGGCGCCGTGATCTGCACAGTCGCAATCGGCCAGGGCGCCGGACAACAGGTCCAACAGCAAATTCAGTCCCTTGGCGACAACATGATCATGATCTTTTCCGGCAGCGTGAACACGGCCGGTGTCCGCATGGGAAGCCAGGCCACCAAGACGCTCACCGTTGACGATGCGCAGGCGATCCTCCAGCACGTCCCGAACATCGTGGCGATCTCGCCCGTCGTCTTCGCGTCCGTCCAGGTCGTCAACGGGAACCAGAACTGGTACACGCGCGCGCAAGGCGCTTCGCCCGATCTCCTCGTAATCCGGAATTGGCCCGTGGTTTCCGGAAGCTCGTTCTCACAACGGGACGTGGACGTGGCGTCCGACGTCTGCCTCGTCGGCAGCACGGTCGCGCAGCAGCTCTTCGGTGATCAGGACCCGGTGGGACAAACGATTCGCGTCAAAAACCTGCCATTCCGGATTCTGGGTCTGCTCCAAACGAAGGGCCAATCCGGCGTCGGGCAGGATCAGGACGATATCATCATCATGCCTTACACGACCGTTCAAAAGAAAATTGCGGGCATCAGTTGGGTCCAGTCGATCTTCGCTTCCGCGAGCTCCCAAGCGGCGATGCAGCCGGCGGAGGACGCCATGTCCGCCTTGCTCCGCCAGCGGCACCACCTGCGTCCCGGCGAAGACGATGACTTCATTATCCGCAGCCCCAATGAAATCGCGCAGGCGGCGTCGGCGACTTCGGGCATCCTTACGCTCTTGCTTGGCAGCATCGCCTCCGTTTCGCTTCTCGTCGGCGGCATCGGCATCATGAACATCATGCTCGTCTCCGTCACCGAGCGCACCCGCGAGATCGGCGTGCGCATGGCCGTTGGCGCCACCGAAGAGGACGTCAAGATGCAGTTTCTCAGCGAGGCGTTGGTTCTGAGTTCGATCGGCGGCCTGGTCGGCATCATTGCCGGCGTGGGCCTTTCGGCGCTCGTCTCGCATCTGTTTCGCTGGACGACGTTTGTTTCTCCGCTTTCCGTGGTCGTCGCCGTGCTCTTCTCCGCGGGAGTCGGCATCATCTTCGGCTACTACCCCGCGAGCAAAGCCGCGGCGATGGATCCCATCGAGGCCCTCCGATATGAATAGACGATATTTCGAGAATGCCTTCACGTACCGCGCTCTCGTCGCCATCCTGTTGGCAAGCCTGTCGCTCGCGGCCGTTGCCCACGCTCAGGGCCAGAAGCCGGTATTTCCCCCTGCGGCCGGCGCGCATCCCCCGGGCACGAAGCCGGCCGCCAGCGCTCCCGGCCAGGGCAAGAAATCCGCTTCGGGCGAGGAGTTTTTCATCGTGGCGTCCATCGATCAGGCGAAATCGCAGGTTCTGCTCAAGCAGCCGAGCGAAGTCACGGTCCTGGTGAAGGTCACCGACAAAACGCAGTACCTCGATGAAAGCGGCAAGGCCATCAAGCTTTCCGACCTGCGCTCCGGCGACACCGTGTGGGCCGTTTCGTCCGGAGGACCTGAACCCGCTGCCGTCCGAATCCGCAAGGGCCAGATGACGGAAGCCGATCTTCATCGCTACTATCTCGATTATCCCGAAATCAAATAGAGGCTGTTGAAAAATGGACGAGCAAGGATGATTCAAAGGCATTTCGGTGGATTGGATTTGATTTTCTATAACGCTCGCTCCTTCGCCCCGCGGTTCTGTCTTACTTCTCAGGCTGTGCTGAGTGCTGAAGCTTCGCGCTGAGCGAGAAAGCGCACCATCCGTTTCAAGTTCTGAGCGGTAGCCGCCAGCAGGAATTGCTCGGCGACATTCCACGTGCGCCGCAACCGCACGCGGCGCAAGCTCATCTGCTGTTTCAGTTCGGCGAACAGAGCTTCGATCTTGTAGCGCGCTCGCTGCGACTGCTTGTAGGCTGGCGTTCCGGCCAGGGCACGAACTGTCTGTCGCGCTGGCTCCTGCCAATGAACAAACAATCTCCGATATGGACCTCGAGTACAAAACTTCTTCTGCGGACACCCTTGGCATTGGGCTTCCGTTGAGCGATAGAGATAGCCCTGACTGCTGCGCCTCTCACCGCGATAATGCAGTGGTTTTCCTTCTGGGCAGTAGTACGCATTTTCCTGGGGCTCGTAGCGGAAGGCGTCACGGGTGAAGCGTCCCCGAGTTTGGTGCCGGCGATCGATGACCGGGATGTGCGGTTGGATGTCACGCGCCAGTAGCCAAGCCAAAAATTCGCCACTGCCATAAGCCTTGTCAGCTCCCACGCTATCGGGGTGGAGTCCCAGCTTCTCCACCCGTCCCAGCATTCGCCGTGCAGCTATCGTCTCTTGCCGAAAACGCGCCGGCGTGGCTTCCACCGCTAGGATCACTCGACTGTGAGTGTCGATCAGATAGTTGTCGTAGTAGGCCAACGTCGCCGGTCCACCCTTGACGGCCCAAGCCGCATCCGGATCGGTGATCGATACCTTCTCCTGTGCCATCGGGCGCTCTTCTGGATCTCCCACGGGGTTCTGCCGCTCCAGTTCCGTCAGGTATTCCCGAACCGTTCGTGAGACCTGCGCTGCCTCCACCAATTGTTCTCGCGGCACGCGGCTCTGCTCGCTGGCGTTGGCTTGTACCAACGTTCCATCCACGGCCAGGTTCCGTCCCTCCACCAAGCCCGCCTGCAGGCAGCGCCGCACGATCTCCTCAAACACCTCGCGGAACACACCCGATTGCCGAAATCGTCCGTGCCGGTTTTTGGAGAACGTCGAGTGGTCAGGGACCTCTTGCTCAAAACCCAGCCGAGTGAACCAGCGATAGGCCAGATGCATCTTTACTTCTTCCAGCAAACGCCGTTCACTGCTGATCCCATAGAGGTAGCCGACCAATAGCAGGCGCAGCAGCACTTCAGGGTCGACCGACGGGCGTCCGGTCGGACTATAGGAATCTTTCAGGCGTTCCCGCACGAAACTGAAATCGATATAGCGATCAATCAACCTCAGCAAGTGACCTTCGGGAACCTGATCCTGCAAACGAAAGTAGTAGAACAGCGACTCCGTCTTTGGCTGCTGACCCATCATCGTCGGCTACCTCCTGCCGCGCTGATTAGCACAACAGGGGATAGTCACCGCAAATAAATCTGCTCCCAATCGGACTTTTTCAACAGCCTCAAATAGTCTGTTGGCAGCCGCCCCTCGGCAGTAGGAGCGGGTTTCAAACCCGCCCGCTCCCATCTCCGATTCGCGAGGTCCGATGGCGGGAGGCCACTTGCCACCCGTTCTTGCGCGGCGATTGAGGCGGTGCTATCCTGCGGACGTTTCATTCCGAGCGGGCGTCGTACAATGGCAGTATAGAAGCTTCCCAAGCTACTTCTAAGAACATCTAAAGCGTTGAAACGGCGGCATTTCACTTTCGCAAATCTCGCCTCAGTTGTGACCACTTTGTGACCAGAACTGTGACCAGCGATGGATTCATTAAACCGCCCCGACAAACTCTGCGCCGACCGCCGCTCGCAGGGCCAAACGACGCGGAAGACGCAGCTGCTAGACTATAAGGCGTGGGACCCGCCTGGGCCAGTTGAGCAGTCCCTTTTTCAATGCTACGCTTTTGGTATGTCCGATGTGATTGTTCGCAACCGCCCTGCCTCACCGCCCACGTGTATCTACTGCCGCGCCACGACTCATCCGTTCACCCGCGAACACGCCATAAACGAAGCCTTTGGCACATTCAAGATGGACTCCGCGAACGATTTCGTTTTGAAGGATATAGTCTGCCAGCAGTGCAATCAGTGTTTCGGAGATACTATCGACCTGGTTTTGGGACGCGACAGCGCGGAAGCAATCCTGCGCTACAAGTTTGGTCTGAAGTCCCCGGCAAGGGCGCATGAGCTAAAGTACAAGCGTGTGGCCCTCAAATTCCGAGTGGAAGGACCGTTCGAGGGTGCATATTTCGAGTTCGGCTCGGACGTTGGGGGAATGAATCTTGTTCCCACCTTTCCCGCCCAGATCGGCTTGCGATGGAAGGTTTCGGGGAAAACAAAATGGCTGCTCGAATCGCAGATATCAGGTGAGGCGTTGGCAGAATACCGTAACGCGCAACCAGGCAGCTTGGAAATGCTAATTCTTGGACCCAGCGAAATGGATAGGAAAAGGGTGGAGAATAGAGTACGTGCTGTCGGTGTCCCGATCACAAACAAGCGCGACATCGTCGGGCGGACGCAGACCAACGACCAAATTTTGACGGAGATAAGCACGCAATTGGATGCGGACATATTGCGAGCGTTAGCCAAGATTGCCTTCAACTACGTAGCCTGCGTCGATGGCGCGGATTTCATATTGCGCTGCGATTTCGATGAACTGCGGAACTATATCCGTCATGGCACAGCGCCACGAATGCCGCTAGTGGTTCTAGCTCAGGGCGGCATCCTCACAGGCGAACCGAGCGGACTAAAGTTCACGGACGGGCACTTAATAGCTTTCGAGTGGAACAAGACAGAGCGTGGCTTGGTAGCCCGTGTGAGCCTGTTCAATCACACAAAATATCACGTGCTTTTCTGCACCGATTATTCTGGTATCTGGTCGAATGAGTTGGTGAGCGGACATCACTTCGATGTTGAAACGGGCGAGATTTCTCCGCTGTTCTCAGCGTCAACGATCCACCTTCTCGGCGTCACTCCAGGCAAGGTCGCGCTCCGGCGCTAAACGCTGCGCTGTTTGTGTTTGTCCAATCGCATCTCTCGGTAGAGTGTTCATCGTTTCACCTTTCAAAGCCGATTGGGAAGGTCCAAGGGGTCTAATTCATCCCAGTCTCCTACTGCTGGCGGAATCTTTAATTGAAAGTATCGGTCACCCACTTTTTCGTTTTGTTGTCGCAGCCAAACAAAGAAGTGAGTCGGTGTCCAACCACGCTCCCTACAAGCTACTGAAACGAGGGATCGGCAACAGGCTCGAATGGAAGCCGCAGCCATCGAAGATAGTGCATCGCCAACATGACCTCGAAGAACAAGCTCTAGCCGAGCGGCGCGCAGAAGTCAGAGCGGTGGCTGCTAGGTGTGCTGAGAATTCAGATGCCTTGTTCGGGGGCTGAAAAGACAGTACCCTTCACCGAATGGTAGAACCCAGCAACGTTGACACAGAGGCTGTACGCACTCTAGCCACGGTCTTTGGTGTTATTTTCGCGGTTATAACAACCCTCAATGCCAGCCTGCGACGGGCTAAGACCGCAGAAGCCAAGGAAAAGGTGATATCGGCTGCGTTCGGATGGGCCGGAGCCGCTTTCCCGCTTTTGGGTTTGCTCGCATCTTGGTTCTTTGGAGCGGAGCGAGCTGGTTTGGGGTTTTTCGTTTTGGGTGCGTTAATTGTGTCGATGGACTACTTGCGCAAGCCCGCCCCGGCGACACGATGGGAGACATTTGAACTCTTGCTTATCCTGTGTGTCACATTCTCCCTTGTTGACCTCTTCTTTCTCGGAAAGCTTTTGGGCATGATCGAACAGATCGTGGGTGTCCTTGGCAAACTGAACCGATGAAACGCGAGGAGCAGAGCGCACGCAAATTTTTGGCGGTACGCTTCGGAACGGAGCCTACCTATGAACCGTTGGGCAAATATAAACCGCCCGATTTTTCCATCGGACGAACAGCATTTGAAGTCCGACGCTTGAACCAACGTTTTTTCCGTGCCGACGGGTCAAACGAAGGGCTTGAGCAGGTCCTGATTCCGCTCAGTCGCGCAGTCGATAGCGCACTTGCCCGGATTCGATTCTCAGATGAACATGGCTCCTTTTGGTGGTCTCTCGATTTCTCAAGGCCGCTTTCAGGCGAGCCAGGAGATATCGCAAGACAACTTGCCAAGGCCGCACGAGGGCATTACGCGGAAGGTTCGAGAGAATTAAAGGAAATTGCGATAGGTGACGTGACTCTTGAATTGCGGCCCGCCGACAAACCCCGAGGTAAGGCCTTCGTAATGGGCGCTCGCGTTGACGGTGATTCCGGGGGATTCGTTGGCGACATTTATCCAAAGAGCATCCGGCTAGCACTTGAAGAGAAAATCGTCAAAACCGCTAAGGTGGCGAAGATGTTTGACCACTGGGGTCTAATTCTTGTCGATTTCATTTTTGCCGAAATCGTGACCCCAAGCGATCTCGGTCAAATGGACCTCAGGCTTGAACACTTCGACAGCGTGGCGGTCATAACCCCTGATGGATCGTTGGCACTAGAATGGCCAGAGGATTCGTTGCGAAGGTGCGAAACCCCCGAGCAAGCATAGAATCCGTGGGCACACGCTCTTCGTCGCTAGGAGTGAAACAGAACATGCCAGCTTGGAGAATGTCGCTCCGCGTGGGGAATCGCGGTCCTTCCATGTGGAAAGAGTGCTTGAGATGGTCCGTTGCTGCAATCACGTATTCTCCGCTCAGGAGAATAGACCTGTCGAAGCATCTTCGATTTGAGCCGCACAAAAGATGGGCCGAGTTAAAGCCCACTCAGAAAGCCAGTCTCGGGCGAGTTGCCTATGAAATCGAAGGTGGCGACGTAATTTATATTCGTGAAGGTTCAAAGGTCATTGGCAAAGGGGTGGTTAAGGGTGCGCGGGGAGCTAGGGCATACAGATTTGACTCGAAATTCCGCGTAAAAGACCTCAACGGGACTCCATGGGCACATCAAGTTCCCGTAGCTTGGGAACCTAATTTCACCGAGATACCAAACAGTGTTGGCAGGGACCAACTAACGGTCAAGCCTCTAACCGAAGTCCAAGTAGGCAAGCTGGAAAGGCAAATTGCAGCGGCGGATGAACGCAATATCCGTAGAGCTAAGAGGCGGGAGAAACTCCGGGCATCGCCTCTTGCTGAGGATGCCTACTTCCGAGAGTCGAACGCCAACAAGAAGGTCATCATTCCACGGCACAACAAACTTTCAAATGACCTGTGCGAGTGGCTCAGAAATAGACATGGGGTCAACGCTACCCAAGAGGAAAAGCGAGTTGATGTCTGTTTCGAGTTCTCTAAGCATACTGTTCTCGCGGAACTAAAAGTGTGTTATCGGGTTGGCACTACGAAGTCCATCCGAGAAGCGATGGGTCAATTGTTCGAGTACAACTACTATCCGAATCGACTCACAACCGATGTGTGGCTAATAGTTCTCGACAGGGAGCCTTCTGCCGAAGACAAGGAATTCATCACAACGCTTCGTGAGAAACGCTCCTTGCCACTTACAGTCGGTTGGAGGATCAGGAAAGGATTCTCTTTCCATCCGGCGTGGCCGTAATACGACCGCCGGGCAACGTCGAAGTCTCCGCTCGCCCTCACGTCTCCGTTTACTTGAACGGTGCGGAAGCAAATGATTTCTGGAAGTTGTCCCACGCCGTCGCGAATCGCTGCGCCAAAGCGGGATTGGAGAATTGAAATTCTTCGTTCAACCCGCTCGAACTGGTGAATGACAACTCTCCGTACAAGACGACGGGGATTTGATAGTTGCTCTTGAATCGTCGGTCAGGGCTTCCATCCTTATTCGATTTTGCCCATGCCTGTCCCACAACTTGAGAATCAGAAGGAATCGGGTCCGCCTCAATGAACCGCCTCATGCGAAATTCTAGCTTGATGTCGTGGAAATCAATGAGCGCGAACGCTTGCCGCGATGCTCGATAAAGAACAAATCCGGGATAGACGTAGAGGTCGCCACCAACGCGATTCGGAAGGTGGGGTACGTTTTGCTCCCACTGCAATACATCGCATTCAGATAGGCTAAACCGGACGCTTCCACGCGTCACCGCCTCGTCCGCAGCAGAGCGTGTAACAAAGCGATTCACAACCTGTCTGGACAACGTGTCCCACGTGCGTTGGCAGTCGCACAACACAGCGAACTCGTCACGCATTTTGTAGTAAGGCTCGGCTTGCTCGCGCTCCATGTCGAAGTGTGCCGCCAAGGTCGTGAGCCTTAGTTGCTCGGAGAGTTCGGTCGCCTTGGCTTGCGCCGTTTCGAACGTTTCCTTTCTGGCAGCGAAGCTCTTCTTAAAAATGCGTCTCAGAAGAAACCCATTCTCCCAACTCTGATATCTTTTCTTCGCGGTGTATAACTCAGTGTTGGCAGCTGAGAGTTCATTTTCCAGCGACATGCGTTCCTCGGAAGCATGTCTGAGCAAATCTCGAAACTGATTCATACTTTCGCTGTTGAGCAATTCTGTGCTGGCACTGCGTATCTCAGTCTCCGGCGGCACGGTCGGCGGAAGAGTGGAGGGCTCGAAACCTTTCGGCGGAATGGAATGGGGCGTCGCCGGAGGCTTTGCGGGGTCGTGGTGAACCGCAGGCGTGTCTAAGCGTTGCCGATTGTAGATGCCAGTTCCGGGTATGCTTACGTCGCCGTAGACGCCGCGTGGCCCAACATTCACGTGGAAGGGTGCGACGCCGACAGTTGCGCTCAATCCGCTTTTGGACAGATTCAGCCTGACGCCGGGCAGAACTCGGAACGATTTTCTAAAGCGCCAACCCATTAGGTTCACCTTTGCAGTCGCTCTTTGTGGCCCACTAGTCCTTGTGCACCATCACGCCGCACAGGGAGCAGTACCGTCAGGTTTGTGCGGCTGCACGCTATGATTCCTCCGGGGAGTGGGATGCTCTAGATATAGCAAATAAGGAGGCGACGTTGGGTGAATGTTGTGGAGAGGACGTACCGCTAGAGTTAACCGCAGACGGGATTACCTTAACCGCACAGGATACGATGGTGCGAACACCGCCAGCCAAGCGCATAGTAGGATCAACGCGGAGGCGATGAATATGCCCGAGAAACTAACGCCTGCGCAGGCTCAAGCCGTAGCGAACATCATCAAGAACTTTCTTCAAGAAAAGATTGAGCCGATAGATTTAGAACTCGCCGCATATGCCGTACTATTGGATGGAGTCAAGCAGAATTTCCCCGACCTTTCGGCGAAACTAGATGGTCTTCTAAGCATCGCACGAAATCGGCCCGACATTCGGGAGTCGATGCGCCAAAAATATCACGTAGTTGTGGAGCAAAATCTTCGGCGATTCGTCGAAAGCGTTCAGGACATGGAGTGTATGGAACAAATACTTCGAGACTTGAAACCGGGACAGATGAATTAAACATTTGAGACTCCTCTTTGAAAGTGAGATTCCCTTCTTACCGCCCGAACCTCGTCGTCGAACCCCGGTCGCCGATTTCAGTCACCGTGAACACAGCCTGCAAGCGATTCAGACGAAGACGCCCCGCCTAGTACCGTCACGACTCGCCGTGTTTACTGAGTTGATTTGGAACAGACGGGGCAGTCGGCGGGGTCACCTGCGTGGACAGCGCCATCATTCGCTTCATGTCCGACTAATTTAGCGTTAAGACCGGAGAAATCAATTCGCTTCCCCGTTGGCTTTGGCAACCGTCCCAAACATTTTGCGCCAAGTGCTTCGAATCGTGAACGAAAGTCCTGCCCCAAAGGGGCGTCAGGCCAGACCGCAAGTTCCATTTTGTAATCGCCTAATCGCTGTTCGGTTTCTGCGTTGTGTTCTTGCATTGAATTTCTCCTTTCGAACTTCACTTCACAGGTACGAACCGTGTCGATGCGCCTCGGTCGCTAATCTCGGTGACCACGAATACAGCTTGCAGGCGACTCAAGACCCACGGACAGTCAGGAGAACATTTTCTGCGGCGACCGCTTCGCAATTCATCACTCCGCACAATCACGACCGCACCGCAGCGACAACTGCACGACCAAACACTCAAACGTCCTTTGATGCCTGCTGGTCGCTCTGCTCGACTATCGCAATGAAGAAATCCGAATTGCTGGTTCGTGATATCACACAACTTTCCCATGGCGTTTCAGTTTCTTCATAGCCCAGCATCGAGCAGTTGACGAACCCGTGACGGAATCGCCTTGTACTCAGGCAACGCCGAGATTGCTTCGAGCGTGTTGCCGCTCGGTGACGCCGTAGTTCTCGCTGCGCTCTTGGTTGTAATCACGTTCTGCTCCTTGATTCAGTGCTGGCAGTCGAGTCATTCAGTCCTGTCGTTCGCAGGAGGTCAATGAGCGAATCATGGAACGGCGAACGCCCTGTCTGACCCGACCGCTTCGCACTGCCCTGCAAGTCGTCTCGATACCACCCTATTTGCCGACCGCACAGTCCGTACACACAGGGCGGGATTAGTCGGTTTTCGAGTTATCTATCCCGTATCGCCCGTACACTGATGAATTCCAAAGTCAAAAACATGGGGCGGATAATCACGGTTTGGTGTGTGCAGACGCTGGGAACACCGATAAACATTGGGTGTTCTACATGACCCGTATTCCCACAGGGATGGGGGTTATTGGGGCGCGGGAACTTAGGGCTGATTCTTGGCGTAGGTACGTCTTCCACAGGATGTGCGCGAAGCAGGTAGGTACTTGGGCGGCGAATTCTCGATTCAGGTTTCAACGGTACCCTTGTGTTTTTTCTACGTGAGTTGCGATGGATACACGACGCTGACTTTGCGAGGCAGGGTTGCTAGGCACCGCTGGCATGGCTGGGGTTTTAGGTACCCCCGCTGGGTACCCCTCCTAAAAGGATCCCCCTTTTGCAAAAACGCTCGCCGCCTCGAAAAGTTTTGCGTGTGCCATGCGCAGCGCAACGCAGGAATCGTTTTGCCCATCGGTCGCAGCGCAGTGCGTGATGCAGATGCATTCAGTACTTTCGTACCATTGACTCGACGCACCATTTAATTCTAGTGTTGCCATAGGAGAAACACAGATGACATCGCTCACGCCAACTGAACTGCTGAAGGTGCTGAAGGTTGCCAGCGCGTCGAAGCGCAATCACGCCATGATATTGTTTGCTTTTCGATTCGGCATGCGAGCCTCGGAAGTCTGCGACCTGCGCATGTCCGATATCAATCGCAAGGACGGCACCGTGACCGTGCGCAGGCTCAAAGGCTCGAAGACATCAGTCGGGCAGATGATGAACGTGCAGGGTCAGCCGCTGCTGTCTACTACCCGAGTGTTGAATGCGTGGCTCGATGAGCGGCAAGACGCCAGTGATTTCGTGTTCACGAGTCAGAAGGGCGGTGCGCTCGACCGCTCGGCATTCTTCCGCATGTTCCAAGCCACGGCGACTGAGGCGGGAATGCCCCCGGAGAAACGGCACCCACACTGCCTGAAGCATAGCCTCGGCTTTGCGATGGTGGAAGCCAACCGGTCGCTGACGACCATCCAGAATGCGCTTGGGCACCGCAGCGTGGCGTCCACCGGCATCTACGCTCAGCCATCCCGAGAGCAGGTTGACCACGCCATTCAGGCGACCTTGCTCGAACTGTTCTAACCGGCTCCTTCGAATTCCCCGGCAGGCTCCGACTGCCCTCGTCGATTGCATCTATGCTAGATTGCCATTACAAATGCGACAACGAGAACACCGTGCGGCAAAGCTCACATTACTTGCGGTCGTTTTAATCCTCGCAATAGTTTTCCTTGGAGGTTGCCGCGCAGGCCCGCCGAAGGGAAGAAGCGAGATGATTACCCTAATGACCAAGTACGGCAAGCAAGGAAAGTGGGACGATGCTATACGAGTGGCGGAGGAATGGCTGAAGTCACATCCTGAAGACGACTCAGGGGCCAACGGAATTGTGTACGAGCAAATTGCGATGGTTTACCTCGGAAAGGCATCGAGAGACGCGACGCACAAGGACGAATGGATACGGCAGGCTGTCGCATATTTTGACAAAGACCTTTCGGTTCCCCGGCAGAAGCCTGTCGATATTGAATATTATAGTGCCGGGCGCGGATTCGAGGTCGCAGGAGACCTTTCTACTGGAGACAGTTGTTTGTACTATGGGCGGGCATTAAAGGCTTTCGCGGACGAGGTGCCTTTTATTCAGGGAGAGACCTACACGGCCTCCGGCGCGACCGTCCCGCTGGCACCGATGAGGCAGGAGAACGAAAAATCGCGGGAAAGAGTGCAGGCGAAGTTTGCCAAAGCAGGCTGCAAATGAATACTGGGCTTCCGGCTACTGTTCCAGAAACATTCAAACTGAGTTTGCCCATTTTGAGCCATCCCACGAACGCACCGAACTACTCAAAGTGGTGCGTTATTCGCTGATGTGCGTCTGTAAGTTGTTTGTCCTGCCGCCTACCGGATTTCAGGAAATCGTTGCAATTGATGCGTTTCGACCCTCGGGAGTCGTCTGTGGTGCCGTGCTCACAGTGGGGACTCTTCCTGCCGCCGCTCGACCTTCCTGCGCTTCAGGGAACCAGCGCTCCGGCGGCGCTACCACAGATGTTCGATTCTATCTGCGGGCACAGCCGTTACTCGACCGTCCCCGACTGGTATGGGTACGATGGTCAAACCGCAGGGCTTACGACGTAACCACGATAATCGCCCGATGTCCATAACCGTGCACCGATGTGTTAAGTGCCGTATCTACAGCAGTTACACTATACCACGGCATCAATGGCGCGCTCAAAACACCGTTTTTCGTCGAAATCGAAAATTTTGTGTGTCCCATTGCGATTTTGCCCGACGCTTCTACTGCCGATAGCGAATCCCGCCACGGGCAGGCACCACTAGTGTGTGCGTTGTTCGGCTGGATCGGTACGGCTCAAGACCGTGAACGCAGCGCTCGCTCCTATGGACTACGCCGCAGCACACCGGCGTCCGTGTCTTGCCTGACGGCGAGCCACTCCCGCCTTAACGCCCTGCTGACGAACTGTCATGATTGACCAGACCATCAGGCATGGAGAACTCAGCCTTCTCGTACCCTAGACTGTGTCTCACAGACTATGTGTCGGCTTGAACCCTGAACACCGTAGCGGTTTGGCCCGTTGCTTCGATAGCGCAGACATCAGGATATTCGGTACCCCCACCCTCGACGTGACGTTCCTCGCCGGGGCGAAAAGGAGCGAGGATCCGCTCGGTGACTATCACTTTTGACCGCTGACACCTGCCTGCACGGTTCTCTGTCCATGGATTTGACTGGAAGCCCGAACGACCGTAGCCGTTTGGTCGGTTGCTTCGGAGCACCGCCATCCAGATATGGGGTCAGGGCCGTTAAGGAAGCACGCTACCGCACTCCCTGGAGTGCCCTGCCGCTATCCACGTGGACCGCACGATGTCTCGCCTACGCTACTTGGAAAGCGGCAGACAGGCGGTTCTTGTGCGTTCCGCGATTCGTCTACGCCGTCCGAGCGCTGGCTACCGACCGACCGTCAGGCAATCATCACATTACGTCTGCGTCGGTCGATGACGGATGATGTGCGCCTGAACGTTCACGGGTTTCGTCTGCGCAGCACGTGCTCTCATTTTATCCACCGCTATTCGAGCCAAGGTCTGTTCCATGGTTTCGTACTTGAGCAATTCCTGAACTTGCTCGGGGGTGTGTGGCATCAGCGGGCGTCTTGTTATCTCATCGAAGATTCTGTCATCGCCTATTTTCACCGGTGGCGTCGGCGTGTTGCCGCTTGGGGCGGTAACGTTGCCGCTCGGGGCGGGAACAGGAACTTCGGGAGCGGGCGGCACTGACCAGTTATTCCACAGCAGCGGCTTGACCGCAGGCGCAACTGGTTCCGAGTTGGAACTTGCGGGTTCCGATTTGGTACCAATTTCAACCGCAGGCGTGACAGTGATTGGTGCAGGCGACATGGCATGTGCAGCGTGTTCGGCAACCGTGTGCTTTATCACGTCGAGCGATGTTTCAGGCGGTGCAGGTGGAACTGCACCAAGCGTCGTCTCGATTTCAGGAAGGACGCAGCCGATTGCAGGCTTGTTTAGTGATGCGATGTCGTGCATGAAGTCGGCGGGCGGTGTTTGCACCGTCACGGTCTCGACCACAGGCGGCTTGACGACGACTGGTTCAGGTATCACTAGCTTTGGCTCGGGAGCCAGCGCAACTGGCGGCAAGCATCCCGCTGGTTCGACTGGCTCACACGGCGGCTCGACAACTGGCGGCGGCTCGACAACGATAGGCGTCAGCATGTACAACTTCGCATTGCCAGTTCCTGCTTTGACAATCAGCGAACCGTCGTCCACCCCGGCGTACAGGACTTCAAAAACACGATTATGCCGCCCACCAACGGCACGCCAAACCGCAGCGCCGCTTTCGTTCGGGTGCTCACGGAGAAAGTCGCAGACCTTCGTGTGGGTTGTTTCCCACCACGGTTGTTGCTTCTGACGCCATCGTTGAATTCGCTTGACCCATTTCCATTTCTTCATTTGACGCCTCCCACCACGTGATACGTCTTGCCATGTCGAAACAGAAATCTCTGTGTGTGCGACAGATATTTCAGGGGAATGCCGTCGGGATTGGGCGGCAGCGTGTGTGTGTTCGTCATCGTCAGCAACCCGCGCTTGACGAGCCGATTCAAACTACGTTCGACGCTGCACGCTCTGTCATTTCGTTCGGCGGGAGTTGCATCTCGCATCGTCGCCCACTCCGCTGAGATGGCCTGCGCTAGCGTCGTTCCAGCATCGCCTGATTCGGCGACTCGCTGCAAAACACGACGTTGAAGGTCGCTCAGTCCTCGTCCCATGACCTATCCCCTTCCGAATTCCGCACTGATTTCGGCGGCGTCGAGCATCTTCAATGCGTCAACCACGTCCTTTGCCGTCAGGTTTTCGCTGCGCCCATCGCTGTACACGAAGCGCAGCACATGGTGCGGGTGAATCTCAACCCTCAGGTTGAATTTCAACAGCACCCACGGAAGTGAACGGCGAAATCCCAGCGGTGCATTCGGCAATTGCGTCGTGCGAACGTAGCCCCGCCGCTGGAGTTCGGATTCCATCATGCGAACGAAGCTGGCTCGGCGCAAAACAAGGGTCATCGCTTTGTCCCTTCGGTCGATGTCGCCACTCGACAATCTTCACAGGCACCTTCGACAATGCTCCCGCTTCTGTGTCCGCAGCCGCCGCATACTGGGTACTTCGCTGCATCCAGACGCTTCCAGTTCTTACGGGCTTTGGTAATCAGGTCGCAGCCCTTGATTTCTAAGCCCACAGGAATCGGGTCGTTCTTCAGAAGTTCGTCCAAGTCGTCGCACGGCAATTCATCCAAATCGTCGGCGTCGATATATTGCTGAATGCTCGACACCCATTCGTCCTGACGGCGTTTGACGACCAGCCCGATGCCGCCCTGATTCGCAAAGAACATCTTCTCCATGAACTTGATTGCCTTGTCGTCGGCTGCGTTTATGAAGGCGTACTCCAAAGCGTAAATGATTTCGTCCCGCGAGCAGCGACGCAGCATCTTCTCGATGTCACCCCGCGCCACTGGTTTGCCGTAGCCCGAATCGACCCCGGCTTTCGGGTCTCGATATTTCGCGCCGTGTTTGTCCATGAGCCTGCAAAAAGTGGCGGCGACAGCATCCACATCGTCAGGGTTCACGATTTGTGGAGCCTTTGATTTTTCAGGTTGCACGAGAGGGAGATGGTTTTCAGAAGCCGCTTGCGGCGGTGACGGTAAAGACGGCTCTCTCTCTTTTGACGGTAAAGACGGATTAGGTACGCTGGCTGATACTGATTTCTGCGAATGTTGGTACTGTTTTGGCGGCTCGCCATCCAATCTTGGTACTGATTCTGGCGAATCTTGGCACTGTTTCGGGGTGAATGTTGGCACTGTTCCGGTCAGATGGATGATGTAGATTCGGCGTTCGTAGTGCTTCTCGCGAGTCCAAGACAGGAGACCAAGCGTCCGCAAATCATCGGAGTACTGGGTGTACGAACCGCGACAGAAATCCTTGAGCAGCGTTTTGAGACTGGGCGAGTAGTTCCGACCAGCACGCACAAAGGTGCCGTCACTGTTGGCGTAGCTCGACAGGTGGAGAAGAAACGCCTTACGGGAGCGTGCCACTTGTTGCCATTTGCGACCGTCCCCCGGCAATCGGAACCGTTCGAGCGGGATGCTGCGAACCCATTGACTGCACTTTAGGGACTGGTTGGGAGCGCTCATCGGAGACCCCCCCGAGACTTGGCGTGCGACGGTGTGGCCGACGTACGTGACGTTGACCGCCATAGTTTTTCCGGGCTTATCTGGATTGTCTGCGATTTCACAGCGGATGCGGTCGCCGAGGTGGAGCACCCTTCGGCCAGTGACCTGTGAGATATGAACGAAGACGGAAGCGTGGGTGATGTCCTGTTCGGCCCACCATGCGCCACGGCCCATCTCTGAGATGATGATTCCTTCGACCATAAAGCCCCGACTCCTCGAATTCCACCAAAAGTCATGATGGAATGCGTACAACTTTAAAAGTGATGATTACTTCGCCGCCCCGGCCTGCTTTGCTGCCCGGCGCACATACCGGGCAATCAGCATTCGGACCACCGCCGAAGAGTTGAGGCCCTGCGATTGGGCGACCGCCCTCAACTGGGCCATGTGGCTCGGGACGACCATAATGCTTGTCAGTTTTAGTTGGCTTGAATTCTTCATCAAACCACCTCCTGTATAGGTGCCTCATATATGAAATGGAAAGTCAAAAAAAGCGGCTTTTCGCAAAAACCCTCATAAACATTGAAGGTTTCGGATGTGCCCCGTCTTGGTGCAAGTTCCACCTCAAGCCGCTGCTCTGGCCGACGCCCCAGACTACTTCGAGGTTTTTGACTTTCCATTTCATATATGAGGCATGTATACGTGGCGTCCGCGATCCTAGAAACAGCACATCTCCTTAACCCAGAGGGATTGCCCGATATTTGTCCGGGTGGTAGTGTTCCCACTGCCGCCGTTTCGACGCGAAAGCGAGGCAAATGCATGTCGCGTCGGAAAGGGCAAAATCCGAAACTGGAAATCAGGAATGGTCTGTATACCTTCCGCTATCGCATGGACGTTGCGGGAGTGGAAGGGCGCAGGCAAGTCAGAGAAGTAATCGGACCAGTAAAGCAGATGACGAAAAGCGAAGCAGAACGGCGAATCAAGGAATTCATGGTGGAACAACAAATCAACACCGGAGCCGCCAAGATTCCATCCGTTCTGACTTTTGCCCATACCGTCAAACACTATCGGGAAGTTTTCGCGCCAAGAATGCTTCGAGCGTCCACCTTTTCAATCGCGGACGGCCACCTCAAAAAACACCTCGAAGCGGATTGGAACGATGTCCCGGTCGAGCACATCAACATCGACACAGTGAATGAGTGGATTTGGAAGAAACGGAAGCAAAATCTCTCGTGGACAACGATTAAGAATATTCTGCGGACGATGCAGCGTGTTCTATCGTGCTCGTCGAAAGACAAAAAGCCTCCGTTCTCCCAAGAGGGACTCGCCATACCTGAAAAAGACAAATTGCAGATGAAGATTGAGAGCCGCAAGGCAGTGTCGTTCTGTTGGGCAGACTCCAAACGGATAGCCGATGCAGTTCGGAAGCTAGACGGTTTGGACGATTCCCGAAAGAACAGGTACGCGATGGCTTTCGTTCTCGCGTCTGCGACGGGTCTCAGGTGCGGAGAATTATTCGCTTTGAGAGTGAACGACATCGACTTCAAAGCGCGCACCATTCGGGTAGACGAATCCGTGGACCAGCGGACGTACACGATAGGCCCGTGCAAGAACGCAGCCGCCTATCGCACTGTGCTTCTGGCTGACCGCGAAGGCAAGGAAGCTTTGCGAATGCTGAAGCGATTTCTCGGCGGCATTCACGCGGCGACCGCCTTTGTCTTCCACTCAAGGAACGGCTCGCCACTGCGCGAAACTAATGTGCTCGCTGATGGTTTGCATCCGGCACTCAAAGCACTCGGATTACCGAAGGCTGGAATGCACGCGTTTCGTCGTGGTTGCAATCGGCGGTGGGAACTCTCGGGAGTCAATCCGGCCATCGTTCGTCAGCACATGGGGCACTCATCTGCGACGATGACGGCTCGATATACGGGAGAAATTCCACTCGAACAAGTCCGAATTGTGACCAGTTGTGACCAGAGGCAATTTGAGGCGGTCGCGTAAAGTGATATAATCGTTTCACTTAGAAGATGAGCGGGCGTCGTACAATGGCAGTATAGAAGCTTCCCAAGCTTCGGACGTGGGTTCGATTCCCATCGCCCGCTCCATAACTCACGATGTTTCAATTGCCCTTACACGGCTAACCTAACTGAATCCGGTATGAAAATGAACCGTTTTGGACTCCCAATGGACCCCACTACGTTCAATTGGACCCCAACGATTTGCAGAGGAAACCGGCCAGTCGTTCGATGGCTTGTTCTCCGTGAGACTAGACGAGCGCGACCTCGCGGTCGAAATTGGGCTTTTTCTCCGCATGAAGCTTGAGGGCGATGCCGCAGACCGCTGCGATGCGCTCAAGCATTGTGAGCGAGTGCCCGGTGTACTCAGCGTCCTCAAGGCGGGCAATCACAGACTGCGTAGTGCCAACCCTCTTGGCGAGCTCAGTTTGAGTCAACCCAGCATCCTCCCTCATATCGCGCACCAGTAAGGCCAGGTCAATCTGGTGCAGTGTGCGCCCGAAGGTCTTACGGTAGGTTGCGCTCTTGCGGGCGCGCTGTTCGACGATTTCACTGTGTTTGTCGCGCTTGACAGTTTGTCTCATAGGCCCAACTCCTTGAGGATGGCTTCTCTTTCCTTCTGCGATCCTGTGTAATGGTTTCGGTATTTCATCCAGAGCTTTCTTAGTTCTTCTGCCTTCGTAATCTCGGCTGGTGGAGTCTGTTCTGTCTTTTTCTGAAAACCCGAGGTAATCACGATTAGCATTCCTGGCTGGTAGAAGAAGAGAACCCGGAAAATCCGGTCGAATTGCTTAACCCGCAGCTCGAATATGTCGCCCGTAAGCTTCTTAACGAACTTCCCTTGCATCCGGTTGCCATAAATGCGTAGACGCTCGATAAACGCGTCTATCCGGGCGGCAGCCTTATCATCCAGCGAATCCACGAACTCTCTGGCGGGCACGCGCCCGTTGGGCAGTTCCACATAATCAATCGTGAATTCCCCGCTCAATTCCGAGACTGCCTCATCGATTGGATTATCGCATAATTGCTATAAAACAGTCAACGAATTCTCGAGAGGGCTAGCGACTGCAATCAGCTCGTTGAAGGCGCCGTTGGTGCAGGAGGATGGACGACGCTCTACCGTGAGAGAATTTCCACGTGTGTTGTACCGTTGGTCTTGATGATGCGTCTCTCTGTATTCCAGCCATCTGTAAGTTCCGCACTACACCTGAGCTCCGCTGCAATAGCAGGGCGAGCTATTTTGGGAGCCGCTCCGCCCAGTCCCTTTGTATTTCCCTAAGTTCATCAACCATCCCGAGTAGGTCCTTCCAAACCTTAGTTCTCGGATGCAGGTCTTTTTGTGTCCTAATTACGTGATCCATGTTTCTGACGAGATTGTAAAGATCATAATGCCCTTTCACCGCCTTCTTCTTCATTTCTTCCTCCACCGGATGGTAACCCCCTTCACGCGTCCCACCACCCCCCCCTGACGATTACTGGTCTTCCCCACGCTAATTCGATCCTTGGAACGGGGCGCGTTAACCATTTCAGAAGACATAATCATAGAGCCAAATGAAACGGCTTAACCCACGACATTCGAGGAGGAAGGAGCAAGGCTCTTCCCACCGATCACACCCAAAGGGCTTCGGACTCACAAAAAAGAGTCCGCGCTACTCGCCTCTGGCTAGGCTGATGCCGGGTCTCCCTGCTGCCCAGTGTTGCCTCTTTTTTTTGCCAGCAGTGGCCCGTAAGTGTGTTTCAGTTCTTCGACTGCGTTGGATTCCTCGGCATGATTCTGAGCGGCGAGAAATCTGCCCGCCAATATGAGGAAGCAGTTGGTTACGATTGTTGTTACGGCTGAGATTTGCCCATCGCTGTAAACCGCTTCAACTTTGTCCTTATTGAAACGCTGCCCCAACTGAAGCATCCCGGTATGCGTGTAACTGCACAGCGGGCCCCAAAAGGTATTCGCGAAATTCTGAAAGAAATTCCCTCCCTGATATTTGCCGTCAATTGCCTTAGCCATTTCCTGCATTGTCAGACCACGAGGAAACTTATCGTGCTTCTCAAACTGTTCGACTTCGGCATCTGTAGCGCAGTAGTTAAACCACATGCCCCGATAAAGGTTCTCGAATATCCCACGCGCTAAAGAAAATGCGGAGCCCGTGAAGCCAGAGCGGATGAGAAGTAGTACCGAATTGTGGTGCTCCCTCATTTGATCTATCAGCCCCATAACAATGACCGAACGAATGTCGTCTGGATAACGATATCTGCCGATGATCACCTTAGCTGCTTGAATAGCGCCTTCGACTCGTTTGAGATGCTCTTTTGTTTCCAATTCCATAAGCTTTCCTCAGCGACCGCACCCCGGGCCCGACCCTATAAAACGGGGCCGCGCTGGCTCATCGACCTTGGTTCCCCAAATTGGGCATACCACAGCAGGGGCAAATTCCGTCACGCCAGCACTTGGCCACATCCGTTGATGGGACGACGGATAGGTGGCCGCTTGAATTTGTACCTGAAGAGACTGAGAAGGACGAATGGCCAAGCTCCTGCTCAGTATTGATTATTACCGCCCCACAAGAAGAACAGTTTTTTTCATCACGTTTGGCGTTCATAGGTCCACCTTGGGACCTGCGGACTCGCCGAGCACTTCAAGGATCGGTTCAAATGCCTCGTGCATAGAGTAGACGCAGTACCTCTTTAGAATTTATTTATCACTGGTTTGTATACTGATGATGTTGAATATCGCGCTGCTTTTTAAATGAACGTGGAGGGGACCACAGTCAGTGCCTGCCTTCGTGGCATCTGCTAGCTGGGATGGGTCCGTGAGGGCGGAGCATTCTCCCTCGGTGTTGAGCGAGAGACTACCTGTGTCTAGCTGGTAGTAAGTGCCTGCGAGTTCGAAGTAGTCATCCGCGTTGGTCGCATCACCGACGACTTTGAAAGTGCCAGGGAACAGAGATGGCAAGTACACAGTTCCAGGTAAACCTAGATTGCAGAACGCCTGAACGTCAGCATGATATTCGTCAACAGTTCCAATGCAAGCGGCTTTGATAGTGAGATTCCCAGTACCGAACGTGTATATGCCCAGATCCCGTGAAATGAATTTGAGTGGGGTTTTTCCTTCTCCGTTAGGCGGTGCGGCATTCGGCGTCGCAGTCGTTCCAAGATTTGCCAGAGGGTCCGAAGTTTCGACGGGGAAATCCCGTACCTTGGAGCCAGCCGAAAGCAGGAGTTTCGCATCGTTGACAGGGATGGCGAAGTTTAGATTCTCCCCGCCTTTAAGATACAGAGTCGTGATCCCGACGACCTCTCCCGCCATATTGAACAGTGGACCGCCGCTGCTGCCGGGTGAAATCGGTGCAGTGACCTGCAAAAACTTGCCGCCTTCTTCTTTGATGGTTCGGATTCCACTCACGATTCCACTTGAAACTGTGGATTCGAGAGAAAGCGGACTTCCAATCGCAACGATTTCTTCTCCTACCTGTACTCGGTCAGAGTTTCCGAGAGTAACCACGCGGAAGTTCTGGCCATGAGCTTTGATTACTGCTAGGTCCCGCGCCTTGTCGAATGCCACCACCCCATCGACATCGTAGAACGCCCCGTCAGGTAGCTTAACGATTGCGGAACTGGCACCCTTAATGACGTGGTAGTTCGTCACAATGCGCCCATCTGTGCTCACAAGGAAACCAGTGCCTTGGGCAACAGGGTGCCCACCCTTGTCCGACGTGATGATTGAAACGATGGCCCCATTCGCAGCTTTAGCTATTGTTGGTATGTCCTTCCGAGGCGGTGCCGACTGCGATGCACCGGCACCAGCAGTGAGAAAAACCAAAAGAAGAAGTTTCATCGTCAAACGCACATCCACCCCGCACCCTCTTCACCACACGGCAGTATCACCCCCGCACATGGATTTCGGCGATGGTACCTTTCCTAGTAGTTATCGGCAAGTGGGAACATCCGGTCTTTCAACCCCCATCACAAACCCTCCCACTCCATTTAACGGGGTGGTTACATGCCATACGAGCGGTACCGGCTCACCTACGTTCCGGGAGATGGCTAAGTCGAATTGGCCACGGCCATCGAGGCAGCGGAACAGATGAAAAGGTTTGCGGACCGGCGCAGACAAAGACGCCAAAAAAAATGAACTCTGTCGCTGACATTTTCCGCTTTTTCTGCCTCTTTATAGATAGGGGACACTCTCGCCGTCCTCTTTGAGGTTTCCCGGTGAGGTTTGGCTGATTTTTCCCCTCTATATACTAGGAGGGCTTTGTCGATGCGTCGTTCGGCAGATACGGCTCGGATACATGATGCGACGAGGCGCCTGGGTTTCCTTGACCGTGATATCGTGCGCCGAAATCAAAAGCTGGAAATGGGGCTTGAATTTACTTCGAATTTCTCCCTCTCAGAAATGCGTGCATTTCGCGGCCCATTTTTAGGCATGGTCTTCGGGCGCATTTTTTCTCAGCCAATTCTCAGCTCTTCTTCTGTGGCTGCGTTTCGTGGCTCCAATTCAGATAGCACAAATGGAGCGTGTTTTGCGACCTCGTGGCATGCACGCGAAATCATCGCGCCAGAAGTACCTCATTTTCATGCAACTTTTCTAAATATCAGCCGGGATTTTCCTTCCGAGGGTGAACGGTGCATGAAACACACGGTTCACCCTACCGTTCACTTTTCGGTTCACCGTAGGACTTTCGGAAAAGCCCGAAGCAGAAGAAGTTGCGCAGGTCGCGACGATCAAATTGGGCGCGGACAAAACACCGGATTGGGCTGGAGCGACCCCACTTTTGTGCACGTGTCCGTGCCCAAAGTAATTCGTGGGGTCGCTCCAGCCCAACTGCGCGGTGACCGCGCAGAGTGCTTTGTCCGCGCAACGTTTTGCAGCAGGGAGCCACAGTGATGAACGAGAGAGACGAAAACCATACTGAGTTTTCGACCGTGCGTAAGACCGCCAGGCTTCCGAAGGTCCAAGTTTTTGGGGTATACGGGCAGACTTTTGAGCGCGAGTAAATGTCGCACAATTCCAACATCGCGGAATTTGGTACACTCTGTCCCCATAGGGCAGTTGGGACATCGGGAAAAGAGAACTCGATGGCCCGAAAGCGGTATCAGAATGGACGTGTATTCCTGAAAGGAAAGAAAGAAGAAAAATGGGTCGGGAGATATAGGGAAGATGTAGTGGAAGTCACCGGAACAACAAGACGTGTTCGACGCTCCGTTATCCTCGGCACCAAGCGTGAGTTGCCGACAAAACGGCTCGCCGAGCGTCGTTTGGCCACCATACTTGCCCGTATCAACTGCCTCGACTACCGGCCTGGACGTGCAGCTACGTTCGGGGAGTTCATCGAACGGTGGGAAACCGAAGTGCTAACCACACAAAAACCATCCTCTGCGCGAGCCGTTCGCTCGCACCTGAAGTGCTACATCATTCCAGAGGTTGGCAAACTACGTCTGGACGAATTTGGCGTCGAGAACCAACAAAGATTTATAACTCGAATGCCGGAGAGGTCCACGGAGAAGGTTGTCTCCCGAAAGACAATCTTGAATGTCATCGCAACAATCTCCACGATCCTCGCAACAGCACGGAATTGGGGTTACAGCTGCGAACGGATCGATATGAAAAAGCTGCGCCTGCCACAGCGTGGTGTCGCGTCTGAGGCTCGGCACTTTACGATTGAGCAGGTTCAGAGAATCCTCGCCTTAGCTGGAGAACCCTGGCGCACGCTATTCTGCATCTGCACGTTGGATGGCCTTCGAGCCGGGGAAGTACTTGGACTTCAGTGGGGAGATATTGACCTCGAACAGCGAATACTTCAAATCCGAAGAACCGCTTGGTATGGAAAGACTCAGACTCCCAAGAGCCGGGAAAGCGAGACGACACTTCCCATTCCCGACGCTTTGGCGGGGATTCTGAAAAACTACCGCAACGAGTGGAAACCGAATCCCGATGGATTCCTGTTCGTCACCAGAAACGAACGACCACCCTCATCCAACAATGTCGTGGAGCATCGCCTTTGGCCGATTCTCGACGCGCTAGAGATCCCCCGGTGCGGCCTGCACGCATTTCGTCACACTCATACGGCGCTATTGCTCGATTCCGGGGCAACGCCGAAAGTCGTACAACGGCAACTTCGTCACGCCGACGCTCGCACGACCCTACAGATTTACGGGCACGTCGTAGGTGAAGCGCACCGGGAGGCCGTTGAAAAAGTAGCCTCGGTTGTGGACCCTAATGGGCCCCGATCGAGCCGCAGGGGTAAGTGGGTTCAGTAGGTTAGCCGTGTGTTGCGGTGGGTTCGATTCCCATCGCCCGCTCCAAGTTACTTCTCCCCTGTAGCTTCCAACTTAGCAGGCAAACCAACTCTAGCGGACTTGCGCGAACTCCTGGGTGATGTAGAGGGTGCCGTCCGGGCCCTTCGCGATTCCGACCCCGACGCGCGTGTAGTTCAGATTAAGAATATTTCCCCGATGGTTCCGCTGGAATTTCGGCTCGTTCATGAACAACATCTCGGCCTGGACCACGCCGCTGGCCTTCGCGATGTTCTCGCCGGTCGAGAGCCACTGAATTCCCGCCGCGGAGACGCGCCACATCGGCAGGCTTCCGTCCGCACCTTCGTGACTGAAGAATCCATCGCGCGCCATCTCTTCGGAATGCGCGCGCGCCACGGCGGCCAGCCTCGCGTCCCACACGAGCGGACGCGCGCGGCCCTTCGTCTCCTCCGTTTGAGAGGCAGCGGTGCGGTCGCGGTTGATCATGTCCCACATCTGTACTTCGAGCCGGCCGAGCTCCGGCCCGAAATTCGAATTCGCGGTCTCGACGTACTGTGGCTGCCGGGCTTGCTGAGCCTGGGCGCCGCGCGGAATGCAGACGAAACTCGCCAGAAACGCGAGGGTTGCCGCGGCGAGGAATCGGGCCATACCTGCGACTGCCGGATGCGACGGAGTGGACATCGGGTAATCCTCCACTCCACAAGGCTAGGCTCGATTTCACCCCGGAAACACTGGCCAAAAGGACAACTTTAGTCTTAGTACGAAAGGTCCGGCGAAGGACAAACTACCTCAGGCGATGGCGAGCGGGATCGCTTTTTCCCACTTGCCCTGAGATTTCAAAATGAGTTCGACGACTTCGCGGATGGCCCCTTCGCCCCCGCCGACGGTCGTAATGTAGTGGGCGGCGCGCTTCACCTCCGGGACGGCGTCGCCGACGGCCACGGCAAGACCGGCGCGTTCGAGCAGCGGAAGATCGGGCAGGTCGTCGCCGACGTACGCGACTTCTTCATCGGTGGCTCCCGCACGGGCGAGGATTGCTTTGTAGGCTTCGAGCTTTTTCGGCTGGCCCTGGATGACGAATTCCATCGAGGCTTCGCGGGCGCGCCGAGCCGTCGCAGGCGAATCGCGCCCGGTGATCAGCCCGGTGCGAATCCCCATGATGCTCGCGAGCTTGATTCCGGCGCCATCGTGCGCGTTGAACATCTTCATTTCGGCGACGCTGCCGTCCGGGAAAGATTGCAGGCAGACGTAGCGCGGCGTCATCGTGCCGTCCACGTCCATCAGCAGGACGCGGATTGTGCGCGCGCGGCGCATCACTTTCGCCGGAAATTTCACTTCACGAATTGCAGGCATATCGGAATCCTCAGAAGAGTTGAAGGGTCCAGAGATCGTGGACGTGGACGACGCCTTCGAGGCGTCCGGCGTCATCGACGACCAGCACGGAGGTAATTTTCTTGTCCTCCATCACCCGCAGCGCGGCGGCGGCAAGCTCGGTGCGCGGCAGCGTGACCGGATTCTTCGTCATGCAATCCGCCGCCGAGAGATCGAGCACATTTTCGTTTCGCTTCTGCATCACGCGCCGCAGGTCGCCGTCGGTGATGATGCCGAGCAGGTGGCCGTCCGGCGAGGTCACGGCGGCCATGCCGAGGCCCTTGCGGCTCATCTCGTAGATCACGTCCGGCATCTTCGCCGTCGGCAGGACACGCGGCACGTCCTCGCCCGAATGCATCAACACTTCGATGCGACGCAGCTTTTTCCCGAGGCGTCCGCGCGGATGGAGCGCGGCGAAATCGTCCTGCTGGAAGCCGCGGCGTTCGAGCAGCGCGATCGCGAGCGCGTCGCCCATCGCCAACGCAGCGGCGGTGGAGGCGGTCGGCGCGAGATTCAGCGAGCAGGCCTCTTCCTTCACGGCGATGTCGAGGACGATATCGCTCGCGGCGGCGAGCGTGGAGCGCGGCTGCGCGGTCAGGGTGATCAGCGGGATGGCGAGACGCTTCGCCGTCTCGCTCAGCTCGACCAGCTCCTCGGTTTCGCCGCTTGACGAGATCGCGACCAGCACGTCGTCCGCCGTCAGCACGCCGAGGTCGCCGTGCAGCGCGTCCGCGGCGTGCAGGAAAATCGAAGGCGTGCCGGTGCTTGAAAAAGTGGCGGAAACCTTGCGGCCGATCAGCCCGGACTTGCCGAGGCCGGTAACGACGGCGCGTCCTCTGCATGCATATAGAAGCTCCACCGCTTTCTCGAACGTCGCGTCGAGGCGGTCGATCAGGCCGGCGATGGCCTCGGCTTCGATTCGAAGGACGCGCCGGGCGGTATCGAGCGCCGACTGCTTCGCGCTGGCCGTCTTCATCGGCTCCTCCACGCGCGGCGCTCGCCGCCGGGCGGGACTTCATGCTTTGCCTCGGTACGCTCGCGGCGCGCCTCCGGCGGCGCATCGAATTCGCGCGCGAGCGCGGCGAAACCCAGAACCTTTTCCAGCAGCGGGCGGAGCCGATCGAGCGGGAGCGCGTTGGTTCCGTCCGAAAGCGCCTTCGTCGGGTCCTCGTGCACTTCGAGGAAAATACCGTCCACGCCGGCGGCCGCGCCCGCGCGCGCGAGCGGCTCGATGAACTCGGGCTGACCGCCGCTCGACTTCCCCTCCCCGCCGGGCAACTGGACCGCGTGCGTCACGTCAAAGACGACGGGATAGCCGAGCCCGCGCATGATCGGAAACGAGCGCATGTCCACCACGAGGTTCTGATAGCCGAAGGAGCTGCCGCGCTCGGTGAGGATGATTTTCTCGTTGCCCGTGCCGGCGACTTTTTCGGCGGCGTTCGCGATGTCCCAGGGCGAGAGGAACTGGCCCTTCTTGATGTTGACGACGCGACCGGAGCGCCCGGCGGCAACGAGCAGGTCGGTCTGGCGCGAAAGGAATGCGGGAATCTGGAGGACGTCGCAGACTTCGGCGGCGGGCGCGACGTGCGAGACCTCGTGGACGTCGGTCAGAATCGGCAGGCCCGTGCGCTTCTTGATCTGCGCGAGGATGCGAAGACCCTCGTCCAAACCCGGGCCGCGATACGACGAGACGGACGAGCGGTTGGCCTTGTCATAGGAGGCCTTGAAGATCAACGGTACGTCGAGGTCGGACGCAACGGCGGCGAGGCTTTCGGCCATCATCGTGGCGTGCGCCTCGCTTTCGATCACGCACGGCCCCGCGATCAGGAACAGCGGTGCACTGCCACCGATGGTGATCTTGCCGATCTGGAAGCTGCGCGATGGCTGCATGGATTCCCACAGCGTATGCGGCTTCGCCCCGCTTTTCAATGTGGAATTGGGCGCAGTGCGGCGGCTAAACGACCCCCGGTTTCGTTGACGGGTAAGAGGCACCACAACTGTTTGTTTTGAGCGAGTTACGCCGAATTCTACTCGGCAGTCGTTGACGGGTAGAAGGCAGGGAACGGAGGAAGTAGAGGAAGTGGAGGAAGCAGGGGAGGTAAAGGAGATACGGGAAAATGGCAGCGGCGGTCGTATAGCGCCTCGGGGCCGCCGCCCCTCGTGTCCGCCGTTTGTGCTGTCCAAAGTTGTCACGATCGAAGGTAGCACAGGGCGAACGTTTTTCGAACTGTACCGCCGGACAGAATTAGTACAGTGGCAAAAAGGCAGTTTTAGAAATTGTTTCGGTGGAACTGCTGTCGACTCTTAGTAAACGCGGCGCTGCGGAGTTCTGTTGACCGGCGCATAACCGGCTCTTAGGCTCGTCCTATGAACTTGCCCGCAAGGTCCTCGAAATGCTTGCGTTCGTGGTGCATTGCTCGCGCGGCGCTTGTGTCAGCCTGTGCACTACTGTGCCTGATCCGGCCGCTTCAGGCGCAGGTAGGCACCTCCGCCGCGGACAGCAAAGTCTACGTGGGCGTGCTCGAAGATGATCGCGAGGAGCTCGCGAACTGGGCTCCGGGGCCTGCCAAGAATCGGTTCGTCCGACTAGCCTTCGAGAAACACGGAACGGAGTGGACTGTAGTCAAGACATTGAATCGTCCAATGCAGTGGACCGTTGCGTTCGCTGGCAAAAGCCTTGGAGAAGTCAAAAGCCGACCCAATCCAGCCGTATCCAGATCCCTCGTCGACGCGGGCACGCACACGGTCTTGGCAACCGACAGCAGCGTGCCAACTGTCGGGCTCCCTGCCGAGGCATTCGCCGATATGGGAGGCCCGAGCAAAGTTCGGCGGCCCTTAGTGGTGGTATCCGAACCCAATTTCAGAGACCCGGACGGATGGAGACGTACTGTTCCGTCGATCGAACTCATACGGATCGTGCGGCATTCCTTTCGTCATGAGTTTCCCCACGTCGAGACTTGCGATGAAGAAAGCTCGTCGCAAGGGGAGTGGCGATTTCCGGACTCCGACATTCGGCCGACCAGCACCTACAAATCCAAGCAAGGCACCTTCTTGATGCAGGTCCAACTCAAGCATGGCAATTGCTACGTAGACGACCCGAACGACCCGTGGGCAGACCAGTGGTTTTTCATAGGCGCAGACCGTACTCCGCGTCGGATTGGCGCGTTCATGGATTTGCTCGACGCGGGCGACTATGACGCCGATGGTCAATCCGAGGTTATCTTCTTCTTGAGACAGCCCGAGGACACGGACGGTTATATCCTCTTCTACAGCAACTTTCGCAAGAGAGTCGCGCTCACATGGAGCTACCATTAGGAACTAGACCGGCACGATTCCGATTGCGGTATCCCGCCAAGCACACACGCCGGGCACAGCATGCTGTGCCCCTACCGAAGAAACAAGGTCGACACGAATCGATGGCCGTTTGGTTGTGTCTGCGGCTGCGCCCCGTGGGATAATGCGCGGCGCGAAACAAACTGCGATGAGCCGGCAGGATGCCGGCTCTATGGGAGAGACACATGACGACAGACTTGCCGCGGGCGGTGCTGGAGAGCGCGGACATAACGGCGATCACGCAACTGGTGCTGCGGGAACGGGAGAGCCGCGACCTGGGGCGATGGGAACGGATGCGGGGCTGTTTCTGGCCCGACTCGCTGGTGCGGGTGAGCTGGTTCCGCGGCAACGGCGAGGAGTTCGTGGCGGGATCGATCGACATGTTCCGGCGCGGGATTGCGGCGAAGCACCGGCTGGGGCCGGTGCTGGTGACGCTGGCGGGCGACCGGGCGGTGGCGAGCCTGACGGGGATCATCGACCTGCCGGTAAAGCTGAAAGGCATCGAGGCGACGCTCTCGACGCACTCACGGTTCCTCTACCGGGCGGAGCGGCGGGACGATAAGGGCCACGTCCGCTGGGGCATCAGCGGATTCGACGCGGTGTATATGCGGGACGAGCTGACGCCATCGATCCCGGGACAGACGATTTCGATCGACCCGGCGGAGGTCGAGGGGTTCCGGCCGTCGTACCGCCTGCTCCTGTACTACCTGAAGAGCCAAGGCTACGCGGTGGACGCCAACCTGGCGGGCGAAGACCGTCCGGAGACGGTGGAGGCGTTGAACCAGGAGATTTTCGGGTGGGCAGGGCTGAAGGTGCCTGCGTAGGACGGCCGGCTAAAGCCTTACCCTAGAGCAAAGGAGGCTGTGCGCTAGCCTGAAAGCTCCTCAAAGCACGACTCTAACAAAAACAGAAGCGAAAATAAGGCGAACTTTAACTCCCAAAGTGTGGTACTATGAAAATACAGCGATGACCTTAGACCGCGCGAGGAAACTTTCTGGTAGGCTGGGGCATCGAATTGACTATGATACCTAAAGAACGAGAGACACATAAGCGCAAGGGTTCAGGGCGGTTAGTGCCGACGCGCCCCACGGGTGTCGAGTACCGGGTCGAGTACGGCATCCACGTAGTTGACGCCGGTAACCAGCACGGACGCGGCGTGCGGCCCACGCGGTGGGAAAAGTGCAGCGTGCGGCCCGCTAACGTCGGCGGCCGGATTCCGCAGGGGGATTACTTCCTCCACGCGGATGAGGGCGGCGTCTTCCAACTGAAGTACACGGGGAGCATCTGGCAGTACCTCGCAGCGGCGTAAGCCGGGCGGGGAGTTCCCTTCCCTCGAAAACCCAAAAGCGTTGAGCACCGAAGGCGCACCGTCTTTGCAGAGGCACGGGCATTCGTGTGCGACAACGGCTAGCCACGTGACGAGATTCCTCGCTCCGCTCGGAATGACAACGCAAAAATTGGAAGGCTAATCGGCGGAGGCTGAGTCGGCGGCGCGGGCGCGGGCGTCCGTTGCACGCATTTCGCCGGCGCGGGTTTCGCTGGCGGGGACGTGCGATTTCGACTGCGCCTCGGCCGCGTGGCCGAGGCGCTGCCGGCGATATTCCAGGCTCGCGCGAACGAACGCCGCGAAGAGCGGGTGCGGCGCGAGCGGCTTCGATTTGAATTCGGGATGAAACTGGCAGCCGACGAACCAGGGATGATCGGGGATTTCGACAATCTCGACGTAGACGCCGTCCGGCGTGCGACCAGTGATGCGGAAGCCGGCGGCGGTGAGGGTGTTCTCGAATTCACAGTTGAACTCGTAACGATGGCGGTGGCGCTCGGAGATTTCCGTGGCACCGTAGGCCTTCGCGGCGAACGAGCCAGGCTCGAGCTTGCAGGGCCACGCGCCGAGGCGCATGGTGCCGCCCATTTCGTCCACGCCGAGCAGCTCGCGCAGTTTGTAGATCACGCGATTCGGCGTCGAGGGATCGAACTCGGTCGAGTCCGCGCGCTCGAGGTGCGACACCTGGCGCGCGTATTCGATGGTGGCGCACTGCATCCCGAGGCAGATGCCGAAGAACGGAACCTTTTTTTCGCGCGCGTAGGTGATTGCGTGGACCATGCCAGCGATGCCGCGCTTGCCGAAGCCGCCGGGGACGAGAATGCCGTCCACGTTGCGCAGCAGCCGCTCGGCGGCCGCGGGCGAGTCGATGTCCTCGGCTTCGACCCATTCGATGACGACCCGCTGGCGGCTCGCGAGGCCGCCGTGCATCAGCGCTTCCCGCAAGCTCTTATACGCGTCCTCAAGCTGGACGTATTTCCCGACGACGCCGATGCGGACTTCGCCCTGCGGGTGCTCGAGCGTTTCGAGCATCGCGAGCCAACGGCTCAGGTCGCGCGGCGGCGCTTCGAGGCGCAGCAGGCGCAGAATCTGCTCGTCGAGGCCTTCGGAAGCGAGCGTCATCGGGACTTCATAAATATTGGCCACGTCCGGAGCGGAAATGACGCAGGATTCGGCGATGTTACAGAACAGTGCGATTTTGGCTTTCAGGTCGGCGCCCAACTGACGGTCGCTGCGGCAAACCAAAATGTCGGGCTGAATCCCGATGCTCAGCATCTCCTTGACGCTGTGCTGCGTGGGCTTGGTCTTGAGTTCGCCGGCCGTGGCGATGAAGGGTACGAGCGTCAAATGGACGAAGACGACGTTTTCCGGGCCGAGCTCGAGGCGCATCTGGCGGATGGCTTCCAGAAACGGAAGCGATTCGATGTCGCCAGCCGTGCCGCCGATCTCGACGATGACGACGTCCACGCCGTCGGCGACCTTGCGGAACGCGGCTTTGATTTCGTCTGTGACGTGCGGGATCACCTGCACGGTTTTGCCGAGATAGTCGCCGCGGCGCTCTTTCGCGATGATCGATTCGTAGATGCGGCCGGTGGTCCAGTTATGGTCGCGCGTAAGATGCGCGGAGGTGAAGCGCTCGTAGTGGCCGAGGTCGAGGTCGGTCTCGGCGCCATCGTCGGTGACGAAGACTTCGCCGTGCTGATAGGGAGACATCGTGCCGGGATCGACATTCAGGTAGGGATCGCACTTCTGGAGGGTAACTCGCAGGCCGCGGCTTTCCAGCAAACAACCGATCGAAGCCGCCGCCACGCCCTTGCCAAGTGAGGAAACCACGCCGCCCGTAACGAAGATGTACTTCGGGCCGGTCCGCAAGGTGCTCGAAATCCTCCGGGAGAGTCGGCGTACAACGCATTATGGCGGGAAAGCGCGTGCGTGTCAAATTGCGATTTTTTCGGCCCGGCGATGCAGGAAAAATGGTGCGAAAAGAGAGGACTCGGAATGCACCCGCCGCTTCACGACGAGGTGACCTTGCTCACGAAGCCATGTGATCCAGGCCACATCGATACCGGGACAGCAGCGCTATGAATATTGTAGCGAGGATTCGAAAAGGAATGGCAGAGACTCCTCGAAGGCATTCGGAGGCAGTTGAGGAGCGGGAGGGCGTGATGTCGAGTGCCAGAATGAACCCATTCACCGAAGCGGTATGGGGCGGGCACGGAGCTGCGATCGTGCAGTCGCACACCCGGACCAGGGCCGAAGCGCAAGAAACATTCCTGCGGGGAATGCTCGACATGCCGAGCCAGCGCGGGGAGCGGAACCCGCTCGACTGGGTCGTGTCCTTGATCGTTCACATCGTTGTCGTCGGCGTCGTAGTGCTGGCGCCACTGCTGTTCACGCAGGTGGTGGACCTGCGCGGCTTTGAGACGACGTTCCTGGTGGCGCCGAGACCTCCCGCCGCAGCGCCGCCGCCGGCCGCGCAGGTGCAGAAGGTCGCGCGGCCAGCAGCCCGGATCATCCAGCCGACGAGGTTGACGGCTCCGGCGGTGATACCGGTAAAAGTGAGGATCATTCGTGACGAAGCGCCGCCGGAAATCGCGGGGGCCGGCGTCGTTGGGGGCGTGCCCGGCGGACAAGCCGGCGGTGTTCTCGGCGGGATCATCGGCGGCACAGCAGAGGCGACTCCGGTTGCGCCGCCTCCGCCCGCGGCGCGAAAAATTTTGCGCGTCGGCGGAGACGTCAAAGAGCCGCAGCCGATTTCCACACCGCAGCCAATTTATCCGGCGGTGGCGGTGGCGGCCAGGGTAGAGGGAGTGGTGGTGATTGATGCGGTGATCGACGAGCAGGGTAATGTGGTCCGCGCGCAAATTGTCGACGGTCCCCCGCTACTGATTCGCGCGGCGCTCGCGGCGGTCCTACAGTGGAAGTATCAACCGACCTACCTGGACGGGCAGGCCGTCGCGATCAACACGCACGTGCAGGTCCACTTCCACCTGCGTTAATCGCTTCTCTTTCGACTCATCGAGCCGGCGTCGCAGGGGTGGTTTGCGGAGCCGGCGCTTGTTGCGGCGCAGCCACGCCGGCCGTGGAAAAGTCGCCGGCTAATTGCGCGAGAGCGGCGTCGAGCGTGATCCTGCCTTCCACGCGCGGCTGCCAATCCTTCACGAGAACCGCACGGTCCCACCCCTCCGTAGTCCATAGCTCGAACCGGTCGGCGTACGGTGTGTAGCCCGGATAGAGCTGCTTGACGAAGAAACCCGACGTGAAGAACAAGATCGCCTCCGCCAATCCCGGAGGCACGCTCTTTTTCTGCGCGGCGAAGCCGCGAATAACAATGCCGCTGACGGTTTCGGTCAGCGTCGCCGAGGCCGCGTGAAAGAGCACTTCGAGCGCGGCGACGTTCTGGTTTCCGCCGTCGATGCTCGACACGATGATGCGCGCAGGACGCAGAGTCGTGTACGACCCGCCAGAACTCGCGTAGGCGACCACATCCACGCGAAGCGGATGATCGGGCCAGAGAGTTTCGAAGGCCATGGCGATCTGCTGCGAAAGCGTGGCGCCGTTCTTGTCGACGAGCGGCATGACGGCCTTGATCCACGTCTGATTCGCAGCGTCGTGCAACTGCCACCAGTGGGAGCGATAGATCGGCGCGGCGTCGTCGATAACGGAGATCAACGCGGGATCGAGGTCCGCGCGACCGAGCGATGTGGCTCCTTCGAGATCCTCCAGGTGATTCTTGAGCGCGATCATGTCCGCGTCGGACACGAGATCGTGCCGAAGCATGTTTTTGCGGTAATACGCCAGCGCGGCTGACCAGGTTTTCGTTTCATCCTCGGATAGGCCCGCGGCCATGCTCGCGTCGGTGGCCAATTCCGCCTCGTGAGGAGTTCCGCGCGGCCCGGCTGTCGCAATAGCGGCCTGTTCGTAGAGGAAAAGGTGGAGATTGATCCAGAAGCCGCTGTGGAACTCGAAAAGGTCGTGCGCCGAAACCTGCGGCGCGGAATCCTGCTCGCTCGTGCCGCGCGGGTTCCCGCCGCCATTCCCTGCGATGCAAACCCCCGGCGATCCGGCTAAAAAGCCAGCTATCAAGACAACGAACGCGAGTATCTTCACCGTCATGACTCCGAATCCGGCTGGGAGGATTTTTCGCGGAGCAGCTGCTCGACGCGCTCGACATCGGAAGGCACATCGACGCTGATCGCGTCGTACTCGGTTTCGATAATGCGAATGCGATAGCCGTTCTCGAGCCAGCGAAGCTGCTCGAGCTGCTCGACGCGCTCGAGTTCGCCGGGCGGAAGCGTCGGAAACTCGAGCAGCGCATCCCGGCGGAAGGCATACAGACCGATGTGTTTCCAGTGCCGCGCGGTAAAGGAGTCGCCGCGCTCGCGCACCCACGGGATCGGGGCGTGGGAGAAATAGAGCGCGTTGCCGTCGAAATCGCGAACGACCTTCGTGATGTGCGGGTCCATGATGTCGTTCGGCTGCGCGATCGCCACACACGGGCTCGCGATCGGGATGGATTCGTCTTCGAGCATGGCGCTTACAAGCGCATCCATTGTGTCCGGATCGATCAACGGCTCGTCGCCCTGCACGTTGAGGTAGATTTCGGCATCGCGATGCGCCGCTACTTCCGCGACGCGGTCCGTCCCCGTGCGATGGTCCGCGCGGGTGAGAATCGCCTCGCCCCCGAACGATTCGACGGCGCTCTGGATGCCCGCGTCGTCCGTCGCCACAACCACGCCGGAAACAAGCTTCGCGCGCCGAACGCGCTCGACAACATGCTGAATCATCGGCTTTCCCGCGATCGGTGTCAGTGGCTTCCCCGGGAAACGGGAGGACGCGTGCCGCGCCGGAATCACGGCGAGGACAGCGGTCTTGAGGGAGCTGGATGGAGCGGAATGCATCATCGGCTTGGCAGCCTTTCACCGCCGCACGGAAACCATCCTAACACGGGGCGCGGCGGCGGCTTCTTACGGCAGTTTTAGCGGCAGTCGGGGATGCACAAGCCCGCTTGATTTGGAATTGCTCGGTGGTAGAATGCAGGCCATAGGCGTATGGGGGGTCCTTGAAACACCGCGCCATGCTGCCGGGCTCAAGACGAGCGAGCGGGGCAGCTTGTGCGAGTTTAGTTTTGCTGCTGTTTTGCTGGCTCGCTTCTCCCACCTTCGCCCAGGAAGCTCCCGCCGGTCCCGAAGCGTCCACCGAACACCCGCAGAAGATTCAGAAGGGACGCCCGCTTCGGTCCGAGACCGAGATCACCCTCGTGGGTGCGACGGTGACCGACCCGTTAGGGCGCCTTGTGACAGGGCTGGAGCAGGAAAACTTCCGCGTCTTCGAAGACGGCGTCGAGCAGGAAATCGTCCAGTTTTCGAGCGAGGACGTTCCCGTTTCCATCGGTGTGATCTTCGACATGAGCGGCAGCATGTCGGACAAGATCGATAAGTCGCGCCTGGCGGCCGTTCAGTTCTTCCGGACCGCGAATCCGCAGGACGAGTTCTTCCTGGTGAACTTCAACGACCGGGCGCAGCTCGTGAGCCCGTTCACGGCCAGCGTCGACGATCTTCAGGACCGGCTGATGTATGTGGGCGCGCACGGCTTGACGGCGCTCTACGACGGCGTCTATCTCGGGCTCAGCCAAATGCGGGGAGCACACAACGCCAAGAAAGCTTTGCTCATCATATCCGACGGGGGCGATAATCATAGCCGGTATTCGGAAACGGAAATCCGCAAGTTCGTTCGCGAAGCGGATGTCCAGATTTACGCGATCGGCCTTTTCGAGCCGGATGGAGGGCCGACCCCGGAGGAGCGAGGGGGGCCTTCTCTTCTGGAAGACTTAACGCAGATGACCGGCGGGCGCGTTTTCACCGTGGGGAATCTGAGCGAATTGCCGGATATCGCCACGAAAATCAGCATGGAGCTTCGCAATCAATATGTTCTTGGATATATGCCGAGCCATCGGGAACACGACGGCAGGTGGCGCAAAATCAAGGTCAAGCTTCGCCCGCCCAAGGGTCTGCCGCCTCTCGCGGTGTCTGCCAAGAGCGGCTACTTCGCTCCGGGGCATTAGCGGCGCCGGCCACTCCTTTTTCGCGGTTTTTCTTCTCGCGGCACTCTTCGCCGCTCCGTCCCTGTACGCCCAGAATCCGATTCCGCCGATCACCACGCCGGCACTGCCTCCCCCGCCGGGCCAGAATCTCGAGGGCCACCGGCTGAAGACCGACGTCGACCTCGTGGTCCTGCACGTCACGGTGACGGATTCAAAGGGCGCGTTCGTTCCCGACCTGGGCCAGAATGAATTCCGCGTGCTCGAGGACAAAATCGAGCAGAAGATCTCGCTTTTTTCCCGCGACGACGTCCCCGTGACGATGGGACTCGTGATCGACAATAGCGGTAGCATGCGCGAAAAGCGGGCGCAGGTGAACGCCGCGGCCATGACCTTCGTCAAGACCAGCAATCCGCAGGACGAAGCGTTCGTCGTAAACTTCAACGACGAGTATTACCTCGACACGGAAGGTGACTTCACGAGCGACCAGCGAAACCTGAATGACGCGCTCGCGCGAATCGACACGCGCGGCAGCACGGCCCTCTACGACGCCGTGATCGGCTCGCTCGCGCACCTGAAGAAGGGCCACAAGGACAAGCGCGTGCTGCTGGTCGTCACCGACGGCGACGACGATGCCAGCCGCAAGACGTTCGAGGATGCGATCAAGGCCGCCGAAGAGTCCAACGCCACGATCTATACGATCGGCGTTTTCAGCGAAGACGACCTGAAAAACGACAAGAAAATGGTCCGCCACTCGAAGAAGGTGCTGACCGAACTCGCCGAGGCCACCGGCGGGCTTGCCTACTTCCCCGCGAACCTGGACGAGGTGACGCCGGTCTGCGAGGAAGTGGCCAAGGAAATTCGCAATCAGTACACGCTCGGCTACTATCCAACGAACGGCTCGCGCGACGGCAGCTTCCGCGCCGTGCAAGTCCAGGTGCTCCCGCCGGGCGGACGCGGGAAGCTGCTGGTCCGCACCCGCACCGGATACTACGCAGCCAAGCCTTCCGCCGCCGACTAGCGCAGAAATCCCCGCAGATCTCGCAGGCCAGCCGCGTCCCTATCCGACAAATCTTGCCGGCTCCCGCCGAATGGCGTTTATTTGCTGCCATTTGCATGGGGGCGTATAATTTCTCGTTTAGGCACATGACGACGAAACCCACTGTGAACGCTGTCTCGGGCAATGCCCTGCCCGCCCCGAAGCCGCCGGCGGCCGCGGACGAGATTCGCGTTCGCGGCGCGCGCGTCCACAACCTCAAGAACATCGACTTCTCCATCCCCCACAACGCGATCACGGTCGTCACCGGCGTTTCCGGCTCCGGGAAGTCGAGCCTTGCGTTCGACACGCTCTACGCCGAGGGCCAGCGCCGCTACATCGAGTCGCTTTCGGCCTACGCGCGGCAGTTCCTCGAACGTATCGAAAAGCCGGATGTGGATGAGATCACGGGGATCGCTCCGGCGATCTCGATTCGCCAGAAAAACTCCACGCGCAATCCGCGCTCGACGGTCGCGACCGCCACCGAAATCTACGACTACCTGCGCCTGCTTTACGCGCGCACCGGCCACACGTTCTGCCTACGGTGCGGCGAGGAGGTCCACAAGGACACGCTCGACGAAATCGCGGCGCGCGTGCTCGCGCTGCCTGAAGGGCTGCGGTTTTACGTTCTCTATGAGCTGAGCTTCGCGCCCGAGGCCCCGGCTCCCGGCGCGCAGGCATCCGCCACAGTGCGCACGCGGAAGGCCGCTCGCCCAACTCCGGACGCCATCCGCCAGGCGCTGACCAGTCTGCGCAAGCGCGGATTCAACCGGCTGTATCAGGGCGGCCAGGTATTCGAGTTCTCGGCGCCCGAGGAATTGCTGGACGTGGACTTCGCGAAGCCCGTGTACGTCCTCGTCGACCGGCTCGTCCTCTCGCCCGAAATCCGCTCGCGGCTGATGGACTCGATCGAGATCTGCTACCGCGAGGGCCACGGCGAAGCCATCCTGGAATTCGTCGGTGATGGCGCGGCCAGCGCCACACCTGAAGGCAAAGCGCCCGAGCGGCTTCTCTTCAACGAGCGCTTCGACTGCAAGAAATGCGGCGCGAAGTATCAGGAACCCGAGCCGCGCCTTTTCTCGTTCAACAATCCCTACGGCGCCTGCCCACGCTGCCAGGGTTTCGGCAACACGATCGACTTCGATCTCGACCGCGTCGTACCGGACCAGGGGAAATCGCTCGCCGAGGGGGCGATCGAGCCCTGGACGAAGCCTCGCTACCGCCAACTCGCGATGGAGATGCGCAAATATGCGCGGGCGAAAGGCATTCCCGCCGACGTCCCGTTCCGCGACCTCACCGCCGCGCAGCGCGACGCCATTCTTGAAGGCGACCGCAAAGAGGATTTCCCGGGCGTGAAGGGCTTCTTCGGCTGGCTTGAGCGCAAGAAGTACAAGCTGCACGTCCGCGTCTTCCTGAGCCGCTATCGCGGCTATGCGACGTGCCCGGACTGCAAAGGAACGCGCCTGCGTGCGGAGGCGCGCGCCGTGAAAATCGCGGGCCGCTCCATCACCGAAGTCTGCCAGATGACGGTGAAGGAGGTGCGGCCGTTCTTCGGCGGCTTGCAACTCAGCCCCGCTGAGACGGTGATCGCCGAGAAAGTGCTCGAGGAGATTCAGCAGCGCCTGCGATTCCTCGAAGAAGTCGGCCTCGACTATCTCTCTCTCGACCGGCTTACCTCGACGCTCTCGGGCGGCGAGGCGCAGCGCATCCAGCTTGCCACTTCGCTCGGTTCGCACCTCGTCGGCGCGCTCTACGTGCTCGACGAGCCGTCGATCGGCCTGCACCCGCGCGACACGAACCGCTTGATCGACATCCTGAAAGGGCTGCGCGACCTCGGCAACACGCTGCTCGTCGTCGAGCACGATCCCGATACGATCCTCGCCGCCGACAACATCCTCGATCTCGGTCCCGGCGCGGGCGAACACGGCGGCCATCTGATCTTCGCGGGATCGCGCGACGCGCTTCTCGCGGACGCGCAGTCCCTCACGGGCCGTTACTTGCGCGGCGAGCTGAAGATCGCGGTTCCCGCCCGGCGCCGCAAGCCGCACGGCAAATTCCTGAAAATTCTCGGCGCGCGCAGCCACAATTTGCGGGGCGTCGATCTGACGATCCCGCTCGGGATGCTCGTCGCGGTGACGGGCGTTTCCGGCTCCGGCAAGTCCACGCTCGTCTACGACGTGCTCTACAAGGCGCTCACCGCCAAGCGCACGGGCGGAAAGTGGCGCGAGTTCTGCGACCGCATCGAGGGTGACGCCGCGTTTGTCGCGATTGAAATGATCGATCAGTCGCCGATCGGAAGAACGCCGCGGTCGAATCCCGCGACATACCTCAAGGCGTTCGATCCAATCCGCGAGGTGTTTGCCGCCACGCCCGAAGCCAAGAAGCGAGGCTTCACCGCGGGGCATTTTTCGTTCAACATTCCCGGCGGCCGCTGCGAGGCGTGCCAGGGCGACGGCACCGTCACCGTCGAGATGCGGTTCCTTGCCGACGTCGAACTCGTCTGCGAAGAATGCCGCGGCACGCGCTACAAAAGCAGCGTCCTCGAGGTCCGCTACAAGGACAAGAACATCCACGACGTGCTCCAGATGACCGTGCGTGAGTCGCTTTCCTTCTTTGCCTCGCATCCGAAAGTGACCGGGCGGCTGCGCGTGCTCGAAGAGGTCGGTCTCGGTTACCTGCGTCTCGGCCAGTCGGGGACGACGCTTTCCGGCGGCGAGGCGCAACGCCTGAAACTCGCCGCGCATCTCACGCGGCAGGACAACGCCGGCATCCTGTATATCTTCGACGAGCCGACAACCGGCCTGCATTTCGACGATATCCAGAAGCTGCTGACGGCGTTTCGGAAGCTGATTGACGGCGGCGCTTCGCTGCTCATCATCGAGCACAATCTGGACGTGATTAAATCGGCCGATTGGGTGATCGACCTCGGTCCCGAAGGCGGCGACGCGGGCGGGCGGGTGGTGGCGGCGGGAACGCCCGAACAGGTGGCGCGAAATTCGCAGTCGCACACGGGGAAATTCCTGGCGCGCGTTCTGGATTCGCGCAACGGCGGCGCGTACCATCCTGAGCCGGCGGCGAAAGCGCGAGAGGCAGGAGAACGCCCGGCCACAGCCTGAAGCAACAGCGGAAGCATGGGGGACATGAGCGGCATCCGGCGCATCACACCGTTTTCGAAAGCGCTGATTTGCGGCGCGATCGTCTTTGTGCTCAGCGCCCTTCCAGAAACCATCGCCCAGACGAGCGGCTCGGCCCGAAAGCACCCTCCTGCCGATCCCGCCGCGCAGGCGCTAAATCGGCTTCTCGCCGATGCGCAGGACGCGGTGAATCGCCAGGATTACGCCGCCGCCGCGCAGGATTATCAGGACTACCTCGCAAAAAAGCCCGACGACGCATCCGTGCACTACAATCTCGGCTACGTATACACCGCGATGCGGCGCCCGGACGATGCCAAGGCCGAATACGAGAAGGCCGTTTCCCTCGACCCGAAAATGGGCCCGGCGTATCTCAACCTGGGCATAACGCTCCTCGCAAGCGATCCTGCCGCCGCCGTGGAGCCGCTGCAAAAGGCTGCGGAGCTGATGCCCGATCAGGCTCGGCCGAGATTCCTGCTGGGCGCAGCCTTGGATCGCAGCGGAAAACCCACGGCCGCGATCGAACAGTACGAAGCCGCCGAAAAACTGGGCGACAAAGACTTCGACATCCATCTTTCGTTTGGGCGCGCCTTGTTAATCTTCGGCCGGGCGGCCGACGCGGAGCTTGAACTACACCAGGCTCTCGCGCTGCGGCCCGGCGGGCCGGACGCGGCCCCCGTTCACCTCGAACTGGCTCACAGCTTGGTCGCGCAGAAAAAACTCGAGCCCGCCGCCGCTGAGCTCGCTGCCTATCTCGAAGCCCAGCCAAAGGACACCACGGCGCGCATCGATCGCGCGTCGCTGCTCGTCGATCTGACGAAGTACGACGATGCTCTCGCCGAGCTCGACCGCGCAGCGGCTGCCGGACCCGAGAGTTTGCGCGCGCTCAACTTGCGTTCGCAGATCTATTACCAGCAGAAGCGCTACGACGACCTCATTGCCGTGCTGCAGAAAGCAGCGGCCCTCGCGCCTCGCGACGCCGGCATCGCCGCCCGGCTCGGTGAAGCCTATCTCGCGAAGAAGGATTACCCGGATGCCGGGCACGCACTGGTTGCGGCGTACAACCTCGATCCCGCGGCCACCGACGTGCTCGTCGAGGTCGTCGAGGCGGAGTACGAGGCCAAGAACTACGCGACGGCGCTCCAGGCGCTCGACACGCTTTCCAAGCACAAGGATTTGCCCGCCGGAAGCTGGTTTATTCGCGCTAGCTGTTACGATAAACTGGGTCAACCGGCCGCAGCGCTCGACGCGTACCAGAGGTTCCTGCAATTGAACAAGGACGAGAATAGCGACATGTATTTCGCGTCCTCCGCGCGCGTCCGCGAGCTGACCCGCGAGCTCCAGAACAAGAAGAGGTAGCTTGTTGCGTCAAATCCCCGGCATTCTGGGAGCGGTTGTCGTCCTCACCGTCCTTTGCGGACCCGCTTCCGCCCAGGACCGCACGGCGCGGTTGCGCTCCCGCTTTCAGAGCGAATCCGATCCTGTCGCGCGGGCAAAGCTTATGCCGCAACTCGGGGAGTCGGAATTTCAGGCCATCCGCAAGAGCGTTGAAGCGGGCCGCATCCAGGAAGCGCTCTCCGTTCTCAGGCAGTATCGCGACGAGGCGCAGCTCTGCGAGAATGAGCTGGACGCAAGAAAAACCAATGCCGAGAAACATCCTGCTGGCTTCAAGCAGTTGCAGATTTCGCTGCGGGAATCTCTCCGGCGGCTCAACGAGATCTCCGCGGGTTTGACGGCCGACGATCAGGCGGCGTTCGCGCCCATGCGAAACGACCTCGACGAAATGAACCGCCACCTGGTTCAGGAGCTTTTCCCGCGCGAACAGACGCCCGGTCCGCCGCCGGACAAGGAGAAGCATTAGTTGGCTGAAGACAAGATCACGTCACCGCGACGCGCTCTCCTCTCACTGATGCTCGCCGGCTCGCTGCTGGCAGGCTTCGCCGCCGCAAAACCCGCCGCTGCCGTGCCCCAACAGAAGGACTACCTCAGCGACGAGGAGGCGGACAAAATCCGCGACGCCCTGACGCCCTCGGAGCGCATCAAGTTGTTCGTGGCCTTTGCCGAGGACCGCCTAACGAAGTTCGACTACGAGTTGAATCGCAGGACCCCCGAGCGCCGCCGCAGCGAAATCCTCAACGGCCTGCTCAACGGATACGCGGGCTGCGTCGACGACGGCGCCGATCAGATCGCCGTGGCGCAGGAAAAACAGATGGATATCCGCGACGCGCTGAAATTGATGGAAGCCAAGGAAAAAGAGTTTCTCGAAAAGCTCGAGAAGTACGACAAGGATGGCCCCGAGCTCGACACCTACCGCGACACGCTCGAAGATGCAATTGACGGCACGAAGGACGCGCTCTCCGACGTGCAGGACGCCGAAAAGGAAATGCCTCCTCCCCCGGTTCGGAGAAAACAGTGAAGCAAATTGGGAATCGCCGCGGAAATCGCGGAAAGCTTGTCCCCGGGGGCGAGCGGATCTTCCACCGCATCTACACGCGGCTGGGTTGCGAAGGCCGCCCGCCGCGGTTCGTCGTCGAATATCATCCGTACACCGACCTGACGCACACGATTCGGCTGCGCGAGGATACCGCCCACGTCCGGCTCTCGGACGTGTTGCAGCGCGCTCCGCGGGTCGTCGTGGAGGCGGCCGCGGCGATTCTGCTTGGCCGTCTCTATCGCCGGCGCCCGCCGGATGATCTCCTCGAAACGTATCGCCGGTTTTCTTACGCGCGCTCGACGCGCCGGCAACTCTTACTGCTGCGCCAGCGCCGCGCGCGAAGGGCGGCGCATCAGCCTGCGGGAAAGCACCACGACCTCGGGCCGCTTTTCGACCGCTTGAATCAGAGGTATTTTCAGGGCGCTCTTCCCCGGCCGTGCCTCGGCTGGAGCGCTCGCGTCTGGCGGACGCAGTTGGGCTGCTTCGATCCGGCGCTGGACCAGATCGTGATCAACCGCCAGCTCGACCGGGACGGGGTTCCCGAGTACGTCGTGGCCTACGTGCTCTACCACGAGATGCTTCACAAGAAGCATCCGATCCGCTTCGCGCGCTGCCGCCGGGAATCCCACTCCGCAGCCTTTCGCAGCGAGGAAAAGCTCTTCGCGGACTATCCGCGCGCCATGCAGTTCCTCAAGCGCTTCCCTGTGGATTGATCTCGCGAGAATCGCGGCGGCCAAGTCCGATTGCCGCACCTACCTCGAGAGCTTCTCGATTTTCTTGTGGATTTTCTCGGCGTCGGGAGCCTTGGGGAAGGCCTGGAGGTACTCTTTGTAGGTTTTCACCGCGCTCGGTTTGTCGCCCTGCTTCTCGTAGGCCTCGGCAAGGAGCACGCGCGGCTTCGCGTAGTTGGGCCGGAGACGGATCGCATCCTGAAAACGCGGGATCGCGGCGTTGGGGTCGCCCTTGCGGATGTAGAAGCTGCCGACTTCGATGTCTTTTTCCGCCGTGGCGGCGTCGCGGCTCGCGTCCGTCTGGGCGGTCTGCGCCTGGTCCTCGACCGGTATTTGAGAAGAAGAGGAAGAAGACTCCCCCGAAGCCGGAGCAGGTGTCTTCTTCTGCTGCCCCTGCGCGGACCACGCCGGCGCCGCAAGGGCGAGGCTCAAAACCAGGGATGCAATTGCACGTTTCATCGGTCTCTCGCTGAGCTTAGAGGGCGTTTGCTATCATAAAGTTGTCCGCGGCGGGCACAGCCCTCGCGCGGACGCCCCGCATATTGTATCGCGCCGAAAATGGACCTCAGCGAAAAAGTCGCGAATCTACCCGCGCAGCCCGGCGTCTACCTGTTTCAGGACGCCGCCGGCAAGATTCTGTACGTCGGAAAGGCGCGCTCGCTTCGCGGCCGCGTGCGATCCTACTTTCTCGAATCGCGGTGGCAGGACGCCAAGACCGGCTCGCTCGTCCGCGAAGTCGCCGACCTCGAATACATCGTCGTCGACAACGAAAAAGAGGCGCTCGCGCTCGAGAACAATCTGATCAAGCAGCATCAGCCGAAGTTCAACGTTCTGCTGCGCGACGACAAGACGTATCCCTACATCCGCTATACCGCCTTCGAACGGTTCCCCCGCGTCTACGTGACGCGGCGCCTCAAGAAGGACGGCTCGGTCTATTTCGGGCCGTATTTTCCGGCGAGCCTCGCCTACCGCCTCGTCCACCTGATTCACAAACATTTTCTCGTGCCATCTTGCACCGTCGATCTCGACTGGCGCCACCCGCGGCCCTGCCTGCAATACTACATTCACCGCTGCCTCGGTCCGTGCGCTGAACTGGTGACCGCGGAGCGCTATGGCGAAGCGGCGCGCGACGTCCGGCTCTTTCTCGAAGGCCGCCGCAACGATCTTTCACGCAGCCTGAAAGAGCGGATGGGCCACGCCTCGGAAGAGCAGCGCTACGAAGAGGCGGCGGGCTATCGCGATCTGCTCCGCACGCTTGCGGAGATGGAGGAGCGCCAGAAAATCGCCGCTGCCGAAGGCGACGATACGGACGTGCTGGCGTGGTACGCCGAGCCTCCGCAGGTCGCCGTCAACCTCTTTCACCTGCGCGGCGGGCGCGTGGTCGACCGGCGCGATTTCTACTGGGAAGATCTCGAGGAGTTCGATCCCGCCGAGTTTCTGCCGTCGCTGCTGAAGCAGCTCTATCTCGATGCCGCGTATCTTCCGCGCTACGTCCACGTGCCCATGGATTTCGACGAGCGGCCGCTGCTCGAGGAGGTGCTGACGGACGCGGCCGGGCATCGCGTCGAAATCCTGAATCCACAGCGTGGGCAGAAGCACGCGTTTCTGGAGCTCGTCGAGAAGAATGCGAAGCACTCCTTCACGCAGCGCTTCCGCGTCCTGAAGCCCAATTCGAAGGCGATCGCGGAGGCCCTCGAGTCCGCCCTCGGCCTCCAAGCGCCGCCGAAGCGCATCGAGTGCTTCGACATCTCGCACATTCAGGGTTCCGATACCGTCGCGTCCATGGTCGTGTGGGAAGACGGGCGAATGAAGAAATCCGACTATCGGAAATTCATCATCCGCGGCGAGGCCATGCCGGAAGGGCCGGAGAAATCCGCCGGCATTCTCCGCGACGATTTCGCCAGCATGCGCGAAACCGTGGAACGGCGGTACCGCCGTTTGCGCGACGAAAACAAGCCCATGCCGAGCCTGATTCTCATCGACGGCGGCGTCGGCCAGTTGCACGCGGCCGCGCAGGCCCTGGAAAAGCTGGAAATCATCAACCAGCCGCTGGCGAGCATCGCGAAGAAGGAAGAAATTCTCTACGTGCTCGGGCGGGAAGACGAGCCGATCGTCCTCGATCGCCATTCGCCGGTGCTGCACCTGATTCAGCAGATTCGCGACGAAACGCACCGCTTCGCCGTCACCTTCCACCGCCAGCGGCGGTCGAGCGGGCGGCTGCGGACTTCGCTGGTCGAGATTCCGGGCGTGGGCGAGCGCACCGCGCAGAAGCTCCTGCGGCGATTCGGCAGCGTGACGCGCCTGCGGCGCCTGAGCGTCGACGAACTTGCAGACGAGTTGCCGCGCCGCCAGGCACAACGGGTCTTCGACGCATTGCGCGGAAACGGCACGCCCGAGAGTTAGGCGTCCGGCTCCCGCGCGGCCCCTCGCTCGTCTCTCTTCCAATATCTGCTACTATTCCCGCGCTTGAGGTCACGAATGCGCCGCAGCGAAAATAGTTCGAGCGCGGGGAGCGCCACTGGCGGATTGGCGCGCCTGGGCGTGGCGCTGGCGGATTGGTCCGAGCGCTGGTTTCCCGATGCTTTCGTCTTTGCGCTGGTGGCGCTCATCATCGTCTTCGCGGCGGGCATGGCTGTGGGAACGGCGACGCGCGACCTCGTCCGGTATTTCGGTGAGGGCTTCTGGAGCCTGATTCCGTTCACGATGCAGATGGCTATCATCATTGTGGGCGGCTACGTCGTGGCAACGTCCCCTCCCGTGCACCGGTTGATTCGCCGGCTGGCCCGAATTCCGCGGACTCCGCGCGGCGCGGTCGCGTTCGTCGCGTTTTTCTCGATGGCAACTTCGCTGGTCAGTTGGGGCCTGAGCCTGATCTTCAGCGGCCTTCTGGTCCGCGAAGTCGTGAAAAACGTTCGCGACGCCGACTATCGCGCCATCGGCGCGGCCGCATATCTCGGCACAGGCACGGTGTGGGCCCTGGGGATTTCGTCCTCCGCGGCGCTGCTGATGGCTACTCCCGCGTCGATTCCCGCCGCGCTGCTGAAAGTCAGTGGCGTGATCCCGCTGAGCCGGACGATCTACACCTGGCAGAGCCTCACGACGGCGGGCATTCTGATGCTCGCGTCAGTCGTCGTGGCTTACCTTTCCGCGCCCGCGACACCTTCGCGAACCGCCGAATCATTCGGCATCACCGAAAACCCGCCGCCGGCAAAATCCGACGAGCGACGGACTCCGGCCGAGTGGCTGGAGCATGTGCCTGTGCTCTCGGCGGCGGTTGGGGTGCTAGGGCTCGTTTACCTCGGTCAAGTAGTCGCCGCTCGAGGACCGCTCGCTGCCCTCGATCTGAATACGTACAACCTCCTCTTCTTGATGGTGGGACTGCTCCTTCACTGGAGACCTAGATCCTTCACCCGCGCCGTGAACGACGCAGTGCCCGCGACGGCGGGCGTGCTGATCCAGTTCCCTTTCTATGGCGGAATCTTCGGAATTGTGACAATGTCGCCGATGTCGCGGGAGCTGGCGGGATTCTTCGTGCGCATTTCGTCCCAGCACAGTTTCCCGGTGCTCGTCGCGATTTATTCGGGCATCCTCGGCCTGTTCGTGCCTTCGGGCGGCAGCAAGTGGATTATCGAAGCGCCCTACGTCCTGCAGGCGGCCAAGGACGTCCACGTGAACCTCGGCTGGGTGGTGCAGATCTACAACACGGCCGAGGCTCTGCCGAACCTGGTGAATCCATTTTGGATGCTGCCATTGCTGGGAATCCTGAAGGCGCGGGCGCGCGACCTGGTTGGCTATGGATTCCTCTATTTCGTTGTGAATTCAGCTCTTGTCCTTTTCCTCGTGTGGTTTTTCGCGCATACGCTGCCGTATGTGCCGCCGGCGTTTCCGGGTGATGCTCTAAATCCCTGTTGACGGTGGTGGCGCTCGTATGAATTTGGCAAGCCATTTTACTCGCCAGTCCACGTTAGTAGCTCTTGAATCGACCAAACGTGGTCGGCAATTCCGGCCTG
>JBEKNB010000012.1:0-108400 GCA_049523255.1 Candidatus Acidiferrales bacterium | reverse complement strand
GAATTCCGGTTCGTGGTCCGAACCGGGAATTCGTGAGTCGCGGCTCGACATCGTGGATTTGTGCGAGGCGCGGAAGACAGACCGGGGCCACCCCCGGTTGCCGGGGCCGTTTGCCTTTGTCGGTGATGTTTTCTCGTTGCGCATCGCTACTTCGACGCTAGCACACGGCACCGACATACAAAACTGTACTGAGGTACAGAGATTCAGGCGCGAAAATCCTGTTCTGGGGAGATGTCGGGAAGTAGATTAGCTGGAGGAGGTAAGGGAGGCAAAGGAGAAGCCGAAGCAGGAACGGCGAAAGGCAACGCTACCTCGCGCACCCTTCACAAAGAACGTGAAGGGCTGCGGCACCCCCTCAAATTCGTCCGTGGCTTGAATGAAAGCGGGTGTGATTTGCTCACGGGTGGCTGGGACTATGCGCCACCCGCCCGACAACGTCATCTAATCAGCCTAGAGGACGGCTTTTGCTAGGTTCTTCCCGCCAAATACAATAGGGCGCCGCAGGCCGGGCCTGCCAACGCTACGAGCCATAGCCTTGATCCCAAGACCGCCGCTACTACGGCAAGCAGGGCAGCGACAATGAGTATGCCAGGGAGGAGTACGAAGACCACATAAGGGCTTCGAGTAAAAGCGTTTGGGCCGAGGCCCGAATTGACATAGCCCCAGAAAGCTAGGGTCAAGACTACACTGGCGATTCCAAACCGGTTGCCTATTCTGTAGTTTCTCACCGGGCGGGTGGCCGAGCCTTTCGTATCGAGTGAGTTTTCGCGCTGCGATCGGGACACGGGCGGATGATACCACACCATTAGTTGACGATTGAGGTTACCGAGCGATGCGTGGGTGCCGCAACCTTCCGGGTTTGAAGGGTGCGCGGGTCCCGAATGAAGCACCGCCTGGAACGCCGCCACGGGATGGCTGCGGCACACCGCGAAATTCATAGAGAGCGGAGGGATGCCGCGCTGAAGTCCGCGGCGCTACGACTAAACCTAGGAGGATCTGCGGAAGAGAGATCCCTCGTCGGCCCAGAATCAGCCTCACTCGGGATGACAATCCTGGCCGGATTGTCACTCGCGGAGGATTTCGGCGTTGGCGCTGGGGGAGATGATGTGGAGGAGGCGCCAGCCTTCGAGGACATGGCTTGAATGAACTAGGGTGTGGGGCCCTCGTGCGCGGGCGAATTGGCGGCAAAGGTACTAAAGGTGCGCCACGCGCCCGCCGATGTACAGAGGTGTGCACAAGGGGACAGACATGGATGTAGCCAAGTCCTAGGATGGAACTGAAGGGCGGAGTCTCAACGTGATTTCCAGGGCCCAATGCGCGTGCTCGTTTTTCATCTATTTCGCGGCTGCGGCATGCGTTTCGGCGCAGACGCACAGCGGGGTCCCGACAAACGAATCGATCGTTGCTCAGATGGCGCAGGCTCAGGCCGGAAACCGCACTCACGTTCGCCCATACATCGTCACCCGCGACTACAAGGTGTTTCAAGGGGCCGATCATAATCAGGCTAAGTCCCTCGTTACTGCCGAGATAACCGTCGTGCCGCCGGACTCGAAGAAATACACCATCGAAAAGTCCAACGGATCCGGATTGGGAGAAAAAATCGTCCGCAAAATGCTGGACGGTGAGGTGGATTACGCGAAGAATTCCCGCCCGAGCGACATCACGCGGGAAAATTACGATTTCCAGCTCGTCCGTGAGGATAAGCTGAACGGTCAACGCTGCTACGTGCTCGAGCTGCTTCCCAAACGAAGGTCCAAGGACTTGCTCCGTGGGACGATTTGGGTGGATGCGATGACCTACCTGCCTCACCGCGTCGAGGGCGAACCTGCAAAGAGTCCCTCATGGTGGCTGAGGGACGTGCGCATTGTCCTCCTCTATAGCTACGTCGGCCCCATGTGGCTGCAGACGTCTTCGGAAGCTACCGCCAACGTTCGAATACTGGGCCGATCCACCGTGGATTCGCAGGATGTGAAATATCAGATCGGCGACCTCACTCCCGGTGGTTCGCTGGCAGAGACGATCGTGTCGGCCGGGGAGATGACTGCCGAGGGACAACGGTGAGGCGGCCCACCAGTCGAAGGAATTCCAAGGGCTATTCGCGGAGGATTTCGGCGTTGGAGCTGGGGGAGACGATGCGGACGAGGCGCTGGGCGTCGAGGTAGAGATCGACTTCGAGGTCTTCGGTCTTGACGCTGAGTTCTTCGAGCTTCTTGCCGCCGACATCCTGGCTCCCCAGCGATTCGACGGTGACGCTGCCGGGCGTGTTCTCCTGCGGAACAAGGACGGAAAAAGTTTGCGGGCCCTTCTTGTCCCAATCGTAGAGGCGAGCGAGCAGGGCGTACTGGTGGTACAGGTTGTTGTCGAGGACGACGATCAGCGGTGAGGAGAAAGTGAGCTGCTGGGTGAACGGCCGGGCGCCTTCGATGCGAAGCTCGATCGTGGCGGTCGAGCCGGTGAAGGTGATCGTCGCGCCGGCTTTCTTCGCGCCCTGCGTGGACCATTCGTAGCGGACGGGCGTGCCGTCGGCGTGAAATTGGAGGGTGCCGGAGACGTGCGTGACGCTGTCGCCCGCCTGGATTTCCGACGTGCCGCGCGCGACCCAATTGCTGCCGCTCGGCGCGATCTCGAATTCCTCTTTCCCCACTTGCTGGCCGTTGACGAGAATCTTGAAATTCCCCTTTTCGGGAACGAATGCCGGCGTCGCCGAGTTCAGCGGGCGCGCGGCGGCAAGGAACAGCAGAGCGCACATGGGCCACGCCGCGGCGAGGAAGCGCACGGGCGCGCGGCTCATACGGCCACCTGAGGAAAAATTCCGAGGGCGAGAATCTGTTCGACCACGCGCGGCGGTTCGGCGCTGCTATCGACGCGGTAGTCGGCGAGCTCGTAGGTGGGCAGCCGCTCCTCGTAGAGGCGGCGGAAACTGGCTTCGTCGCGAAAGAGAGGCCGGTCGGTGATCTGCGCGCAACGAAGCAGCAGTTCTTCGATCGGGCACTGCAGCCAGATCAGGACGGCGCCGCATTCCCGCAGCAGCGCCAGATTCTGGAGCTGAGCGATCGTGCCGCCGCCGAGCGAGACGATTCGCGGCTTCTGCGTTTCGGCGTACTCGGCGACGATGTGGGCGAGTTGCTCGTGCTCGATGCGGCGGAACTCAGGTTCGCCCATGCGCGCGAAGATTTCGGGGATGGTGAGGCCGGTCGCGTCGGTGATGGCTTTATCGAGATCGGTCTTCTGCCATCCGAGCTGGCTCGCGAGCAGGCGCGCGGTGGTGGATTTGCCGCTGCCCATGAATCCGGTCAGGCAGACGAGTCTGCGGAGGCGGGTTTCGTTTGGCATCGAATTCGCGAAGCGTTCCGCGTCGCGGGACGGCGCGATCAATCCCGCTTCAGGATGTTGATTGTACCATTGAAGGAGTTCAACTCGACGCTGGCGCGGCCGGAGTTGAACGACCCGAAGAGCGCGTTGCCGAAACGCGGGAGGAAGCGGTGGTGCGAAGGCGGATCGAGTTTCGCCTGGTTGTTCACCTTGCCCTTGAGCGAAGTGGCGCTCAAGTCGAAAGAGTCGCTGGGCGAGAAACGGACCTCGATGACGCCGCTGTAATTCTTCAGGCGGTAGGTGCCGTTGGGGAGAAACTCGCCATTGTAGAGGATGTTTCCGGTGGAGGTCTGCGCGCGCACGTAGTAGCTGCGGACGTCGATGAACCGGAAATTTCCGCTGATCGAAGAGACTTCGATGCGGCCCGCGCAACGCACGCACTGGAACGCGCCGCCGACGGTCTTGACGGTGAGGTAGCCGGCAGCGTCCTCGAGATCGACTCCGGCCGCGATGGTTTCCACGTTCATATCGCCGAGCACGTTCGAGACGTTGACGCCGCCCGAATCATCGTGAATCTGGAGTTCGGCGTCCTCGGGCACGCTGATTTCGATATCAGCGCGGAGATCCTCGGGAGCGGCCGTCTCCGAAACCAAGCGAGTGAGGACATCGATACGGTTTCCGGTCTGCTCGGCGTCCACGACAACGTGATCGGTGGCGCGGTTCGAGACGACCATGACTTCGGATTTCGTCCAAGCCCGCACAGTGACGAGACCGTTGGGGTTATGGACGGTGACGACGGGATGCGCTTCGACCTTGAAATGCTGGGCTAGGCGGTCTGCTGAAGCCGGCACGACACTGAACAGCAGGAGGCCGGGAACGAGCAGACCGGCAGTCCTCCAGTTTCGTGGCGCCGGCAGAGTGGGTTGGGTGCTCATGGGCCGTCGTCTCCGCGGTCGGTCATCTGCGCGAGCAGATCCGCCTTCTGCTGATAAGCGTCGTAGAGATAGTCGCGAGCGACTTCGTTCTCGGGTTCTTCGCGAACGCTTTTTTCACACAAAGCGATGTCGTTGTCAACAATCGCAAGGTTCTGATGAAGAGAAGCCGTTACGGAAGGATCGGAGACCCTGAGGGAGGAGACGGCATCCTGCTCGGCCGAGGCGAGCTGCGCGCTGAGCGGCTGAGTGGCGGTCTCCATGCGATCAATCCACCGGGCCTCGTTCACACGCCTGCCGCCCGGGCTGCTGAAGGCGATCGCCACGGCGACCAACACGGCGAGGTAGGCTCCGGCCAGCGCGGGCCGCGGTACAGCCACAAATATCTCGTCGAGCCAGCTTCCTAGGGCCTGAGCCCAACCGCGAGAGCCCGTGCGGATCAGGCCTTCCTGCTCGAGTTGCGCGCGGATCGCGCTCCAAACGCGCGGCGAAGGCGCGGGGTCGTCGAGGGCCAGGGCAGGAGCCGTCCGCTGAATGGCTTCGAGGCCGCCGGCGAGCGCTCTGCAATCGACACAATCACGCACGTGCGCAAGCGCGGCCGAGGGACGCTCGCCCTCCATCCAGTCGCCGAGAGAGTTCAGAAATTCGTTACAACCAATCGTGCTCATGTGCCTCAACCCTTGCCGCCGGAAGCGCTGCCTGCGGCGCGGCGCTCCTCGCGGGCCTTTGCGCGCACAGCTTCTTGCAGGAGATCGCGAAGCCGCATGCGCGCCTTATGAAGCTGCGACTTGGAATTGCCGATGGAGCAGCCCATGATCTCCGCAATCTCGTTGTGCTCGTATCCCTGCACATCGTGCAGGACGAACACCGATTTGTAACCGGGCGGCAACTGGTCGACTGCGCGCTGCAGATGCACGCGGTCGATCGAACCGCTCAACTCCAGGTCGGGCCCGCCGAAATCGCGGCGGGGCGTTCCGGATTCCTCGTCGCCTTCCGTAACCTGCTCGAGCGAGGCTTCCTTGCCCGATTTCTTCCGGAGCTTCATCAAGACGACGTTGACCGCAAGACGATGCAGCCAGGTCGAAAATGCCGACTCGCCGCGGAACGTGGAGATTTTGCGGAAAAGCTGGAGGAACGCTTCCTGCGTCAGATCCTCCGCTTCGGCCGTATTCCCCACCATCCGAAGGCACAAAGAATAGACGCGACGGCTGTGCAATTCGTAAAGGCGTTCAAACGCCGCCGCATCGCCTTGCTGGGCAAGCCGGATGGCTTCCGGTTCCGGCAAATCCGGCGAATTCCCAGTGTCGGTTCGTCTCGTTCGGGCCACGCTACCCGTCGGGACGCATCCCTCAATGCGATGCGTCGTCCACTCCAGAAGTTGTACTTCGCATTTTCGTCCCGCACAACCGCCCTGCCTCTGTGCCGCCGACGGCGGCGATTGCGGGTAAAGCCTGGACTTAAGATGCCGGTGGGGCCTGGCAAGTCTCATCCATCACTGTCTATTGTCGATGCAAAGGCGCGTTGCGTCCAGCGAGGTTCCTCCGCGAAACAGAGTGGGGTCATCGACAAACCGCGCTTCTTTGTCCGTTGCTCGGTGAAATCAGGCTGGAACGCGGGAAAGCCGAGGCTTCGCGCGGATGGGCTTCGAAGGAGACGGAGTGTCGGCGTCCAACTCACCAGCCAGAGCGGGAAGCTGGTCAGCGGGTAGCGCGCGCAGGAAGCCTTTCAGCACGACTTCCGTTTCCCGGAGACAGGTATTGAAATCGAAGTGAAGGTAATCGACTTTCTTCCAGCAGTCGGCGGGATCGACAGAGAGACCCCGGGAGATGTCGCTCGCCGCCTCGTGAAACTCGCGTTCGATCCGTTCGAGCGTGTCGGACAGAATGCGGAGCTTGTGGAAGAAGCGCTTACGGTCACCGAAGATCAGGTGGTGGAGAATGCCGTTCCAAGAGGCGGCGCTCTGGCCCGTGTCGCCGCGGAAGAATTCCGTGTTCAGCGGTTCAACGGCGGGAAGACGATGGATGCGCCGCGCGCGGGTACTCACGGTATCGCAGACAGAAACAAGCGTGGCGGCCAGCCGTTCGAGCAGATCGGAAGCGACCTGAACCTGCTGCCGCGCGCAGACCAATTCGCCTCGGGCGCGGTAGGACAGGGCGCCGTCGAGCGCGACGCTCATCATAGCGTACGAGCACTCCCAGCGGCGAACAACGGTGTCGAAAACCTGGGTTTTCTCGCGAGGGAGTGCGGCGAGCCAATCTTCTGCGACCCGGCGCGGAGAAGAGCGCTGCGTATTCCGCCTAGAAAACACTCCACCATCCCCGAAACTACTGAGAAGTATACCACCAGTTTCGCCACGAGGCGGTTTTCTTGACGCTTTTGGAAACCGCCCGCTATACTGCCGCCCGGCCCAAGAAAGGCCCTCGGTTCGAAAGGATCGTCCCGTTGGAATTTGAACCCCTCGACCAATACCTGCAACGCCGCAAAAAGCTGAGCGAAATCAAGTCCCTGGGGCACGCGGCTTACCCCCACAAATTCGACTGGACGCACACGCCGAGGCAGATCGGCGAGCAGTTCAGCGGGAGGACGGCGGAGCAGCTTTCGTCCGAGCGCGTGGACGTGCGCATGGCGGGAAGGATCGTGGCGCTGCGGCCGCACGGGAAGGCGGCGTTCGCGCACATGGCGGGCGACGGAGCGCGGCTGCAAATCTACGTCAGGCTGGATGCGGTCGGCGAGGCGGCGTTCAAACTTTTTCAACTGCTCGATCTGGGTGACATCGTGGGCGTCGCCGGCCATCTTTTCCGGACGAAGACGAACGAGCTCACGGTTTGGGTCGAACGGCTCGAACTGCTGAGCAAAGCCCTATTGCCACTGCCTGAAAAGTGGCACGGCCTGGCGGACATCGAACAGCGCTACCGCCGGCGGTATCTGGATTTGATCGTGAACGACCGCGCGCGGGAGATCTTCCTGCGGCGCGCGCAGATCGTGCGCGAAATGAGGCGGTTTTTCGACGAGCGCGGTTACGTGGAAGTCGAGACGCCGATGATGCATCCGATTCTCGGAGGAGCGACGGCGCGGCCATTCGTGACGCATCACAACACGTTCGACATGGATCTCTACCTGCGGATCGCGCCGGAGCTGTATCTGAAAAGGCTGGTGGTGGGCGGGTTCGACCGCGTGTACGAAATCAACCGAAACTTCCGCAACGAAGGAATCGACGCGATCCACCAGCCCGAGTTCACAATGCTCGAGTTCTATCAGGCGTACAGCAACGCGGCCGATCTTATGGACATGACCGAGGAACTGCTCCGCGAACTCGTCCGTCGAATCTGCGGTGATTCTAGAGTGACATACGGCGAACACGCTCTTGACGTAAGCCGCTTCGAGCGCCTTTCGATGCGCGAAGCCATCTGTAAATACTGGCCCGCCGCGGCGGGCCCGCCGCCATCCGTGGCCGAACTTGCGGAGAAAGGCGGACCGTACAAAGTGGCCGAGCGTTACAACGCGTTCGCGCGTTCCGATAACGCCGAGCCAATCGCCGGCGCCGAAAAACTCTCCGACGGGGAGCTGACCGGCGGACTATTCGAAGCCATCGCCGAGGCGCACTTGATCCAGCCGACATTTGTCTATGATTTCCCGACGGACATATCGCCGCTCGCGAAGTGCCGCGAGGACGATCCTTCCCTAACGGAACGTTTCGAGCTGTTCATCGCCGGCATGGAAATTGCGAACGGTTTCTCGGAGCTAAACGATCCCGACGATCAGGAGCGGCGGTTTCGCGCGCAGGTGGAGAAGGGTGGGCAGGAAGCGCCGAAGGAAGTCGATGCGGACTACATTCGAGCTCTGAGCCATGGTCTTCCGCCCACGGCGGGCGAGGGAATCGGAATCGACCGGCTGGTGATGCTGCTGACGGATTCACACGCGATCCGCGAAGTGATCCTGTTTCCGCTTCTGCGGGCGGAGGCGGCGGAGGGTCCGGATGCGGCTTCCCGCGAAGCGGAAGCGGAGCCGCCGGGGCCATCCGGTGACGCGCCGAAGGGCGCGTCGCGCGAAAGAACCAAATGACGTTCGAATGGCTGGTGGCACTGCGATACCTGCGGTCGCCGAACCGGCCGGCGGTGCTGCGGTTGGTGACGGTGCTGGCGGTGGTGGGTGTTGCGGCGGGCGTGACGACGCTTGTTGTCGCGCTGTCGATGAACACCGGCTTCCGGCAGGCGATTCGCGACCGGCTGCTGAGCGTGACCGCGCACGTCAACCTGAAGCCTCTCAACCCGGAAGGGATCAGTGATTACCGCCAGCTGGTGGCGCGCCTGGACGGCACACCGGGGGTGCAATCCATCGAGCCGGCCATCTACAACACGGTTCTTTTGTCCTGCGGGGGCCGCGCGCGCGGAGTGGTGCTTAAGGGCGTGGACCCCGAACTGGAACGCCGGGCGAGCGGCGCGTTGCGGAATATTGCCGCTGGAACGGGAGATCTTGCGTCCGATGCGGACGGCATCCCGGCGGTGTTGGTTGGGCGCATCCTCGCCGACGAACTTCGAATTTCAGTGGGAGATTACGTCACGCTGACGAGCCCGCAGGGAAATCTGACGCCGTTCGGCATGCTGCCCAGGTCGCGGCGGTTCCGCGTGGCGGGAATCTTCGATTCGGGCTTCTACGATTACGATGCGAACTGGGGATTCGTGACGCTCGGGGCCGCGCAGGGGCTTGCGGGCGTAGGCGACGTCGTGAGCCTGTTGGAGGTGCGAGTGGCAAAACTCGACGATGCAAACGGGGTGGCCAGGGAGCTTTTGAGCCGAGCGGGGCCGGGTTTTCGGACCACGACGTGGATGGACGAGAACCGGGCGCTGTTCCGAGCGCTGAGTCTCGAAAAGCTGGTCACGGCGCTATTCATCGGGCTAATCACTTTCGTCGCCGGGCTGAACATCCTCGTGGTGCTGACGATGACAGTGGCGGATCGTGCGCGGGATATCGCGGTGCTGGTTGCCGTGGGAGCGCGGGGCTATCAAATCCGGAGGGTTTTCATGTTGCAGGGGCTGGCCGTGAGCATTGTTGGAACCGCTGCGGGACTCGCGGCCGGTTACGGCTTTGCGTGGATCGCGGATCGCTGGCGGCTGATTCCACTCAATCCGGAGGTCTACGCCATTCCGTACGTTCCGTTCCATGCGAACGGGTTCGACGCCATCTGGATCGCGTGCGCGGCCCTAGCGATCAGCATCGCCGCAACGATTCTGCCCGCGCGGTCCGCCGCGCGCATCCTGCCGGTCGAGATTCTGCGTTTTGAATAGCGTCTCCGTGCGGCCCGATGGGCGAGTCCGACTGTGCTGTGCGGCGTGCCGGAGAATGCGGGCTCGATCAAAGAATCAACTTTCTTCGATAGCCGTTTCGATTCGTTGCTGAAGGTGCCCACGTGTTAAAATAGTGGGTTGTAAATAAGACGTTGACACTAATTGGCCATCGAGGGAACCAATAAGGACAAGTGGGAAACGAATTGGCCTCGGACAGGTCTTCCTTAGAATCAGCCGTATGGAAAGGAAGGACATACCGGCAGCCGATTTCGGCATCTAACGTGTGAGAGTACTGGCGAGGAAATGCAGAGACAGGCAAGCACGGGAGTAGATGTGGACGACTCCATTTTCGGGGGCGTCTCAACCTCAAGTGAGATCTTGCGCACGGAAGACCTTCGGAAAACTTTTCATTCAGGTTCACAGGAAATCGTCCCGCTGGACGGAATCGATTTGAGGGTCGCACGCGGCGAGATGATCGCGATCGTCGGACCTTCCGGCGCGGGGAAAAGCACGCTGCTGCATCTGCTGGCCGCGCTGGACACCCCAACAAATGGTGCAGTATACTTCGCCGGGAATTCGCTGAGTTCACTTCGAGAAGCGGAACTAGCTGAGTATCGGAACCGAGCCGTGGGTTTTGTCTGGCAACGTCATCATCTACTGCCGGACTTTACGGCAGCGGAAAACGTGGCAATGCCGCTGTTGGTTCGCGGCATGGCGCCGGGCAAGGCGCTGAGGACGGCGGAAGATTGGCTCGGGGAAGTCGGACTGGCGGGCCGCGCGAAACAGCGCGCCGGGGAACTCTCGGGGGGCGAACAGCAGCGCGCGGCGATCGCGCGAGCGCTGGTGAACCAGCCGGTGGTGCTACTGGCGGACGAGCCGACCGGAGATCTGGACGAACGGAACGCAGAGGCCATTTTCGAGCTCATGCAGCGACTTCACGAATCTCACCACCTGACCTCTATTATCGCAACACACAATTTGTCTTTGGCGCAGCGAATGGACCGGGTTCTGAATCTGGAACACGGAAAGCTGACGCCCGGTGTGGAAGTGCTCGCAGGTGCTGCGGCTGGCGCGGCGTGGACGGCGGGCGCTGGGGCGAGATCCCAAGGAGGGCGCGGCTGACCCGTGTTTGAACGCTATACAGAGAAAGCCCGGCGAGTCATCTTCTTTGCACGATACGAGGCGAGCCAGTACGGCAGCCCGTACATCGAGACGGAGCACTTGCTGCTGGGATTGCTGCGCGAGGACAAGGCGCTCGCGAACCGTTTTCTGCGCACGCACGGGTCGATCGAGTCCATCCGCAAGGAGATTGAATCGAGGATAACCGTCCGCGAACGGATTTCCACGTCGGTGGAGGTTCCTCTCAGCCAGGAGTGCAAGCGCATCCTCAACTACGCCGCGGAAGAGGCGGAGCGGCTCGGCCACAAGCACGTCGGAACGGAACATCTGCTCCTGGGAGTTTTGCGGGAGGAGAAATCGTTTGGCGCCGAAATCCTGCTGGAAAGGGGATTGCGGCTTTCCACCGTGCGCGAGGAACTGGCGCGCGGCGCGGGAGAGAAGGTGCCTGTGAACCGTCCTAAAGAAGCTTCTTTGCTCGCTGAATTCAGCCGCGATCTGACGCAGGCGGCGATGGAAGGACAGCTCGACCCGCTTGTGGGCCGCGATCGCGAGCTCGAGCGCGCGATTCAGATCCTGTGCCGCCGCACGAAGAACAACCCTGTCCTGATCGGCGAACCCGGCGTCGGCAAGACGGCGATCGTCGAGGGGCTGGCGCAGCGCATCGCGGACGGGGACGTCCCGCCGTTCCTGGCGGACAAGCGAATTCTTTCTCTCGACCTCTCGCTGATCGTGGCGGGCACCAAGTACCGCGGGCAGTTCGAAGAGCGGTTGAAGACGATTATGAAGGAACTGATGGAGAGCCAGAACGCGATCGTCTTCATCGACGAGTTACACACGCTGGTCGGAGCCGGCTCCGCCGAAGGTTCTCTCGACGCGGCGAACATCCTGAAGCCCGCGCTGAGCCGCGGCGAGATCCAGTGCATCGGCGCGACGACGCCGGGCGAATACCGGAAGTCGGTCGAGAAGGACCGCTCGCTCGAGCGGCGATTCCAATCCATAAAAGTTTCCGCTCCGGGCGAGGACGAAGCGATCCGCGTGCTGCAGGGCGTTCGCGACCGCTACGAAAAGTTTCACGCGGTCAGCTACACGGAAGACGCGATCCGCTACGCCGTTTACCTGTCGAACCGTTACATTCCCGACCGCTTTCTGCCGGACAAGGCGATCGATCTGCTCGACGAGGCGGGCGCGCGCGTGAAACTGCGCCAAGCCATGCTTCCCGACGAAGTTGCGGAAGTGCAAAAGCGCGTGAAGTTCATCACGCACCGGATGGAAACGGCGATCGCGAACCACGAATTCGAGAAGGCGCGCTTCTACTCGGAAGAAGAACGGAAGGAAAAGGAGCACCTGCGGGTGCTGAGGGAAAAGCTGAAAATCGACGATTCGTCGACGGGCGTGGTCACGCGCGAAGACATCGAGGAAGTGGTGGCGCGCTGGACGGGGATCGCGGTCACGTCGATCAAAGAAGACGAACAGCAGAAGCTGCTGCGCATCGAAGAAGAGCTGCACCGCCGCATCATCAGCCAGGACAAGGCCATCACGGCGCTGGCGAGAGCCATTCGCCGCAGCCGCGCGGGGCTAAAAGCGCCGGGACGCCCGGTCGGCTGCTTCCTGTTCCTCGGGCCCACCGGCGTGGGCAAGACCGAAGTCGCGCGAAGGCTGGCCGAGTTCCTGTTCGGCAGCGAAAAATCGCTGATCCGCTTCGACATGTCGGAGTACATGGAGAAGCATTCGGTATCGAAGCTGATCGGCGCGCCTCCGGGATACGTGGGCTATGAAGAAGGCGGCCAACTGACCGAGCGCGTACGCCGCACACCCTATTCGGTGATCCTGCTCGACGAGATCGAGAAAGCGCACCCGGACGTCTACAACATCCTGTTGCAGGTCTTCGAGGATGGGCAGCTGACCGACGGGCTCGGCAACACGGTTGATTTTCGCAATACGATCATTATTATGACTTCGAACATCGGGGCGCGGCAGCTGCAGAAGCAGTCGGGTCTCGGCTTCCAGTCGGCGGATGAGCTTGCCGCGTCAAAGAGCCAGGACGACATGGTGATGGGCGAGGTCAAGCGCGTGTTCAATCCGGAATTCCTGAACCGGCTGGACGAAGTGATTCTGTTCAACTCGCTCACGGACCAGGACCTGTTGTTGATTATCGATTTGCTCGTGGGTCAGATGAACGAGACGCTGGTGCATCGTCAGGTGCAAGTTGCAATCACGCCTGAAGCGCGCCAGTGGATTCTCGAGAAGACCTGCGGCGACCGGAATTACGGCGCGCGGCCTCTGCGGCGCGCGTTGCAGAAATACGTCGAAGACCCACTGTCGGAAGCTCTCATTCAGGGCGAACTGCAGAGGCCGGCGACGCTGGAAGTTTATCTCTCCGGCGATGGCCTTGCGTTTCGTCCCGTAGTGGAAGCAACCCCGGTGGCCCACTAAGAATCCTACACGCGCGAGCCGGGTAAGACCAATCCGGCGGGGGAGCAAAAAATCTTGGGCGGGGAACTGCGGCCTTGACGCTACTCAAGGCGGCCAGCAGGAGAATCTTTGCGCGCGCACTGGAGATTCTTGGAGTTGTGTGCCTGCTTTCCCTCGCCGTCGGGCAAACCCTTTGGGCGCAAGAAGCGGCCCAATCCAACGCACCCCAATACATAATCCAGCGCATTGAATTCATCGGGACTCGCCGCATACAGCGCGACACGCTGCTCGCGCGAATCTTCACGCGGCCGGGCGATCCCTACAATCCCGAGGGGCTTCGCCGCGATTTTCAAGCCCTATGGAACACGCAGTTTTTTGAAGACATCCGGCTCGAAGTGGAGGACAGTCCGGACCAGCCGAACGGGAAGATCGTCCTGTTCTACGTGACGGAGCGGCCGATCATCCGCCGGATCGAGTACAAGGGAAACAAGTCGATCACGGAATCGGACATCCTGGACGCCTTCAAGCAGAAGAAAGTGGGGCTTTCCGTCGAGAGCCAGTTCGATCCGACGAAAATCAAGCGGGCGGAGGTGGTGATCAAGGAGTTGCTGGCCGAGCACGGGCGGCAGTTCGCCACGGTGAAGCCAACCTACGAACGGATCGCCGCCACGAACGCCGTCAAACTCGTGTTCAACATCGACGAAGGCCCCAAAGTCAAGGTCGGAACCATTACGATTGTCGGCAACAAGGCGTTCTCCACCCGGAAGATCATCCGCTCGATGAAGCACGATCGTCCCGTTTCGATCCCGCTGTGGCTGACCGACATTCCGATCATGAGCAAGACCTTCGACCGGCCGAAGCTCGACGAGGACCTCGAAGTCGGCGTGCGCGGCCTCTATCAGGACCACGGCTACTTCAAGGTCGACGTGGACGTGAAGGATCTGAAGACTGTGGACGTGAACCGCGCAGGGGTTCCCGGCCCGTGGCCCGGCTTTGGCGCCAAACACGGGAAGGCGACGAACATCACGATTTCCATCCAGGAGGGCGAGCAGTACCACATGGGCAAGCTCTCCTTCCGCAGCGCCGACCCGGACACGGGGCTGATCTTCAAGCCCGAATTCCTCCAGAGAGTTTTTCCGCTGAAAGAAGGCGACATTTTCGATGCCGACAAGATCCGCAAATCGCTCGACACTTTCCGGAAACTGTACGGCGATTACGGCTACATCGATTTCACGGCGGAGCCGCTTTTCGACGTGAACGACGCGAAAAAAGTCGTCAACCTCACGCTCCAGTTCGACCAGCAAAAGCAGTTCTTCGTGAGGCGCATCGAATTTTCCGGCAACACGACGACCCGCGACAAAGTGATTCGCCGCGAACTTTTGCTGGATGAAGGACAGGTATTCAGCAACCGCCTGTGGGAATTGAGCCTCCTTCGCCTGAACCAGCTTGGTTACTTCGAGACGATCAAGCCCGAGAACGCGGAGCTGAAGCGCAACGTCAAGGCCGGAACCGTGGACATCAATCTGAAGCTCAAGGAGAAAGGCAAGCAGTCAATCAGTTTCAACGGCGGCGTGAGCGGGCTTGCCGGAACGTTTATCGGATTCTCCTACCAGACGAACAACTTCCTCGGGCTAGGCGAGACGCTTACACTCTCGGCGCAGGTCGGCAACATCCAGACCGACATCCGGTTCGGATTCACGGAACCGTATCTGTTCGACCGGCCCATTTCGACGGGGTTCACGGTGTTTGCGGACAAGTTCGACTACAACACCGCGCGGCAGGAAGGATTGTTGCTGGGCCAGCAGGTCGCGATCGATCCCGCGCTACAGGAAAACTACAATACGAATTCGAAGGGATTCACGGTTTTCGCGAGCTATCCACTTCGCCGCTCCGCTTTCACGCGCATCGGAGTGCAATACGGCTGGTCGACGACCAACATTACTCCATTCAGCCAGTCGGCGACGCTGCTGTTCGAGTTCACGAAGTTCACGAGCCTGGCGGGTCCTTCCGCGCTGAACGGAATCCGCGTGAGCCAGATCTCCCCGAACATTTCCTACAGCACGGTCGACAGCCCGGTCTATCCGACGCACGGAAAGAGCATCTATTACGGGACCAGTTTTGCGGGGGGACCGCTCCAGGGGAATGTCGATACGATCAGCAATACCTTCACGATGTCCTACTATCACCCAACGTATCACAGGAGGAACGTCGTCGCGCTGCGCGTGCAGAGCGCGATGATCAGCGGATACGGAGGAAAAGAGGTCCCGCCCAATAACCGATTTTATCTGGGCGGCGAGCAGGACGTCCGAGGCTACGAGTTTTATACGATCTCGCCTTTTGTCTTCATTCCGTATTCGACGAGCACAACCGTGTCCTTCTACAATCCTTTCAAGGTAGGTGCATCCGGGCCGACCCTGGAGACGCTTCCCGTCAACGTCCTGGAGTTTGTTCCCACACGGCCGGGCGGGGACTTGCAGGGCGTGCTGAATGCCGAATACCGAATCCCGCTCGTAAAATCCTACGTGAGCCTGAGCTTTTTTCATGATATCGGCCTGAACGGCATCATGAGGAGATCTCAACTCCAACTCGATCCTTCGGCAACCGCTTTGCTGTCGGAGCAGTATCCGAACGCAGATTTTCCGTGCCAGCCGCTGGGTGCTCCCTGCGTACGCATCCCGAACAACCTGCCCGTGGCCGGAGGCACGAACTTCCGGCCGCACACCTCGGCAGGGATCGAGTTTGACTTCCAGATACCGATCATCCAGGCGCCGTTTCGCATCTATTACGCGTACAATTACCTGCGCCTGAATGAGACTATAACGCCGCCGCAGGGCGCCTTTTATGTCCAGCCGGACGTGCGGGCATCCTTGGAACAATTGGGCGTTTACAACAGCGTGGTTGTGCCGGCAATTCAGAGTTTCTTGGAGCAAACACGGTCGTCGCAGACAATTCCGCCGGGTCTGCTGGAACCAAAGACCTCGCTGCGGTTTGCAGTGAGCCGGACATTCTGATGTGGCGGCACGATGAGCCGCGAGGAACACAACCGCGAAGGGGCTGGCGCCTCGCGCGAATCGAAAATCGAGTGGAAATTGTCGGAGGAAGGCACATGAGACTGTGGGGATTGGGCGCGGCGATGCTCCTCGCCGTCGCGGTTGCAGGCTGCGGGGGGAATTCCGCGGCGATCGCGGTCACGGTGAGCCCGTCTCCTGCGACGGTGCTGCTGAGCAGTTCACTGCAGTTTGGCGCCTCTGTTTCGGGCGTTTCAGCCACCACGGTGTACTGGCAGGTTTGTCTCCCCGCAGCCACGACCTCAAGCAGCAGTTCTCCTCCTGCAAACACGAAGCCGACCGACTGCACGCCGATTCCCGGGATTACGGCGCCAAAGGGGACGACCGTGCTGACGGGGTATGGCACCATCACGCAAACCGGATTCTATACGGCTCCTTCGGTGCTGCCCACGCCGAACACGGCGGTCATACTGGCAACCAGCACGGTGAACACGAACGCGTTTATCACGGCCAACCTCACGATCGAATCGGGCGTCACGGTTCAGGTTAATCCCACGACCGCCACCCTCGGTCCGAATGAATCCTTTCAGTTCACGGCGACCGTCAACGGAACGTCCAACACCGCCGTTTCGTGGGCTTTGAGCACCACCGCAACAGGCAACCCACCTCTGGGTTCGATCAGCACAAGCGGGTTCTATACGGCCCCCCCTTCCGCCGCCACGGTGACGGTCACGGCGACCTCCAGCGCGGATTCCACCCAAAAGGGAACGGCGACGGTTACGGTCACATCCGGGGGCGCGCCGACACTGACAAGCCTCAGTCCCGAAGTTGCAGCGCAGGGATCCGCCCAGCAGGATATATATCTGAACGGCACGAACTTCGACAACGATAGCCAGGTGATTGTCACAGTCCCGAGTCAGCCGCCCGTCACGATGCCGTCCGCGTCCGTCTTCTTTATCAGCGCCACGCTACTGCGGACGACGCTTCCGGCGAATCTGCTGGCAACGGCGGGACAGGTCTCCATTCAGGTGCAAAGCGCGACCACTCCTCCAAATTTTTCCGGGACGTTGCCCTTAAACGTTTTTGCGGTGCGGCCGGCGCTAGTTGCTTCTTCGCCCGACAGCGTATCTCAGAACAACGCGAACACCAGCGTCGCATTGACAGGTGGATTTTTTTCGAACACAACGAATCCTACGAGCGTGACGTTTGACGATCAGATAGTCGCCGCGACGTTTGGCAGCAGCCGGCAGATGTCGGTGACAATTCCGGCGGGTGATTTGAGCGCACCGGGATTGCATTCCATCGTCGTCTACAACCCAGGAGTTGCGGCCGGCGAGCCGTCCATTTCCGCCTTGAATGTTGGGGTTACGCCGACTCAGGGTTTGATTCCGGCATCGCCGGCCGGAGCGGCCATTGGTGTCGGCAACGGGCCATCCGCCGTGGCCATTGACCGGGTGGACGGCATTGCCGTGGTGGCGAACACTTCCAGCAACTCGATCTCGCGCGTGAATCTTCCGAGCGGCCCAAAGATTACAGGGGACATCACGGTGGGTACGAATCCCACGGGAGTAGCGGTGGATGACCTGTTGGCCGATCCCGTCGCGCTGGTGGTGAACAATACGGATCAGACTGTCTCCGCGATCGACCTGACCACGCTGAATCGATCCGCGCCGCTCAACGTTTCGATTGCCTCGGGCACGAATCCGCCGCTGCCCTACGCGATCGGCGTCAATCCGCTCACGCACCGCGCGATTGTGGCTTACCAGTCCACGAACGAGGCCATGATCCTGCGTGTTTCCGTCACCGGCGGCGTGCCGTCGGTGACGGAGGTCCAAACAATCGGGGGCAGCTTGAGCAACTTCAGCGGCACGGGAGCGAATCCAGCCGTGGCCGTCGACCCACGTCTGAACTGGGCCATCGTTACGCCGGGCGGCGCAGGGGAGATCAACGTCGTGGACCTTGGCGCGGACCCGAACCCAAGCACGGGGGATCTGGTTGGGCGGATGCCGCAGGCGATCGCAAGTCTTGCGGTTTCGCCAACCGTGCAGGGTGTCGGGATCGATTCCGAGACGCACGAGGCGTTTCTATCCGATCCTAAGCTGGGAACGCTTACGACGTTCAGCTTCCTCGACAACACGGTTACCACGGTCACCACGGTTCCTGTGAATGGCGCGCCGGTGAACCAAGCGGGTTTCGGCGCCGCCGCGGCCGATGCGCTCGAGAATGTGGGCATCGCAGTCAATTCCAGCAGCGGGACTGCGGCCATCGTCGATTTGGAAAACAGTGTCGTGTTGCAGACGGTGACGGGAGTGGGGAATTCGCCCCAAGCCGTCGCGGTCGACCCGATCAGCAATGAGGCAGTGGTCGTGAATCAAGCGGGCAATACGGTGAGTTTTGTTTCGCTCAGTGATCCGGCGACGGACCCGATCAAATCGCTGCAGATCGTGGAGGCGAGCCCGGCCACTGTATTTGGAGGGCCTAGCGCTGCGAACACCCAGTTGACGATCATCGGAGGAGGCTTCACGGCCGGCTCGCAAGTGCTTTTGGATGGAACTGCGCTACCGGGGGCCGACGTGAGTGTTGTGAGCGCGCGGAAGATCGTCGCGACCGTTCCCGGAACCATGCTCGAATCCGCGCGGCGCTACATCGTGCAGGTGGTGAACTCGGCCAGTGTGGTGTCAAACGTGACAGATCTGACCGTGATCCAACCCATCGCTGTGGGGACGACTCCAGTCGGCGTCGCCATCGATACCGACCGCGACCTTGCTGTTGCCACGAATTCAGGAAACGGCACGGCATCCCTTATCTCTCTGGCGGCGCCGAGTGGGACGGAGTCGCCGGAATCGCTGGGCCCCGTTGGATTGATCGGCTCGCCCATTTTAGTGGGCACTGCGCCGGAAGGCGTCGCGGTCATTCCGCGCCTCGGGCTGGCAGTAGTGGGCAATAACGGGAGCAACAACGTCTCGCTCATTGATCTTGTGCAGGAAGCTTTGCAGGAGACCACGGCCTCAGGCTCATCCTGCGGCACCGCCGCAGGCGATTGCGGGCAGGCCGGCGTGGCAATCAATTGGGACTCCGGAGTCGCGGTTGTGGCGAACAGCACGTCCAACAGCGTGAGTTTCGAGACGCTGACTCCCCGGAGTTCCCCGGGTGGGACGTCGACAATCTCGACCGCGAATTCCATTTCCGTCGATCAAGATCCGGTTGCCGTGGCGGTCGATCCGAATCCAGTTTTGGCTCCCCAGGGCTATGCGGCCGTGGCCACCGATTCGCAGGCAAGCAGCGTTGAGTTTCTGAATATGTCCACGTCCGGGACCGCCGGACGCACCGCGGGATCGGGATTGCAAAACCCGACCGGCATCGTGTTCGATCCCGTGAATCAGGTGTTTCTCACGGCAAACAGCCTGCTGAACAACGTGGTCATCATCGATCCCGCCACGTTCATTCAGACGCCGGTGAGCGTGGGAATTGCGCCGACATCGATCGATTACGATTACCAGACGAGCACGCTTGTCACGGTCAACTCGCCGAGCCGCACGATGTCTATCCTCAACTATGTGTGCCCGCCGAGCAGCTCCGCCCCCTCGGCGTGCCTGGGTACGAAGGTGCGCGTCGTGCTGGGACTGGGTGGAAACTTGACGTCGCCGCTGGCTTCGGGCGCAAACGCGGTCGCGATCGATCCAAAGCTGAATCTCGCTGTTGTCGTGGACCCTGACAACAACCGCGTTTTGCTGGTCCCGCTGCCGCACTAGGGTGATATGCCTCATTGGAAGCGGGCCAACCGCGCGTCTTAGCCTGGCATCCGACGGTGGAGAGACCCGAGCCAACCGAAGATTTGCGCGGCTCGGCGGGCCGAATCCAATTGACCGTGCTCTGAATTCGCAGCTATAATCCCCCATTTGTGTTTGGCGAACTTTTGCGAACAGTGTAAACCGAGGAGTGAGAATGAAGATTCGAATGGCAGTTCCGATCCTGGCGATGTTTCTCGCGACGCCCGTGCTTCACGCGCAATCTAGCGCCGCAAGCGGCCAGGTTCCGGCGAAGGTGGGCGTCATCAATCTGCAGGCCGCGATCACGGGTACGGCGGAAGGTAAGCAGGCCGGAGCGGAGTTGCAATCGCAGTTTGCGCCGCGACAAACCGAATTACAGAATCTCCAGAAGCAGATCGAGGAAGACCAGAGTCGTCTGCGCACCGGCCAGACGACGCTGAGCGACGAAGAGCAGGCGCGTCTCACGCGCGAATACAGTGTTCTCACGCGAACGCTGCAGCGCAAGAGCCAGGAAGCGCAGGATGACTTCAACGACGCGCAGCAGGAAATCGTCAACCGCATTGGGCGGAAGATGGTCGAGATCCTGGACAAGTATTCGAAGGAAAACGGCTACGCCGTCATCCTGGACAGTTCCTCGCAGCAGACCCCGATCCTCTACGAGGCTAACCAGATCGATGTAACGCAGGATATTGTCCGGTTGTACGACCAGAGTTATCCGGTGAAGGCTGCCGCGTCGACACCGTCAAAGCCGACGACGCCCAAACCGGCCGCGGCCACGCCCGCGACTCCGAAACAGTAGGGCCGGGCGGGCCTTCACGCAGCAGGTTCGGTTATCATGAGTCGTTGTTGACGCCGACAACGCAATTGTCGCAATTCTTCGCGAGAGCGAATGAGGAGGAGCGGCATGGCACTTTCCGTGGGAGCTCCGGCTCCCGATTTTTCTCTGAAGGACCAGGATCAGAAGGAAGTGAAGCTCTCCGATTTTCGGGGCAAGAAAAACGTCGTCATCGTCTTCTACCCCCTGGATTGGAGCCCGGTCTGCACCAACGAACACGCCTGCTTCGTGAATGACTTGAAGCGCTTCGAACAGCTCGACGCGCAAGTGCTCGGCGTCAGCGTCGATAGCGTCTGGTCGCACAAGGCATTCGCCGAAAAGATGGGCATCCACTATCCACTGCTCGCGGATTTCCAGCCGCGGGGAGCCGTTGGCGAGAAGTTCGGCGTGTATCTTGCGGACAAGGGAATCACCGGGCGCGCTATCGCCGTCGTGGACCGCAGCGGCAAGGTCGCGTGGTTCAAGAATTACGATATCCCGACCGTGCCGGATGTGAAGGAAGTCGCGGACGTTCTCGCGAAGGTGCAGTAAGACCTGACGCGCGATACGCCTCTTACGGCCGCGGAGGCGCAGCGTTCGAGGCCGGCTTTTCCGCAAATGTGCGGATGAAGTCCACCACTAGCCAGCGCTCTTGCTCGTTTAGCTTGTCCTCGAAGGCCGGCATGGGACGGCGTCCCTTGGTGATTTCCCAGAAAAGCTCCCCGTCAGTCAGGGCGCGCATCTTTTGCGTGTCAGTGAAATCGCCGGGAGCGACGGAAAGCTCCGCAGCCTTCTCACCTTTCCCGTCGCCATGTTTCCCGTGGCACCGCTGGCAGTGCTGCCGATAGTTCCGCTCTCCGGCGACGATAGCGTCGGCCGTGGGAGGCACTGGGTTCTTCAGCCTTCTTGCCGCCGCGCGGGTGTTCCACCGGGTGACGGCATGCACTAAGGCCGCCACGGCAACCAGCAGAACGAAAAGCAGAGCCGCCAAGAGCGGCTTGCGATTTTTCTTCCTTGTCGTTTCGGTAGCCACGATTTTCTTGTGCGCGCCCGCCACTGAGCGAAGGGCTGAATCCGGCGAAAAATTCTCGCATAGCCGCTCCGGATCTCCAACTGGCCATCATTCGCTCCTCAGGGCGACGCGTGGATGGCGCCGAGCACCGAAATCAGAACGACCACGAGCATCGCGATAACATAGATCCGGAGCCCCCAGAGCAACATCCGCGCAGCGAACGAAAGATTGCGGCGCCCAAAGCGCGTCTGCCGCTTGGCCGCAACAACCTGGTCCGCTTCCAGCAGCGATAGAACAACGCTTGGGTCTTTCAGGTTCGGACGTTCGCTGCCGGCGGTGGTTAGCTCGAGTTGGGGTGTGTTCGTGTTGGAACCCGCGTGATCTGATTTCGCTTTTCCATCCATGAATCTGCTGTCCTTTCGAGAGCGTACTTTGCTTCCGCGTACTTGAATCAGCTGCCAAACCACTTCGGGAACACCGTCGCGACGCCAAAACCGATACCGGCGCAGACGAGAAGCACCGTCACAGCCACGCCCGCTACGTTCGCCCATACACCGTTAACGTACTCGCCCATCACTTCCCGATCGTTCACCAAAAGCAGCAGAAAGGCCAGCGCCGGGGGCATCGCAAGCACGGCGATCACGTTCACCGTCAAGACGACGAATTCGAGCGGAAAGCGGGGAATCAAAACCAGCGCGGCCGCGGCACAGGCCGAACCCAGTAGAGTCAGATAGAACGGCCATGCCTCGCGCAGAGGCCGGTTCAGGCTGTGTCCGGTTTGGAAGACTTCGCCAAACGCGTAGGCCGAAGAAGTGGAAATTGTGATGGCCGCCACCATCCCGGCCTCGAAAATGCCCAACGCGAATAAAGAAGCGCCCACGTGGCCAATCCATGGTTCCAGAGCCTGGGCGAACTGGGCCGCTTGGAAGTCGCCGGCGCCGATTCCGTGATGAAACAGCGGCACGGTGGCGAGAACTGCTGCAATGGCGAAGACCGTTGCTAGCAGTACGCCGAGGAACGTGTCGAGCCGGCCGGCATTGATGTCGCGCGGTTGCATGCCCTTGTCCACGACCGCGCTCTGCTGGAAGAAAAGCATCCATGGCGTCACCGTCGCGCCGATGTCGGCCAGGATCAGCACGAGAATCTCGTAGCGGCTTCCACCGGGCAGCGGCATCCATGTCAGCAGAGCGTGACCCGTTGCGCGCCAGTCGGGATGCGCGAGGATCGCGGCCGGAATGAAAAGGCCGTTGAAAATAGCGAGACCCATCGTGATTCGCTCCCAGGTCCAATACCGGCCAGTCGCGATCACACCGACCACGATCACGAGCGCTCCTCCAACAGCAAACACCGGGCGAACGCCGAAGAAGCCCAGCCCCGCGCGCACTCCTATGAACTCCGTGACGAGCGTGAGGAAGTTTCCCAGCACCAGATCGCCCATGGCAAAGAATCCCCAGAATTTCCCGAAGCGATCGAAGATTAATTCGGCGTGTCCACGGTGGGTGACCGCTCCCAAGCGCACGGTCATTTCTTGGACGATATAACCCATCAAAAACGTCAGAATGATAAACGGCATGAAGAAACCGATGCCAAAGCGCGCACCCGTGGCTGAGTACGACAACATGCTCGGCGCATCGTTCTCGCCCAGGAAAACGAGGACTCCCGGCCCGATCAGGAGCCAGAGCAACCGGAACCCGCCGAACGTTTTCGATCCGTGTTCACGCCATCGGGCGCGGGCCACTTGCCAGCGATCTCGAGCGCGGTCCAAATCCTCATGGGTAAGAAGGCCGATCAAATCGCTTGCGACGGGGGATGCAGCAGCGGATTCCGTGGTGGGGTGAGCCGGGCGGTACGCTGAAACTTCCGGCTTGTTCCTTGAATCGTCCATAGTTAAGCGAGATAAACCTTCAATATAAACTACGCTTAACCTAGTCGGCCGTCAATCCCATGAATTGCGATGTGTCCAAAAGATGGACGAGCGCAATTCAGGCTTTGCTATAGTGAGCGGGAGGTAACGAACCGCAAGGAGAGAGCGAATGCCCGAGACACCGAAACAACAGATGCAGATCAAAGCCGACGAGAAGGAGCTGCTCGGCCAGTATTCCAACCTTGCCGTCATTCACCATAATGCGGAGGAATTCACGCTGAATTTCATCTACATGTTTCCCACGGTGCCGCAAGGCAAGCTCGTGGCCAGCCTGATCGTCAGCCCCACGCACGCGAAACGCCTGATGCGGGCGTTGCAAGAGAACGTCGCTCGATACGAGAAGCAGTTTGGGACGCTGCCCGAGGGCCCGGGTCCGGCCACGGAACCCAATGTGGGATTCGTACAATAGCGCGCAGGTACGGCAAGAGACGGGGATTTTAGGGGGCAGGCGCGGCGACGACCCAATATCCGGTCTGTTCCACTAATTCAAGGCCAATCGCAAAGCCTGTTTCAGGGGCCCCCTGGCAATAGGAAACACGCGCCACAGCGCGGAACGAACCCGCTGGCGTTGTAACGATCAAGCGGTCGTTGGCCTTCCATCGGCGCGTGCTCAATACGCGCGCTCCGCACGAACTGACATTTTCGGTAAAAGTAGTCTCTGTCCCCGGGAGAGCCGCATGACCGCTGATGTGAACACCGACTTCCATGGGAATCCGCGTTTCGCGGCGCGAAATCGCGTAGGTTTTCACAGCGCCGATCCCGAGTGCCATGTCCAAGTCCTCTTTTCTGCTTACAGGCAAGCCGCCAGGTGGCTGAAGCGAAACTTCCGTTCTGCCCGGCCCTTCATTTCATACAAAGCGCGATCGGCGGCGCCTAAGAGCTGTTCAATCGATGTCCCGTCTTGAGGATAGACCGCCTGCCCGACGCTGACGGAGATGAAGGGTTCCTGGCAGTCTTGCATCAGACGCTCGCAAATTCGAGCCGCGGCCTGCTCGGCTTCGCGCCCGCCCGCCTCCGGTAAAACCAGGACAAACTCGTCGCCGCCGTACCGCGCGGGCGTATCGATGGAGCGGCTGCTGTTGCGCATCACAATTCCGAGGCGCTTGATAGCTTGGCTTCCCGTGAGGTGGCCGTACCTGTCGTTGATTTTCTTCAGCCCATCGAGATCGAAGAGCAAAACCGCGAAGTTGCGGCCCGTCCGGCGCGAACGCTGAATTTCGTTTTCCAACACGTCGAATAACCGGCGGTGATTCGCGAGACCGGTGAGCGAGTCCGACACGGCCAGATGGCTTACCTGATCGAAGAGCGCGGCGTTGTCAAGCAGCGTTCCGCCCAGAACGACTACATAGCTGGAGATCATGAGAACGTGCGCGACAGTGTAAGGGGCGTCCAGCATGCGTTGCGACTGGCTCATCGTGACGTGGCAGAGGATGTTCAGCCCGGCGGCGATGAACAAAGCACGGTCGAGGACGGCATTCGCGCGCTGGAGACGCCAGCCGAATCCCACCGTTGCTGCCACGTAAATCGCAGCTGGAAGCAGATCCCAAGGCCGCGGCACGATCGCGCCCGGCTGAATTTCCGGCGCGGCCGGCAGCATGAAATAAAACACGCTGGTCAAGTACGCCACCGCCCCGACGATCAACATCACGCCGGCAATTTCCTTTCCCGGATCACGCGACACGGGAATACGGCGTTCGACTGCCAGCGCCGCCAGCAGCAGCACGCCCAGCAGTGTCCGGCCCGCGAGCCATCCCAGAGAGATTTCGTGCCCGGCAACGGGCGTCACGAGCATTCCTCGGTAGAACGATATGCCCGTCCCTGCTTCAATCAGACCCGCCAGAACGAATCCGAAAGCCAAAATCAACGAAATCCGATCATGCATGCCGCGGAACCGCACCATGGCGTTGGCGGCGAAGGTGAACGCAATCAGACTGCCCGCCATGTCGAGATAAGAGTCGAGAAGAGGGTCGGCCAAATAGGAAGAACGACGTAGGATCAGCAATAGAACGCAATACGCCCCGACGGCGATCGTCCCTGCCAGGACGAGGCGCGCCGGAAGATGCCCCCGCGGTTTGCCCCCATGCTCCACAACTGCCCCCAGAAATCAGCACTGGCCCGAGATTGCCGAGGCAACTCGGATGCCGTTTTCCGCCATGCCTTGAACAGCCAGTAACTTCTTTTATTACAATCTATTATGGACCGATGGTGATTTCATTCATATTGCAAGGCTAGTTAGCAATTGCTAGGTTGGGGTGAAAACGTTACAGGCCTGAGATCTTCTTACCTACAGGAATCAAGCCTTCGGGGGTGCGGGCGGAAGATCAAAAGCCTTGATAGTGCTCTGAAAGTTCACCTTTCTGTGAGAGCCATCGCAGAAAGGCTTCGACTCGGAGTACCCACAGCGGCAAAGGGCAATGTTCGTCCTCCCTCCGAGGCCGAAGGGCTTGCCCTCTTGGTCCACGATTTCGAAGTCGCCGTCGACTTTAACTGAACCATCGTTGCGAACCGTAAGTTTTGTCGTCGCCATTCTATCCTCCGCTGGAATTCGGAACGCAATCACCGCTGTTTCAGTACCTTGGCACCGACGGATCCACGTCGTCCGACCAGGCGAGGATACCACCTTTCAGGTTCCATATCTTGCGGAAGCCGGCCTTTTGGAGGAATTGCACGGCATCGGCCGAGCGCTTGCCGCTGCGGCAATGGGCGACGATTTCACGCGAGCTATCGAGCTCGTTCACACGCCGCGAAAGCTCGCCGAGCGGAATCAGATGGCCGTCCAGGTTGCAGATCTGGTACTCGTGCGGTTCGCGCACGTCGAGAATGTAGAGATCGTCGCCGCGATCGAGCCGTGCCTTCAGCTCGCGCGGAGTGATTTCGGGAAGATTGGTTGCTGTCACGGGAGCCTCCTCGCCGCGAATGCCGCAGAACTCGGCGTAGTCGATCAGTTTCGTTACTGTAGGGTGCTCGCCGCAGACGGGGCACTCGGGATTTTTCCGCAGCTTTAGTTCGCGGAACTTCATGGCAAGAGCGTCGAAAAGCAGTAGACGCCCCACCAACGGCTCACCTTTGCCAATAATGAGCTTCAGCGTCTCGGCGGCCTGGATTGTCCCCACGATTCCGGGCAGCACGCCGAGAACTCCGCCCTCGGCGCATGACGGCACGAGCCCCGGCGGAGGCGGCTCGGGATAGAGGCAGCGGTAGCACGGCCCCCCCGGATAACCGAAGACCGTGATCTGCCCTTCGAACCGGAAAATCGAGCCGTAGACGTTCGGCTTGCCGAGAATCACGCAGGCATCATTGACAAGATAGCGCGTCGGAAAATTGTCCGTGCCGTCCACAACGATGTCGTAGTCCTTCAAGATGTCGAGCGCGTTTTCGCTTGCCAGGTGCGCCTCAAATGTATCGATCTGGATGTCTGGGTTCAAATCCCGCAGACGGTCCGCGGCCGCTTCGATTTTTGGCCGGCCCACGTCGCTTGTTCCGAAAAGCACCTGCCGTTGGAGGTTCGTGGAATCCACCACATCGAAGTCCACCAGACCGATCCGGCCCACACCAGCCGCCGCAAGATATAGGCCGAGCGGAGCGCCGAGACCGCCGGTTCCGATGCAAAGGACTTTCGCCTGCTTCAACTTCAGCTGACCATCCATGCCCACTTCGGGCATGATCAGGTGGCGGCTATAGCGAAGCACCTCTTCCTTCGAGAGTGTTACGGCGGGTTTGCGCGATTCCGGCCCTGCTGGAATTCCTATCTTGGTTGCCATTCAAAAACTCCCCGATCCGATCGCTCGTCCAATTTCAATTACGCGCGCCGCCCGCAATCGACGGCACGATGCTGACCGTATCGCCCTCGCTCAGGCGTGTCTGATCCTTCTGGAGGTAACGGATGTCCTCGTCGTTGACGTAGACGTTTACGAAGCTGCGCAGCCGGCCGTCATCGGCAAAAAGGTGCTTTTTCAACTCCTCGAACTTTCCCGTCAGCGCGGAAAGTGCCTCGCCTACCGTTGCCGCCTGAACCTCGACGCTCTCCTGTTTGCCCGCATAAGCCCGCAGGGGCGTCGGAATAATGACTTTAACCGCCATTTACCGTCCTCCTCGCTGAAAATTAGATGCTCGCCGAATGCGCCGAGATTTCGATGCCCTCGGGATCATATCCGGCGCGGTCGTCGCGCAAGCGCCAGGATGTCGTATCGCGCGGCTCGCCCTTCTGAACGCTGACGATGATATAGCTATACCAAGGCCAGGCGTGGTCTCGGTCGTACTCGCTCGGACGCGCCGGGGCATCCGGGTGTGAATGATACCATCCGATCAGCTCGAGCCGCTTCTCGCGCGCCGTTTTTTCGGCCAGCCGGACGTCGTCCGCGGTCACTTCAAACCGGTTTCGCGGGGAATCGTCCCGGCGATTCGCGAGCGGCAAGAGGTCGAGCACCTCGCGCGAGCCGTCGCCATCGCGGCCAAGCAGCGCGCCGCAGCACTCGTGCGGGTAGGTCTCGACGCCGTGCGCGTGAATCCGGCGAAGCGTCTCGTCGCTGATCTTCAGGGGCGCAACGCTCATTCTTCGCTCCAGAAGCGCTCGCTCAAGTACTTTTCTCCCGAGTCGGGGAACACGGTCACGATTACCGCGCGCTCACCCTGCGGCAAACGCCGCGCGACACCCAGGCAGGCGTGGAGCGCCCCTCCGGCGCTCACACCCACGAGGATTCCTTCTTCCCTTGCCAGCCATTTTGCCATCCGCTGAGCGTCTTCCGTGTGCACCTCGACATTTTCGTCCGCGAGGTCAGCATCATAAATCGGCGGCACGATGGCCGTGGCCATGTGCTTCAAGCCTTCGAGTCCGTGGAAGCCGGAATCGGGCTGCATGCTGATGCAGCGAATCCGGGGATTCAGCTCCTTGAGCCGCCGCGTCGTGCCCACAAAGGTTCCGCTAGTGCCGAGGCCTGCCACAAAATGCGTGATCCGGCCCTGGGTCTGTTCCCATATTTCTGGCGCGGTCGTCGCATAGTGTGCTGCGGGATTCGCCGGGTTGCCGTACTGGTTCGGATAAAAGTACTTCTCCGGGTCCGATTCGTATATTTCGCGCACGCGCCGGATGGCTCCGTCGGTACCCTCGTCGCCCGGCGTAAACACGATCTCGACGCCGTATGCCGCGAGGATCTGCTTCCGTTCCGGTGAAGCACTCGACGGCAGGCAGAGCTTCACGCGATAGCCCAGCGCCGCGCCGATCATGGCGTAGGCAATTCCGGTGTTGCCGCTGGTTGCGTCCAGAATGATCTTTCCCGGCCGGAGATCACCGCAGCGTTCGCCCTCGCGGATCATGGAGTATGCCGCGCGGTCTTTCACGGAGCCACCTGGGTTGAACCACTCCGCCTTGGCGTAGAACTCAACGTTCGGAAACTCTTTGCCGGTCCGTTCGAACCGGATGAGGGGCGTATTGCCGATGCGTTCGACCAGGCGCTGGCCCAAGGAATCGCCTGCGCTTGCGCGCGTTCGCTCCGGCGATACCAACGGTTTGTTTGCGGCTGTCACTCTTATTGTCCTAATGTTCGGAAAATTCCTCGTACCGCGCTAATTCGGGACAGTTTAGCAGATTAGAGGCTGGGTCTACAGCGACAGGCGCGGGGCGTGCTGGGAAGGCCGGGAAGGATTCGAGCTGCCATTCGAGCCATTGGGGCAGACGATTTCATATGCCACCGTATGATGCTCGACTGCACCTCCGGGAAGCAAGTCCTAATCAATATCAATGCGTACTTCCTCCGGCCCCCGCCGCGCCTGTCGCCTCCTCGAATGCCAACAGCAGGTTCCCCGGCATGCCCGCAGTCCCCGTGAAGCCCGACGTGACGAACAGCATGTCGCCCGAAACCACCGGTCCGCTGCCGCTCATCGACCCGCCGTGAGCCTTCACCCCATTCACCGTGGGGACGCTGGGGAGAGTATCGAAGTCCCACAGGATCGAGCCGTCCTTCGTGGCATACGCGCGCAGGTGCCCGTCCATCGAGCCCGAAAAAACCACGCCCTGCACCACCGTGACCGCGGCGAGTTGCCCCGCGCTGCATCCCGGACGGCCTTCGCAGGCCGGCTTCGGCGGCATCGTTTTCCAGACGAGTTTGCCGGTGCGGATATCGATCGCCGAAAGCCCGCCTGCCGGCGGCGCAGCGGACCCGGGCGGCACGGGCGAGAGCGACGATGGGATGTCCGAAAGCGCGGCGTAGACGTCTGTACCGTCCGAGGCCGAGCCCCACTCGATTCCGCCAAGCCCGCCGCCGGCGCCCACGCGAACCTGCCAAAGCTCCTTGCCGCCGTCATCCGGATCGAGCCCATACATCACGCCGCTCTTCTGCCCTGCCAGCAGGACGCGATGGCCGTTGCCGAGATCCTGCAAAATCGGCGAAGAACCGAAGTCGAAGTCGGGACCCACTTGCGGCGGGCAATTCATGCGCTGGGGCATGAAGCATCCGAAGTTGAAAACGTCGCCGGACGTTTTCTGCTGCACCCAGAGCCGCTTTCCGGTGGCCAGGTCGAAGGCAACGATCGCGTCCGTGGCTTCGTCCGCCGGATCCACGTAGGCGTCGCCGGTTCCCACATAAAGCGCGCCGCGTTTCGCATCGATCGTCGGAGAATCCCAGATGGCGGCGCCCGCAGGGCTGAACTTCGCGTGGCTGTTTCCATCCTTAGAGGCCGTCGGCGTCTTGGCGATGGCATACGCTTTCCAGATCTGCCTTCCCGTCCGCGTATCCACCGCGACCACGTTTCCGCGGAACGTGCAGCACGGATAGGACGGGTCGCCGCCCGTCAGTTCCTCGCTCGAAGCCACCGGAACGTAGAGCCGGCCGCGGTAGAGCTGCGGCGCGCCCGTGATTCTGGCCGAGGGATGCGAATCGATTTTCACCTTCCAGACGAGCGTGCCTTTCGCCGCGTCGACGGCGTAGAGATTCGCCTCTCCATCGCCGAAGTATGCGAACGAGCCGCCCTTCTCTCTCGGCGCCACCGTGATCGCTGCCCGCACGGTCGTTTCCGCTTTGTAGGTCCAGAGCGTGCATCCTGTCGCCGCGTCCAGCGCGTACACCGTTCCGTCGCCTGAGCCGATGAACAAGCGCCCGGCGACCACGGTCGGCTGCCCCAAGGCCGAGCTCGCGTTCGGAATTCCGAAGGCCCATTTCACTTTCAGCCCAGCAACGTTCTCCGGGCCGATGCTCGTGTGCGTCTGGTCCCGCGTGTTCAGGACGTCCGCGCCCCAGCCGTTCCAGTTTTGCGGATTCATCAGGCCTTCCGGAGTAATCGGCTTCGCCGTCGCGCAGAGGTTGGCATTCGATACGTCGGCGGATACTTTGGAGGTAAGGAACACGGCAACTGCCCGGCGCTCCGTTTCGGACATCCGATTCCCGTAAATGACCATCGGCCCCGACTCGAGTGCTTGCAGGATTTCCTCGTGCGTTTTTTCCGCCAGCAGAGCCGTCGTGGGCGCGCGGCCGTCACCCAGCGGCGCCGCTTGATGGCACATCGCGCAGCGCTCCTTGAAAACCGCCGCGCCGTCCGGCGCCGCCTGCGCCGAAGCGCACGGCGTCCCGATCATCAGAGCTAGCAGTAACCCCGCAGCGCACAGCGTCTTCGTCATTTGCGTTGGTCCGATCCCATTTCCGGGTGATTTCGCGTAGCAATGCCATATCAGTTTTGCTTTCGGAGCGCAAGCTGCTTGCCGATTTCGCCGGGACGCATTCGGATTTTTGGACTTTACACGGGGAGGCACAGTCCCTATTCTGAAGGGCCATGTGGTACGTCAATAAGCACTTCACTCAGGCGCAGGTGGAATCGCTCTCGGCGAAGGGTTTCCTCGTGCGCAGCTCAGGCGGCGTTGTCCGCATCGAGAAGTATGGCTGCGGCGCCGAACTTCGCAAGTCTCCGGCAGGCAGCTACCAGATGACAATCATCCCGTCCATCATGGCGCAGGGGCAATTCACGCGCCTGTGGGATGCAGGCTATCAGAAGTTCCTGCTGGCGAGCGACGGGCACAAGTTTCCCATCCGTGTGGCTCAGCTTAGGGACCTGCGCCGCTTCAACGAGGAATTGCGCACCGCGCTCGGCGTGCCAACCTACTACAACGAAGCCCTCGGCTCGACCTGCCACTACAGCGTCTACGACCGCGTGAAAGGCCGCACGGGCGACGTCCCGGATGAAACCGTAGGCGCCCACGAAGAGGCCGGGCACTAAACCCGCCGTTACTGCTCCGATTCGTTATCCCCCTCGCTAAGTTAAGTGCCGATCCTGAAGGCCGTGCTTGCGAGGCGGGCCTGTTGACAACCAGAACAGCCCCCGCATAGGATTGCTCGCAGAACGTACGGTCGAGGGTGATCCGGCGATATCGGCGCGGCAAGGAGTTCCCATGTCGAACGTTTACTTGGAAGAGCTATCGGCAGTAGGCGCGGTCCGCTTTCCCGACATTCCGCTCTACCAGGGTTTCGGCGCACCCGTGCGCCTGGAAGCAGATCTTCGAGATTGCGAGGTCACGCACGGCGCGGTGCCGAAGGATCTCAATGGCACCCTCTATCGCTGCGGGCCGGATCGCCAATATCCCCCGATGCTCGGGGACGACATCTTTATCGACGGCGAGGGCATGGTGATCATGTTCCGCTTCGAGAACGGTCACGTCGATTTCAAGAGCCGTTACGTTCGCACCGAACGCTTCCGGATGCAGGCGAAGCACCGCCGGCCGCTCTTCGGTCTCTACCGCAATCGCTACACGCGCGATCCCATCGCCAAGGATTGCAATCCGGGCACCGCGAACACCAACGTGGTCTGGCACGCCGGGAAACTCCTCGCCCTCAAAGAGGACGACATGCCGTACGAGCTCGATCCCTACACGCTCGATACAATCGGCCGCTACGACTACAACGGTGCAATCAAGTCCGTTTGGATGTCCGCTCATCCCCATCTCGACCAGGCCACGAACGAGCTGCTGACTTTCGCCTATCAGGCCAAGGGTGACGGCACCACCGACGTGGCCTACTTCGTGATCGGCCCCGATGGCAAGCTCAAGCATGAAGTTTGGTTCAATGCGCCGTGGCCGGGAATGGTTCACGATTTTGCCGTCTCGGACAAGTACGTGATCTTCCCGTTCTTTCCGCTGCTTACCGACGTGAACGTCCTGAAGAAGGGCGGCCCTTTCTACACATGGCACCGCGATTTGCAGACGGTTGTGGCGGTCGTGCCGCGCTACGGCACAGCCGATCAGGTCCGCTGGTTCCGTGGCGACACGAGTTTCGCCGGCCACATGATGAACGGCAGCACCAACGGCTCGAAAGTGAGCCTCGACGTGTGCCTGTCGCGCGGAAGCTCGTTCTTCTTCTTCCCGAATCACGACGGCACGCCGCCAGATCCCACGGCGGCCCTTCCCCATCTCACTCGGTTGACTTTCGATCTGGCCGGCAACACGGAAGACTACAAAACGGAGCAGCTTTACGATTGGATGTGCGAGATGCCGCGCGCCGACGACCGTTACTACGGCAACGGGACGTACCGAAAAGGCTACGTCATTTGCCGCGATCCGAGCACTCCTGGGTCAGGGAACATCGGATTCGGCGCGGTCGGCGAGTTCGATCACAAGACGGGAAGCGCCACGTTGTGGAATCCCGGTCCGGATTCGGGCGTGCAGGAGCCGCTCTTCGCGCCGCGCAAGCCGAATTCGCCCGAAGGCGATGGCTATCTTCTGGCGCTCGTGAACCGCATGGCCGAGAATCGGACCGACCTGGCGATTCTCGATGCGCAGAACCTCGAAGCCGGGCCCGTGGCGATCGTGAAGCTTCCGCACCGCGTGCGCATGACTTTTCACGGCATGTGGGTGTCCCAGGAAGCGCTGGACAACGGGCGGTATTCCGTTTCGCGCGCGACGGGCTAGCCCTGATGGCCGAGGTCGTTGCGCTCGTCGATGATTTATTCTTTCAGGCGAAGCTTCTCGAGACGGCCAAGCAGATCGGCGTCGAGCTCCGCACCTGCACGACCCCCGATGCGCTTGCCGCGGAAATTGCGAAGAGCCTCCCCAGGCTTGTCGTCGTGGATCTCAACGCGCGCTCCAATCCCCTCGAAGCCGTCGAGCGCGTGCGTGCGGACACTCCCGAGATTCCGCTCGTTGGGTTCCTTTCGCATGTGCAGGTCGATCTCGCCGAGCGCGCCCGCGCGGCCGGTTGCCGCGACGTGATGCCGAGATCGAAGTTTACGCGGGACCTGGCAACCATCCTCGGTCGGGCGAAATCCGAGTCTTCATGAAGACTGCTCTACTCTTCTCCGGTTTTCGGCACAGCGCTATTCCAGCCATTGTTCTCGCGCTTCTCTGTCCCTTCCAATTGGCTGCGCAGGACGAAGGCCACGAATCCGATCCCTCCTCCGCCCTTGTCGCCGCGCTTTCGGCCGCTTGTCGGGCGAATGACACGCAGTTTGCAAACTACCTCACGTCTGACAATGCCACGACATTCCGCGCGCTCTCTCCCGACCAGCGCACGGCTTTTCTGAAGCGATTCTCGCTCGCCGATCAGCCGGGGAAACCCCTGATTTCGTCCGATCCGCAGAACCACGCGGTTCTGCGATGCATGGCGCCCGAGGGCACCGCCGAGTTCCGCTTCGGAGATACGCGGACGCGCGAGAATCTTGCGTTCATCCCTGTGACTGTTGTCGACAGCGAGCAGACCGAATTTGGCCTCGTCCGCGAGAATGGCGGCTGGCGCCTGCTCTCGCTCGGCCTCGTGCTTCTCGACATACCCCAGCTCTCGAAGCAGTGGGCCGAAAGTGACCTCGCCGCGCGCGAGGATTCCGCCCTTGCCACGCTGCGCGACCTCGCGACCGCGGTGCGCACATATCGCGACGCGTACGGCAAGCTTCCGGATGCCCTCGCGCAACTCGGCCCCGCGCCAAAGGATCAGATATCTCCCGAGCAGGCGTCCCTGGTGGATGAGCACTTGGCCGCTGGCAGCGCGGTCGGCTATCAGTTTCGCTACCGCATCGTCTCCCTGGCCGGACAGGACGATCCCGCCTTCGAGCTCGCCGCGACGCCGGACGCGTACGGCAAATCGGGTCGGCGCTCGTTCCTGCTCGACGCCGCCGGGAAGCTCCATGGCGCGGACAAGCACGGCGAGTTGGCGGCAGCGGAAGACCCTCTGATCTCCGACACGCAGGATCGCTAATGCCGCGAAAAGCCACCGATCGTGCGTCCTAGCCTCGGGTATAATGCTGGTCGGCGAATATTGAGTAGGGGCCCATCAGTTTTTTTCTTTTGGCCACCATGCCTACACAAGCGACACGCGAGAAGCAGACACCCGAGGACGCCGTGCGCGCCGCAAACCAGCGCTTCTACGTGGCTTTTGAATCGCTCAACCTCGCGGAGATGGAAGCGGTTTGGGCGCACGACGATGGTGTCGAGTGTGTGCAACCCGGATGGGAGCTTCTTCTCGGCTGGGAGGAAGTGCGCGAGCGCTGGGCCCGAATATTCAAGAATACCAAGCGTGTTCGTGTAGCGATTAGCGGGGTGCGGATCCGCGTCGAGGGCCGCGTCGGTTGGGTCGCCTGTACGGCCCGCGTCACTACGGCGTTTGCCGACGGTTTCGACGAAGCGACCGTGCAGGCCACGAATATCTTTGTCGAGCGCGAAGGCGGCTGGCTGCTTGTTGCGCACCACGCTTCGCCACTCCCTACTACGGCGCGCTCGACGGTTCAATGATGATTCGACGGCAAGGATCCTTCCGCTCGGGCACCGCGTTTCTCCTCCGTACCGCGAGGACTTCGAAGTGAAAGTCTCCGTGGTCGCCCTGATGTTGTCTCTCGCCTTTCTGCCCGTTGCGGCGCGGCAATCGGACACGGAACCGCCCTCGATAACCGCAGGCAAACAGGTGCTTCAGGAAATCGTCGCCGGTCAATTCAACCAGGTTGAGGCGCAGTACGACTCGGGCATAGCCGCGGCACTTCCTCCGGGCAAGCTCGCCGCGGGCTGGGCGGGCCTGCTCGAGCAGGAGGGCTTTTTTGATTCGGTTGTTTCGGCAACGACCAGCAAGTTTCAGACGTACGACGTGGTCGTCGTCGTGTGCAAGTTTGAAAAAGGGCTGATCGAGGCTCAAATCACGTTTACCCCCGAGGTGCGGATTGCCGGGCTTGTTTTTCGCCCGCACACCGAACTGCCGGCCTGGGTGGCTCCCTCCTACGCAAACGCCGCTTCCTTCACTGAGGAGCCTCTGGTGCTGGTCAACGGCAATTACGAGCTGCCGGGAACGTTGACGATGCCCAAGGTTCGCGGCCGCGTTACCGCCGTCGTGCTCGTGCAAGGCTCGGGCCCGCACGACGAGGATGAAACGATCGGCCCGAATGAGCCGTTCAAGGACCTCGCCTGGGGACTCGCCAGCCACGGGATCGCGGTGTTCCGCTACACGAAGCGCACACTGAAGTACGGCGCGGAGAGCAGCGGCGACCCGGCGAAATTCACCGTTGAGGACGAAACGATCGGTGACGCGCGCGCGGCCGTGGCGCTCGTCGTCCGGCAGCCTGGGATCAATCCCCGGCGCGTCTTCCTGATCGGGCACAGCCTGGGCGCATACCTCGCGCCTCGCATCGCTGCAAAGGATTCTGAGATTGCTGGAGTGGTCATGCTGGCGGCCAACACCCGCCCCATCGAGCAACTCCTCGTCGATCAGGTACGCTCCATCGTTTCGGCCGGCGCAGCGCCCACTCCGGACGCTCAGAAGCAGCTTGCCGCTGTAGAGGATGCCGTGAAGAAGATCGAGAGCCCCGATCTGCGGCACGACGACAGCGTCATGCTTCTCGGCAGCCCCATTCCGGCTTCCTACTGGCTCGACCTGCGCGGCTATCAACCAATTGCGGCGGCCAAGGCGCTGAAGATTCCTGTCCTGATTCTTCAGGGAGGCCGGGATTTTCAGGTGCCGCCGGCTACGAATTTCGACGAGTGGAAGACCGCGTTTTCCGGGGAAAGCAACGTCACCCTGAAGCTGTATCCCGACCTCAACCATCTCTTCATCGCGGGCGCCGGTCCTGCGAATCCCGCGGAATACGACAAGCCCGGCCATGTGGATGAGGCTGTGGTCGCTGACATTGCGGCGTGGCTTTCTGGCGGCGGTAAGCCTCGTAGATAGTTCGGGAGCCGCTGCGGTTCCACGAGGAACCTGCGCCGTGCGGTTTGTTTGACATCTTCCGAGAACGGCTGCTAAATTGCTGAATTCGTGTTGGTGACTCGACGCACACAGGCGCTCCAAAAATTTCTGACCGTATTCTCGATGGCGCTTGCGGGGGCCTTCGTCTGGGGATGCGCCATGAGCCAGACGACGGTCACAAGACCCGCGGGCGCGCCGGTACCTCTGCAGATCGCGACAAAGGGAGACCTGATCGGGCTGTATGATCGTCAGGCAGATGCGATTGACTCGCTCAACGCCTCGGTCACGATGACGCTGACTGCGGGCTCCGCGTACACGGGCGTGATCAAGCAGTATCATCAGGTCACCGGTTTCATTCTCGCGCAGAAGCCTTCAAGCATTCGGGTGATTGGACAGGCGCCGGTGGTCGGAACGAACATTTTTGACATGGAGAGCGACGGCCAGACGTTCAATATTTTCATTCCCTCGCAGAACAAGTTCCTCACCGGCCCGGCAAATCTCGAGCGCCCTTCGGCGAAACCGATTGAAAACCTGCGGCCGCAGCATCTGACCAGCGCCGTTTTCTGGGATGCCATCCCGGATGACGTGCCGGTGCTCATCGAGGAGGCGAGAGAAGCTCCGTCACAATACTACGTGTTGACGGTAGTTCGGCTCGCGAGCGAAGCCGGAACGGAAACGAACGCGCCCGAGAATTCGACCGGCAATGCGAAGAATTGGGAGATCGCGCGTAAGATATGGTTTGACCGCTCCGATCTGAGCGTGGTTCGCATCCAAACCTACGGTCCCGGCGGCAAGCTCGATTCGGATGTCCGGTATGCCGGATGGGATTCCTTCGGCGCCGTGAAATACTCGCGGCAGATTTCCATCAATCGGCCGGCCGGCGATTACAGTCTCCAGATCGGCGTGATCAAGCTCACGGCCAACGAATCGATCTCGGCCGACCACTTTGTGCTGAAGCAGCCGCCTGGAACGGAGCTCGTGCGCGTGGGTGAAGAGCCCGAGGGAGCGAAGCCGTGATCGGCCATCTGATCGTCCGCAACGTGCTGCACCGCCCCGTTCGCACGGTGATTACAGTGATCGGCGTCGCCGTTGAGGTCATGCTGGTCATCATCGTGGTGGGGCTGACGAGCGGCCTGATGTTCGAGTCGGCCAAGCGCACGGAAGGCGTGGGCGCGGACATCATGGTCCAGCCTCCTTCTGCATCCATTTTCATGGCTTTCAGCGGCGCACCGATGCCGCTCAGCATCGCCGGGAGATTGCAGCAGCTTGAATACGTGCAGGCCGTGGCACCCGTTCTCGTGCAGTTCAATTCCGTGAATGGCCTCGACATCGTCTACGGTATCCAACCGGACACGTTTCGCGCGGTTTCGGGCGGATTCGTCCTTCACGCGGGCACGGAACTCGAGGACCCGAACGACATTCTGGTTGACGACGTCTACGCCCGCGCCAAGAAAGTGAAGGTCGGGCAAAAGCTTCACATCCTCGAACACGATTTCCACGTCGCCGGCATTGTCGAGCATGGCAAGGGCGCGCGCCTTTTCGTCCTGATGTCCACGCTGCAGGAAATGTCCGGCGCGCGCGACAAAGCTTCCGTCTTCTTCATCAAGTGTGACCGTTCCGATCATACGGCTGCTGCCACCGATGAAGTGCGCGGACTGCTTCCGGGCTACGAGATTCGCCCGCTCAAGGATTTCCTCTCGCTGATGACGTCATCGAATCTGCCCGCTCTCGGCGCTTTCATCAACGTCATGATTGCGATTGCCGTCGGAATCGGCTTCCTTGTGATTTTCCTCTCCATGTACACCACGATCATCGAACGCACGCGTGAAATCGGAGTCCTGAAAGCGCTCGGCGCATCGAAGCCTTACATCGTCGAGATCATCCTCAGCGAGACGGCTCTTCTATGCCTTGTCGGGATCGCACTCGGAGTGGGACTTAGCTTCCTCACGCGTCTCATCTGCCTGCACTTTGCCCCGTCGCTGACCATCCTGATCACGCCGAAGTGGATTCTCTTCGCCGGTCTCATCGCCGTCGGGGGGGGCTTGCTGGGTGCTTCTTACCCGGCATGGATCGCCAGCCGCAAAGACCCCGTTGAAGCGCTTGCCTACGAGTGACACCCGGGAACTTCGTTGGCCGATTGAGTCAATCACTCGATATGACGCCTCGAGAAAATCGCGCAAACGTCGCTAGATCAATTCTAGGCAGAAACGGAAAACCCGACTAAAATGTGTTGATTCCGCTCAGTTGCGACCGCTTGCCGGGGGGACGGCTTTGGAGCCGATACTCAAGACTGAAAATCTGTGGAAGGTGTACCACACGGGCAAGGTGGATGTGCCTGCGCTGCGCGGAATCAACATCGAAATCTTTCCCGGCGAATTCGTTTCGATCATGGGGCCTTCCGGCTGTGGGAAATCGACGCTTCTGCACGTGATCGGAGGTCTGGCGCAGGCGACGACCGGCCGCGTCCTGCTCGATGGGAACGATCTCACCCACATGAGCGATGCCGCGCGAACGCTTCTCCGGCGGCACAAAGTCGGCTTCGTGTTCCAGCGCTTCAACCTCTTGCCGACCCTCGACGCGTACCACAACATCGCGCTCGCCCAGCACATTCATGGCAACGGCTTCGATCCGCACCGTTTCGAGGTTGTCGCGAATCTGCTGGGTTTGACGGAACGCCTGCATCACAAGCCCTCCGAGCTTTCCGGCGGTGAGCAGCAGCGTGTGGCTCTTGCGCGCGCCATCATCAGTGAGCCGAAGATCGTGTTGGCCGATGAACCCACGGGCAATCTCGACACGAAAAACTCCGAGGCCGTCCTCGCGCTCCTGCGGCAGCTCAATAAGGACCTCGGCCAGACCATCGTGATGATCACGCATAATCCGGAAGCGGCCACCTACGGCAATCGTGTGCTGCACATGCGCGACGGCATGGTCGTAAACGGCTCGGCAGCTCACTGAGATGCGCGCCCTCTGGCGAGGTTTCGTCCGCATCATCTTCTGGTCCTACGAGCGCGGAACCTGGCCGTATGACGTGATGGTCGTTGCCATCGTCCTGTTCGTGCTTGTGACCCCTCGAAAGTGGTTTCACGATCAGCCGCAGCCGGCGGCGCTGGCGGCCACAAGCGTCCAGCTTCTTTCGGAGGACTCCGCAAGCCACATCCGCATCTACCGGCTGGATGCGACGGCGCTCCCGCCGCAGAAACGGGCGACAAAATCCTCGCCGGAACTCGAGCGCGAAACGCACGACGCGCTAGGACGCACGGTTGATGACCTGAAGGACCGCACGTTTCACGTGTTGCGCATCGTCCCGGTTCTTTCGAACGACGGCTCAGTCCTCTACTACGACGTCACCGTTCATTTGTAACCGAGGACTTGCCGCCCGGACGAATCCGCGGGGCCGGCTGATGTATATTGGATTGGGCTTCAAGCAGGCGCATGTAGCCGGAAGATTCGGCCACTGTTGCGGGAACCTAAGATGAAAAGGGACACCACCATGGGCACAGCAGAGCTCACCCGGCCGGGCCAGGAGCAGATACAGCAGGCGATCGGTGAATTGACGCCTCTCCTCGGTCGGCGTGTGACCACCGCGGATTCCGTCCGCGAGCACCACAGTCATGGCGAGTCTTATCATCCGGCTGCCCTGCCGGACGTGGTCTGCTTTCCGCAATCCACTGAAGAGGTCAGCGAAATCCTGAAGATCAGCGCGAGATGCGGCGTGCCGGTGATCCCCTTCGGCGGCGGAACCTCCATGGAAGCTCAGGTGAACGCGATCCACGGCGGCATTACCATCGACATGCGCGAGATGAACAGAATCCTCAACATCAGCACTCAGGACTTGCAGGCAACGGTGGAGGCCGGAGTAACCAGGCTTCAGCTCAACCGGGCGTTGGCCAATACCGGATTCACATTTTTCATCGATCCCGGTGCCGATGCCACGATCGCCGGAATGGCGTCCACCCGCGCCTCGGGCACCACTGCCGTGCGCTACGGAACGATGCGCGAAAACGTGATGGCCCTGACCGTCGTATTGGCCGACGGCCGCGTCATCAAGACCGGCACTCGCGCCCGCAAGTCCGCCGCCGGCTACGACCTGACGCGCTTGTTTGTCGGCGCGGAGGGCACGCTCGGCGTCATCACCGAGGTCACGCTGCGGTTGCATCCGCTGCCGGAGGCCGTCTCCGCGGCAAGTTGCGCCTTTGATTCCATCCGTGACGCCATTGAAACCGCCATCGAGACCATTCAGCTGGGCGTTGCCGTCGCGCGCATTGAATTCATGGACGAGGCGCAGGTCGACGCCTGCAATCGCTACTCGAAAACGAATTATCCCGTTGCGCCGATCCTTTTCTTCGAATTCCACGGCGATACGATCCGCAGCGTCAACGATCAGGCGGAGACAGTGAAGAAGCTGGCCCAGGAACATCACGCGCGCGGGTTCCAGTGGTTCACGACGCCGGAAGAGCGCGAGACGCTCTGGAAGATGCGGCACGAAGCCTATTTCGCAAATCTGGCAATTCGCAGGGGCGGGAAGATGTTCACCACCGACATCTGCGTTCCGATTTCCCGTCTTGCGGACTGCATCGTCGAATCGAAGAAGGATACCGCGAGCGCGTCCTTCCCGGCCCCGATTGTGGGACACGTCGGCGACGGCAACTTCCACATGTCTTTTATGCTCGATCCCAATAATCCCGCCGAACTCGCCGAGGCAAAGGTATTGGAAGAGAAAATCATTCTGCGCGCTCTGGAAATGGGCGGCACGAGCAGCGGCGAGCACGGCGTTGGCGCGGGAAGGAAGAAGTACCTGGCCGTGGAACACGGGGCCGCGCTCGATGTGATGCGCGCGATCAAACAGGCGCTCGATCCCGAAAACCGGATGAATCCCGGCAAGATGGTCGAACCGCACGCGCTGTGACCACTCGCTCAGATTCCGCTTGACCATCCGGCGTCGATGGGTAATAACGTCGGCGTCCTTGCCGCGACTCGATTCGGTCCGCCCATGACGTTTGCTATCCTGAAAGCCGGTGCATCGGTAGCGCCTGCCCCAGCAGCTCCGAAACCTTCGCTCGGCTACGCCTGGTACGTCGTTTTCGTGCTCATGCTCTGTTACACGCTCTCCTTCGTCGATCGCCAGATTCTGAGTTTGCTCGTCGGGCCAATCAAGCGCGATCTGATGATCAGCGATACGCAAATGGGACTGCTGCTGGGCTTTGCCTTCGCTGTCTTTTACACGTTCGCCGGGTTGCCGATTGGCCGTCTCGTGGATACCTACGGGCGGCGCAACCCCATCGCCATCGGCATCTTTCTGTGGAGCATCATGACGGCTGTCTGCAGCGTCGCCAGGAGCTATTGGACGCTGTTTCTCGCCCGCGTCGGAGTCGGCGTGGGCGAAGCCACGCTTTCGCCCGCCGCGTTTTCTCTCATCTCGGACTATTTCCCAGCGGAAAAGCTGGGCCTCGCCATTAGCGTGTACACCATGGGAATTTTCATTGGTTCCGGCGTCGCGCTCGCGATGGGCGGCTCGATCGTGGATACCGTGATGCACATGCCCGCGCTGCATCTTCCGGTTTTGGGCACGATCGCGACCTGGCGGCTTTCCTTCCTGCTCGTCGGCATTCCGGGCCTTCTGGTTGCGCTACTCGTGTACACGGTGCGCGAGCCCTTGCGAAAGAATGTTCTGCGCGACGCCGCCGGGCGCGCGGCTCATCTGAACACGCGCGACGTGTTCATGCAGATCGGCCGCCGCTGGCAATCGTTTTGGGGCATGGCCATCGGACAGGTCTTCCAGTCTCTCGCGAGCTACGCCTTCCTCTCGTGGGCGCCGACTTTTTTTCAGCGGATGCACGGATGGACCGCGGGCCAGGCGGGCAGGGCGCTGGGCGTTCTGGTTCTGAGCTGTGGCTGCCTTGGGATGTATGTGGGAGGTTTGCTCTGCGACCGCTGGCTGCGGAAAGGCGTCGCCGAAGGCCCGCTAAAGGTAGCCACGATCAGCGCCGTGGGATCGTGCGTCTTCCTTGGGCTCGCGATGGTCATGCACGACGCGCGTGTCTCACTCATCCTGATCGCGCCGGGTCTCTTTTTCCAGGCCATGCCGATCGGGACCGTTTACGCGGCCGTGCAGCTGATCTTTCCCAACCAGATTCGCGGCCAGGTCTCCGCGCTGTTCATGTTTACTCTCAATTTGGGTGGTATTGGCCTGGGCCCGCTCATCCCCGGCGTGCTAAACGATCATGTCTTCAGAAACGAAAGGATGATCGGGCCGTCCGTTTCCATCACGGTCGCGCTTGCGTGTGCCTGCATGTTGGTTCTTTTCCCGCTGACGTACAGCCATTACCGGCGCGATTACAGAGCGCTGAATTCGCCTGCAGCGGAACATTCCTGACGCGCGACTACGAGCGGATGCAAGCCCAGTTCGCCGGAACATCCACATACGACCGGTTGAGCTCCGAAATCGATGCGCACCCCAACAGCGCAAGCGTCCGCTCAAGATCGGCTCGCAGAATCTCGAGCGCCCTGGCCACGCCTGCCTCTCCCGCCGCGCCGAGCCCATACATGTAAGCCCGTCCGATCAGCACCGCTCGCGCCCCCAGGCAGATCGCCTTCGCGATATCACTCCCGCGCCGCACTCCGCCGTCCACAAGCACCTCCGCGCGTTCGCCGACCGCCGCTACCACTTCCGGCAGCGCGCGCAGCGAAGCGGCGACGCCATCCAGTTGCCGCCCGCCGTGATTCGATACCACCACGCCGGAGGCGCCCTCGTCGAGCGCCCGCTTTGCATCGTCGCCCGTCAGCACGCCCTTCACGACGATCGGTCCCGGCCACGCTCTCCGCAGCCACTGCATGTCATCCCACGTCACCACCGATTTCGCCAGGCTCGACTGTGCCTCCGAAAGCGGCAACGGCCCGCGGCCCGGCACGATGATGTTGTGCAGTTTCCGCGCTCCTCCCGCCCGCAGGAACCCCGCGAGCCATCCGGGGTGGGCAAGCAGTTGCGGCAGAAACTGGATCTTCGCGAGCGGGTTTGTGTCCAGCAGCGCCCCCGCGCCGTTTCGCACGTCGCGCTCGCGCATCCCGAACGTGCCTGTGTCGATCGTGATCACAAGAACCGCAAATCCGGCTTTCCGCGCGCGCTCGATCGCGGCTTCTCCCGCCTCGCGCCCACCCGCAAGATAGAGCTGATACCAGAGCGGACCGGACGAAGCCTCCGCAACCTCTTCGAGCCTGTGTCCCGACATCGTCGTCAATACGAAACCCACTCCCGCTTTACCGGCCGCCCGCGCCGCCGTCGGTTCGCCGTGGGGATAAAACATATGCGTGAAGCCGCACGGCGCGAGCAGCAGGGGCATCGCGAGCCTGCTTCCCATCACGGTCGTGCTCGAGTCGCGGTGCGGAAGATAGAGCGCGTTGCGCGGGCGGAAGGTCACTTCCTCGAACGCTCGCGTGTTCTCGCGCAGCGTAACCTCGCCTTCCGCGCCGCCGTCGAGGTAGTCGAACACAACTCGCGGCAAGCGCCTCTGCGCCAGGAGCCGCAAATCGCCGACGTTGACGACGCGTGGTGCGGAGACCTTGCGCTCTTGGCGAGTCATTGCCTGGGAATCCTCCCGCGTGTGTCGTGGCCCTGGAAAATGTGCGGTCTGCGCGCAGGATTTTGCAGGTGACGCGACAGCGAATGAATTAAGCTTCCGCGCGCCCATTCTACCGGGTATCCTCAAACGCTTGTTGGCGGCCTGCCGTTGCGCGCCCGGTGAGTATACATTTTCCGGAGGAGATGGCCCATGAAGGTTGGTGAAGCGATCGCCGAAATTCTGAAGCGCGAGGGCGTTGACGTCATCTTTGGTTACCCCGTGAACCACATCCTCGAATCCGCGGCGTCCGCGGGCATCCGGCCAATCATCGTCCGTCAGGAACGCGTGGGCTTGCATATGGCCGACGCCCTCTCACGCCTCACCAGCGGACGCAAAATAGGCGTCTTCGCCATGCAGCATGGCCCCGGCTCCGAGAACTCCTTCGGCGGCGTCGCGCAGGCCTACAGCGAATCCGTCCCGATCCTCGTCCTGCCGATGGGCTACGCGCGCCGCCTCGCTCATATCGATCCGAACTTCAACTCGGTCGCGAGCATGCGCTCCGTCACGAAATCCGCCGAGCCGGTCGTGTCCGCGACTGAGATTCCGAACATTTTTCGCCGGGCCTTCTCCCGCCTTCGCAACGGCCGCGGCGGCCCCGCGCTCGTCGAGATTCCCATCGATCTCTTTGCCGAGGAAATGCCCGAGCCCTGGGCGTATGAACCGGTCATCGCCACGCGCTGCGGTCCCGACGTCGCGGACGTGTGCAAAGCCGCTGCCGCGCTCGTCGAAGCGAAGAGCCTCGTCATCTATGCGGGGCAGGGAATTCACTACGCGCGGGCCTGGGATTCGCTCAAGAAACTGGCCGAACTGCTCGGCGCGCCTGTTGCGACGAGCCTTCAGGGCAAGAGCTCATTTCCCGAAGACCATCCGCTCGCTCTCGGCGCGGGCGGCAACGCGTTTCCTCGCGCCGTCCCGCATTTCCTCGCGAAAGCCGATTGGATATTCGGCGTCGGTTGCAGCTTCACCGAGACGGCCTTCGGCATCGCGATGCCGACCGGAAAGAAGTTCATCCACGCGACACTCGATCCGAATCACCTGAACAAAGACGTTCGCGCTGAAATCGGCCTCGTCGGCGACGCGCAACTCACTCTCGATGCTCTCTGCGCCGAAGTCGAGCGCCTCATCCAAAAGCCGCGCCCCTGGCCCGTCTCCGAGGAAATCGCCCAAGTCCGCAAGGCATGGCTCGACGAATGGATGCCACGGCTCACGTCCAGCGAAATCCCGTTTTCTCCCTATCGCGTCCTCTCGGACTTACAGCGCACCGTCGACGTTGCCAACACGATCATCACGCACGATGCGGGAAGCCCCCGCGATCAGCTCGCTCCGTTCTGGGTCGCGAAGCGACCGCTCACCTACATTGGTTGGGGCAAGACGACGCAGCTCGGCTACGGTCTCGGCCTCGCCATGGGCGCGAAGCTCGCCTGCCCGGAAAAGCTCTGCATCAACGTCTGGGGAGATGCTGCCATCGGCTTCACCGGCATGGATTTCGAAACGGCTGTGCGCGAGCGCATTCCAATTCTGTCCATCCTGCTCAATAACTTCAGCATGGCGATGGAAATTCCCATCATGCCCGTATCGACTGAAAAATACCGCGCGACCGATATCTCCGGCGACTACGCCGCGATGGCGCGGGCTTTCGGCGGCTACGGCGAGCGCGTCACCGATCCCGCGCAAATCGTTCCCGCGATCCGCCGCGGCATCGAGCAGACGCAGAAGGGTGTTCCCGCCCTGCTCGAATTCATCACCTGCAAGGAAATCGCTGTGTCCAAGCAGTACCACGGCGGCCACTAAAGGGCGAAAGGTCTGCAGCATTCTTAACGACCTCTTCCGCATCGATGACGGCCAGATTCAGCTCATTCAGGCGTTCATGCTCCCAAACGAGCCCTACGGCACCCAGACCGGCTGGAGCCAGCCGAAGCCCTGACCCATCGCCTATCGTGACGCGCCGAGCGCGTTCTGGATCGCCGTTCTGAGCGACTGGGAAAGTCCGTCAGGCGCGAGCTCGCCGACCCGGTACACAATCTCGCCGTTCCTGCCGAGCACCAGCACCGTCGGCAGCGTCTCCACCTTCATGAAATCGTCGAGCCCGTCGGCATAGACGACCGGGACACCCAGTTTCTCGCGCGCGACGAACGGCGCCACCTGCGTCTCGTCGTCATCCGTGTTGACGGCGAGAAAGGCGACGCTCGAGTTCCCGGCGTAGCCTTTCGCCACCTCGCTGAAAAGGGGCTCGAGTTCCTCGCAGGGCCCGCACCACGTGGCCCAGAAGCTCAGCACCACAACCTTCCCTTTGAGCGGCGCGAGCGCAAGCGCGCTCCCGTCAAGGCGCCTCACCACGAATCCGAAGAAATCCTTCGCATCGCGGTTTCGCGCGGATGGCTCGGCTGCGGCGCCGGACCGCGCCGGGGCCGTGCGATCGTACGCCGCAAGGATGGCGTCACCGAGCCCATGCTCGCTGCCGTGGACCTTCCGCCAGACGTTGCCTAGCTTCAGGCGGACTTCGTGCCGGTCCACGCTTCCTGCCGGACCATTCTCCGGGAGCGCGAATGCGCGCGCGTACTCCGCGATGGCCGCGGCGGAATCGTTTCGCATCTCCGCGATTTCGCCGAGCCGCTCCGCGGCCAGCGCGTTGGGATGGATCGAATCGCTTTGCTGAAAATCCTTCGTCGCGCCGTCGTAGTCGTGTCGGGAGTCCTCGGTCTGCCCGCGCGCGTAGTAAAGCGCGGAGCGGAGCTGGTTTTGGCCGTCCTGCCATTCTGCGGCTGACTCGCTGGCGGGCTTTTCGTCCGGGGACGATTTCTCCACGCGGTCCAGCACGCGCGTGAGGTATCCGGCGGCGCGCGTCAGGCTCGCGTCGTCGCCCTTTTTCTGAAGCATGCTGGCGGCCAGCATCATCATCTGCGAATCGTCGGGATGAATCGCGATCAGCCGTTCCGCGTAATCGAGTGCGCACGCGCTGTTGCGCACTTGTTGGCAGGCTTCCACGAGCGCTCGATAGATGCTCGCGCGCCGCGGTGCATCGGGGAACCGCCCGAGATAGCCCGTCAGATTCCGGACGAGCGCGGCGCTGTCGTTTCCCGCATCCGCGAGCGCCTTTTGCAATTCCGCGTCAGCGAGCGCGTCGCGCTTTGCGGCGGCATCCGGGGCGGATTGGGGCGCTGGCCCAGGGGGCTTTGCATCCTGCGCCCCTGCAGCGAACATTACGGCGAAGAAGGCGAGGGCAATGGAGGCGAAAAAGAGAGACGCATTGCGCATCAGGCGCCCATTCTATCGCGGGAACTGCGGGAGCTTGCGGGGATTCATCGTACCGGCTCGCCGCGCGGAGGCTAGTGCACGGAGATGTCGCCCGAGGACGTTTCGATCTCAACGCGGGCGTTGCCATCTCCGATCCGCGCCTGATAGTCATGCTTCCCGGCGGAACTCTCGGTAACGGAGGGAATTCCGACGTCGATATTGCCGGATTCGCTGTGCACGTACAGGCGGAAATTGGCGTCCCGGGAAACGTGCAGTCTCACGTCGCCCGAAGCGGCATGAAGGTCCCAGAAGTTCGTGCCGCCGGGATTGCCGTCCACGCGAATCTCCCCCGAGCCCGTGTGCAGGCGCAAATCGCCCGTGGCGCCGGTCACTTCAATGCCACCGCTCCCGGTCTGTGCCACGACAGCGTCGCCCGGCTGCGCGATTCGTATCTGGCCGGAGCCGGCGCGCACTCGCACTTCGCCCTTCGAACCGTCAATGTGAACGTTGCCGGATCCCGCTGTGACGTCGACTTCGCCGCCCATGTCCGCCAAGCGGACGTTTCCGCTGCCGACGATCGCGCGAACGTCGTTCGCAACATCCGTCGCGGAAATGCTCCCTGAACCCACAATGAACGTTGCGGGACCCTGCACTCCATTGACCTCCACGCTCCCCGAACCGGAGGCGGCGCGGATCTCTGTATCCGCCGGCACCGTAACCTCGTAGTCGGCCTGGAGATTCATCCAACCCCAGTTGGGCCGGCCCACGCGGATAAGATTGCTCTCCTGCGAGACGGGCGGATCGCTCTCAACCTCTTCGAGCTTCCGCTGCGTGCTTCGCCACGACCACCCGCCGACGCGGATGTCGGCGTGAACGGTCACCGTACCGGCCGGCCCGGCGTTGACGCGGGATTCACCGCTGCCGTTGGCGAGCTCCAGGCGCACCGGCCCGTCGACGGTAAAAGTGCGGTCAAAGTGGCCGACCGCATTCGCTGGCGGCATGCATCCGGCGAGCCAGACCGCCGCGAACGCCGCCGCTGCGGCGCCGATCCACGCGTTCGATTTGTGCGATTGCACCATGGTCGCTGCACGCCTTCCTATCAGGATCATACGAGGTTGCGCAACAGAAAGTTCCGTCCCGTGGGGGAAACCGGGCGGTCGCCTACTGAAAATCGAGCAGAACGTCCACCGTCGCCGTCTTCGGGTCCTGCTGGAGGAAGCGCCCGATTTTTTCGTAGTGAAATGGGAAGCCGGCGAACGCCTGCTTGACTCCATTCTCGAGGAACTCGTCATAGACGCCGGCGTCAAAGACCGCACCGGGCGGAATCTTCCAGGCTGCGCGAATCCGGCGCTCGCCGTCGATTGAGAGGCCCGTGAGCACGAGCTTGCCCATGTGGTATTGCGGGCCCTCCGTGACGGAAACGGAGTAGCCGGCGCGGTGCGCCGCTTCGTCGAATTGCGGCGTCGGATTCAGACTGATATCGAGATAGCCGAGCCGCATGTACGCCTTTCGCACCGTTTCCCAGACGCCTTCGATTTTCGTTCCGTCGGCGGGATCACCCTCGCGAAAGGGGACGAGCGTACCCAGTTCGAGCACTCCGATGGCGGAGTTGCCTTTCCACGTAACGCCGCTCCACGTGAAGTTGGGTCCGGGATCGACCGGCGCGGCGACCGTCACCGAGCCGCCCGACATCCGGGCGCTCGGCGCGCCGAACCGCACTCGCAGGAAACCGTGCGAAAGATAGACGGGGCGCACCTGCTCGAATTCGAAGAGTTCGATGGCGGTGCGGGAGAATGGCTGGCCGACGAGGTCGGAAAGACGCATCTGTATTCCGCGCTCGCTTCGCGCGAGCGCATCCCCGAACTCGATCGCCGCGATCTTCACGCTGGTGTCTTCGACGTGAAACTGCTGGACCTGCTGGCCGGTCACGGCCGCGGTCACGAGCGCGTGCGAAACCCTGGCATTCACGCCGCGCGTCGAGAGCAGGGCCCCGAGTGCGGACGACATGGCGTCGAGCAGCGTGCCGTGCTCGGGCGCCGCGCCGTCGAAAAGGGGTATGGAGTTTTTGATTGCTGCGTTCAGCTCCTCGTCGGTGAACCAGGGGAAATTGTCGAACCAGACGGGAACCTCGGGCGCATCGGTTACCTGATACTCCACGCGCACGCCTGCGTCGGTGCTCGCGTAGCGGTATTCGACCTTCGAAAAGGGACCCAGTTGGGCGAGATCGTTCGCCGTTTTTTGCAGGTCATCGGTGGTGACGTCCGCGCCGGCGCGCAGGCCGGTCGCCGCCGCGATCTGTTCCGAGCGAAAGCGCGACGATCCCGTTACCTCAATCGCCGCGAGGCGCGACGTTCCCGCCTGCGCCTTGTCCCGCGCGCGGGCCGTGTGCGGAAACAGTGCTGCGAAGATCATCGAGGACGCGAGGCACAAAGCCGCGCCCCGCGCGCAGAAAGAAAAACCGCGGTTCATGTCCGGGTATTTTATTCGACTGTGACGGATTTTGCGAGGTTGCGAGGCTGATCGACGTCGCAGCCCCGGCGCACGGCGATGTGGTACGCGAGCAGTTGCAACGGGACGATCTCGAGAATCGGCGCGATCAGGTCCGGCGCCGGCGGGATTTCGATGACGTGGTCGGCGGTATCCCGCGCCAGCTTGTCGCCCTCGGTGACCACGGCGATCACGATGCCGTCGCGCGCCTTCACTTCCTGGAGGTTCGAGATCGTCTTCTCGTATCGCGTCATCGAGGCGGGGTCGGATTCATCGCGCGTGGCGATCATGACGACCGGCAGATTCTCATCGATCAGCGCGTTGGGCCCGTGCTTCATCTCGCCAGCGGGATAACCCTCGGCGTGGATGTAGGAGATTTCCTTGAGCTTCAGCGCGCCTTCGAGCGCGATCGGATAGTGAATGCCGCGGCCGAGGTAGAGGAAGTCGGTGTGGCGGAAGAACTGGCGCGCCAGATCCTCGATCTGCGCGTCGCGCTGGAGAATGCTTTCGATCTTGTGGGGGACGCGCGTCAATTCCTGCATCAGCTTCTGGGATTCGGAGTTCGCGAGCTTGCCGCGGACCTGTCCCAAATACAACGCCATCAGCAGCAGCGCCGTGAGCTGGCCCGTGAACGCCTTCGTCGAGGCCACGCCGATTTCCGGCCCCGCGTGCGTATAGACCGTGCCGTTCGCTTCGCGCGTCAGCATGGCTCCGACGACGTTGCAGATCGCGACCACCTTCGCGCCCTTCTGGCGGCCCTCGCGCTCGGCCGCGAGCGTATCCGCCGTCTCGCCGGACTGGCTGATGGCGACGATCAGACTGTGCTCGTCGAGAATCGGATCGCGATAACGGAACTCGCTGCCGTAATCGACTTCGACCGGCACGTGGGCCAGCCGCTCGATCATGAATTTGCCCGCGAGCCCGGCGTGCCAGCTTGTGCCGCAGGCGACGATCTTGACGTCGTGAAAATTCCGGAATTCTGCCTCGGAGATTTGCATTTCGGCGAGGAACACCTTGCCCGTTTCCTGCGAGATTCTTCCGAGCAGCGTGTCGCGGACGGCGCGCGGCTGCTCGAAGATTTCCTTCTGCATGAAATGCTTGAAGCCGCCCTTCTCGGCCATGATCGGGTCCCAGGTGATCTGCTGGGCCGGCCGCGTGATCGGATGGCTTTCGAAGTCGCAGAGCTGGACGCCCTGGGGCGTGAGCACGGCCATTTCGCCGTCGCCCAGGAAGAAGACGCTGCGAGTGTGGGCGAGGATCGCCGGGATGTCGCTCGCAACGAAAAATTCGTGGTCGCCCATTCCCACGACGATGGGAGGTCCCAATCGCGCGGCGACGATCTTGTTCGGGTCCTTCGCCGAAATCGCCACGAGAGCGTACGCGCCGGTCATCGCTTTCACGGCTTTCCGCACGGCTTCCTCGAGCGACGCGTCCTTCGAGAACTTCTCGATCAGATGGGCAATGACTTCGGTGTCGGTCTCGGTGACGAACTTGTGTCCCTCGGCCGTCAGGCTTCTCTTCAGCTCGATGTAATTCTCGATGATGCCGTTGTGCACGACCACGATCTGGCCGGTGCAATCGCGGTGGGGGTGCGCGTTCTCCTCCGTGGGGCGGCCGTGCGTGGCCCAGCGGGTGTGGCCGATGCCGTAGCGGCCCTCGAGCGGAGTGATGCGAATCGATTCCTCGAGATTGCGCAGCTTGCCCGGCGCGCGGCGGATTTCGAGCTTTCCGTTGTCGCCGACGACGGCAATCCCGGCCGAATCGTAGCCGCGATATTCAAGGCGCCGAAGCCCGTCGAGGATCAGCGGCACAACGCGCTTGGGTCCGATGTAGCCAACAATCCCGCACATTTTCGGTTTCTCCTGCGTCGCCCCGTTTGCGGGCGGTAAAGTAAAATGTTAGCACAATGCCGAGGACCGGCTGGTTCCGGCCCAATAGCTCGGTCGCTTTGGTGCTACTAGTACTGCCGCTCGGGCCCGAAAGGACCCCCAATGTGTAGCGATTCGAAATGGCGGCCGCCCTTTGTTTACAACCGATTGCGGCCCTTCCTACTCGACAGTGTAGCGATTAGAGTCTGGGCGTTGCGTTGAGTGGCGAGCCTGCGGACAGGGGTGCAGGGCGCAGTCGGTCGGCGCCGATTGGCGCGGGGCCTTCCCTTCGAGTCCATTCTTCCGAACCGCCATTTTTGCACTCCTGATATTCGTACCTCAAACATCCATGCAAGGCTGGCACAATGCGGCGAGGATTTCAAACGGTTGTTCTCGTAAAGAGTTGTTGTCGTAAAGAATCGACGACGCGCCGCGCGACCGAGCGCCGGCAAGAGCGAGACACACCGCATTCGCGCGCGAATTTCTTCGCAACTGTTCCCGATTTGTGCTATCTATTCTTTGTGGCTCAGGAACTACATTCCAGCTTTTTCCAACATCATCTTTCTTCGCATGAATTTTTCCGTCTGCTGAGTTACACCGCCAGCTACTTCTAACCGTCACAAAACAGGCCGCGCGTCAGCCGCCACCGTTGCGATGGGTGTTTCCACATTCACCGTTCGAGCGAGCTCAGACAAGGAGGTCACATGAGCACGGCTACAGAGGTATTGGCAGGAAGCACGATTTCCTCGTTCATCAAGCACCACTATCGCCACTTCAACGCCGCGGTGATCGTGGACGCTTCGGAGGCGTACGTGAAGCACCTGGCGAGAGGCGGCAAGATGTTTCTGACGCTCGCGGGAGCGATGAGCACCGCCGAGCTGGGGATTTCCGTCGCCGAATTGATCCGGCGGAACAAGGTTCACGGCATCTGCTGCACCGGAGCGAATCTCGAGGAGGACCTGTACAACCTGGTGGCGCACGACCACTACCGGCGCGTTCCGCACTACCGGCAGCTCACGCCGGAGCAGGAGGTCGAGCTTCTCAACAGCCATCTGAATCGCGTCACGGACACGTGCATCCCCGAGGAGGAAGCGATGCGGCGGATCGAGCGCATCGTGATCGAAGAGTGGCGCGACGCCGACCGGAACGGAAAGCGCTTCCTGCCGCACGAGTTTCTCTACAAGATTCTGAACGCGGGCAAGCTGAAGCAGTTTTATCAGATCGATCCGAAAGACAGCTGGATGATCGCGGCCGCCGAGCGGAATCTGCCGCTGTTCGTTCCGGGTTGGGAAGACTCGACTCTCGGGAACATGTTTGCCGCGCAGGTGATCGGCGGAGGCGTGAAGAACGCCACGACGATTCGCGGCGGGGTCGAGTACATGGTGGAGCTCGCCCGCTGGTACATGGACACGGCGACGAAGACGCCGCTCGGCTTCTTCCAGATCGGCGGCGGCATCGCGGGCGACTTTCCGATCTGCGTGGTCCCGATGCTGCACCAGGACTTGCGGAAGGAAAACGTGCCGCTCTGGGGCTATTTCTGCCAGATCAGCGATTCGACGACGAGTTACGGCTCCTATTCCGGAGCCGTGCCCAACGAGAAGATTACGTGGGGCAAGCTTGGCGTAAATACGCCGCGATTCATCATCGAGTCCGATGCGACGATCGTGGCGCCGCTCGTGTTTGCGTACGTGCTGGGTTGGTAGGCCGCGCGCCCGCCGGCAAAGATGCCGGGCACGAGATGCCGTGCCCGGCGAAACTTCTTTCGTTCCATCAGGAGATTTTCGATTCCGGCCGCGGCGAAGCCTGCTGTGCGGCTTCGCGGGCGGCAAGAATCGTGTTGACGTGGATGCTCACGGTGTCGGCAAGGCTGCGCGCGTAGCCTCCCGCGAGCGTGATGGCCGCGGGCGCGCCGTTGCGCCGCGCGTAGTCGAAGACAATCGCATCGCGCTTCTTGAGCCCGTCCATCGTCAGCGCAAGCCCGCCCAATTGATCCTCACAGTAGGGATCGGCGCCCGCCACGTAGAAAAGAAGCTGCGGCGAGAAATCGTGGAAAGCCCGGTGGAGGTGCTTTTCGAGAATGGCGAGGTAATCGTCGTCTCCGATTCCGTCCGGCAAGTCGATGTCGACCGTCGAATGCGGCTTCAGAAACGGGTAGTTGTGCTCCTGATGGATCGAGAGCGTAAAGACGTCTCCGTCGCCGCCGAAAATCTCGGCGGTGCCGTTGCCCTGGTGCACGTCCGCGTCCACCACCATCGCGCGCTCGATGGCGCCGTCGAACTGAAGGCGGCGGATCGCGATGGCGACGTCGTGGATCACGCAGAATCCTTCGCCGTGATCGGGGCAGGCGTGATGAAATCCGCCGCCGATGTTTGCCGCCCAGCCGTCTTCGAGCGCCCGGCGCGCGGCGAGGATCGATCCGCCCGCCGCGAGCCAGCAGGCTTCCACCAGTTCCTTTGAGTAGGGCACTTCCATCCGCAGAATCTCGGCGCGGCTCAGCGATCCCGTTTTCAATCTGTAGACGTAGTCCTGCGAATGAACGCGCAGAATGTCTTCATCGGTTGCGGGCTCGGGCGCAATAAAATCCTCCGGCGCGGCCACCTTATCTTCCAGCAGGCGGTCGTGGATCAGGCGGTACTTTCGCGACGGGAAGACGTGCGAGCCGAGGTTGAGATCGTAGCGATCGTCGTAAATCAGTTTGAATGGCAGCACGGTTTTTCGAGCCTACCGCCAACCCGTGCCGAACGCAAACGCGCACCGGGCGCAGGCGAATCGAATCCGGCCGGCCCGAACGGTATTGCTGCGAGTGCTGCGCTATGGTAGGGTTTCTGCGATGCGACGCGTCCACGCGATTTTCGTCATCGTCGCCTTGCTGGCAACGCCGCTCGCGCTGCTGGCGCGCACGGATTGCATGGAGACCACATGTGACTGCATGTGCGCGCTCGTGCAAAAGTCGCTCGCGTCGAGGGCGCAGCACGCCAAGATGCTCTGCGGGCAGCTTCCCGGGCAGAAACCAAGCTGCGCGACGAACGCGAAAAATCATTCGCCCGATTACGGTCTGAATACGATGATGGCTCCGACGGCGCCCGCATCGCTTGTCGCGCTTGTCGCTCCGGGCGCCACGCGGCAAACCGTCCTGCGATACGCGCAAATCATTCCTTCGGGTTTCCTCTCCGCACCGTTCCAGCCTCCGCGAAGCTAGCTGCAACTCCCACAATCAATCGCGCTTTCAGCTTCGGGGCTTAGGCCCGAAGCCGACTGAATTCGCAGTCAGACTGTGGCATGGCACGTTACGCGCTTTCTCGCGCGCACGGCGTGAGATCGGCGTGTCTTCCCGCAGTTTCGAATACGCAACGATCGGCATCGTGAAACGGCCGAACAGGGAAGGAGTGTAGTTACATGCGGAGCGTATGGCTCAGTGTAGGTGTCGCCGCGATGTTGATTTTTGCCGGCCAGGCGGCACGAGCGACTGTTTTTGGCACGGTGCGCGGGATCGTCCATGACCCGCAACATCGGCCGGTCGCGGCTGCTACGGTGCAGTTGAAATCGGCTACCTCGGACTGGTCCCAGGAAACGCAAACGAATTCCGATGGCGAATTCACTTTTGCACCGGTGCCTCTCGGCGATTATGTCGTCAGGACAAGAGCGTCCGGATTCAGCCAATTGGAGCAGAGTTTCACTCTGGCGTCGGATACCTCATCAATTCTTCACCTGCAGCTCGCGCTCGCTTCCGTCAGCCAGACAATGGTCGTCACGGCGCCTGAGGAAGAAGCGAGCCTGGATTCGGTTACGCCGATGACGCTCGTGGATCGGATCGACATCGCGCAGACTCCGGGCGCCGATTCCACCAACAGCGTCGCGATGATCACGGATTACACGCCTGGCGCATACTTGACCCACGACATGCTGCACATGCGCGGCGGCCATCAAACCACTTGGCTCATCGACGGCGTGCCGATCCCGAACACGAACATCGCAACCAACCTGGCTCCTCAGGTCGACCCCAAAGACGTCGACTACGTGGAAATCCTGCGCGGCAGCTACGACGCCGAATATGGCGACCGCACGTACGGGGAATTCAATGTCCTCCCTAGGTCGGGATTTGAGCGGAACAACGACGCCGAACTCGTCACAACGCTCGGAAGCTATTACCAGACGAACGACCAAATCAATTTTGGAAGCCACACGCAGAAATTCGCCTACTATGCGAGTTTGAATGCCAACCGCAGCAATCTGGGACTGGAAACGCCGATCCCGCGCGTCTATCACGACGCAGAGAACGGCTTCGGCGGGTTCACCTCTCTCCTCTACAATCTGAGCCCGCAGGATCAACTTCGATTCGATGCCCAACTGCGCCGGGACTATTATCAAATCCCCTACGATCCGAACCCGAACGATTTCGAGAACCAGCAATTCAATACCGCCGGTCTGCGCGACAACCAAACGGAGCGCGACGGGTTCGTAATTTTTTCCTGGGTCCACACGTTCGATCCCACCACGATTCTGACCGTCTCCCCCTTCTACCATTACAACAACGCAAACTATAACAGCCCTTCAACCGACACACCGCTGGCCACCACCGACCGTCGCACCGCAAATTATGGCGGCGGCCAGGCCGTTCTTGGGTTCCATCTGCCGAAAAATGACGCGCAAGCCGGAATCTACGCTTGGGGAGCGAACGACAACGAGCTCTTCGGCCTGATCTTCAACGATGGAAGCGGCCATGCTCCGATCAGCGAGACGGACAACGTTCCCGGCTCGGAGGAGGCGATATATCTCAGCGATAAATTCAACGTCACGTCTTGGCTCACTCTGATAGCGGGAGTTCGAGCGACGCATTTCTCCTCAATCGTCTCCGAGAACACCACGTACCCTCGTGTCGGGGGCACGCTCCGCATCCCGCATCTGAACTGGGTGTTCCGCGCTTTCTGGGGCCGCTTTTATCAGCCGCCGCCGCTCGTCAGCATCTCGGGGCCGCTTCTCAGCTACCTCACCACGTTAACCATGTCCGGCAACCCGACTTCGTTCGAGCCTTTGCATGGCGAGCGCGATGAGGAGCATCAGTTCGGCGTCACGATTCCGATTCGCGGTTGGACTTTGGACATCGACAATTTCGAAACGCGCGGCATAAACTTCCTCGACCACAACAACATCGGCGAGTCCGACATTTTTATCCCGGTTACCGTGGCGGGATCGCGGATTCGCGCCACGGAAGTGACGCTGCGCTCCCCGCGGCTCTGGAATCGAGGTCAGGCTCATTTGGCGTACTCGAATCAGATGGCGCAGGGCGAAGGCGCGTTTACGGGCGGCTTGATCGTCGGTATGCCTCTGCCGCCCGGATTCTCGGCTCTCGATCACGACCAGCGCAACACGCTGAACGTCGGCTTCAACGCAACCCTTCCCTGGCAGGCGTTCGCCTCGACAAACGTCTACTACGGCTCGGGCTTCTCGAACGGCTCTGCGGGTATTCCAGGGTCTCCGTATAACGATCCCTACCTTCCGGGCCACGCATCGATCGATCTTTCTTTTGGCAAGAAATTTTGCGAGAAATACACCGTCTCGATCACAGCGCTCAACGTCGCGAATCGCCATCTACTGATCGACAACAGCCTGACCTTCGGTGGATTTCACTACAATGATCCGCGGGAGATATATGCCGAATTCCGCTGGCGTTTCCATTACTGATTTCGGATTCGCGCGAGTACAATGCCACAAGGAACTCATCAGAAAGGTGACCGACCCATGCAATACGAACTAAATCGCGAACGTGGGCTGGCGGGCGCCGCTCTCGCTCTTCTTCTCGTTGCCCTCGTCTTCGGTCCGGCGGCGTGCAAGAAGCCGCAGGAGCAGGAAAACGTCAAGCGCTTTCATCTCGTTGGCAAAGTAGTTTCCGTCGACGCGCAGGGAAGTTCGATCGTCGTGGATCATCAGGCGATTCCCGGCTTCATGGACGCGATGACGATGGCTTACCCCGTGCGCGACGTGAAGATTCTGTCGCCGCTCGGCGTTGGCGACGAAATCACCGCCGACGTCGTCGTCGGAAACGATGGCGCTTACCTCGAAAACATCGTCGTCACGAAGAAGGGAAGCGGCGGCAAGGGCGCTCCGCCGAGCAGCCAGCACCAGCCGCAGCCCGGCGAAAAAGTCCCCGATTTCGCGCTGACCGACCAGGACGGGAAGAGAATCCACCTCGCTTCGTTTCGAGGCCACGTTTTGCTCGTTACGTTCATTTACACGCGGTGCCCTTTCCCCGACTTCTGTCCGCTCGTCTCGCGAAATTTTGCGAAAGTGTATGCCGCGGCGCGCCAGGATCCGGCGCTCGCCTCGAAAATCCGTTTGCTGACGGTCAGCTTCGATCCCGCGCACGACACGCCGAAGGTACTGCGCGCCTATGGCGAAAGCTTCCGCGAGACGGCGGGGGCGATTCCGTTTGACCGCTGGGAATTTGCCGTCGTGTCCGAGAAGGATTTGAAGAGCGTGGCTGATTATTTCGGGCTTCTGATCACGCCGGACGGCGAGCAGATCGTGCATTCGCTCAGCACGACCGTTATCTCGCCCGACGGCACGGTCTACAAGTGGTACGACGACAACCTGTGGCAGCCGAGCGATCTTTTGGCGGATGCGACAGCCGTCCTGCAGCACGACGGCGCACCTTCCACTGCACTGGCTCGCGTCGACGCGCCCAGGGCCGCCTTGGGCGTGCGCACGAATTGAAGATCAGTTTTCGCGTTCGAGGATGAAATCGGGGACGGCGAGCAGGGCGCGGCGGTATTCGGTATCCGGCAGTTCATCGAGGCAGGCCTTCGCGCGGCTCACGTAATCGCGCGCCATGTTTCCCGCCCGCCCGAGCGCTCCGGTTTCCTGCACGAGCTTCGTGATCTGTTCCGGCCGGACGCTCAGGAACCCGCGCTCCTCGAGCACACGCGCAATCAGCCGCCGGCCGTCGGCGGACGTGCCGTGCCCGGCGCCGTTTTGGAGCGCGAAGATCAGCGGCATCGTGACTTTTCCTTCCTTCAGATCGCTCAGCACCGGCTTTCCCAGCTTTTCCAGCGACGCCGTGAAGTCGAGCAGGTCATCCACGAGCTGAAACGCTAGTCCGGCATTGCGCCCGTATTCCGCGAGCGCTTCTTCCACGCGCTCCGGCTGCCGCCCGAGCACGGCCCCGAGCCGCGCACATCCGCTGAATAGACACGCCGTTTTGCGATAGGCGAGGTCGCTCGCCTCCGCCTCGGTCAGGTCGATCCGCCCAAGCCGCGCGAGCTGCAACAGTTCGCCCTCGACCATGTTTTGCGTCAGGTCGATCAGAATGTCGAGCACGGCGAAATTCCGTTCGCGCAGCGCCATCTCGAACGACTGCATATACAGCCAGTCGCCCGCGAGCACGCTCATGTGGTTGCCCCAGCGCGCATTGGTGCTTGGACGCCCGCGGCGCGTCTCCGCGCCGTCGATCACGTCGTCGTGGACGAGCGTGGCGCCGTGGATCATCTCGACCACCGCGCCCAGCCGTATGGCAGCCGAGCCGCGATACCCGCACGCTCCCGCGCTCAGCAGCAGCAGCGCCGGGCGCAGCCGCTTGCCGCCGCCTTCGCGCAGGTAGCTCGCAATCTCGGCTGCTGGCTCGATGGCGCCGTCGCTCTGCGCGGCGATCTCCTGCTCGACCAGCGCAAGATCCTCGCGGATCAGGTCGAAGATGCCCTTGATGCCTTTTGCGACTTGGACAGCGAAAGCCATCCGTTTGGTTACCTGGCCTTATCTGGGCTGGCCCTGAGAGTCCGCCGCGCCGAGCCGGAAAAACCGCCGAAAGTTCGCCGCCGTGGTGGCCGCGATTTGTTCGGGGGCTAAGTTTCTCACATTCCCCAAGGCTTGCGCTACCTCTACCACAAACGCGGGCTCGTTGCGCTTGCCCCGGCGTCCCTGCGGCGGCAGGAAGGGCGAGTCGGTTTCCGTCAGCATGCTTTCGAGCGAGAGCTCGCGCGCCACGTCGCGCAGGTGCTGCATTTTCGGGTAGGTCACGTTGCCGGCGAACGAAACGAGAAAGCCCATGTCCAGCCCGCGCCGCGCCTCCTCCGGCGTGCCCGTAAAGCAGTGAAAGATTCCGCCGAGCCCGGCGGGGCGCCAGTCCTCCTCGAGGATCGCGAGGCAGTCGTCCCACGCATCGCGGCAGTGAATCACGATGGGCCGCCGCGCGGAGCGCGCCTGCGCGAGCTGCCGGCGAAAAATCCGCTGCTGCACGTCGCGCGGCGAGTGGTCGTAGTGATAATCGAGGCCCATCTCGCCCCACGCGATCACGCGCGGATGCCGCCCCAGTTCGTCGAGCCGAACGAAGTGCTCTTCGGTCGCCGCGCTCGCGTCGTGCGGGTGGATGCCCACCGTCGCGTAAATCCAGTCGTGCTGTTCGGCGAAAGGAATCGCGGAGTCGATGCGCTCGGCCGGGCTGGTGCCGCTGCCGATCGCGAGCAGCGCCTCGACGCCCGCCGCGCGGGCTCGCTCGAGCATCGCCGCCCGATCCTCGTCAAATTGCTCGAATTCCAGGTGCGCGTGTGAGTCGATAATTTGCACGAACGTTGAATGGTGATGTAGCTCAGGTCTTTAGACCTGAGGCTTCTGTTCCTTCATTTAACCTTCGCGCCCGCGGGAATGTCTTCCGCGAAGGTGCACAGCACTGGCTTGCCGTCCGCGCCGGCCGACGCGGCCAGCAGCATCCCGTTCGATTCGAGCCCGCGCATCTTGCGTGGCGCCAAATTCACCACGACGACGACTTTACGCCCCACCAATTCCTCGGGCGTATACCCGAGGGCAATGCCCGCCAGCACTTGGCGCACTTCGTCGCCAATGTCCACCAGCAGCTTCAGCAACTTGTCCGCGCCCTGAATCCGCTCCGCCGATTTCACCACGCCGACCCGCAGCTCGACCTTCGCAAAATCATCGATCGTGATCTTCGCGCTCGCAGGCGCTGCTGCTGCGGCTGTCGCCGCCGCCGCTGCGGGTGGTGCACTAGCCGGTGTGGCCGCCGCCGGTTGTTGCGCTCCGGCTGGATTCCGAATCTCGTCTTCCATCGCCTCAATCCTTTCTGACGTTTCGTTCTTCTCCACTCGCGGGAATATTGCTTCCGGCTTTACGATTCGAGTTCCCGGCTTCAGTCCGCCCCAGACCAACTGATCGAGCCGGTAGTCTTCGAGCCTTCCCGGCTGGCCGAGATGCTTCCATATCTCTTGCGTCGCCTCGGGCAGGAGGGGATGCGCCAGGGCGGTGACGATTCGCAGGGCCTCCGCGGCGGTGTAAAGAACTTCTCGAAGCTGGCCCCGATGAATCGGGTCGCTCGCGATCTTCCAGGGCTTCTCTTCGACCAGATACGCATCCACCAACGAAATCAAGCGCCAGATTTCCTGAACCGCCGCCGAAAATCGATAGGCATCGTAATGCTCGCGCACGATGGATTGCATCGGGCCGGACACGAACCCGGGAATCGCCGTGTCCGAAGTCGGTTCCGGAACGTGGCTCTCGAAGTAGCTTTCGATCATCGCCAGAACGCGGCTCGCCAGATTACCCAACCCATTCACCAGGTCTGCTTCGTAGCGGGTCAGCAGCGCCTCGCGCGAAAAATTGCCGTCCTGCCCGAAGACCGTCTCGCGCAGCAGGTAATACCGCAGCGCGTCGTTGCCCAACACCTTCACGATCGGCTCTGGATACGCGACGTTGCCCTTCGACTTGCTCATCTTCTCCTGTTCGAAGAGCAGCCAGCCGTGCGCGAAAATCTGCTTCGGCAAATCCAGGCCCGCCGCCATCAGGAACGCCGGCCAATAGACCGCGTGAAAACGGATGATCTCCTTGCCGATCATGTGCAGGTCGGCCGGCCAGTATTTTTGAAACTCGGCGCTGCCGCCCGCGCCCTCGCCGTACCCGATCCCGCTCATGTAGCTGGTCAGCGCATCGTACCAGACGTAGAAAACATGCTCGGGGTCGCCCGGCCACGGAATGCCCCATTTGATCGTTTTGCGGCTGATCGACACATCCTTCAGCCCGCTTTCGACGAAGCTTTTCACTTCATTCAACCGGAAATCCGGCTGTACGAAACCAGGTTGCTCGCGATAGAGCGCGAGCAATTCCTCTTGATACGCTGAGAGCCGGAAAAAATAGTTCTCCTCGGAAATCAGCTCCGCGGGTCGTCCGCAGATCTGGCAATTCGCCGGCTCGGGCGAATCGCTCACGTAGAGATTGTCATAGATGCAGTAGCGGCCTTCGTATTTCGCTTTGTAGATGGAGCGCTTTTCAGGCGGCAGCTTCTTATCGTGCTCGAGCGTCCGCCGCACCAGCGTCTGCACCGCCCGCGCGTGTTCGGGCGAAGTCGTGCGAATGAAATTCGTGTGTGTGATCCCCAGCAGCTTCCACAGATCGCGAAAAATCTTTTCGTTCTTGTCGACAAGCTGCTGCGGCGTGATCCCCGCCTTTTCCGCGGCGCGCTCGATATTCACGCCGTGCTCGTCCGTGCCCGTCAGGTACGCTACGTCGTAGCCGCACATGCGCTTGTACCGCGCGATCACGTCGCACACGATCGTCGTATACGCCGACCCGACGTGCGGCCGCGAGTTCGCGTAGTAGATCGGCGTCGTGAGGTAGAACTTGGGTTTGTCTTTTGAAAAGCTAGCCTGGTCCATGAATGATTTGCGTTTCCGCTGCGGAGCTGCAAGAAAACCATACTATTCTGCCTCAAACCTCGGTCAAATGACCAATGGAACTAACCGGTTGATGAGCCGTAATCTCCGGGCAACACAACGAGCCGATCCTGCGGGAGAGCAAATGGAACTTATGGCTTACGTTGGAACCGCCGCGGCAATCTGCACCACTACCGCCTTTATTCCGCAGATACTCAAAATCAGGCGGCAGGGCGGGCAAGATCTTTCCTATCCCATGCTGCTTCTCTATCTCACCGGCATTCTGCTCTGGCTCGCCTACGGACTGATGCTGCACGCCGCCGCCGTCATCTGGGCCAACGCCGCCACCGCGCTCCTCGTGTTCCTTGCCCTCGTGCTCAAAGCCATCCACCCCGCCGCCCGCCGCGCGAGAGCCGAACGTCAATAGCAGCCCAGCCCAGCCGCGTCAGGCGCCCAGCCGGTCGGCGACCGGAATTTGGGCTACACTGCTGCGTCGGGTGCTATGGAAACCTCTGTCCATCTGACGGTTGAGTTTACGCCGCAGCCAAGCGACATATCATATACGGTCCGTTCCGTTACACCTGGGGGAACTTGGTACGGTGGGCGGCGGCGCTATTTGTTTGCTTTCTTGCTTATGACACACGTCGGTCTTGGCTCCCGGCGGTGTCCGGCCCGGGAAGTGGTTCGGCATTACTACTGCTCTTGCTGTTGGTCGCATTTACGTTCTATGTTCTGTTCTTTCGCCCTTGGCTCAGGACGCGGTCTATGTTCGGTAAGTTTCCCCAGTTTCAAAAGCCCCGTCGCTTCTCGCTCAATAGTGAAGGTATGCATTTCGAATCGGAAGATGCGCGAGGCGACTACAAATGGTCAATTTTCAGTCGGATCGTGGAAACTCCAGAAGTCTTCATCTTCGTGCAGACGACGCGTTCTAGCACATACGTCCCCAAACGGTGTTTGCGCAAACCGGACGACATTCTGATCTTGCGCCAGTTGATACGCGAAAATTTTAGGGGTAGGCGCAGACTGCGCCGCGATTGACACGAATCTCCAAACGCCACAGGCTTTTGTACTTGCATTCCGCCCCCCGCGTCCTAGCATGGAACGATGAGTATTTTGGTCGAAACCAAAGCGCGCAGCGGCAGGGCACTCGAATCCTGCGCGTCGCGAGAGGATTATGTAGCGGCCGATCCGTCCCGGCGTTTTGGGGCGGATTGTGCAGCCTTTTCGCTTTCCTTGGCGCACAATTCGGCGCACAATGCGGCACATCTACCCGTCACTGGCTGCCGAGTAAAATCGTCTGTAACCCATTCAAAACACAAGATGGTGGTGCCGCTTACCCGTCACTGGAAACGGGCCCTTTCTGACTCCTTCGCCTGGATGTCGCGCCGGCCTTTCCGTATAATCCTCGATTCCTTCGAACACAAGGAGCCACGTGTATAAGACGGTCGAAGACCGCATTCGCAAGGCGCTGCGCCATCACATCCACGAGCGCTACAAAACGGACGTTCCAATTGTCACCGAGCGTCCGCCGAAGCTCTCGATGGGCGAGGTAGCCTCGCCGGTCTGCTTTGAGCTGGCGAAGCGGCTGAAAAAGCCGCCGCGCGCGCTGGCGCAGGAGATTGCGAATTCGCTGAAACCGATTCCGGGCGTTGCGCGCGTCGAAGTCGCCGGCGGCGGATACCTCAACGCGTTCCTCGATCGCACTGCATTTTTCCGTGCAACGTGCGACGAATCCGGGCGCGAAGCGGTTGCGCCAGGGGCCGATGCGCCCAAGGTGATGGTCGAGCACACGAGCGTGAATCCGAACAAGGCCGCGCACATCGGCCACCTGCGGAACGCCGTCCTCGGAGACACGTTTTGCAGGCTGCTCCGCCATGCGGGGCGTCGCGTCGAGGTACAGAATTACATCGACAACACGGGCGTACAGGTCGCCGATGTCGTTCTCGGATTCTTGCATCTGGAAAAGAAATCCGTCGAAGAAGTAAGCGCTCTCGCCGCTGCTCCGAAGTTCGACTATCTCTGCTGGGACCTGTACACGCGCGTCACGCAGTGGCTCGCGGAGGATAGATCGCGCCTCGATTTCCGCTCGCAAACGCTGAAAGACATTGAAGAGGGCCATGGCCAAGCGGCGGCGATGGCGGAGGTCGTGTCCACGGCCATCGTACGCTGCCATCTGAAGACGCTTGACCGCCTCGGCATCGATTTCGATCTGCTCTCGCGCGAGAGCGAAATCCTGCACCTGAAATTCTGGGACGCCGCGTTTGAAATGTTGAAGCAGCGCGGCGCGATTCAGCTCGCGGCCTCCGGCAAGAACGCCGGCTGCTGGGTGATGCAGCTTCCGTCGGATAAAGAAACTCCGGAAGGCCCCGAAGCAGAAGAAGAGCCCACCGAGTTGGCCGACGCGAAAATCATCGTGCGCTCAAACGGCACGGTTACTTACGTCGGCAAAGATATTGCTTACCACCTGTGGAAGTTCGGTTTGCTCGGCCGCGAGTTTTACTACCGCCGCTTCCATAAACACCCTGACGGTCATGAAGCGTGGACGACCGCGAGCGAGCCCTCAAATAGCAAGGGCGAACCGGGCGCACCGAAGTTCGGGCACGCAAACGAAGTCTTTAATGTGATCGATTCCCGGCAGGCGTATCCGCAGCAGGTGGTCGTCGCGGGGCTGCGCGCGCTGGGATACGCCGAAGAAGCCGATCGCCTGCGCCATTTTTCCTACAACGTTGTGGCGCTCACGCCGCGCTGCGCCCGCGAGATGGGCTACGAAATTCCCGCCGAGGACGCCAAGAAGCCCTACATCGAAGTCAGCGGGCGAAAGGGCCAGGGCGTGAAGGCGGACGACCTGATCGACCAGCTCGAAGCGGGCGCGCGCAAGGAGGTCGATGCGCGCCATACCGATTCGCCCGAAACCGAGCGCGCCGCGATCGCGCACGCCGTCGCCATCGGCGCGCTGCGCTATTTTCTGCTGCGCTTCACGCGTTCGACAGTCATCGCTTTTGACTTCGAGGACGCGCTCAACTTCGAGGGTGAGACCGGGCCGTACGTGCAATACGCCGTCGTACGCGTGAACGGAATCCTGCGAAAGGGCGTAGACATCGACCCCGACAAACTCTTGGGGGTCGCAAACGGCGAAGTCAATCTGGAGAGGTTTCTAGCCGCGCCCACGGGTGATGATCTGTGGGAGCTGGCACTTGTGGCCGGGTCGCTCGATGCGCGCGTCGACGCCGCCGTGGCCGCGCAGGAGCCTGCATTTCTCGCGCGCTACGCCTTCGAGCTGGCGCAGGCCTTCAACGTCTTCTACCACAAGCATCACATCCTGTCGGAGGAAGATACCGAAAAGCGCGCATTTCTGCTGCGGCTTACTTTGGTCGTGGGCGCACAGCTCACAATTGCGCTCGCCCTCCTCGGTATCACCGCCCCGGAAAAGATGTGACGGCGCGCACCTACATCTTCAGCGCGAAATCGATGATCGAGCGGATCGCGATACCGGTCGGGCCTTTTGCGAGCCACGGGCGGCCTTCGTCCACCCAGCACGTCGAAGCAATATCAAGATGGATCCACGGAGTATCTTCAGCAAACTCCTTGATGAACCACGCGCCGGTGCTCGCGCCGCCGCCCTTGCCGCTGCCGGTGTTGCGGATGTCGGCGATGTTGCTCTTGATCATCTCCTCGTATTCGTCGTCCATCGGCATCGGCCACATTTTTTCGCCCGCTGCCTTCGCGCTGTCGAGAAACCTGTCCAGATACTCGCGCGGCGTGCCGAATGCGCCGACGTGGACGTTCGCCAGCGCCACCTCGATCGCTCCGGTGAGCGTGGCCGCGTCGATCAGGTGGGTGCAGCCGAGCTGGCGCGCGTAGAAAACCGCATCGGCGAGGATGAGCCGCCCTTCGGCGTCCGTGTTGATCACTTCGATGGTCTTACCGGACATCGCCACCTGCACGTCTCCGGGCTTTTGCGCGCGCCCGCCGGGCATGTTCTCCGTCGCGGGAATCACGGCGATGATGGAAACGGAAGGCTTCAGCGCGGCAAGCGCGCGCATCGCGCCGAGCATCGTGGCGCCGCCGCCCATGTCGTACTTCATCTTCTCCATATTGTTCGCCGGCTTGATCGAGATGCCACCGGTGTCGAACGTCACCGCTTTGCCGACCAGTCCCAGCACTGGCGTCCCGGGGCGCGGATGTTCGGGCGTATAACGCACGACGATCACGCGCGGCGGCTCGACGCTTCCCTGCGCTACGCCGATCAGCGCGCCCATTTTCAGCTCGGCGATCTTTCTTTCGTCGAGGATCTCGATTCCGAGTCCGGCTTCCTTGGCCATGGTTTCGGCGCGCGCGGCGAGCATGCGAGGCGTCAGGCGGTTCGACGGTTCGTTGATCAGGTCGCGCGCGAAGTTCATCGATTCGCCGACGATGCGGCCGTGCTCGATCGCCGCGGTAAGGTTCGCCCCGAGGCCGTCGTCGAATCCCGCGAGAGAGATGCTCTGGATTTCGCGGTTTTTCCTATCGGTGCGGTATTTGTCCGATTCGAAATCGGCGACGATCAGTCCCTCGACCACAGCTTGGGCCGCGACCGGCCCGCGCTCGCCTTCGCCGGTGAGGAAGACCAAGTTCTTCACGCCGCGCGATTTCAGATAGCGCACCGCTGTTCCGGCGATCTTGCGCAGGTCGGACACGGCGAACTTTTCCGGCTTGCCCGCGCCGACCAGAAGGAGCCTCTTCGCGGCCAGCCCCTCGGGAAAGTGGACGAGGACGGTTTCGAGCGGCTTGGCGGCCAGCTCGCCGCTCGCGGCGAGCTGGCCGAGGCGGCCGTTCATGGCGCGATCAATATCGCCAAGGACTCCGTCAAATTTGTTTTCCTTATCAAAGACGTATGTAACCAGTGCGTCGGCCTGGACCGAGGAATACGGCTGAGTCTCGAGTTGGATCTGCATGTCTTCCTTTCGCTTTCATCGCCGGCGAGAGCGGTAGATCGCTTCGTCGGCTTCTCGTTTCGCTTCTTTTTGCCGTTCGGCTTCGCGGCGATCGTGGAATTTCTTGCCCTTGGCCACGGCCAACTCGCACTTGGCGATGCCGTCGCGGAAGTAGATCTTCAGCGGGACGACGGTCATGCCTTTCTGTTGCGTCTGGACGAGCAGCCGTTCGATTTCGCGGCGGTTGAGCAGCAGCTTGCGCTTCCGGAGGGGATCGTGGTTCCGCGCCCCGCCGGGCAGGTACTCCGGGATGTGGCAGTTTATCAGCCAAGCCTCCCCCCCGCGAAGCTCGGCGTAGGCCTCCCGCAGGGTGCCCTTGCCCTCGCGGAGGCTCTTGACCTCGGTGCCAACGAGGACGATGCCGGCCTCCATTTTGTCGAGGATGTGGTAGTTGTAGGACGCCGAGCGGTTCTGGGCGACGATCTTCACGCCCTCGTCGCGGCCCTTTTTCGTGGCTGTTTTCACCGTTCAGCTATCATAGCCGCCGCCCGTGATCGCCTGCAAGTCACAGACGGCGGCGGATTTCCGGGCCAGGGCCCGCGACAGTTTCGCTCGCCCTTATTTCACGCGCCGTTAACCCGGCCGGGGTTGGGGATGTGTTAACCAAGATGACCGGCAACAGGGACATCGCTTGCCGCATCCTAGGGCGGGTGCTAGACTTTTGAAGCACTCAGGTGAACTTGGAGGGTTTTGGTTGCGCCGTTCAACGTATTGGTGCGTCCTGGCGCTTGCCGCCGTTTTCCTCGCCGGCTGCCCCAAGGCAAACGAAGATTACAGCGCCGGGCGCAAGGCCGAGTCCCTGCAGGACTACGACACTGCCCTGGTTCACTACGAACGGGCTCTCCGCGCCGACCCTCGAAACGCAGAATACAAGCTGCGGGAGACGAACGTTCGCTTCGAGGCCGGTCAATTCCATCTCGAACAGGGTGAAAAGGCCCTCCAAAAGGGCGATCTGCAACTCGCGCTCACGGAGTTTCAGAAGGCCCAGGCAATCGATCCATCGAATGCCGCCGCCGACCAGGAAGTGAAGCGCGCGACGGATCTGCTCGCGGCCAAGACTGCCGCCGCGGCCCCCAAGAGCATCAATCCGAATCCAGTGGACGATACGGACCTGCTCGCGGCTCCCCCCGAACTGAAGCCGATTTCGACCGAGCCCATCAACCTGAAAATGACGAATGACGCCCGCGTGGTCTTCGAGACAATCGCCAAGCTGGCGGGCCTGAGCGTGATTTTCGATCCGGATTTCACGTCCCGGCGCATTTCGATCGAGTTGCCGAATATCACGCTCGAGCAAGCGCTCGACGCCGTGGCGCTGGAAAGCAAGGCGTTCTGGAAACCGCTGACGGGCAGCGTGATTTTCATTGCTCCGGACAATCCGCAGAAGCGCCGGGACATCGAAGACGAGGAAGTGCGTACATTCTATCTCTCGAACACGCTTACGCCGCAGGATCTGACGGAGGTCGTGACCGGGCTGCGCCAGCTCCTTGATTTGCGGCGCATCCAGCAAGTGAACTCTCAGAACGCGATCGTGGTTCGCGACACGCCCGACAAGCTGGCCCTTGCTGCCAAGATCATCCGCGACATCGACAAGGCCAAGCCCGAGGTCCTGATCCACGTGCAGGTGCTGACAGCCAACATCAGTTACCTGCGCGACCTGGGAATCCTGCCGGGTCAGAGCGTCACGATGGGTTTCACGCCGCGGACGGTAATCCAGCCGAGCAGTAGCACTTCCAGTTCGACCACCACGACCACGACTACAGGCACCCAGGTTACGCTGAATAACCTGAAGAACCTTTCGACCGCGGACTACAGCCTGACTCTTCCCGGCGCCACGGCAAACGCCATTCTCACGGACAGCCGGACGAAAATCATCCAAGATCCCGAGGTCCGCGTGAGCGACGGAGAAAAGGCTTCGCTCAAAGTTGGAGAGCGCGTGCCGGTTGCAACGGGTAGCTTTCAGGCGGGCGTGGGAGTCGGCGTAGGCGGTGGCGCGGGCGTGGTCAATCCTTTGGTGAACACACAGTTCACGTATATCGACGTCGGTGTGGATATCGACGTGCAGCCCCGCGTCCATCCCGACGGCGACGTCAGCATGAAGGTTTCGGTCGAAGTATCGGAGATCGACAGCACGAGCAACATCGGCGGAATCGCGCAGCCCGTCATCGGCCAGCGCAAAGTGGAGCACGACATCCGGCTGAAGGATGGCGAGGTGAGCGTCCTGGGCGGACTGATCGAGCGCACGGACACGAAGAATATCAATGGCATTCCCGGTTTGGCGCAGCTTCCTCTCCTGCGGTATCTCTTCTCAGACAACAACACTCAGATGACGGAGAACGAGGTTCTGATCGTCATGACGCCGCACATCCTCCGGTTCCCGTCGATTTCCGCGGAGAACCTGCGGACGCTGGCCGCGGGCACCGACTCGAACGCGCGCGTCTACCGGGAAGATGAGGGGGAACCATCAACCCCCCAGGGACCAAACACCGGCGCGGCGCTTCCGCCTGCTTCGCAGACCAATCCACAAGCCAATGGAGCACCGGCGCCGCAACTTCATTTCGAGCCCGCCAACACAACGCTCAAGGTGGGCGACCGGACGACGCTGGGCCTGGCCGTGTCCAACGTGAACGATCTCTACTCGATCCCGCTGTTGATTCACTACGATCCGGCCGTGGTGCAGGTTGAGGAGATCCGCGACGGAGGTTTCCTCTCGGGCGGCACGCAGGAGATTGCGATCGTCCAGCGGATCGATTCGCAGCGCGGCGAAGCGGTGGTTTCCGCCACGCGGCAGCCGAACACACCGGGCGTGAACGGCTCCGGGACGCTGATCGGGATCGTGGTCCGCGGCCTCGCTCCGGGACACACGGCATTGCAAGTCCTTCAGGTTAACGCACGCAACTCCCAGCAGCAGACGATTCCGATGGTTTCCGGCGAAGCGACGATCCAGGTGCAGTGAGGCAGCAATGAAAGGAATGGATCGTGGTTCGGCAGGTCTTTCGACGGCGCGGCGGCGCGCACACGATCCCGCGAATCCGCGCCGTTCACGAATCCGCACGGCGCGCGGCTTTACGCTCTTCGAGCTCGTGATCACATGTTCGGTACTCATCATTCTGGCCACGGTCGCGCTGCCGCTCGAACGGGTGGCGCTGATTCACCGCAGGGAAGAGCTTCTGCGATACAACCTGCGGGAAATGCGCGATGCGATCGACCAGTACCACGACGACGCGGAAAAGGGGAAGTTTCAGGTGCAGGCCGGCACTGAGAACTACCCGCCCGACCTGCAGACCCTCGTGGATGGGGTGCAAATCTCAGGGCAGCAGAAGGGGAAGGTTCGATACCTGCGCAAGATCCCCGCCGATCCGATGACGGGAAACACGGACTGGGGCTTGCGCTCGGTGCAGGATGATTCGGACACCACGTCGTGGGGGGGCCAAGACGTCTTCGACGTTTACAGTAAGTCGCAGAACACGGCGCTCGACGGGACGAAATATTCGGACTGGTAAATGGCGATCGTTGACAAAAAAATGAGGGCTGGGGCGAGGCAGGGCCGGCGAACGCCGCGCGGCTTCACGCTGCTCGAGCTAATGATCGTCATCACGATCATGCTGATTCTCGCTGCGTTCGCCGCCACCGGCTACTCGCACATGGTCGTCCATGCCAGGGAGGCCGCGCTTCACCGCGATCTCGAGGTCATGCGCCAGGCCATTCAGGATTACACGCGCGACCGGAACGTGCCGCCGACATCGCTCCAGGATCTGGTTGACTATAAATATATCGGGGCCGTTCCCACCGATCCGATGACGAGGCAGAAGGACTGGAACCTGGTCCCTTGCGATGCCTTCTACAGCTCGGATCAGACGTCGATGGACGGTTTCTGCGACGTCACCTCGGCATCGGAAGAAGTCTCGCCGTTCGAAGACAAACCCTACAGCCAGTTCTGAACCCCGCTTCACTCGCAGCAACTCGCCGGCGTCATTCCCGGTGCCCGACCGTCAGAACCGGGCACGGTGCGTGGACGATCACCTTGTGCACGGTTGTGATCGGAAGATGCGTTGCGGCTCCCGGAACGCCGGACGGATGTCGCGCGCCGAGAACAATCAAGTCCGCATGAGTTTGCTCGGCGGCTTCGAGAATCTTTTCCGCAGGCACTCCCTGCCTGACCTCACACTTCGGTTCGGGCAGGCCCACGCCTTCCGGCGCGAGATTGCGCAGCAGGCGCTCGGAAGAGGCGGCGAGATCGGATGAATGCACCAGTTCGCCCACCTTCCGGTCTTCGATTACATGGAGAAGCGTGAGGCCGGCCTTGTATTCCCGTGCCAATGCGACGGCGTAACGCGCCGCCCAAATCGATGCGGGACTGAAATCGGTGGCGTAGACGATCTGATTGAGTTGCCAGGCCTGCGGCTTGTGCGTGTGCGGACCAACTGTGAGGACGGGGCAGGGGGCGTTTCTAAGGACCTCTTCGGCAGACGATCCCAGAAGCACCTTGCCGACGCCCGTGCGTCCCCGCGTGCCAAGAACAACCATGTCGGCGTCCACCCTTTCGACAGACGCGCTAACAACGTGCCCGACGGTCCCCTCCCAAACCTGGATTTCATGGTCGACGTCCGGAAGTGAAGCGTGAAGCAGTTCCTGAAGCTTCTTCGTTTCCAGGGCGCGGGCTTCGTCGGTACCGTGCCATGTCTGCGGCGGCAGCGCGTAGTTGACGGGCTCCGCGGCGTTCACAACGTGAAGTTTCGCCCCAAAACGGCGGGCCAGGTCGCCCGCATAGGAAAGCGCATTTGTCGCGGCGGGCGAGAAATCCGTCGCGAATACGATATTCTTGAGCCTGATGCCTGTTTTTGCTTCGGCGGTTTGCATCCCCTTCCTCCTCTGCCATGCGTTTCTTGAAACGTTCCGGCCTACTCCCACGCCACCGATGCCTGCTCCCTGTAAATTGGCTGGGCGACCTTGAAAATGCGAACCTTCAAGAGATGTTCTTCCAGATCGCATTCGATTCTGGCCACATCGACTTCAGCCGGCATCTGGACGGTGCGAAAGATCTCCGGCCCGGCTTTGCCCGGCGGCCGTCCGCAAAGAGTGAGACAGTGGGGTTCCGCCAGAATCTCGATACCGCGCGCCAGGTCGAATTCCTGGAGATCAGCGGCGAGTTCGACTTTGTCGTCCAGTTCGAGGACCCCACAGCAGCAGAGCGGCCGCACGACATCCGATTCGGCAAGCTTCCAATCCTCCCGGTCGCGGCCGGCTGCACGGCCTCTCCGCTCGAAAATCTGATACGCCCGCATCGAGACGGCATCGCCAATCCTTTTGTGCAGGATCGACGGATCGTCAGTCGGGGTGATCCTTAGATCCGCGTTTTTCATCGGACTCCACTCTTTCGATCGGAACTTACGAGGCCATTTCCGCACGATCTCGATCCAAAGCACGGTGACCGATGTCCCCCGTTGATGCAGCGCCGGTCACGCTCTGCGTTTGGAATGGCGCCGGAACGCAGGTTCAGTGCTTGTGTCTGCCGTTCTGGGGGCGCTGAGAATCAGGAGGTTGCTTGCGCGCGGTCTCGCGCGCCGCAACGGCCTGAAGAAGCGCGCCGGACTTGTCCAATATCTCGCACAGGCCCGCTGCTTGGTAGTGATCCAGGTCGGGCGGAATCCGGAGGTCCCGCAAAACTAATATCCGCGGCGGGAGCGGCAGACGGGACGCGCGCTCGATTAACTCGCCGACATAAAGGTCAGGGACATAACTGTCTGTGAGCAGCACATCAAAGCGCCCTTTTCGCAACAGGTCCAGCGCATCGAGTCCACTCCACGTGGATTCGGCCGCGCAACCTTCGTGCTCAAGGAGCTGCTGGAACTGTGCCGCTTCGTGCTTGTTGTTGTGAACGACGAGGACCTGGGCCGCGCTTTGGTCTGACATTTGCTTTGCCCCTTGTGGAATAACAATAGAAGCGCTCAGCATGATGCGCCGTGACGCTCGTTACGGCCGCTTGTGACGCATGTCACAGCGGAAAATGCCATCGAGACTCAGACTGAGGCGGGGTTGAGGGAAGGACAGATGGCGCAGGACAACCGCAGACTGTTGGACGCCCTGAAGTCCGAACTGGAGTTCCTGCGAAAGGGGGGCTATCGGGACGCGGCCAAATCCTCCTGGCGGCCCCAGTTCATTTTTGAAGATTCCCCGACGTGTCTGAACCGCAACGCAACTACCCGGAGGCGCCCGTGCTCCCAATGCGTCCTGATGCAGCTTGTACCGGTGGAGCGCAGTCGCGAGCGGATTCCGTGCCGGCATATACCTCTCAACGAGCGGGGCGAGACGCTGGATTCGCTCTATCGCTTGGAAACGACGGACGAAATCGAAGCGACCGTAGAAAAGTGGCTGAAGTGCAGGATCGAGGAACTGCAGAGCGCGGTTAAAGCGAAATCGGCCTCCAGCCGATCCTGAAACGACGATCTCACTCGAAGGAGCATTCGATGGTTTCGAAATGCGCGAACCCAGACTGCTCAGCGACCTTCGATCACCGCCGCGGAAAGCTGTTCCGGTTTCCCAAGCGCTCCTTGCAGGGCGACCGGCCCGCAAATACGCATTCGGTGCAACACTTCTGGTTGTGCGGCGAGTGTTTCGAGGCGTTTTTCCTGGAATACCATGAAAGCCATGGCGTCACGATGAAGCCCCACGTCGAAAAGGCGCCCGCTTCCGGGTCGCCCAAGGTTATTGCGGCCGCTTGAAACGCAGACAGCAGCCGGCGTTTTTTCCTCGCACGTTCTTCCGGGATGATTCCGTCCAGCTTTCGCGCCTAAATATCGGCGCGCGAGAACAGCAGGCGTTTCGTCGGCGTACGTCTTCAGGCGAGAATCTGGAAAGAAGGGTATGCTGGACCGTCCGACAGGATGTGCGGACAGACAGCTCCGAGAGGGCTGACTGTTTCTGCAGGACCACTAACATGCGTGACTAAGAAAGCATTTGTGCGTATAAATCTGGTGGCCTCGAGGTCAAAATGGGGATTCCGGGTCAGCCCCCCTCCCAGCGCTTGCCACGCGCCGAGTTGGTGATTGGAGGAGCGCGGTATCGACCGATTCCGGGTTGGCGAGACGCAATAGCGACGCTGCTGGTGCTGGCGATTGTGGTCCTCGTCGGATCCGGCGCCCACCAGATGGTGGCGCCTTTCGTTACCACTCAACAGCCGATTTCCCTCTCACCGGCTGTGCTGCCGGTCTACGCTCTCCGTACGACGATGCGGATGCTGGCTGCGCTCGTCGCTTCCTTGATTTTCACGTTCGCCTACGCCACGCCCGCGGCCAAGAGCCGGCGCGCCGAAACGGTGCTGATACCGCTGCTAGACGTCCTCCAATCGGTGCCTGTGTTGGGCTATCTTTCCTTCACGGTGGTGTTCTTCGTTTCGTTATTTCCCGGCACTTGGCTGGGACCGGAGCTTGCCGCGATCTTCGCGATCTTTACGGCCCAGGCCTGGAACATGGCGTTCAGCTTCTATCAGTCGCTGATAACCATTCCAGCCGATCTCAATGAAGCGAGCCACAGTTTTCGGTTTTCGGGCTGGCAACGCTTTTGGCGCCTTGACGTGCCCTTCGCCATGCCCGGGCTGATCTGGAACATGATGATGTCGATGTCAGGAGGATGGTTCTTCGTTGTTGCCTCCGAAGCCATTTCCGTCGGGAACATCCAAATTGCGCTTCCCGGAATTGGGTCCTACGTCGCCCTCGCGATCGAGCAGCGCAATCTCGCGGCAGTCGGGTGGGCAATTGTCGCGATGACCATCACGATCCTCATTTACGATCAGCTGCTCTTCCGTCCGCTGGTAGCCTGGGCCGACAAATTCCGGTTCGAGCAGACGGCTCCGCAGTCGGTTCCGAGAAGCTGGGTGCTTGACTTGTTTCGGGGAGCACGCTCGCTCAGACTCCTCGGCGCGCCTATCAGCAGGGCCATGGAGAGCGCCGCGCGAGCCCGGCTTGCTCTCCCTCGGAAGCCTCATTGGCTGCCGGTTTTCGCGCCACCTCGCCGCGCAGCGGATGTCGCGTGGTTCGCGCTTATTTTCGCCAGCCTCGCATACGTGGGATGGAAGCTCGTGCAATTTGCAAAGCCCGAGTTGTCTTGGGGCGATGTGTCGATCGCCGCGAGTAACGGCGTCCTTACGTTGCTTCGCGTGGTGATCCTGATCGGTCTGGCGACAGTCATCTGGGTGCCGATCGGAGTGGGCGTTGGGCTGCGGCCGAAGCTCGCGGAAAAGGTCCAGCCGATCGCGCAGTTTCTCGCCGCCTTTCCGGCCAACCTGCTTTTCCCGGTTGCGGTCTTCCTCATTGTGAAATTTTCCCTTGCCCCCAAGATCTGGCTTAGCCCGCTGATGATTCTCGGAACGCAGTGGTACATCCTTTTCAACGTGATCGCCGGCGCGAGCGCCTTTCCGAGCGACTTCCGGGAAGCCGCGGCGAGCTTCCGAATTCGGGGTTGGCGCTGGTGGCGGCAGGTGATGCTGCCCGGAATCTTTCCGTATTACGTAACGGGCGCAATCACGGCTTCCGGCGGCGCGTGGAACGCGAGCATCGTCTCCGAGGCGGTCAGTTGGGGGCCGACAAAGTTGAGTGGCTCAGGGCTCGGCGCGTATATCGCGCGGATGACCGAAGCGGGTGACTATCCTCGCATCGCTCTCGGCGTCGCGGTCATGTCGGTTTTCGTGATCACCATGAACCGGCTGCTCTGGCGGCCGCTCTACGCCTTTGCCGAACGACGAACACGGCTGGATTGAGAGGAACGAATGGCCGCCACGACGAACGGTCCCGTCATCGAAATGCGCAAGGTCTGCAAAGCCTTCGCCAAACCATCCGGCGAACAGCTTCCGGTTCTGGCCGACATCGACCTTTCAATTCGAGAAGGCGAGATTCTCGGTCTCCTCGGTCGCTCGGGTTCAGGCAAGTCGACCCTGTTGCGCATCGCGGGGGGGCTTATCAGGCCGACGTCAGGGGATGTGCTCTATCGCGGGTCGCCATTGTCCGAGCCGACCGAAGGTATCGCGGTTGTATTTCAGAGCTTTGCTCTATTTCCTTGGCTAACGGTGCTCGAGAACGTCGAGGCCGGCCTCGATGCGCTCGGCTTGGCTCACGATGAAGCGCGCCGCCGGGCCATGTCAGCCATCGATCTGATCGGTCTCGACGGGTTCCAATCCGCGTATCCTCGCGAGCTCTCGGGGGGTATGCGGCAACGCGTCGGCTTTGCACGGGCCATCGTGATCCAACCAGTTCTGCTTCTCATGGACGAGCCGTTCTCAGCCCTCGACGTTCTAACGGCCGAGACCTTAAGAAGCGACTTCCTGGATCTCTGGATCGAACGCCAGCTTCCCACCAAATCGGTCCTGCTGGTAACGCACAACATCGAAGAAGCGGTCATGATGTGCGACCGGATCCTCGTGCTTTCCTCAAATCCCGGGCACATCGCGGCCGAGATTCCGGTTCCGCTGGCGCATCCGCGCAACCGATTGGATGAGGAGTTTCATAGTATTGTTGACGAGTTCTATTCGATTCTTACTTCTCGCGCGACGGCGTCGATCGGAGCGCAAAGCCAGATTCACGGAGGGCTGGTGCAGCCGCTGCGTCCGGTTTCGCTCAATCGGCTCGGCGGGTTCGCCGAGGCGTTGGTTTTGCCTCCTTACGAAGGGCATGCCGAGCTGGCCAGGATCGGCAGCGCGCTCGCCCTGGACGTCAGCGACCTCTTCCCGATTGCCGAGGCTCTTCACATCCTCGAGTTCGCCGAGCTCAAGGACGGTGCGATCAAGCTGACCGCAGCCGGTCGCCTGTTCGCCCAGAGCGGAACGCAAGAGCGGAAGCGGCTCTTCCGCGAGCATCTGCTCCGCTTTGTGCCTCTCGCCGCTCATATTCGTCATGTCCTCGACGAGCGGGAGGGTCACCTCGCGCCTCGGGTCAGATTCGAGTCCGAGCTTGAGGACCATCTGAACGCGAGCGATGCAGAGAAGACTCTTCGGGCGGTGACCGGCTGGGGGCGATACGCTGAACTTTTCGCGTACGATGACGAAACGCGGACGTTCAGCTCTGATAGTTCTGCTGGATAGGCGCGGGCGGAATTTGATGAGCGCGTTGCAGGGACTCGTTTTCTGCCGTCCAAAGTCGTTAGGCAGACCTTAACTTGCCCTAAGACGACACAGAGTGCTAGTTTTCTGATTATGAAGCAAGAGGGTCTGACTGCCGGAGCAGGCTTGCAATTGACCCAGGACGAGAGATGGCGGCTGCTGGAGTCGGCTCCTGATGCAATGGTCATCGTGGACCGGGCCGGCCAAATTGTCTTTGCAAATTCGCAGTGCGAGCGGATGTTCGGCTACCCGCCGCACGAACTTCTGGGGCAGACGGTGGAAGTTCTCATGCCGGAGCAGTTGCGACATGGACACGTCCGGCACCGAGCCGAGTACGTCGCCGCCCCCCGCACCCGGCAAATGGGAACGGGTCTCGAGCTGCGGGGCCGGCGCAAGGATGGGAGTACCTTCCCGGTCGAAATCAGCCTCAGTCCTCTCGAAGAATCCGGCGGGCACTTCGTGGCCAGTGCGATTCGCGACATCACGGATAAGAAGCGGGTTGAAGAGGCGCTGCTACTAAGCGAGGAGCGCTTCCGGCGACTCGTCGCGGAGGTAAAGGATTACGCCATCTTTATGCTGGATCCGGAGGGGCGGGTCAAAACTTGGAATGAGGGCGCCGAGCGGATCAAGGGATATCGCGCCGACGAGATCCTCGGCCGTCATTTTTCACAATTTTATCCTCCCGAGGAAGTTGAGTGCGGGAAGCCCGATGAGGAACTGAAGATTGCCGCCTGGGAAGGCCGCTGGGAAGGCGACGGCTGGCGAATCCGGAAGGGTGGATCGCGTTTTTGGGCGAGCGTGGTCATTACGGCGATTCACGATGAAGACGGGAAGCTTCTCGGTTTCACGAAAATCACAAGAGATATTACCGAGCGAAAGCGTGTTCGCGATGCTTTCCTTCTCGAAGTCACAAATGCGCTGCTTTCCAGCCTAGACATCACGAAGCTGCTCGGGGCGATCGGCTCGTGCGTCCGGCAGGTGAGAGATTTCGACTACGCGTCGCTGGCGCTCTACGAGCCTGAAATGAAGATGTTACGGATTCATTCCGTCGGCGCCGCCCCGGGCGTAAATCCGCTTCCCGACGGGATTCTAATTCCCGTGGCGGGCTCGCCTCACGGCTGGTCCTACGCTTCCGGAAAGCCGTTGATGCTGAAAGGCTATCCAGACGAGCAATTCCCGTTTGAGCTGCCGGAGCATCTCAAACGCGCGGAGGTAAAGTCAGGCTGCTGGCTTCCGCTCGCGGGGCGAAAGGGACCGCTCGGTACGCTGAACGTGTTCAGCCGGCGGCCCGAAGCTTTCTCGGACGACGACTTGAATGCGCTTTCGCAACTGGGCGCTCAAGTGGCCGTGGCGCTCGATAACGCGCTGGCGTTCCACCGCCTATCGGACCTGAATGCCCGGCTGGCAAAGGAAAAACTCTATCTTGAGGACGAGTTGCGGACGGAGGCGAGCTTCGAGGAGATCGTTGGAAATAGCAAAGCCCTGAAGAGGGTGCTGAAACAGATTGAAACGGTTGCGCCGACGGACTCCACCGTCCTAATTCTAGGAGAAACCGGCACCGGAAAGGAGCGGCTCGCGCGAGCCGTTCACGACCTGAGTCCCCGGCGCGAACGCGCCTTTGTTAGGATCAATTGCGCTTCCGTGCCGGCCGGACTGCTCGAGAGCGAGCTTTTTGGGCATGAGAGGGGCGCGTTCACGGGCGCGATCGCGCAACGAATCGGGAGATTCGAGCTTGCGCATCAAGGCACGCTCTTTCTCGACGAAGTCGGCGAGATTCCCCTCGAGTTGCAGTCGAAGCTCCTGCGCGTGCTGCAGGAAAAGCAGTTCGAACGCCTGGGAAGCAGCCGGACGATGACCGTCGATGTGCGCATTGTCGCTGCGACAAACCGCGATCTCGGCAAGCTGGTGGCCTCCGGACAATTTCGCAGCGACTTGTTTTACCGGCTCAGCGTCTTCCCCGTAGTAGTCCCGCCCCTGCGCGACCGCGCCGAGGACATTCCGCTGCTCGTTCACTATTTCGTTTCCCGGTTCGCGAAGCGTATGGGCAAGAATGTCGACGTGATCCCTCCCGGCACCATGCAGGCTCTATGCCGGTACACGTGGCCGGGAAACGTCAGAGAGCTCGAGCATGTGATCGAGCGCGCCGTGATTCTTTCCCCCGGCCCGGAATTGCGCATTTCGGCGGTGGAGCTGGAGCCCGCCGAAGCTGCTACGGCGGTTTCCAACGCTCCTTCCACGCTCGAAGATATCGAGCGAGAGCACATCCTCCGCATGCTGCGAGAAGCCAAAGGCAAGATTGGCGGTCCCGGCGGGGCAGCCGAGCGCCTGGGAATGAACCGCACCACCCTGAACTCTCGCATGCAAAAGCTGCGAATCTCCCGAAAAGACCTCTAAGCTCAGCTCTCCCAGGAATCACCGCACTTGTGACACACGTCACTGTGTATTTTGTTTCATTTTGCGAGTCTGTAAATAGAGCGCTGGCCCTTTGTGGTTCCTGCCAGATGGGCCGTCGGCCCAGGACAGCGATCCTTCGAACAAGGCCACGCTGAGACCTAAGGAAGAGCGAGGCAAGAAAGCCATGACAGAGAAATCAACCGCTGTGCAGATTACCAAGGAAACGAGCACACCAAAACCCTTCACGGTTGAGAATGCATTCGACCGTGCCCACGCCATGCTCGATGCGATTGCCCGTAGGGCCTACGAGATTTTTGAAGGCAACGGCCGGTCATTCGGCCACGAACTCGACAATTGGTTCCAGGCGGAGAAGGAGCTTCTCCATCCGGTTCACATCGGCGTCTCGGAGACGGACAACGCGCTTCAAGTCAAAGCGGAAGTGCCGGGCTTCACTGAAAAGGAACTGGAAATCAACGTGGAACCCCAGCGGCTTGTCATCAGCGGCAAGCGAGAGACCAAGAAAGAAGAGAAGAGGGGAAAGGCAGTCTACTCCGAAGCCTGCTCGGACCAGATCCTGCGCGTGATTGATCTGCCGGCCGAGGTGGAGACGGAGAAGGTCACGGCCACATTGAAGGACGGAGTCCTTGAACTCAGCCTGCCGAAGGCGGCCAAGGCGCGCAGCCTCCGCGTGGAACCGAAGGCGGCCTAAGTCGAGGGCTTTCCAGGCGGACGGGCGGAGTGTAAAGAACGGCTAGGACATTTTGCCCGTCCGGCTTGGCCACAAGATCTTGGAAATGCCGCAGTAACCTTGCGGCGGAGGCGCACAAAATGGCAAGAAGAATAGCGAAGGGCACCACCAGGAAGGCCGCGCCGGCGCGCTCGAAAAAGCATGCCAAAACGCGCAAGCGCAAAGTTCGTTCGAACGAGGAAGCTGTAATCCATCAAAACGTGTACGCCGTTGATGTCGAGACACTGGATCTCCGGCGGAGATAGAAGCCGCAGCGAGCAATGGAAGGAGCGAGCTATGAAAGTCCAGGACGTAATGATGAGAACGCCGGCCTCTTGCAGCCCAAAGACGAATCTGGGCGCCGCGGTTGAACTGTTGTGGAACCGCAACTGCGGCATGCTTCCGGTCGTGGACGCGCAGCAGAAGGTCATCGGCGTCGTGACGGACCGCGACCTATGCATGGCCTTGGGGACTCGGAACCGCCTACCTGGGGACGTCACGGTTGGAGAAGTTGTAAGCGGACAGATCTATTCCTGCAAAGCGCAGGACGACATTCGCGCCGCTCTTGAGACGATGGCGAGCAGGAAGGTTCGCCGGTTGCCGGTTGTGAACGAAAAGGGCCTGCTGGAAGGGATTCTTTCGATAGACGATATCGTGCTCCATGAAGACCTTTTTGGCGATGGCAAGGCGGCCGAGCTCTCGCCCAGAGAGATCGTCAGCACGCTCCAACGAGTCTATGGCCCGCGGCTTCCGCAGGTGGTGAAGCCGCGCGCGACTGCGGCGTGAAGGAAGATTTCCAGGCCCAACGACCGGAACGGACAGGCAACTCGCACATGACGGAAAGACTCCACGACCGGCAGGAAGCAGGAAGGCTGCTAGCTCAAAAGCTCTCGGCTTATGCGGACCGGCCGGAGGTAATTGTGCTGGGTCTGCCGCGCGGCGGCGTTCCTGTCGCTTTTGAGATCGCGGCTTCTCTTCGCGCACCGCTGGATATATTCCTCGTCCGAAAGTTGGGAGTGCCTGGCTACGAGGAGTTGGCCATGGGTGCAATCGCGGGGGGCGGCGTCGAGATCGTCGATCGCGATGTGGTCGAGGAGTTCCGCTTGTCGCAAGCGGACGTTGATGCGGCCGTGCAACACGAAACGCGCGAACTACAGCGGAGGGAAATGGCTCTGCGGGGCTCTCGCCCGGCGCCCGGCCTCCGCGATCGAACTGTGATTCTTGTCGACGACGGCATCGCCACGGGTTCGACGATGCGGGCGGCAATCGAGGGAGTCAAAAAGCTAGAAGCCGCCCGCATCGTTGTCGCTACCGGCGCTGCGCCGTTGTCGACCTGCCTTTTACTGCGTCCGGAAGTGGACGATCTGGTCTGTGTTTTGACGCCGCGTGAGTTCCGGGCGGTGGGACTGTTCTACGAGGAGTTCCCTCAGCTCAGCGACGAGGACGTACGCAAGTTTTTGGATAGCGCCTGGCGAACGGGCGGGCGCACCGCGGCATGATACCCGCGTCAGGAGAAAGGTTAAGCTGCCATGACAACCAACCTTCAAGCGGCTGAAGCAAAGACCGCGATTCAAGAGCCCGAGTACGCGGCCCTCGCGGCTGCGCACCAGGAGCCGTGTATTTCGATTTACACGGGCAATAGCTCTCAGCCGGGCGCACCGGCAAAACAGGATTTGATGCGTCTGAAGAATTTGCTGCGGACGGCCGGACCGAGTTTCGAGGGTGCTTCCATGACCCTTGGCGAAGCCGAGGAGTTGTTGCAGTCCAACTGGCGCGCCCTGCCGGAACCCCAAGAGGCTCATCCCGGCGGCGCTCGCGAGCTTGCGATCTTCATGAGCAGGGACTTCTTCGGTTGCTGCCGCCTGCCCTCGCCGGTTGCGGGACGCGTTGTAATCGGCCATGAATTTTTCGTGAGGCCGCTGCTGCCTCTGATTCCCGCAAACGACCGGTTCTTTGTGCTCGCCTTGAGCCAGAAGCACGTGAAGCTCTTTGAAGGCTCGCGCCGCGGAATTCGGGAACGAACCGTGCGGGACATTCCCGATAACTTCCGCGAGGACCTCGAAGGGCTATCTTTTGAGCGGAACTATGAGATGCATACTGCCTCCTCACGGGCTTCTGGAGAGAAGGGCGCGGTTTTCCATGGGCCCAGCTTGCAACAAAAAGACAGGCTGATCCATTATTTCCGCGATGTGGATCGAGGGATTGCGGAATCGCTCAAGGGGCAGCAGGCGCCCCTGATCGTGGCGGCCGTGGAGTATCTCTTGCCGATCTATAAGGCCGCGAACACATATCCGCACCTTCTGGAAGACGGAATCCCCGGAAATCCCGACCTGCTCTCGCCGTTTGCGCTGCATGCCGCGTCCTGGAGGATTGTCGAGAAGCATCTTTCGGAGGCGCAGGCCCGTGCCTTTGAGGTTTACAGCGCGCACATCAACAGCCCGCGCACTTCGAGCAATCTGCGAAAGGTTGTTGCCTCGGCCGCGCAGGGTCTCGTGCGATTTTTGTTCGTTCCGCCGGAGGCGGAACAGTGGGGTTCGCTGGTTCCTCCGGAAACCGTGCATGTGCATGACAAACCGGAGCCGGGCGATGACGAATTATTGAATCTCGCGGCGATTCTGACGATCCGGCACGGCGGCCAGGTCTACGTCGTTCCGCCGGGCGAATTGCCCGAAGGAGCGGGAATCGCTGCCGTGTTCCGCTACTGATGCGAATTGATAGGCGAGGAGCATTTCCATGGCTGGCAAGCAGCTTCTGTTCCGTTCCGCGGCCCGCGAAAAGATTCTCAAAGGCACGATGGCCATTACCGATGCCATCCGCATCACGCTGGGCCCTAAGTCCAAGTGCGTCCTGATCCAGAAGAAGTGGGGGAAGCCCATCGTATGCAATGACGGTGTGACCATCGCGAAGGAGATCGAATTCGAAAACGCGGAAGAGAATCTCGGCGCGCAGATGATTCGCGAGTCCGCCGAGCGAACCGGCGACATCGTTGGTGACGGCACCAGTACGTCGGCAATTTTGACTTGCGCGATTTTCGCCGAGGGTTTGCATAACATCGCGGCCGGGGCCAGCGCCGTGGATTTGAAGCGCGGGCTCGATCGGGGTCTTCAGGCGGCTGTCCGCGAACTGAAGGCTCTATCGAGACCGGTCACAGGCCGTATGGAGAAGTGCCAGGTTGCCACGATCGCGGCCCACAACGACAACTCCATCGGCGAGTTGGTGGCCGACGCTGTCGAGAAAGTGGGTGCGGAAGGCGTCATCACCGTCGAAGAAGCGAAGACGACCGAGACGGCGCTCGAGTTGGTGGAAGGGATGCAGTTCGACCGAGGGTATATTTCTCCGTATTTTATAACGGACGCCGCGAAGATGGAGGCCGTTCTCCTCGATCCCGCCATTTTGATCCACGAAAAGAGAATCACGAATCTTCAGGACCTCCTGCCTCTTCTCGAGGAGATCTCGAAGGCCGGGCGGTCTCTCCTCGTCGTCGCGGAAGATGTCGACGGCGAGGCTCTGGCGACTCTGGTCGTGAATAAAGTTCGGGGATCGCTCTCGTCTGCTGCTGTAAAGGCCCCCGGCTTCGGCGACCGCAGGAAAGACATGTTGCAGGACCTTGCGGTTCTCACCGGCGGGCAGGTGATCGCGGAAGAGTTGGGGATCAAGACGGAGAATGTCACACTCGATCAGCTCGGCAAGGCCAAGCGAGTTGTCATTGACCGCGACAAGACCACGATCGTCGAAGGCGCCGGTTCAAAGGAAGCCATCGAAGGACGGTGCGCGGACATTCGGAAGCAGATCGAGGCCTGCAACTCCGACTACGATCGCGAGAAGCTGCAGGAAAGGCTCGCCAAGCTGGCGGGTGGCGTGGCGCTGATCCGCGTGGGAGCGCCGTCGGAAGCCGAACTGAAGAATCGCAAAGAAGCCTTCGAGGATGCCATCAGCGCTACCAAGGCGGCCGTGGCCGAAGGCATCGTTCCCGGAGGAGGGCTTGCGTTTCTTCGCCTGATCGATGCCGTGTCTCGAGAAGAAGCGAATTGCTCCGGCGACGAACGGACCGGCCTGGCGATTCTCAAAAAAGCACTGGAAGCTCCGACGCGGCAGATCGCCGAGAACTCCGGTTTTGATGAAGGCGTGGTTGTAGATCGCATGCGGTCCGGCCAGGGCAACTACGGATTCGACGCCGCCCGCGGCGAATACGTCGACCTCGTGAAAGCCGGCATTGTCGATGCGGCCAAAGTCGTTCGCGTGGCGCTGGAAAATGCCGTGTCGGTGGGAAGCATTCTGCTGCTGACCGAGGCCACACTTACGGAAATTCCCGAAAAGAAAGAGCGAGCGGCTCGAGAAGAGATGGCCGAAGTTTAGAAGGCGAGTTCGCCTTAGGATTGTGAAACATGAAATTGCTGATCGCTGTTGATCTCTCGCCAGCCTCGCAGACGGTCGTCGACGCCGTGAAAGCCCGTCCGTGGCCGCCGGATACGACGGCGTGTGTTTTGCATGTGGTGGATTTGGCTCCATTTCAACCGGGGATGGAACTCCTCGAGGTCGTGCGGCAGGGGGCGGAATCACTCGTAAATTCGATCGCCAGCGATCTCGAACGGTCTGGACTCAAAACCCAAACAAACGTTCTCGCAGCCTATCCACGGATGGCGATTCCGGAGTACGCGAAAAACTGGAAGGCTGACTTCGTCCTGGTCGGGTCGCACGGGAGCACGGAATTCGCGCGCTTCTTGCTCGGCAGTGTCGCCCAGGCCGTCGTTCGGAACGCCCCCTGTTCGGTTGAAATTGTACGGCCGGGCAGCGTGGGTGCCGGAAAGGGATTGAAGATCCTGCTCGCCACGGACGGCTCCGAGCCTTCCGTCGCGGCCGCCCGCTCGATCGGCCGGCGCCCTTGGCCCCCGGGAACGTGCGTCAAGATAATAAGCGCCGTCCGTCCGTTAGTCCCGCTTCTGGACGCGACGTCGGCATTTTTTGATCCCGGCCCGGCAATTCAAGCGGCTGAAATCGTCGAGAAAGAGAACCGGGCGAAAGCTGCTGAAGCAATCGCGCAGGCCCGGGTCCTCCTGCGCGGCGCTGGCACTCTTCAGATTGACGCCGCCGAACCGCTCTCGGGCGATCCGAAAGCGGTCATCTTGGACGAGGCAGCCGCGTGGGGCGCGAACATCATTGTCCTCGGCTCCCACGGCTGGCATGGAATGGATCGTCTCGTGATGGGCAGCGTCTCCGAGGCTGTCGCGATGCACGCTCGTTGTTCGGTCGAAGTTATTCGCTGAAAGCCGTCTGGGTTCTGCCTCCCTAACCAACTACTGCCAGCCATGTCAGTGACGAGACGAATTGGCGATATTTCGTCGCGTGATGACATTTCGTCTGACGTCGCCCGCTTCGGACCGCCGCCGCTTCGCCTAATCCTTAGCCTATCTGTCTTATTCTAATTCGGATAACACAGAGTTTTTCTCTTCGCAGTCGTTTGGTCTAGTTCATGCACTTGTGATGGGTGAACAAGGCAAACGTGCTGAAGATCACAACAGCGACCGACGGGAACTCAGTTGCACTCAAACTCGAGGGCAGGGTCGAGGGGCCTTGGGTGGAGGTGCTCAGGAAATCCTGGGCGGATGCAGCGGCTCGCGACGGACGAGCGCGAATCGTTGTGGACTTGGATGGCGTGGCTTCTGCTGACGCACGCGGGCGGTCATTGCTTCTCGAAATGCAGCAACGCGGAGTCGGACTCGTGAAACCTTCGGGGTTCATGCGCCAGATGCTGGAACAGGGTCGGTTGGAGCTCGGTGGTAATTCAGATTTCAAAGAGTGAAAAGGAGAAAACGAGATGCGAGCACCTTATGGCATGGAATTGGCGGACGACTGCAAAACCTGTTCGATGCGAAAGGAAGATGATTTCTTTTGCCATCTGCCCGGCCCCGCGCTGCAGGCTTTCAGCGGCGCGCAGTTTGCGAGCTCGTATCCGGCTGAGGCGGTCCTATTCGTAGAAGGACAGGTTCCGCGCGGCGTGTACATGCTCTGCAAGGGCCGCGTAAAGTTGACCATGAACTCTTCCGACGGCAAGACTCTTATCGTGCGAATCTGCGAGCCGGGTGAAATGCTTGGGTTGCTGGCGGCGCTTTCTGGCGAGCCGTACGAATTGACGGCGGAGGCTCTCCAGCCGTGCCAGGTGAACTTCATGCGGCGCGAAGATTTTCTGAGGTTGCTGAAGGAGCATCCGCAAACGGCTATTGCCGCCATGCAGCAACTCGCCAATGGTTACCGGCAAGCCTGCCAGGAAATTCGTTACCTCGGGCTGTCGCGGTCTGCCAGCGAGAAGGTGGCTCAGTTTCTCCTCGAATCTTCCGCAAATGCTCAGGAGACGAATCAGGGCAAGCGCTTTCATTTGGGCTTGACCCATGAGGAAATTTCTCAAGTCGTCGGTATTTCGCGCGAGACCGTCACGCGCACGTTGACCGACTTCAAGAACAAGATGCTGATCGTGACCAAGGGCTCGACCGTCGTGATTCGCAACGAATCAGGTCTCAGGGCCCAGGCCGCCGCGGCGTAAAGCTGCACGCGTTCGCGGCGTTTCTCGGTGGAAGTTTGTTTTATGGATACAACTCACAGTTACCAGGTTAGAGCGAAGAGTACCAGGCCCCGCTCCGGGGTCATCGCCTTGGACTCGGTGCCGCGTCCGATCACCTTCAGCGCGCCCCCCGAGTTCCTTGGGGAGACTGGCGTCTGGACGCCGGAGCATTTGTTTGTGGCGGCGCTGGTGACGTGCTTCGTCAGCACTTTCTCAGGCATGGCCGACCTGTCGAAGTTCAGTTTCGTCGGTCTGGAAGTCGAAGCCGAAGGCGTGCTCGAAAAGGATGCGAGCGGCTGGAAGTTCGTCGAAGTCAAGCTGCGGCCCATGTTGAAAATCGGCCGGGAACAGGATCGCGAGCGCGCGAACCGGTTGCTGGAAAAGGCGGAGCGCTCCTGCTTGGTTGCCCGGTCGATCACTGCCAAAGTTACTTCAGAACCTGAAATCAAAGTCGTGTCTGAACCAGTTGTCTCTGAAGCAGCGCACTAAAGCGGGCGCAGGCTTTCGTCTAATAGTCCGTGAGATGTTTTGTGGGAATACTGACGCGCACCGCGTTGAGTACTGCCACGAGATCGATAACCTCCTGCGCGATCGCTCCCTCGATGGGAAGCAGCCAGCCACAGGCAGCCATCATCATCCCAAGTAAACTTAGCGCCATGCCGCCCACGGCGCTTTCCAGGGCGATTCGCCGCATCCGGCTCCCGATGTGAATCAGCTCGTCTACTTTTGAGAGGGAACTGTCCAGGATGACGGCGTCGGCTGCTTCTGTGACGATATCGCTTGTCTGGCCGAGCGACACGCCTACCGTGGCCGCCTGCATTGCGGGGGCGTCGTTGATTCCATCGCCCACGAACACCGTCCTGGTCTGCTGCGTCTCTGCCTTAACAATCTCCACTTTTTCCTCAGGTGTCTTGGCGGCGTGTACTTCTTCAATGCCAACCTCGGACGCCAGGTAGCCGACCTCCTGCGGCCGGTCCCCGGAGACGAGCAGCAATCGCGTGACTCCGTGGCGTGGACCGAGGTGCTCCAGAAAAGGGCGAGCGCCCGGCCGGGGAGCATCGCGAAAACGGAACACCGCCGCAAATTTTCCGTCGATAAAGGCGAGACACTCGAGGCCATCGCGGGCGGGCGGGAGTTCGGGAACGTCCGAACCAAGACGCCCGCGCCCCTCTAACAAGACCGTCCTGCCGCCTGCGACTCCGCGCAAACCCTGTCCGGGAGGCTCGTGGACCTCCGACACAGGATCCACTTGGACTCCCGCTGCCTCAGCGGCACTGAGAATCGCTTGAGCCAGGGGATGTTTGGAATAGCGTTCCACGCTTGCCGCCGCCCGCAAAACTTCCGCTTCGGAAAAGCCGGGTGCGCATTCGATGCCTGTAAGCGAGGGACGTCCGTATGTCAGAGTGCCGGTCTTATCGAATATGAAGGTGCGGCAGGTCCCGATCTGTTCGAGGACCGCCGGGTTTTTCAGGATGATGCCACGTCGTGCCGACAAGGAAACCGCTCCGATTACGGCGACGGGGATCGCGAGCAGCAGTGGACACGGAGTCGCGATGACCAGGACGGCAAGAAAACGGTGCGATTGGCCCGTGACGGCCCATGCCAGGAGCGCGATCCCAACCGCCAGGGGCGTATACCAGGCGCCGAGTTGATCTCCCAGACGGCGGAGCCGCGGCCGGCGCTGTTGGGTTTCCTCCATCACCCGCATGATGCGTGCGTAGCGGGAATCCACCGGCAGTTTCTCGGCTTTGATCGTCAGAGCGGTCTCGCCGTTCAAAGCGCCCGAAATCACCCTCGATCCGGGCGCTTTGGACATCTCGAATGGCTCCCCGGTCAGGAATGCCTCGTTCATTCGGCCGTGGCCCTCGACGACTACTCCATCCGTGGGGCAGATTTCGTGAGGGTAGACCACCAGCAAATCGCCGACGGCAATGTCCTCGAGGCTGATGTCTTCAACTCGTCCGCCCGCGATTCCGTGCGCTCTCTGCGGCATGCGTTTTGCCAGGGCGTCCAGAACAAACGACGCCCGGCGCGATGAGTACCTCTCGAGCGCAGTCCCCCCGGAGAGCATCAATACAATGATCGAGCCGACCAGGTATTCGCTCTGGACCACCGCAACGAGGATGGAGATTCCCGCAAGCAGATCCGCCCCAAACTCGCGCGCGATCAACTTGCGCGCCAAGGCAACGATCAGCGGCAAGCCGCCAACGGCCAGCACAACGTAGAGCGGGATACGAGATGCCGCCTCGGGCAGATTAAAGATGAACCGGAGGAGGAGATGGCAGGAAATTCCTCCGATGGCGACGCCGGTAAGCAACGCGTCGGGTCGCAGCTTGGAGTGGGCGCGACGCTCGGGTTTGGTCCACGGAACGGGAGCGGGTGCGCTCAACGAAGGGGATGCGGGCGCGCCCGATGTCGGTGCAGTTTTCACGGCGCCTTGATGTGCCTCCCGCTCCTCCGAACCGTATCCGATTATCGACCGATCAGGCGGAAACGCGGCGTGACGCGGGTCACAAGCGCGAGTGATTGCTTTTACCGCGCATTCATGGCCAATATTGTACCTTTGGAGACGAAAAGAGGGCGTTTAGAGGGCCCAAATTGTTTCCAGTTATAAGGAATAAAATCGTTCGAACTAGAACGAATTTTGCCGCCTTTGCGCGCCGTATGTCCGGCGGCTCATCGCTCAGCCAATCGAGATGAGCCCAAACGGCCATGCGCGGTTCGTCGCGTATTTCTCGATGGAAGTGGCCCTGGACGCGGCGATCCCCACTTATTCCGGCGGGCTCGGCATACTGGCCGGCGACGTTCTCCGGGAGGCCGCGGACGCAGGCCTGCCTCTAGTCGGGGTGACCTTGCTTTACCGCCAGGGCTATTTCGAGCAGCAGCTCGATTCGCACGGCAATCAGACCGAGAGCCCGTCCACCTGGAATCCGGAAGCGATCCTGAAGGAGCAGGCGCGGCGGGTGAGCGTTCGAATTGAAGGGCGCGACGTTCAGGTCCGAGCGTGGGAATACACGGTCAAGGGCCTCGGCGGATACGTGGTTCCCGTGTACTTGCTGGACACGAAGCTGCCCGAGAATACTCCCTTCGATCAGACGCTGACCGACCACCTCTACGGAGGGGACGAGCACTACCGGTTGTGCCAGGAGACGATCCTCGGGATCGGCGGCGTGGAGATGCTGTACGAGCTTGGCCACCACCACATTCAGACGTATCACATGAACGAAGGCCATTCGGCTCTCCTCACGCTGGCAATCCTCAGCCGCCACTTGCAGGGGCGACCGGTCGCAGAAGCGACCGAAGAAGACATGGCCTTTCTCCGAAAAAAATGCGTTTTCACGACGCACACGCCCGTTCCGGCGGGCCACGACCAGTTCCCAAAGGAGCTGGTTCGCGGCGTGCTCGGCGAGGAGCGCGTGAAGGAACTCGAAAAAATAGGCTGCTTCAGCGGGGACGCCCTGAACATGACGTACGTGGCTTTGCGCGGCTCGCACTACGTCAATGGAGTGGCGATGCGTCACGGTGAGGTGTCGCAAAGCATGTTTCCAAACTATCCCGTGCATGCGATCACGAACGGCGTTCACGCGATCACGTGGGCATCGCCGCCGTTTCAGCAGCTCTACGACCGGCACATTCCGGAGTGGCGCCGCGACAACCTTTACCTTCGGTACGCGATCGGGATTCCTCTTGAGGAGATTCGCACGGCCCACGAACAGGCAAAGCGAACGCTGGCGGACGCGGTCAAGGGAAAGACGGGTGTTGCACTCGACCCATCCGTTCTCACAATCGGTTTCGCGCGCCGAGCAGCCACGTACAAGAGGGCCGATTTCCTATTTTCGGATGTGGAACGCCTGAAGTGGATCGCTCGAAGGGTAGGTCCGCTTCAAGTCGTTTACGGCGGCAAGGCTCATCCGAACGACGGGCCCGCGAAGCAGATGATCCAGCACGTCTTTGCAATGATGGACGCGCTGAAGGACGTGATTCGGATCGCTTACGTCGAGAACTACGAGATGCGATGGGCCCAGCTTTTGACAAGCGGCGTCGATCTCTGGCTCAACACGCCGCATCGGCCCTACGAGGCTTCGGGGACCAGCGGCATGAAGGCCGCGCTGAACGGCGTTCCCAGCTTCAGCGTGCCGGACGGCTGGTGGATCGAAGGCCACGTGGAGGGCGCGACCGGATGGGACATTGGGCACGAGGAAATCCCGGACACGCCTTCGGAGGAGACTGGTTCCTTGTATGACAAGCTGGAACACGAGATTCTGCCCATGTTCTACGGCCGAAGGAATTCGTACACGGAGGTCATGCGCTTGTGCATGGCGCTAAATGGGTCGTTTTTCAACACGCAGCGAATGCTCGCGCAGTACGCTATGAACGCTTACTTCGCGGGGAGCGCGAATTATCCGGGCCAGCCATCGCGAGCGCGCGAGTTTCCCGCCGTTCCGTAATCTGCCAGCCGACCGGCTTCAGGAATTCAAAGTAGCCCACGACCATTTCACGGCAAGCCTTGACACCTGGAATTTCGGTGTGATAATCCGCAGCGATTGGGTGCATTACGGGGGGAGTGGACATGAGCGCGATCCGGCCACTGTGCGTGGCTGCACTGATACTGGCATTGCCGTGCCTTGGCCGGATCACGCTCGAGGCGCAAATCCCCCGCGATCCCACGCCCGTCGTCGCCAAGACCTCACCCACAGATATCGCCGCCGGCAAAGTCCTCTACGAAGCGACCTGCTCGAAATGCCACGGGCTCGACGGAGGCGGGGGCGACGGTCCGAGTCTCCTGGGCGCTCCGGAAAGGCTGGGCGACGCGGAGGTTGGCGCGATCATCCGGGGAGGGATTCCGGGAACCGGGATGAATGGTTACGGGTCGCTCAACATCGATGAGACCGGGCAGATCGTGGGCTATCTGCGCACGCTGGGCCGCACGGTGGACACAGAGATCGCGAAAGGCGACCCGGCAAAAGGGAAGTCGCTCTACGACGCGAGCGGGTGCGCGGCCTGCCACATCATCAGCGGACAGGGCGGGGGGGTGGGGCCGGAGTTGACTCGCGTGGGATCGATGCGCGGACCCACTTATCTGCGCACGACGCTGCTGACTCCCGGCACGAATTTGCCGCAGGAAGCCGCCGCGATGGAGCGGGGGCGGTTCACGCAGTTTCTGTTCGTGCGCGTAACCACGAAAGAAGGCCATACCGTCGAGGGGACGCGCGTATACGAGGATTCATTCACGATCGAACTCAAGGACGCCACGGGCCGGTTTCACTCGTTCCGGAAACTTGAGTTGCAGAAGCTCGAGAAACTGCCCGGAAAGAGCGTGATGCCGAGCTTCAAAGATACATTGTCGGCGACCCAACTGGACGATCTGGTCGCATACCTCGCCAGCTTGAAAGGCACGCCCACCCCATGAGAGTCATGAGTCTATTGACATTCCTTTTTCCAGTGGCTTTGAAGAGAGATTCTTCGACTGCGCGTCCCGACCCGGAAATCGATAAAGCCGATTTCCGGGAAAGGACAAGGCATCGGGACGCTTCGCTCAGAATGACGGTCGCGGCAAGTGTTCTGGGAATTGCGACGCTGGGGTTCGCGATTCCGTCGCTCGCACAGGTGCCTTACGAGCGCATCGTGAACGCGGATAGCGAACCGGCGAACTGGCTGACGTACGGCGGCAACTACTATGACCAGCGCTTCTCGGGTCTCAAGCAACTTACACCGCAAAACGTCGCCGGGCTGAAGCTGGCCTGGGCATACCAGCCCAGCCGGCCGGCCGGAAACGTGGAAACGTCGCCGGTCGTGGTGGACGGCATCATGTACGTCACGGAACCGCCGAGCACGGTGACGGCCCTCGATGCTCACACCGGCGCCAAGCTTTGGACGTGGTCGCCGATTTTGCACAACGTGGTTGCCATCGGGCTCTTTCAAACGAATCGCGGCGTCGCGGTGATGGACGATCGGGTGTACGTCGCGACGATCGACGCGCACCTGGTGGCGCTCGACGCGAAAACCGGCGCCGTGATCTGGAACACGGTCGTGGCGGACAACAAGATGGGATACGCGATCACGGGTCCGCCTCTCGCGTTCAACGGGAAGATCATGATCGGGACCGGCGGGAGCGAGGCGGCCGTTCGCGGGCTCTTGGATTGCTACGACGCCAAGACGGGCAAAAGGCTCTGGCGCATTTGGACCGTTCCGCTGCAGGGCGAACCGGGTTCGGAGACGTGGGGGGATGCTCTACCGGGCGGCGGCACGACGTGGAACGCCGGAGCCTACGATCCCAAACTCAATCTCGTGTATTGGGGCACCGGCAATCCCGCTCCGGACTGGAACGGAGATGCACGGCCCGGAAGCAACCTCTATACGTGCGCTCTGCTCGCAATCGATCCTGATACCGGGAAAGTCAAATGGTACTTCCAGTTCTCACCGCACGAAACGCACGATTGGGATGCATCAGAGCCGCCGATTCTGTTTGACGCGACGATCAAAGGCAAGCCGCGAAAGCTGCTGGGCTTCGCGAATCGGAATGCTTTTTATTACGTGCTTGACCGCGAGACGGGCGAATTCATAACCGGTGTTCCCTACGCCAAGCAGACGTGGGCGAAGGGACTCGATGCGAAAGGGCAACCGATCGTGCTGCCCAACACGGAGCCCAGCCCCGAGGGAACGCTCGTGTTTCCCAGCATCACCGGCGCGATCAATTGGACCAGCAATTCGTATAGCCCGCTGACCAAACTCTTCTACGTGGACGCGCGCGAAATGGGCTCGTACTACGTGAAGAGCGCGCCCAAATGGGAGCCGGGGAAGTTTCCACTGGGCGGGGGAGGCGAGCGCGCGCTGAGCGGGGATGATGCCTACGGCGCGATTCGCGCTCTCGATGCGACGACGGGAAAAATGAAGTGGGAATTCCGACTGCACTCACCATCGTGGGTGGGCACGCTTGCGACTGCGGGCGGGTTGGTGTTTTCCGGGACGGATGAAGGCAATTTCTTCGCGCTCGACGCCGAAACCGGCAAGCCACTCTGGGACATCTATCTGGGTTCTTCGCTGCGGTCGAATCCTGTGTCGTACGCGGTGGACGGGAAGCAGTACGTGTTCGTGACGGCCGGCACCACATATTTCGTATTCGGCTTGCCGTAAACGCGATCCGCGGAAGGTACCCGACGGAGGGCCACCGCGTCTCAAGAGCTTCAGGCGACCCGATTTCTTGTCGTGCGCAAAACTTGATCGAACATTCGAGGAGGCGGAGCAATGCGACGTGGATTCCTGCGATTTCTGTGCGGTAGCGCGATGATGATTTTGGCCGTTGGCGTTTTCGCGAGTGGGCCGAGCCGAGCTGCTGCGGCGAAGGCCGCTCCGCAAAACGCCGCCGCGAGCGGGTGCGACCGCGCGTGTCTCGATGGGTTCGTCGATCAGTATCTTACGGCGCTGGCCGCGCGCGATGCATCGCGGCTGCCGGTGGCGAGCACGGTGCGGTTCACGGAGAACGGCACGGTGCTGAAGCTTGGCGAGGGATTGTGGGGAACGGCGAACGGCCTCGGAACGTTCCGGCTCTACACCGACGATCCGGCGGCCGGTCAGGTCGGATTCATCGGCGTCGTGAAAGAATGGGACAGGCCCGCCATCTTGGTTCTTCGGTTGAAAGTGCACGACCAGAAAATCACGGAAATCGAAACGATCGTGAACCGCGATATCCCGGGCGCGACGGCTCTGGACAAAATCGGCACGCCCGATCCAGTGCTCACTCAGACGGTTCCCCCGGCGGAGCGCGAGTCGCGCGAGGAATTGATCAAGATCTCGAACATATATTTCTCCGGCCTCGAGAGGGGCGATGGCAAGGGCGTGTATCCGTTCACGCCTGATTGCAACCGGATCGAGGGCGGCACGCAGACGACCAATAATCCAGCGCTCGACGCGCCGCGACCCTACAGCTATCCGATTTTCAGCATGGGTTGCGAGGCGCAGTTCAAGACGGGCTTCTTCAAGTTTGTCACGCGGATTCGCGACCGGCGATTCATGGCGGTCGATCAAGAGCGAGGACTGGTTTTCGCGTTCGTCTTCTTCGACCACAACGGAACGGTGAAATCGCTGACGCTGAACGACGGCAGCGTGTTCCCGGAATCGCTGCGGCATCCATTCACGTGGGAAATCGGCGTCGTGTTCAAGATCGAGAAGGGCAAGATCCGGTTCATTCAGGGCGTGCCGACGCAGGCGCAGTATGGATTGAAGCCCGGATGGGGGCCGGGAAGCGCGACGGCTCGAGCGTCGTGGGCGGTCACGCCGCCGAAGCCTCCGGTGGCGGGTAGCGGAGACTGCGACCGGAAGTGCCTGAACGGCTTCATGAACAAGTTCCGCGTCGCGCTGCTCGAGCACGATCCTTCGCGGTTGCCGCTGGCGCCGAACGCGCGCTATACGGAGAACGGGCAAGAACTTAAAGTGGGCGACGGGCTGTGGGGCACGCTCGATGGCTTCGGAAGCTATCAGCTTTTCATTGACGATCCGACGGCGGGGCAGGTGAGTTTCGTCGGCACGACGGATGAAGGCGGCATGGGCGGGATTCTGGTGGCGCGCGTGAAGGTTGTGGACAAGAAGATCAGCGAGATGGAAGTGATTCTGACGCGGCAGGAAACGCGCGGCGGGTTTACGCGCCCGGAAAATCTGACGGATCCGAAACCGGCGATGCTCGAGGACCTCGATCCGTCCGACCGTCCGACGCGGCAGCAATTGGTGGAGGCGGCGGACCTGTATTTCGAAGCCATCGAGAAGAGCGGCGGCGCCATCGCGCATTTCGACAAGGACGTGACGCGCATCGAAAACGGCACGCAGACGTGCCCGTCGAATTTCGCGGGCTCGAAGCTCGGGCAGCTGGACTGCGAGAAGCAGTTGGATACGCATCTCTTCGAGTACATCACGCCGATCCGGCCCCGGCGGTACACCACCGTGGACGAGCAGAAGGGATTGGTGCTTGGCGTGTTCATGTTCAATACGCCGGGGACGATCAAGTCGGTCAATGTGCCCGGAGTGGGCAAGGTGGATGAATCCGCGGCGGCGACGCGGCCGTTCAGCGAAGAGGTGGCGGAACTTTTCAAGGTCAAGGACGGCAAGCTTCACGACGTCGTGGCGGTGATGGTTACGCTGCCGTACGGAGCGACATCGGGATGGCCAGACGACAAGTGACACGATCGGTCGGTTGCGGAAGGGGTAGAGAAGCGAAAGGATAGCGATCCGAGCACAGTACGAGGATACTAATATTTATTCTACCTGAAATTGAAAAGCCACGCATGTGGTTATTTATGTATGGAAAAGTCGTCCAAGGTAAACCGTGCCTTGGGCGGCGAATGATGCACGGGCGAGGGCAGGCGGCGCGAGCGGAATTGACATTCGCGGCGGGGGTGACTATCGTGCGTGTCGAGAACGGATTGGCTTGGATTGCGGAGGAGGCAGGGTCATGAAGACAAGAGGGAATTGGCTGCTGGCAACTGCGCTTTTGATCGGAAGCCTGTGCGTGGCCGGATCGGCAGCGGCGCAGGTGACGCTGGAAGTGATGAATCCGCGGGGCGAGATTCCTCCTCCACCCACGATTGGAATCAATCCGCGCGTGCCGGATTTGGCCGGCAAGAAGATCGTGCTGGTGGACAACGGCAAGTTCGGCGCCAACAACTTTCTTGATGTGGTCGCGCAAATGTTGAAGGAGAAATATCCGACGGCCACGATCGTGATGTATCCGAAGCCGGCGGCGCAGACGATCACCGACATGCCCAAGTGGTACCCGACGGTGAAGCAGCAAGGAGATCTCTTCATCTTCGGCGTCGGTGATTGAGGGAGCTGTACGTGGTGGGGTTCCCACGACACGATCGAGATTGAAAAGGCGGGAATGCCGGGCGTTTACTTCACAACAACCGAGTTTCTTGACGATGCGAAATCCGCGGCCAAAGACCGCGGCATGCCGGGGATTCGCATGATCGCGCTTCCCGCGGACACGTATTACCGGTCTCGCGCGAGCCAGGAAGAGCTGCAGCCCATCGCGGCTGCCGCTTTTTCGGCAATGGTGGATGACCTTACCCGCCCGCTGACCGCCGACGAAGCCAAGCCATCTCAAACGCAAAAACAGTTGGAAAGCGCCAACATCAAAGTCAGAGGCAAGGATTATCAGGACGCCTACCAGAAGGTGAACGACCTGTTCCTCGATAATCACTGGGCTGATGGCTTGCCGATCGTTCCGCCGACGCCAAGTCTCGTGAAGGCGATGCTTGCCGCGACGACTCGCTCGCCGCAGGAAGTTCTCGGGCAGGCCGCTCCGAAGCAGGGAACGGCTACGGTCGAAAAAATCGCCGTCAATTCGGTGATGGCCGGAGCAAAGCCTGAATACTTCCCCGTCATTCTGGCGGCCATGGACGGCTTCCTGGACAAGAACTACGATCTTACCCACGTTCAGGCTTCCACGGGATCGTTCACTCCGGTCGTCGCCGTGAGCGGCCCGATCGGCAAGGAACTCGGTTTCAATTCGGGCATCGGGATGCTGGGCCACGGATTCCGCGCCAATAGCACCGTGGGCCGTGCGCTGCGGCTGTCTCTACTCAACATCGGGCAGACATGGCCGCAAGTGAACGATATGGCGCTCACGGGGCGGCTCGAGTCATACACCTTCTTCACGTTTGCAGAAGATGAAGAGAAGAGCCCGTGGGAACCGTATCAGGTGAGTCTCGGCTACAAGCCGGAAGACAGCGCCGTAACGGTGGCGACATCGGGGAATCCGCTTGTTCTCGGAGGCGGCGCTGTTGCGCCGTGGACGGGGCAGGGAGTCATCGATCAAGTCGTCGCGCGGATCAGCGGGGGCGGAGGCTTCGGTTGGTTCCATTCGCAGACGTTCGTCCTCGTGCTGATTCCGGATTGCGCCGTGGATCTGCACGATCACGGCTACACTCGGAAGAGCCTGCAAGAATATCTGTACGAACATTCGCGGATACCTTTCGAGAAGCTGCCTCCCGCGACCGTGAAGCTCACAAGGGAAGCGATTGCGGATGGACGTATTCGTCCCGAGCACGCGCAGATTTTCGAGGACAACCTGAAGCCCGGCGGACGCGTGCCGATCGTCCAGAGTCCGGATGATTTCCACATTTTCGTGGCGGGTGGATCGCCCGGGTACGATCTGCTCTTCAGCTATCCGGGACCGAACTGGGCGCATCAGACGAAGAAGATTACGGGAGCGACTTTAACGAAAGCGGGTCGATAGGACGAGGCCTGCGCAGATCGATGCGCGCAGTTGCATCGGTATGCTGCACGAAACGCGTGCGTTGATGCGGGGGGGGATCCAAGTGAAAAAGCTTGCGCTGATTGCACTCGCTGCCTTGGCGATTATTTTTTCCGTGAAAGCCCAGCAAGGTCAGCCACAGCCACCCAACCCCGCCAACAGGAACCCGGACCCGGCGGCGCAGGCCGCGGCGGTCGAGCGCGGCCACCAGATGTTCAAGCAGAACTGCGCCGCCTGTCATGCGGACGATTTAACGGGCGGTCGCGGACCCGACCTCATCCGATCCACGCTTGTCCGCCACGACAAAGGCGGCGATCTGATCGCTCCGGCTGTCACGAATGGCCGCCCGGACCGCGGCATGCCTTCCTTTCCATTCAGCGCGGCGCAGGTTTCCGATCTCGTGGCTTTCATCGACTCACAGCTCGCGCTATTTGACCTGCACACACGTGTGCCGGGCGCCTATCCAAACGATATTCCCGCCGAGAGGCTGGCGACGGGCAGCGCTGACGCAGGAAAGGCTTTCTTCTACGGCGCGGGCGGATGTTCCCAGTGCCATTCGCCAACGGGCGATCTGGCGGGCATAGCGAAGAAATACAACCCGCCCGATCTGGAGACGCATTTTCTCTATCCCTCGGGCGTCCCCTCGACAGCCATCGTGACGCTGCCGTCGGGCCAGAAATTCGAGGGAACACTTCTGCTGAACGACGGCTTCAACGTGGCGATCCAGGGTAAAGACGGCTGGTATCACTCCTGGCCGCGGAGTGCGGTCAAGGTCGAGGTGCACGATCCGCTCGCGGCACACGCGGAGCTGCTGAACAAGTACACCGACGCGGACCTACACAATATGTTCACGTATCTGGAGACGCTGAAGTGAAGAAGGCCATCGCTCTACTGTGGTTTGGGCTTTTGTTCGCGGCGTGTTTGCCCTCGCAGGGACTTGATTCCGGGGAAATTCTGAAACCTCCGACGGACGCCTGGCCGACTTTCAACGGCGATTACACGGGGCGGCGGTTTAGCCCATTGACGCAGATCAACAGGGATAACGTCGGTTCCCTGACGCTCGCGTGGGCATTCCAGGCGCATTCGCAGTCCCTCCAGTCGATGCCGATTGAGGTCGACGGCATTTTGTACGTTTCGAGCGGCAACCAGGCATGGGCGGTTGACGCGCGTACGGGCAGGCAGGTCTGGCATTTTCAGCGCCCGGGAGCGATGCCGGGAGGAGGCAACAAGGGTGCCGCGATGTGGAAAGATCGTCTGTACATGACGACGCCCGACGACCATCTTTTGTGTCTGGACGCGCGCGGAGGAAAACTGCTCTGGGACATCCAGATCGATGATCCGGCGCTCAAGGCTTTCGGCGGCGTGGCTCCTCTGGTCGTTCGGGACCACATTATCGTGGGAACTTCGGGTGATACGGCCGACCTGCCGGGTTTTCTCGTATCGGTTGATCCGATGACGGGCAATATCCAGTGGCGCTGGGACGCCATGCCTAAGCCGAGCGATCCGGCTTGGAAGACGTGGCCGCACGATACGGACGTGGTCACTCGCGGCGGCGGCATGACTTGGCTGACCGGCACGTACGACCCCGAACTCAATCTCCTTTATTGGGGAACGGGGAATCCGCATCCTGTCGAGAACGGCGATACGCGTGTTGGGGCGAACCTGTACACCTGCACGATCGTGGCGCTCAATCCGGACACGGGCAAACTCATCTGGCATTTTCAGTCGTCGCCGCACGACACGCACGACTGGGACATGGTGATGACGCCAGTTCTGTTCGACGGCACCTTCAAGGGGAAGCCACGCAAGATGCTGGCGCAGGCCGGAAAGAACGGCTTGTTCTTCGTGCTCGACCGAACGAACGGCAAGGCACTTCTCTCCGAGGCCTTTGTTCCGGCGAACTGGCTTTCGGGTTTCGACAAGAATGGGGAGCCGATTCCAAGGCCGGACAAGGAGCCGCAGCTCGACGGCGTCCTAGTCACCGGGGGAGTGGGGACGAACTGGCAGGCGCCCAGCTTTGATCCGGACACGGGTCTTTTCTACGTAAATTCGCGCGAGTCGATGGGCGTCTTTTATTTGACGATGCCGGGCAAAACGGCGGAAGGCTGGGCGGGCCGCGACTTTTTCCTCTCTTCGAAGTCGATGCTCAAAGCCATCGATTATCAGACCGGCAAGGTTCGGTGGACGGCGGACACGGAGGGTCGCGGGGGGCAATCCGGCATCCTCACGACCGCCGGTCACCTGCTATTTACCGCGGATAGCTCAGCGAACCTGGTCGCGCTGGATGCCGCCACGGGAAAAACGTTGTGGCACATGTATCCGGGCGGATCGCTCGGCACCGGGCCGATGACGTACGAGCTGGACGGTCGGCAGTACGTCGTGTTCCCGGTGGACGGCGTCATTTATGGCTTTGCTCTGCCCTCGCATTCATCGAAGTAAAAACGCCACAGCGGCACCGCACAGAAGGTCTCCTGGATTCTCGAAACCGCTCCTATTCGCGTACGTCGTAATCGGTGGGGATGGGGGGCGCTCGTCATGGGCTTTTGGCAGCGCGCGAGACCGGGTAACTTGACACCCCCTGAAACGGCAAGTAACATCCGCAGTTAACTGAAACAAGAGGGTTTGGAAGCGGTTCAACAAACGGAACTTGTTCATGGCGCGAACGCCGGATCGAGAAACGGACGTGCAGCAAGGCCGCCGAAGCATTCTGTGGGGGGGGGGCGTAGCCTGCCTGACGTTTGAGATGGTTCTTTGCGCCCCACTGCTGGCTGGCCAGGCGTCGATAACCGCCAGCCAGTCGCATCCAATTGGCGTGCCGGTTGCAACGTTAATCGAGTTCGGGAATGAATACTCGTCGCAAGTCGAGCTTTACGACGCCAAGGTCACCGTGATCGAAGTCGTGCGCGGAGAAAAGGCCTGGGAGGCGATCAAGCAGGCGAGCGCTTTGAATCAGCCGCCGAAGGCGGGCTTTGAATACGTCCTTGCCCGTATCCGGTTTGATTATTCCGCGAGGAGCGCTCCCGGGAGCACGGCCTACACGCTGGCTGAAGGCCAGTTTACGGCGATGTCCGCGGACGGAAAAGAGTATGAGCCTCCCGTTCTTGCCGAGCAGCCGAAGCCACTGCTGGACGCCACGCTGCACTCGGGAGATTCTGCCGAAGGCTGGGCCGCCTTTCTGGTGCCGCGAAGCGATGCGAGGCCGTTGATGGTTTTCCGGGAACAGGTCGATACGATGCTTCGGCGCGGCGCAGGTTCCTTCTTTCAGCTCTACTATTCGGCCGCAAGCGCCGGGCGACACGGGCCTTCTTCGAAGGCTGTAACCATTTTTCCGGGCGGCGAATCTAACAGTTAGGTAAGTTCTACCGGCAAGGTACGTGGGAGGGTCGTCATGAACTTCAGTAAATGGTTGATGGTTGGCTGTTTCGTCTTCAGCATGGTTTTCTGCGTTCCGTCGCTGCGCGCTCAGGATGACATGGGAATGCCCGGCATGGAAGCTCCCCCGCCTCAGTTCATCAAGCCGGCGGACGTGCTGAAGATGATGCAGGATAAGGACACGAGCTTCGTTCTCGTTGATACCCAGCCGGAAGAGGCCTTTGCCGACGGCCACATCCCCGGCGCCATCAACTATCCTTGGGTGCCGCAAGTGAAGCCCCCGATTAGCCTTCCTCGCAACAAGATGCTGGTCCTCTACTGCCCATGCAACCACGACGAGGATTCGATCGACATGTACAAGAAGCTGTCGGAATTCGGCTACCTGAACACGAAGATCCTCGAGGGCGGTTGGTACAAGTGGGTTGCGCTGAAGTATCCCGTTGAAGGCACCGATGCGGCCAATGCCGTAAAGATGGCGGAAGCGGCCGCTGCCCAGGGTGAGACGTCCACGCCGAGCGCCGAGAGCACTCCCGCGTCGAGCGCGGCAACCGCGCCGGCATCCAACGCCAGCACCACTCCAGCACCGAGTGGCCCGATTACCTCGGGCCGCCAAGTTGGCGCAGTCACGCCGTCGCTCCGCGTGATCGATGTGACCGGAAAGTACAAGGGGCAGGACACCTGCTACGTGTGCGAGTACGGGGCGGCGCCGACCGTGATCGGGTTCTTTCAGAAACCAAGCGACCAGGCGGCTGATCTGATCGTCAAGTTAAACAGCCTCGTCCAGTCGCAGAAGGATCTGAAGGGCTTCGTTGTGATGATCGCAGGGTCGGAGACGAAGGACTGGCTGGAAAAGCTGGCGCAGGAGAAAGGGATCACGATCCCTCTTGTGTACTTTCAGAGGGGGCTGCAGGATCCGGGCATGCGGATCTACAAGCTGAACCCGGAGGTGAATAACACGATTCTCGTGAACGTCAACCGGCAGGTCGTGGCGAACTTCGTGAACACGACCGGCGACAACTTCCAGCAGGTTACGGATGCGTCCACGAAGATGCTTGCGGCAGCGGCGACGACGAAGAGCGGCGGCCAATGAAATCCCGCGCCCTGACTTGTAGGCTCGCCAGTTTCGTCCTTGCGGCGCTCTGCGTGGCGGCTTTCGCCGTGCCCGGCGTTCGCGCGCAATCCGCGTCCACGCCGGAGCTGAAATCCGTGGAGCCGAAGGATGTGAAGGCCCTGATTGCGGCCAATAAGGGGAAGGTCGTCTTTCTCAACTTTTTTGCGACGTATTGCGTGCCATGCCACACTGAATTCCCGGACATCATGAAGCTCCAGACCAAGTACAAGGACGCAGGCCTTCAGGTGGTCGAGGTGTCGATGAACGACGCTTCCGATGCTTCCGAGAAAGCGGAGATGCTCAAGTACCTGCAGGAGCAAAAACCTCCCTTCGCCGTGTACATTGCGTCCTCGACTGATGACGACTTTTACAAGGCCATCGACCCGCGCTGGGCGTCCATGGGCGAAGGCCTGCCCATGACCACGATCTACGATCGCGACGGGAAAGAAGCGCATTTCTACCAGAAGGCGCTGTCCCTCGCGGACATGGAGCATGACGTGACGCCGTTGCTCGGGCCTTCCCATTAGCCGGCCGCGCGGTCGTTTGCCAATGCGGCCAGGGTGTTCAACGAAGCAGTCCAGCAGCGTTCCAGCCGGGGACATCTGTCTCGCGATCCTTGCGCTTGTGTTGCTGCCCACAGCGCTTCGAGCGCAGACCGATTGGCGCTATCCCGGCTCCGATCCCCAATCGACGCGGTACTCTCCTCTCTCGCAGATCAACACGCACAATGTGACGAAGCTCCGCCGCGCGTGGACGTTTCACACGGGCGACGGCAACGGCGATATCAATTCCGAAGGCGCGCCGCTTGTGATCGACGGCGTGATGTATTTCGACGCGGGCAAGAATGTTTACGCCCTCGACCCCGAGACGGGCCGGCAGATGTGGAAATACGAGACGAAGGGAACGCAGCGCCGCGGTCTGGCGTACTGGCCGGGCGACAAGCAGACAGGTCCCCGGTTGTTTCTGGGCGTTTCCGGCCGGCAAATGTTAGGCCTGGACGCAAAGACTGGAAAGCTCGCACATGGCTTCGGCCGGGACGGCTTTGTGCCCGGCGTGGCTCCGTCGGCGGCTCCGGTCGTCTATCACGACCTGATCATCACCGGCGAAAACGGAGTTCAGATGGTGCGGGCCTGGGATGCCCATACGGGCAATCTGGTCTGGACTTTCAACACAAAGGCGCAGCCCGGCGAGCCTGGACACGAAACCTGGAAAGGCGACAGTTGGGACGTTCATGGCGGCACCGACGTCTGGAGCTTCATGACGCTCGATCCGGAGCGCGGCCTCGTGTACGTGCCTATCGCTCCGACGGGAGGCCCGGACTTCTATGGCGGTGGGCGGCTGGGGAACACTCTCTACAGCGATAGCGTCGTCGCGCTCGACGCCAGCACCGGCAAGCTCGTCTGGTATCAACAACTCGTGCATCACGATCTCTGGGACTGGGACGTGTCCGGCGCGCCGACGCTCTTCGACGTCAAGCGCGACGGAAAGACGATTCCGGCCGTCGCCGAATTCAGCAAGCAGGGCTTGCTATTCATGTTTGATCGGACGAACGGCAAGCCGGTCTTCGGAATGGAGGAGCGTCCGGTTCCGCAGACGGACGTTCCGGGAGAGGAAACTTCGCCCACGCAGCCCTACCCGTTGAAGCCTCCGCCGCTCGCTCCCATGAGCATCACGAAGGACGATCTCTACAATCTGACTCCCGAACACGCCGCGTACTGCAAGGATTTTTGGGAGAAGAACAATCTCTACAACATCGGGCCGTTCATGCCGTACAGCATCGACCCGAGCAAGATGGCGGTCATTTTCCCCGGGCGGGAAGGTTCCGGAAACTGGGGAGGCGTCGCCTTCGATCCCAAGCTCAGCTACGTTTTCGGTACGACGGTATTCAACGTCGGACAGACCGGCCGAATCGTCAAGGCGGATAAACCAAACTCCTTCGGCGGACCGTACGACAAGGTTTTTCCGGGTGGTCCTTCGCGGTATGGCTCTCGATTCTGGGACCCGAAGAACGGCTGGCCGTGTATCCAGCCGCCGTGGGCTGAGATTTTTGCTGTCAACGCCAAGACCGGCGACGTTGTCTGGCGAGTTCCTTTCGGAACCGTCGACGCTCTAGCGGAGAAGGGCTTTCCGCACACCGGTGCGCCCAACACCGGCGCGATGATCGTTACCGGCGGCGGATTGATTTTTATTGGCGCGACAAACGATGGCCGCTTCCGGGCCTTCGACGCCCGCACGGGCAAGGAGTTGTGGACCGAGAAGATGGACGCCAGCGCGCATACGATCCCGGTGACGTACAAGGGACGCAACGGCAAGCAGTATGTCGTGGTGGAGGCGTTTGGCGGTCCCGGGATTGTCGCAGTCGACGGCTATTTCAACGATGCGCCCGGCGATTCCGTCATTGCCTTTACCCTGCCCTAGTCGCGCCCTAAATCAGTGGTTCGAGGCATGAGTGGGTGGCGCGAGCATGGCGGGTGTCACGTTGAGCGTGAGCCGCACCCAGCGGCGTTCATGCGTGACTTTGACCTCTCGCAAGACCGCCGTGAGAAATGCAGCTTGTTCCTTGGTCATCTGGCGCCGCGTCTTGGGATCCATGAGCGCCATGGAGCCCAGTATACGAAAACCGTCGAGGAGCGTGGAGATTTCGAGGGCGTCCGTGGTTGAATCGCATTCGCCCTCCAGCATGATCGGGACGATTTCGCCTGCCGGCTGACCGGCCAGCGTGAGACTCTGGATGCTGCGAGCAATCTGTCCGAGCTGCGGGGAATTCCGGAACGTTTGATAAACGCTTGCGGGCAGATTGTCCGTGCGAGCGACGGCGAAGATCGGCGCGGCGGCCACGCGAATGATCCGCGCCTGCATCGCCGGGTCGCGGGCGGTTGGATTCGATGGATTGAGCAGGCTCGCAGCGTCCTTTCCGCTTGTAAGAAGTATGCGCGTGGGCGAGAGAAACTCGAATGCTACGGGTGGGCTTCCCGGAACTTCGTAGACCGATTGCGTTCCATGGGTTGAAACTCTGCCAGTGCGTAGGGAATACGCCTCGATTTTCTGCTGGTCGAAACGTCCGTCGGCGATCGCCACGGTCCGGTTCGCGTCGGCTTTGCGGGACGGCGCCAGGTAGCTCGCCGGCCAGAATGCGACCGCGACGCGGTCGAGGTCGCGCGTGTAGTCAAAGCCGGTTGCGCGAACGAAATCTTGGTATTCGCGGTCCTCGGCCGGACCGGGGCCCGCGAGGCCCAATATCCCCGCGAACATTGAACCTTGCATCTTGCGGAGCGCCGCCACATCTATATAAGCAACGCCCGGCGCATCCGGCGGGAGTTCGCTTACAATGTCTGGCGTGATCCCTGCGCTCGCTGGAGGAAGGGCGCGGTGCAGCCGGTAAATGTAAAATCCGGCGACCACACCGGCGAGACAGAGGAACAAAACGATTGCGATCAGCGCGCGCTTTGTGGCCGACGGCGGCATGGCGATAAGTTTAATGCCTCGTCGCCCGATTGCGAACGAAATCGAGAAGGAATCATTCGAAGCCGGGAGACCTGGTGAACCGTAAACCAACTTTTCGGCCGGGCGATCCCATCGAGGGCAGGCGCGCTCTACGATCGGTGCGATTTCTCGCCGCCGTGGGCATCTGGCTGGCGTTTGGTTTCGCTGTGCCCGGCCGGTCGGTGCAGCATTCGCCCTCGCCGTCGGCGGTAACGCCGACCACCGACCAGATTCTCAATCGTTATTTCGAAGCCACGGGCGGGCGTGCCGCGTGGCAGAAGCTGACGTCGCGCGTGTCCAAGGGAACGATCGAGGTGGCTTCCATGAATCTGTCCGGTACCATCGAGATTGACGAAAAGGCGCCGGACCGGATCCTGTCCGTCATCACGATCGCGGGCGCATCTTTCCGCCAGGCTTTTGATGGAACTATCGGATGGACCGACGACCCGGAAAACGGCGTTCGTGAGCAGTCCGGTGCGGAACTTGCGGAAACGCGCCGCGACGCCGACTTCTATCATCCACTCGATTTGAAAAAGCTCTACACGAGCTTGACGGTGACGGGAATCGAGAAGGTCGGTGATCGAGACGCATACGTCGTGGAAGCTGCAACGGCCGAGGGCGATCCGGATAGAATATTTTTCGACACCGTGACCGGGCTGCCGGTTCGCATCATCAGCCACCGCCACGGACCGAACGGGCCGATCGACTCCGTCGAGGACTTTGAAGACTTCCGGGACGTGGATGGAATCAAGCTGCCGTTTACGATTCACCAGAAAACGAGCGAGACAACGCTTACAATCCAGATCAACGAGATGCACCACAATGTTTCGCTCGACGATAGCCAGTTTGCAAGACCCGCTGTCCAATAGGGCATCGGCGTTGTGGAATCTGGACGAGTAACTCCAATGGTGGCAAGGTGTTTGCTGGGCGTTAGGAAACACGCTTGCAATTTGATTGCCTCTGTGATAATTTTGCTCGGTTTGCGCAGGGCTGGCGTAGCTCAGTTGGTAGAGCATCTGATTTGTAATCAGAGGGTCGGGGGTTCAAATCCCTCCGCCAGCTGAGTTTGAGGGAGCCGGGATTTTTCGGTTTAGGGAGACAGACGGATTCCTCGCGACACAATCGAATAGGGCTGGTGTCTTCGGACACGGGCCTTTTCTCCATTACAGAGTACCCCGTACAGCAGTCCGGTTCAGCTCTGGTCAGGTTCGCGGGACACGAGTCTTGTGTCCTGAGTCGTTTTGCCGGACGCGGCGTTGGCGTTCCGGACGTTTTCCGGGACGGGTGGGTGAGTGGCTAAAACCAGCAGACTGTAAATCTGCCGCTCCTTGCGGGCTACGGAGGTTCGAATCCTCCCCCGTCCACCAGCGTCCCGTGGAGTGCGTGGTCGTAGGAAAGCAATCGGTGGTTTGGAAGCGCGGCGGCCCCGGCGGCGTTTTCGAGGCGCGAGCAAGAAAGATATGACGGGGAGACCGGTTCGGGCCTGGGTAGCTCAGTTGGTAGAGCGCGTCCTTGGTAAGGACGAGGTCACCGGTTCAATCCCGGTCCCAGGCTCCATAGGCATCGGTGGCGGCGAGGTCGTTCTGGAATGAGCGGGGGTAACTCAGGGGTAGAGTCTCTGCCTTCCAAGCAGATGGTCGCGGGTTCGAATCCCGTCCCCCGCTCCATCGTGCGCGTGGCGGCGAACTGAGCAGCGGGCAAGAAGCAGGACGCGGCAGTGGGCGCGAAGTCCTGACACGAGGGTGACGCGAGATGGCGAAGGAGAAATTCGAGCGGAGTAAGCCGCACGTAAACGTGGGGACGATCGGGCACATCGACCACGGGAAGACGACGTTGACGGCGGCGATCACGAAGGTGCTGTCGAAGAACAACCC
>JBEKNB010000011.1:0-111281 GCA_049523255.1 Candidatus Acidiferrales bacterium | reverse complement strand
TACAATCACGACCGGCCTCACCGCGGAGTCGAAAACCGCACCCCGCACGAGGCCTTCTTGGCTTTTGCAGCTCTAACTAAAAACGAGGCCCTGAACGTCTAAATTAGCGGGGAGCCCTACACATCGGAAAGCACGTGCGTGCCGTTACCCGATGTACGTGCCTTCTCGCTGCGGAGGCTTCCCTTCACGAGCGCTTTTGACAAAACCTGCGAATCTGTGGGTTAGCTCACGGATCCGGTCCGCTTGCCTACGCTGGATGGCCTCTGCGGGAATGAGTTCACTGCCGATCCCCAACGCAGCCGCGCCCGCCAAGATGTATCGTGAGGCGGTTTCTTGATTGACTCCGCCCGCGGCGATCAGAGGAATATGCGGAAACATTCTATGGACGGATCTAATGTAGCTTTCTCCGCCAATGTGCGCGCAGGGCACGACCTTAACGAAATCGCACCCAGATTCCCACGCTGTGATGACCTCGGTAGGTGTGAGGGCTCCCGGAAATACGACAACTCCTTTTCTTGCAGCAAATTCGACTAGCGCTAGATGCAGCCCGTCACTAGTGAGGAACTGCGCCCCTGCATCTAAACAGGTCTGCGCCATTTGCGCATTCAATACGCTCCCTGCCCCCACAATTAGCTGTGAATTCTGCTGTACCAAGTGAGAGATCACCTCCGTGGCTCCAGGCACCGTCAACGCGATTTCAACGATCGGAATACCACCCTGGTGGACTGCTTCGGCAGCGAACAGGGCATTCTCCCCGGAATCTACCCGAATCGCCGCGACAATTCCTATTTCCTCGATCCTGTTCCGAACTTCTTCCCTTTTCACTTATCGCGACTCCTTCCCGTTTAACTGAAGAGACCTACTAGACGGGTCGGGAAGCTTTCTTCAGCGCCGCGAGGTGATCACGGCCATCATTGACAAATCTCACGAACCGGTATGCCAACTCACGAATGCGTTCCGATTGCTTGAGCCGAAGAGCATCCTCTGGGATTAGCTCACTGCCCACGCCGAGCGCACTGGCACCTGCCACTATGAACTTCTGAGCTGTCAGTTGGTTTACACCTCCGGCTGCGATCAGAGGAATATGCGAGAACGCCTTCTTGAGAATCCTGATGTAGCTGTCGCCGCCTACCGGGGCGCAGGGAAAAACCTTCACGAAATCGGGACCAGCTTTCCACGCGGTGATAACCTCGGTCGGGGTGAGCGCGGCGGGCCACACGGCTATCTCCTCTTTGTTCGCGAATTCAACGATGTTCAGGTCGAGCCCGTCGGTTGTCAGGAAATTCGCGCCCGCGCCTAAGCAGCGGCGGGCCGTCTCCGTGTCGTAGACGCTTCCCGCTCCGACGACCATATCGGGTATGTTCTCAACAAGGTAGTGGATCACGCTGATCGCACCCGGTACGGTCATCTCGATTTCTACGATCGGAATTCCGCCACTCGCTACAGCCTCGGCGGCGAAGCGTGCCACATGCTCCGACGATACGCGAACTGCCGGCACGATGCCGATCTGGTGAACTCGTGTTCGAACCTCATCCCTCTTCAACGGTGGGCTCCTTTCGCAGGTCCTCTCGCCAGGCGAGACCCGACATCAACCAGTCGGAGTGGGATCACGGCAAGGTCCTCGTACCGACGGCCTCGCGGAGCTGCTCCAGCGCCGTTAGATAAGACGCAAGCGCCTGGCGATAGGCGAGCTCCGTCGCCCGATAAGTTCGCTCGGCGTTGAGCCAATCGAGCAGGCTCGCGCCACCATGTTGGTAGGCGAATTCCTCGATATCGCGGTCCCTTACCGCCGCGTCGAGATAGCCCGAGCGATACAGGACAATGATCGCATCGTTCTCCTTAAGCCCTCCGAAGGCGTCGTGCACGTCCGTCAGTACCTGCTCGTTTGTCGCCTTCTCCTGCTCCTGCGTTTGCGTGATCGCATAACGCGCCTGGGCGATATTGCCTTGGTTGCGATTGAAGACCGGGAGTGGAACGCTTACGTAGACTGTCGCGGCGTTGATTCCGTTGACGTGCGAATAGTTGCCCTGACCAGTGACGTCCACTTTGCCATCCGCCTTTTGCAATTCCCACTGGCTCGTAGCGGCGGTGACGCCCTGCTGCGCCGCCCGAAGGTCCGGGCGATTCTGCAGAGCCTTCATTTGTAAGTCTTCGAGGCTGGCCTTCAGCGGCTGATAATCGAACGGTCCGGCAACGTCATAATCGGCGGGCACCGATTCGTACCCGAGCATGTTTCGCAGGTCGTCGAGGCCCTGATCCTTGGCAAGTATCGCCTGTTGGTAGTCGCTCTCATACTGCAACAACTGGAGCTTTATCATAAGAAAATCACCCTCGCTCATGCCGCCGATCTTGTATTGGTATTCACTGATTTCCACGGTTTTCCGAAAGCTGTCCACATCTTTCGTGGCGAGTTCGAGGGTCGATTCGGCCAATTGGACATTGAAGAACTGAGACGCAACGTTGAAAGTCAGAGTGCGCTCGTTATCGGCCACGAGCGAGCGCGCCTGCGCGGTGACGTCTTTCGCTGCCTGGAGGCGGTGCTGGCGTTTTTTGCCTCGCTCAAACAGATAGCTAAGTCCCAGGTCGGCTTCCGTATTGTCGTGCAGATATTGGCTTAGAGGCTCACCTGGTGGATAGAGCCTCGAGTTTTGATCTGAGGGCGAGCCGAGCGGTAGGTATTCCCAATCGCTGAAGAGCGCTGGATTCGGCCGCAGGTTCGCCTGTGTTTCCAGGGCTTCGTCCTGCTGAATTATCGTTTGGGCCGCCAACAGGTTGTGATTGTGCTTCAGGGCCAATTGAATGGCATCGTCGAGCGTGATCCTTACAGGCCCTTGGGCCAGTAGGACGCTTGGGGCTGCCAGGGCACAAGCAAGAGTCGCACACGCGACCGCAGCCAATCGCATTTTTCGGAAGTCGAAAACAGCAGGATTAGCTCTCAATGGATTCCTCCGGCAGCGGAAGCTTGTCACCTTCTCTGGCGATCCACACGTACAACGTCGGCAGTAAGAAGATGCTCAGCGCCAGATCCGCGATCAGGCCACCGACGATTACGATGGCGAAGGGGCGCTGGGAGTCCGACCCGATGGCGTGCGACATCGCCGCAGGCAACAGGCCGAGAGTCGCCACGAGCATGGTCATCATGATGGGACGAAGCCTCAGGATCGCGCCTTCGACGGCAGCTTCCGGAATCGTGTAGCCGCGAGCGCGGAGTTGGTTGATGTATTCGAGCATGATGACCCCCGTCTGAACCGAGACGCCGAACAGCGCCAAGAAGCCAACACCGGAAGACACGCTGAAGAATGTGCCGGTCACAAGGAGAGCGAGCAAGCCTCCAATGCGAGCCATCGCCACGTTGGCGAGAATCAGCAGCGCCCATTTGAAGGAGCGAAACATCGTATAGAGAATGATGAAGATCAAAAGGATCGTCAGGGGCACGATGAAGAGCAACCTTGCTTCAGCGCGTTTCTCGCTCTCGTATTCGCCCGCCCATTGGAGACGGTACCCTCGCGGCAGTTGCACGTTCTTGTTGATCTTGTCGATGGCTTCCCGGACCGTAGTCCCCAGATCGCGATCACGGACTTCGAAACGGATGGCCACATAGCGAGAATTCGCTTCGCGGTAGATGTCGTACGCGTCATCCCGAACCTGAACTTTGGTCAACTGAGCCAGCGAGACGCGCTCGCCGGAGGGAGAGAGCAGGCGAATGTTCTGAATTGCCTCCTTCGAATCGCGAAACGGTTTCTGATAGCGCACAACCACGTTGTAGACTTCCTCACCCTGCAGGACTTGGCTCACCGGATTACCGCCGACGGCGGTCTGGATGGCGTCCTGTATGTCCGCCACATTGATGCCAAACCGCGCCGCGCCTTGGCGGTCTACGGTGAGATCGAGATTCGGCTGGCCAGTGTCGCGTTGGAGCCCCAGGTCTTTGATCCCCTGAATCTGGGCCATGACATTCTTGATCTCTTCGCCCTTTTCCTCGAGAACCTGCAAGTCCGGTCCGTAAAGCTTGGCCGCTAGTCCGCCTTTCGTGCCGCTAACCGTCTCATCGACGTTGTCCTCAATGGGCTGGGAGAAATTCCAGAAGGCGCCCGGGTATTTTTGAAGCTCGCGATTCATCGCCGCGATGAGCTCATCCTTATTTCGATGAAAGACCGGCCGCCACTGCTCCTTGGGCTTCAGGTCAACGAAATACTCCGTGTTGCCGAATCCTCCCGTGTCGGTGCCGTCGTCGGGCGCTCCGGATTGAGAAACGACCGTGGTGACCTCGGGAAACGAGGCGAAGATGTAACGGGATTGCGTGGTGAAGCGTGTGCCTTCCGTCTCTCCGATGCTGTTGGCCATCTCACCGCGCGCCCAGATCGCGCCTTCATCCAGATGCGGGAGGAACTCCGAGCCGATGACTCCGCTAAAAGTCAGAAACAACGCGACTACCAAGGAAATTACTCCGACGCCCACCGTAATCACGCGGTGCTCGACAGCCCAGCGCAAGCCTTTCCGATAGCGTTCGGTGAGAAAAGCCATGACCGGATTGCGCCACTCTTTCACTCCACCGCGAAACAGGAAGCTGGCCAGAACCGGTGCAATCAAGATCGAGAAAGTCATGGCGCCGAGTAGAGCGAACGCGACTGTCCAAGCCATGGGCTTGAACAAACGACCTTCCACGCGTTGCAGCGTGAAGATTGGCATGTAGGCGGTAATAATAATGGCGATGGCGTAGAACACGGGGCGTTGGACCTCGTGACAAGCTTCCCGGATCATCGCCGCAGGTGTTTTGGGGGGGCCAGAACCGTTTTGATTGTGGCTCAAGTGCCGGGCGATGTTCTCCACCATCACGACGGCTCCGTCCACGACCATTCCGAAATCGAGCGCTCCGAGAGAAAGTAGGTTTGCAGGAATGTGGCTCAAATCCAGCCAGATCGAGGCGAACAACAGCGAAAACGGAATCGTCAACGCGACGATGCAGGCGGCACGAACATTGCCAAGGAAAAAGAGCAGGATGATCGTAACCAGAATCATGCCCTCGCCAAGATTGTCCATTACGGTATGCAGGGTATAACGAAGGAGATCGGCCCGATCCAGCATCGGGATGATCTTCACACCCTCGGGTAGGATGTGATCGTTGAGCTCTTGCACTTTCTTGTGGATCCCTTCGAGAGTTGGGCCTTCTTCCGCCCCCTTGCGCATCAGCACGCTGCCCTGGATCACGTCATCTTCGTCGACAATCACCCCATCGGCGCGATGGGTGGCTCGAGCCATGTGCCCCAGTCGAATTCTGGGGCCCCAGTCCACGGTCGCGATGTCCTTTATCCGAAGCGGGATCCCATTTTGGGTCGTCAGCACCGTCTGCTCGATATCCTGCACGTTGCGGTAGAGTCCGAGCGCCCGGACGTTCAGCTGCTGCAGACCCGCCTCAACGAAGCTGCCGCCGGCATTCACGTTGTTGATGGAAAGCTGCTGCTCAACCTGGCCGATGCTCAACCCGTAAGACACGAGCTTGTTCGGGTCCACGCGCACCTGATACTCACGTGCGGTGCCGCCGAAATCGCTTACGTCGACCACGTTCGGAACGGATTTGAATTCCTTTTCGAGAGTCCAGTCTTCGATGCTCCTTAAATTCATCAGGTCATACTGCGGATTTGTGCTCCGCAGCGTATACCAGTAGATCTGGCCGGTGGTGCTCCAGTCCGTGCCGATTTGAGGCTGGACACCCTGTGGCACCGTAACGAGCGTGAGCCTTTCGAGGACCTTCTGGCGGTTCCAGTCGTTGACCGATTGGTCGTCGAAGATACACGTAATCAGGGAAAGGCCAAAAATCGATTCCGACCGCAGGGTCGTCAAATGCGGAATCCCATTCATCTGAATTTCGATCGGAACCGATACCTGCTGTTCCATTTCCTCGGCGGATCGGCCTGGCCACTGACTGATAATTTGTACGTAATTATCGGCGATGTCCGGATACGCCTCGACGGGTAGGCTGTGAAAGGAAAACGCACCCCAGCCGAGCAACAGAACCGCAATCGCAAGCACCACAAACCGATTGCTGAGTGCAAAATCTACGAGCGTGCGAATCATCGTTTCTTCCTCGAGTCCTGGGGTACAGCGTCACTCATTGTCGATCGCATTTTGGAGATTAATGGCGTTTGTCACGACTTGCTGGCCCGGCTGCAGCCCGGATAGAATCTCTTGCATCTGGTTCGGCAACTGTTCGCCGCTGACGACCTCTATCCGGTGGAACTTGCCCTGCCTAGGGATGAAGACCCAATCGCGGTCGTGCAGATGCACGATCGCGGAGGCCGGAACCGCCGTGAACGTCTGCTTCTGGGTGCTGTAGAAAGTGGCCGTGGCGAACATGCCGGGCCGCATCGTCCCCGGGTTGGCTATTTCAATGCGAACCTTGGCCGCGCGAATATTCGGATCGAGAATCGATCCGATGTTGCTGATCCTGCCCTTGAAGACCTGGTTTGGATATGCGGTCAAGCGAACCTCGGCGGGTTCCCCCATATGCACGCTGGGAATGTCGTTTTCGTAAACGTCGCAAACAATCCATATGGTGGTCAGGTCCGAAATCGTGAACGGGTTCGGCGCAGAGTAGGCCTGCACGCTCGCCGCGTTCGTAACTTCCTGATCGGTGATCACGCCCGAGACGGGAGCAACAATATCGACGATTCCCGCCGGCTGATCGGGGTCACTGCCTAGCAGGCGAAGATGCTCGGTCGCGGTATCGAGGGTGGTCTTGGCGTCGTCTTCATTGTCTTGCGCGACCTCCACGTCTTGCTGCGCCATGGCCCCGTGTTCGTACAGCAGCTTCGTTCGATCCAGTTGCTTGCGCGCGAGAAGTTCATCGGCGATGGCCTTGCGGTAGGCGTCGAAGCCTCCCGCAATGTCGTCGCTGCGAATGCGCAGCAAGAGCTGGCCCTTCTTCACCGTGTCGCCGAGGCGCGCGCGAATGTCGACCACGCGGCCGGAGGCGAGCGAAATCACCGGAACGGTCCGCGAGATGTCCGGAAACACGGAACCGTTCACGACAAGTTGCGATGGGGCCTGGTATTGGGTTGCCGTCGCGAACGGATACTGCTCCGGATGCTCCACCGCGAAGTCGGAGACGTCCACTCCGGGAATCACGTGGGCTGGCGGCGGCGCTTCTGCCGCCACGTTGTCCTTCGAGCCACAACCGGACATGAACGGGGCTGCGACCACGGCTAGGGCTAGAAGAGGCCATAGCCGTTGGAGATCAGTGCTGCGCATCTTTACCTCCCGCTAAAAACGTATCTACTGCTTTTTGCATACGACTCGGATACACCCTCAGAGTCCGGCGTCACTAACATCGTCCGTAACTACTCGCTGAGGTATGAATTAACGCTATGCGACGGCCGGTGGGGCTCGGTTCGAACCAAAAGGTAGAAACAAATGGGATGGAACACCGAAATTCGTGGGCAAGAGCACGCCGTCTTGCAACTGTGGATTGCGGACAGACAGGTTTCGACACGCGATCGTATAGGATCCCGGAGAGATGAGCGTTGCGCTGAAGTAGGTTTGATCCGCCGTGAACGCCAACTCGTAAGGCACTTCCCTCAAGGCTTGCGCAAAAGCTGCCGGTGCCGCTGGAGAAAAATGACCGCGCCCGTCGTTCAAGAAGATAGCCACCGGGACGTGCGACGGGGCAGAGCGGACGATTAAGTCCAAATTCCCGTCGCCGGTTACGTCCTTGGGTGTTAAGAGCAGACCGCCGAACGGAGCAGTCAATCTCAAAGACTGGCGCCCGCCCTCGCTTAACCGAATTTCGATCGAATAGTGCGCGCTCGGTGAATCAAATCGGTCCAATTCTGCGGTTGCGAGGTCCGGGTGACTGTCGCCCGTAAAGTCCGCCATCGCAAACCCCAGAGCAGGCGCCATTGGCGAGGCGGAAATCTTGCTCGAGAGTGCCGTTGCCGAGCCTCGATCGCTGCCGGTTTGCGCGCTCCGCGCAAATAATAGAAGAGCGATGCCCAGGACGAAAAGCATCGGGATTGCTTTGCGCAAGAGTGCCAGAGGATCACGAGGAAAACTGTCTTGTCTCATTGCCCTAGCCTATTGAATACGGGCGCATCTACGGAATGAGTAAGCAACGCGTAAGGCCTTCGTAAAATCATTCGTCGAGCGAAGGGAATTGAAAGACTTCCGGACAACGCCGGAGTCGAAGCTGACTCCGGCGTTGTCCGTGTGTACGCTTCCCATGTCATCCGTTAGAACTTAACCATGATGGCGATGGTGTTTTCCCACTGGCTCTTGCGCATATCCGGCTGCCAGACACCGCTAAGGCTACCGGGGGTACCGCAGGCCGCTTCCGCTGCCCCTATATTCGGATCCGACAGGATGCTGCCATTGGGGTTTGTTGCACCCCCCGCCGCTATCCCGGAGCTGGTGCCGTTGGCGCAGACGAAGTCCGCAGGGTTAATGGGGAAACTGGCGTTGAAGCCAGGTGGCGTAATTCCCTCTCGACCTGTCCAGTACGGCACATTCGCGTAGCGGTAACCTGTCTCAAACCGGAAGGTAGTGAACTGAGACGGCATCCAGTCGAAAGTAACGGTGCTGTCCCAGGCCTTGTAAATGCTTCCGGGGAACGCCTGGAAGTACGGCGATCCGGAGACGGCGTCTGCTCCAGCGATGGGCGGGAGCAACGTGAGATAGCGGCCCGGGTTGTCCAACACGCCCCCGCCGAGCGTTATACCAAACAGGTCTTTGTGGAACTGGAAGCGGTTGTAGAGCATCCAGCCCGCAAACATCTGCTTTGGATGGCCGTGACTATCATTGTGGCAGCTGACGATCGTGCCCGGCGCCGAACCGCCATATTCGCATCCCAGGTCGCCCGTTACGGAAAACGCTATACTGTCCAAGAGCTTCTCCGGGTGATGGTAGTACCTGACTTCCATGCTGTCGTCGGTATGTATGCGCGAGCGTCCGGGCACACCCAGCGTATCCGTGCCCATGCCGTAATTGTTAAAGACGAACGAGAGCCAAGGATGCGGACGCCACAGAATCTGTCCTCCCAATCCTAGGTGGCCGTTGTATTTGGCATAGGATTGCCACCCGTTGATGATCCAGGGCTCAATCTTCAGATTCTCCTTGGGGAACCACTGTATCCGCAATCCATTGAAGAACCATGGCGTGTTGGAGGAAACAAACGAGGGTTGGTACGTCCAGTTGTCGAAGTTGTAGTAGCTGAAGAGACCAATGTACGACACGAAGATTCCCGCATCGATGTTGAGCCCATGGTTCACGTTGAAGTGATACCCGCCCCACGCTTCCGAGAAGTATTTGTAGGCGCCGCGGAGATCCCATTGGCCGACTCCGAAGCTGCCGTCATTGCGTGGCGTCGTGGTTGCGAATAATCCGCCCATGGTCAAGATCCGGCCGCGAACGTTATCCACGCGCAAGTCGCCGCCGAAGCTCACCTGCTCCAACTGAAACTCGCCGTTCCGGAAGCTTTCAGTCGCTCCGCCCATCGTGTGGTCTTTCGGCTGGTTGTAATCTTCGATGTAATTGCTGTCCCATCTGATTTCCGGCGTAAAGTATTTCATAGCGAGCGGCTCATCGTGGTTGCGCGAGTTACCGTTCAGCCAAGTCCAGTCATCCTTCGAAAAGGGATCCGCTGGTTTTGGTTTTTCGGCCGGGGCCTGGGCGGGCGAGGCGCTCGATGAAGAAGAATTCGATTCGACCGCATTTGGCGTTGCGGGCGTACCGATCGGAGCCGCGGTTGGCTGCGCTACCGCTCCGGCTGCTGCATCGCGGGCCTTCAGAGTTGCCTCGAGTTCCTCGATGCGAGCTTCCATGGACTCCAACTCCTTCGTGATTGCGGCTGGCACTTCCGTCTCAGACGAGCTCGCCGCCGGTGTATCGGTGGCCGCGGTTTCGGGCGCTCCAGTCGCCGCGGTTGCCGGAGCGGGTGTCGCGTTAGAGGCGATCAATTGTCCTGCCTCTGCATCGCTGGCCCGCGCCTGAGTTGACGAAGGCGCGGCGGGGTGGGCCGTTGTGTCTGAGGATGCGGGCTGCGCCGACGAGTTCTCCGACAACGTCAGATTCACTTGAAGGCTCTGTTGCGCCGCGACGTCGACGGTGCTCGTCAGCGAACGAGTGAAGCCGGCCTTGCTCGCCGTCACTTGGTAACGGCCGGGTTTCAGGTCCTCCACGACAAAAGTCCCAGAGTTGCCGCTCACGAGTGTGCGATCGGAATTATCGTCCACGCCGTGAATCACAACCTGCACTCCGGATAGCGGCAGACCTTTCGCATTCTGCGTGGTCCCGCGAAGCTCGCTGCCCACGATTGGTTGGTTGTACGCAGGAACGAGAGACACGGGCACCGCGGCACGACTGCTAGCTTCCTGGGCGCTACACATCATTGGCAAAGCGAGGCTCAGCGTCGGGACAAGAACGACGACGGCCTTCTGTAAAACACTCTTCATTGAGGCGCTCCCTTTTGTCGCGACCCAATATTCGCTAAGGCCGCGCAATTTCACTCTTGGAACCGATCAAATCAATGTTGTGCAAAACACAGCCGATGTAGCGCTGATGTTTTCTTTACGTCGCCCCCTATTCCACATCCTCCCGTTTATGAAACACATCAGCACGCCGTAAGGATTTCGTAAACCTGACTTCGCGGGGGCCAGTGCCTCTCCCTCGCAATCGCCGGTCCTAACGCAACAACCCCTGCAGCAGGTTCGTTGCGGGCCCCTCACTGGTCGCGCGTCAATCATTACTTCCACAAGCCGGTCTCCCTTCTGGCCGTTCATCTTCAGAGTCACGGGAAAAATGTGTGCTACAAAATAGAGCGCGTCGCTCGCACGGTCAAACTCAATAAAGTGATTGTGCGAATCGAAGTGCGCCCTTCATTCGCTTAGAAAAAACGTAGATTCTCTTAAGGCGGGGAAGTTTACGGAATCCTTAGGAACCACTAACGGCTTTCTTATCCCTCGCGTGTGATTCTCATACCCTGGATGTTGTCCTTTGAGTTTCCGAAGAGATGAAGTCGAGGTTGTTATAGGCAGATGTCATATTCTACCGAGGTGTCGCACATGCCGTCGCCGTACCGGGAGGTCGCGACGATGAACACCGCTAAGATTCTCTTGGTTGACGACGATCCACAGGTTCGCCGCGCATTGCGGACTACTCTAACCAGCGCCGGATACGTCGTCGTGGAAGCGCGGACGGGCGAGGAGGCTCTGGAAGAAGTACAAGCGGAAGGCACAGTCGATATGGTGTTGTTGGATCTCAAGATGCCTGGCATCGGCGGGCTGGAGGCATGCCGCAGAATTCGAAAAATCTTTGATGTTCCGATTCTGGTGATCAGCGTCCTTCGTACTCAAGAAGATAAAGTGCAAGCATTCGACGCCGGTGCAGACGACTATCTCGTGAAACCCTTCGGTATCCAGGAGCTTCTATCGCGCATACACGCGCTGCGACGAAGAACGGCGGGTTCGGAATCCATGCCTCCGTTTGAAGCTTCCGGCTTGAAGATTGATTTTGAACGCCGTCGAGTCGTCGGCGATTCAGATCAAGTGCATCTCACACCGACTGAATTTGAGCTCTTACGATATCTCGTGCTGAACGAAGGGAAGCCGGTTTCACACCACACGTTGCTCCTATCTTTATGGGGCCCTGAACATTCCAGGGACATACAGCGTCTTAGGGTCACAATCAACCAGTTGCGCAGAAAGATCGAAAAAGACCCCGGCCGTATTCGCTACATCCACACCGAGCATCAGTTCGGCTACCGGTTTGAGCCCGTGGTGCAGAAGTCTGCCAAGCGAAAATGAAAGCTTGAGCCACTTGTCCATGGCCGGGGCAGTTGATCCATAAGTCCGGGACGAAAACGAAGGAGATGAGCGCAGCTTGCCAAGCCCCCTGGCTGCCACGCGATGGTGCCTGGTGCAATCATGAATGGCGAACCGGTCCTGATCGTTGATGACAATCCGCAGATCCGCCGCGCTTTGCGCACAATCTTAATATCACAAGGCTTCGTTGTCACGGACGCACGCACGGGTGAAGAAGCACTCGATTTGATCCGCAAGGAGCGCGTCGAGCTAGTCCTACTGGACGTGAACCTTCCAGGCATGTCGGGATTCGAAACCTGTGCGGAGATCAGGCGTGGCAGTGATGTCCCGATCATTATGCTAACCGTGCGAAATAGTGAGCGCGACAAGGTGCAGGCGTTCGACGCCGGAGCGGACGACTACATCGTTAAGCCCTTCGGGGCCGAAGAACTCACGGCACGCATACGAGCCACTCTGCGCCGCGCCGGATCGGAGGATATCGCCGCCTTTGTTTCGCCCGACTTGCAGATCGATTTTGAGAGACGCACCGTTGCGGCCAGGAGACGCACGGTGCGTCTGACTCCGAAAGAGTTCGCGTTGTTGCGGCAACTTGTGACAAACGAAGGGAAGACTCTGACACACCGTTTGCTGCTCCAAACGGTGTGGGGCCCGGATTACGGAGAAGAGATGGAATCCCTGCGCGTCCTCGTCAACCAGTTGCGCAAGAAAATCGAACCCGATCCGCGCAAGCCTCGCTACATCTTGACGGAGCCCTGGGTAGGATATCGCTTCGAAAGTCCCAACGAAAAGGAACCCAGCATTCGCACTAGGAAATAACCTCCTCAACCTGTTGAGGAGGCGAATTCAATATTACTCTTCGGAGGGAAGGACGCGAATGCCTGTTTTTGCTTCTTCAACGAAAGTTGCAAAAGTCGTCCTTACGGTGAGTCTTATGTTCTTTTTGGCTGCGGTCTGCAGCGCGCAGGACCAGGCGCAGACTTCAACTGCGGGCACTACCCAGGACGCGGGGACAAGCACTGACCTGTTCATTATGCTCGGGTCTGATTTTGTCCGCCCCGGACTCCTTCCCAAGGCGAACTACAACATTGGCATCGGTCACACTTTCGGCTTTTTGAGGAAAGACCCAATAGGAGACGAACTTACGTTTGCATATACGTACGAGGACGCCGGCTCCGGCTTTTGGCATTCCGACTTCGGCTCTCACACCGAGAGTTTTGGGGTAATGAAGAACTTTGGGCTGCCGAAGACGAAGGTGGTTAGCGGTTACACATGGGTCCAAGTGGGCATCAGCAGCTTCACGGGAAATGTCCACGTTCAGAATCACTTTTACAACGGTGAGTCTCTAGGCGCAGTGGTTCACTTCAACGAACACAATTCCATTTGGATTCAAGAGACGTTCAATAAGATCGTGACGGCCCCCTGGTATACGACCACAAGTGTCGGGTACACGAGAAGCTGGTAAGCGGCGAATGGAGCTGTAGCGATGGAATTCCCCCATCGCACCGAATGTGGCCTACGCTGACGTTCGGATGGTGCTCTAACATCTGGAGAGTAATGTCTCGTTTGTTAGTAAAAATACGAGACCCGCGATAGCACCAATCTGTGGTTATCGACTTCATACTGGATCAATACTTTCTTGTCTTTGCTCTGAGCGATGAAGTAGACCTGATCGCCACCGGCATGTTTGCCACCGCTAAAATCGAACTGCTCCGCACGCTGTAGGACCTCATTGACATCCAGAGCATCTGCCCGGGAGGCGAACACTTCGAAGCCGACGATTCGGCGCTCGGGGCTGAATACGAACTGGGCACGCTTACAAAAGCCCGGGGCGTCGGGCGAGGTCAACATGAGGCGATCGGCTGTGCCGGAGACCATTCCGGGTCCGGAGCCGGATTTCGCGAGCGCCTCTTCCGGCGTAAGACGTCCAAAACCCGCGTAGACGGGAGCCACGCTGCACATGAGAATGTCGTTCAGGGTCCACTTTGTTATCTGGTCTTCCATTTGCTGGCGAAGCTCGTTGATCAAGTCCTTAGTGGCGCCGCTGACGCGCAAGCTACCCCAGCGCCTGGAATCGGTCCACAGACTTTCACCCGTGTTCGGATCGATGACGGTCATAATCGTAAATTCAATCGAGACGTATCTCTTATCGGGACCATCGCGAGTGAGGTAGTCGCCGAGGTACGGGTTCCCGGAGAAGAGAAAGATTAGATCGGCTTGCCGGTGGTTTTCCGTGATCTGAAAGCGTCCCCAAGCTTGGAGTTGCTTCGCGGCGGTTTCCTGCGCCACGGCCAATCCCCTGGGGCAGACGCAGTCGACGTAAACCGAATTTGCCTGCAGGATTTTCGCGGGCAGACGCGGGTGCTCGGTGCTCCCAGCAAGCGCTGAGGGAACGGAAGGCGCTATGCAGAAGAGGATCGCGAAGAGTTGTATCAACCTTCTCATGAGTGACTGATCTCAATCGTACATTAGTCGGCGTACGCCGGCTGCGTCAATACAGAACCCCCGTCGGTCACCATCGGCCGGCGACGATTTCTTGCGGAGGAGATGAACCGCACGAATTAGTAGAGCATTGGTACGGAATATGTCCAGTTAACCGACTTTGGGAGTTAGGCGCGTACGCTGCCGATACAAGGTTCCTCAAGGCTCAGGCCTCGAACGGGGGAATCGATTCCTTGCCACCCGTTCTTCGTCGCAGCGCGCGTATGCGCGATAGAAGCTCTTGGATACCAAAGGGTTTCACGAGATAGTCGTCTGCGCCGGCGTTGGATGCTTGCACTTTGTCTTCTGGATCACGAAGGATGCTGATTACCAGAATCGGGATACCAACGATTTTCCGGATCCTGCGGCATGTCTCTAGCCCGCCAATGCCCGGCATTTTGAGATCCAACAAGACTATATCTACAGCGCCTTCCGCTTGAACTTTCTCCAGAGCCTCCTCCCCAGTCCCCGCTTCCATAACAACGTATCCCGCGCTCGTCAGGGTAGTGCACAAAGCACGGCGAACCGGCGGGTCATCGTCTACTAAGAGAATCTTTGCGGTATTCATCGTCGCGCTTCTCCTAGCCGATTGTGGGTGCGAGACCTGTATCGAAGGCGACATCTTTTTGCTTTCCGGATGGACTTTGTGTTTCAGTGACAGTGTCGCACGGACGGTATAACAAAGCCCTTAACGATTCCTAAGGAGTGGGTTAGAAGGTTCTACGTTTTGCGTAAACACATCATGGCTCAAGGGTCCTCGCATCTACCGGCCTATGGCCCAGAGAACACAGCCAGACGAATCGGGGCTCGCCGGTCGCCGAAACTCAACTGCTGACTAGCCTGGCGGAGAAAAGTGCATTGATTTGGCGCCCAAGTGGTTCCCCAGACGGGGAGAAAGCTTGCACGTCAGCAAACAGCTGCGATATGGGCGCAAAAGCTGCCCCTTCGGCCCAAACACGCGGAGATAGAGAAAGGACTGGACTGGGTGGCGGAGAGGGTGGGATTCGAACCCACGGTTGAGTTTCCCCAACACACGCTTTCCAAGCGTGCTCCTTAAACCGCTCGGACACCTCTCCGTTGTGAAGGTATTCAGAAGCCTAGCAAATTAGGGACAGAGCAGCAAACAAGAGAACAAACGGTGCGGTGCGGAAGGAACAAATCGGAGGATGTCTGCTACACTTTCTGGCGCTACTCCGGGGTAGTGCAATTGGTAGCACGCCAGCCTTTGGAGCTGGTTATCCTGGTTCGAGTCCAGGCCCCGGAGCCACTCCTGCCGGACGCGCGCATACCATCATTCACAACGAAGGCGGGTCGCAAAATAGAAGGCGATCTTCCCTAAATGACTCAGGCGGCCGAAGCGGGAGCCCTTCGAGTCGCTCGATTCTTCCTCAGCAGGCGAGACCGGCGCGCACTAAGGCTTTCTGACGCGCGGCGCAGTAGTATTTCGAACTCGCGATCAGAAACCGACCGCCTCGTAACCCGGCCTTTTTGTTTCAAGGCCACCGCCGCCCTCCGCTCGAATGTTACACAAACAGTAACATTTGCGCCGCAGGGTATTCCCGAGCGCGCATCGTGTCAAGCGATTTCGGTTCGGCACCGTCTCCGCGAACGGCCACCGGACAATTGGCGCCCGGGAATCAACGCGATACTCAGCAAGAATGGCACCGGAACCCCGGGGACGCCCAGGGCCCGGGGAGACACGCAGATGTGGCAGGAGATCGAAAAGCGGCTCGGGGAAAGGTCTGCGCACGTGCTCGACTTGATCCTGCAAGGAAGACCGACCACACAAGAGATTGCGGCGGCCGCTCTTCTCCTTGTCTCCGATCGGGCGAGGGCGATTACCGGGCAGACTCTGAATGTGAATGGCGGAACGGCTTTTTACCGATTTCCTCGAGTGTGCCGTAACCACGCCGCGCCGAACTCGCAATCACGCGGGCGCCTGCCTCCGTCAATTCGAGGCCGCGTTCGCCAACACTACCGACAACGTAGAAGACACCCCCGAGCAGAAGGACCACCGCGAACCCGACGCCGAAAATCAGTTCCGCTGCGAGCAGTTCCCGCACGAAATAGAGCTGAAGGATGAAAAATACCGCCAGAATCAACAGCACACCCTTGCGGACTTTCACTTTTCCCGCCAGAGTGCGGGCAACTTCTCTCAGCCGGGTTGGAACAGGCTTCATCGAATTTTCAGTCGCTCCATCTAACTTAGATGCAACGCAGAGACCAAAGGAATCTGTGGCTAACTGATTGAAATCCAACGGTATTGGCCGACTCTAAGATTAGAGAAATGGAAATCCGTTTCCGCAATATGGAAGGGTATACGGTTTTGAAACAGCTTTACGATGACACTCCGCGGCGCCAATTCATGCCTGCGCCAACTGGCGATTCGATTTTGTTTCGTGCCGGGCGGTCAGCGTCCTTCGAACGGATACCGATCCTGGGACAACACGGCCTCCGCCACGCGCCGGCGAATCGCGATCGTGTCGACCGGATCGTGCTTCGCGAAGCGCCTGAGCGCGGCCAGTTGCGTGGTCAACATGTCGCCTTCGACAGTCGCAACGAGGGCGGTGCGCGCTTCCTTCTCGATGCGGTCCATCGCATCATAGGCGAAGGCGCGCGTTGCGTCCGCCATCAAGGCGGCGGCCTGGCCATGCGCCGAAGCGGATTTCTGCGCGCGCCGCAGGGATGATTCGATCGCGTACACGTCCATCACGATATTCGCGAGCGAACCAACGATTTCCTGCTGGTCGGCCAATTGATCGCGGAATTTCTGCACCGCCGCTCCCGCCGCCAGAAGGAGAATCTTCTTGGCGTGTGCGAGCGAACGCTCCTCAGGTGCGAATGGCCCCGCCGGAGCCTCCTCGAAAGACGGGCCCGCGAGCAGTTCGTCGCCGAGCTTCATGGCCGCGGGAATGAGCGGCAGCGTGCCCGCCATCGCGCGTTTCATCAGCATCTGGATGATCACGAGGCGATTGATTTCGTTCGTACCTTCGAAGATGCGGTTGATGCGGCTGTCGCGATAGGCCCGGGCCACGGGGTAGTCCTCGTGGAAGCCGTAGCCCCCGAAAATCTGCACGGCTTCGTCGACGCAATAGTCCAGAGTCTCGCTGCCGACGACCTTGCTGATGGAACTCTCGATCGCGTACTCCTCGAGAACCTGCATGGCCTGCTGGACTTTGTCCTTGCCCTCGGTGGAGACGGCCGCTTCGATCGTCCCGGCGGTCCGGTAGATCATCGATTCGAGCGCGTAGGTGCGAATGGCCATTTCGCCGAGCTTGGCCTTGATCAGGCCGAACTCGCAGATCGACTTGCCGAAAGCTGCGCGCTCCTTTGAATACTTGGACGCGATGGCGAGCACATGCTTGGCTCCGCCCACGCAGCTCGCGCCCAGTGAAAAGCGTCCTGCGTTGAGTGTGTTGAATGCGACGATGTGGCCGCGCCCTATTTCATGCAGCAGATTTTCTTTGGGGATGACCGCGTTTTCGAAAAACAGCGGCACGGTCGAGCTGCCGCGGATTCCCATTTTGTTTTCTTCGGCGCCGATCGAAAAGCCGGGCGTGCCGCGCTCGACGATGAAGCAGGAGAACTTTTCGCCATCGACCTTGGCGAAGACGATGTAGATGTCGGAAAACGCCCCACTCGAAATCCACATCTTCTGCCCGTTCAAGATCCAGCTCTTGCCGTCGGGCGAAAGCACGGCTCGAGTCCGCGCGGCCAGCGCATCCGACCCGGCCTGCGGCTCCGAGAGTGCGTAACAGGAGAGCCATTCACCGGTGGCGATCTTCGGAAGATACTTTTTCTTCTGCGCTTCGGTGCCGAAATAGACAATCGGAATCGTGCCAATGCCCGTGTGGGCGCCGAACGCAACCACGAATGCGGCGTACGCGCTCAGTTTCTCCGAGACGATGGTCATGGAGATCTTGTCGAGAGCCGCTCCGCCGTAAGCTTCCGGAATACCGGCTCCCAGGAGGCCGATCTCACCGGCCTTGCGGACCAATTGCGGCATCAGGCCTTGCTTATGTTTCTCGAGCTCCGGAATATTCGGGACGACTTCTTTGGCGACGAACTCCTCGATGGTTTTCCCAAGCAGGCGCTGATCGTCGTTGAGGTCCGAGGGAGTAAATACCTCCTCGGGGTTCGTGGAGGCGACAAGAAAAGCGCCGCCGCGATTCAGTGACTGCGTGACAGGTGTCATCGCCATGAGATTTCCCCCTTAATGGGTTCCGCCCTTACGCGGCGCGCTCGAACACTCCTGCCGCGCCCATCCCACCGCCGATGCACATCGTTACCATACCGTAGCGCGCCTGACGGCGTTCCATCTCGCGCAGAATCGTGGCCGTAAGCTTCGCCCCCGTGCAGCCAAGCGGGTGGCCGAGAGCGATCGCTCCCCCACTCACGTTCACGCGAGCCGGATCGAGCCCAGCCAACTTGATTACGGCGAGGGATTGCGCCGCGAACGCTTCGTTCAATTCGATGACGTCGATCTGATCGCGCTTCAATCCGGCGATCTTGAGCGCCTTGGGAATGGCGTAGATGGGGCCGAGTCCCATCTCTTCCGGCGGGCAGCCCGCCGTCGCGAACGCAACGAACCGCGCGAGCGGCTTCAAGCCGAGATCACGGGCGCGCTCAGCGCTCATCAAAACGGATGCAGCCGCGGCATCACTTGTTTGCGAGCTGTTCCCTGCCGTCACGGCCCCCCGCGCATGAAACACGGGCCTGAGCTTTGCGAGCACTTCGAGTGACGTATCAGCGCGGGGCCCCTCGTCCGTCTCAAAGGTAACTTTATGAGTTTTCGTCTGGGCGCCCTTCGAACCGTTCGCGCCCAATTCCAGAGAGGTGACACTCACTTCGACGGGCACGATCTCGTCCTTGAACTTGCCCGCGGAAATCGCGGCGAGCGCCTTCTGGTGGCTTGCGAGCGAAAACTCATCGGCTTGCTCGCGCGTAACGCCGTACTTCCTGGCGACATTTTCGGCCGTTAAGCCCATGTTGATGTACGTATCCGGGTAGTGGTCCATCAGCCACGGATTCGGCGAGATTTTGTGGCCGCCCATGGGGACCATGCTCATGGACTCCGCACCGCCCGCGACGGACACGTCCCCCTGCCCGGCCATGATCCGTTCGGCGGCAATCGCGATGGCCTGCAGACCCGAAGAGCAGAAGCGATTGACCGTCATCGCCGCGGTGGTGACGGGAAGTCCGGCGCGCAGCGAAGCGATGCGCGCAATGTTCATTCCCTGCTCGGCCTCGGGCATGGCGCACCCGATGATTACGTCCTCAACTTCCTTTGGATCGAGTCCTTTTGCGCGTGCCAAGGCTTCCTTGATGACAGTGGCAGCCAGATCATCGGGTCGCGTCGCGCGCAGCATTCCTTTCGGCGCCTTGCCGACGGCCGTCCGTACCGAACTGACAATCACGGCTTCTCGCATGGATCACCTCAGGCAACACAGTGCTTCTGTCGCCGAAAACTATCCCATTGGATGACAGAGACGAAAAAAAAGCAACCGCGCGAGCGGCGTCGATTTCAAAGAGGAACACGCACGAAACGCCCGCCGCCGCAAATTCGAAATTTCTTGGAACGGCCTCAGAGATGGAACTGGATTGTCACCAGCATTTCGACGGACACCGGCTGGCCCTTCAACTTGGATGGTTCGTATCTCCGACTAAGCAGCGCATCCTCGGCAGCCCGTCGAAGCAGTGCTGCGCCGGAAACGGCCTTCGCCTCGGTCACCTTGCCCGTCTTGTCGATCACGATTCGAACGACCACGTTTCCCTGGGCATTCGCCTCTCGAGCGATCCCCGGATAGACGGGCGCGACGGAATAGATCGCCCGCGGCGCAGGGACATCTCCGCCGACGGGCACAGGGCCGTCAGGTACGGGCTGAGGCACGGGGGCCAGTTCAACAGAGGTAACTCCTACTTCCGGGAGTGGGCCCGTCTGATTGCCAGCGGGTCCCGCGTTGATCGAAGGAGCCACACCGCTCTGCCCCGCACTTTCGCGCTGAGACGACACCGGATGGGCGTTCAACGCGCCAAACATGTCGGGCACAGCGGTCGTAGCTTTCGGCTTTTTCTTCTCCGTCACGGTCGGCGCGTTGGACTCGCTCTGCGTACTGCGGGACGGTTTGCTCGGATTCACCGGCGTCGTATCGTCCACGTGGACCGCGACCGAAGGCGCGGGTGAAGCGATTGGCACGCTCGGAGAAGCCACCGGGGGTGTTTGTGCCGTCGGTGTCGGGAAAGTCGGAGCTGTGTTCCCGTTTATGTTCGTCTCAACGGGCGGCGCTGGTGCGGGTGGAGCTATAGCCGCGACGGCCCGCGCGGCAGGCTGCACCTGGAAGCCGTGGGAATGAAAGCGGAAGTAGAAAGCCGCTCCCCCGACGGCGGCAAGCAACACCACGACGCTGGCCGTAATCAGCAACCATTTGCGCCCCGCGCCCTGCCCTTCCTCCGTCGCCTGTTCGGTGGTTCCGAGCGAGCCGTATTGCAGGCGCGTGCCAAAGGCCTCGCGCAACGACGATCGAGTTGCACTAGGGGTGGTGCCGGCTGCGAGGCGCCCGAGTGGAGCTCGCTCAGCTTCGGACGATCCCTCCGGGACGGCAGACGATTTTCCGGTCACTTCTGGCAGTTCCGCGCCAAGGAAAGACTCGGCAGGGACAAGAGGTGCATCTCCGCGCAACTGTGCCATCGAAAATGACTCCGAGGGCGCGGCAGTGGTAACCGTCACGTCGGGCCTGACAGCAGGTCTTGGCGGTGCCGCCAAGGGCGCCGAGGGAACTTTCTGAATCATCTTCTCCTCCCGCGCGACAACCTCGCCTTTTGCGACAGTAGGCGGAACCGCAGGCGCCGCGGGAATCGAAACAGGTGCAGACACGGGAAGTGTGGTCGTCTTCGCTGGCCCAGGTCCATCCGACGAGAAATGGACGCCCCAGTATCCCGGCTGCGGATGCGTGAATTCGATCTCGACGTAGGAATGCATGTTCGGGTTCGTGCGCACCTTCACGACCCGGCAGATCGCGTCCTGTCGCGATTTCAGATTCGTGAGAACGATGGCTTGCCCGGCGCTTACGGGGGTTGACATTCGCAGCACGCCACCCAGCGGGAACACAATCATGGTGGAAGTCTGCTCTTCGAATGGCCCTGTATGCGGCGTGACGCCACGAACCACCTCGGTCACGCGCGACCCGTGGACCTTTACCGGAACGTCCAGGGAAACCGCATCGGAACGCAGGCGCCCCGCATCGGTTTTGGTGTAGTTCTCCGCTTGAGAAGCGGCGGAATCGGTAGCTTCCAGCGTTTCCTTGAGCGAAGTCATATTCAGAGGTACGAACGGCAGTGTGCCGCCCCCCCAAGTAGAGGCTGCTTTTTTTGATCAACTATTTTAATTCTGGGGGGACCCAACGGCTGCGGCAATAGTACGTTCGTACTCTTGCCGGCTCGTGAACGGAATCGCAGCGCCACGGCATCGCGCACCACTGCAGCGGTGCAATGGATCGAACCGGAAACTAAAATTGCCTCGCGACCGTGCCGACCATGATGCGCCGTCCGTCCGTTTCGAGCAGGAGGGCAGTGTTGTTCTGCGTCACGTAATACGCCAGGGAATACGTCGCCGAGCTCGTTTGCAGTGTCGCCGTTCCACGGCCGTTTGAGTCAGGCGCGACGATACTGCTGCCACTCTCGATCGGCGTTGCCGAAACGACCGTGCCGGCGTTGTTGATGTCGATGCTTCCGACGGGGACCGTCGAGCCGTTGGGAATTTCGACTTGCCCTACGACGTCTTCCTCGGGAAACCCGCTTGCATTCAGGATACCGGTGAGGTTCAGAGCGAAGCTGCCGAGCGGACTGGCGGTGCTCGTTTGCGGGAATCCCAGGCCACTGGCGACAACGTCTGTGTCGAGTTCGATGATTTCGACCGACCCTGTAGACGCCACGTAGGCGGCATAATTGCGCGTTGCGCTGCCGACAGTAAGCGTCAGCGCGATTCGGCCGAGGTTCGGATCGACGGTGTAAGACGAACTCGTAATGGTGGCGTCCAGCGAAATTTGCTCCCCATCGTTTGTGTCGAGAACGCCGCCCGAAACGCTGCCACTTCCATTCGCTATTAGGACGCCGCCCGACACAAACGGCCCGTTGCTATCCGCCCCGGTCTGCGTAAACGCGTAGTTCCCCTTGAGAATCGAGGTCGAGAACGATTCGTTTGTGTTTGGCGCGCTGAAAAAATCTCCGGAAAGCTGTGCCGTAGTTGTGCTGATGGCGTCTGTTTCGACGACTTTCAGATGCGTGCTATCCACAATGTAAAACGCAAACGTGTAGGTGCCGGCAATTTCGGTGCTCGTGTTGATGAGCTGGAGTTCACCGCGCCCGTTGGTAGACAGAGTCGCGTCCGTGAAGTACACGCCATGAAGCGAAGTGTCTGGCGCACTCTGCGTGTTTGTCCCTGCATCGTTGATATCTTCCTCGCAAAAGTTCACCGGGAGCGTACCAAAGCCGTCGGACTGAACCTTCCCGGCCACGTCGAGAACGCGTCCCTTCCCGTCAGTGCCGGAAAGCCCAAACACATAGTTCCCGGAGAACGCCGAGAGCACGAACTTCGCGGGATCCTGCTGGTCGGCCTCGCCGCTGCCGCTCGCAGCGGCATCAAACCGGACCAGCACGGCGCGCGGCGCGGGCTGCCCTTGTGGGCTTGAAACCAGCGCCAACTGCCATGTTTCCGTGCCGCCAACCGCGGGGGCGTTCAGGGTAGCGGTGCCGCTCCCGTCCGGATTGATGGAAAACGATCCGCTGATCTGCGCTGCCTGCGCGGGCGTGCTGAGGCCTTTGCTGTTGTAATCCTCGATGCCGGCGATCGCGCCCGTCGCGCTGTTGGCAGTGAAGCTGCCCGCAACTGCCAGAGGACCGTGAGCATCTTGTCCTGCATACGAGAAAGCGTACTGTCCGCTCAGAGAGGCGTTCGAGAACACGACCACAACCGTGGCGGTGGCGGAATTGCCGCCGCTCTGCGCTGTGACCGTCGTCGCACCTCCCGGGGGCGGAGTGAACGGCGCGGTATAGACGCCACCTGCTGTGATGATCCCGTGGAGAGCATCTCCTCCCGCAGTACCATTCACCTGCCAAGTGGGTGTCACGGGATTTCCGTTCAAGGCCGCAGTGAACGTGAAGTTTGCTCCTGCTTGTACAACTATCACGGCAGGAGTCACCATCAGTCCGCCAGCCGGTGCCGCGGTGATCGTAATTGTCGCCGTACCCGTCGCAGTTGTGGAGGCCGTATCGGTGGCCGTGATCGTGACGGTGGCGGGACTCGGAATTGCCTTAGGGGCTTTGTAAATGCCAGTGCTGTCGATGGTGCCGTTGCCCGAGCCTCCCGAGACGCTCCAAGAGAAGCTCGCGCTGGGCGCACTCGGCAGAAACGCGCTGAATTGAGCGGTGCCACCTACAGGTACGTTCGCGGTCCCCGGAAAGATCCTGACCGGGCCAGTGACCGTCGGCGGGGGAGGTGGCGTCACGGTCGAGTTGCCACCGCCACAGGCCGTCAGAATCAAAAGCATCGCGATGGTGGCGACCGTCGTGAGTGAAAAAAGTGCGATTCCTTCCCCCGTCTTCGTCATATTAGCCCCTAATTTTCTATGAATGTGCCGTGTGCGCGCCGGCCAATAGCGGAGCCGGCAAACTTTCCCGCCAGCTAAGAACGCCTCGCGGGTAAAAAAGTTGCCCAGGATCAATTCACTAAATTACGTCACTTAATTCCGCAGCGGCTTGCCCGTCTTCAGCGTGTGCGCGATGCGCTCCTGCGTTTTTCGTTCGCCGCACAAGCTGACGAACGCCTCGCGCTCGAGATCAAGAATGTACTGTTCCGGGACCGCCTGCGCCGCCGTGATCCCGCCGCCGGCCATCACGTATGCGAGCTTGCGCGCGACCACGCCATCGTGTTCGGTCGCGTACTCACCGCGGATCAGCATGTGGATCGCGAGCTTCGCCGCCGCAAGAAACTCCTCGCCGAGAACGCGAACCTCCGCCGGCGCCGGAGGATGATACCCGGCGCGGACCAGTGCGAGCGCGGTCTGCTTCGCGTCAGCGACCTGCCGGTCGCGGTTCATGGCGATCAGGTCCGACGGGCGCAGGTAGCCGAGAGATCTCGCTTCTTCTGCGCTCGTGGAAACCTTGGCCATGGCGACGTTCTCGAAGATCGGCCGGAGCGCGTGCATCAGGTCCAGACTGTCGCCTCCGGCGGCGTGTTCGTTCCCCCGGATCAGCATCTCCTTCGTCCCGCCCCCCCCGGGAATCAGTCCTACCCCCACCTCGACCAGTCCGATGTACGCTTCGGCGGCCGCATGGATGCGAGCCGCGTGCAGGTTGATCTCGCAACCACCGCCGAGCGCCATTCCCTGCGGCGCGGAGACGACTGGCCGCGGCGCGTACTTGATGGCCATGTTGGCGCGTTGGAACTGGCGCACGGCCAGGTGGATATCGTCCCACTCGCCTTCCTGCGCGGTCATGAGCAGCAGCAGCAGGTTCGCACCGGCGGAGAAGTTCGGAGCCTGGTTCGCGATCACCATGGCTTCGAATTCGGTCTCGAGGCGAGCGACGCCCGCCGTCAGCATCGCGAAAATGTCTCCGCCGATGGCGTTCATCTTTGCGTGGAATTCGCAGCAGAGTACGCCGTCGCCCAGATCGATCAGGCTCGCGCCGGAATTTTCCTGTACCACTGGCGTGCGGTCTTTGAGCGACTTCAGAACGATGATCCCCGCCGGCTCGTCGAGCGGCTTGAGCGCGGCTGAACCAAAATCGAAGTAGCTCGTCCGGCCCTTCTCGGTCTCGTAGAACGATTTCTTCGGCGACGCGAGCACTTTGCTCACGAGCGGCGGCATCTGCTTCCCTTCCCGTTCGAGCCCCTTCGCCATTCGCTCGACGCCGATTGCGTCCCATATCTCGAATGGCCCGAACTCCCACCCGAATCCCCAACGCATCGCTCGGTCCAGATCCACTACGCTGTTTGCGATTTCCGGAATGCGCCGCGCGGCGTAAAGGCAGATCTCGCTGAGACACGCCCAGACGAAGCGGTTCGCCTTGTCGCCTCCCTTCCCTTCGAGCGCCGGTCCGGCGAGCATCCGCAGTCGCTCGCGCGTGTCCTCGATGGTTTTGCCGGTCTCGGTCGAGCCGAGCTTCGCCTTCGCGCGCGGCCGGTATTCCATCTTCTGCCAGTCGAGCGTCAGGATGTCCGATTCACCGGCCTTCTTGACGCGCTGATAAAAACCGCTGCCGGTCTTTTCACCCAGCCACCCGCGCTTCATCATTTCATCCACGATCGGCGGGACACGGTACGTCTCGCGCGATTCGTCATCTGGCACGCTCTCGTAGATGTTTCGCACCACGTGAACCAGAACGTCGAGCCCCACAATGTCCGCCGTGCGAAATGTGGCCGAGTTCGGCCACCCTATGGCCGGCCCCGTGCAGGCATCCACTTCCTCGATGGTCATCTCGAGCGACTGCATCTCGCGGATCGCCTTCAGCATCGAGAATGTGCCGATGCGGTTGGCGATGAAGTTCGGCGTGTCCTTCGCGACGACGACGCCCTTGCCGAGCCGCACATCGCAAGTCTCTTCGAGCGTCGCGAGCACGTCGGGCAGCGTCTTCGGCCCCGGAATCAACTCGACCAATTTCATATAGCGCGGTGGATTGAAGAAATGTGCGCCCGCAAAGTGCTGCTGAAAATCGTCCGAACGGCCTTCGGCGATCAAATGGATCGGCAGGCCCGACGTATTTGTCGTCACCAGCGTCCCCGGCTTCCGCACCGCCTCGATGCGCTCGAAAAGCTTCCGCTTGATCTCGAGGTTCTCGGCAACCGCTTCGATGATCCAGTCGGCCTCGCTGCACCACGCCAGGTTATCTTCGAAATTGCCGGGGGTGATGAGCCGCGCTGTCTCGGGTGTGAAGAACGCCACCGGGCGCGACTTCTTCGCCGCATCGAGTCCCGCGAGCACGATCCGGTTCCTCACCGCGGGTTTCTCGAGCGTCAGCCCTTTGCGCCTCTCGTCGGCATTCAATTCCGGCGGGACAATATCAAGCAGACAGCATTGGATGCCGGCGTTGGCCAGGTGAGCGGCGATTCGCGCGCCCATCGTTCCGGCGCCCAACACTGCGGCTTTTTCGATTGGAGGTCTCATCGAGATGGCTGCCCCGGATCCGTTTCCGGCATCACATGGTTGCAAAAGCGCCAACAAGGGTCAACCGGAAACGCCTCCCGCCCGCCGAAGTTTGCTAAAGTGAATGGACATCGAGGCGCCTCATGGTTCCTGCGTCTAAGTGGTTCACAAAGGCCGTCCAGGGCCTCCGATCATTCGCCTATGCGGGTGAAGGAGAGCGTCCGAAGATCGGACTCGCTCTCGGCGGCGGTTTTGCGCGCGGGATCGCACATATCGGCGTCCTGCGCGTTCTCGAAGCGCACGACATTCCCATCGATTTCATCGCCGGAACGAGCGTGGGCGCGCTTATCGCCGCGACGTACGCCAGCGGAACCTCCCTTGTAGACATGGAGCGGCAGGCTAGCGAGACTCACTTCAGTGACTTCGGCCGCTGGACGCTTTCGCGCATGGGAATGGCGTCGAACGAACGCATCGAGGACTTCCTTCACAAGTTCACTCCTGCGCGCGAGTTCAGCGAAATGAAAATCCCGCTCAGCGTCGTCGCAACAGACCTCATTTCAGGAGAATCCGTCCACTTCACGGAAGGCGAAATCGCGCCTGCGCTGCGCGCGTCCTGCGCCTATCCTGGCCTTTTCCTGCCAGTTCAATATCATGGACGCATTCTCGTGGACGGCTTCCTGACGGAAACGGTGCCTTCACCAGCGGCGCGAGAGATGGGCGCTGAAGCCGTCATCGGCGTGCACCTCGAGCCCGGGTTACTCGACGCCAAGCCTCGCAACACAATCGAGGTGATCAGCCGCTCGTTCTCGATCATACAGACGGCTGCGACTCAATCCTGGCGCACCGTCACCAACGTTCTCTTGGAGCCGGACGTCCATCACGTACTGTGGGACGACTTCGCGAAGACGCCGCAACTCGTGGCCGCCGGAGAAAGCGCCGCGCTGGCCGCCTTGCCGCAAATCAAGGCGGCGCTCGAACGCCGTCTGGCGGCCTATACGGGTCCTGAGAGGCGCGGCACACTCCGATAGATTTCAGCTGGCGCGTACCGCAAGGACAAGCTATTCCTCGCGCCTCCTGCTAACCATCTCCCTGGCAAGCCGTCGAAACAAAGTGGGGAGCCGGACTTTCACCAATGACGCATGCAACGCCCCAATCGTCGGTGGGACCGGCTCCCTCCTTCCCCGCGCCAATCGCTAGGATCCTCGGCCCGGCTCCCTCAATTCGACGACCACAGCTTGGCCGTTCCCCTTGCCGCGTTTCGTGAACCATTCGCTCATGGCTGCAGCGAGCCGGGCCGGATCGACGCTCAGTCCGGCTTCGAGGCGCCCCTCCCCCGTCGGCAGCGTGTCGTCGAACTCGGCCGAGCCCGTGAAGTTCCTCATGCAAAAGCTGTCGAGCCAGTCGAGCGGAACCGGCTGCCGCTCTGCGCCGATCGTCATGTTTGCCTGCAATTTCCGCGCATACATTCCGCAGAGTATAACATCGCGCACTGCGGCCGGTTTTCGGAGGGCCAGCTCCTTGCATTTCCCGCTCGTGTGTCCTAGAATTTTTCTTCTTAGAATGGGTTTATTTTCTCTAAATCACTGCGGACCGCAGGAAGCAAGTCGGCGCGCCCGCGCGCAATCATCGGAGGCTAGGTGTCCACACCGCTGGAACAATGGGTAGAAGAGTCTGCACGCCTGACGAAGCCGTCAAAGATCGTTTGGTGTGATGGTTCCGAAGGAGAAAACGACCGGTTGACCGCCGAAATGCTCAGCGACGGCACCTTCGCCGAGCTGAACCAAAAGACCTACCCTCGCTGTTACCTCCACCGCAGTAACCCCAACGACGTCGCCCGCACCGAAGGCCTGACTTTCATCTGCACTCGCAAGAAGGAAGACGCCGGCCCGACCAATAACTGGATGGCTCCCACCGAGGCCAAGGAAAGGATTCGGCCGCTTTTCGACGGCGTAATGAAGGGCCGCACGATGTACGTCGTCCCTTACATCATGGGCCCGGCGAAGTCCCCCTACAGCAAAATTGGCGTAGAAATCACGGACAGTGCCTACGTAGCGGCGAGCATGCGCATCATGTCGCGCATGGGCAAGGTCGCTCTGGACCGGCTCGGCGGCTCGGACGATTTTGTCCCCGGCCTCCACTCCCTCGCCGACCTGAATCCTGAGCGCCGCTTTATCCTGCACTTCCCCGAAGAGAAGCTGATCTGGAGTGTCGGCTCGGGCTACGGAGGCAATGCCCTGCTCGGAAAGAAGTGTTTCGCCCTGCGGATCGCGAGTTGGATGGCGCGCGAACAGGGCTGGATGGCCGAACACATGCTCATTTTGGGCCTCGAGGATCCATCCGGCAAAGTGATTTACATGGCCGCCGCTTTCCCGAGCGCCTGCGGCAAGACGAACCTGGCCATGATGGTTTCCGCCCTCGAAAAACAGGGCTATCGTGTCTGGACCGTCGGCGACGACATCGCCTGGATGCACGTCGGCTCGGATGGAACTCTGCGCGCGATCAACCCAGAGGCCGGATTTTTCGGCGTCGCGCCCGGAACCAACGCCAAGACCAATCCGAACGTGATGTCCGCGACCCACCGCAACACGATATACACCAACGTCGCCATGACTTCATCAGGCGAACCCTGGTGGGAGGGAATGGACGGCGAGATCCCGAACGGAATCACCGACTGGAAGGGCCAGCCATGGTCGGCGGGAAACAGCGCAACGGCCGCGCACCCGAATTCGCGCTACACCGTGCCAGCATCTCAGTCACCCTCGCTCTCCTCCCACTGGGAGGATCCCGAGGGCCTGCCCATCTCAGCACTCATTTTCGGCGGCAGGCGCGCGCGCCTCGCGCCGCTCGTCTACGAATCGCACGACTGGCAGCACGGCGTTTTCGTGGGCGCGACGATGGCGTCGGAAACCACTGCCGCGGCGACGGGAGCCGTCGGCGTTACTCGCCGCGACCCCATGGCCATGCTCCCCTTTTGCGGCTACAACATGGCCGACTATTTTGGACACTGGCTGGCGATGGAGCCTAAACTGAAAAACCCGCCGAAAATTTTCCACGTCAACTGGTTCCGGCGAGGCGCCGACGGAAAGTTCCTCTGGCCTGGCTATGGAGAGAACGTCCGCGTATTGAAATGGATGCTCGAACGCATTCACGGCCGCGCCGGAGCAACGGAAACACCCATCGGCTGCGTTCCCACGGCGAACTCGCTCACGCTCGATGGTCTTTCAATTTCGCGCGAGACGTTGGATGAATTGTTGAGCGTCAAGCCCGCGGATTGGATCGAAGAGGAGCAGGCGGTCGGACAGTTTTTCCAGAAGTTCGGCGATCGCGTTCCGAACGCCCTCCGCCAGGAACAAAAGGGCCTCGCCGACCGCATCGTTGCTCTCAGTTCACGCTAGCTCTGCGTTCGGACACCTGTTAACTGAGAAGCTTTTGCAGCAGCGCGGCGCCTTCCCTTTCATCTATCACGGACTTCTGGACGAGCATGAGGATCAGGTACTTCAGAACCTCGGCCGGTTCCTGATCGAAGGCGTCGTCGATTGTGGCTTCCTTCGGCGGATCGTTCGGCTGCTCTTGGTCGGACATCTCCTGCCGCAGTTCGTCGATCCATTTCGTGACGATCCACAATTGCTCCGGCTCCGTCGACGTAAATGCCAGGCTCATCCCTAGCCCGCCGCGTGTCCAGATGACCGTGCCTTTCGTCGTGAAGGACTGCTTCCCTCGCGTCAGGCGCAGCCAGACGGCGCTTCCCGCCGGGAAGCACGCGATGGCGTCGATATAACAACCCCCCACGCTGATGTCCGACGCTCGCGCGATCACTCGCGCATTCGACTCGGCATCCACCACAGACGCCGCACCGGCGAAGGCGTAGCGCGCGCTGCCTCGGCGCTCCTGGATTTGGGAGCCTTCCGTTCTGCCATTCTTGTTCCGCAAAGCTCGACTCATCGTTTTCTCCCAGCGACCCCTTCCGACGTGTGCGCAATCGGCTGACCATCCGTGCCAATCAACAGTCTGCTGTAGGGCTCGCGTTATCTATGGCCTGGCACTGGTTCTAGGAGTTTTGCTGGGCGGACTAGAACCCCACAAGATGCAGATTCTTGTCGAAATATTGCAACTGATTTCCCGCGGCAGGCGCCTAAGGCAGCCAAGGCGTCCACAAAAGTGCACGCTTGCACTTCCGCCCCTCTGCACTAAGATGGCAGCATGAGTCATAAAATCCGCACGAAAGACCTGCTCCCGATGGCGGCAGCTTTGATCGTCCTCTCCGGACCGGCCGCGCTTTCTCAGTCCCCATCTAAGGTCGTCGCTCCCGACCTCGCGCAGCGCATCGCGAAATTCAAGCCCGTGAAGATGCCTTTCAATTCCCAGGGGCTGAGCGCGAGAGAGAAGAAAATGGTCGACAAGCTTGTGGACGCTGCGGGATTGCTCGATTGCATCTACTGGCGCCAGAGCGACCCTGAAGGACTGAAGCTGTATCTCTCGCTCGCCAATAGCAAAGACCCGCAGGACCGGATGTTGCGGGAATATCTGAAAATCAATGGCGGCCGCTTCGATCTGATCGACGACAATAAGCCGTTCGTCGGTACGGCGCCCATACCGCCCGGAGTTGGCTTCTTCCCCGAGGATTTGACCAAGGCGCAATTCGACGCGTACGTCGCCGCTCACCCTGATCAAAAAGCTGCGCTTTACGCTCCCCAGACGATCGTTCGCCGAAAGGGTGACTTGCTCGAAGCCATTCCCTACCACGTCGCCTACCGAACCTTTGTCGTCCCGATGGCGCAGGATCTGCGCGAAGCGGCCGCGCTCAGCGACGATCCGGACTTCGCAAAGTTTCTCCGGCTCCGTGCCGACGCGCTCCTCACCGACGACTACTACAAAAGCGACATCGCCTGGCTCGATCTAAAGAATCCGAAATTCGATGTCATTTTCGCACCCTACGAAACCTATCTCGACGGCCTGCTCGGCGTGAAAACTTCTTACGGGGCGTCCGTGATGATCAGAAACGACGCCGAGAGCAAAAAACTCGAAGTCTTCCAGAACTACGTTCCCGACTTGCAGGAATCGCTTCCGCTTCCGCACGAAGACCTGCCTTCAAAACGCGGCAAGCAGTCCCCCATGGAAGTCGTCGACGCGATCTACCGCGCGGGCGATCTCCTCCACGGCTATCAGGCCGTCGCCGACAATCTGCCCAACGATCCGCGCATCCACGAGGAGAAGGGCTCAAAGAAAATCTTCTGGAAGAATTTCATGGACGCGCGCGTGAACTACATCATCTTGCCGCTGGCCGGGCAGGTGATGCATTCCGATCAGGCGTCGATGGCTAGCTCCGAAGGCCTCCTCGACTTCGTGATCCTCCACGAAATCTCGCACGGCCTCGGCCCGGCCTTCGCGCGCGCCACCACGGGCAAGACCGACGTCCGCGAAGCCATCGGGCCGCAGTATTCAGCCCTCGAAGAATCCAAGGCCGACATCACGGGAATGTTGTGCATCAAGTGGCTCGTCAACCACGGCGCAATCCCGAAGGAGAAGCTCAACGGAATCTACGCCTCGTATCTCGCCGAGACATTTCGCACGATCCGTTTCGGCATCGCCGAAGCGCACGGCCAGGGAGCAATGATGGAGCTTAGCTATCTCATCGAGCAGGGCGCCGTGCGAAGGAATCCCTCAACCGGACGCTACGAAGTCGATTTCGACCGCATGCCGTCGGGAGTTGCCTCGTTAGCGAAGGAATTGCTCGAGCAGGAAGCTACGGGCGACCGCGCACGCGCCGAGGCGTGGTTCAGGAAGTATGCCGTAATGCCGCCGGAGCTCTCCGCTGCGCTCGCGAAGGCATCGAACATTCCCGTGGACGTTGACCCGGAGTTCTCGTTCTCTCCGCCAGTACGATAGGCGCGGCCTTCTCCCGCCATGCGCCTTTCTCTTGGCTTCTGAGCCTCGCGAACTTGTACCGTCAGAGGATGGTTTGGATCGCGGCGTCGATGGAAATGTGTGTCTGCGGAAATCCGCTGATCTGGTAGTTTGCGCCCGCCGCACACTGAAAGTGGAAGAACCGGCTGATGTTGTAGTCTTCGTCGTAAAGGCTGAACACGCGCTCCGTGTCCTCGCGTGACAGCCCGAGCGACGCGAGCGCCACCGGCTTTCCGTAGCCGCCTGCAATTGCCAGGTACTTTTCCACTAGCTCACGCAGCGTCATTTCTCGGCTCGCTTGCGCCCGGATCGAGACAGTTCACAGCGCTAACGGCGCAGCCTAGCACTGCTCGCACGGTCGAACAAGGACTGGCTGCCGCAGAAGAGCAGCGCTTCGCCCGCCGGCCGTGCCGAGGCGCCAGCGTCCGAAGCACCACAGCTAAAAATTCGCCAAGAAGTTGCCCGAGGCGCGGCCTTGCGCGCTGCAGCGAAAGACTCTATACTGTTTTTGTCGGGAGATTGGGTCGAACGAACCAGTGGGCGCGAGCCCACTTTTTTGTTGGACGCTGCACCCGGTTGGGACGTTCGAGCCCTGCCAGGTATTTGTGTCTCTCCCGGAATCGTATGAACCTGGAGAAGATTCGGGAGGCCGCGGAGCGGGTGGCTCGCTCGGAAGGCCTCGAGACATTTGACGTAGAATGGAAGGTTGGCAAGCAGCGGCTGCTTCGGGTCTATATCGACCGGCCGCCGGGCCCGGCCAACCCGGAGAACTTGGGCGTGAGCCACAAGGATTGCGAGCGCGTCAGCGAGCAGCTGAGCGTGATCCTGGACGTCGAGGATCTGGTGCCGGGACCTGCTGGCTACGTCCTCGAGGTCAGTTCGCCCGGCCTGGATCGCAAGTTGATCAAGCCGGCGGACTACGAACGTTTTGTCGGCCGCCTGGCTCGAATCTGGCTGAACGAGCCGGTCGAGAAGCAGAAGTATCTTGAAGGCCGTCTTGCGAGCTATTCGGATGGCGTGGTGAAGTTGATGGTCAGAGACCACGAGATCGCAGTGCCCTACGCCGGGATCCGCAAGGCGAACCTGGTGGTCGAGTTGTGATGGCAATGGGGGGAGTCAGGAGAACTGGGGATGGCGAGTCTGCTTTACCAGACAATCGAGCAGATCAGCCGGGAGAAGCACATCGAACCGGAGATCATCGTTGCGGCGATTGAAGACGCTATGGTGGTCGCGGCGCGGAAGTATTACCGCACCGAGGAGGACCTCCGTTCGAAGTTCAATCCCGAAACCGGCCACGTGGACGTGTATTCGGTTCACATTGTGGTCGAGGAAGTCGCCGACCCGCTGCGCGAAATCTCCCTTGCGGATGCGCGGAAACAGAACCCGGAAATCGAAGTGGGCGGCGAAATCACCCATACGAAACCGACCGACGTGCTGGGGAGAATTGCAGCCCAAACCGCCAAGCAGGTCATTCTGCAGAAAGTGCGGGAGGCCGAGCGCGACACCATCTACAACGAGTTTCACACGCGCGTCGGCGAGCTCGTCAATAGCGTCGTCAAGCGCATGGAAGGCCCGGACATTATCGTGGACCTCGGCCGCACCGAAGCGCGCCTGCCGAAGCGGGAGCAATCGCGCCTCGAGACTTACAACGTGGGCGACCGCCTCCGCCTCACCATTCGCGCGGTCGAGCGCGCCGCGAAGGGTCCGCAGGTGATCGTGTCCCGCGCTGATCCGGCCTTGGTGCAGCGCCTTTTTGAAATGGAAGTGCCGGAAATCTACGACGGCACCGTGCAGATTCGCGCCGTGGCCCGGGAAGCAGGCGAGCGCACGAAAATCGCTGTCGAAAGCCGCGACAAGGACGTCGACCCGGTCGGCGCCTGCGTCGGCATGAAGGGCATGCGCGTGCAATCGATCATCCGCGAACTGCGCGGTGAGAAAATCGATATTATTCCGTACAACGAGGAGACGGTCGCCTTCGCGCAGAAGGCGCTCAGCCCGGCGAAAGTGACGCGCGTGCAGATCGTCGACCCCGAGGAAAAGCGTCTCGAAGTCATTGTCGAGGACACCCAGCTCTCGCTCGCCATCGGCAAGAAGGGGCAAAACGTTCGCCTCGCCAGCAAGCTGATCGGCTGGAATGTCGACATCAAGAGCGAAGAGGAAAAGCGCCGCGAGATCGAGGCGCAGATGGCCGCGCTCACGGCCCCGGGCACGCCGCTTTCGGAGCTGGCCGGCGTCGGACCGAAGACCATCGAGAAACTCGAAGCCGCCGGCATCACGTCAATCGAAAAACTCGCGGACATGACGCCCGAGCAGCTTGTCGAGATTCCTGGCATCGGCGAGAAAATGGTCGAGAAGATTCATCAGTCGGTCGCGGCATATTTCGAAGCTCTGGAATCGCAAGCGACGGAAGCAGTCGCCGAGGTCGTGGAGGAAGCCCCAGCTTCGGAAGCAGTACCGGTCGAACTGCAAGCCGAGGCCGCGGCCGAGGCCGAGACTGTGGCTCCGACCGCCGACTCGGATGCGGGCGATGAGTCCGCCGCCGAGTTGAAAGAATCCTACGAACGAGACGAAACTGTTTCGGAAGGCTCGGAAACACCGGTTGCAACCGATGAGGACCAGGCGGAAAGATTGAAGGCTGAAGACGCTCCCGAGAAAGAACCAACTGGCGAGCAGCCGTAAACCAGAGGCGCATGGCAGACACGAATCAAATACGAATCAACGAATTGGCGCGCGAACTTGAGATCAAGGCCAAGGTGCTGATCGACTTCCTGCCGCAGATCGGCGTTGCCGAAAAGAAGACGCACTCCAGCTCGCTCGACATCGAGCATGCGGAACTCGCCCGCAAGCATTTCCACGAGCTCGCGGAGAAGGAAGCGGCCGCGGAGGCCGCGAAGTCGGCGGCAGCCCGGGCGAAGACCGCACGCCCCGCCGCGCCGGCCGCGAAGCCCGCTGCACCTGCCCCTTCGCCTGCTCCCATGGCTGCTGCTCCGGCAGCGCCATCGCGACCTGTTGCGCCAGGTCCAGCGGCTGCGCCGCCTGCTGTAGCTCCCGGTGTTGCTCGCCCAGGCGTTGTTCCGCCTCGCCCGGCAGGTGCCCCGGTGGCTCCGGCCGCCGCAGCTCCTACGATCGCCAAGCCCGGCGTTGCCCCTGCACCAACGGCTCCGAGAACGACTGCGCCACCGCTGCGGCCTGCAACTCCCGGTGCGCCGCCCGCACAGCCCGGCGCTCCCGCCGCGCAACGGCCTGCGGCAGCGGCCCCATCGGCGCCAGCGTCGGGCGCGCCCGCGGCCACAAGACCGCCAAGCGCTCCTCCGCCAGGCCAAAGATTCCCATCGCGCCCGCCGATGCAGCCCGGTTCCGGCCAATTTCGTCCGGGTGCTCCTCAGGGCATGAGACCCGGTGCTGCCCCTGGAGGCGCGCCTCGCCCCGGCGGCCCGCCGCGCCCCGGTGGCCCTCCATCGAGATTTCCGCAGAGGCCCGGCTCAGGGGGCCGTCCCTCGCCTCCGCTTGGCGGACAGCGGCCCGGCGCGACGGGCGTGCCGAAAGCTGAGCCCGGAAAGCCTCTCTATGCTCGCAAGCCTCCTGCCACGCGTGGGCGGCCGCTCATGGAAAAGCGCTTTGCGGAAGGCGAGCGCCGCCTGCATCCGGTTCGGACGCGTGCCGGCGCGGGCCCCGGCGGCCGCGCGACGCAAGTCGAGCCTGTCGCGCCCGTGCCGCGTGAACCGCGCGCGGTCACGGTCACCGAGGGCATCACGGTCCGCGAGCTCGCCGAGAAGCTCGACATTCGCGCCAAGGATTTGCTGAAGACCCTGCTTGACCGCGGCGTCTTCGCCAGCATCAATCAGGCGCTCGACGTTCCGACGGCGACCAACCTTGCCGAAGCGTTTAACGGCATCGTGCAGGTTGTCACCTTCGAGGAACAGATCGTCCAGGAGGAAAAGGTCAAGGAAGAGCGCACCGGCAATCTCCGGCCTCGCGCTCCCGTCGTGACCGTCATGGGTCACGTCGACCACGGCAAGACGAGCCTCCTTGACGCCATCCGCGAAACCGAAGTGGCTGCGGGCGAAGCCGGAGGAATCACGCAGCACATCGGCGCGTACGAAGTGCACGTCGATCACCGCAAGATCGTCTTCATCGATACGCCCGGCCACGAAGCCTTCACGCGCATGCGCGCCCGGGGCGCCAAGGTCACCGACATCGTTGTCCTCGTCGTGGCCGCCGATGACGGCGTGATGCCGCAGACGGAAGAAGCGATCGCCCACGCCAAAGCGGCCAACGTCCCGATCATCGTCGCCGTGAACAAAATCGACAAGCCGGACGCGCAGCCCGAACGCGTCAAGCGCCAGCTCGCCGACCGCGGCCTGATGCCCGAAGAGTGGGGCGGTGAGACCGTTATGGTCGAAGTTTCGGCCAAAACGAAGCAGAATCTCCCGCGCCTGCTCGAAATGATTTTGCTCGTCGGCGACCTCCGCGAACTGAAGGCTGACCCGGATGCGCCCGCGAGCGGCACGGTTCTCGAATCGCGCGTCGATCGCGGACGCGGACCCGTCGCCACCGTCCTGGTGCAAAATGGCACGCTCCATGTCGGCGACTTCTTCGTCGTCGGCGCCGTTTACGGAAAGGTTCGCGCTATGTTCGACGATCGCAGTCAACCCATCAAACAAGCCGAGCCTGCCACGCCCGTCGAAGTGCTCGGCCTTCAGGGCGTGCCCGAAGCGGGCGATCAGTTCCAGGTGGCGGACGAAGCCAAGGCCCGTCACATCGTCGAATACCGCCAGGCCAAGCAGCGCGAGGCCACGCTCGCCAAGAGCGCTTCCGGTCGGCTTACTCTCGATCAGCTGCACGAACAGCTCCGCGCCGGCGAAATGAAGGAATTGCCCGTCGTCATCAAAGCGGACGTACAGGGCTCTGCCGAAGTCCTCGCCGAGATGCTCCCCAAACTATCGAACGACCAGGTCACGCTAAAGGTCATCCAGTCCGGCGTCGGTGCCGTCAACGAAAGCGATGTCATCCTCGCCTCGGCTTCCAACGCCATCATCGTCGCCTTCAACGTCCGCCCCGACCGCAAGGCTTCCGATCTCGCGCAGCGCGAAGGCGTCGATATCCGCCTCCACACGATCATTTACGAGCTGCTCGACGAGCTCAAGCTGGCCGTCGCCGGGCTCCTCACGCCGGTCATCAGGGAAACCTATGTCGGCCGCGCCGAAGTTCGCGACACCTTCCGCGTCAAGGGCGCAGGCACGATCGCCGGCTGCTCGGTGCAGGATGGCATCATGAAGCGCGACGCCGACGTCCGCGTGTTGCGCGACAACGTCGTGATCTACACCGGCCGGATCATTTCGTTGCGCCGCTTCAAGGAGGACGTCAACGAAGTCCGCTCCGGGTTCGAATGCGGCATCGGAATCTCGAATTTCAACGACGTGAAGGTGGGCGACATCCTCGAATGTTTCAAGATGGAGAAATCCCAGCCGATCGAACCGGTCGGATCGGGCGATCGCGGCCCGCGCGACACGGCCGAAGCGCGCCGCGCCTGATCGCCCGGATTCCCTTGTTTGCCCATGGATTTTGACGGTGTGCTCATGCCGATCGGACTCCTCACTCTCGAAATTCACATCGCGGACGCGCGGTCGCTCAAGGACAAGCGCCAGGTCCTCCGCAGTCTGAAGGACAGGCTCCGCGCCCATTACAATGTCGCCGTCGCCGAGCTCGAGCATCAGGAGCTCTGGCAGCGCTCGCGCGTCGGCGTGGTCAGCATCTCCGGCGACGGCAAGCATCTCGAGGAATCGCTCGCGGCTATCGCCGCCGAATCGGAGCGCCTCCTCGGCCGCGATCTCGTCTCGCAGGAAATCGAATACTTCGAGGGCGGCGAATGACGGTCGGAGGCCATCGCTCGGAGCGCATCGCCGAGGAAATCCGCAACGAGGTCAGTCTGATGCTCGCCGGAGAGCTGAAGGACCCTCGACTTGCCATCCCGTTGAGCGTCACTGAAGTCCGGGTGACGCCCGACCTGCGCACCGTGCGCATCTTCGTTCAAATTGAAGGCGAGGATGACGAACGCGCGGCCGCCCTCGTGGGCCTGAAAACCGCTTCTCGCTACGTCCGCCACGAGCTCGTCGAACGCCTCCAGCTCCGCCGCGCGCCCGACGTGCTCTTCATCGACGATCAGTCCGAACAGTATGGCCATCACATCGACGAACTCCTGCGGAAGTCACATCTCCCGGAGAAATCCTAGCGGCGCCGCATGCCTCGGACTCCACAGCCCCCTCCGATCGACGGAATTCTCGTCGTCGATAAGCCGCGTGGAAAGACCTCGCACGACGTGGTTGAAGCCATCCGCCGCCTGATCGGCTTTCGCCAGATCGGCCATCTTGGCACGCTCGATCCGCTTGCGACCGGCGTCCTGGTCCTCGCGCTCGGGCGCGCCACGCGCCTCGCCCGCTTCTACGCTGGGCGCCGCAAGCGCTACACCTGCGCCGTGCGATTCGGCTTCGCCACGGACACGTACGACGCCGACGGCGAACCGCTCGGCCCGGATTCGGCCCCCGCCCTCGATGCGGAAAATCTTCAGGCGCTCGCCGCGCAATTCGTCGGCAAAATTCAGCAGATGCCGCCGGCATTCTCGGCGAAGAAAATCCACGGCCGCCCGGCGCACGAACTTGCGCGCAAGCATAAGCCCGTCAATCTCCAACCCGTCGAAGTCGAAGTCTTCGAATTCCGGCTTACGGGAATCGAGGGATCGCTCGCGCGCTTCGTGGTCGAGTGTGGCGCCGGCACCTACATCCGCTCGCTCGCCCACGACATGGGCAATCTCCACGGCGCGGGCGCGCACCTCGCCGAAATCGTCCGCACGGCTGTGGGAGAATTCACGCTCGACCACGCCGTCCCGCTCGACGAGCTTGCTCAAGACGCGAAGGCCGGAAAAATCGCGTCGCGTGTGATCCGCCTGGAAAGCCTGCTGCCGGAATTGCCCCGCGCCACCGTGCTCCCGATTGTCGAAAAGCGCGTCCGCCACGGCGCGAAGTTCAATCTCCCGCTCGCCCAGATTCAGCCCGGTCAGGTCACGGCTGCTCAGGGAGCGCCCGCGCAACTCGACTCCGGCGACTGGAAGCCGTCACGCCTGCGCGTCTTCAACCAGCAGGGACAATTGATCGCGATTGCCGAACCGGTCGTTCCCCGCACCTACCAGCCGGTCGTCGTCCTCGAAGCCACGCCCTAGGCGGCCTGCCTGACACCTGCTTGTCAGTTTGGCGGTTCCGCGGGCGGCCCCGGTGTTGGTTGCACCGGCGTCTGCTGTTCCGGAGCTGGCGTCGGCTGGGGCGTAGGTTCGACTGGCGGCGGCTGGGGCGTTGGTTCGGCCCGCTGCTGTCGAGACGGCGGCAACGGCTCCCGCGAGATCCCGCCGGGCGCGCCGGCGCCCGCTCCGGTCGCACCCTCGATCGATCCCTGCCCGGCGTAGATCACATGATCGCTCCGCGGCGCCAGCCGCACCATCCGCGGCGTGACCAGAATCAGCAGTTCGGTGTCCTGCACCTGCGCGTTCTGGTTTCCGGCGATCAAGCCCGCCGCCGGAATTTCGCCGAGACCCGGCGTGCCGTTGATCGCGTTCGTCACCTGCGCCTGGAGGAAGCCCGCGATCACGGCGGTCTCATTTTGTTTTAGCCTCACGGTTTGCTCGACCGTTTCATTGCTGATCACCGGGATCGCGTTATAGCTCTGCGACGTCACGCCGCTGATGTCGAAAGCGAGCTGAAGGCTCACGTCGCCGTTCGAATGGATGCGCGGCGTCGCCTTCACCTTCAGGCCGATGTCGAGATACTCCACGCCCGGATAAGGCGTGATGCCCGAGGTGAGTGCGCTGCCGAAGATGCTGGCGGAGTTCAGAATCACGGTGGCATTCGCTGAGCCGCTGTTGGCCGTGGCCACGTCCAGCCTGCCGTCTGCGTTGAAATCGGCCGTCGCGATCGAAACCGGCCCCGTGCCCACCGGCAGCTCGACATTCGTCGCGAAGAGCCCGCCGCCGAGATTCAGCAGGACCGACACGGCGTTGTCCGTCTCGTCCGCGACCGCAAGATCGGCGAGCCCGTCCAAATTGTAGTCGGCCACGGCAATCGAAGTGGGACCATTGCCTGCGGCATAATCTCTCGTCGACCCTGCCAGGAATGTGCCCGTTGCCGTGCCCTGGCTGTTTTTCTGGTTGAAGTAGATCGTCACCGCATTCCCTGTGTTGCTGCTGGTGGGCGCGCCGTTGTCCGCCACGGCGATGTCCAGGGCGCCGTCTCCGTTGAAGTCCCCGAACGTCACGAAGACCGGGTTGTTTCCGGTCGCGTAATCGGTGCGCGGCTGAAATGTCCCGTCGCCGTTCCCGAGCAGCACGGAAATCGAGTTGTTGCCTTCGTCCGCCACAACCAGGTCCGTGTGGCCGTCGGCGTTCAAATCGGCGGCCGCCAGCGACGCGGGCTCGAAGCCGGCGGGAAGTTGAACCACGGTCGGCGCCTTGAACGTGCCGTCGCCGTTGCCTTGAAAAATCGAGATGCTGCTGTCTCCCTGGTTTGCGACCGCAAGATCCACCTCCGTGCTCGCGGTCATATCGTGAAAGTTCGCCGTGACCACGGAAGCCGGAGCGTGGCCGGTGTTGATGTCCGTCTTCGCCTGGAACGTGCCGTCCCCGTTTCCGAGCAGGATCGAAACCGTGTTCGCGCTCTTGTTTGCAACCGCGAGATCGGGAAAATCGTCGCTGTTCGTCGCGGTCGTGCCGCTGTTGAACTGCCCGGTCGCAATCGACACAGGATCGGTTCCGGTTGGGTAGGTGACCTGCGTTGTAAATGTGCCGTCGCCGTTACCCAGTAAAACGGAAACCGTATTGTCGGCCGCATTTGCGACGATCAGGTCCTTGATCCCGTTGTTGCGCAGGCTCGTCGTGGCCACGAACGACGGCGAATTCCCCGCCGGATAGTTGGTGATCGGATTCGTGGTCGAGCTGCTGCCGCTGATTCCGGAACCTGACAGCAAACTGGACGAGTAGCTGGAAAGCGACACCGGAATCCGCTGGCCCGCAAAAAACGTGGCGGGCTGCCCGTCCTGCGCGCGCAGAAGAATTCTCCGGCCGTGCCGCACCAGTGAGAGCATCTCGGAGAGATTCGCGGTCGCCCCCGGCAGCGTCGCGAGAAACGTGCTCTGGCCGCCCCCAAAGGCCACCAGGGGCGGGATCGCGCTCAGGGACGACACCCCAAAAACCTGGTTGATCACGTTGATCAGCCCCTCTTCGGACTGCTGCGCCTCCTGAATCTGCTGCGAGCTGAACGTGTAGATTTTGGCCGTCTGCGGCGGAGTGATGCCGAGCTGCCGCGCGTAATTCCGGTCCACCTCCAGAACTTCCACCTCGAGCACCATCTCGCCCACCGGCTTCTCCAGGTTCTCGATCAGGTCGCTGGCCACCGCGAGCGCGCGTGGCGAGGCGCGCAACGTTAGCGTGCGGCTGCGTGTGTCCAGTTCCGTTCGCGTGATTCCCGTCACTTCCCGGACCACGCGCGAGAGTTCCGTCATCTGATCGTTCGTCTGCGAGGCGGGCAGCAGAATCGTCCGCACGGCGGACACGTCGTAGTCCTTCCGTTTCTGCGGCGTGTCCTCGGCCACGAAAAACAGATGCCGCGCGAGTGGCCGCCAGAATGTTCCGGTCATGTCGCCCAACAGCCGCGCGGCCGTCGGAAAATCCACGTTGTCCGCCTGAAACCGGATCGTCCGCCCGCGCAAATCGACGTCGAAGGCCGCTTCCACGCCGAACTGCCGGCCAAGCTCCTGGTAGGCCCCTTGCGTGTCGCCGCGATAGTCGAAGCTGCGCGTCCCGGATTGATATTGGAGGTGAATCTCCCCGCCGGGTTCCATCTCGGTGGTCTCTCGAATTTCACCGGGCTGCGCGGCGATCATCTCGGCGAGCCGCTCGCGCAGCACGCCATTCGTCGGATCGAGATACAGTGCGGCCATCAGTTCCTTGCGCGCGCTGTCCAACCGCCCGGAAACCGCGTCCCGCTCCGCTGCATCAACCTTTGTCTGCACGAGCCGGCTCTTCGCGATTTCGCGGCGCAGAAAATACTCGCGGTTGTCCGGCGCCCAGTTCACCGCGTCAGAATAGGCCGTGTAGGCTGCTTCCAAGTCCTCGACTCTCTCCGCGCGAATTCCCTGCTGGTAGGCCTCCTTGGCCTTCTTCGAATCGGGCTTGATGAGGGGAGCGGCTTCTTGCGCCTTCGTTGCGGCACCCGCTTGAGGGGTCTGCGCGCGCAGGCCGGAGGTCAGGACAGGCGTTACAAAGGGAAGAATCAGGACCGGCGCGGCAAGGACTGCCGCCCAGGCGCGCGCCGATCTTCGTTGCCCCTCAGCCATAAGCCCCGGCACCCCAAACACTTCAGATGCACATTGTACAGGGAATGCCCTAAGGCGGTATGATTCGCCGTTCCTTCTAGCTGCAAAGTGAAACCAACCGTCTGCGCGACAAATCATCCCGGAGTCGTTGAATTTTCTTGCCATTAGTCGGCTTGGGCGCTACACTCCGAAGTGCCAGTTGAAACTGATTTGCAACTGGTAATCTCGCTCATATGCTCTCCGCTCTTTTAGTCGCTCTTCGCGAAGGCGTCGAAGCCGCGCTCGTCGTCGGCATCGTACTCGTCTACTTGAATCGCACCGGCCGGCGCGCCTTGCGGCGCTACGTCTGGGCCGGCGTCTTGCTCGCCGCCGCCGCCAGCATTGCCGCTGCCCTGCTCCTCCAGCGCTGGGCCATCAGCGAGGACGGTTTCGAGGGCCTGCTAATGCTGCTCGCCGCCGTGCTCGTCGTCACCGTGATCGTGTGGATGAACCGCGTGGCGCGGTCGCTGCGCAAGGAGATCGAACAGCGCGTCGAAGCATACGCGCGGAAATCCACCGCCGCGGCCGGATGGGGCATCGGCGCGTTCGTGTTTTTCATGGTCGTGCGCGAGGGCGCGGAACTCGTGCTTATCCTGCGCGCCGTTGAGCTTTCGAGCGCCGGCGTGCAGGTCTGGATCGGAACGGCTCTCGGCGTCGCCATCGCCGTCGCGGTCGGCTTCTTCTTCTTTCAGGGGACGCTGCGCATTCCCCTGCACCGCTTTTTCGTCGCCACGAGCTTGATCCTGATGGTCGTTGCCTTCCAACTCATGCTGACGGGCATCCACGAGCTGAGCGAGGCCATGTGGATCTGGTCGAGCAAGATCGAGATGGCCACCATCGGGCCGATCGTGCGCAACGAAGTCTTCTTTTTTGCCGTGATCCTGGGAGTGGCGGCGCTGGTCGTGCTGCGTGAATGGTTCGGCGCGCGGAAGCCGGCGGAGGACGCGAACGTGAACGCCGCCGAGCGGCGCATGCGCGAATGGGAGTTCCGCCGGCAACGCCGATGGAGCTTCGCGGCCGCCATGCTGTGCGTGGCAGTCGTCGTATCGCTCGCGGCGGATTTCGCCTACGCGCGCGTGATGAGCGCGCCGTCGCCCGCCACGCCCCTGACCGCGCACGATGGCCAGGTTAGCATTTCGCTGTCCCTGCTGACCGATTCAAGCCTCCACTACTACACCGCCGACGTGAACGGAACCGTGATTCGCTTCCTCGTGGTCCATCAGACCAACGGAAACTACGCCGTGGCGCTCGATGCCTGCCAGATCTGCGGCTGGAGCGGATACCGCCAGGAGGGGCAAAACGTCGTCTGCCGCAACTGCGGCGCGACGATTTATATTCCCTCGATCGGCGAGCGCGGCGGCTGCAACCCAATTCCGGTGAAATCGCACGTGGAAGGCGGAGAAGTGGTCGTCGATCTTTCCGCGCTGGCCGGCTCGGCCGCGATGGTTCATAAATCCTGAAATGTTCGCGAGACTCGTAGGCGAATCGTTCGTTCGGAATCCGCGGCGGAAGTTGCTCACGGCCGCCGCGCTGGCCGTCGGCATGGCGGTCGCGACGGCGACTCTCACCGTTGCACTCGAGGTGGGCGACCGCATGGCGCGCGAATTCCGCAGCCTCGGCGCGAACCTGCTCGTCACGCCGCAATCGGATACGCTGCCCCTCGAAATCGGAGGCGTCGATTACCGTCCCGTTGACGAAGGCGCGTACCTAAACGAAGCCGACCTCGGCAAGCTCAAGACCATTTTCTGGCGCCATAACATTCTGGGCTTCACTCCCTTCCTTGACGTGCCGGTTTCCATCGACGGCACTTCAACCACCCTGATCGGGACGTGGTACGAACACCAAGTGCCCGTGCCGGACGGGACTGCGTTCGAGACCGGCGTCAGCGTCACGCATCCGTGGTGGAAGATTCAAGGCCGCTGGTTTCATGACGGCGCCGATGAGTGCGTGGTGGGATCTGCATTCGCTGCCTCGCATCCCGGAATCGCGGTCGGCAAGACGATACACGTGGACGCGAGCGATCTCAAAAACTCCTCGGTTTTTCTGCTCGTGACTGGAATCGTTTCCACCGGTGACGCGGAAGACAAAGCCGTACTCGTGCCGCTCTTGGTCGCGCAGAGCCTTTCCGGACACCCGGGTAAATTCCGCCAGGTCTTTGTGAGCGCGCTGACGAAGCCCGAGGATTCGCTCGCCCAGCGCGATCCGGTCACGCTGACTCCCACGGAATACGATCGCTGGTTCTGCTCGCCGTACATCTCCTCGATCGGCTTCCAGATCAAGCAGGTGCTACCGGGCACGGACGTCCGCGCCATCCGCAAAGTCGCGGATTCGGAGGGCCGCATCCTGTCGCGCGTGAGCACGCTGCTTTGGATCGTGACGATTGCGGCGCTCGTCACGGCAAGCCTCGCGGTTGGGGCAACGTCCGCGGCGACGGTCCTCGACCGGCGCAAGGAGATCGGCATCATGAAGGCGCTTGGCGCGAGCAATGCGATCGTCGGCGGAATTTTTCTGGCCGAGCAATTGATGCTGGCGATGGTTGGCGGCGCGGTCGGCTTTGCTCTTGGCGCGGCACTCGCGCGAGTCCTCGGAGCGAGCGTGTTCGGCACGCCCGCGCCCCCGCGAATCGTGTTGCTGCCCGTGGTGCTGGGACTCGCCGCGATCGTGGCCCTGGTTGGCAGTCTGATTCCCCTGCGGCGGGCAGCGCACATTGATCCCGCGCCGATCCTGAGGGGTGAGTGATGTTCGGCCGCCTGCTGTTGCAAATGCTCCGCGGCAATCGCGGGCGCTTGGCTATTGCGCTGATCGCCGTCGCCAGCGGCGCCGCGGTAATTTCCGCTCTCCTTAACCTCCAATTCGATATCGAGCGCAAGCTGACGCAGGAGTTCCGCACCCTCGGCGCAAACATCGTGATCGCGCCGAAATCCGGCGCGCAAACAACGATCGACTCGGGAACGACGGCCCCGGCTCTAATGGACGAGAGCGGCGTCGAGGCCACGCTCCAGGCGAATCGAACGCCCGATGTAGTCGCTTCGGCGCCCTTCCTCTTCTTCGTCGCGCGCGCGAACGACGTTCCCGTGGTTGCTGCCGGGACGTGGCTCGATCAAGCGCCCCGGCTCAATCCCACCTCGAAGCTCCAAGGGGTCTGGATCGCGTCGCGCGACGACGATGCGCGATGCCTTATGGGACGCAACGTCGCGCGGCAATTTCAGATCGGGCCGGGCGGCGCGATCACACTGAACTATCTCGGCCGCAGCGCCCAGCTCCGCGTCGCGGGCGTGATCGATTCCGGGGCAGCGGAAGACAATCAGATCTTTGTCAGCCTGCCGGTGGCGTGGCGACTCGCGGGTCTGCGTGGCGGCATCGGTCTCTGGCAAATAAGCGTGAGCGGCACGGCAACGGGCATTCGCGCGTACGCCGGGCGCCTTGCAGAGGCGCTGCCGGGGTATGATGTGCGGCCGATCCGGCAGGTCACGGAGGCGGAAGGCAATTTGCTCGATCGCACCCGCCTGCTGATCGCGCTGATGGTCGTGCTGATTCTGGTTCTGACGGTGCTGTGCGTCCTCGCGACCATGGCGGCGCTCGCGATGGAACGGCGCAAGGAAGTCGGGCTGATGAAGGCGCTCGGCGGATCGATCGCCCGCATCGTGAGTCTGCTGCTCGCCGAAGTCGGCGTGCTTGGCGCGGCGGGCGGATTGATCGGCTGCGTGGCGGGCATTTTGCTCGCGCAGTGGATGGGCTGGCGCGTTTTCGGCACGTCCATCACGCCGCGCTGGGATATTTTCCCGCTGACGATTGCGATGATGGTGGGCGTGGCGCTGGCGGGCGCGCTGCCGCTGTGGCTGCTCGGAAGGGTGAAGCCGGCCGTAATTTTGCGAGGCGAATAAATTGGCGCCGGTCGTACAAATCGAGAACCTGCGAAAAGAGTTTGGCAACGTGCGCGCGCTCGACGGCGTCACGTTCAGCGTCGAAGCCGGGGAGTGGATCGCCATCATGGGCCCCTCCGGCTCGGGCAAGACGACGCTGATCAACATTCTGGGCGGGCTCGACACGCCGACTTCGGGCCAAGCGATCGTGGACGGCACGGACGTTGCGCGCCTGGATGAATCGGGGCTGACGCGCTTCCGCGCCGAGAAGATCGGCTTCGTCTTTCAGCAGTTTCATCTCGTCCCGTATCTCACGGCGCTCGAAAACGTGATGCTGGCGCAGTATTTTCACAGCACGACGGACGAAACCGAGGCGCGCGCGGCGCTCGGGCGCGTGGGCCTCGCCGACCGCGTCACGCATCTGCCGTCGCAGCTTTCGGGCGGCGAACAGCAGCGCGTGGCCGTGGCCCGAGCGTTGATCAATCATCCGAAACTGATTCTCGCGGACGAGCCGACCGGAAACCTCGACGAGGTAAACGAGGAGATCGTCCTGCGGCTGCTGCGCGAGCTGCACTCCGAAGGGCACACGATCCTGATGGTCACGCACGCGCCCTCGATCGGGCAGCTCGCCGACCGCCGGATCGACCTCGCGCATGGGCGCCTCGCGCAGATCACCGAGTCCGCGGAAGATGAAGTCGCGTTCGATCACCTGCTCGAGCAAGTGTGGATCTTCGGCGAAGAGGGCGTAACGCCGGAGCTGACGCGTATCCGCGAGAGCGGCGTGAAAGACACGGCGGGACTGATCGCGCGGCTAAAGGACCTCGGCCTGCTCGAAATGCGGAACAACGAAGTGGCGCTCACGTCGCGGGGGCAGAATCGCGCGCGCGATATCGTCCGGCGGCGGCGGCTCGCCGAACGGCTGCTGACCGACACGTTCTCCGTCGCCGATTCCGAAGCCGATTCGCACGCGTGCAAGTTCGAACACATCATCAGCCCGGAACTCGACCAGCGCATCTGCACGTTCCTCGGCCACCCGAAGACGTGCCCTCACGGCAACCCGATTCCGCCCGGACACTGCTGCCCTTCCCGCTGACCGCAGCTTCGATAGCTGAAGCGAGATCCTTCATTGGCCGCTCAGGATAACGATCCTCGCGGGGGCGTCAATTCGAACGCGTCAATCGACCCCCTTTTCAGTGACGGGTAAGAGGCACCCCGATCCTTTGTTTTGAAGAAGTTACAGCGCCTTTTACCCGGCAGTCAGTGACGGGTAGAAGATGTGCGGCAGAGGGGATGGAGGTTCGCGAGCGGCCCCATAGGCCGCTGTACCAGGACAGCCAATCCTTTGATGCTCCCCAACCGGTACGGCAACTTCAGCAATTGGAACATCGGTATTGGGGGCAATCCCGAGGGTCTTCTTGACACGTACAACGCTCCCGGCATCGGCTGGAGCAGCGATGAGCAGATTATCTTTACAAACGGCGTGGGGTTCCGATTCTTATAACTACGACTCGGGCACTTGGACTGAGACGACGACAGCGACGCCGGAGCCTTCCAGTCTGCTGTTGCTTTCGAGCGGGCTTGCTGGTTTGGGCTTCATGAAGCGGAAAGTGTTCCAAAAACCAGTCATTAAATCCGGGGCCACGGCCCCCGGTGCCTGCTCTGGATTACCCGGTAAGCCGGATGACCGGACGAGTGCGTTTTAGCGCGAGGACGCACCGACCAAGCGCCATCACGTCCCGTCAGGAGAGTCCGGCCGCTTGGCTTTCCGCAGGTAAATGAACCAATAGACCAGGCCCACCATCACAGCCCCGCCGAACATATTCCCCAGCGTGACTGAAACTAGGTTTCGCAACATGCCCATCCAAGTCAGCGCGGCGTACGAGGAGGCCGAGTCATGGATTAGGTTCCAGTATTCGGGCGGCGCATACGTCTTGATCAGAAGGCCGGCGGGAATGAAATACATGTTTGCCACGCAGTGTTCAAATCCGGCGGCGACAAACGCGGTGATCGGAAAAATGATCGAGACGACCTTGTCCGTCGTCGTCCGAGCGCTGTAACACAACCACACCGCCAGGCAGACCAGCGCGTTGCACAGAATCCCCAGCGCCACAGCCTCGACAACGCCAAGATTGCACTTGTTTTGCGCGATGGTGAGAGCGTTTTTGCCTACCGCTCCGGCGCCAAAAGAATATTGCTTCGCCAGGAAGACGAGCCCGGCGGTAGCCATAGCCCCGATCAAGTTGCCAACATAAACGATCACCCAGCATCGCAACACCTGTGCCGTGGTCACCTTTTTGTTGGCCCAAGCCATCACGATGAGGTTGTTCCCGGTGAAAAGCTCGGCGCCGGCCACTATGACGAGGATCAGGCCCAAACAGAATGCCAGTCCTCCCAGTAGCCGGTTCACACCATAGGGAAGGGGCGACGCCGTTACCGTCGTGGCAAAGAGGGCTCCCAACGCAATGAAAGCCCCCGCGAGGATCCCCAGTGCCAACATGGTCCAGAAGTCAAGACTTGCCTTCTTTACGCCGACGCTTTCCGCGCGTTCCGCCATTTCCGGCGGAAGCCACGCATCGACTCGAAAGCGTTCGTCCTTCCGGTTCTCATCTTTCATGGTTGCCTGAAATAGTACAGTGAAGCAGATATCTCTCACACGCGCTTTTCTTGAAGCAGGTTGAAAGAAGCAACGGCAGGCTGCCAGCGTTTATTGGGCGTTGACGGTTATGGAGGCGGGGATGCAGCGTGCAGGTTGCGCTGGGAAATTCAGAAGCGGCCTGTCGCACGCTCATAGACAATCCACACAAGAATCAGGAGGCTCAGCACGTATGCCAGCGTCACAAAGTTAGCCTTCGCATTCGACCGCATCCGTCGTCGCAACGAGTAGACTCCGAATCCTTGCAGGAGAAGCGCCGTGCCACCGGCAACCATCACAACCGCGCGGCTGTGGGAAGCAAATAGAAAAAAGTAGGCCAGAATAAATAACGCGGAGGGCAGAAAAAGCGAGGGAGAAAACCTAACCTTCAACCGTGAGATGGTGCGATTTGCGGAAAGCTCCCGCTTCAGACTTTCAAAGCCGATAGTCTCCAAGGGAACAGCGATCTGCCTTGCGGGTTCACCACCTCTGACGACAAGCCAGCCGCCCGTGCTCTCGTGAAGTGAAGCAATTTGATCCACGGGTATTTCAACAAGTGGCGATCCGGGGCGTCTCTGAATTATCTTCCCGTCGGAGACTTCCGTTCGATACCCTTGTTTGAGCTTCCAAAGACCCTCCTTGACGCCTAGCCGGGTGCCAACCACAATCCCGGCAACCACAATTGTCCCCGCCACGCACGCGAGTATCTTTCTTGTTTCATCGCTCAGTCCCACGGGGTGTGTAGATGGCGATACCGAGAGTTCCGAGTAGCAGAATTATCACAACGCCGGCGAGGATGCGGAAGGGCCTCTGATAAGGACTTCGGACGGGCATCTCGTAAGGCGTCATCGCGGCAAGTATAAAGCATGATAAGAGACTAATGAGGACAGGATTGGAGGGCGGCCCCAACGATCAGGAGCCGGTGAGAAACTTGTGCTGGGTGGCGGTGAGAGGGACCACGGAGAGGCGTCCCTGGCGGACAAGGGGCGAATCGGCAAAGAGCTTGTGGGCTTTGATTTCGGCGAGAGTGATTGGCTTCGCGAGAGCCTTTCCGGCTTTGATCTTGACCGCCGGATTTTTGGGATTCGAGGCGTCTACGGAAACGACGGAGGCCGTGCCGACGGCGCTTTTGCGGTCGCCAGTTTCGTAGATGACGAGGCGCGCGCCCGGCGTCATCTCGCGAAGATTCTTCAGCGCGACCGGATTCGAGACGCCGTCCCAGAGCGTGACGCCGTCGCGCCGGAGATCTTCGAACGAGTATTCGGAAGGCTCGGTCTTGAGCAGATAGTCGGCTGCCATGAGGCTCCTCGCGTTCGCCTAGCGGGTCCGCCTACCACTTACCGATGCCCAGGCGGAACCCCAGAGCCAGCACACCCGTGGCGGCCAGAACGCCGAGAAAAGCCAGCAGGGACCAGAATATTTCGGCGAGACCTTCCATTTCAAATCGCATTGGAACCTCCTGTTTGCGCAACCAGTATCCGACGACCGCCCGTACCACGCAAGCGCAAGCAGTCAGCGCCGTCACTACCGCCTTACCTGGTGGCCTTCAGGCCCGTGGATTATTCGCGCACATCGCGACGCCAAAAGCGCGGCGCGATTGCGTAGTAGAGCTGTACGAGCACGATGAAGGCGATGCTCCAGTACGTGCTGAAAATGCAGAGCAGCGCGCCGAATGCGTAGAGCGCCTGCGCGATCACCATGCGGCGTTTAATCGCGACGGAAATTTCCGGCGCGATGTCGGCCTTCACGAGCTTAAACCGGATGGCGCAATTCCAACTGAGATAGAGCGCGACGCCGAGAAGCAGGATATTGAGCCAGTAGACGAGGAGCGCGAGGCGGTAGGTGATGAATTCCGCGAGGAGCTTCGTCGAGAACGGCATGAGCGTGACGAAGAAGAGGAACAGCAGGTGAATCCAGGCGAGGCTGCGGTGCGCGCGCGAAAGATGGTTGAGCTGGGTCTGCTGCCCGACCCAGAAGATGCCCAGCGTGATGAAGCTCATCAGGTACATCAGGAGCTGCGGAGCGGCCGTCACGATGCCGCGCCAGAGGTCGCGCTCGGAGTGAACGGCTTGCGCCGCGGGAAGTCGCAGGTCGAGGACGAGGAGCGTCATCGCGACGGCGAAGATGCCGTCGCTCAGGGCGGCGAGGCGCTCAACGCTCTGCCCGGCGATGCGGTTGTAGGAGGCGGTGGCCATCGAAACGCCGGCGAAACGGGACAACAAGGTACTTCTCACAATCCCTGGATGTAAAGCGCCACGCTCAGGGAGTACATGGCCCATTCTGCTAGAATGGGGGCGATGCCGCTGCCGATTGACATGCGGAAGAAGCCGGCGGGCGTGAAAGTGCACGTCACGACGGGCGAAGGGGTCGAGATCGCGTGGTCGGACGGGCACGCGAGCAGGTACGATTTCGCCTACCTGCGCGACCAGTGCCCCTGTGCGACGTGCAATGATGAGCGCCTCAAGAAGGACCAGCAGCAAGCCAAGTTCGGGAACAGCGCTGTCCTGCCGATGTACAAGCCGAAGGTGACGGCGAAGGCGGCGAAGGCCGTGGGCAACTACGCGATCCAGATCGACTTTTCCGACGGGCACACGACTGGGATATTCAGCTTCGACCACCTGCGGACGATCTGTTCCTGCGAGGAGTGCGCGCGGGAGTTTCGTGCCGCGGGCAAGGAGACAACCGCGTAACGCATTGCAAAAAGAGCCAATTGCGCGTCCCTTCGCGCGTCATTCAAGAAATCGATACGACGGATTCAGAAAATAGATGGGTCAGCGGACTTCCCTTTTGCGCGCGTTTCAACGTATAGTTGCTCCCCGCATCTTTATATAACCCTTATGTCCTCCAATCCCACGGGATCTTCGTTCGCAAAATCCGCCCGTCCGGTCGCCAAAGTTCTGGTGGCGACGACGGCGATGCTGGCGTTTATCTCGTACTGGCGCGCGGCGGCGATCGTCCTGAACGACCTCGCTTCGTCGGCGTATTACGCGGGCGGCGAGGCCGAGCAGTTCATCGGCAAGACCGCCCCGTGGTTCATCCTCGCGACGATGCTGCTTTCCTACGCGGTTTCCCAGGTCTACGTTGAAAGCTGCGCCATGTTCGTGCGCGGCGGCGTCTATCGCGTGGTGAAGGAGGCGATGGGTGGGGCGCTCGCGAAATTCTCCGTCTCGGCGCTGATGTTCGACTACGTGCTGACCGGGCCGATCAGTGGCGTGTCCGCCGGGCAGTATCTGGCGGGCCTGCTGAACGAGATGTTCGCGTACGCGCACGTGAGGATCGTGCTGAACGCGGACGCGACCGCAGCAGCGTTCGCCATCCTGGTGACGCTCTATTTCTGGTGGGAAAACATCAAGGGCATTCCCGAATCGAGCGAAAAGGCGCTGTGGATCATGCAGCTCACAACGGTGATGGTGGTGATGCTGATCGCCTGGTGCGGCTACACGATCTGGGCGCACAAAGCGCACCTTCCTTCATTCCCTTCGCGCCACAACATCATCCTGGACCGTCACTCGCTCGGATGGCTCCACAAGGGCCTCGCAGAAAAGATCACGCTGGTCGCGGTGTTCGTGGGGCTGGGCCACTCCGTGCTGGCGATGAGCGGAGAAGAATCGCTGGCGCAGGTCTACCGGGAAATCGAGCACCCCAAACTCGCCAACCTGAAAAAAGCGGCGTTCGTGATTTTCATCTACAGCATGGTCTTCACGTCGCTGGTTTCGTTCTTCGCCGTGATGATCATTTCCGACAAGGACCGGCCGCAGTACTTCGAGAACCTGATCGGTGGACTGGCGATGAATCTGACGGGGCCGTTCATCGCGCGCTTGGCGTTTCACGTGTTCGTGGTCGTCGTGGGGACTCTGATTCTCTCCGGCGCGGTAAACACGGCCATCGTGGGCTCGAACGGCGTGCTGAACCGCGTGTCCGAAGACGGCGTCCTCTCGGATTGGTTCCGGCAGCCGCACCCGAAGTTCGGCACTTCGTACCGGATCATCAACATGGTCGTCGTCCTGCAAGTGGTCACCATCCTGATCAGCCGCGGCGATGTGACGTTTCTGGCGAACCTCTATGCGTTCGGCGTGATCTGGAGTTTCGCGCTCAAGGGGATCGCCGTCCTGGTGCTGCGATACACGCACCCGCAGGATCGCGAATTCAAGGTGCCGCTGAATTTCCACATCGCCGGAAAAGAGATACCCGTCGGACTGGGGTTGATCACGCTCGTGCTTCTAGGAATCGCGGTCGTGAATCTTTTCACGAAGCCGGCGGCAACGGTATCCGGCCTCGTCTTTTCGGGCTTGCTCTTTGCAGGATTCGAGCTGTCCGAAAAGAGAATCCAGCGGATGCGCGGCACAAGACACGTCGAACTCGATCAGTTCAACCTGGCGCAGGAAGCTGACCTTAGCCCGGCCAACGTCGGAGTAAAGCCGGGCAACATTCTCGTGCCCGTGAGCACGTACTACGCGCTCTATCCGCTGGAAGCGGCCCTGCAACGCGCCAAGAGGCGCGAAGCGGAAATCGTGGTCCTGCACGTGCGGATGCTGCGGCGCGCCGCTTCGGGCGAGTACGATCTCGCTCCGGATCAGCTTTTCACCACGATCGAGCAGTTGCTCTTCACGAAGGTGCTGTCGATGGCGGAGAAGGAAGGCAAGCCGGTGCGGCTCGCCGTCGCCGCCGCGAACGATCTGTGGGAAGGCATTCTGCGTTCGGCGGCGAACCTGCAATCGAGCACCGTCGTCGCGGGAAGCTCTTCGAAGGCCAGCGTCACGGAGCAGGCGCGAGAGATCGGGATCGCCTGGGAACGCATGCCCGAGCCGCGCCCGCGCGTCACGCTCGAGCTTTTTACGCCCTCTGGCCACGAGCAGGTGTTCTACCTAGGACCCCACGCCCCGCGGCTAACGCCCAAAGAGGTCGATCTGCTGCACAAGGTGTGGCTCGATTTCGCCGACCATCTGCCGGGCGAGGAGATCCACCACCACGATATCGTCCACTTCGCGCTCACCGAAGTCGAGCGGGAGATCGCGCAGGGGCACGCCGACGAGGTCCTGCGAAGACTGCGCGACCACCTGCACGACATCCAGAACCGCCGCCAGGAACTCAACTCCTAGCTGGCGCGCAGCTCGGACGTGCAGTTCGGGCAGCGCGTGGCCTGGATGGGAATCACCGATACGCAATACGGACAATCTTTGGTCACCGGCGCGGCGGCGGGCGCGGGCTTGTTCCAGCGGTTGATCTGCCGGACCAGCAGGAAAATCACGAGCGCGACGATCACGAAGTCGATCACGGTATTCAGAAACACGCCGTAATTGATCGTTGCCGCGCCAGCTGCCTTGGCGTCCGCCAGCGTTGCGTAGGATTTTCCGGAGATATTCAGGAAGAGCGTCGAGAAATCCACCTTGCCAAGTATGAGGCCGATCGGCGGCATCAGGATGTCGCTTACGAGCGACGTGATGATCCGACCGAACGCCGCGCCGATGATGATGCCGACGGCCATGTCGAGAACGTTGCCGCGCATCGCAAATTCCTTAAACTCTTTGAACATGGTTACCCTCCTGGGTGAATCCAGCTGGGCCGGCAACCCGGGGCCAATGGAGGCGGCTGGAACGCTTTGCCCCGGATGTGCGTCTATTGGGTCGATGAGGTTAGCGGGAACGCGCGAGGGCCGCAAGAAAAAACAGGGCAGCGCGGCGGATAGCGGCGCGGGCCGGGAATGTTATAATAGGTGGCTTTTGGGCCGCTGAATCGCGGCGCCATGCAGTTGTATCCAATCCTTTCGGGGGGAATCAGTGCACAAAGTAATCATCATTGGGAGCGGGTGCGCGGGCCTTACCTCCGCCATCTACACTGCACGGGCGGACCTGCAACCGCTCGTTCTGGACGGCTACGAGCCCGGAGGGCAGCTCGCCCTGACCACGGAAGTCGAGAATTTCCCCGGGTTTCCCGAAGGTATTCTCGGGCCGGAGCTGATCGAAAGAACGCGGAAGCAGGCGGAGCGGTTTGGCGCGCAGTTCCGCTCGGGATCCGTCTCGTCCGTCGACCTGAGCAAGCGGCCGTTCAAGATCACCGTCGGCAAGGAAACCCACGAGGCCGAGACGCTGATCGTCGCGGCCGGGGCCTCGGCGCGGATGCTGGGGATCGAGTCGGAGCGGCTGCTGCTGGGTTTCGGCGTCTCCACCTGCGCGACGTGCGACGGCGCCTTTTTCCGCAACCGCGAAATCGTCGTGGTGGGCGGGGGCGATACGGCGATGGAAGAAGCCACGTTCCTGACGAAGTTCGCCAAGAAAGTGACGCTGCTGCACCGGCGCAGCGAGTTCCGCGCTTCAAAGATCATGCTCGACCGCGCGCGCGCCAACGAGAGGATCGTCTTCATGACGCCCTACGCCATCGAAGAGGTCCACAACGTGGGGAACAAGGTGGTGGACAGCGTCATCGTCCGCAACACGGAGACCTCGGAACTCAAGACGATTCCCACCGAGGGCGTTTTCGTCGCGATCGGGCACGACCCGAATACGAAGGTCTTCAAGGGCCACCTCGCAATGGATGAGAACGGCTACCTGCTGACCCACGACGGCCCGAAAACAAACGTCCCGGGTGTTTTCGCGGCGGGCGATGTTCAGGATCACCGCTACCGCCAGGCGATCACCGCCGCGGGCTCCGGCTGCATGGCCGCGATCGAAGCGGAGCGTTTCCTGGAAGCGCAAAAGGGCTGATTCACCGCGCTTGGCCGGAATGCTGGCAAATCCTCTCGAGGAGGTCACTCCGCCATGAGCATCCCGGATGGCTCGGCCCTCTCGCGCATCGGACAAATCGCCATTGACGCTCACGACGTCGATCGCGCCACGGCGTTCTATCGAGACGTCCTCGGATTGCAGCAGCACCTCTTCCGCGCCGGCCAGTTGAGCTTTTTCGAATGCGGCGGCGTCCGGCTGATGCTCGACAAGCCCGAGAAACCGGAATTCGATCATCCGAGCTCCATTTTGTATTTCCAGGTGGGAGACATTCAAGCCGCTTTCCAGCGCCTCAAGTCCGCTGGCGCGAAATTCGGAGACGAGCCGCATGTCCTCGCCCGCATGTCCCAGCACGATCTGTGGATGACCTTGTTCCGCGACACGGAAGGCAACCTTCTCGCGCTTATGAGCGAAGTGGCCCACGCCGCGTAACCCGCGGCGTGCCCAAAGAATTTCTCCAAGCTCCGCCCGGCTGACTGATCTCCTTAGAGCCACCCATCAGAACCATTCAACGGGTCGATCGGAACTTTCGATCTATAACAGAGGAAGAGCAAGTTACACTCAGGCGCGCGGGAAAGCGGAAGTCCGAAGTGGCAGAACCGCTGTTGCGGCTCAGGTGACCGTCTAATGGCCTCGTCGGCCGTCGACCAAAATCCTCAAGCGAACAACAAAAGTCTCTTCAATGCCGCCGTCGTGATCGTCGTCGGCATTTTCGCCACCACGCTGGCCCAAACCCAGGTGCTCGGGCGCATTCCGATTCAAAATCTGCTGAAAAACGAGTTGCATGTCGACCGCACCGCGAATGCCGCGTTCTTTTTCTGGGTCGGCTTGGCTTGGTATTTCAAACCGTTCGCGGGCATTTTCACCGACGCGTTCCCTATGTTCGGCAGCCGGCGCAAGAGCTACATTCTGGTGAGCACGACCCTGGCCGTGCTGTCGTGGGCCGCCCTTTACTTCACCCCGCACCAGTACGGCAAGTTGCTGTGGGTTTCGATCGCCATCAACGTTTTCATGGTGGTGGCCAGCACAGTGATCGGCGGCTACATGGTCGAGGTGGCGCAGGCGATCTCGGGATCGGGCAGGCTGACGGCAATTCGGCAGTTCGTTCAGCAGTTTTGCTGGGTGATCGTCGGGCCGACTGCGGGATACCTGGGGACGATCGCCTTCGGATGGACGGCGGCAACCTGCGCAAGCGTCATGTTCCTCCTGGTGCCCGCGACCATCTTCTTCCTTCACGAGCAGCGCAAGAAACTCGACGCGCGCCAGCTCTTCGACAACGCGGGCAAGCAACTGGTCAAAATCGCCAATGCAACAACGATGTGGGCCGCTGCGGGACTCATGGCGCTGTTCTACATAGCTCCGGGCCTGGCCACCGCAATCTTCTATAAACAGCAGAACGACCTACACCTCAACACGCAAGGCCAGGGATTTCTACAGTTCATCTCCGGGGTGTGCGGGGTTCTGGCCGCCGTGGTATACGGGTTTGCTTGCCGGCGACTGAACCTCCGCTCGTTGTTGTTCACGTGCCTGGCCTTTGGCACGGTTGCCAATCTCGGTTACCTGCTCTACACATCGGTGGGCCACGCCCAGTTCGTCGAAGGGTTCAACGGCTTCGGTTACACGCTCGCCGAACTTGCGCTCATGGACTTGGCGGTGCGAGCCACTCCGGCCGGCAGCGAAGGACTGGGCTTTTCTCTTATGATGAGCGTGCGCAACCTGGCGCTCTTCGGAACGGACTGGATCGGCTCGAAGCTTCTCGATCAATATCACTTTTCCTTTAATTCCCTGGTCCTTTCCAATAGCGCGACCACGCTGATCACCATCCCACTCATATTTTTGCTGCCGAGACTTTTGGTGAGCAAGAAGGATGCGGAACTATACGAGGAAGCCCCTGCCCTTCGGACGGCGACGCAAGACTAGACACGAGGCCCACATCTGCTGGCGCCGCGCATTCAGGCTCCTTTTCTGAGAAGGCTCAGCCGACCGATTCGCCGGGCTTCAGTGCGTGGATTTCGAGGCCGGGGATATCCTGCGTGAGTTTTCGTAGCGCCTCGGGATTCCCCGTGAGCACCGGAAAAGTGCCGAAGTGCATGGGGATCACGTGGCGGACGCCGAGCAGCCGGATTGCATGGGCCGCTTCGCGAGGCCCCATCGTGAAATGGTCGCCGATCGGCAGCATGGCCACTTCCGGCGCGTAGAGTTCTGCGATCAGCTTCATGTCGCCGAAGACGGCGGTGTCCCCGGCGTGATAGACCGTCAGCCCGCCGGGCAGGCGGATGATGTAGCCGCAGGCCTCGCCGCCGTAGATGATTTTGTCGCCATCCTGGATGCCGCAGGAGTGCAGCGCGTTGACCATCGTCACTTCGATCTCGCCCACCTTTTGCGTCCCGCCTTTGTTCATTGCGCTCGTCTGCGTGACGCCCTTCGATTCCAGCCACGCACAGATTTCGTAAATGGCCACCACCTGAGGCTCGAACTCCTTCGCGAGCGCGACCGCGTCGGCAATGTGGTCGAAATGGCCGTGCGTGATCAATATCGTGTCCAGGCGATGGAACTTCTTCAGCGGCTCGGGACACGCGGGATTGGATTGAACCCAGGGATCGACAACCACGACCTTGCCGGAAGGAGTTGTTATGCGAAAAGCGGCGTGGCCCAGCCAGGTAAACGTGTTGCCTCGCGTCTGAAGCATCGGCGATCCTCCGGCCCGTTAGGATATCAAAGCGGCCGGACGGTCGGACAGACTTAGTTGCCGGTGGGCGAGGTTGGCTTGGGCTGATTCCCGGCGTTTGGCGACACCAGGATCAACCGAATCGCCTACACGGCTCGCGGAGACGGCCTTGTACCCGCTCAAGTTTGATGGTATAAAAAACGTTTAAGTCGAGTGTCTCGATTCCAGTTCGAGCATCTTGAAACATAACCCCGTCTAGGAGAAGTGAAATGGCTTACGTGATTGCCGAGCCGTGTATCGGAACGAAGGACACCGCCTGCGTGGACGTCTGCCCTGTGGACTGCATCCATCCGCGAAAGGATGAACCCGAATTTGAAGCGTCGAGGCAGCTCTTCATCAATCCGGACGAGTGCATCGACTGTGGGGCCTGCGTTCCGGTCTGCCCGGTGACCGCGATTTTCGCCCTGGAAGACCTGCCCGAAAAGTGGTCGAGCTACACTCAAATCAACGCGGACTACTACAAGAAGGTTTGACGAGCTGTACGCAACCCGGGTCTTCAGACCAGGGGCCTTTCGAATGGATCCACGCGGCGGACTCTTCATCCGCCGCGTTTCTTTTTTGGGGCTACGTGGCCGGCCGCATGGAGATGGATTTGTGGCAGGCGCCGCGCTGCGGGCTCTTCTCCCCCCTCCAGCGCTCGCGCCCACTGCCCCGCTTGCGTGCGCAACTTTGCCAGCTCCAGCCCGCCATGGTTGTCGGGAAAGCCGGCCAGCTTTGCGAGACCGGCTACGAGCAGAGATTTCGCTCCGCGCGGGTTCCCGCGTCCGTGGTGGTGAAAAGCGGCGGCAAGCTGGATCAATCCCTGTAGGAAAGCCTTCTCAGGCCCTGGCACGGCCAGCCACAACTCCTCCCAGGCCTCGTGCGCCTCGAAGAACTCGCCCGCGTTGAAGTGCGCGATGCCGCGCTGAAACGGCTGGTTTTCGTTCGTTGCCCTCATCTGATTTCGATAAAATCTCAGCGGAGGCTCGCGCTTTCCCGCGCGTGCACGCGGCATCATAGCAGCCGAAAGCGAGCAGCGATGGACATTCGCATCGAACTGCCGGACGTGAAGCTGGGCGTCGTCGAAGCAGACGCCGTCCGTTTCGCGCTCGTCGACCCGGCGCTGGCGAAGCTGATGGACGAGGTCTGCGAGCGCACGCGCCGCCAGTTCACCATCGAAAGCGTGGCCGAGGCCGAACCCACGCGGGCTGTCCGCGCGATGTTCCGGGCCTGGGGCATGGACCCGTCGAAGCACCGGCCGTCCTCGGAGGCGCTCCTGCGGCGCGTGGTTCAGGGCAAGGGGCTGTATCGCGTTTCAAACCTGGTCGATATCGGGAACCTAGGCTCGATTGAGACCGGCTGGCCTTACGGCTGCTACGACCGCGCGCGCGTCGAGCCGCCGATCGTATTCCGGCATGGCACGGCAGGCGAACTCTATGAAGGCATCGGCAAGCGTACGTGGCATCTCGAGGGACGGCCGGTTCTCGCCGACTCCCGCGGGCCTTTCGGCAGCCCGATCAGCGACTCGACGCGCAGCATGATCACGGAATCGGCGCGCGACGTGCTCGTCGTCATCTATGCACCATCCGGCGTGCCCGACGCATCCCTGGAATCGGCCATGGCGCGCCTGAGCGAGCGTTTCTCCCTGTTCGCCGCGGCCGCCGCCACGCGCACCGCCATCACCAAAGCGGCAGGCCCAGCCTGAACTTCAGCGTTTGGCTTTCTCCAATTCGTCGGCCATTGAATCAATTAACGCCCGCTCGCCGTCCAGCACTTTCGCCACGCGCTCGATTTCGGCGTTGGCTTCCTCCCAATGCTTCTGCTCGATGGCTTCGCGCACGCCCGGAACGGTCTTGGCGCCGTAACCTGAATACACACCGGGAGCGTAAATCATGTGCTTGTACCAGGGCCGCCGCGGCAATCCTTCCGCAGTGGTCAGGCGGCGTTCGCTTTCCATAAGCCCCCGGTTCAGATCCTGTACCGTGGCATCAGGAAGGCCGGCGCCCCAGGCTTGGTCGAGCGCTGTCTGATAGCGCTGCGCGCTAAGAGCGAGCGCGTCGGCGGCATTGTCCATAGGGGCAAAATTGAGATGTGGCGGCACGTCTTCTCTTGGCGGCGTCACCTTGGGGCGGCGTGGGTCGTTGATGGCAGCAAAGGTTCCGTCGTCGATTTCCTTATTGCGCTCGATAATTTCTTCGCGCCCGTCGTCAGCGAGTTTCTTCAACTGCTTCAGATACAGGCGAATCGTGTCTGCAAAGTCGGTGAACTCAAATGGAAGCAGATCGGCATCGGCCAAACGCATGGCTGCCGTGCCGATTGTCTGCGATAGCGCGCGCCCGTAGACGAAGTCCGTATCGGAGAAGTGCGTGTACCAGTAGAAATCGTCGTAGATGGAATGATAGATGCCGCCGTCATCTTCACCGTCGTAGCTCAGATTTAGCGAGGCGACGCCAAGGTGATCGATAAAGGCGGTGTAGTCGGAGCCTGAGCCGAGCGCGTCCATTCGCAGGTCGGCGCGCTGGCGCAGTTCTTGCCGGTCTTCCGCGCTTTTCGCCTCCGCGATTTCACCAAGATGGAGGCGTTGCCAAGCGGTAAGATTTGTCTCAGGGTCATGGATATCACGGGCGACACCGTTCATGAAATGTTCGAGGGTTTGGGAGCCGTTCATGCTGAGGTATCCGCGGCCATTCCCGTCGCTGTTGATATAAGCGACCGCATGCTGTTTGAGCTCCTCGTCGTGAGCCTCGGCCCACTCCGTCGAGCCAAGCAGCATCGGCTCCTCGCCGTCCCAGGCGCAGTAAATGATCGTGCGCTTGGGACGCCAACCCTGCTTGACCAGCACGCCCAATGACCGCGCCTCTTCAAGCAAAGCGACCTGGGCAGAGGTTGGATCTTGGGCTCCGTTCACCCATGCGTCGTGATGGTTTCCCCGAATGACCCAGGCGTCGGGTTGTTCGGAGCCGGGAATCTTCGCGATCACGTCGTAGACGGGCTTGATGTCCCAGTGGAAGCTCACTTTCAGATGGACCTTCGCGGGGCCCGGTCCGACGTGGTACGAAATGGCGAGCGCGCCGCGCCACTCCTTGGGCGCCATCGGTCCCGTGAGCGCAGCCAGCAGGGGCTGGGCGTCCCCGTAGGAAATGGGCAGGACGGGAATCTTGGTGATGCTAGTTGCATCTTTGATCGCAAGGCGTTTCGCGTCGGGCGTCGCGCCGACGCCGGGAGTGAGCGGATCGCCGGGACTGGAAGATGGAAAATCCATCACGCTGCCGCGTTGAACGCCGTCGGCGGGCCGCATGGGGCCTTGCGGGAAGACGTTATCGACGGAGTAGCCGTCGTCCGCCGGATCGGAATAGATCAGGCAACCCACGGCTCCGTGTTCGGCGGCGACCTTCGGTTTGATTCCGCGCCACGAGTTGCCGTACTTTGCGATGACGATCGCTCCCTTCACCGACACTCCCAGGCGATCCAGTTGTTTGTAGTCCTCGGGCAATCCGTAGTTGACGAAAATCAGAGGGGCGGTGACGTCGCCGTCGGTCGAGTAAGCGTTGTACGACGGCAACTGTTCGGCCTGCTGGCTGGATGTAGGATCTCCTGCGACCGGTGGCTCCTGCAGCTTGGCCGTGAAGTGCGTGGGTTCAAGCATCTCGAGCAGGCGCTCCTTTGGCGTGGGGAACAGCACGTCGAAGGTTTCGATGTGCGCGTCCCAACCCCACTCCTTGAATTTCGAGAGAATCCATGCGGCATTCTCTTTGTCGTGCGCCGACCCGACATGGTGGGGGCGGGCGCTTAAGCGCTGCATGTATTCGCGCTGGTTTTCGGGACTCGGAAGAGCCCGAAATTGTGTTTCCCATTGGCGCTCGGCGGCGGAACTTCCCGGAGTGAAGCCCTGCAAGACATCTTCATCCGCGCGAGCCGAAAGGAGGAAGAGGAGTACCGGCACGATACCCAGCATGGCCATGCGTCGCATTTATTGTCTCCCGTTTAAATGCCAGGCAATTCTGGCTGAACCGCCGCAAACTGCGCAACGGCAAACTCCGGATCCTCCCGTCCATGCGCTGCGGAGAGCTGAATTCTGGGTTTGTGCGGTTTCCCGGAATCGGGTTATCCTGTGTTGGTGCGGTGAGGTCCGCGGTGCAGAAATTCGAGCTCGTCCTTCTAATCCACGCGCATCAGCCAGTCGGGAATTTTGAAGACGTGCTCGAACGCGCCTACGCGACTTCCTACCTGCCGTTCGTCGAAGTTCTCGCGCGGCATCCCCGGATTCGCATGGGCCTCCACTATTCCGGGCCGCTTCTCGAATGGATCGAGCGCGCGCATCCGGAATATTTCGATCGCCTTCGCGGCCTCGCGCAAACCGGCCAGGTGGAAATCGTCGGCGGCGGATTCTACGAGCCGATTCTCTCAACGATCCCCCGCGAGGATCGCCACGACCAGATCACGCGCCTCGCGGACTACATCCAAAAGCATTTTGGCACGCGCCCTCGCGGCGCCTGGCTAGCCGAACGCGTCTGGGAACCCGAGCTTCCGTCCTCGCTTGCGCCAGCCGGCGTCGAATACACGCTTGTGGACGACAACCATTTCCTCGGCGCCGGATTCGATCTCGAACAGCTCTACGGCTATTGCCTCTCGGAAGACCTCGGCCACACCGTCAAAGTCCTGCCGGGCCTGAAATCCCTGCGCTACCTGATTCCCTTTCGCGACGTGGGCGAGACCGCCGAATTCCTGCGCGGCGCCGCAGACAAGCATCCCGGCGGCTTCGCGGCCATGGGCGACGACCTCGAAAAATTCGGCGTCTGGCCCGGCACGTACGAGCACTGCTACACCAACGGATGGCTCGATCACTTTTTCACTGTGCTCGAACAGAGTGCGGACTGGCTCGCGCTCTCCACTCCGGGTGACGCCGTCGCATCGCACCTGCCCCTCGGACGCGCCGACCTTCCCACGGCCTCCTACACCGAGATGATGGAATGGTCGCTGCCCACCCAAGCGCGCGACCGCTACCACAGCCTCGTCGAGGAATTTTCCTTGCGCCCCGACGCGCTGCCCTTTCTTCGCGGCGGCATCTGGCGCAACTTTTTCACCAAGTACCGCGAGTCCAACCTGCTGCACAAGAAAATGCTGCACGTTTCGAAAAAAGTCCGCGATCTTGCCCGCAGCAATCGCCGCGAAAAGGCCTTTCTCGAAGCGCGCGAACACGCGACAACCCTGCTTTTGCGCGGGCAGTGCAACGATCCCTACTGGCACGGCATTTTCGGCGGCCTCTATTCGCCGCATCTCCGCACCGCTCTCTGGCGTTCGCTCGCGGAGGCCGAGGCGATTGCCGACGGCCTCACTCACCGCAAGCGCCAGTATGCCGACGTGGCCAGACTCGATTTCGACGCCGACGGCTCCGAGGAAGTCTATTTCACCTCGGACCGCTACGCCGCGCTGGTCGCCCCCGATGACGGCGGCACGATCCCCGCGCTTGACTTTCGCCTGCCGCACGTCGCCCTGATCAATTCGCTCGCGCGCCGCCCCGAGTCCTACCATGCGAAGCTCCGCAACCTGCCCGCGAAGCAGGCGGAGGGCGTGCAATCCATTCACGAGCAGACCCGCACGAAGGAAGAAGGCCTTGAGCGCTGGCTGAACTACGACCGCTGGCCGCGGAACGCGCTCCGCCTGCTCGTGTTCGGCCGCGGAAAAACCCACCAGGACTGCGCGTCGGTCCGGCTCGAGGAAGATGCGGCGCTGGCCGGCGGCCGCTACCGCGTAACGGAGTTATCGGAATCGCGCGTCGTGCTCGCCTCCGAGGAAAGCGCCGATTGGCCCGCGGAAAAAACTTTTTCCTTTGCGCCAGCCGAAGACGGATTCGAGATCCAGTGCGACGTCAAATTGTCGCGCAGCGCGCGGGGCGCGGCCTCCGTCAACGTCGGAATCGAGGTGGTCGTGAATCTTCTCGCGCCTTCGTCGCCCGACCGCTACTTCGAATCCGATGGGCGCCGCTTTCCGCTGCGGTGGTCCGCTGCTGTGCCCGGCTCGGACTTGCACATGGTGGACGAATGGCAGCGCGTCGGCGTCACTCTCGCGGCATCGGATGCGCGCCATTTCTGGATCGCGCCGATCGAAACCGTCTCAGAATCGGAAGACGGCTTCGAGCGCATCTATCAGGGCTCGCAGATGATTGCCGTCTGGCCCGTGGAACTGGCGCAGGGCGCGGAGTGGAAGGGTCAGTTGAGGCTCAAGGTTTCCCGCCTCGCATGACGCGGCGGCGGGCCCGGTGCGATTGTGCCGCCCCTCGATGGTCTGCTAGAGTCCGGTAGCGGCAAAGCGCGCGGAAATTCGGAGGAAATCGCATGGCCGTTTCGCAGGAACTGCTCGACATTCTGGTCTGCCCGCTCTGCAAGACGCCCGTCAAGCTCACGGGCGATCAGCAGGGCCTCAAGTGCGCCACGTGCCGCCGCGTCTACCCCATCCGCGGCGACATCCCCATCATGTTGGTCGAGGAAGCCACCATCGACAAAGAATAGGCCCGCACCTCTCCGCGTGAATCGTCACTCCGTCGAAAAGAAAGAGCTGTCATGGTTCCCATGCAGACCGCTCACAGACCTGTCATTCGCTCAAGCCTTTCCGGGTACCGAGCCCCTTGCACCGCGATCTTTGAGGCGGCGGTAGCGATGTCGCGGAGGTCGTCGGGCGACAGTTCGACTGTCGCTGCTCCGATGTTCTCTTCGAGGCGGTTTAGCTTCGTCGTGCCTGGGATCGGAACGATCCACGGCTTTTGAGCCAGCAGCCAAGCGAGTGCGATCTGAGCAGGAGTCGCTTTCTTCCGCCGCGCGATGCTGCCGAGCAGTTCAATAAGGGCCTGATTCGCCTTGAGAGCCTCCGGCGTAAAGCGAGGGAGAGTGCTGCGGAAGTCGGAGCTGTCGAATGTCGTATTCTCGTTCATCTTTCCCGTCAGGAAACCCTTGCCGAGCGGGCTGTACGGCACTAAACCAATCCCGAGTTCCTCCAGGGTCGGTATCACTTCCTTCTCGGGGGTTCTTGTCCACAGCGAGTATTCGCTCTGGAGAGCAGTGACCGGTTGGACTGCGTGTGCGCGACGAATCGTTTTTGCGCCTGCCTCGGAAAGTCCGAAGTGCTTGACCTTGCCTTGCTGAATCAGGTCTTTCACCGCTCCGGCGACGTCTTCAATCGGCACGTTCGGGTCGACCCGGTGCTGATAGAGGAGGTCGATTGTCTCGACCTTGAGCCGCTTGAGCGAGCCTTCGACAGCCTCCTTGATGCGCTCCGGCCGGCTATTCAGTCCCGGCGCTCCCTTCATTCCCCGGGGATCCAAACTAGGACTGAGGTCGAACCCAAATTTGGTGGCGATCACCACTTGCCCGCGGAACGGGGCAAGGGCGTCGCCCACAAGCTCTTCGTTCAGGAACGGGCCGTACACTTCGGCGGTGTCAAAGAGTGTGATGCCGCGTTCCACGGCGGCCCGGAGAAGAGAGGTCATTTCCTGCTTGTCTTTGGGAGGGCCGTACGAAAAGCTCATTCCCATGCAACCAAGCCCGAGAGCTGAAATTTCCAAGTTGCCTTTTCCAAGTTTGCGCTTCTGCATTGTTTCTCCTCGAGAGGTGTTGAACGGTGAAGGTCGAATCGCTTGTGCCGGTTCTCAGCGATAATTACAAAATGCTAGGATCAACGATAAGGAGTGCAGTCCGCTTCCACTTCGGGCGCTTGCCTATTCCGCCAGAGTATTTGCCCGATCCTCCGAGACTCCCTGCGCGATTAGATACAAACCAACAACTGAGCAACTAACTCCCGATTAGTCGGGTGGATTCGATAGGTGGATGCAACACCATCTAGTAGATCTTTTGTTCAAGGATGGTGTTTATGAGCGAAGGGAAACGAGCGAGGTTTTCTTCCACGCAGAGAAGCGAGATCTGGCGCCGTTGGAAGGCGGGGCAGTCATTGCATGAGATCGGGCGCGCCTATGGCAAGCCGCATTCATCCATTCGCTGTTTGTTGTTGCCTCGCGGAGGGATTCCTCCAGCAGTTCGCCGGCGGTCTCGTCTAGCCCTCACCCTGGCTGAGCGAGAGGATATTTCTCGAGGGATCGCTTCCGGCTGGTCGATTCGTGAGATAGCCAGACGCCTTGATCGGGCCGCCTCAACGGTAAGCCGGGAGGTCACCCGCCATGGTGGCCGTCCTGCCTATCGCGCCCACGAATCGGATCACCAAGCCTGGGCATCGGCTTTGCGACCGAAGAGATGCCTTCTGGCCGTGAACCGCAAGTTGCGGAACATCGTTACGAGTAAACTGATCCTGGACTGGTCGCCCGAACAGATTTCCGGATGGCTGAAGACCCAGTATCCCGATGACCAGAGCATGCGAGTGTCCCACGAGACCATCTACCGCAGCCTGTTCATTCAAGCGCGAGGAGTATTGAAAAAAGAGCTGATGGACCACCTGCGGTCGAAGCGGCGCATGCGCCGCTCGCGACATGCCAGCGTCAGCGGACAGTCACGAGGTCAGATCGTCGATGCCATCTCGATCCGCGAAAGGCCCCCGGAAGTGGAAGACCGAGCGATCCCTGGCCATTGGGAAGGCGATCTGCTGAGCGGTGCAAAGAACAGCTACATCGCGACCCTGGTGGAACGTCATTCGCGCTTTGCCATGCTGATCAAGGTGCCGAGCAAAGACACCGAAGTTGTCGTTGCTACATTGAGCCGGCACGTTCGTAAGCTTCCCGCTACCCTGCGACGCTCGCTGACGTGGGATCGCGGACTGGAGATGGCCAAGCACAAGGCCTTCACGGTAGCCACCGACGTCAAGGTCTACTTCTGCGATCCGCAAAGTCCCTGGCAGCGCGGCCCCAACGAAAACACCAATCTGCTGCTGCGACAATACTTCCCCCGAGGCACCGATCTGTCTGCTTATTCTCAAGCGCAGCTCGACCAGGTCTCGCTGCGCTTGAACCAACGCCCGAGAAAAACCCTAGGTTTCCAAACTCCTGCGAGTAGACTTCAGGCACGTGTTGCGTCGACCGTCTGAGCTGGCACGGATTATCGGAAACTGACCCACTACCGAAATTCTCGGCGTCAATAGGGCGGGAACGTGATCGACTTATCCTTGAAATTCACCCAGAGATGCACCGTCTTTGTCTTGCTCGACTTCACGTCGTCGACGTCCGGATACGGCTGGTACGGGCTCACGTCCACCGCAATGTCCGTCGCTGAGCCGTTCTTGACGTGTTCGGGCCGACCGATGCGAAAGCTCCTGACGGGCCCGTAATACCCGTCGGGCCCCCAATCGTCCAGAAAATCCTTGAAAGAGTACGAGGGCGAGGGCTGCCAGATCTCGTAAGCCCGCTGCATGTTTCCGGTTGCTATGGCGACCATTAAGTGGTCGACCGTCTTCGTCTCGGAATAATAGACGAACGGATACCAGAGGTAGGCTGGGAACACGGCCACGAATACCGCGATCGTGACGATCACCGCCGCGATTCGGATCGTGTAGCGCCGGAACTTTGACGGAGGATGTTCCAGGGGTGATTCGAAAAGGGCCACCAGGACTCCCAAAGGCTACAGTTGCCGCTTGAACAGCGCCACGCTGCCCGAAACCATCAAGGCCGAAAATCCAGCCAAGATTAACACGTCCATGTAGATTCCTTCAAAGCCCGTGTTCTTGACCGTAAGATTTCGCAGCGCGTGTACGGTGTAGGTGAACGGGTCGATCACGGAAATCCAGCGCAGCCACGCGGGGAACGCCTCGGTGGGATAGACCGCTCCCGACGGAAAGAAAAGCAGCATGTTCAGCACGCCGAAAATCGCGCGCGGCACCAGCGGGTCGTCGATGCGCACCATCACGAGAAACATCAAGCTGATCATCGCGACCGACGCCACGAAAACTACCAGCATAAGGTACAGCAGGCGCACGGGATCCCAAATCCGCGGGATCCCCGCGATCAAACCGCCGATGATCGTCAGGCTCATCCCGGCCATGAACGCCTTGAGCGTGCCCGCGCCGATCAAGCCTCCGATCAGTTCCGTCTTGCTGATCGGTGTGAGCAGATATCCCTCGTGCAGGCCGCGCATTTTGTCGTCGATGTAGGTGATGCCGCCGCCGATCATCGCCGTGATGAAAATGCCCATGGCCACCGAGCCCGCAAGCAGGTACTTGATGTACTCGACGTACGGATAGATTTCCACGATGTTCAGCTCAACCTGGCCATCCAGGCGCGAGGATACATCCGGCGTGTTGAGCTGCGTCGTCATGTCCTGGACGCGCTCCAGGATCGAACTCGAAACGAATTGATCGCTGTTGTCCTCGGTGAAGACCACGCGCGGCCGGTCGTGCTGATAATACCGCCGCGAAAAATCGTGGGGAATGTCCACTACGCCGCGCACGAAGCCGGCGCGCAGGTCGTCCACCGCGCGCGGGAGCGAGTCGTACTCGATGATGCGAAACGTCTGCGGGCCCGCCGCGATTCCGTTGAACATCTCCTTGATCTGGCGGGACTGGACGGAATGGTCCTCGTCCACCACCCCGAGCGTCGCGCCCTTGATCTTTCCCCCGAACGCGTAGCCGAGCACCACGAGCTGCACGAGCGGGAAGATCAGCGAGCTGAGCATCAACGCCGGGCTGCGAAAGAACTTTCGCATGTCCCGCTCGATCAGCGCCGAGACGCGGTAAAGCTTCATGGCTGAAACTCCTTGTCGCACCGCCGCGACGGCGCGAACGCGGAATCAGCGGCCGAAGGGATTGACATAGGCAGGCTTTTGCGTTGCGTCACGCAACGCGCTCCCGGTGTAGTGCAGGAAAACGTCGTCGAGGGTCGTGCTCTGCACGGACACTTTTTTTACGGCCACCTTGCGCGCGCGCGCCAGATCCATCAGGGCCGCCACCGTCGCCGGTCCGTCGTGCGAGGTGATATGCACCGCGCCGTCCTGTTCCGTCACGCCCGTCGCGCGTGCCAGCCCGCGGAGCTGCTCGATCCAGTCCGCCGGCGCGTTTTCGAACTCCGCTTCGACGATCTCCGTTCCCGGCACGCTATCCTTCAGCCGCGTCGGCGTGTCCAGCGCCGCGAGCTTGCCGTGGTCCACGATGGCGATCCGGTCGCAAAGCTTGTCCGCCTCGTCCATGTAGTGCGTCGTCAGCAGGATGGTCAATTCCGACCGGTCGCGCAGCGAACGGATCATCTCCCATACGTGGGTGCGCGACACGGGATCGAGCCCCGTGGTCGGCTCGTCCAGAAACATGATTTTCGGCGAATGTACCAGCCCGCGCGCGATCTCGAGCCGCCGGCGCATGCCTCCCGAGAAGGTTCCCACCAGCGCGTCGCGGAATTTCAGCAGTTCCACCGATTCGAGCAACTGGTCGATCAGCGCGTCGCGCTTTGCGGCCGGCACGCCGTAGAGCTTGGCGTGGATGGCTATGTTTTCCTTGGCTGTCAATTCGGGATCGGATGTGAACGCCTGCGGAATCACGCCGAGCGTGTTGCGCACGCCGTTCGGGTCGCTGCGGATGTCGCAGCCGCCGATCCGGGCAGTGCCGGAAGTCGGGGGCGTCAGTGTCGTCATCATGCGGATCAGGGTCGTCTTCCCCGCCCCGTTGGGCCCGAGCAGGCCGAAGATTTCCTGGTGTGCAACGCTGAAGCTCACGTCGTTCACGGCCACGAAGTCGCCGAACTTCTTTGTCAAATGGTCTACTTCAATTGCGTCCATGCCTGGGGTTCCCATGGTCTACAACCGCGCGAACCAATTTCTCTTTTCCAGCGGCGGCAGCAGCACGATCGCCGTCATGCCAGTGAACAAACGCCGTCCTTCATTCGGCACGGATACTTTGATCGCGAACGTCCTGATGTCGCGCTTCGTCCGGCTCACGTCCCGCTGAGTTGCAAAATCGTTTTCCACGCCCTTGAAAAACACGTGCCCTTCGAGAAGGTTCCCCGAAGGCAGCCGGACGCGCAGCATCTGCCCAAATTGAACCGAGTCGATGTAACTCTCCTCGACGTCCGCGCGGACCCAGAGATGGTCGACGTCCACCACCACCACGATCGGCGAGCCCTGCGAAACAACCTCGCCCTGCTTGGCGACGCGGACGGAGACGATGCCATCGATCGGAGCGTAGATCTTCGTGTAACCAAGCTGCGTCTCCGTCTCGGCCGCGGCCGCGCGCGCCTGCTCGAGCTGCGCGATCGTCGTCGCGAGCTCACTGCCACGCACGTCCACCTGCTTGCGGTTGGCTTGCGCCACAGACAGGGCCGCGTCCTGCGCCCGCACGGAGTCTTCGAGGGACTTCACGTTGGCCTGCGAGGACTCCAGCGTCGCCTCCGCGTGATCGCGGTCCTGGGCGGACATCACGCCGCTGTCGTAGAGGCTCTGCGCCCGCTTGTAGTCGGCCTCGTCGCGCCAGAGATTGGCGCGGGCTTGATCGAGCTGGGCGCGCGCCGAGGTCAGCGTGGCCTGCGCCTGTTTCACCGACGCGCCGGTCTGGTCCTCCGTCCACGAGTAGTTGTGGTTGGCCTCGTGAACCTGGGCTTCCAGACTGGCAACGTTCGCCTTCGCCGCGGCGAGGCTGGCCTCGAGCTCCTTCGGATCGAGCTCGGCGATCAGGTCGCCCTTTTTCACTTCGGAGCCTTCGTCCACGGTCAGCGTGATCATGCGCCCGGTGATCTGCGGGCTGACGATCACTTCGTTGCCGTCCACGATGCCCGTCAGCGGGATTTCGCTGCCGTGAGGCGTCGTGAATACGTAGAAGGCAAGCGCGGTCAGAAAAACCAGCCCGATCACGATCAGGGACTTCCGGCTGCCGCTCATCGGGGTTTCGCTCCCTTGGCGATCAGACCGTGATAAAGGAAGTCGACGAGTGCGCGCTTCCTCGCCGCCACCGCCTGTGGCGCGAGCAAATTGTGTCCCGTCACCTGGCTCAGGATCGGAGCGGCGGCGAAGTAGGACGTTGTCATTCCAAACGTGATCAGAGACATTTGATTCGGATCGACGTCCCGGAACTCGCCGGCGGCGATCGCCTCCTCGATGGTGCGGGCCAATTGCTTGTGCAGCGGGCGGAAATACTCGAAGACCATGCTGCCGAACTTGCGGTTCGACTCCATCGCCTCGCGCTGGACGAGCCGCGGATAGTTCGGATGCGTGGCGAGGAAGTCGAAGTAGGCGTTCACGTAGCCGAAAAATCTCTCGCGCGGCGAGAGGCCTTTCGCAGGAGGCGCGAGCACGCGGCTGCGGAACTGCCGCTGCAAATTCTCGAGGACCGCGCGGTGCAGGCGGCGCTTGTCGCCGAAATAGTAGTAGAGCATGGCTTTGTTGGCATGAGCGTCCAGGGCGATCTCCTCCGTGCGCGCGCCCGCCAGACCTTGCGCGGCAAAATGGCTCTCGGCCGCGGCCAGAATGCGCCGCGCCGTCGCCGGATCCTCGACTCTTCTACGCCCGCGCGCCATGATTCTTTCAGACTCCCAGACGGCTCATGTATTCCTCGGGATACCGCGCGCCGGCTGCGGCGCCGCGCGGCGCGACCTCGTCTATCCGCCGCAGCTCGGCCGGAGTGAGCGAAATATCCAGCGCGCCGAGATTCTGGTCGAGGTAGGTGCGGCGCTTCGTTCCGGGAATCGGAACGATGTCCTGACCCTGCGCCAGCACCCAGGCCAGCGCGAGTTGTGCGGGGGTGCAGCACTTTTCGGCGGCGATCTGCTCGATGCGCTTCACCAGCTCCAAATTCTTCTGAAAATTCTCTCCCTGGAAACGCGGCGAAATGCGCCGGAAATCCTTCGGACCGAAGTCCGCACTCTTCACCTGGCCCGTCAGAATGCCGCGGCCCAGCGGGCTGTATGGCACCAGACCGATGCCCAGTTCGCGGCACGTGGCAAGAATTTCGCCTTCGGGGTCGCGCGTCCAAATCGAGTATTCGCTCTGCAGCGCGGCGATCGGATACGTCGCATGGGCGCGCCGGATCGTCTGCGCGCCGGCTTCGGAGAGGCCGAGGTAGCGAACCTTTCCCTGCTCGATCAGGCGCGCCATCGCACCGACGGTTTCCTCGATCGGCACGCTCGTATCCACGCGATGCAGGTAGAAAAGATCGATCGTCGAGATCTTCAGGCGTTGCAGGCAGGCCTCGCACGCGCTCTGCACGTACTCGGGGCGCCCGTTCACGCCGAGAAAACGGCCGTCCGGCTGGCGCATGTTGCCGAACTTTGTGGCGAGGATCACTTCATTGCGGCGCTTGGCGATCGCCCGGCCGACCAGTTCTTCGTTCGTGCCGCCGCCGTACATGTCGGCCGTGTCGAGAAGAGTGATGCCGCGGTCGATGGCGTGGTGGATGGTCGCGGTGGACTCCTGGTCGTCCGGCGTGCCGTAGGATTGGGACATGCCCATGCAGCCCAGGCCGATGGCGGAAACCACGAGTGAACTTTTTCCCAGACGGCGGTATTGCATCGAAGCCTCCTCAGGAATTTGTATTGTTCAACTAAACGGTTAGTTTAATCAGGCGGCGGAAGCGTGTCAAGAGCGCCCGGGGGCATACCCGAGGGCGAGGACGGCGGCCCATCCGCGAACGGAGCCGTTTCGCGCCCTTAAGGGGCAGATAAGGCCGGTTGAGGCGCCCAAAAGCGGCCCAAATTGCCACCACTTGTAAACAATCAAATGCTTCGAACTGGAAGCATTTTTCGAGGCTTTTGCGGGACCGAGACCTACGATTCGAGAGCCCCGCCCGTACCGGCAGGAAGCTCGATGGAGTATTTCGTGCGGGCCCTTTCGCGGTGGCGTTCGAGCGCCAGTTCGATCAGGCGGTCGATCAACTTCGAATACGGCAACCCGGAAGCCCCCCAAAGTTTCGGGTACATGCTAATCGACGTGAAACCGGGGATGGTGTTCAGTTCGTTGACGAAAATCTTGCCGGTGCGGCGCTCAAGAAAAAAATCGCAGCGCGCCATGCCAGCGCCGTCGATCGCGCGGAAAGCGCGGATCGCGTAATCCTGAAACACGGCGACCTGTTTCTTTGTGAGCTTCGCGGGAACAATCAGGCGCGTGCCTTCCTCGAGATACTTGGCCGTGTAGTCGTAGAACTCGCGGTGCGGCACGATCTCGCCGGGAATCGAGGCGCGGATGTCGTCGTTCCCCAGCACCGAGACTTCGATCTCGCGGCCGTTCACCGCGCGCTCGACCATGATTTTCAGGCCGAACTCCGCGGCGAAATTCAGCGCGGCTGGAAGCTCGGGCGCAGACTTCACGCGCGTCATGCCGACGGACGAGCCGAGAGTCGCAGGCTTCACAAACACCGGGAAGCGGAACTTTTTCTTGATGAGCTTCAGGACGGCGACGGGCTCGTGCTCCCACTTCGAACGCAGGACCGAGACGTACGGCACAACCGGCAGGCCCTCCTGCTCGAACAGGCGCTTCTGCACGTCCTTGTCCATGCCGACCGCGGAGGCAAGGACGCCCGCGCCGACATACGGAAGCCCGGCCAATTCGAGGAACCCCTGCACGGTGCCGTCCTCTCCGAACGTACCGTGCAGGACCGGAAACACGACGTCGAGCGTGACGCTCGGATGTCCCGCAGCAGGCGACATCGGAACCAGCGCCGCGGCGGTCGGATCCGGGGGGAGAAAAACGCGCTCGCCCGATTTCAAAACGTCCGGGAGCATTTTTTGCGCGCCCGTACCCACAAGCCAGCGGCCGTCTTTCGAAATGCCGATTGGCACGACTTCATATTTTTCCGGATCGAGCGCGCGGATCACCGAGGCGGCCGAGGCGAGCGAGACTTCGTGCTCGCCCGAACGCCCGCCGAAAAGTACGCCGACCCGCAGCCGCTTTGAGGAAGTCATTTCGAAAAAGTCCCCCTAGTAAACCGACTCGCATAGAAGAAGTTGCTGGATGGGCAGAGCAGCATCAAGCATGTTCGCCGGGTATGGCCCGCCATGCCGCTACGGTTTGAGGAGATAGCATGGTCGTAGCACCGCATGTGCTCGAAGAGAGATTCCTCGGCTGCGCCCCGCGCCCGCGAAATGCGCGGGAAAGGCAGAGCCGCGCGGGACGCCGCTCGGAATGACACCGCCGTAAATGGGCCGCATCCAGCCAGGCATCTGATCTGCCAGGCTCGACTAACCGTCGACCTGGGAGCCCTTCCTGGCGGGGCGCAGCATGCTGCGCCCCTACGAAAACCGTCTTGGGATTGGCACCGTTGGCCGGTCATAGGATTTTCTTGCCCACGCCGGAGAGCACGAGTTCGACGCCGAGAAGCGCCGTCGTATTGTGCTCGTCGATGACCGGATTAATTTCGACGAGCTCGAGCGAAACCATCGAGCGAGCGTCCGCGATCATTTCGAGAGCGAGGTGCGCCTCGCGATACGTGACGCCGCCGCGGACCGGCGTGCCGACGCCGGGCGCGTCCGACGGATCGACGAAATCCATATCGAGGCTGACCACGATGCCGGCGGTGTCGTCACCCGCGAAGCGCAGGGCCTCGGCCATCACTTCCCTCATGCCGCGCTCGTCGATATCGCGCATGGTGAAGACGTGGACGCCCGATTCCTTGACGAGGCGGCGCTCCTTCGAATCCAGTTCGCGGATGCCGACGAGCGCGACGTTGCGCGGTTCAATCATCGGCTTCACGCCCGCGATGCTGGTGAGTTCCGGCGGGCCGTAACCCATGATGGAAGCGAGCGGCATGCCGTGGACGTTGCCGGAGGGCGAAGTCTCGGGCGTGTTCATGTCGCCGTGCGCGTCGAGCCAGATCATTCCCGCGCGCTTCGATTGCTTCTGGAAATACGCCGCGACGCCGGCGGCGGTGCCGACGGCGATCGAATGGTCGCCGCCGAGGACGAGCGGCATCAGGTTTTCGTCGAGCGTTTTCCGAACGATTTCGGCCACGCCCTTGCAAGTTTCCGCTATTTCTTCGAGATACTTGGCGCTCTTGTCGCCGTAGTGCTGCTCTTCGGGCTGGCGGACAGGAAGGTTGCCGATGTCTTCCACCTGGCGGCCGAGCTGCTTGAGTCTGGATTGGAGACCGGCGACGCGGAGGGCCGAAGGGCCCATGTCCACCCCGCGGCGGCTTGCGCCCAGGTCCATCGGCACGCCGATGATGCGGATTTTTTCGGCCAAGAGAGGTTCTTCGCTTTGCTCAGAATGACGACAGACGGTGGTCTTCCGCGCAGCACTAAGGATAGACGCGATAGAGCATGCGAGGGAAGGGGATGACCTCGCGGATGTGCTCCGTCCCGCAAATCCAGGCAACGGTACGTTCGAGGCCTAGGCCGAAGCCAGCGTGGGGAACGCTGCCGTAGCGGCGAAGGTCGAGATACCACTGGAGCGAGTCCTCGGGCAGGTTTTGTTCGCGAATGCGGCGCAGGAGGGCGTCGTAGCTCGACTCGCGCTCGCCGCCGCCGATGATTTCGCCGTAGCCTTCGGGCGCGATCATGTCGAAGCCGAGAGAGAGCTCGGGGCGGGCGGGGTCCGTCGCCATGTAGAACGCCTTCATGGCGGCGGGATAGCGGTGGATCACGACCGGCTTTTCGAACTCCTTCGAAAGAAGCGTCTCCTCGTCGCCGCCGAAATCATCGCCCCATTTCGCGGGGTTGCCGGCCTTCTGCAAGAGCTGAACCGCTTCGTCGTAGCTGATGCGCGGGAACGGCGGGACGATCTTCTCGAGTTTCGAGACGTCGCGGCCGAGCGCGGCGAGTTCCCTTCCCCGGTTCTTGACGACGGACTGCACGACGGCACTGACGAGCCCCTCGCCGAGCAGGATCATGTCCTCGAGATGGGCGAAGGAGGCTTCGGGCTCGAGCATCCAGAATTCGGTGAGGTGGCGGCGCGTCTTCGACTTTTCGGCGCGGAACGTGGGGCCGAACGTATAGACCTTGCCGAGCGCGGCGGCGGTGGCTTCGACGTAGAGCTGGCCGGACTGCGTGAGGTAGGCCTTCTGGTCGTCGATGTAGTTGACCTCAAAGAGCGTGGTAGTGCCTTCGCAAGCGGCGGGAGTGAAGATCGGGGCGTCGGTGAGAATGTAGCCTTGATCGTCCATGAAATTGCGCGCGGCGCGAATGGCCTCGGCGCGAATGCGAAGAATCGCAGCCTGGCGCGGCGTGCGAATCCAGAGATGGCGGCGGTCGAGGAGAAAATCGACGCCGTGCTCCTTGAGTTGAATCGGATAGGGATCGGAATCCGAGACGCGCTGCACGATTTCGATTGCGTTGATGTGGATTTCGCAGCCGCCGGGGGCGCGAGGCTCGGATTTGATCGCGCCCGTGACGATGACGCTCGATTCCTGCGTTAGGCCCTTGAGCGCGTTGAATGCGTCCGCATTGTCCTTGAGCGAAACGACGCCCTGAATGATGCCGGTGCCGTCGCGGAAGATCGGGAAGAGTAGTTTTCCGGATTCGCGGAGGTTGTAGAGCCATCCGCGAAGGGTGACGGAGCGGCCGGCGTAGTCGGCGGCGTGTTCGATGGCGATGATGGGGGCGATTGGTTTGGGTTCGTCGGTCATGGATGCTGATTCGTCAGGTCCCGGCCGCGCGGGCACTGTTTTCACCGAAATGGTTTTCGAACTTGTCGAATGCGGCGCGGATCTGATCGAGAGAAGGCGCGCCGGCGGTGCGGTCCTTGAGTTCGAAGACGAGCGCGATGGGCTCGGGCGCGGTGGCAAAGGCGGCGAGGGCAGCGTCCCAGTCGATGACGCCTTCAAAGGGGAGCAGATGCTCGTCCTTTTCGCCGTGATTGTCGTGGATATGGGCGGTCGCGACGCGGTCGCGCATCAGCTCGAAGCCGGCCGCGACGCCTTCGCCGATGTGCGCGTGGCCGATGTCGAAGCAGAACCGCAGATCGTTGAGGCGCGTTTCTTTGATGAACTGCACGAGCGAGGCCGGGGAGCCGATCTCGCTGGGAGTATTCTCGATGGCGATGGTGACGCCGCGCTGCCTAGCGAAAAGCGAGAGATGCTCGAGCGAGCTGAAGGCCGCGTCGAGGTTGCGCGGGTCGGCCGGCTGGCGGCTGCTGCCCATATGCTGGATGAGGTAGCGGAACGGAATCGTTTCGGCGACTTCGAGGGCGCGCTTTACTTCGTCCATCGCGTCGATGCGGCGGATGCGCTCGGTTTCGGAAATCGAAATTGGAATCCCGCTATCGCGACCGGGCAACGAGTTGCGCTGCGTAGGGGCGTGGAGGGAGTGCAGCTCGAGACCGTAATCCGCGAGGGCACCAGCAAGCTCCTTAATGGATTCGGAGGAACGGTAGGTGAAATGGGACGACCCGCAAAAAATCTCGACCGCGGGAATGCCCGCCTTCGCGATTCCTTGCAGCAGCACAGGCGTCAGCGGCTGCTGCACGTACCTGTAGGTAGAGAGAATGCGTCGCATCCAACCCCCGAATTGCCACGTTCGTCGACGAAGTTCTATGGTCGATGGAAACTGGGGCGGCGTCAATAGGCGTGGAGCCGCGCAAAGAAGAAATGGACGCAAAGAGAAATCCCTCGACTGATCTCCCCGGCTCGACTGACCGTCGACCTGGAAGCCCTTCCTGACAGACACGGCATCCCGACCAAGCCGGGACAGATGCCGCGCCCCTACGAAAGCTAAGGATGGGCACGCGCGCAAGATGAGGTGCGAAACCTCGGGCCGGGCGCAGCCGCAAAAGAGCCGGCAAGATGCCAGCGCTACGCAAACCGCTCGCGGAATGACATGCGCGCCAAGGACGTGCGGCAGGCATCCGCCACGGCGGACTGTGCCCCTATGGCTGAGGGATTCAGCGGGAGGAGAGAAGGCCCGCGAAGAGCAGAAGAAGGAGGGAGCCAATCAGCAGTGCGATGCCCCACCAGAAGGAGATCTGCCAATGCCAGGGGCGATGAGCCAAATCCGGCAGCGGGGCTTCAGGCCGATCGAGCAGATCCACTCCGATGCTTTTGTTTGGCGGGCGCACGCCACGGCTGGAGGCCGGTTGCGGCTCCGGTTTGGACCGATACTCGGTGAACTCATGCGGCATTAGCCGAAACTTATCACCGGAAGGGGCGGAGCGGGAGAGTCTGTGTGAGAACCGCAAAATCGGAACTTCAGCGGCTAAAGCCGGTCTGATTTTGTAGAGCTTATGTCGTGGCTAAAGCCACGACCCACAAAGATTCTCGAATTCTCACACAGTCTCGGAAGCTCCCGATCAGGCAGCTTCGGAAAGGAACTCGACCTGGAAGGAGGCCGGGACGAGCCCGGCGGCGGCGCCGCGCGCAAGAAGCTCGCGGACGGCACGGCGACCTTCCTCGCCGTAATCGAGCGTCCAGCGGTTCACGTACATGCCGACGAACTTGTCGGCCAGAGCGGGGTCCATATCGCGGGCGAACTGCATGGCGTATTCGAGCGCGGCTTCGCGGTGTTCGAGCGCGTAGCTGACACTTTCGCGGATGATGCGGGCGACCTGGAGGCCCATCTGGGGACCGAGGCTGCGGCGAATCGCATTGGCGCCAAGCGGAAGCGGAAGACCGGTTTCCTCCTGCCACCATTGGCCGAGATCGACGACGCGGTTGAGGCCGATCTCCGAGAAGAGCAACTGCCCTTCGTGGATGAGCAGGCCTGCTTCGACTTCCTTGGCCTGGACGGCGTCCAGGATCTTGTCGAAAGGCATGGTGACGATTTCGACGTTCGGCTCAAAGAGCTTCAGCGCGAGATAGGACGTGGTGAGCGTGCCGGGAATGGCGATTTTGCGGCCGGCCAGGTCGTTTTTCTTGAGCGGGTGCGAAGCGACCACGATGGGGCCGTAGCCTTCGCCGAAACTGGCGCCGCAATCGAGCAGGACGTATTTGTCCGCGACAAAAGCGTACCCGTAGAAGCTGACCGCGGTGATGTCGTAGGTTTCCTGGTGCGCGGCCCGGTTGAGCGTCTCGATATCGCACAAGGTGTGATTGAATTTGACGCCGGGCAGGCGGACTTTGCCCGTCGCCAAGGCGTAAAACATGAAGGCGTCGTCGCTATCGGGCGAATGCGCGAGATTCAGAATGGCGGTTTTTGGTGTCGCGGCGGATGTCGACATTTTATTTTATGACCGTCCTGGCGCCCCGAAGAGGCACGCTGTGATGCTCGATTCCACCACAGACACGTAACGCGAGGAGCCTTCGATAACGATGAGCACGTTCAGCGTCCGGTGTGTGCGTCTTCCGAGCGAGAGTACTGTGTAAAACCGATCAAGGATACCACACCACATCATCGCGGGTACAGGTCTGGTCCGGGATCGCGGCCACGCGTCGACGCGCGATGGCATAACGCGGGGAGCTGCGTCTGGATTCAAGGGGGTATCACCTACTGGCCTTCGGCCAGAACGAGAGGGAGCAGGAACTCCTGGAAGGCCTTGTGTTCCGGAGAACCCACATTTTCAATCTGCAGGCCCATGCAATCGTCTCCGGAAACTCGGGCGACGCGCGCGGCGAGGCGGATGGGCGGCTGCCCGGGCTTGAGTTCGAGCCTGACGACAACGCTCAAGCCAACGGGCAGGACGTAGGACGTCTGCACGAACATGCCCCCGAAGCTGAGATCGAAAGTCGAGCCGCTCAGGCGTTCGGTTCCGCATTCGATCGAGACCTTACGGCGCACTTTGACGCGCTGGAACCGCCGCGCTTCGCGCTCGATCGAATCAGCGGTGACACGAATCAGGTGCAGAATGCGATGCCGGTCAACGGGCTTGAAGAGGAAGAAATTGACACCAGCCTCGAAGGCGCGTCCCAACAAAGTGCGGTCGTCTTCGCCGGTGATCATGACGATGGGAGTGGATTGGTTGAGGCCCGAGGCGCGCACGTGGCGGGTCAGCCCGATACCGTCAAGAGACGGCATGCGCTCGTCCAGGAAAATCGCATCGAACTTCACTTGCGTGAGATGCGAGGCGGCTTTCGGGCTGTCCGTCATGGTGACGCATTCCATTCCGGCCGAAGTCAAGATCTCTTGAATCAGCTCGCACATGATTGCGTCGTCGTCCACGACCAGAACGCGGGCCACCTTCTTCTCGACAAAGGTTTCCGGTTGGCGGCGGGAGGTTTCTCGCATGCGTTAGAGACCCGGCGGCGAGTATACAGCCTGATCGAGCCACCGATCGAGCTGCTCCCCCAATAACTCAAAGTTGAGGGGCTTCGAAACACAGGCATTGCAGCCAGCGCGAAGCACACGCTCCTGATCCGTCACCATGGTGCGCGCTGTGACGGCGATGACGGGAGTATTGCGCAACGTCGGGTCCTTTCGAACCCACGTGGCCAACTCGAGGCCATCTTCGGCTCCCAGTTGCACGTCGAGCAAAACGGCGTGCGGTTCGCCATCCCTGAAAGCGGCCAAAGCTTGTTCCAGATTTTCGGCGGAGAGCACTTCGAACCTTCCGCCTCGAGCCAATCGGAAAAGAGTTCGCGATTCGGCCGATTGTCTTCAACGATCAGGATGCGCGGTTTCATGATTTACCCTGCAACGCGACAGGTACGGCTCGCTCCAACTGTTTGAGCAGCGGGCCCTGCGAGGAGCGGATTCTCCTCAGCGAGGATGTATCCTGTGCAGGGTATCATCGATTGTCGGAACCATGGATAACGTGAGATAGAAACAGCTCCCAGCACCGGGTGTGCCGTCCACTCCCGGCCTGCCGCCATGGAGCTCCACTAAGCGCTGCGCGATCGCCAGCCCCAAATCCGTACCTTCGGGCGCTTTGGCCGACTGGCTCAAACGGTAGAAAGCGTCGAAGATTGACTCTGCAACGCGACAGGTACGGCTCGCTCCAACTGTTTGAGGAGCGCGTCCTGCCACGGTTCCTGTTTCCGGAAAAAGGCTCCCCCATTCGCTGTAAGGTATTCCTTCTCCTTAGGAGTCAAATCCTTGCTCGTGAGAACGAAGACGGGCAGATCGGCCGTGCGGGAATCCGAACGCCAATCGGCAAGCAGTTGGAATCCGCTCACGCCGGGCAGAATCAAGTCGAGAATCACAAGCTCCGGCAGGGATATTGCGACTTGCGCTCGCGCCTGGGCGCCGTCGGTAGCCGTGTTCACGGCATACCCCTGTTTCGATAATAGTGCGGCAATGAACTCACGGGTCGGCTGGTCGTCGTCGACGACGAGAATCGAGCGGCCCCCCGCGCCGCGCCCGGGACGATTCAGGCACCGCTCGACAGCCGCCAGCAACGTCAACCTGTCAACGGGCTTCACGATGTAATCGTCCGCGCCTAAAAGCGCCGCGGTCGACCGCTGATCGACGATCGTCACCACAATCACCGGGATGTGCGCGGTGCGGGGATCCGACTTCAAGGTTGGCAAAACCTCCCAGCCATTGATCGGTTTCATGAGGATATCGACGGTGACAACGTCGGGCTGCAGAGTGGCGGCAACCTCCAGGGCGCACTCGGGCTGGCTGCATATCGTCACGGCGTAACCCGCAGACGTGAGTTGCGTCTCGAGCAACTGCGCGGCCGCCAAGTCGTCTTCGATCACAAGGATGCGCGCGCCCGCGAGGGCATGGCGCGCGGATACGGATGTTTCCTGTTGCGAGCTCGTGAAGGTTGGAACGACGGGCAGCGTGAAGTAGAAGCAGCTCCCCGACCCGGGCGTGCTGTCCACTCCCAGCGTGCCGCCATGGAGTTCCACCAAGCGTTGCGTGATCGCGAGTCCCAAGCCGGTGCCCTCGGGCACCTTTTCCGAGTGGCTCAACCTGTAAAAGGCCTCGAAGATGCGCTGCTGTTGTTCGAGGGGAATGCCGGGACCGGAGTCGCGAACTTCCACGCGCGCCACGCCATTCACGATCTTCGCAGTGAGCTCGATCTTTCCGCCTTCGGGTGTGAACTTGATGGCATTGCCGATGAGATTCGTCAGGATTTGCCTCAAGCGCGTTCTATCGGCCCGAACGCTCAGATCGGCCGCCGCGCCCTGCACAAGCGCGTGCGATTTTTGATCCGCGAGGGGTCGCAGAGCGTCGATTACTTCCGCAAAACAACTGTCGAGCTGTACGCTCTCGACCGAAATCTGCAAACGCCCGGCCTCGATCCTGGAGAGGTCCAGGATGTCGTTGATCAGCCTGAGAAGGTGTTTGCCTCCGTTATGAATGTGTTTGACGTAGCGCTGCTGACGCTCGTTCAGGGGGCCGTAGCGCTCCTCGGTTAACAGATCGGAAAAACCCAGCACGGCGTTGAGCGGCGTCCTCAGTTCATGACTCATGGTGGACAGGAACTGGTCCTTGAACTTGTTGGAGCGCTCCGCATCTTCTTTTGCGCGAACGAGTGCTTCTCTCGTCGCTTTCTTTTCGGTAACGTCGCGAGCCATCGCATGAATCTGGCCGTTGACGAGCGGCGTTGCATTCCACATGAGCCATCGATAGGAACCGTCCTTGCAGCGAAAACGGTTCTCAAAGCCTATCGCTTCGATGCCCTGGCCCTGCTTTTCGACTTCCTGAATCGTCGCTTTCCGATCATCGGGATGTATGAAATCCAGATAGGGCCTTGCCAGCATCTCTTTGGCGGTCCATCCCAGCGTTTTCTCCCAGGCAGGATTAACTCGCTTGAAGTATCCATCGGCGCCGGCGATGGATAGGAGATCAATCGACAGATTGAAATAGCTGTCCAGCTCTTCGCGGGTCCGTTTCGTCTCGGCGATCTTCTCTTCCAGATCGCGGTTGAGGGCCTGATTCGCAGCCAGGAGGCGACTTTGGCGTCGCATCAGGAGAGCGGCGAAAGCGGCGGTTGCAAGATAGATGAGCAGTAGGTAGATCGTTATCGAGCGGAACTGATCGTGCAAACGCACAACGGGCGCCAAAGCCTGGCTCTCAGGCCGCCCGTAGAGGACAGCCCAACCCAACCGGGGAACCGGCGCAAACCCGACGAACGCGTTCTTGCCATCGATCCAGCTTCGATCGCTGCCTTCCTGACCCGCCAAGGCGCGATTCGCCAGAGCCGACGCGGCAATGTGCTGCGGTTGGTTCTGGGAGTTGATCTGCGGCGATGCGGCCACTACGCCGTGTTGGTCCAGGACGTAAAAATCAGCGGAGCCACCCCGTTCAATCGCCCTGAACTTTCCCGTCAGTCGCGAGAGACTATACGTGGCCATCAAGATCCCGGCGGGATTGCCATGCTCGTCACGAATCGGGACGGCCACGGCAACGACGAAAAGATTCGAGTCCGCCGCGGTGCGGTAAACTTCCGAGACGTATGGCTGCCAGTGCGCGGTCACTCCGCGATACCAGTCGCGGTAGGCAAAATTCCAGCCGACAATCTTGTCCGGCGGCGAGATGGCTTCCAAAGTGCCGTCCGTATCGTAGACGCTAACGAACAAAAATGCGGGGTCCAGGTTGTGGGCTTCTTCGAGCTGGTGTGACACGGAAAGGAGATCTCCGCGCGTCCAACCGCTCTGAACCGCGGGTCTATCGGCAATTGAAGTCAGGATATTTTCGGCCGACGTGAAGTCCTTCTCGACCATCGCCGACAAGGTGCGAGCCTGGATGAGGTCGTTCTGCAATTCCCCGCGTTCGATCTCCTGCTCCGACTGGAGATACATCCAGTAGGTTCCACCCAAGAGTGGGAGGACAAAGAGGAGGAGCAGCAGCACCAAGAGCCAGGATTTGCGCCCGGGGCCGTGCGCGAGTTTGTCTGGACCTGCCGCCTTGCTATCAATCGAACCGAACATCGAAACCTCTGGTGGAACGCCGACGCGACCAGACACGGCACTATTGCGGTGCCGAAGGCCCCTGGGTGAACCTTGAAGGATCGGACAACTCATTTCATTTTAGTGAATGCACATATGGAGACCGTATCTTTATGAAAGCTACTGCCACGATGAGTTAATACGCGCCAAACTTGAATCAACAGGGCCAAGGTCAGATCAGGAACCGTTGTGGCTCCGCAGGTCATCTTGGCCGAGGGCACGCACGACAACCACAAACCGATTATCGGCGAGCGCATCACGGAGATTCCGGGTGCCGCTTAGAGAACCGTTGTGTGTTTCTCCCGATGCGTGGTATATCCCGGTGAATTAGAATGGTTTGTTCGGATATTTTCGGCGCCAAATCAACCTCATTCCGGGAGTCTTCATGGAACAAGAACTGAGCCTTGAATTTTTGCGGGTCGTCGAGCAAGCCGCGATCGCATCCGCGCGGACGATGGGACTCGGCGACGGCCACAAATCCGATCGAGCCGCCGTGGAAGCCATGCGCAAGGAGATGGATACGGTCAACATGGACGGCACGATCGTGATCGGCGAAGGGGAGCGCGACAAAGCTCCGATGCTGTACATCGGCGAAAAGGTGGGCCTGGCAGCCCGCGACAAAAACCACCAGTATCCGGCCGTAGATATCGCCGTCGATCCTTTGGAGGGCACGAACCTGTGCGCCACAGGGGAGCCGAACGCCATTACCGTGCTGGCGGCAAGCGACCGCGGAGGACTGTTGCACGCGCCCGATCTGTACATGGAGAAGCTCATCGTAGGGCCACTGTGCAAGGGGGCGGTGGAACTGGACGCGCCGCCGGAACAGAACCTGCGGGCCATCGCCAAGCGGCTCGAACGCAAAGTGAAGGATCTGGTAGTGACCGTGCTCGACCGCCCGCGCCACGAAAAGCTGATTCAGGATATCCGCAAAGCCGGCGCGCGCATCCGACTGATCCCGGATGGCGACCTCTCGGCGGGAATCAGCGCCGCAGTTTCGGATATGGGCATCCACGCCGTGATGGGAACCGGCGGCGCGCCGGAAGGAGTGCTGACCGCAGCGGCGCTGCGCTGCCTGAACGGCCAGATCCTGGGCCGGCTGGTGATCGCAAAGCCGGAGCACAAGGAACGCGCCGCGAAAATGGGAATCAAGGATCCGAAGCGGATTTACGATACGGACGAGCTGGCGCCGGGCAAGAAGATCATCTTCGCGTGCACGGGCGTGACGCCCGGCGGCCTGCTGCGCGGGGTGCGGTTCTTCGGCGGGGGCACGCGGACACAGTCACTCATCATGACGCTGGACGACCGGGAGGTTCGCTTCATCGATTCCGTACACCTTGAGAAGGGCGCGGACGTGAGGGTGCGCTTCTACTAGGGCTGCCATTAGCAACAGCCACCTTTGCCGGGCTGAAGCCCGGCGCTGCAAAGGCGAGACCGCCCATGAATCGCGGTCCCGGCGCACCCCTTACGGGCGTGCCGGGGCCGATGAGGACGTGGTCGTTGCCGCGCGCCGCACAGCGAGACGCCGCTAGCGGTTCAACGTGGCCGAATGACCGCCGCCGACGGGTTGTTGACGCCGGGGCATGCCGTGAGGCACGCGTTCGGCAGGTTGCGGAACGAGCGGGCGTATCTGCTGGTTCGTGTTGACGTGATCGCTGATCGCCTGGAGCCGCTTGAGAATGCCCTGCCACTGCGTCCAATCGAGCTGGCGCAGGAACGGCCGAAGACCCTGAATGAAAGGATCCTCGAGGACGGTCTCTCCGTTCGTCTCCGGAATGAAGAAGCGGTTCAGGCCAACACCCAGGGCTTCGGCGATCTTCTCGAGCGTTCCGAGGCTGGGAGTCATCTGTCCGCTTTCGATCCGGGACAAATACGAACGAGAAACGCGAGAACGAGCCTGTAGCTGGCTCTGCGTCATGCCGCGTGATTCCCGCAACTGGCGGATACGCTGGCCGATGTTCTCGACGGTTTCGCGGTTCGGCCAGTTCTCGAACAGTTGGCGGTCATCCCCCGGCAAATCCTGAGGAGACGGCGTCGGAATGACGAACGTCACCTTCGGGGGCAGCAGACGCAAGCAGCGTCGGCAATTGCCTGTGCGTGTACGGTATTGAACTAATCCGCAGACCTGACAGCGGATCACTTCACGATCTAGTTCCATACTGGCTGCTATTGCTTCTTTTTCCGCCACCGGTTCTCCTCGCAGACTTTTCCGGTGAAGCGAAGGGGAGGAACAGTTGAACAATCTGGGGAAGGCAGAAACTTGGCGCGCGAGTGATTGTGGACACGGTGCCAATTCTTGTCAAGCCCTTTTTTGTCTGTCCCTAGAAGAAATTTTAGCCCGACCGGGCAGCAAGTTACAAATTAAGGGCAGACGAAAGGCAGGCGAAGGCAAAAGGCGCTGTGTGGCAAGGAGTGAAAGCACTGATTGCGATTGCTCCTGGCGCAACGCTGGGCGCCAAGGCGTTTCTCGCCGGATTCAATGTGCTATTCTGACTTAGTTGCTGTTGTGGATGGTTCACCGGGGGGATTTTTGACGTCAAAACGCACCGGCGCGGTGCTTGTCGTGTGGGCTGTACTGTGGCTCGCGCCCGTTTGCTTTCCGGCGGGGCGCAGTCAAGCTCACGCTCCGTGGACGTTGAACGGGGTTCTGGGAGAACTGGACGCGGGGGCGAAGGATTTCCACAGCCTTTCGGCCGACGTGGAACGCACGAAGGTTACGGTTGTCGTCAACGACCGCTCGACCGAAACCGGGGCCATTTGGGTGCACGGCGACAAAATGTTGCTCGACATGAAGGCCCCCGATCCGCGCACGATCCTGCGGACGGGCGACAGCCTCTACGTCTACACGCCGGGGCTAAAACGCGTGGAGGAATACGACCTCGGCAAGAACCGCGGAATGATCGACCAGTTTCTCCTGCTAGGGTTCGGCACAGGCGGCACGGAACTCCGGAACGGCTATTTGATCACCCTGTTGACCGAGGGCACGCTCGACGATAAGAAGACCGTCGAACTCGAACTGACGCCGAAGTCGGACGCTGTCCGCAACCAGATCTCGAAGATCCAGATTTGGCTGGACGAAGCGACGTGGCTTCCCGTGCAACAACAATTCTACGAGACGGGGTCGGGCGACTACTCGATCGTCCGGTACTCCAAAGTGATTCGCAATCCCCCCATTCCAGACTCGCGATTCAAGCCTCACTGGCCTAAAGGCACGGAGAAGGTTAAGCCGCAGGGTTAGCCAAGCGGCGCTCCGTCCCACCGCATAAGCGGTGCCGAATAGGCAGCGTCACGCCAAGCATTTGCGCCGGGCATGGCATGCCATGCCCCTACAGAAACAAGACTTGCTCGATTGCCTTCCAGATCTAGACGCGTGCCCGCCGCGAGGAACTTCCGTTCGTACTGAGGCCGACGGATTCGCGTTCGAGCAGAGCCTTCTTGCGGTTGATTCCCCAGCGATAGCCGGCGAGGTTGCCATCTTCCCGAACGACGCGGTGACAGGGAACGACCACCGAAACGGGGTTCGTCGCACAGGCGCGGGCGACCGCGCGAATGGCGGAAGGCTTGCCGATGGCGCGTGCGACCTGGGTGTAGGTCCGCGTGGCGCCGTAGGGAATCCGGCTCAACTCTTCCCAGACGCACCGCTGGAAAGCGGTCGCCTGAACGTCGGTGGGGAGATCGAGGCGAGGCTCCTGCCCGCGCAGGTGCGCGAGAATCTTCTCGACCCATTCGCGGAGGCCGCCGGGGCCTTCGTCGTCGCGCTGAAGGTCGGCGCGCGGGTATTCCTTCTGTAGCGCGGACCGCAGAGCGGCGTCGGAGTCGCCCAAGTAGAGGGCGCTGATGCCGCGGCTGGTCGCGCCGACGAGCAGACGACCCAGCGGCGAATTGACGATGGCGTAATGAATCTGCATCCCGGCGCCGCCGCGGCGATAAGCGGCGGGCGTCATGCCAAGGTGCGAGGGTGCGCGCTCGTAGAGGCGGCTGGCGGAGCCATACCCTGCTTCGTAGAGAGCTGTCGTCACGTCATCTCCTTTTCGCAGACGGGATTTCAGGCGGCGCATCCGCCGGGCGTCGGCATACTGCCGGGGCGTAATGCCGATCGTGGCGCGAAAGGCGCGTTCCAACTGGTGCGGACTGATCCCGGCGGAGGCGCTGAGCGCGGCGAGCGTCAGGCGCGCCTCGCTCCCCGCATCAGCGCCCGGATCGGCGAGGATGCGCGCGTCGATCTCGCGGCAGATTCGCGCGACCGTCCGAATCCGCGGGTCGGAGAGTTCGGCGCTTCGCGGGCGGCAGCGCCGGCACGCCCGGAAACCCTGTTGCTCGGCGGCCTCCGCCAGCGGGAAGAACAACACCTGCTCGCGGCGCGGCTTGCGGGAGGGGCAGGACGGCCGGCAATAGATTCCGGTCGATCGCACGGCGTAAACGAACGCGCCATCGGCGCGGCGGTCGCGCGCCTGGACGGCCCTCCAGCGTGCCGCTCCGCCGATGCGCCGGTTGTGGCTCTTCTCTGCCCCGATCTTGCGTATGAACGTCATCTCAAACCCCTCAGGTCTAAAGACCTGAGCTACATGGCCCAAACTATCGCATCCGACCGGAGGGAGCTATCCGATTCTTGCGGCGAATTGGACCGCCGGGGGGCCTAGGGCGGGTCCTGACCGGGGGTGCATCATACGACACCGAGGGGAGCCCCCCCCGGTTGACCGGCTTGCGAGCCTCCCGCATATTCGGACGACTTGGGCAGGGCTATCTGTCGGTAGTTCTTGGAGAGTGGGGTCATGGGAGCTGTTCCGGAACGGAATGGACAGGCCGCAGTTTCACCGCTTCGCGAATTCGAAAGCCACACAGAAGGCATCTCCGCAATTTCGGGCAAGCCAGGACCGAGGCGCTTCCTGCGCGTCCCGACGCACGCCATCGGTGTGGCGGCCGAGCGCCGGCGATATCCGCGGGCTGCGCTGTCGCTGCCGCTGCGGCTGACGCGCATCGGCGACGCGGTGCAGACGGTCCCCGTAACGCTGGTCACGCGAGATATCAGCTCGAGCGGCGTCTATTTTCTGGCGCCGCGGGAGATCGAGCCGGGCACGGCGATCGAACTGGAGGTCGCGCTCGTCGAGCGGCCTCTTGGCCTGGGCAGCGTGCAGATGTGCACGGCGGCGCATATCGTCCGCGCTGAAGAGACGGAGACGGCGGGCTGGCGCGGGTACGCCGCAAGCTTCGATGATTTTGCGCTGAAGCGCGACGACGTCATTCCTCTGCGCTACGTCAACCGCTAGGGCGGTTTACCTGCTCGCCGTCGATCACCGCGGCTTCGGGCATTCTTCTGGTACGATTCCCTTCTGTGGGCCGGAAGCAATTCCATGCGCGCATCGTGTTGTTGGATTGGGACGGCACGCTGCTCAATTCCTACGTGGCCGACGCGCGAGCGTATCTCGTGATGTTCCGCGCGCTGCGCATCGAGTGGGGAATCCCAGAACTCGAAAAACACTACTCCCCGGATTGGTATCAAGTCTACCGGGCGGCGAAAGTGCCACGCGCGAAGTGGGAGGAAGCCGACCGGCTCTGGCGAAAGGCATATCTCGCCGAGCGCCCTACTCTACTGCCTGGAGCGCGCGACGTGCTGCGCGCGCTAAAGAAAGAGTTTGTGCTGGGGTTGGTGACGAGCGGAAGCGGCGGGCGGGTGCGGCCGCAGTTGCGCGGATTCGGCCTGATGGAATATTTCGCGGCGTGCGTTTGCAGCGAAGACGCGCCGCGGAAGAAGCCCCATCCGGCGCCGCTGCGTCTCGCGCTCAAGCACTTGCGCGCCGCCCGCGAGGAGTGCGTGTACGTGGGCGACGCCCCGGAAGATATCGAGATGGCGCGGCGGGCCGGCGTGCGCGCGATTGGCGTCCTCGGCCCCTTCCCCACCGCCCGGCGCCTGCGAGCGGCGGAGCCGGAATTGTTGCTGAAGTCGATTCAGGAGTTGCCGCAATGCTTGGTTCGGCGCGATTGATTCACACGTCGGCCGGTACGCTCAAACCCCTGCTGGGCTGAAGCCCAGCGCTACAAGATGCGGCACCATTCCGGACTACCGCGGAGGCGATTGTGGGGGGAACGGAGCGGACGGAGAAGACGGCGCGACGGCAGGCGAGTTTAGCTTGAAGTCGGTCGAGCGGATGACCAAGCGCAGGTGGAGCGCATCGCCGCCCGCCTCGTCTTTGAGGTAATCGTCGGAGCTGATGTAGGTGGGGAGCCAGTACTTGTCCTGAAAGTTTTCCCGGTAGACTTCAAAGAGCGAAAAAGGCAGCTTCGAACCGCTGCCGGAAAGCTCGCTAACAAATTTGCCGTACGTCTCGACGATGGCGAGGTCGTGGTCATCGACAAAAATGATGCCCTGAAAGAGCAGGCGCGAACGGCTGAGGACCTTGGGCTTCACCTGGAATGCGTAGGTGTTGAGTTGGTCGAGCTTCTGCTGGCCGGCATAAAGGAAATCGTAGTTGGCGATCTCGCCGGTGGTGAGGAAAAAGAGTGGGATGCTGGCCATCGTGTTGACGTCCTCGAGCGAGTATTTCTCGACCTTCAGGGTGGATTCGGGAGGCTTCGTGACACGCCAGTACCGCTTGCCGTCAGGCCGCGTGTATTCGAGGCCGGTGACGGTAAGTTTGCCGCCGGAATCCTCCAGCTCCTCGATACGAATGGTCTGGGTGAAATCGTAGGTGTCGTAGACGGCTTTCGCGGCATCCTCATTCGCGGCGAATCTCCGGATGATTTCCTGCTCGGGGATCGGCGGCGGGCCGGGATGCGGCACCGACGGAATGCGCTTCACTTCAAATTTCGGGGGCGGCGCCATCGGGCCCTGGGCGTCCTGCGCGCGGGCCGGCAGCGCTGCGGCGACGAGAATGACTGCGAGCGAGGCGGCAACGAGTGTGCGTCGATGCATTTTGAAGTTAGATGCGGCGCGCGGGCGTTGCGTTGAGATCCGCCGCGCGTTCCGCAGCGGAAATTATCATGGCACGGCGCTTGGTGATGCAAGAGATTGCGGCTAAAATCGCTGATTCATAGCTGATTCATAATTGACCGGCCGCGAGCGAGACTGCCGTGGGTAAAGAAGAGAGCGCGAGGCGCTACTACGTCAGTGGGATTGTGCAAGGGGTGGGATACCGCTACTTCGCGCAGGGGGCCGCGAAGCGGCTGCAAATGGCCGGATATACGAGGAATCTGAACGACGGCCGGGTGGAAGTCTACGCGATCGGTTTGGAAACTTCACACGCCGCCTTGCGAGTGGAACTCGAACGCGGACCGCGGGGAGCCTCCGTGTCGCGCGTAGCCGAAGAGGACGCGGAAGTGGAACTGCGATTCGCGCGGGGTTTTTCCATCGAGTACGAGGATTAGCGAAAGAGGAGACATGGACGAACTGAAGAAACTGATCCGCGAGATCCCGGATTACCCGAAGCCGGGCATCCTTTTCTACGACCTGACGACGCTGCTCAAGGATCGGAACGGATTTCATAATCTCGTCGACAGCCTCTGCGACCATTACAGCGGGAGGAACGTCGACATCGTCGCGGGAATTGAGGCGCGCGGATTCATTTTCGCGCCGGCGCTGGCTTACCGGCTGGGAGCGGGTTTCGTTCCGGTGCGCAAGCCGAAGAAACTGCCGTGGAAAACGGCTTCGGTGACGTATCAGCTCGAATACGGCTCGGACCAACTCGAAATCCACGAAGACGCGGTGCGCCCGGGCCAGCACGTGCTTCTCTGCGACGATCTGCTTGCGACGGGCGGGACAGCAGAGGCCAGCATCGACCTGGTTCGCAAGCTGGGGGGCAAAGTTATCGGTGCGGCATTCGCCGTGGAGCTGAATTTTCTGAATGGGCGATCGAAACTGCCGGGTGTGGACGTGTTTTCGCTGATCAAGTATGACAAGTGACCTACGACCTCGCACTCCACATAAGCAGTACCGAATAGGCGCGTCACGCCGAGCATCTGCGCCGGGCACGGCATGCTGTGCCCCTACAAGAGACTTTGGTCGATTGCGTGACGGCTAGCCGTGGTTGCGGCGCTGGCGGACGACCTCGAAGAGCATCACGCCGGCAGCGACGGAGACGTTGAGGGAGCGGACCGGGCCCGCCGTGGGAAGCGAAACGAGAAAATCGCAGCGCTTGCGGGTCAATTCGTGCAGGCCTTCGCCTTCGCTGCCGAGGACGATTCCGACCGGCCCCTTTAGATCGACCTCTGTATAACTTTTTTCCGCGCGTTCGTCGAGTCCCACCAGCCAGTAGCCGGCTTCCTTCATTTCTTCCATCGCGCGAACGAGATTTTTTACGCGCGCGACGGGCAGATGAGCGAGCGCACCCGCGGAGGCCCGCTCGACCGTGTCGGTCAGGCCGGCGGCGCGGCGTTCGGGGATAACGACGCCCTGCGCGCCTGCGGCGAGCGAGGTGCGGACGATGGCACCGAGATTGTGCGGGTCCTCGATGCCGTCGAGCAGAACGAGAAGGCCCTGCCCAGTTTTCGCGCGAAGCAAGTCCTCAAGCCCCACGGCGGGTTTCGCCGCGGCGAGCGCGGCGATGCCCTGATGTTCGCGCGTCCCGGCGAGCCGATCGACTTGCTGGCGGTCTTCGAACCGCACCGGCACGCCGCGAGATTTCGCCAGACGCACGACTGCTTCGATGCGTTCACCATGCCGACCGCGCGCGATCACGATGCGGTCGAGCGGCCGCCCTGCCGTGAGGGCCTCCTCAACCGCGTGGAATCCGGTCATCCAGTTCATAACATTTCCTTCAAGAAACCCAAACCCGCAAGAGAGATTCCTCGGGCCGCAAAATGCGCGACCCTCGGAATGACAACGGGAGCAGTTGTCAATCGAAGGCGGCGCAGAATTCGAGGATGCGCTGCCGCGTGCCCTTCACCGGCACGGCAAAACCGAGGCTCGCGGCCGAGTCGAGCAGCAGGATGACTCGGTCCAGTTCACCTTCTCCAATGCGGCCCGCGAGCGCCAGGCGAATCGGAAAAAAGAGCGACCGGCCCCGGTACGGCAACGCCGCCTTCATGCCGTCGATTATCTCCTTGAAGCGGTCCGAATTGACATCTCCGCCGTCGAGAATGCGGTTCGCGAGCTCGCGGATTACTTCGCGCGCGCCTTCACGGGCGAGCACGGCCTGATGCGTTGCGTTCTGCAACAAGGCCAACGCATCGTAACGGAAAATCAAACCGAGCAATTCGGCAAGCGCGGCGCGATCGGCCGCGTGCGGGCCAAGGAGATCCGCCGCGCGCGTGAGCCACGCTTGCAGCGGGGCGTCCGCGCCCATGTCCTGTTCGGCATAGGGCCAACCGCTCTCGCGGAGGATCGCCGCGACATCGCGGCCCGTGAAGAGATTCGTGGCCGAGAGTGCTGTTTCCACTGGCGTGTTGGGAGACATGGAGGGAGATTCTAGTGCTGCCGCACGGTGGCGACGGCGTGGCAAGCGATGGCTTCGCCGCGACCGACGGCGTCAACACCTTCGTTGGTCTTCGCTTTGAGGTTGATCTGGTCGGTGGTGATGCCGAGCGACTTCGCGAGCGCCGCGCGCATCGCGGGAAAATGCGGGCCGAGCTTCGGCCGCTCGCAGATAACGACCGCGTCGAGATGCACGATGCGGAGGCGGCGATCGGCGAGCAGCTTGCGCACGTGTTCGAGGAAGAGCAGGCTCGACGCGCCCTTCCACTTCGGATCCGTATCCGGGAAGTGCGTGCCGATGTCGCCGAGGCCGGCCGAGCCGAGCAGCGCGTCACAAAGCGCATGACTCAGAACGTCACCGTCGGAATGCCCTAGCGAGCCTTTGTCGAACGGAACCTCGATCCCGCCGATCATGAGCTTGCGGCCTTCGACGAGGCGGTGAAGATCGTAGCCGATTCCGGAGCAGGTCATTTCGCGCGGCGCTCCTGGTCGAGATAGAAGCGGGCGAGGTCCATGTCCGAGGGGCGCGTGATTTTCAGGTTTCGCTCGGAGCCGAGAACGACGAAGACGTCGTGGCCGAAGCGCTCGACGAGCGCGGCCTCGTCTGATGCGGTCACGTCGTCCTGCTGGGCCTTGCGGAAGGCATCGCGCAAGAGCGCGTAGGAAAACACCTGCGGTGTCTGTGCGAGCACGATGCGCTCCCGGGGGATCGTGGCCGAGATCAGCGCGACGTCTTCGGGCAGGCTCGCGCGCTTCACTTCCTTTACCGTGTCGATGGCGGGAATGCCGAGAATGGCGGCGCCGCGGGCACGCGCCTCCGCAATCACGCGCTCGATCTGCTCGCGCGTGACGAACGGCCGGACGGCATCGTGCACCACGACGATCTCCGTGGCCGGGTCAACCTGCGCCAGGGCGTTGGCCACCGATTGCTGGCGCGTGTCGCCGCCGTGGACCACACGCGCGGGCCGGCCGAGCGCTGCTCGGGCGACCATGTCCTGCAGAGACACCACGTCGTCGGCGCGCGTGGCGATGAAAAAGTCGGTAATAGCGGGGCAAGCGGCGAGGCGGCGTAACGTGAAAATAATCAGAGGCACGCCGTCGAGTTCGAGGAACTGCTTCGGCAAATCGGCGCCCATGCGCGTGCCGAGCCCGGCGGCCGGAATAATTGCAGCGATTCGGCTCATTGGAAGGCTAGCAGTCTAGCGCAACCGGGGCGTTCGGAGCGAGGACAAGGTGTCTCGCACACCTTCTCAGGACCGCCCGGAATCGGGATAGAGCGGGCGGGGCGGGCGTTCGCCGCCCGGGCCGCCGGTTCCCGGATGCGTCTCCGCCGAAGGAACGGGGCGCGGGGTTTGTTCGCCGCGCTCGTCGTAGCGGCCGAAGATCATCTTGCCCGCAGTGGTCTGGTGGACCGAAGTCACGACGATGTCGATCGTCTTGTTGATCATTTTGCGGGCGCCGTCGACGACGACCATCGTGCCGTCATCCAGGTACGCGACGCCCTGATTGTATTCCTTGCCCTCGCGCAGGATAAAAACGCGCATGATTTCGCCCGGCAGGACGACCGGCTTGAGCGCGTTCGCGAGCAGGTTCACGTTCATAATCTCGATACCCTGGAGCGTGGCGACCTTGTTCAGGTTGAAGTCGTTGGTCACGACCTTCGCGTCGTAGCGCTTGGCGAGCTCGATCAGCTTCAGGTCCACGTCGGCGATCTGCGCGAAATCGTCATCCGCAATCTGCACGTCGAGGTGTGGCATCTTCTGAATTCGCTGCAACACCTCGAGGCCGCGGCGGCCTCGCTGCCGCTTCAGCGGGTCGGACGAATCGGCGACGAGCTGCAACTCGCGGAGAACGAACTGCGGAATGACGATAGTGCCGTCCAGGAAGAGTGCGTCGGCAATATCGGCCACGCGGCCGTCGATGATGACGCTCGTATCGAGGACCTTGACGGAGTGCTTCGTGCTGCGCTCGCTGCCGAAGAGGCCGCCGAGCGCCTGCAGGTTCAGCATGTCGCCCTTGTTCGCGCCGAGAACCAGGCCGATGTACGTCATCACGAGGAAAACCGCGAGGCTGAAGAACGAACGCGTGCTCTCCGGCATCGTGGTGTGCGTGAGAATGAGAGACGTGAGGTAGGCGCCGAGGATCCCGAGAATCGATCCCGTCGCCGCGCCGATCAGGCGGCGAAGACTCGCCCTTCGCAGCCGCACCTCAAAAAGGATCACGGCGAGCGCAAATACCAGGCCCGCGAGGGCGCCGTATCCCTCCGACATGCTGAATGGCCGGAAGTGGAAACCAGCCGCCACGCAGACAACCGTGAAAATAAGGCGGAACGCCAGCATGTCCCAGAACGTGCCGACTTGGACCCCAGACGACCGGGAGAACGCGACCGGCTTCAAAACCACATTATCGGGAGCGGCACCCGCCGGGCTCCGGCCGGGCACGTTAGAAGGCCTTGCCATGGTTGCACCCTAATAAAAAGTGTATGAACGTATGAGTCAGCGTGGACCCAATAGTTCGATTTTTCGTTCCGGCGCTGAGAAAAGGTTGCGCACCGGTATGAATGAAACCGCCCAGGAAAAAGTATGCGCGTAGTATAGCACTGGGAACAAAGCGCGCAAGCAGCGCGGAGCATGGGCCGGAATCGTCAGAGGTAATAGCGCGGCACGCGGCGGCCGAGGGCGCAGAGCAGATCGGAGGTGACGGTGCCGATCTCGCGGGCCGCGTCCGAGACGCGGATTTCGGCGTCGCCGTCGCGGCCGTAGATCGTCACGACGTCGCCGAGCGCGACATCGGGAACGTCCGTGACGTCGAGCGTCGTCAAATCCATCGAGATGGTACCCACAAGCGGCGCGCGACGGCCGCGCACGAGGACGCATCCGTGATTCGTCCGCTGGCGCAGGATGCCATCGGCATAGCCCGCATTGATCACGGCGATGCGCGACGGCCGTGCCGTGACGAACCGGGCGCCGTACCCCACCGGCTCTCCGGACGGAAGATCGCGCAGCGTAATGATGCGCGCGCGGAGAGAGAGGCTGGGCTCGACCGGCAGGCGGCGGCGCACTTCCTGGCCCTTCTCCGGAGGGTCGAACGACTGGTAGTAGCCGTAGATAATCGCGCCGGGACGAACCATGTCCGCCCAGGTGTTCGGCCGCGCGCAGATCGCGCCGCTATTGGCCATGTGCACGATTCCAGGCGAGATTCCCAGCGCGCGCAAGCGGTCGAGGCAGCGGCGGAACGTCTGCTCCTGCTCGTCGGTCTGGTGCGCGCTGAAATCCTCGGCGGAAGCGAAATGCGTGAACGTGCCCTCGAGCGCGATGTGGCGGCAATCGGCGAGCGCGCTCGCGAAGGCGTCGATTTCCGACGGGGAAAGCCCCAGGCGGTTCATCCCGGAGTTGATTTTCAGGTGAAAGCGCAGGCGCGACGATTTGCCACGCGCCGATTTCGCCGCGCGTTCGAGATGGCGAACGTCTTCGAGACGGGTCACCGTAGGGATGAGGTCATGCTTGATGAAGAGCTTTTCTTCGCCCGGCCAGAAACCCGTGAGGACGAGGACAGGCTTCCGGATGCCGGCCTCGCGAAGCTCGATGCCTTCGCTCGAGCAGGTCACGCCGAAGCGATCCGCGCCGGCCTTCTCGAGCGCCTTTGAGATCGGAACCGCGCCCAGCCCGTAAGCGTTGGACTTCACAACCGCGAGAATCTTCGGCTTCGGCCCGATGTGCCGACGAATGACCTTCAGATTATTCGCGATCGCCTTCAGCGAGACCTCGGCCCAGAGCGGCCTGCCCTCACATCGACTGGCGCAAGAAGTTGTTTTGGCCATGTCCTTTTAGAATGCCAGACTCTACCTCGGCGGCGCGATTAAAATCGTCCACGGAAATCCTTCGCGCGGCGTTTGGGTAAACACCCGCTCGAACTCCTGCATTCCGTTTGCCGACCTGGCGGCAAAAAAACAACAACCGTGTGGCTCGCTTCCGTTGAAGACACATTAGTTAGAGACTGGCAGCGGGACGAAGGTTTTCGGAGGACCAGACGATTGCGGCCCACACGACACGCCTGTGGCTGCGGGACAACACGGACGGAATCTCGCTGGGGCTACTCTTCGCCACCGGTGTTCCAGGCGTCCGGCGCGGCTTCCTCGAAGCGCGTGTGGCGCGCGAGAAAGACGAAGTTCCGGGTCCCGGTGGGGCCGTTGCGCTGCTTGGCGATGATGATTTCGGCTTTGGCGCGATCCTCTTCCGGCATGTCGGTCTTGTAGAAGTTCGGCCGATTGATGAACAGGACGACGTCCGCATCCTGCTCGATGGCGCCGGACTCGCGCAGATCGGCGAGCTGCGGCTTGCGCTCTTCGCGCTCGGGCGCGCGCGTCAATTGGCTGAGCACGACGATCGGAACTTTCAACTCCTTTGCCAGACCCTTCAGCGCTCGGGACATGCCGGCGACTTCCTCCTGCCGGTTGCTGTTGCGGCCGGTTCCCGTGGGCACGACGAGCTGGAGATAGTCCACGATCATCAGCGAGAGCCCGCGATCGCGCTTCAGCCGGCGCGCCTTGGCGCCCATTTCGAGCACGGTGGACGAAGCCGAGTCGTCGATCCAGATCGGGGCGTCGCCGAGATTCGCGAGCGCGGACGTCACCTTGCCCCAATCGTCGCGGCTCAGATGCCCGGTGCGAAACTTGTGCGCATCCACGCGCGATTCGGACGCCAGCAGGCGCAGCAGCAGCGACTCCTTCGACATTTCAAGGCTGAAGATCGCCACCGGCTCGCGGTTGCGCAGCGCCACGTTTTCGGCGATGTTCAGCGCGAACGCCGTCTTCCCCATCGAAGGCCGCGCCGCGAGAATAATAAGCTCGGAGGGCTGCAAGCCGGCGGTCTCGTTGTCCAGACCGGGGTAGCCGGTGGCGAGACCGGTGATGCGGCGGCCCTCGCTGAAAATCTTTTCGAGCCGCTCGTAACCGTCTTTGACCAGATCCTTGACGCCGATGAGGCCGGCCTTGACCCGGTCTTCCGCGAGCTGGAATATCTGCGATTCGGCTCGGTCGAGGATCACGTCGGCGTCGTCGCCTGCGGCCAGGGCCTGCTCCTGAATCACGGCCGCGGAGTGAACCAGGCTGCGCAGGATCGCCTTCTCCTTGACGATGCGCGCGTAGTGGTCGACGTTGGTCACGCGCGGCAGGCCGTCGGCGAGTTGCGAAAGATACGCCACGCCGCCCGCCGCTTCGAGATCGCCGCGGCGGCTGAGATCCTCCATCAGCGTGATCGTGTCGATCGCCTGCTGCTTCTCGCTGAGCTGCACCATGCGCTCGAAGATGTGCCGGTGCTGCGGAAGGAAGAAATCCTCGGAGCGCAGGACCTGGACGGCGGCGTTGAGCGCGTGATTATCGAGGAGAACCGCGCCGAGAATGCTGCGCTCGGCTTCGAGATTCTGCGGAAGGGGCCGTTCGAGTGTGGTGTCGCTGGCCATCAATGATTCGCTTTATTTTCGCCTAGATTGCTTCGCGGCGCAAGGCCGCCGTTTCCCCGGCCTGCATCGAGGCTGAAATCTCTTCTGGCTGTCTTAATGGTGTTCGTGAACGCAAGGTTGATTCGTGTTCCCCGGCTTTCAGTATTGTGCCACTGAAAGCGCGGACGTCAATCACAGAGGCCTGTGGACTTTTTCGGAAAAGTGGAAAACCGACGATCCGACGTGTCGTCGCGAGCTAGGAAGTGAAGCGTGCCGCGCTAAAGGCCGCGGCGCTACACTAAAACCTTCGTAACGAACGCCAGGTGTAGATGTATGCGCACGCCTTCGATGGGAATCCACAACTGTCGCTACGATGCGACGCTACTCTTCTTTCTTGACGGTGAGCTTCACGGTGGCGGTGACTTCGCGGTGGAGCTTCACGGGAATGTCGAAGTCGCCGGTGTGCTTGATCGGCTCGGTGAGCGCAATCTTGCGCTTGTCGACGTTAAAACCCTTGGCGCCGAGCGCCTCGGAGATATCGGCGTTCGTGACGGAACCGAAAAGCTGATCGTTTTCGCCAGCCTTCCGTGCGATTTCGAGCGAAACGGCCGCGAGCAACTCGGCGAGTTTCTGCGCGGACTCCTTCTCCGTCGCTTCCTTCTTGGCAAACACGGCGCGCATCTTTTCGAGGCGCTTCATGTTGCCCGGGCTGGCCTCGAGAGCGAGTTTGCGCGGGAGGAGAAAATTCCGGGCGTAGCCCTCGGCTACCTCGACCACCTGGCCGCGAGTGCCGACCTTTTCGACGTCTTCCTGCAAAATAATCTGCATGTTATTCAACCTCGAATTTTCGAGAATTTCATACGCCAGCGTCATCCAGTGCGGCGCGAAGAGAGATTCCTCGCTTCGCTCGGAATGACAACGAAAACGTTAAGTTCCTATAGTTCGGCGGCGAACGGAAGCAGAGCAATGTTCTGCGCCCGCTTGATCGCCACCGTCAGCCAGCGCTGGTGCCGCGCGCACGTGCCGGTCATGCGGCGCGGAAGAATCTTGCCCCGCTCCTGAATGAACGCCGAAAGAATCTCGGCTCTCTTGTAGTCGATGAAGTCCGCCTTATCGACGCAGAACCTGCAAACCTTCTTTTTGCGGACGAAGCTTCGCTTGCCTCGTCTCGGGCCGCCGGGTCCTCCGGGCCCGCTAGGTCTGCCTCCCTGCGGACGCGGACCACCCGGCCCGAAGCGCGGCCCGGATGGTCCCCCCGATGATGGTCCCGATGGCGGCCCCGAGGGGCCGGATGATGCGGATGGCGCGGGTTGATTCGGTGCGTTTTCTTCTGCCATTCGAATTCTCCTGACTAAGATGTCGCGGCGATCTGTTCGCCGCTACCGGCTGGTGCCGCGGGCGGCGCTGGCGCCGTCTTGCGCGGGCGGCGGGCGGCGCGGCGCTCGCGGTGCTTCTTCAGTTTGTCCTGCCGCTTCAGTTCTTCATCGATCCGCACGGTCAGATACTTCATGACGGCGTCGGCAACCTTAAGCCGCCGTTCGAGCTCTTTGACAACCTCGCCCTGGCTCGAGCGGATGACCATGTACACGTAGAATCCTTCGCGGAGACGCTGCACGCGGTAGGCCATGCGCTTGCGGCCCCACTTCTCCGTCTTCTCGATCTTGGCGCCCTTCTCCGTGGCCGCGTGCTCGATTGTGGAGATCACCTTGTCGATTTCCGGCTCGGGCGTATCCGGCCGGCAGATGAAAATCAGTTCGTACAAACGCTCTTCCATGTGTCCTCTCGATTCCTAATCTTCCAACTCCGCTACTCCGGCTCTGCTTCTTCGGGCGAAACCTTGCGATTAAACCGCGTCATCGCCTTGCTGAGGCCCTCGGTCAAAATCAGTTCGACGGCTTCGACTGCTTCCGCGGTCATCTGCTGCGCGATCTGCCGCTCGTCGCGGTCCATCGTGCAGAGCACGTAATCCCTTCGATCTCCCCACTGCTGCTTCGGCTGGACGCCCAGCCGGATGCGAATGAACTCGTCGGTCCCGATCGCGCCGATGACGGACTTCAAGCCGTTGTGCGTGCTGTTGCGGCCCCGGTCGCGAATCCGAAGCATGCCCCAGGGCAGATCCACCTCGTCGAGCAGCACGATCAGATCGGCCGGTTCGCACTCGTAGCGCTCGAGCAGCATCCGCACGGCCACGCCGCTCAGATTCATCATCGTCTGCGGCTTGGCCAGGATTACTTCCTGACCCGCAATCTGACCGCGTCCGACGAGCGCTTTCGACTCGGGCCGCGTGATCCGAATGCCCGCCCGTTCCGCCAGCGCATCCACCGCGAGGAAGCCCATGTTGTGGGGCGTCCATTCGTATTCGGGGCCAGGGTTGCCGAGGCCGGCGATCATTTTCATACACGGCTCACACAGGGCGCATGTCGCGCTCCGAGTTGCGCCTGGGCGCGCCTGATTTCTCCCCGCCGCCCGGATGCGCTTCGGCTACTTTTCCTTGCCCTTCTTTTCGGCCTTGGGAGCGGCTTCCGCGGCGCCCTCGCCTTCGCCCTCTTCGGCTTCCTTCTTGCCCTTCTTGATGACCTCGGGCTCGGCCGGAGCGGCTTCCGCGGCCACGGCTGCCTCGGCCACCGGCTCTTCTTCCTTCTTGAGAATCACGACGTGCGCGAGCACGCGCTGCGGATCCGTGAGCAGCTTGATCTTCTCCCGGTCGAACGGCAGCTCGGCGGCGCGAAGCTGCTTGCCGATAACCATCTCGCTTACGTCGACTCTAAATTCCTCCGGGATGTCGCCCGGCAGGCACTCGACCTCGACCTCGCGCGTGACCGTTTCAAAAACGCCGCCTTGCATCTTCACGCCCTGCGGCTCGCCGAACGTGTGCACCGGCACGCGGACACGCATCCGCACGTCCATGGCGATGCGCAGGAGATCGACGTGCAGGAGCGATCCGCTGAGGGGATCCACCTGCCAGTCCTTCATCATGGCCTTCTCTTCGGCGCCGCCGGAGACGCGCACGCTGAAGATCGTGTTGTGGCCGCTCTCGGAACGGAGAATGCGCGCCACCTGCTTCGCATTCACGGCGAGCGCCACGGAGTCCTTGCGGCCGCCATAGAGAACCGCCGGAACCATGCCGCCCCGGCGTGTGCGGCGGGCGGCGTTCTTGCCGCGCTCGTCGCGAAGTGTGCCTTCTATAGTGAACGTCTCCATATGTCCTTCCTAAATCCTAAATAAACAGCTCGCTGATCGAAGTCTCTTCATGAATCGACTGGATACCCCGGGCCAGGAGCGGGGCCACGCTGAGCACCTTGATCTTCGGGACATTCCGGGCCGCTTCGCTGAGCGGAACCGAATCCGTGACGACGACTTCCTCGATTTCCGATTTCACGATCCGGTCGACCGCCGGTCCGGACAGCACCGGGTGCGTGCAGGCCGCGAAAACTTTCGTCGCGCCGTTTGCGCGCAGCGCCTCGGCCGTCTTGACCAGCGTGCCCGCCGTGTCGATGATGTCGTCGATCACCAGCGCCGGGCGGCCCGCAACGTCGCCGATCAGGTGCATCACCTCGCTCACGTTGATGTCGATTCGGCGCTTATCGACGATGGCGAGCGGCGCGTCGATCCTCTTCGCGAAAAGCCTGGCCCGTTCGACGCCGCCCGCATCGGGCGAAACGACCGTGATCGGCCCGACCTTCTTTTTCTGAAAGTACTCGACCAGCACGGGCGCGGCGTACAAGTGATCCACGGGAATATTGAAATATCCCTGAATCTGGGGTGCGTGCAGATCGAGCGACAGCACGCGGCTCGATCCCGCCGTCTCGAGCAGGTCGGCAACGAGCTTCGCCGAAATCGCCACCCGCGGCCGGTCCTTGCGATCCTGCCGCGCGTATGGGTAATACGGAATCACCGGCGTAACGCGCCACGCCGAAGCCCGCTTGAACGCGTCGATCATCAGCAGCAACTGCATCAAGTTATGATCGACCGGATTCGAGCACGGCTGCACGACGAAAACGTCCGCGCCGCGCACGTTTTCCAGAATCTGATAGCGCGTCTCGCCATCCGAGAACTGGCCATGCTCGGCCCGGCCCCGGGTTACTCCGAGATAGCTACAGATCGAGTCGGCGAGAGCAGTGTTCGCGGTGCCACAAAAGACCTTACACTTATCGTAAGCCAAAGTTTCGCCTCAAACGGTCGCACGCCAGCCCAGTGCACGGCCATACTTTTCCCTGGATAGAGTTTCGACGACGAAGACCGAATCTTCCGGGAACGCCCGAGCGGCTCGGCGCGCCTGCGCTGGGTTTCGGAATACTCCGAACACCGCCGACCCGCTACCCGCCAGCGCGGCATCTGCGGCTCCTCGCTCGAGCAATCCGTCCCGAATTTCTCCGAGTCGCGGATGACGGCTGAAAACAGGTCCCTCGAAATCGTTCGAGACCCTTCCCTGCCGGCTCCAGCACAGAGCGCAGAACCCCCAAATGTTAAGAGGTTTGGCGCGATTTGTCAATTCCGCGGAAACCCATTGGTAGGCATCTTTCGTGCTGACGCCGATTCCGCGCGGCGAAACAACCACAATCGTTCGCGGCGGCGCGTCAGCCAGCGGATAAATTTCATCGCCGCGATTCACCGCCAGGGCCCTGCCACCAAAAAGAAAAAACGGGACATCGGCTCCCAGGCCGGCGGCAATTTCCATCAATCGGTCGAGAGGCAGTTTCTTTTTCGTGAGGCGCAGCATTCCGATGAGCGCCGCCGCGGCGTCGCTCGATCCGCCGCCCAGTCCGCGCGCCACCGGTATCCGTTTTTCAAGGCGCGCCTGAATGCCCCCGCGAAATTCGATTTCGCAACCCACGGCTTCGATCGCGCGATACACCAGGTTTTCTGGACCAGCGGGCAGTTCCGCGTCATTCGTCTCCAGAGTGATCCCCGGGCGGGAAACCAATGAAAGCTCCAGCGTGTCGTGCAGCGAGATGGCCTGAAAGATCGTGCGGAGTTCGTGGTAGCCGTCCGGGCGGCGTCCCAGGACGTGCAGGCACAGATTGATCTTCGCAAACGCCGGAAGGCGCACCGATCTTTTTGTCCTGAAACCTTTCGGAGGGGTCATGCCGGGGAGCTTACTGCGGTTTGGTCTCCGTCGGAGGGGTTTTCTGCGCGAGGCGACGCTTGAGGTTTCTCAGTTGTGTCTCCACATCGCTGACCTTGTCCGCTTCGTAATCCGCGGGAAAGGCCTGTTGCCACGCGGCGAGCGAGCGCTCGAGAATCTCCGCGGCGCGCTCCGTCTGGCCCAGCTTGATGTACACGTTCCCAAGGTGGCTCAAAATCGTGGGGTCGTGGGCTTCCCGGTCGACCGCCTTGCGCAGATACTCTTCGGCCTCGGCGAGCTTGTTTTGCTTGTAGTAAGCCCAGCCCAGGCTGTCGAGGTACGCGCCGTTGTTCGGCTCCTGCTTGACGGCGCTCTGGATCATCGAGGTGGCTTCGTCGAGCCGGATGCCGCGATCGGCGAGCATGTAACCCAGGTAATTCAGCACCGCCGCGTTGTTCGGATTCGCGTCCAACACCTTGCGGAACTGCTGCTCGGCCAGATCGTATTTCTTCTGCCGCTCGTAGATCGCGCCCAGCAGGAACCAGGCGGCCTGTTTCTCCGACGGGTCTCGCGCCAACTGTTCGGCTTTCTGGGCCGATTGCTCGGCTTCCGGATACTTCCGGCCGCGCTCTTCGGCTTGCGCGATGTTCATGTAGATCGGCTGATCGCTGTCCTTCCCCTGCAGAAGCCCATCGAGAAGCTGCGTGGCCGTGGCCGTTTCGAGCTTTTCGCTGTAGAGCATCGCCAGCGTCACGGTGAGATCAGGGTCCTTCGGCGATTCATCGAGGGCCTTCTTCGCTTCGGCGATGGCGCGGTCGATATCGTGGCTATCGCGGTACGCCTCGATCAAGAGCAGCCGCGCGCGCTTCTGCGAGTCGGAGCCGAGCTTTCCCATGTCTTCGAACGTGTCGATGGCGGCGGAATACTTCTGCTGCTCGCTGTACGCTCGGCCGAGCTGCTCGTAGAGGATGGCGAGCGCGCTCGAATTCCCTTGCCCTCCGGCAGCCTTCATTCCGGCGATCGAGTCGGAGAGCACTTTCACCGCATCATCGTAGCGGCCTTCATCCTCATACAGCAGGGCTTCGTTGTAGAGAATCTCAAGGCTCCCGGGAGCAAGCTGTTTCGCGTGCAGCAGGCTCGACTCGGCGTCGTCGAGTTTTCCGAGCCGACGGTCGAGCTGCGCCATGCGCAGGTAGTTCTCGGCGGTGCCCGGCTCGAGTTCCGAAAGCTTCTTGTACTGCTCGAGCGCTGCGGCGTACTTGTCCTGGGACAGCAACGCCTGTGCGAGCCCGTGACGGTGGCCGGGATCGTCGGGGTCCGAGTCGATCGCCTTGCGGTACGCCACCTCTGCCTTCGCGAAATCCTTCGACTGCGTGTAGGCGTCGCCGAGCAGGTCGTAGATGTCGGGCGAAGAGGAATCGCCGGCCGTCTGCGTCAGCAGGTCGATAGCTTCCTGCGACCGTCCCTCGTCGATCAGCAGTTGGCTCAGTTGCTCGAGTGCAGGTTCGTTATCCGGCTCCTTCTGCACGATGCCTCGAAGCACCTTCTCCGCTTCCTCATGCCGGTTTTCGAAGCGATAGAGCCGCGCCAGCCAAAGGGCGGAGTACTCATCGCTCGGATCGATTTTCAGGATGGCTTCGAACTGCTCGACTGCCTTCTGGAGATTCTCCTGTTGCACTTCTCCCGCACCGATGTCGCCCAGCGTGCGCACGTAGATGCGGGCCAGGAGCCGGTGCGCATCCACGTTGTCGGGGTCGGCCTTCAGCACTTGCTGCGCCTGCGCGACGGCGTCGCGGATGTGGCGCGACTTCGCATAGATTTCAGCCAGCCGCTCCTGTATGACCGCCGATCCGGGATCGAGTTCGAGAGCCTTCTTGTAAGCCTCGACGGACTGCTCCGCCAGGTCGGCGCTGTTCGCGACCTCGTATTGCTGTTCCAGAAGATAGCCGAGAGTGAAGTAGTAGTACGAATCCGCGCGGCTGGAATCGGCAGCCTGTTTTGAGCTGGCGGGCGCCTGCGCCGGCGACTGGGCCTGCGGCGCGGCTTCCGCCGGGGCAGACATGGCAACCAGCAGAACGGCCAGAGCCGCCGTGGCTAGAATCCTGTTCATGGGCGAGTCACGTAGGTTCATTATCGTATAGGCGTTCGGGGCCGTCAAAGAATTCCCCGGCAGGAAGTTTCCAGGCGCCTTCCTAAGTACTCGGACGCTCAAAAGCCAGAACGGGATGCAAGAGATTTTAGGATTGTCTTCCGGCGTGCTTTCAGGGGAACATCGAACGACCACGGAGCAAGCGTGACCCTCGACAGATCTGTGACCTTACGTCTCGCCGCGACGGCCGCGCTGGTCGCCGTTCTGGTGTTCGCCGCGCTTCCCGGGTGGCTGCTCGCGCAACAACCGACTGGTGCTGGTACGTCTTCGGCATCGTCATCATCGGCAGCGGTGCCCCAGGAAGCGTCTGCATCTCCCTCCGCTGCTGCGTCGGCCGCCCCGGCTACACCGTCCAGCCCGAAGGCGACGCTATCCGATTTTGCCTGGCTCGCGGGGCGGTGGCAGGGAGTCTGGGGACCCAGAATCGCTCAGCAGGTGTGGATGCCGCCGAAGGCAGGGACGATGGTCGGCATATTCCAACTTGCCGAGAACGGCGAAACGCTCGTGATCGAGCTGTTTACGCTGGTCGAGAAGCCGAGCGGGATCGACTTCTACTTTCGGCACTTCACGCCGCAGCTTGCGCCGTGGGAAAAATCCGACCCGACCGTGCTGAATCTTGCGAGCGCGGACTCCAAGGCGATTGTGTTCGAGAATCCGGTGAACGGCGAGCCGAAGCGCGCCGTCATCCGGCGCATTGACGCGGACACCTACGTCTCGCGGTCCGAGATCGTTCCGGACAAGGGCGATATGCAAGTCATCGAGATCACCTACCACCGGCAGAAAGCAGTCGCAGCCTCCCGCCACTGATCGCCGCCCCGAAATCCGGCACCTTCCGGTTAGCAATGTCACACAGACAAAATGGACTGTTTGCGAATGCGCCGTGGTCCCGGAGGTATGAGCGATCCGGCGGGGAAATTGATAGATTGTCGGTGAGAATCCGCCGTGGAAACCGACACCCATCGCTCAACGTGGAAGGCCCTTTTGGCTTTCGCGATTATCTATTTTGTGTGGGGATCCACGTTTCTCGTAATTCGTATTGGAGTCCGCGAAGTTCCGCCGTTTCTTCTGGCGGCGATGCGGTTCCTGGTTGCAGGACTGGTTCTTTACGGCTGGACGATCGCGCGGGGCGAACGCTCACCGAGCGCGCGCCAATGGATGTCAGCATCGCTGCTCGCGATCCTGATCTTCGTCCTCGACTACGGACTGCTGTTTTGGGCCGAGCAGCGCGTGCCTTCGGGCATTGCCGCAGTCATGATGGCCATGAACGCGGTCTTTATGGCGCTGTCGGAAATCATTTTCCTGCGCACGCAGAGGCTTACCGCCCGCCTCGCACTGGCGCTCTCGATCGGGATCGGCGGAGTGGGAGTGCTGGTGAGCCATTCGTTGAACCTCGGCGGGGCGCCGATCAACCGGGCGGGCGCTGTGGCGCTGATCGTTGCATCGATGAGCTGGTCGGTGTCGTCGGCGCTGACGCGCAAGCTGCCGCTGCCACCTTCCAAAGTGATGAGCTCGGGAGTGCAGATGCTCGTCGGCGGAGTGTTTCTGGCTGTCATCGCGGGCGCGCTGGGCGAATTCCGCAACTTCCACCCGTCGACCGTCTCACGCGGGGCGTGGCTCTCGTTGCTCTACCTGATTGTCGCCGGCTCGATTATTGCGTTTACCGCCTACGTGTGGCTGATTCATCATGAATCGCCGACAAAAGTCGGGACCTACGCATACGTGAATCCAGTCGTGGCCGTGCTGCTCGGACACTTCCTGGGCGGCGAAGCGCTTGGCCTGCGAACGATTCTGGGAACTCTGCTTGTCCTGATCAGCGTGGTCGTAATCACCACGACGCGGGCGAAGAAGCCGGCAGCGACACTCCCGGTGGGAAAGAGGGCGGAAGCCGCGGGATCGTAATCAAGATCAAGCCAAAGATATCCGGCTCTCGATCCTATCGGACAGGTCCCGGGAATGCCGCCAGAATTACAGGCGGATTTTCCCGTGGATCTCCCGGGGGGCGAGCGCAGTGTTTGCGCTCAGCTCACAGGATCCGTCGGGGACCGGCGTTCACGGCGGGTTCCTCAGAATAGCGGGACGCGCTCGCGAGAAGTTTCTGGAACGCGGCGTGATCTACGGGCGGGGAGTAGAGATAACCTTGGCCAAATTCGCAGCCGAACTGTTCGAGGTAGGCACGCTGGCCGGGTGTTTCGATGCCTTCGGCAATCACTTCGAGGTCGAGATGATGAGCGAGCGTGACGATGAGGCGAGCGATCTCACGGCTTTCGACATCCTCCTCGATACTGCGAACGAAGGAGCGATCGATCTTCAAAACGTCGACCGGAAAACTGCGCAGACGGCTGAGGGAGGAATGACCGGTGCCAAAGTCGTCTATGCTGAGGCTAACACCAATGTCCTTAAGCTGGGAGAAAGTGGGAACAGTGATTTTGGGATCGTTCATGGCCATGGTTTCGGTGATTTCGAGCTGCAAGCTCGAGGGGACCAGCTTGGTTTCGTCGAGGGCAGATTTGACGTCGGCGACAAGATTACTTTGCGCGAACTGGCGCGGTGAAACATTGATGGTGGCGGTCAGCGGCGGATCAGTGTTAAAGAGGAGATGCCATGCGTGAACCTGCCGACAGACTTCCCTGAGAATCCACCGGCCGATAGGAACGATCAGGCCGGTTTCTTCGGCAACTTCTATGAACCCCGCGGGACCGACGAATTCTGATTCGTTGTGCCACCAGCGGACGAGAGCCTCTACACCAGCGATTTGTCCCGTGGCGAGCCGAATAATCGGCTGATAGAAAACGCGGAGCTCTTCGCGTTCGATGGCTTTGCGCAACTCGGTTTCCAACTTCAGGCGCTGGACAACGAGGGCGTGCATGTGGGTGTCGAACACCTCGCAGCCGGACATACCTTGGGCCTTGGCGCGGCACATGGCGATGTCCGCATCGCGAAGCATCTCATCTGGCTTTTGGTACGACGCGGAACTCAGCGCGATGCCAATGCTGGCGGAGGTGAAGGCATCTACGCCGTGGGTGGTAAAGGGCCCGGCCAAACTTTCCTGGACTCGCATGGCAACACGCATGGGATCACTGGGTGTTTTGATGCCCTCGAGAAGAACGGTGAATCGATCGCCATCCAGGCGCGCGAGAATCTCGTCACCGATAGGCCGGCCGGGGCGGCCGGTCGGGGTAGAACGGGAGATGGTGTCGTCGTGTCGGAGACAAACCCTGAGCCGGTTGCTGATGTCGATAATCAGCTGGTCTACGACGGCGTGGCCCATGGTTTCGTTGAAGATTTTCAATCCCTGGATATCGAGGAATAAGACGGCGAACTTGAACTCCGGGTAGCGCTTAGCGTGGTCTATGGCGCGCTGAAGACGGTCCAAGAAGAGACTGCGATTGGGCAAGCCGGTGAGCGCGTCGTGGAAGGCTTCGTGTTCCAGTTGCTCCTCCATGCGCTTGCGGTCGGTGATGTCGCGGTTGACGATGACGAGGTGTGTGACTTGGCCTCCTCGGTTTCGGACGGCACTGGCAGTAGACTCAAGAACACGCCAGCTACCATCCTTGTGGCGCATGCGGTACTCGAGGGGCTTGCCGGCGCCGGTAAGGCGCGCTTGCTTCGCAGCTTCGATGACGCGCTCGCGGTCTTCGGGATGGACCTGCTCAAGAGATGCGGTCGCGGCCAACTCCTCGGACGAATAGCCGAGAACCTTCTCGTAGGCGGGACTGTTGTAGAGGCGCTTACCGGTGACTTCCACGAGTGCGATCATGTCGACGGCGTTTTCACTGACAATGCGGAACAGTTCGTTCTGGCGAAGATGACGTAGTCGCTGGTAGGCGATGTACAGGCACAGCAAGAAAATCACGCCAGCCAGTTTGGGCAAAGGTCGAGTAAGAACCCAGGGCGGCAAGTCGATGAGTTTAAGGCCTACTCCGGTAAAAACGACTGCGGGGCCAGCTTTTTCATCCCTAAAACACGGACCTACGATGGAGTCAAGAAGACGCATATGTATGTTCTCCCTGGGTAGGTTCCCTCAGGCCCTGGTTACCTCCACATTACCACTCCGAAAAACTAGCCCGCTACCGGGTAGAAGCAGAGGTGTGATGGCATAGTTAATGCCGAAGCACTATTATCATTTCCCTTGAGCGCTCGTATGCCGGTAGGGGTGAGGCGGGCAGCCGGTTAAAGTGCAGACAGCCCTTTCGGTTGATCGGCAGGAACCGCACGGACATTAGCCGAGGAAGTCGAAGCCGTCCTGTTTTCCGCTTTTAACCGACTGATAATCTGGCCTGGTGCCAGCGGGTGGGACGTCGCCCGATCGCAAGTAGCCGGCCGTGGCAGCGACCCGCTGGCGGAGGAGAGCGGCTCTGCCCACTAGGCGTCACTCACGCGAGTCTAACATCCATGTTTCCTTAGGCGTCCTCGAACTGTGTGCACTGACCTTGCGTAAGTATGCAAGATCTTGCGCAATCAAACCGCAGATTGCTTTTAAGTACTTGAGCATCACCATTTCTCCGCTGGTAACGAAAGTGCAACACTTGCGTGGCAGTGTGAGGGTGTGTCCGATCTTCACGGCGATGGCAATTCGATTGGAGCTGTAAAGCTAGTGGGTGGCCGAAGGGCCCAAAACTCAACACGACTCGAGTGAGGAGGCTTAATGAGCTGCCCGGCCCTTCGTATCGTGAGGCTTGCATGCCTCGTTTTGTGCTTTGCTACGGGTGCATTCGCCCAAGCGTCCGGGAACAGCGCGAGCTTCGTCGGCACCGATGGCAGCACCCAGGGAAACTGGCGCGCAAAGTACGGCGCCGAGGGCTACTCGATCGCAAGTTCCTCGCAAAGCCTACCCTCGTACGACCCCATCCTGGAGTGAACCCTTGAACTGACACACAAAAATGGGCACAGTTTCCGGGAGAGGAACCACAGGTGAAGAGGAAACGGTATTCCCGGAAATTTCAGCGACTGGCTGTCGCACGCATGGAGACTT
>JBEKNB010000010.1:0-118208 GCA_049523255.1 Candidatus Acidiferrales bacterium | reverse complement strand
CACCATAGCTAAATGCCGTCGAAAGATTGAAAGCATGGAGGCTGCGATTGAAGCGTTCAAAAAGGACAGGGACGCAGGAACTCCTTGGCCGGGGACATCAACACACAATTAGAGCAGCACCCGTTTCCGCAGTAGGCTTGCTGTACTGGGAAGGCTATGCTACTGTCCAAGCTGGAGGTGCCAAATGGCGGACAACGTCGGGGCGAAAGTCAGTTTCTTTATGGTTGGACTGGGAATTGGCGCACTGATAGGCATTCTTTTCGCGCCTAAATCGGGCGAAGAGACCCGCGAGTACCTCTCGTCGAAGGCGGACGAAGGCAGGGAGTACGCGCAGCGCAAGGCGCGTGAGCTCCGCGAGCGCGCAGAAGATCTGATCGAACGCAGCAAAGAGATCATGTCGCGGCAGAAGGACGCCATCTCGAACGCGGTGGATGCGGGCAAGGAAACGTACAAGCGCGAAACGAAAGCGTCCTAGGCGGCCGCAAGGAGCGCCATGTCCGGCTGGCTCGAAGCGTTTATTGTGGTCGCAGCGGTTGCCATCGTGGTCCAGATGGCGATTCTCCTGGCCATGTTCCTGCAACTGCGGGTCGCCATCCGTGAATTCACGCGGATCGCGTCGGAGATCCAGGCCCGGATTGATCCCATCCTCCTTCGCACGAACCGCATCCTCGAAGATTCCGAAGACCGCATCCGAAGCATCATGAGCGACGGCGCGGAAATCACGCGCGTCGCGCGCAGCCAGGCGCAGAAGGTGGACCGCGTGTTCACCGACGCCGTCGAACGGCTGCGCATCCAGGTGGTCCGCGCCGATCACATCCTCACCGGCGCGCTCGAAGTCGTCGAAACCGCCGGATCGACCATCCGCAACAGCGTGTGGGGGCCGATCCAGCAAGCCTCGGCCGTGCTGAAAGGCATCAAGGCCGGGCTCGAATTCTTCCGCACCGGCAAACGTCCGCAGCCGGACAGCGCGCCGCAGGACGAAGAACTCTTCATCTGAAGCGAATCGCCGATTCGCCTCAACGCCGAGCGAAACTTCCCTCATTGATTTGTCCCTGATTAGTTTGCGATCCAGCCGCCGCCGAGGACTTGCTCGCCCGAGTAAAAGACCGCCGCCTGCCCGGGAGTGATGGCGCGCTGGGGCTCGAAGAAGGAGACGCGAGCGGTGGTAGCGCCGAGCGCCGTAATCTCCGCATCGGCAGGCTCGTGGCGGTTGCGGATGCGCACGGTTGCGCAGACCGGCCCGGCAGGCGCGGTGAATGGAATCCAGTTCACATCGCGGACTTCGCAGACCGCGCGGCGAAGCTCGCCGTCTTCACCAACGACCAGGCGGTTGTTCGCGCGATCGAGCGCGACGACGTACAAAGGGCGTCCGGCGGCGAGACCCAGGCCGCGGCGCTGCCCGACGGTGTAGTTGTGAAGGCCGTTGTGGCGGCCGATCACCTCGTCCGTTGTCGAAACGATTTCGCCCGGTTCGCCAAGCTTCTTCCTCTCGGGTTCGTCAAGCTCACCACGCGCGTCGCTTCCCTGCTCTTGCAGATAGCTTTCGATGAATCGGACGTAGTTCCCCGTCGGGACGAAACAGATCTCCTGGCTCTCCGGCTTTTCGGCGACGGGCACGGCGAGACGGCGGGCGATCTCGCGAACTTCCTGCTTCGTCAGCTCGCCAAGGGGAAACTCGGCGTGCGCGAGCTGCTCCTGCGTAAGGCCGAAGAGAAAATACGACTGGTCCTTGCTTCCATCGATTGCACGGAGCAGTTCGTAGCGGCCGGTTTCGGGATTGTGGCGCACGCGGGCGTAGTGGCCGGTGGCGATGCGCCCGGCGCCGATCTGCCGCGCGGTGACGAGAAGCTGATCGAACTTCACGTGGGTGTTGCAGTGCGTGCAGGGAATCGGCGTACGGCCCGAGAGATAGTCGTCAACGAACGGGCGGACCACGGTCTGCTCGAACTCGCGCTCGAAATTGACCACGTAATACGGGATGCCCAGATGCTCGGCGACGCGGCGCGCATCGTATACATCGTCAAGCGAGCAGCAGCGGTGGCCCGCAGTGGCAGTGCCCTGAAGCTGCGGCAGGCGGCGCTGGTTCCAGAGCTGCATCGTAAGGCCCACGATGGGCCGGCCGCACTCGCGCAACATGGCCGCGACGGTGGAGCTATCCACGCCCCCCGACATTGCCACTGCGACTGCGTGTGCAGTCGGCGCCACGGCAACAGCGTTCGGCGCGGAAGTCTCGCGGGCGGATTCGAGTTGGGCGATGGGCGTCATGGTGAAATGGTCAGCGGGCGGAGGCGGCGGCCTCGGGCTGCGGCGCCTTCGGCGAAAGAGCGCGGATGCGCTCGATCACTCCGGGAATGATTTCGATGGCGCGGTCGATTTCGGCGGCGGTGGTCGGGCGTCCGAGACTGAAACGGAGGCTCGAGCGCGCGTCGTCGCGCGAAAGGCCGCTGGCGAGAAGAACGTGCGACGGCTCGGTCGAACCGGAAGAGCACGCAGCGCCGGTGGAGCACTCGACGCCCTGAAGATCGAGGGCGATGAGGAGCGCCTCGCCGCCCGCACCCGCGAACGAGAGATTCGTCGTGTTCGGAACGCGGCGCGTACGGTCGCCATTCACGCGCACTGCGGGGATTCGCGCGAGTAGCGCGGATTCGAGGCGGTCGCGCAGCGCGGCGATGCGCACGGACTCCTCCGGCAGCAGCTTGCGCGCAAGTTCGGCGGCCTTGCCGATGCCGACGATGCCGGGAACGTTTTCGGTGCCGGGGCGGCGGTCGCGCTCGGCGTGCCCGCCGAAAAAGCGCGGCGCGAGCGAAGTGCCGGTGCGAACGTAGAGCGCGCCGACTCCCTTGGGGCCACAAAACTTGTGTGCGGAAATCGAGAGCAGATCGACGCCGAGACGGTTCACGTCGAGCGGAACCTTTCCCGCGGACTGAACCGCATCGCAATGGAAGCGGACGCCGGCCTCGGCGGCGATGCGCGCGATTTCCTCAACGGGCTGGATCGTGCCGAGCTCGTTGTTCGCGTGCATCACGGTGATGAGAGCGGTTTCGGGGCGCAGCGCGCGGCGAATCTCTTCCGGATCGATCACGCCTTGTGAATCGGGGCCGCGGCCGACGGGGACGAACGTGACGTCGATTCCCTGCCGCTCGAGTTCCTCGCAGCTATGCAACACGGCGTGATGATCGATGGCCGTGGTGATCACGTGCTTGCGCGGCTTCTGCGAAACGGCGACGGAGTCCCCTATAGAGCCAAAGATCGCGAGGTTGTCCGCTTCCGTCCCGCCGCTGGTGAAAACGATCTCGCTGGGCTTCGCGCCGATCAGCGCGGCGACGGATTCGCGCGCGGCATCGACCGCGGCGCGGGCGCGCTGTCCCGCCGAGTGGACCGAGCCGGCGTTGCCGAAATTTTCGCCGAGGAACGGCAGCATGGCGTCGCGGACGGCAGGGTCCACGGGAGTCGTCGCGTTGTAATCGAGATAGATGGCCATGTTAGTTGCCCGGAAAATTCAGAGTAGCGGCTCCGGTGGGGCGGGCCAAGTAAGCGGCGCGATTTAGGGGGCGGCGATTCATGCTCAAAAAATGACCCCCGAAATGTAGCGATTCGGACGGGCATCGCTCCTTTCTTTTCAATGAGTTAGCTCGCGTTCTACTCGACAGTGTAGCGATTCGAATTTCGCTGCCTAGCTCGCGCCCGGACGGGCGTCGACGCTCTCCCAAGCCGTCCGGCTTGGTTTTCCCTTCCCGCGAGCTGTGAATTGCTCTCATACGTCACAACTAGGCTAGCAAGATGCGGGGAAATTGCAAGCACGAGGTTCTGTGGACTCTGGGTCGTAGCAGCATCTGACGGACCGATAACGAGGGGTTTTCAAGAATGGAGGAATTGGCTATAAACTGGCGCTGCTATGCTCATGATTGTTTTTGGCGCTGGCGCATCCTTCGACTCACTCGACGCCAAGCCGCCCCGCGCACCGAACCCGGATGGCCCATCGACGAGGAGTTTCGCCCTCCGCTGGCGAACGAACTGTTTGGGTTCAGAGGTGTCTTCGCGGAGACGATGGCTAGCCTCGATAGGATCCAACCCATCATCCCCCATCTTCGTTGGCCTGGTGGGAAGAACGTTGAGACAGTACTCCGAGAACTGCAAATCGAGGCGGACGAATATCCGGAACGTCGCCGACAACTTGGCTTGGGTCGAACGAGGTCATCTGTCTCGTTACGTTCAACTATGACACGTTGCTAGAAGACGCAACGCCGGTCGTCGGCCTAACGATCACCGACCTCGAGCACTACACTTATGGAAGGTCGGGATAGAAGGTCTTCAAAGCGGATGGAGTTTTTGGTAGGGACACGCTCGCGCAATACGCCTATTTCGGTTCGAACGCATCAATGATGCGGACCGACAGTCGCCACTCGATCAAGACTATGATTACAGCGAATCCATACAACGCTCGCGGCATTCGGTTCACCTCGGGAACCAATAGATTGAGCCAAAGCAGCCCAAGGACCAACGCCGAGTGAATAACGACTATTGGAATAATCGCTTTCCAGAACCAACTCGTACCGCGTGGCGGGTAGTCAGGCACTAGAAGAAGGCCAAAGAAGCACGCCGTCACCAGATAGGCTAACAAGGCCCCGTGTCCCCAGCTCTTGTGCAGGAAGAAAAAGAACGGAGTAGCGCCACACAGAACTAACGCGAGTCGTATTGTGTCCGCCCGATCTATTGTCATCTACTGCACGCAGTTTGCTTTGAAGTTGCTGTACGCCTGCGGGCTGCGAGCACCCTGCTTGCGGCGTCTAGGGTCTTAGCCGGAATTTCCGATTTGGACTCCTAGCTCGCGCATCCTAATGCTCCGTCTACCCGAGACGCAATAAATTTGTGACTAGAGCAGTCCCCATCGAGACTGCTGGGCTCCGACGGTTCAAACTGCCTGGCTCCATTAACTGGGCACGCGTTGTGGCAAGCCCAATTAGCTATTCTGACATCAATGAGTGGGCTGTCGCCAGAGAGCACATTGAACGCGCGGCAGAACTCCAAATTACGAACAGATTCGTCTTGGCAGATCAACGCCCATGCGGCGTCTTGAGCCACGAAGCGCTGGTGCCCGCTATTGCCATACCGGTTGAACAGAAAGCCTACTTTGAATGCCCCGCGCGACATCTATCTGAATTGGAGAAATTACTCCCCGACGTTGACAGACTCTTATTGATTGGCTGGCGTGCAACTGAGGACCACTTTCTATCGCTGCTGACCAAGCACATTCGGGGACCGCTAAGAGGATTGGTTGTCTCTGGGTCGGACGGCGAGGCTAGAAACATTGCGCGTCGGCTGCACGACGAGGTCTTTTCCAAGATCGCAAGTCAGTTGGAAACGTTTGCCTCAGGATTCACGGAACTGGTAGTAAAGGCGGCAGCAGAGCCGATACTGCGTTCATGATCCGCACTTACCTCGGCGCTCACCCACACGCAGCGAAATTATTTGGCGTGGTGATGAGGGTGCTTGTGCTTAGTATGGTGATGATGATGTTTTGGAGATGCGCTGAGGGGGCCCGCCAACGCCGCAATTGCCACGAGGCCCAACAGCAGGGCGAACAGCTTGGAACGCCAAGAGGTCATAGCGATTCTCCTGGGCACGTTTCTGAGGACACGTACCTGATGCCGTCATAGTAGCACTCACGGGCGCGCAAAATGCCCGGCGTCGGCGAAGCGTTGCTCGAAGAGCACTCCCGTGCGTGTGTCAGGGGCAAGAGGGCGAGAGCAGGTCGTGCGCGAAGCGAAGAGAGATTCCTCGCTGCGCTCGGAATGACAGCGCAAAGTCAGGCGGCGCGTTGCCAAGAGCACGCGGGCGCAGGGGCGGGTCCCGATCCTAATCGGGACGCAAGAGACGCGTTTCAAACCCATTCCTACAAGAGACGAAGGCAGGGCGGGGAGCCGCGGGCACGCGCAAAATCGAGGCGTCAATTGTCCCAGGAGCGCGTCTCCTGGTAGCCGTAGGCATTTGCGCCGATCGAACAGATCTGCGGCAGCCACCAGATCTTGTGCCAGCGCCGCGAACGCCCCATCCTCCAGCCGAGCCAGTTCACTCCGGTGGCCAGCGCGACGCTGCCAGCCACGAATAGCGGCGTGGGTACATGCACGAACGGCTTCACCAACGGGTCACGCTCGTTGATGCGCCAGTATGGATCGGACAACGTCTGCTGCTGGTCCATCATCGCCATCGCATAGACGCCCGCGCTCAACGCGATAAACGCTTTCGGATTCGCTCGCTCTCGAACGGCGGAGATGGGAGGCCACGAAGACGAGTACGAAGAGGGCGACCGGCCCTTGGCGGGCTGCGCCATTCTATCCGAGACGATCCGCCCGTAGGTCGTATCGTCCGATTTCGCGAGATCGCTCGCAGTGAACAGCCGTGTTGCGTTCGGCAAGGTCAATATCGCCGGGGCCGGTTGCTCCGGCGGAGGTGGCGGAGCCGACGGATCCGAGCGGACGCTCGGGGTCTGCTGCGCCGCAGCGCCGAGAAACGGAACCTGCGCCAGCAACAGCAACCCGAGCCCGCGCGCAATCGCTTTCCAGCAGCGGCTCGTCTTCACGAGTGCGACTGAAAGCACGCCCGCGACCGCAACCGCTCGCGCGCTCGATCTGACGCCCGCGACGCTGGCCGCTTGAAACTTTTGCGTTTAGCGAAACCAGCGCTGGTTCGTCGTGCCGCCGCGCCCGTGCTGCTGGCCCAAGTTGAAACTATTCCCGCGTCAGTTCGGGATTCATCGAAGGTTTTAGTAAACGGTCAGTACTATTGGCAGGGCGATTCCGGGACTGTACGCTGGGACAGTGGAGGATTGGCAGCGGCCGAACGCGTGTTCCGGCGGCTTCCCTTCCCCGCTGATAGACTGATGGGGACGGTAAAGAGCAGGAGGGCCAATGGCCGGCACAGACAGATTCACGAAGTTCTACCGGATCTTGACGTGGGTGAGCCTCGGAGGTCTCGTGCTGCTGATCGTCCTGGTGCTGCGCAAATCGCCGCCGCCCAACGTGCCCAACGATCCGGCCGCGGCTGCACGCGCGGAGCAGAAGTTCGCCGCAGCGGACGAGGCAAAGGCCGCGGGACAGCAGCCGGCGCAGGTGGCACTCGATCGCACGGAGCTGAATTCCTACCTCCAGCAGAACCTGCAAACCGAAGGATCGTCGCTCGCGAGCGTGGCTGCGGCGAGCGCGCCGGCGGCTGCCCCCGAGGAAGAGCCGACGATCGACCAGGTGCAGTCGGCCGTGAAGGATGTGAAGGTGGATATGGACGGCGACCTGGTGAAGGCCTACGTGGTGTACAACCTTCACGGGCAGAATATGTCGCTCGAACTCGACGGACACTTGAGCGCGGAGAATGGCTACTTGAAGTTCGATCCCGTGGCGGGGAAACTCGGGTCGCTGCCGCTGCCGCAAGCGACGCTCGATGCGGCGGTGCAGAAACTGATGGCGTCGCCGGAGAACCGCGAAAAGCTGAAGCTGCCCGACAACGTCAGCGACATCCAGATCCAGAACGGCCAGGCGGTCGTGTCCTACAAGTAGCCGGTCACCCTTGCTTCGGCCAGATCGGCGTGTACGCCACGTAGAGCAGCCAGTAGACGATCACGCCCGTGATCGAAACGTAGAGCCAAAGCGGCAGCGTCCAGCGCGCGATGGCGCGGTGGCGGTCGAAGCGCTCGCGCAGGGCGCGCGCGAGCGTGATCAGAACCAGCGGAACGATCACCACCGCAAGAGTGGTGTGGGTAACGAGCAGCGTGAAGTACACCGGGCGAATCCAGCCCTGCCCTCCGAAACGAATCACTCCCGCGTGGAAGTGGAAGTAGAGATAGAAGCCGAGAAACAGCGACGAGCACAGGAACGCCGCGATCATGCAGATGCGATGGAGCTGAATCTTGCGGCGGCGAATCAGGAAATAGCCGCAGATCAGCAAGACAGTGCAGGCCGCGTTGAGCGAAGCGTTGAGCGCCGGAAGCGAATGGAGCGGCAGGAATGTCATTGTCGGAAGGCAGAGAATCGAAGAGAGATCCTCATCGCGTCATCAGCTTGTCCAGGATGAGCCATGCGAGCAGGAGCGGGATGTGCGCGACCGTCGCGTGCATCAGCCATTTCGCGCGGGCGTTGGTTCGCGAGCGGTTCGCCCACAATCCAACCTGAAGCAGAGCCATTCCCAGCAGCAGCGCGCCGAAGAAGTAGCGCTTCCCCGCCATGCCCGTCACCGACGGCAAGGCGCCGACCCAAACCAGAATCGCCGACCCGCAAACGATCTGGCGGAACGTGGAATTGCCCGTCCGGTCCACGACCGGCAACATGCGGATTCCCGCGCGGGCGTAGTCCTCACGGTAGATCCAGGCGATGGACATGAAATGCGGGAACTGCCAGAAAAATAGAATCGCGACAAGAACCCACCCATTCAGCGAAAGCGATCCGCGCGCGGCAGCCCATCCGATAAGCGGCGGCAGCGCGCCCGGAATCGCGCCGACGGCCGTCGAAAGCGGCGTGCGCGTTTTGAGCGGCGTGTAGAGGCCGAGATAGAGCACGGACGTGGCCAGGGCCACAAGGCACGCGAGAGCGTTCACGGCCAGCGCAAGCCAGACCGCGCCCAGCACGATCGCGCCGGCGCCGAAGAGCAGCACGTCGCGCGGCTGCAAGACTCCCGAAGGGAGCGGGCGCGAAGCCGTGCGGCGCATCACCGCATCCATTTCGCGCTCGACGTATTGATTCAGCGCAGCCGTGCCGCAGGCGACGAGCGTGGTTGCAAGCACCGTGTGCAGCAGGAGCGCCCAGTTCAGAACGGCGCCCGACCCGAGGTAGAAGCCGGCCACGGTGGTGATGATGACAAGGAAGGTGACGTCGGGCTTGGCCAAGACGACGTAAGCCCACGGCTTCTCGAAAGCGGAGAGTGTTTCGGCGCGTTCGTTCATCGCGTTTGCTTGAACCCCTGGATTTCGAAAGCCGGCGAATGGACCGGCCGAATCAGCCGGAAGCAGGTGAGCGTGAGCAGCACGGACGCCGCCAGCGTGAGCGCACCGCCGAGGACGTGCGCCACCGTGAGGACGACGTAGAGCAGGGTCGGCTGCACCATGTCGCGCGCGGCGATAGCGACGGCCCACCACGCCGCGAAACCGAGCAGGATCTGAATCCCGAAAAACGAGTGAAGCAGCGCAACGCCGCGGCGGATGTCGCCATTGTCGCGAAAGCGATTCTTCGCAGCGCGGCCGGTCCAGATGACCATCGCCGTGACCACGCCGGCGCCGATCAGATGCGGCACGAGCGCGGCCTGCCCCGTGCCGAAAGCGCCGTGGCGAAACGCGGCGCCGAGGACGAGCTGCACGAGAATCACGAGCGTGGTGCAGGACGCGAGGGCGCGCACGCGCGGCGAACCGGAATCATCGAGCTCCGGCAGGTCGCGCCGCCACCACGGGCTAAGATACAGCGCGAGGCCAAAGATCGTGATGAAGAATATCTGCGCGAGCGTGGCGTGGGCGGTCGCGGAAAGGATCGGGTGGACTTCCTTGACGCGGAGCGCACCGAGCACCGCCTGCGCGAGGACAAGAGCCAGGGCCGTCCAGCCGAGGCGACGCGCCAGAGGCTGCACGGCCGCGCGCGCCAGCCAGATCGCGAGCGCGAACGTGAGAATCGCGACAATCCCGGCGACGACGCGGTGCGCGTATTCGAAGCGGATGCCTCCGACGAGCGGCGGGATCAGCTTGCCGTAGGCGAGCGGCCAGTCGGGGACGGAGTCGGCGGCGTCATTGCTGGTGACGAGCGCGCCCGCCATCAGGAGCAGCACGGTGCAAATGGAAGTCGCAACCGCAAAGCGGTAGACGCCGCGAGAAGTCTGAATGGAATTGGCCGGCATCAGCGATGAAGACCCCTCATTGTAAGTATCGAGGGGGAAAAACGCAAAAGTTTCTGCGAATGCCTCCGACGGCTTCCCTATGCTTTCGGGCTGTCGTGATGCCTCGGCAAATGCTCTAGCCTTCTCAATTGAATAGTGATTGAATGCACGGCGGCGAAGGGCGAAGAGAGAGCCCTCGCTGCGCTCGGGATGACAGCGCGGACGGGGGGGATGAGTATGAGGGCACGCGAGGGTGCAATTCTGAGGACACTGATCGGGGTTGGCACGATGTGCGCGACAGTGGTGGTGATCCTTGGCGTCGCGGTGACGGGGGTGGCGGCGCGAGCGCAGCAGTTCAATAGCAGAAGCATTGTGACGTTCACCGCGGCGCAGGCGGCGGAGGGCAAGGCGGCGTATGCGAAGAGCTGCGCGGCGTGCCACGGGCAGAACCTGAACGGCAGCGAATTCGCGAGCGCGCTGAACGGTATTACGTTCAGCAACAATTGGGGCGGGAAAACGGCCGAGGCGCTGTTCACGTATATCAACACGAAAATGCCGCCCGCAAATCCGGGACAACTCGGGCTGGCGGCGGAAGCGCAAATCGTCGCGTACCTGCTGCAGCAGAACGGAATCCAGGCGGCACAAACGGAACTGCCCACGGACACGAAGGCGCTTGCGTCGATGCAGATTCCGCGAGGCGGGACTCTGCGGTCGGCGCCGATGATGCCGCTTTCGCCGCTCGCGCCGCCGATTCCTGTGGTAACGCTGCCGGACCCGCTCGAGAAATTCACGACGGTGACCGACGCGATGTTGCAAAATCCGCCGACGGGCGAATGGCTGATCTGGCGGCGCACGTACGACGACCACGGCTTCAGCCCGTTGAAGCAGATCGACAAGAGCAACGTAGGCGAGCTGCGGGTGAAGTGGGCGTGGTCGCTGCCGCCGGGCCCGAACGAGGCGACGCCGCTCGAGCACGACGGGGTGCTCTTCGTCGATAGCTACGGAGACCGCGTGCAGGCGCTCAACGCAGTGACGGGTGACCTGCTGTGGCAATACTCGCGGCAACTGCCGAGCGACGCCAGGCTAGCGGTGAAGAGAAACATCGCGATTTACCGCGACATGGTGCTGATGCCGACTTCGGACGATCATCTGGTCGCGCTCGATGCGAAGACGGGGAGCGTCATTTGGGATGCGCCGGTGGCCGACTACAAAAAAGGCTATCAGGTGACGGGCGGGCCGCTCGTCGCAAGGGGAAAAGTGATGCAAGGGATCGCGGGACAGTCACCGGGAGGAAATTTTATTGTGGCGCTCGACGTGAAGACCGGCAAAGAGGCGTGGCGTTTCCACACAATCGCGCAACCGGGCGAGCCTGGCGACAGTTGGAACGGCTTGCCGGCCGAAAAGCGGAACGGTGCGTCCGTGTGGACGGCGGGAAGTTACGATCCGGCACTGGGGCTCGCGTATTTCGGCGTCGGGCAGACGTACGATACGGGGCCGGTGCTGCATCGCGTCCCGGGGTTCTCGAACGACGGGCTGTACACGGATTCGACGCTGGCGTTCGATCCGGATACCGGCAAGCTGGTCTGGTATTTCCAGCACGTGCACAACGATCAGTGGGACCTCGACTGGGCGTTCGAGCAGCAACTGATTCACCTGCCGGTGAACGGCGCGGACCGGAAACTGGTGGTGACGTCCGGCAAGATGGGGATTTACGAAGGGATGGACGCGGCCAGCGGCAAGTACATTTTCTCGCACGATCTGGGGATACAGAACGTGGTGGCGTCGATCGATCCCACGACCGGCGAGAAGACGATCAATCCCGAGGTCGTGGTGGGCGATGGAAAACCGCACACGATCTGCCCGCATCCGGGTGGCGGAAGGAACTGGATCGCAACTTCGTACAATGCGGAGACGAAGATTCTTTACGTGCCGATGGTCGAGTCCTGCATGGATCTGATCCCGGCACCGCCGGGCGAACGGGGCAATCTGACCTCGGGATATAACTGGTTCATCCGGCCGCGGCCGGACACCGACGGCAACTACGGCCGCGTGGAAGCATTCAACCTGGAGACAAAGAAGGTTCTGTGGATCGACCGGCAGCGCGCGCCGCAGTCGACGGGAGTGCTGGCGACGGCGGGTGGAGTGGTGTTCGCGGGCTCGCTCGACCGGTACTTGAAGGCGTACGACGCGGCGACGGGCGCGGTGCTGTGGCAGGTGCGCATGAACGACGTGCCGAGTTCGTGTCCGATCACGTACAGCGTGAATGGGAAGCAGTACGTGGCGGTGGTTGTCGGCAACGGAGGCGCGCAGAGCGCGACGTTTCCGGTGCTCGTGCCGGAAATACAGAATCCGCCGGACCGCGGGGCAGCGGTGTGGGTGTTCGAGCTGCCGGAAAGAAGCGCACCGGCGAAGACGAATTCGCGGCGGGGCGGAGCGGAGCGGAGGAGATAGCGCTTCGCTTGGGACGGTCAGTTGGGAACTGTCGGCGAGCGGCCAAGGACCTCGCGGACCTTGCCGGCGAGTTCGTCAGGACTGAAGGGCTTCTCGATAAATTGCGTGCCGGGGTCGAGAACGCCGATGTTGACGGCGGCGTCTTCGGTGTAGGCCGACATGTAGAGGACTTTCATGTCCGAGCGGAGCTCCGCCAGGCGCGAGACCAGCTCGCGCCCTTTCATGCCGGGCATCAGGACATCGGTAAGGACGAGGTCGATGGTTTCCTTGTGGCGCTGCATGAGCTGAATGGCTTCGGCGGCGCGGCTAGCTTCGATGACCGTGTAGCCCTTGACCTTGAGGAACTCGCGCGTCATGCGGCGGACGGCGTCGTCATCCTCGACGACAAGAATCGTTCCGTGGGCGAGAACGGCCTGCGGCACAGCCTCGGGAGCTTCGACCGGCTGGACCGGTTCCTCCACGCTCGGGAGATAGATTTCAACCGTAGTGCCGCGTCCCACTTTGCTTGAAACCGTGACGCAGCCGCCGCTCTGCCGGACCGTTCCGTAGACGCTGGCAAGTCCGAGGCCGGTACCCTTGCTGATGTCCTTCGTCGTAAAAAATGGCTCGAAGACGTGCGAGAGCGTGTCTTCATTCATGCCATGGCCGGTATCGCGCACAGCAAGCATGACGTGAGGGCCGGTGCGAAGCGCGCCGTGACGGCGAACCCAGGACTCGTCCAGATAGGTGTTGGCCGTCTGGATCATCAACTCGCCGCCACGGGCCATGGCGTCGCGAGCATTGAGCACGAGATTCATCAGGACCTGCTCCATCTGGGCGGCGTCCGCTTTGACGTGGCCGAGATCGGCGTCGAGGTCGAGGACAAGATTGATGTCGTCACCAAGCACGGGCGGCAACAGCTCCTGCACCTGGGCGACGAGCGTATTGAGATCGAGCACGCGGAGCTGAAGGACTTGCTTGCGGCTGAAGGCGAGTAAGCGCTTCGTCAGTGAAGAAGCGCGATCGGTGGACTTGAGAATCTCCGTCAGCGCGCGGTGCAACGGGCCATCGGAGCCGAGACGCCTGAGCGAAAGCGCGGCGTGGCCGCGGATCACCATCAGCAGATTGTTGAAGTCGTGGGCCACGCCGCCAGCCAGGCGGCCGACCGCTTCCATCTTTTGCGCCTGGCGCAGAGCTTCCTCGGCCTGCTCGCGGCTGGCGATTTCCTTTTCCAGCTCTTTGTTCGCGGCGACAAGTTCGCGGGCGTGGAGCCGGGCCGTCTCGGCGAGATAGACGGTGAACGCGAGCAGAGCCGCCATGAGGATGCCGACGACGAACACGACGTCCGGCAGAGGCGAGAGCGCATCGGTGAGCGTTGCGGCGTTCGGCCAGACGCGAACGCGCCACGTAAGCTGTTGGAAGCCGGCACCGGCCGACTGCGCCCAGGCCGCCTCGCGCGGCGCAAGGCCCGCGCCAATATGATAGATCTCCTCGTCGCCATCGTACACGGCAACGGAGTAGTTTTGCACGGCGCCCTGAAGGATCGACGAGAGCACATCCTTGTACTGGAACACGCCGAGGAGAAAGCCGCTGAGCTTGGAATCCGCGTAGACCGGCACACAAACCAGAAAACCGCGCCCACCCTGGCGCAGGCTCACCGGATGCGTGACCTTGGCGGTGCCGCTTTCCTCGGCGGCTCGAAGGGCCTCGCGGAGGCGTGAGTCGATGCTGAGGTCCGCGCCAAGATCGGCTTCGCTGCCGTTGCGCGGAGTAACCCAACGCACGTGAAACGACGGGTCGGCCCATTCGATCGACTGGTAGGCGGGATAGCCGCTCATCACGAGTTCGGCCTCGGACTCCATTTTCGCGTCGGTCCGGCGGCCCCGGATCTGCGAGACCCCGGCGACGTGTTCGAGCGGCAGAACGCGAGCCTTGAGTTCAGACTCGATCTTGGATTTCACGAAGAGAGTTTGCTCGTAGGTCGCGTCCTGAATCTCGGCGCTACGGTGAGAAATCAGCAACTGCCAAAAGGTGAGCGCCGCGACGAAGGCAATCAAGAAAAAAAAGGCGGGCAGCAATAGCCGGTCTGTGACCTTCCAGAACATCGACGTGAAGTACTCTGACTTCATGTTGTGGTTGGGTCAAGGCCCATTTGCACAATCCGGCCTTCGCACCAAGAGATCCGTACTAGCAGGTTTGTTACCAGACTGCGGAGGGGGCGGAATCGGCGAGATGGGAAGGCCGACTAATATCTCTTTCTGCTGCTATCTGATAGCCGAGCCAGTAGGCGCGCTTTTAGTGCGAAAGGCTCGCAGTCGATCGCAACGTGCACGATTGTGGACAATGAGGGCCGGCGCAGTCCATTTTTGTGAACCGGCGCGGGTTGGTTGTGTGCACAACGAAGGAACAGGCCCGAAGTCTCCCGCTACCACAACTTCAGGTGAAGCGAGATTGCGAGAAGACTCAGGACCAGAATTAGGGCAATGAGGCCCTTTTCGGCAAGATCGCGAGGTAAACGCATTTTGTGTACCCGAGCCTAACCAACTGCGCAGAACGAACCCTATCGAGGGTGGGGCAGTAGAATACAACAGGGCGAGAAGAACCGTCTACAACGAATCCACAAATCCCCGGGGCAACGCAGCCGGGGACGAACCCTCGAGTCCCGGAAGTGGAACTTTCTTGCCCGGGGAAGCGTATGTTCTGGTCAGAGGGGTGAACCATGACAGAAACGGGAACGGGGACAGAAGCAGGCGCGCCCAAAGCGCCGCAGAGCAATGGCCGCCGACGCTCGTTGGCAGGCCCGATCATTTTGATCGGGCTGGGAGTGATATTCCTCATCGCGACTCTGCGCCCGGACTTCAATGTATGGCCGATTCTCGCGAGCTACTGGCCGCTGATTCTGATCTTCATCGGCGTGGGACAGATCTGGGACTACTACTGGAGGCACTCTCATCCGGGCTATTCGAGCGGGCGGAGCTTTTCGGGAACGGCCGCCGCACTGTTCTTGTTGGTGCTTCTCTGCATTCTGGCGGCGTGGCACGGCCGGCGCGGCTGGGCCGACGGACGGCCGTGGCCCGAAGGCCGCCACTGGGACAGCGCACACGAAATGCACGATACGCAGAGCGTCGAGCTGCAAGGGGCAAAGTCGGTTCACGCCGACCTACAGATGCCCGCGGGAACGCTGATCCTGAGCGGAGGATCAAGCCGGCTGTTGGACGCCGACTTTCGATATGACGAGGCCGAAGGAAGACCGGGCGTCGATTATCAGGTGACCGGAGACCACGGGACACTCAATTTGACGCAGAACGAGTCACACACACACTTTGCCGGACGAGAGAACGACTGGAACCTGCGATTCGGAGGGGGCGTTCCGCTGGACCTGAAACTGGACATGGGGGCGGGCCAGAGTGACCTGCGAGTCGACGGGCTGAATCTGACCAACCTCGAGGTCAACATGGGCGCCGGTGAGTTGCATCTCGACCTCACGGAACAGAAGAGCAACCTGCGGGCGGACATCGAGGGCGGCGTTGGGTCGGCGACGATCCGGCTTCCCAGGGATGTCGGCGTGAGGGTCGAGGCCTCCGGCGGTCTTGGGTCTATCAACGCACATGGGCTACAGCGCGACGGCGACGCCTATGTGAACGCCGCGTACGGAAAGACGCCAGCATCCATCGACCTGACCATTGAAGGCGGCGTGGGGGAAATCAACCTGGTCGCCGAACATTAAGAAGGCGCGTTACTCAATCGCGGCACCCGCGGCGGTTGGCTTTGACACCAGCGCGGGCGTCCGTTAGCGTCGAGGATGCGGCACGGAGATTCCATTCCGCGCGGCGAGCAACAGGAGCAAACCTTGGCGCGGCCGATCATTACACTGACGACGGATTACGGCACGAGCGATCATCTGGTCGGGGTCATGAAGGGCGTGATCCTGAGCATCAATCCCGAAGTCAACATCGTCGACATTACGCACAGCGTGCTCGCACACGACATTCTTGACGGGGCGCTCGCGATCGGCGAGGCCTATAAGTATTTTCCGCCGAAGACGATTCATGTGGTCGTCGTGGACCCCGGCGTTGGAACCGAGCGGCGGCCGATTTTGGTGGCGGCGGACCAACACTATCTGGTGGCGCCGGACAACGGCGTCCTTTCATCGGTCTACGACCAGACGGAAGCGCTTTACGTGTGGAACGTGATTTCGGAACACTACTTCCGCAACCCTATCAGCAAGACTTTTCACGGGCGCGACGTTTTTGCGCCGATTGCCGCGTGGCTCTCGAAATCGTGGCAGACGTCCGCGTTCGGCGAGCCGATCACGGATTTCGTCCGCTTCAACATTCCCAAGCCAAAGGCCACCGGCAATACGGTGAAGGGCGTGGTCCTGCGCGTCGATCAATTCGGGAATCTGGTGACAAACCTGAAGGCGGAAGATGTACCCGCATTTGCCGCGGCGGACGGCAAATTTACAATTCGCGCCGGAAACGCAGTCGTGAAGAAGGTGGTTCCAACGTTCGCGGAAGGGCCGGCGGGCGAAGCAGTCGGAATCATCGGGTCGAGCGGCTATCTCGAGATCTCAGTGAACAAAGCGAACGCAGCGAAAACGCTGGGAGTCGCGCGCGGAGCGGAAGTCACCGTCGAGATCGCTTGATAGTGTCCAACCTGTAGGGAAACAAGAAATAGCAGATTCCTCGAACTCCGTCCCGCGCCCCCAACAATCGAAGGAAAGCAGAGGCGCGCAGGATTTCGCTCGGGATGACAGCCATCGGGACCGCCCCGAAAATGTCAGCGAGCCAGCGAAGTCACAATCAGATAGGAGCGCATATGGGGGTCCATCCAGTCGCGGAGGGCGTCGCCAAGGAGATTGAAGGCGAGCACAGCGGCCATCACCGCGAGCGCCGGAAAGATCACCATGAGCGGCGCGTCGAACAGATGGCTGCGCGCGTCGTTGAGCATGGCGCCCCAACTGGGCATGGGTGCGAGAACGCCGAGGCCGAGAAAACTGAGCGTCGATTCGGCGAGAATCGCGCCGGCCATCGCAATCGTCGCCTGCACGAGCACCGGCTGAAGAATATTCGGGAGCAGGTGCCGCAGCAGGATACGCGCGGGCGAGGCCCCGAGCGACCGCGCCGCGAGCACGTACTCCATTTCCTTTGCCTGCAGAATCTGCGCGCGAGCCAGGCGCGCGTATCCCGCCCAACCCGTGATAACGAGCGCCAAGATCACCTTGCCGATGCCCGGCCCGAGAAACGCGGCGAAAGCAATCGCGAGAAGGATTCCGGGGAATGAAAGAAACGCGTTGATCAGGACGATGTTCACGATGTGATCGAACCATCCTCCGCAATAGCCCGCAAGCGCGCCGATGGAAAGTCCGGCGATTCCCGCGCCAAGCACGACGCTGATGCTGACGAGCATCGAGATGCGCGCGCCGAAGAGAATGCGAGAGAGAATGTCGCGGCCGAGCTCGTCGGTGCCCATCCAGTGCGCCAGGCTTGGACTAGCCAGGCGCGCCGGCAAGTTCTGCACCGTGGGGTCGGAGGGCGCAAGCCAGGGCGCGGCCAGCGCAAGAACGACGAGCAGCACGCTCAGGGCAAGTCCCCAGCGACCCGGGCCACTCTGGCGAAGAAAATCGCGCAGGCCGCTCATTCGAGGCGCACCCGCGGATCGACGAGCGCATACACGACGTCCGTCAGGAAATTCACGGCCACGTACGAAACGGCGATGAGCAGAATGCAGCCCTGCAACAAGGGATAGTCGCGAGCGGAAATGGCCTGCACGGTAAGGCGGCCGATGCCGGGCCAGGAGAAGATCGTCTCGGTGACGATCGCTCCGGCGAGGAGCGTGCCGAATTGGAGGCCGAGGATCGTCAGAATTGGAATCAAGGCGTTGCGAAACGCGTGGCGAAACAGCACTTGCGATTCCGAAAGGCCCTTAGCGCGCGCGGTGCGGACGTAGTCGCTCGACAGCTCTTCGATGACGGACGTGCGGACCATGCGCGTCAGAATCGCCGCAAGCGCCGCGCCCAGCGTGATCGCAGGCAACACCAGATGCGCCGGGCCACCGCGGCCCGAAACCGGCAGCCAACCAAGAATCACCGAGAAGACGAGAATCATCACGGGGCCGAGGGCGAAGTTCGGCACGGAGAGGCCGAAGAGCGTAAACACGCCGACGGCATGGTCCGTGGGCTTGCCGCGACGCCCAGCCGCAAGCATCCCGGCAGGAATGCCGATTGCCGCGCAGACGAGCAGCGCTACGATCGCGAGCTCGAGCGTGGCGGGATAGTGCTCCAGCACGACGCGCGTGACTGGCTCGCGAAAGCGAAACGATTCTCCGAGGTCGCCGTGGAGCACACCGGCGAGATAGTGCGCGTACTGCGCGGGAACGGGCCGGTCGAGTCCCAGGGAGTGGCGAAGCTGTTGCAAATCCTCGGCGCGGGCGCCCTCGCCGAGCATCTGCTGCACGGGATCTCCCGGAATAATGTGTGCGAGCAGAAACACCAGCGTGACGATGAGCCACAGCGCCGGAATAGCGAGCAGAATGCGCAGGGAGACGTAGCGAATCATTTCTTGCGGTGCTCCGTTGCGATGCGCGCCACTTCCTTGGGCACCGGGGCTGCCTGGGCGGACGAGGGCGCAGGGAGCGGCGACACCAGGCTGGGCCGCAGCGGCTTGATCTTTACGCGCGAAACGCGGCGGCGATCCATCTCCGTGACGGTGAAGAGATAGCCGTCCGACTCAAAACTCTCGCCGCCGCGAGGGATGAAGCCAAGGCGGCTGAGGACGAATCCGCCGATCGTCTCGTAAGAGGGATCGTCGGGAATCACAATGTTGTACTGCGCATCGAGGTCGCGAACCTTGATCGCGGCGTCGAAGATGATTCCGCCGTCAGGCAGCGTGAGGGGGCGCTCGATCACATCGAACTCATCGTGAATCGCGCCGACCATCTGCTCGAGGATGTCTTCCAGAGTGACGAGGCCGAGGATGCTGCCGAATTCGTCCACGACCATGGCGAGGCCCGTGCGGCGCAAACGAAGTTCGAGGAGCAATTCGGTCGCGGCCTTGGTCTCGGGAACGATCAGGACGTCGCGCAGAATGCTTTTCAGCTGGAATGCGGAGGGAGGCAGGTGTTCTTCCGCGGCACGCGCTCGATCGAGCAGTATCCACATGGCGTCCTTGATGTGGACGAAGCCGAGGATGTGATCGAGCGAGCCTTCGTAGACAGGCAGGCGCGAGCGCTGGGTGGTGGCGAACATGCGCATGGTGTCCTCGAGGCTCGCATTTACAGGCAGGGCGTGCATGTCCGGACGAGGCACCATGATCTCGCGCACCTGGACGCGGACGAGTTCGATGGCGTTCTGCACGAATCGCGCTTCCCTTTCGGGCAGGACGCCACGGTCGCGGGCCTGCTGGATCATCACCTGCAACTCTTCGGCGGAGCGCACAACCGTGTGGCTCTGCGCCGAAACCACGCCGAGCGCGCCGACAATTTTTTCGGCGGTTCCGTCGAGGAGGTCGATGGCCCAGCTGAACGTAGTGAGGAACCAATAAAACGGGCGGGCGACGAGCAAAGTAACGCGCTCGGCCCGAGCCAGACTGAGGCTTTTTGGCACGAGTTCGCCAAGCACGACCTGAATGAACGTGAGGAGACCGAAGACGAGAACGAGCGCGGCAGCGTGCGCGAGGATCGGCGCCCACGGGCGCGCGAACTGCTGAACGAAGGGCCGCAGGAGCGCCGCCAACGTGACTTCACCAAGATAGCCCAGGGAAAGACTGGCTATCGTCATGCCCACCTGAACGCCCGAAACAACGCGGCCGAGATCGCCCAGCAGATGCTCGACGACCCGAGCGCGCGGATCCCCTTCCTCCACGAGCTGGCGCACGCGCGAGAGCCGCACAGCAACCAGCGAGAATTCGGTCGCCGCAAAAAACGCGTTCATGCCGACCAATAAAACGATTCCGAGGAGTTGAAGTACGATCATCGAAGCAAGGTCTCCGTTCGAGAGAGACGCAGCGGCCGGTTTCGGGATCCGGATCGCACGTTCGTCCGCCCGAGGAAGAAGGCATGCAGCGGATCGGCAGAGGCTGCCATGTGAAGCAATTCTATCAGGGCGCGCCCGGCGCAGAAGAAAGTTTTCTGATTCGGATTTCGCCGACTGCTCATATGATAGTGGCTCGGCAAGTTCAGGAGGCGGCAAGCGGCGATGGAGACGTTCCTGAGATCGACGGAGGTGATCGACTGGGAGAATCCGGCCGTGATCGCGAAAGCCCGCGAGCTCTCAAGAGGCTCGGGCGGCGCGGCCGATGTCGCGCGCCGATGCTTCGAGTGGGTGCGCGACCATGTCCAACACAGCTCCGACTTCAAACGCAATCCGGTTACGTGCGCCGCGTCCGAGGTTCTCGTGGAGGGCACGGGCTATTGTTATGCGAAAAGCCACCTGCTCGCCGCGCTCTTGCGCGCGAACGGAGTGCCCGCCGGTTTCTGCTATCAGCGGCTGAGCATCGATGAAACCGGGGCGCCGTATTCCTTGCACGGCTTGAACGCCGTTTACCTGCCCGAGTTCGGATGGTACCGGATCGATCCGCGCGGCAACAAGCCGGGCGTCGACGCCCAGTTCTCGCCCCCGGTGGAGAGGCTGGCGTTCCAAATCGCGTTCCCGGAGGAGAGGCTTTTCCCCGAGATTCTCGCGGACCCACTGCCGGTGGTCGTCCGCGCTCTCCGCGCTCATGCGACTTGGGACGACATGTACCGGCACCTGCCCGACTGGGAACTTCCTTCCCTGCCCGATGCCTGAACTACCCGAGGTGGAGGCGATGGCGCGGGCGCTGTGGCCGCTTGTCGCCGGGCAGACAATCGTTCGATGCCGCGTGATTCATCCGATCGCGGTGCGGCCAAACTCCGGACGCGGCGCCGCGAACGAGGCGGCGCGGATACAGAAAAGTGTGCGCGGGCAGAAGGTTCGTTCCGTCGAACGACGGGGAAAGTATCTGCTGCTGCGGCTCGAGCGCGGATACCTTGTGTTGCACTTTCGGCTGGATGGGCAGCTCATCTGGTTCGACGGAAGGCGAACCTCCGGCCACATCGATGTGGCGTTCGAAATGCGCCGCGGCACACTCGGCTTCGTGGACCAGCGGCATTTCGGGCGGGTGCAGTGGGTTCGGTCACCGGGCGATGTTCCCGGCGTTCGCGCCATGGGAGTCGAGCCGCTCTCAAAGGGGTTCACAGGGACGCGCCTGGCCGAGATGCTTCGCGGCAGCCGACGGCCGTTGAAGCTGTTTCTGCTCGATCAGTCGAGAATCGCGGGGCTTGGGAACATCTATTCCAACGAAGCGATGTGGCTCGCGCGACTGAATCCGCGGAGGGCCGCGAACCGGCTGACCGAGGCGGAAACGCGCCGGCTCCACAAGGCCATTGTTGACGTTCTAGGGCGTGCGCTAGAATGTTGCCTTCACCCTGCGCCGGACTTCCGCGACCCGAACTGGTGGTTTCAAGGGCTCGGAGAAATTCTCGCCGTGTACGGGCGAGCCGGAGAGGAATGCCGGGCCTGCGGCAGGCGAATCCGGCGGATCGAACAGGGCGGACGATCGACTTTCTCGTGTGCGCATTGCCAGCAGTAGCGATCAGCGGCGTTCGACAAACGACATGAATCCGGCAGTGAACAAAGCGGCCGAGCCACAGCGCAAGGGCGATTTCGAGAAATCGCTTCTGCGCCTTGAAGAGGTGGTGAAACGCCTCGAGAGCGCGGACCTTTCTCTCGACGAAGCCATGAAGCTTTTCGAAGAAGGCGTGAAGCTCTCGCGGGAATGCCAGAAGCAGCTCGAGGAAGCCGAGGGCCGCGTCGAGATCCTTTTGAAGAAGGCTGACGGCAAGATCGCCGCCGAACCTTTCGAACCCGAAGATGAATCCTCTTAGCGCGCGCTCGCCGCTGCGGCGCTCCCTGCCCGGCATCCGCACGCCCAACGCATGAAGCTCCCCGATTTTTTCGAGGCGGATCACGCCGCAATCGAAGCGGCACTCGGTCGGCTTCTCCCGCCCGAAGGGGTGCCACCGGCGTCGATTCACCGGGCCATGCGGTACAGCGTGTTCGCGGGCGGCAAGAGAATCCGGCCGATCTTGTGCCTTGAAGCGGCGCGGATGTTCAGCGACAGCGTCGAGGGTGCCATCCAAGTCGGCTGCGCGGTTGAGTTCATCCATACCTATTCTCTGATTCACGACGACCTGCCCGCGCTCGACAACGACGACCTGCGGCGCGGCAAGCCCACCAACCACAAAGTTTTCGGCGAGGCGATCGCAATTCTGGCTGGCGATGCACTGCTGACGCTGGCGTTCGAGACGCTGGCCGGCGCGCCACTAGAACATGCGCGCCGCGTGCGTGCGATCGGCGAGATCGCCGCAGCCGCCGGAACCGTTCACGGCATGGTCGGCGGCCAAGTGGCGGACGTCGAGGCCGAGGGGAAACCCATCGATGCTGGCACGCTCGAATACATCCACCAATCGAAGACGGCGGCGCTGATTCGTGGTTCGATCGTGGCGGGGGCCATGGCAGGTGCCGCGCCGGACGACGACATCGAGCGGCTCCGGCGGTTCGGCGACACCATCGGATGGGCGTTCCAGGTCGTGGACGACGTACTGGACGTGGAGGAATCGTCCGCCACCCTCGGAAAGACGGCCGGGAAGGACCAGGCGCAGAAGAAGGCGACGTATCCGGCGCTCTATGGCATCGAAAAGTCGCGCGCGATTGCGGCCGATCTCGAGGCGAAAGCGCTGGCCGAACTTGCGCCGTACGGCGAGCGCGCGGCGCGACTGCGACAGCTTGCCGAGTTCCTCGTCGCGCGCCGGTCGTGATCCTGTAATGCGCCCTTTTGAGGCAGCTTTGCCGCATCGACCAAAAACCGCCGACCAGACACCGGGCCTACAGCAAAAAACCAAGGCGGACAAGGCGCGGCTGGACGTGCTGCTTGTCGAGCGAGGCCTGGCAGCCTCACGAGAGCGGGCCCAGGCCATGCTTCTGGCCGGCCAGGTGCGGGTCAATGGCGCCCATGCGGCGAAGGCCGGAACTCCGGTTTCGCGCGACGCCAGGATCGATATCGTTGGCGAAACTTTGCGCTACGCGAGCCGAGGCGGCCTGAAGCTCGAAGGCGCACTCGAAGACTTCGGCGTCAATCCGCAGGACAGAATCTGCCTCGACGTGGGAAGCTCCACGGGCGGATTTACGGACTGCCTGCTGCAACACGGGGCGCACAAAGTCTATGCCGTTGATGTGACCATCAACCAGCTCGACTGGAAGTTGCGCCAGGACTCGCGAGTGGCGACGATCGAGGGAAACGCCCGCTATCTGAGACAAGATGACGTCGGCGAGGCGCCAAGCCTGGTCACCGCCGACTTGTCGTTTATTTCCGTCACCAAGGTCTTGCCCGCGCTCGTGCCCATCGCCGCGCCGGGCGCGGACTTCTTGATTCTCGTTAAGCCGCAATTCGAACTCGCCAAGGGCGAGGTCGGCAAAGGCGGGATCGTCCGCGACGCGGCCCTGCGGGAAAAGGCCGTCGATGGCGTCCGGCAAGCCGCGGCGGAAGCGGGGCTGCAGATCATCGGCGTGCGGCCGAGCCGCGTGACCGGCGCCGAAGGAAATCAGGAGTTTTTTCTGCACGCGCGGCGAGCGCAGGTGGAATAGAATCCGAGTCTTATGATTCGCGCCGCGGGTATCATCTGCAAACCTGCACGGGACATTGTGGCCGCCGTCGTCCCTCCCCTGATTGAGTGGCTGCGCACGCGGAAGATCGATGTCTTCATCGACGAGGAGACCCACGGCTGTTGCACATCCCTGGCCGAGCCGGTCCTGGCGCGCGAGGCGTTGGGCGAGAAGATCGACTTGCTGATCGTATTCGGCGGCGACGGGACGTTGCTTTCGGGGGCGCGGGCCCTTGGCGGCAACAAAGTGCCGATCCTCGCGGTGAATCTGGGAGGGCTCGGCTTCCTCACGAGCGTAACCCTCGATGAGCTCTATCCGCTGCTCGACCAGGTTCTCGCAGGCAAGCACCACACCAGCGAGCGCATGATGCTGGATGCGGAAATCCTGCGTGCCGGACAGCCCGCCGAGCGCCAGTGCGCGTTGAACGACGCCGTCGCCAACAAAGGGGCGCGGGCGCGGATGCTCGATTTCGACGTGTCCGTGGACGACAACCACGTCGCGCGCTATCGCGCCGACGGACTGATCGTCGCGACGCCCACCGGCTCGACCGCCTACTCGCTCGCGGCCGGCGGCCCGATCATCGATCCGAACATCGACGCATTTGTGATCACGCCGATCTGCCCGCACATGCTGACCAACAGACCGCTCGTCGTCCCCGACAGCTCACGAATTGAGCTCGATTTCACGGCCACCGACGAGCCCGTCTATCTGACGCTCGACGGCCAGGTAGCTTTTCAGCTCGCCCCGAGGGACCGCGTCCGCATCACCAAGTCGGCGAACCGAGTCGCGCTGGTGCGGCCGCCGAGCAAAACGTACTTCGAGATTCTGCGCAGCAAATTGCGGTGGGGCGAACGGTAGCGCGGGAGGGGCTCCGCAGAGATCCTTCGCTCACGCTGCGCGTTTAGGATGACGGTCCTCGCCGAACCATCACTGCGCCTTCAAAACAACCAGCGTGCGATCGTCGGTCGGATGCTCGCCTCCGGAGAACGCATCGACTTCCTCGAGAATTCGGTCCGCGATGCCGGCCGACGGCAGATTTTGATGTTCGATGACCATCTTCGCGACGCGACGGTGACCGAAGAATTCTCCCGCTGAATCCTGCGCATCGACAACGCCATCGGAAAACAGCACGACGACATCGCCGGGGTCCAGGAGGAAGGCCCTCTCGTCGTACGTCACTTCCTCAAAAATCCCCAGCGGAAAACCGGCGAGCGGAATCTTTTCGCACTTGCCTCCGTGCAGGAGGAGCGGCTGCTCCTGGCCCGCATTCGCCACGCGCAGCAGCCTCCGGCGGCGGTTCCACGTGGCAAAGCAGAGCGTCATGAACCGGCCTTCGATCAGCCGCTCACCCAAGAATCCGTTGACGGCGCGAAGCATGTTTGCGGGCCGCGGCTTCAGCGAGCCGAGGCTGCGGAGCGTCCCGACCGCGACCGCTCCGTAGAGCGCGGCCGCGCTTCCCTTCCCGCTCACGTCGCCGAGCGCAATCGCCAAGTCGTTCGGGCCGTAGCGGAGAAAATCGTACAAGTCCCCGCTCAGCTCGCGCGACGAAACGACCCGCGCCGCGATGTCGAGGCCAAACTCGGGTCCCGGCAGGCGCGGCAGCAGAGCGCCCTGAATGCGGCGAGCCGCGTTGAGATCGCGCTCCATGCGGCTTTCGTCGCGGGCCACTTGTTCGTACAACCGCGCGTTCTCGATGGACACCGCAAGATGCGCCGCCAGGATCGAAAGTACCTGAACGTGGTCCGGCGTGAAATAGTTCAACTGAGGGCTTTCGAGGTCCATCACGCCGATCACACGCGTCTTATAGATCATCGGCACGGCCAGCTCGGAACGCGTCTCCGGATTCAGCATCCGGTAGCGCGGGTCGAGCGAAACATCGGGCACCACAACCGGGCGGCGCAGTTTCGCGGCCGCGCCGACAATGCCTTCGTGTTCGGGAACCGTCGATTTTTCCTGCACGCGCTGGCCAAACTTCACGGTCACGTGATGCCGAAACACGCTGGCGGGGGAATCGTGCAACAGGATGCTGAATATCTGGTAGTCGATCAAGCGTTTGGTCAACTCGGCGGCGCGGCGCAGCACCTCGTCCACCTGAAGCGTGGCGTTTGCCTCCCGGCCGATCTCGTTCAGCAGGAGCAGCGTCTCCGCCTGCTTCTGCGCGTTTTCAAACAGGCGCGCGTTTTCCACCGCGGTGCCGATGCGGCTCGCGATCAGCGTCAGGATTGTCTGCTGCGCGGGCGTGAAGTAATCCGGCTGGCGGCTTTCGATGTCCATAACGCCGATCACGCGTCCGCGCACGATCAGGGGCACAGCCATCTCCGAACGGACTGCTTCCGCTGCGGCCAGATACCGCGGGTCCTTCAAGACGTCGCCCACGCGAATTACCTGCCCTGTCCGCGCGACTTCGCCGATGATGCCGTCGCCCACCGGGATGCGCCAGTGCTCCACCACCTCCGGGCGATGGCCGATGGCAAAGCGGATGTAGAGATCGCCGGTATTCTGCTCCGGCAGCAGGACGGCGAAGATCTCGTAGTCGATCAGCCGCTTCACCTGCGTGGCGGCATTCGCGAGAACCTCGTCCAGGTTGAGCGACGCGTTGATCTCGTGGCTGATCTCCACGAGGACCGCGAGGACCTCCGCAGGCATTTCCAGCGTCGAATTTAGTTCCGTTGAGTCCATCGGATTCAGATGTGCGTGCCTCGATCCCGGCGCGATGCGTCTTGAAGCCTATGCCCGCGGCGACCCCGATTCCCGCTGGGCGAATACGAGAAAACTCATTATAACAGGCGCGGAATTCACGGCCGGGGCATAAGATCTGCGCTTTCGATACAAGCCATGCATGGAGTCACTTTCGGCGAAACGAGGTTTCGGGAGAGCTCGAGGCTCAGGCGCTTTTGCCGTCCGCGGGCAGATGCAAGACCCACACATCCTTCAGGTTGCGGTAGCGCTCGCCGTAATCGAGGCCGTAGCCGACGACGAACTTGTTCGGGATTTTGAAGCCGACGTAGTCGGCCCGCACGGGTTTTATGCGGCGCGAAGGCTTGTCGAGCAGCGCGGCCACGCGGAGATTCTTCGGCCGACGCTGGCGCAGGACGCGCAGCAAGTAGTTCAGCGTGAGCCCGGTATCCAGGATGTCCTCTACTAGAATTACGTTTAGACCCGCGATATTGCTGTCGAGGTCCTTCAGCATCCGCACCTGGCCGGACGATTCCTTTCCCCGGCCGTAGCTCGAGACGGCGATAAAGTCGATCGAGGTTTCGAGCTCGATCTCGCGGACGAGATCGGAGAGAAAGATGCAGGCGCCCTTCAGAACGCCAACCAGATGAATTCGCTGGCCTCTGAAGTCGCGCGTGATGTGGCGGGCGACTTCACGCACACGCTTCTCGATCGCGGCGCGGCGAATCAATACCTCGCGCACTTCCTGCTGGGGAACCGTCATCGCATCTTTCTTGCGCCTTCTCGCCATGGCGTCAAGGGTCGATACTCTATCGCACGGGCACAGCGCTGACAAGCAAACTCAACGCCGAAGCGCTCGACGACGGTCTGAAGCACAACGCGTGCCGCGAAACGCTTGTGGAATTTTTACGCTTCCCTTACTTCTTCCTGATCCCGGCATGGTAACTTTGTTGTTTGAATCCACTTTCACTCTTCGGATTGTTCGCTGTCGCCGCTATGCTCGTTTGCTACGCGCTCGAGAAACGCAGCCCGTGGTTCATTCTGGGATTTGCCGGATCCTGCGTGCTCGGATCGACCTACGGCTTTCTGCAGGGGGCGTGGCCCTTTGGGATCGTCGAAGCGGTGTGGGCGGTCGTTGCCCTCAGGCGATGGTGGCTCGCGAAGTCGAAATGAACCCAGAAAATAAATTCGCCCTGCCCGCGGCGTTCCCTTCCCTGCGTCAGGAAAGGCCGATCACGCGCCCCGTCGCGAGGTCCAGATCGATCTCGTAGTAACCCGGGCGCGTCGACAAACCCGGCATCGTGCTCATCGTGCCGAGCAGCGGATAGAGGAATCCGGCGCCGACGCTGGCGCGAACGTCCCGCACGGGAACGGTGAATCCCGTCGGCGCGCCTTTCAGGTTCGGATCGTGGCTCAGGCTCAGGTGCGTCTTCGCCATGCAGATCGGCAGCTTATCGAAGCCGAGGCGGGTATACAGCGCGATCTTCTTTTCGGCTTCCGGCGAATATTCCACGCCCGCGCCGCCGTACATCTCGCGGACAATCGTTTCGATCTTCTCCTTGATGCTGGTCTCGAGCGGATAGAGGAACTGGAACTTGCTGGGCTGCTGGCACGCGGCAATCACGGCCTTGCCGAGTTCCACGGCGCCCGCGCCGCCCTCTGCCCAGTGGTTCGCCATCACGGCATCGATCGCACCCGCCTCTTTGGCCTTCTTGCGAACGAGTTCGATCTCTGCGGGCGTATCGTGCTGGAAGCGGTTTACGCCGACCACCACGGGAATTCCGAACTTGCGCGCGTTCTGAATCATCTTGACGAGATTCGAACAGCCCTTCTCAAGCAGTTCGAGGTTCTCTTCGACGTACGCGTGATTCAGCGGCTGCCCCGCGACTACTTTCGGCCCGCCGCCGTGCATTTTCAGGGCGCGGATCGTGGCCACCATCACAACGCAATTGGGCACGAGACCGCTATAGCGGCACTTGATGTTGAAGAACTTCTCCATGCCGATGTCGGCGCCGAAGCCCGATTCCGTCAACACATAGCCATCCGGGCCCACCAGCTTGAGCGCGATCTGGTCCGCCACAATCGATGAGTTGCCGTGCGCGATATTCGCGAACGGTCCCGCGTGGACGAACGCGGGCGTACCTTCGAGCGTCTGCATCAGGTTCGGCTGGATCGCGTCTTTCATCAGCACGGTCAGCGCGCCGCCCGCGCCGATATCGTCCGCTGTGATCGCTTCTCCGGATTTGCTCGTGCCGATTACCATCGCGCCCAGCCGTTCGCGCATGTCCGCGAGGCTCGTCGTGAGCGCGAGGATCGCCATGATCTCGCTCGCGACTGCGATGTCGTACCCGGTCACGCGCGTCATGCCCTTTTCCTCGGGCCCCTGGCCGATCGTGATCTGGCGCAGCATGCGATCGTTCGTGTCCGTCACGCGGCGCCACGTGATGCTGTCCGGGTCGATATCCAGGCGCGCAAAGCGGCTGCGCTCTTCCGGCGTCAGGTCGTTGGGGTTCGTCTTCGAGATGCCCAGCTTGCGCAGGCGGCGCAGCATCACGGGAGCGAAGCGGCGGCTACCGTCCTTCGCGGGAGGACAAAGGCGCTCGAAAAGCGCCTCGTCCTTCTGCGCGCTTTCGTGAAACCAGCGCGTGTCGATGGCCGCGGCGAGCAGGTTGTTGGCCGCCGTGATGGCATGAATGTCACCCGTGAGGTGCAGGTTGAACTCCTCCATTGGGATGATCTGGCTATAGCCGCCGCCCGCGGCCCCGCCCTTGATGCCGAATGTGGGTCCCTGGCTTGGCTGGCGCACGCAGGTGAACACCTTCTTGCCAAGATGCGCGCCGAGCGCCTGGCTCAAGCCGACCGTCGTGGTCGTCTTGCCCTCGCCGAGGGGAGTCGGCGTGATCGCGGTGACAACGACGTATTTCCCGTTGGGGACATTCTTCAGCCGGTCGCGGATCTCGAGGTGTACCTTCGCCTTGTTCTTGCCGTAGAGCTCGAGTTCGTCCGGAAGAATGCCCGCTTCCGCGGCGATCTTGTCGATCGGAATCGGCGTGGCCGCCTGGGCGATATCAATGTCGCTCGGCACACGTGCAAGCATGTTCGTCAGCTTATGAGGCATTCCTCTTCCCCCTCGAAAACGCTAAGAATAGGTTCGATACCGGATTCCGCAAACGCCCAAGAGCCATGCAATGAACTGGTTTCTCTGAAGCTGATCCGGCAATCGAATACCGTATATGGCCGCTCGCACTCCTGTCAAGCGACAACGCAGCTTGGCCTGGAGTCATTATGAAGATCCCTGATGGTCATTTTGGTCCTACGGTTATCTCTAGAACCTCAGCATCTTTTGACGCCTCAGCTGGGACAGGCTTGTCGGATCAATTTGCGTCGATAAGAGCATTTGCCAGAATGTTGGCTTCAGTCATCCTGTTATTTCCTCTTTTCCATCTTTGGAGACCACAGTTCACTATCTCGTAAGTCCGGTCCAGAGCCACACGCCTGCGCTCGCCAGCACCAAAACGCCCGCAATCACCGCGAGGACCATGATCACCTTCTTCAGACGTTCCATCTTTCCGATGAGCACCCGTTGCTCCGAGGCCATCATGCTCTCTTCAGCCTTGTTGAGGTACAGTTGGTCGTCTTCTCTGTCTGACAACGTACCCCCGTAGATCACCAGGATCGCCAGGACAGCCGTGGTTAGGCCGCACCCAATCAACAAGTAGGACAGCGGTGCCGGTATTCCTCCCATTGTTGCCTCCCCCGCGCGAATGTCACTTTCACAGCCCCACACCGTCACGCTAATGTTCGCACAGTAGCACGTATTCTACGTGATCGCCGCCACAGCAGGATGTGCGCAAGATCACGCACTCTCGACAGCACGTTTCTGGACGCCACCGACTGCAAGCACGCGAGCGGGTCACACCGGAGTTCAACCAAGCCACGGATAACATTCGAGGGTGCCGCACCCTTCGCCTTTCGGAAGGGTGCGTGGCTCCGCGTTGTTCCTCAGACTTTCGCGCTCGGCTTCCGCTGTGAACGACCTACGAAGTCCCTAGCTGAGTGTTTTGGCGTGGAAGCTGGCGAGGTCGTCGTCTTCCACGGTAAAGCTGATCTCAATTGGTTTGCAGCATACTTCGCAGTCTTCGATGTAGGTCTGGCGACCGACGGACAAGTCCAGCACCATCGAAATTTCTTCGCCACAATATGGACAGTTGAATTGGTGTTCCACTAGGTGGCTGGCCCATGCATTGTTGATCCTTGGTCAAAATCCTCGGCACTCTTGATCATCATGAGCGCTGCTTGATACCAGGGTTTGAGAAATTCCGCAGCAGCTTGAGGACTCTTGGCCGCTTGATCCTTTAAGAGCGCTTGCATCCGCTCGTCCGAGTTGAATATTGTCTGCACCAATAGTGCCGCGGCATGTTCCATGATGGGTTCCTCTCGACCAGCGGCAAAATTCTATCATCTTGGACCGACCCGCAAGCATCCATCAACTAATCTTGGTCGGGCGGGCTGCCACGCTCGCCAGCACGTTTCTTGACGCTGCCAACTGCAAGTACGTGCGAACGGATCACACCGGAGTTGAACCAAGCCAAGGATAACATTTGAGGGTGCCGCACCCTTCGTCTTCCTCTTCAGAAGGGTCCGCACCTTTGTGCTGTCCTCCTGCTTTCCCGCAGACGCTTGCACTGCGGTCGTTATTTTGGCTTGAAAGCACGCACGAACGCGCTTAGGAACTTGCCGTCCACTTGTGGCGCGAGCGCATCCACATCCAGGCCCTTTTCTACGAGAAACTCTCGCGCGTCTTCGACTCGGTAAACCCGTGTCGGTTCGATTTCGATCTGTTCAAAACCCGCGGAGGCCAGTTTGTCACGGTATTCGCCCTCGTCGAGGGCTCCCGCTATGCAGCCCACCCAGAGAAGGACGCTCTGGCGTATCTCCGACGCGATTTCGCCCCGCGTGACGACGTCGGACACGGCAAATCGCCCGCCCGGCCTCAAGACACGGAAGGCCTCTCGTAGTACACGGTCCTTGTCGGCGGAAAGATTGATTACGCAATTCGAGATGATGACGTCCACGGAATTGTCCGGCAGCGGGATATGCTCGATCTCGCCTTTCAAGAACTCCACGTTCTCGATTCCTGCCTTTCGCTTGTTCTCGTTTGCCAGAGCAAGCATTTCGTCCGTCATGTCGAGGCCGTACGCCTTGCCCGTGGGACCGACTCGCCTGGCGGACAGCAGAACGTCGATACCGCCGCCGGAACCAAGGTCGAGCACCACCTCTCCGGGACTCAATTGCGCCAGGGCGGTAGGATTTCCGCACCCGAGGGAAGCCAGCAGAGCCTCTTCGGGAATTTGTTGCGTCTGCGCGGCGTCGTAGAGATTGGAAGTGATGGGGTCGCAGGATGATTCACCTGCCGGCGCCGCTCCGCAACAGCCGCTGCGGCCACCGCTGCTGACTCTGAGCGCGGCCTCGCCGTACTTTTCCTTCACGGCTTCCTTTATGTTTGAACCGGTCATTCTGCCCTCCCTATTTGCATGATGTCGCGCCGTCTGAGCGCCTTGTTCCGCGTGCAGCACTCGGCATACAGAAACTGCAAGAGCCCCTGGAGCGCCTCCGTGTTTGCGGTATAGCGCAGAAACGTGCTCTCGCGTTGCACGCGCACTAGATCTTCGTTCTTGAGCTTGTCCAGATGGTGGGAGAGCGTCGAATTCGGGATCTCCAATTCGTCCTGGATATCACCGACCACTAAGCCCTCGGGATGGGCGGACAGCAGCAACTGCATGATTCGCAGCCTCGGTTCCGTTCCCATTGCCGAGAGCATGTCGGCGTATCTCGCCACCATTTCATTGTTTCTCTTGCTCTGGGCGGTCGTCATATTTCGATGTTTGCAGAACTATGGATCGCTGTCAAGCCAACTTCAGGAGCGTGAGGCGGGTGATGCGGTCGTCGTTCACTTGCCCGGCCGAATCCGATAAGCTGGCACATCCAAGGGGGAAAACGAGAATGGGCCAGAGCAATTTGCCGGAGCCGTGGCTGCGCGGCACTTTGACGGAAGTCCACGCCGTGCCGAGGGCCGTCCTGCACGCGCTGGAGCTGGCGAAGGAAGATCTCGAACGCTGGTGCGGCGGTCTGACCGACGAGGAACTGAACGCCAGACCCGCGGGAATCGCGCCGGTGGCGTTTCATCTGCGGCATATCGCGAGAAGCATGGACCGCTTGCTCACCTATGCCGAAGGCGGCCAGCTGGCCGGAGAGCAGATCGCCGCGCTGAAAACCGAATTGGATCCGGGCGCGAATCGAGGCGAGGTTTTCGCCGAATTGAACTCGGCGCTCGCGCGAAGCGCGGCACGGGTCCAGGCGATCGATCCAAACCGGTTTGCGGAGCCCCGGAAAGTCGGCAAGAAAGAGTTGCCGACGACGGTGGGCGGCCTGCTTGTCCACGTGGCCGATCACACCCAGCGCCACGTCGGGCAAGCAATCACAACGTCAAAGATCGTGAAGGGCCGCTAAGAATTCTGCTTCTTAGACCCGACGAAACAGGCTGTTGCAATCGAAGTCAGCAAGAAAAGAAGCGCTGCGTCCTCGAAGCTGCGAAAAGAGATGTCGTTCCCTCGCGTGGGAAGGAGCCTACCGGACACGCCCAGGGTGTTGGCCAAGCGAGTGACAAAAGCAAGCACGACGCAAATTACACCTAACCAGTAGCTCCACCTCATGATGTGCTTTTCCATGCGGATTCTCCTTCGAGTGATGTTCGCGCAAGCCGACGGGCCGGACAAAGCCGGGCTAGAAGGTATAGCGATCGGGGCGGAGAGTCAACGGCGCGCAGGGTGCGATTAGCCGCTCGCGGAGAATCGCGATGGCGAAAAACGCGTCGTCAAGGCGAGCTACAAGGAATCCCGAGTCGAAGCCGACCGTCAGGAACGAGCGGATTCGGCCTCCTTTGAAGGGTCCGCCCGGCGCTTGCGGCCGGCAAACTGTGCCGCCTCTGTGGAACCTTCGAGCGCAACCGTTGAAGCGTTGCCGCCCATGATCACCTGCTGCACGTCATCGAAGTACCCCGTGCCGACGAATCGCTGGTGCTGGACGGCGTCGTAGCCATGGTCGTGTTCGCTGCGAAACTCCTCGTCCTGGAAACGGCAGTACGCCGCCATGCCGGTCTGCCTGTAGCCACGGGCGAGCTCGAACATGGAATGATTGAGCGCGTGGAAACCCGCCAGCGTGATGAACTGGAACTTGTATCCCATGGCCGCAATGTCGCGCTGGAAATTTGCGATCGTCGCGTCGTCAAGATTCTTGCGCCAGTTGAACGAGGGCGAGCAGTTGTACGCCAGCATCTTGCCCGGGAACTTGGCGTGGATGCCTTCGGCAAACTCGCGCGCTTCCCGAAGATCCGGCTTGGAAGTTTCGCACCACAAGAGATCCGCGTACGGTGCGTACGAGAGCCCGCGCGCGATAGCCGCCTGGACCCCGCTGCGAACCCGGAAAAATCCTTCGGACGTTCGGTCGCCGGCGACGACGAATTCAGCGTCGCGAGGATCGATCCGGCTCGTCACGAGGGTCGCGCTATCAGCGTCCGTGCGCGCGATGATCAGCGTCGGCACGCCCATGACGTCCGCCGCGAGCCGCGCGGCGACGAGCTTGTGGATGGCTTCGACCGTCGGGACCAGCACTTTGCCGCCGAGGTGCCCGCACTTTTTCGCCGAAGACAACTGGTCCTCAAAATGGACGCCCGCTGCACCCGCCTCGATCATCGCCTTCATCAGCTCGAAAGCATTGAGGTTACCGCCGAAACCAGCTTCCGCGTCGGCTACGAGCGGAGCGAGCCAGTGCGTCTTCTTTCCATCCACGTGGTGGCCGCTGGCGCCGTGCCCGTCGGCATAGTGGATTTGGTCCGCGCGGACGAGCGCCCGGTTGATCCGGCGCACCAGATGTGGAACGCTATCAGCAGGATAGAGGCTCTGGTCCGGGTAGGTTTCGCCAGCCTCGTTCGCGTCGGCCGCTACCTGCCATCCGCTCACATAGATCGCCTGCAAGCCGGCGCTGACCTGCTGCACGGCCTGGTTGCCCGTCATCGCTCCGAGGGCGGCAACAAATGGCTCTGTTTGCAACAAGTTCCAGAGGCGCTCGGCACCCAGGCGGGCGACTGTGTGCTCGATGTGAACCGAGCCGCGCAGCCGCTCTACATCCGCAGGGCTATAGGGACGCGTGATCCCCGCCCAGCGCGGATTCGTCCGCCATTGAGCCTCCAGCTTCGATGGGTTGCCGTTGCCATTGGACATCTTGGCGCCTCCTAAAATTGGCCAGAATTGGTCATTAAGGGCTCGTTAAGAGCGCAAAATTGGCACTTTTTTGCCACCACCTCGAACGATTTCGAGCAGGGATAATAGGGCGGAAAACTGTCCCTGGACCCTAAACTGTGACTCGCGTTTTTTGCGATCGTGCCACACCGCGCCGATTCGGTGCGACCGAATGGCGCACATTCTCGCCAGACAAGCCAATTAAGTCAAACTGATTGTCATTATCACAGCGATAAGGACATGTTATCATGCGACAACTTTCGGTGCGGGGGAGCATCAATGGAAATCGATCAACTGGAGACCTTCCTGGCCGTTGTGACGTACGGCGGATTTCACCGCGCGGCCGAGGCGCTGCACGTGAGCCAGCCGGCGGTGAGCGGGCGCATCCGCGCGCTGGAAGAGTCGCTCGGCGTGACCCTTTTCACGCGGGGGCACGCGAATCCCCCGCTCTCCCCCTCCGGGAAAGCGCTGCGGCCGCACGCGGAACAACTGCTGCGAACCGTCGCGATGGCGCGCCAGGCGGTGCATGAGATTCAGCCGCATACCGCGGGGGCGCTGCGCGTGACGGCGTCGCTTTCCGTGTGCACGTACCTGATACCGGACGTGATGCAGGAATACAAGGCGGCGAATCCGAGGGTGATGGTCCATCTCCGGTCCGGCAATTCGATGCAGGTGCTAAGAATGGTTCTGGACGGCGAGGCGGACATCGGCGTGGCGCGCGGGTTGCATCATCCCGAAGTCGAGACGATGACGCTGCGAGACGATCCGCTGATTCTCGTGGGGCATCCCGCGCATCCGATGGCGGGCAAGCGGCGGGTGAGCCTGGAAGAAGTGGAAGAATGGCCGCTGATTTTCTACGATCGCGGGTCGAGCGATTGGACGCTTACACAAGGTCTCTTCCGCCGCGCGGGACTGCTGCCGAACGTGGTGCTCGAAGTCGAAACGATCGAGGCCGCGAAGCGGATGGTCGAGCGCAAGCTCGGTTTCGGCTTTCTGCCGCAGCTCGCACTTACGCAGGAGCTAAGGCAACGCAGGCTTGTATCGTTTGAAGTGGTGGACGCGGAGCCGCTGAGCCGCAATTTGGATGTGATCCATCCGCGACACCGTCCGCTCGCGAAAGAGGCTCAGGATTTTCTTTTGTTGTTGCGGGAGGCGGCTGCGACAGCAGAGGCGGCCAGCAAGCCGGTGAAGCATCGCGCGGGAATCCGGAGATAGGACGCTTGCCTCCCTACACCCAGGGCGCTGAAACGCCGAGGCAAGCCTCGGCGAAGAAAAGCGGCGGCGAGCCGCCGCACTCCACATAGTTATTTGAATCGCATCTGCGTGAGATATTTGTCACGGAGGGAATCGCATGTACTACGAGCCGGGGAAGACGAAGCACGGTCTGCCGCACGATCCGTTCAAATCCTGCGTGATCCCGAGGCCGATCGGGTGGATCTCGACGGTGAGCCGGGAGGGATGGCACAACCTGGCGCCGTACAGCCAGTTCCAAATGCTGTCGTTCGATCCTCCTTACGTGATGTTTTCGGCCGGGCAGAACAGCCACGGGCGGAGGAAGGACACAGTCGTCAACTCGGAACAGACTGGACAGTTCGTCTGGAACATGGCGACGTACGAACTGCGGGAAGCCATCAACAAATCGGCCGAGGAAGTGCCGCCGGAAGTGGACGAGTTTGTACTGGCGGGCGTGACGAAGGCGCCGTCGCACGCCGTGAAACCCTGCCGCGTGGCGGAATCGCCGATTCACTTCGAATGCGTTTACCACCAGACGATCCGGTTGCCGGGCAACAGCATGCTCTCCACGTCGGACGTCGTGTTCGGGCGCGTGATCGGAATTCACATCAAGGACGAAGTGCTGGGGGCGGATGGTCGGATCGACGTGCTGAAGATTCGCCCGATCGCGCGGCTTGGGTATTTCGATTACACGAGCGTCGAGTCGATTTTTGAGATGATTATTCCCGGGAATAACAATGTTGTCCTCGCGGGGATGGATGGATCGGCGCGGGGGTGAGGCGAAAGCCGCGCGCCGTTTGCCGACAGCGCAAGGAGTGCGACGCCCGGCAAGGCCCGATATGACGCACGCCGAGTGACCCAGCCATGATCGCGTTCTCTCACTTGCGAAGCTCGTTGAGCTGGACCCAGTCGCCGGGGGCGCGTTCGTATTTCCAAAAGTGCCAGCCGTCGCAAGCGTGTTTGCAAGCGACGCTTCCGGCCGCTGAGGGTGAATTATATATTCTCTTTCTGAACCTGATCGAACCATCGCGCCGCACGCGGGCCTTAAATGTTTTCCCCCGTATAGTGGCGCGGAGTTTGAGCGCGGATCTGATATAGCCAGCGAGAACAGGCTGTCGCCCTTTCTTCTTCTTGTCCGAAATCTTGACCAGATCCGTTTTGAAATCCTGACCGATGAGATCCAGCAATTCCCTGCGTTGGAAGCTCTTGATATCTCTTTTCAGTGTGCGTTGCAGATTCTCGGAATCTTGGAATTTGCCTTTGTTTTCATTGCCGCGCGGCTTTCCGGTAATGCGAAGTATGAGAGTTTCGAGCTCTTTGAGATGTCTGTCGCCGACTGTGAAATAGACGCTGAACCGGTCCCAGGATTGACCGTGGTGATCCTTCAGATGTTGCCGCAGCCGCGATTTGAGATTGCTAGCTAGCCCCACATAGTAGAGTTTGTCGCGCCTATAGAGGGCGTAGACGCCCTGGCGACGCTTGACGTACCGCTGGAAGATGTCTTGATATTTCTCGGCGGCATCCCGGCTTATTCTTTCGAGGTATTGACTGACGAGCGGAGCCTGTCTGGGCATTTAGGTTGAACCTCTCGCACTCCTGACCCGAATCAGCGGGATTGTACTAAAAGGTTAAACAACTAGGCCAGAGTTGCTTGTCTGCGGCGGCCGCTTTCTTTAGTGGGGAGCGAATACTTGTTGTGGCCGTGGGATCAGAACTTGTCGCGTCCTGCTTAGAAGAAAGAGTCCGAGCAACAGAAAAATTATCACGGCCAGGATGACGTTGGTGCTCTTCTTGGGGCGCCGCGGCTTTGAGCCGACGACGACGGTGACCCTAGTTCGCGGGCGGTGGGCCATGGTGCCGGCGAATGTAGTCCACTCGTCGGTGACAAGCAAGCATTACATCCCTCAAGGCTGACTGGCTCTGCTGACATCTCTGTTTCAGTGACGCTGAAGAGAGATTCGTTCCCGACTGCGTCGGGACGCTCCGCTCAGAATGACGACCGCGAGGGGTGTGCCCCGAACAACCACTTGGGTTTCGTTCCTTGAACTGGGACGATTGTATCAGACACGCAAGGCGCTTGATTCCGCGGGCATCGCCTATCAAGCGTCTTATGGACAAACGAGGGAAGGTCGGAGACAATGATTTACCCGACAGCCAAGACGCCGGCGCGCATGCGTGAAGAGGCGCGGCCCTGGCCCAACAAAAAGGATCACCATCCCACTCACAATGAAAAGCAGAAATATTCAACGACATGTGTGGGGCGCGACCGCCCTGTTTCTGTTGCTCGCGCCGCTTGCTGTTTCCGCCCAACCAGCCCCGGCTGCCTCGGGAGTGTTGCCGCAGGAATATCGCCTCCGCCTATATCACACGCACACGGGCGAGAGGCTCGATATCGTGTACCGCCGAGGGGATGAGTACGTTCGAGACGCCATCGCGAAGCTCGACTATTTTCTCCGAGACCATCGCACGGGCGAGATTCATCATTTCGATCCCAAGGTCTTTGACATCCTGGAGGATCTGACGGCGGCTGTGGGGCGTCCCGACGCTGAAATTAACATCGTTTGCGGGTACCGCACACCCTGGAGCAACCAGTTTCTTCGTTCCCACGGTGAAGGTGTCGCCAAGAACAGCCTCCACATGCAGGCGCAGGCGATCGATCTGCGAATCCCCGGCGTGGAAACCGAGCGCTTGCGCGAGATCGCCCTTTCTCTCCATCGCGGCGGCGTGGGCTACTATCCGCATTCCGATTTCATTCACGTAGACACGGGGCGTGTTCGTCAGTGGTGTTTCGAGTGTGCCGCGCACCAACCCTCCGGAAACTAGCGCGGGTAGGGATAGCCCTTCTCCAAGGCTTGCTCGAGAACGGCGTCGTGCCCGTAGATGTCATCATAGAAATGCACCACGCCCTCTTCGGAAACGACCACGGTTCCATATACGATCAGCACGAAAATCGGGTGAGCAAGCGTCACTTCTTCCGTCTCAGTTCCGTTCATGGCGGCGCGAATGCGGTCGATGTCCCAGCCTGGATTGTCGCGGAGAACCCATGCGGCCAAATCGACGGGCTTTTCCAGCCGGATGCAGCCGTGGCTGAAGTCACGCCGTGATTTCGAAAACAGTTCCGTGGCCGGAGTATCGTGCATATAGACGTTGTATTCGTTGGGAAACATGAATTTGATGAGCCCTAACGAATTCTTCGGACCGGGCCGCTGCCGGAGCGAAAGTTTTCCTTCACGAACCTCCTGGAGCATTTCGCTAGTGACTGCCCCCGAACTCACGACATTGTCGTGGCCGTCCAGGAGTTCCATATTCTCCTCCGTCAAGTAGGCGGGATTCCGCTCGAGGCTCGGGATAACTTCGGCTCTCGCAATCGACAGTGGCACGTTCCAGTAGGGACGGAAGATTACAGATCGCATCGTGCTCATGAAGATCGGGGTGTTGTGTTTGTAGGCTTTGCCGACCACGACCTTCATGGTGACGGCGATGTTAAATTGATCGTCGTATGCGCGGAGCCGGAACTCCGGGATGTTCACCACAATCGGTGAATGCTGGTACTGATCCGGGAGCCAACGCCAGCGCTCGAGCGTGAGTTCCATCTGCCGCACGCGACGGCTTAGGGGAACGTTCAGGTCCGCCAGAGTGCGGGCATCGATTCGTCCGTCCGGCGTCAGCCCATGGCGTTCTTGAAAGCTCTTGACGGCGTCCACCAATGCACCCTGGTAGACCGTGTTGTCGGGCTCGGGAGCGACGTCTTCCGGTAGATCTCCCACGAGTCGAAGCAGGCGCGCCAAACGCGGCACGCCTGGATAGGAGTCCCCCGGCCTGACTGGTCTCTGGATGGCTGGAAGGGCCTCACCGTCGTCCCGGCGCGCGATCTCTCGGTATCTTCCGAGCGCTTGAATCGTGCGTTGATAACCTGGATAGGGCGGTTCGATCTGCTGCAAAATGCCCGGGAGATCCGAGGCGTGCACCACATTCTCGCGTAAGAATTCCGGTAAATTGTATCTTCGTTTTGAGACATCAACCCCGAAGTCGAGGTGTCGCGGATTTACTCTGCCGATGTGCAGGTCCGATATGTACCGCATGGCCGAGACTGTCAGAGCAACGTCGAATCGCACGAGGTCCGAGTCTGTGGGATCGTGAGCCGCTGGTCTGAGATGTACCAGGCGCCCTGCCCAGCGCGGGCCGTCATAGTCGTCTGCGGAGAGGCCCTTTTCGTCAGCATCCTGGAGTACTGCGATCATGGCTCGCGCTTGTGGCGTTGCGCCCATTTCTTTCACCCAGGGCAGCGCATCGCCGTACGCTTCGTAGAACTCGGCCACATCTTCTCGATAATCGCTGAAATCGGACCACCGCAAGTCAGATAAGTTTCCTGCTTCCAGAATGTCGCGCAGCGAGGCTTGGCCCTCCGGCCGGAGTGGCTCGGCGTCCCCAATGGGTGGAGCCTGCTGTTCGACCGGTCCGAAGGCCACCCCCGGCCGATTGCAACCTACCATTAGTAAGAGCACCAGGATCAAGATGCGCGGCGCCAAACGATCGAGCAAGGATGAATTCACCCGATCTCGGCGCGCGGTGCGAGAATCGGCGTGTCCATAACGAATTGGAGGGTAGAGAACCATTCGATCAAGGGTGGGGCTTGTCATACCAGTCTTGAAAGGACTCTGGGTAGCTCCGCGCCTCGCGCGCGATATGCCAGCCCATCGCCCTAGGGGAATCCGGACTTTAAGAGCTATGGGCAGCTTCCCACGCCCCTCCCCGAGAAGCGCTCAGTAAGAGTAGTTATTGTTAATGCGATACGTTGGTAGGGGCGGTGGGGATCGAACCCACGACCTTCGGCTTAAAAGGCCGCTGCTCTACCACTGAGCTACGCCCCTAATGTCTTACCGGACACGCGGTTGCAGGCGGCCCGACCGACATCGGCGATTCAGCCGCGCGGGAGTGCTCTGTTGCGCCGATCGCGCGCGCAAGACAATCCTACAAGGAAATGCGTCGGAATGCATGCCGCTTCCATCTAAATCCATCGGGGAGAAGGGTCATCATCTGCCTTACGACAGAATGGCCAGTTTTTTTGCACCTTACAAGAATCCGGACGCTCTGAAGGTGGCGCGAGACCTGGACTCGAAAGTCGAGGCGTTATTGGCGAAGGCCGCCAACTGAGGCGCGTTTCTCAACGGGCCGGCTGGGGCAGGTGGTTCGCAAAATACTGACCGAGGTTTGTTGCAAATTGCTGCATCCCGGAGCGGACGTTGCGGTCCAGGGCTTCGACTACGTCCGCGACAGACTTGCCTTGAACCGCTTCGTCGTGGGAATAGGTGTCTCTCCAGACCGTCGTGCCGGACTTCGGGTCAAACAGTTCGACCTCCATCGAGAAACGGGCCATGATATTGGGCCTGTCGACGCCGTACAGCGAAAAGAGCTGGCTGCGGACGACATAGTCACCCCGAGCGCTGCTGCCGATGCGGGTCACGGAACGATACTGGCCCGTTCCACGCAAGGCGGAAATCAACGCGTCCTGGAGCATGTCCGCAGGCAACTCCGCCCATCGCTCATATTCGTATGTCCCGAGTTGAACGTCGCCACTGCCATAAACGAGACGGCTATCTCGATAGAGTTGAGGCGCAGTGACGTGGGCAATTAAAAGCCCGATCGCGTAAGGCGGCGCCTGCGTTACCGGGGCGGGAACGCTGACATCGAGGTCGTAATACTTGTAAGGGCGCGACGCGCCACATGCCGCGGAAAAGCCCGCTAGCAAGACTACGAGAGCGATTTCCCCAACTCTGCGCTTCAGCACTCCTTGCTCCTCTTCTCCCTATTTCGGCGGGGGCTGCCCCGGCTCGTGCGGCTTCGGGTTTGAAGCGCGAATGAGAGTGTACGGCCGAGTCTTGATCGTATCGGTGAACTCTTTCATGTCTTCGGTGATGTGCCGCAAATTTTCGAGGATCTCGTCGAGATTTTCCGCGTTCGTGTTCATGGTGCGATCGAGCTGGTCGGTAAGGGAATCGGCGGAGGCCAAGGTCTTACGCAGAGTCTCCACTGACTCGCGAAGATCGGGCCGGTTGTCGGCCAGCGTTTCGTCGATATGCTTCAGCGCGGCGTTCGCCTGCGCCGAGGTTCGGCGGAAATCGTCGATCAGGGGACTCAGCTTGGCGCTCACGTCATTCACATGATTCAGGGCGGAGTGGACGGCAGGCCGGTCTTCCTGGAGCATGCCGGTAACATTGCCCAGGCTCGACGAGATATTGGCGCGATTCCTGTCGTTCAGCAGGTCGTTGACGCGATCGAGGGTCTCCTTCAAGGCCACGACGCGCTGATTCAGATTGTCGATCAGCTGGTTGGCGCTCGGGCCCAGCTCAGCGATTGTGTCCTTAATGTCGTCGAGGCTCGTGTAGTCCTTGGACTGGAGCGTGGCTCCGGTGGTGGCGCGCGGCGCGGCGGCCGTTCCAGACTCGACCTCGAGAAAATTGTCGCCGAGAGGACTCGTACTGGTTATCGTTGTCTTGCTGTCGACCTTCACGGGGATCTCAGGGCGTACGTCAAACTCGATCACCATTCGGGCGGGGTTCTGCGGGTCGTTCTCGACCTTTTCGACGCGACCAATCGGTGGTCCGCCGGCATAGCGGACCTCAGAGCCAGGCTCCAAACCGCCGGCGTTCTTGAAATACGTACGGAAGGAAGGGCCGCCACGAGTGAGCGCGCCGGAAAGAAGAAAGACAACCGTGACGAGCAAGCCCAAGGCCACCAACACGAACAGCCCGACGAGAGCCTGCTCCCGTTTTGCCTCCATGAGTTTCCTCGATTATCCCGGTGTCGGCGATCTTGGCAATCGCCGAACAGGGCCGGGAGTATATCACGAGCCCCGCGGAAGCGCGGCTCAGCGCCTCTCGGGCGGCGTCTCCCCCGTCAGCATCTGGAGGTAATCCATCTCCTCCGAAATTTCAGGCTCCGGCACACGGTCCAGGAACTGCCGGACGCGTGGATGCCGGCTCTCGCGCAGTTCGGCCGGAGTCCCGCTCGCCACAATCGTTCCTTTGTCTATGAGAATCATGCGATCGGCGATCAGGAAGGCGCTGGCAAGTTCGTGAGTGACCACGACGATGGTCATGCGGAACGCCTTCTTCAGTTTCAGGATCAGCTCGTCGATGCCGGCGGCAATAATCGGGTCGAGACCGGCGGAAGGTTCGTCAAAGAAAAGTATCTCGGGGTCCATGGCCATTGCGCGCGCGATCGCGGCGCGTTTTCGCATTCCGCCGCTCAACTGGGCAGGCATATAGTTCTCGAATCCCGAGAGCCCGACTTGATCGAGCTTGAGGCGTACGACGATTTCGATGGTGGATTCGTCGAGTCGCGTATGCTCGCGCAACGGGAGGCCAACGTTCTCTCCCACGGTCATCGAACCGAAGAGCGCCCCCTGCTGAAACGACATTCCCATTTTCTGAAGAAGCTCACTGCGGTCGGCGTCGGACAGGGCTACGAGATCCTTGCCGCGAATTCTTATCTCGCCGCCACTCGGCTTCTCAAGACCGACGAGCGTTCGCAAAAGGGTGCTCTTCCCAGAGCCTGAACCTCCGAGAATGACAAGCGTCTCGCCCGGCAGGACCTCGAAACTGATACCGTGCAGTATTTCACGCTCGCCGTATTGCACGCGCAGATCCCGCACCGAGATGGCAGGCCCGCCGGGGCCGGGCGGCGCTTCGTCTTTGACAATAAGGTTGGCGGCCACCTATTTTCCTAACGCGGCGCCGTGAAGTAGAAGAGTCCGGTAAATACCAGATCAACGGCGACGACAAAGAAGATGGATTTCACGACCGCTGCGGTCGTCGAGCGCCCAACCTGTTCGGAACCAAGGCCAGTTGAAAAGCCTTCGTGGCAGCCGACCGCAGTGATCACCAAGGCGAACATAACGCTCTTGATCAAGCCTGTCATGATGTCGCGCAGAACCAGCGCATCGAGCGTAGCCCGCATGTACGTCCCGAGCGTGAAGCCGGCACTGCCGATGCCAAAGAGCCCACCGCCGAGCACGCCCATGAAGTCCGACCAGGTCGTGAGACAGGGCATCATCAGAATCATGGCGAGGAATTTCGGGGCGACCAAGAAGTGGATGGGCTTGAGCGCCATCGTCTCGAGCGCATCGATCTCTTCATTGACTTTCATCGTGCCTATTTCGGCCGCAAATGCGGAGCCCGAGCGCCCGATTACCACGATCGCCGTCATCAAGGGCCCGAGCTCGCGAGTCATGGAAGTCGCCACGGCGTTTGCGACCATGTTCAGGGCACCGAACTTGCGCAGTTCATAGGCACCCTGGAGGGCCAGGATCGTCCCGACGAAGAAGGAAATCAGGGAAATGATGGGCAGCGCTTCCACACCGACGGCCATGGCCTGATGGATGGCCCGGCTCAGACGAAGCTTGCGGCCGCGCAACGGTTCGATGAAGACGGCCCGTGCAGCGCCTCCGGTAAGTTGCGCGAGGCTTCCCACATAAGCCAAGCCGTTGATCGTCGCTTCGCCAATGGTTTCGGTAAGTGGCATATTCGAATCCGAACGGAAGGGAGGAACGCGACAGCTCCTTGAAGCGGCTACCGCGCCGGGGCAGCCGTGCCGCTGTCCCCCTGCACAGCCTCTTCTTCACTGCTGTGCACTTCAAACACCTTGATAAGCCGGGTCAGTTCCAGGACCTCTCTGGCCGTCCCGCTCAGCCCAAACAGGGCAAATCCACTCTTCAGATCCCGCGAGACTTTCAAGCCCTCGACGAGTGAGGCGACGCCGGCGCTGTCAATGTAGCGGACAGACGTAAGATTCATCACCACTCTGGGTGAGCGTTTCGCCCGAATCAGATCGAGCAAAACTTTCCGAACTTCGGGCGAGTTGTGGAGCGTGATATCGCCGACCACATCGACAATCGTTACGCTGCCGCTCTGCCTGATTGAAATTTCCATACGCACAGCCCCTCGGGCACGTGCAAAGAGTTGTGCCAGAGATTCGAGCGGGATGCAATCACTTTCGAAAACGGAGAACAAAGCAGTTGCGAGGCCCGCCTGCATCTCAGTCGGCCGACGGGGCGTCGCCGGGCTTGAGAGGGCCGCGGCTGCGCTTCCGTTTCCAAACGTAGTCCTTGCGCAACTTCTCCTGATGCTTCTTCACTTGGGTTTCGATTTCGGCGAACGCCGCCTTAGCACTGCCCAGCACGTCTCCGCCGCGCCCAGTCGCGTGCAGTTTCCCGGTCGGCAGCGCCAGATGTAGCGAAAACTCAAACTCGGCCTTGCGTGGCGTCTTTTCAAGCGAGCTGTGCAGTTGCACGGCATCGGGAGCATATCGCTTCAGCAGGCGAGTTAGTTTTTCAATCTGGTGCCTGAATTCCGTCGCAATCGCTTCCCGAAACTGCGCGTCGATTTGACTGTACGTGATTTTCATTCGAGCACCTTGTAAAAACGCGGATGACAACCTGAAGGGGATTTCTCATCGCGGCAAATTCAGCATAGCGCGACGACACGCGAGTTTCAACCGCCCCCTCCACTGCCCAGGAACAAGTCGGCAACGTTCCCGGGAATTGACACCCCGCTCGAAAGGGTCGTACGCTCGCGGAGAACCGCGGAAGCGGACCGGCATGACATCGAAACAGAACTCGAACGGCATCAAACACGGACGGATCCTGGTCGGGCCGGCCGGTTGGTCGTATTCCGACTGGAGCGGAATCGTCTATCCGGCGCCAAGGCCCCACGGTTTTCACGAAGCGACCTACCTCGCGCAGTTCTTCGACACGATCGAGATCAACACGTCTTTTTATAATCCCCTGCGGCCTGAACTTGCGGCGCAATGGCTCGAGCGCGTCGCCGCAAATCCGCGATTCCTCTTCACCGCAAAGCTGTGGCAAAAGTTCACACACGAAGAAGGAGCGACAGTCGAAGACGAAAGGGCCGTGCGCCACGGGTTCGACGTGTTGCATCGTGCGGGGCGGCTGGGAGCCGTCCTGCTTCAGTTCCCTTTTTCGTTTCACAACACGCCGGAAAATCTGGCGCGGCTCGAGCGAACCATTGAAGACTTTCGCGAGTATCCGCTGGTGGTCGAAGTGCGCCATTCGTCGTGGGCGGAGAGTGAGTTTTATCATTTCCTGCACGATCGCCGCGTCGGCATCTGCAACATCGATCAACCGGTTATCGGCCGGTCGATCAAGCCGGGTGAACGCGCCACATCGGCGGTGGGATATATCCGCTTGCACGGCCGCCGTTACGATACATGGTTTAGCGACGACCCCGAGCTTCCCAGCCACGAGCGCTACAACTATCTTTATCTCGACGGGGAGCTAAGCCCGTGGGCCGAGCGAATTCGCCACGTAGCCGCGCACACAATGACGACGTTTGTGGTGACCAACAACCACTACGAGGGCAAGGGAGTCGTGAACGCTCTACAACTGATCCACATGCTCAGCGGGGATAAACTGAAGGTTCCGGAAATCCTGCGGCATCGTTATCCATTGCTCGACGCTATCGCCGACGAACCGTCGCGGGAGCCGACGCTATTTCCTTTGCCTCCCCGCTAACTCGAATCGCACGGAACTCGAAGTAAAGAACGCGCGGACACACGTATCCGGACCCAGTGCCTGCGGCCGCGTTTTCGGGGAACAAGCTACTTCTTGAAGAGATCTTCGAAGGCTTTGCGTGCGTCGTTGGGCCGGCCGGCGGGCGGCGCAGCCGGGGCGTTCGTGGCGTAATTTACCGGCGACGTATCCTTCTCGATGGTGACGCGAAAGTCGAAAAACTTGCAATCATTCTTCGCGTCTTTTTTCGCGACGCGTTCCGAAATCGGCTGCGTGCATTCGAACTGTCTGCCGGTGTCGAAGTGGAGGCACTGTTTGCAACAGTGCAGCTCGAACTGGCACCGCGGACATTGCGAATTGAGATCAAAGCCGGGCGCAAGCACGGCGCCGCAATTCGAACACCGGGCCCGCGTGACGGTCCCGACCATTCGGGGCGTTCGCGGTCCGAGAAGATCCTGCTTGGGACGGGGCTCGCTCGGCCGTTCTACGCGCTCGCGCTTCTTTTCGTCCGAATCGCGGTCGTGGTAACCCCTCTGCTTATACTTCCGCTCCATGAATACCTCCTGGGGGATTGCCCTTATCATACTCCCAAATGCCCCATGTAAAGCCGGTTCTTCATGCGACGTGTGGAAAGGTAATGAAACCGCCGATCTTGCGATCTTATGTCGACGGATCGAATGCTTCGACCGAAAACGGCGCCCGAGTCATATGGCAGCCTCCTTCTTGCGCCTCGCCCAGCATTTCGAAAGGCCCTCAAGGGGTAAATCCGGCTGCAAGAACCGCTGTGGTCTGCCCAAGAAGGACAGGGTGGCTTCGGTCGCTAAATACCCGCTGCGAACAGCTCCTTCCATCGTCGAGGGCCAACCCGTGCGGGTCCAATCTCCGGCGAGAAACAGGTTCTTTACCGGCGTTTGTTGAGGCGGCCGCCAGCGGTCCACGCCGGGCTCGGGGGAGAAGGTCGCGTGCACTTCCTTAATCACGGTGGCTTTTTCGAGCCTGGCATCACGGGTAGCCGGCAGAACGTCTTGGAGTTCGCGGAGACACAGATCGATGATCTCCTGTCGCGATTTCGGCACCAGATCATACGATGCGCTGATCACGAGCTGGAGATACTGACCCCGCGCGGGCTGTTCTTCGCCAGCGCCGCATCGCGAACTCGCGCCGCTGGTGCCCGCCTGCGCGTAAAGAAGAGACTTGTTGAAAACCCACTGCGTCGTATGGTCGAGCAGCGTCAAGAAAGGCTCCTCCATCACCGCGCGATCAAACCAGAAATGGACACCCGTAATTGGCGCCGTGCGAATGTGGCGCAGTCCGGCGAGAAAGCCGCCGTCCGCGCCGAACTCATCCGGAAGCAGTTCCGGGAGCACGTCGTGCGGGACGGCTGCGATGCAAGCGTCCGCGGAAACCTCCGAACCGTCGTCGAGCACGGCGCAGGCAAACTGATTATCACGGAGGCGAATCTCGCGAATCCCGGAGCGAAGCCGCACTTCGCCTCCGCGACGCTCGACGGCTTCGCGGCACCCTTCGTAGAGCTCCGCGAGCGGAACGGAGGGAATCCCCACGCGGTAACCTGCGCGACTGCCCAGGAACGCCTTCCAGAAAACTTCGATTCCGTAGCGAGCGTCCGTGCGAGCAAGTTCTTCGTCAAGAGCGCTCACTAGGACGACACGCCAGAAGCGCTCTATCGCGCCTGGCGTCTGCCTCATTTGATGGAGCCAATCGAGCATCGACGCACCGGCAATGTCCGGCGGACCACCAGCGGAACGGGCAATCGCCAAAAGCGCCCTCGCGATGCCCCGCTTGTCTGCCGCCCCGAGGGCGCCAAAACAGACGAACGACGGGGCCATGTGCAATGGCGGCGGAAGGGCGGAAGCCGCGATCGATGAACGGCGTCCCGAACGGTCCGCGAAATAGAGCCGGTCATAAAATCGGACCTTGCCATCTGCACCGGTGCGCCGGTAAAAGTCGGTGAGATTTGTGCAGCAGCCAAGGGTAACGTGCTGGCAGTTGTCCACTTCGCTGCCATCCGGCAGCGTATAGGAGGTGGCGCGCCCGCCCAAGTAAGGGCGCTTCTCGAACAACCGAACCTTGAGGCCCGCCTCAGCCAATGCGACGGCGGAGGCCAGGCCCGCGAGACCGCCGCCGATCACCAGAACGCTTTGCAAGGACATCCGTTCTCCACCACGCGCCCATGCGGGCGGTCACGAGATACTGAACTTTCTCGGCGCTCGAGAGCGAAACACGCGACGAGAAAACATCGAAGCCGCGCTCTTCAATTCGCGCAAGAAGCGTGCTGTACGTCCTTACCAGAGCTGCGAGCGTGGCCTGGCTATCGGGATCGACCTGTTGCACCAGAGGAGCGCCCTCTTCGTACAACCGCCATGCCCGGCCAGCCTCGAATTCGAGAAGGTCGCGCAGCGCCGGTGTGAGCGGGCCTCGCAACTCTTCCGGGCGGCAGTCGAAACGTTCGAGATCCTCCAGCGGAAGATAGACGCGGCCCATTTCGAAATCGGCGCGCACATCGCGAATGATGTTCGTCAACTGGAAGGCCAAACCCAGCCGTTCGGCCAGATCGGGCGCCCGCGGATCGCGAAAACCGAAAACATTCAGGCAGGCCAGTCCGACGGTGCCCGCCACCCGGTAGCAGTACTCCGATAGCCGATCGAAAGTAGCGTATGAGGTAATCGCCAAGTCCATCTCGGCGCCGAGAATCAGGTCGTGGAAGTAGCGCGCGGGGATGTCAAAACGCCCCATTGTGTCCGACAGCGCCGGGAGAATCGCGTGCCCCTCGGTGCGCCCGCTCGCAGCTTCATCGACCAGCGCACGCCAGCGCACCAGGCCTCGGCACTTCGATTCGAGATCATCGGGCTCGTCCGACACGTTGTCGACCAGGCGCATGAAGGCGTAAAGCGCGCAGAGTGCGTTCCGTTTCGCTCTCGGCAGGCCAAAAAATGCAAGATAGAAATTGCTGTGCGCCGCCCGCGCAATACGGTTGCACTCGGCGTACGATGCGCGCAAGTCTGCGGCGTTCCGCGGGGTTTGCCGACCACGCACCAAGGTATCCGACGGGATTTCGGCAGTCACGGAAGAGGGGGCGTAAGCGTATTCGGTGGATTCGACCGGGAAACTCTTGGTGAAGCTCACTAGCCGTGAGCCCATCGTACGACCGAGCAACCGGAGTTTCGTGGGTTTGGTTAGCGCGGGCCGGTGTTCGAGAGTGTTATATCCGGAGGCTTCGATTGCATCGAGGACAGCCAACCCACCACGGCTAAAAAGCTCCAAGTCGATTCGCAGTGCCGAATCGACCCGCTGGGTCAACGGGAGACCCGCGGCAAATAATTCACGCGTCCTCGAAATCAGAGATTTCATCAGCGCGACGTAACGCTCGTCGAATCTCCGGGCCATAATGTTCGCCTCGGTCAAGCCGTACGCCGCGAGCAGATCGAGCGGAATGTAGATACGGCCCTTCTCGAGGTCGCGCGAAACGTCCTGCCAAAAATTAGCCAGTTGCAACGCCGTGCATGTGAAATCGGAGAGCCGCTGGCGCTCGTGGTCGCAATAGCCACACAGATACAGCACGAGCCGCCCGACCGGATTTGCGGAATAGACGCAGTAGCCGAGGACCTCGTCCCAGGTTGGGTAACGTTGGACGACCTGGTCCTGCCGAAAAGCTCGAAGCAGATCGCTAAAGGGCGCAATTGGTATGTGCTTCGCACGAATCGTCTCGCGGAGGGCGATGAGGACCGGATGCGCGGGGCCAAGGCTCGGCTCATAAACTCGGCGGAGTTCGTGTTCCCATGCGTCCAGCAATTCAAGGGCGCGATTGTGGTCCCGGACTTCGTCGCCGAGGTCATCGGACCAGCGGCAATATGCATACACGTTGTAGAAGTGCTGACGCAGATGGCGCGGCAAAAGCCAGGACACCACACCAAAGTTCTCGTAGTGGTGCGTCGCAAGCCAGCGCGTGTAACGCTGAGCCTCCTCGGCTGTACAACCTTCCGCAGGAAGATTGCGCGCGATTTTCAGTTCCAGTGCAGGCAACATCGAGCTCGGTCAGGACGCCAATCAGGTCCGTTCAGGGGATGATGGCGGTCTTCAGTTCGCCGTTTCGCTCTTTCATGTGTTCAAAGACGCGAGGAAGTTCGACAAGCGGGACTTCCGCGGTTATGAAATCGCGCGCTCGAATCTCGCCGCGCGCGATGGTGTCGAGCGCCTCGCGAATGAATCGGGGCGTGTGATGAAACGTCGACTTGATGGTGATTTCGGAATAGTGCAACGCCCAGGGATCGAGCTTCACTTCCGTTCCCTTCGCACAACCCGCAAACAGATTGACGGTGCCACCCTTCCGCACCATCTCGAGGGCCCATTGCCACGTCACCGGCTGGCCGGCCGCCTCGATCACGGCGTCGGCGCCGCGCCCGCCTTCGGTCAACTCCTTCACGCGGCTCACCGGATTGTCGATCTCAGAGACGTCGAAGGCGGCGACGGCGCCAAAACGCTCGGCCGCCTGCCGGCGTGCGGCACGTCTGGCGACCGCGATCACGCGTACTTGACGGTGCGATAACATGCGGATGAACTCGAGCCCGATCGGCCCGCAGCCGATTACCACCACAGTGTCCCCGGGCTTGATGCCAGTTTCGTGGATGCCGCGCAGCACACAGGCGAGCGGCTCAACCATGGCCGCATCCAGAAACGAAACACCCTCCGGGATTTCGAGCATATTCTCGCGGACGATCCTTCCCGGGATGCGGATGTACTCCGCATAGGCGCCATTGTTGAAGAGAAGGTCTTCGCAGAGATTGGGCTGGCCCTTCTTGCAATAGAAGCACTGACCGCATGGGGCGGAATTCGCTGGGACGACGCGCATGCCTTTGTGGATGCCTCCGTTTACGGCGCTGCCCTGGTCCTCGATCACTCCTGCCAGCTCGTGACCGAAGAGTGCAGGCGGCTGGATCATCCGCGCATGATAGCCTTGCTTCCAAACCTTAAGATCGGTCCCACAAGTCAGCGCGACGGAGACACGAACCAACACTTCGTCCTCGGCGAGACGTGGCACCTCGACGCGTTCGATCTTGACGTCCTCGCGGCCATAGAGGACGGCTGCGGTCATGTGTCCGTTTCTCTTCAAATTACTCATCCGTGAGTGATAACCACCTTCAGCGTGTCGTCTTGCGGGTGGGCAGCCAGTTCCAATGCATCGGCGATGCGCTCAAGAGGAAAGCGGTGCGAGATCATCTCGCGCACCGGAAGTCGCCGTTCAAAAACCAGCGCCGCGGATTCTTCCTGGTCATCCACCGAAGCGCTATAACTGCCGAGAATTTCCTTTTCTTCTATGCCCACGGCAGCCGCTGGAAACTCGATCCGCAACACCGGATCGTTATGCGCAAACAGTAACACGCGGCCGCCCGGTCGCGCGAGTCCGAGGGCCTCTGAGACTAATGACGGGTTGGGCACGGCCAGCAGGACCGCGTCCGCCCCCCGCCCGTCGGTTCGCCGGCGCATCTCATCCAGGAGATTCGTCTTCCCGGGATCGAATGATTCCCTCGCTCCGAAGCGTACGCTCGCGGCCCGACGACCTGCCATCGGATCGCTCGTGAAAACCGTCGCGCCCTCGTTCTTCGCAAGCATCGTCAAAAGCATTCCGATCGGCCCTTGACCCATCACAAGGATCGTTTCGCCCGCGGCGACGCGCGCCTTGCGAATGGCCTTCAGCGCCGTGTTTACCGGCTCAACGAACGTCGCTTCCTCGAAAGTGACGTCCGGCGGCAAGGCAATCATTCCTCGCTCGACAATCCACGGCATCGCGCGAACATATTCGGCGAAGCCTCCGCCGTTCGGATCGAAGCCAGCCGTAAGACCCGTCTTTTTGTAACCCGTGCACTGCGAGAACAGCTTCCGTTGGCAGTAAAAGCAATTCCCGCAAGGAATGTGGTGAAAGCTGACCACTCGATCGCCCAGCTTGAACTTCGTCACTCCGCGGCCGGCGCGGACGACCGTCCCCGCCAACTCGTGGCCGAGAATCTGGGGCGGAGCGATGAAACCGTACTGAATCTTCTTGATGTCCGTGCCACAGATACCGCAAGCCGCAACTCGAAACAGCACTTCCCCTTCGCCGATTTCGGGAATCGGGACCTGCTCCACGACCACGCGGCCTTTGCCGCGATACACGCCCGCGCGCATGTGGCCGCTCCGACTCCGCTGAAGCTCCCGGGATCCGGATTCGACAGCCGTATGACTCATATCGCCAGAGCCTCAGCCTTAGCGATCTCCGGCAGGGGACCCGCCGTAAGGCGCGGGACGTACGCATCCAGAAAACCGGCCAGCGCCGCCGCAGCACGTTCGCTTTCGTGCGCCAGCCGAAGCAGCCCACCGATTCGATCCGGCCGCCTAAGGATTTGTCCAAGCACCTTTGGCACGCTTACGCCACCGCACTCGTTGAATGCTCGATCGAAATCAAGCGGTAGATTCGATTCGGCCGCGTCGCTAACCGCTCGAATCGCGACGGACCGGACACCCCGTTGCGCCGCCGCCGCGAGGATGTAGACGCTCTCCATATCCACCGCATCTCCAGAATCTCCCAGAGATCTCTTCTCCTCTGCCGTCGCAAGCACGCGATCGGATACCCAGAATTTCTCGACAATCTTTGCCCCACCCTCGTCGGCGCGCGAGATCAACTCAGCATCGCTTCGTATCAACCTCGTCCCCTGGACATCCGCAGCCGCTCGCGCCGCCAAGACCGCGCCCGGTCGATACATCGGCCGCAACCCCCCGCAAAGGCCAGATGCAATGCACACGTCCGGCACACAATCAAATCCTCGCGCCAGCGCTCGCTGGGCCGCAAAGCGTCCTGCACCGGTTAGAATCACGCGCACGTCCGCCAGCCCAATCTGCACCACGTACGTCTGGTCCCATGCATCGTTGGATACACGTTGAAAGCGCCGCAGTTTGCGCCACGGGGCGAATTCGTTTGCGAGTGCGAATGTAACCAGAACTTTCATTTGCCGAGATTCATGCAGCGGCCACACGCTCAACGGGTTTCGCGTCTGCGCCGCCGCGCACGTAGCCTTGCTCCACATACCAGCGCACCGCGCGCTCGAGCGCACCCTCGACTGAGCCAGCCTTGAAGCCCAGTTCCCTTTCGGCTTTGTCGCTCGCGACGAACATCCGGTGGCGCGACATCTTTACGCCCTCGACCGGGATCCGCGGCTCACGCCCCATCAATCGCGAAAACCACTCATCGGCGTAGCCAGCCACGAGCGCAACCGCATGCGGCAGGCGCACGCGCGGTGCGGGGCGCCCGGTGATGGATGCCAGGGCCTGCAGAATTTGCTTCAAAGTCATGTTGCGCGCACCGAGGATATATCGCTCGCCGATCCGGCCATTGTCCGCCGCGAGCAGGTGCCCGGCCGCCACGTCTTCAACCGCAACGAGGTTCAATCCCGTGTCAACATACGCGGGCATTTTGCCGTTCAGAAAATCGACGATAATACGGCCCGTCGGCGTCGGCTTCCAATCGCCGGGCCCCACCGGCGCAGTCGGGTTGACGATCACGATCGGAAGTCCTGCAGCCGCCGCCTTGATCGCCTCAAGCTCCGCAAGGAACTTCGACCGCTTGTAATGCCCGACCATCTGCTCAAGCGTCGCGCGTGTCTCTTCGTTCGGAAGTTCGCCGCCGGGGATCGGGACGGCCATCGTTGCGACGGTGCTCGTGTAAACCACGCGTTCGACACCCGCCTCCGCAGCGATTTGAAAGAGCCGACGCGTCCCCTCGACATTGCTCTCGTAAATCTCTTCGGGACTTGCCACCCACAAACGATAATCCGCGGCAATATGAAAAACTCGCCGGACTCCCTTCATCGCGCGATCGAGCGAAAGCGCATCCCGGAGGTCGCCCTCGGCGCGTTCGAGCGGCAAGCCCTCGAGCACCGTCACATTGCTCGAGCGCCTAACGAGTACACGAACGCAATGGCCCGCAGCAACGAGCTGCCGGGTCACGTGACTCCCCACGAAACCCGTCGAGCCCGTCACAAGCGTAGTTTTGGAATGAGGCAAACTCCCTTGTCCCCTATCCCCAATATCCGTTTTCGTGTTCGATCTCTTCCGGACGAATCTGCACACTCGTGAACCGACCCCGGCCCTTACGCAGATTATCGTATCGCGCCAGAGCGTAGAGCGGGAAAGAGTTTCGATACAGATGATACTTCAGGTAGAAGACGCATGGGAAACCGGTACCGGTGAATTCGTCCTCGTCCCAAGTGCCGTCATCGTTCTGATGCGAGACCAGCCAGGAGACCGCGCGCTCAACCGCCGGGTCGCCGACCGCGCCGGCGCCGCCAACGGAAAGCAAACCAATCAGACCCCAAGCCGTCTGTGACGCTGTACTGACCCCTTTCGCCTTAAGCGCGAGGTCGTAGTAGGACAAGATCGATTCTCCGAAGCCGCCATCCGGATTCTGCACAGATCGAAGCCAATCTGCAGCCCGCCGGCACTCGGGCAGCGACTCGAGTCCGACCGCCTCGAGCGCTCGCAGCACTCCGCTGGTTCCATAAACATAGTTGACCCCCCAGCGCCCAAACCACGAGCCGTCCGCCGTCTGATCGTGCCGCAGAAATGCACGGGCGCGCTCTATGACGGGGTGCGTCGCAGGCCAACCCATCTGACCGAGGCATTCAACGGCCCGCGCGGTGACGTCGGCCGTCGAAGGATCGAGCATCGCGTTGTGGTCTGCAAAGGGGATGTTATTCAAGAATTGCAAATTGTTTTCGTGGTCGAACGCCCCCCAGCCGCCGTCGCCATTTTGCATGCTCACGAGCCATGCGAGTCCGCGACGAACGGCTGCGCGCAAACGCGCCACTTCTGGATCCGCCACGCGGCTCAGAGCCATGAGGACGAATGCGGTGTCGTCCACGTCGGGGTAAAAGTCGTTGCGAAACTCGAAGGCCCATCCCCCCGGCTCCGCATTTTGATTCTTTGCCTGCCAATCGCCCGGGCCGAGAATCTGGTTCGCAACCAACCAGCGCGCCGCAGCCAGAAGCGCCGGGTGCGCCGGATCAAGGCCGGCTTCTTCAAGCGAGACCATGGCGATCGCAGTATCCCAGAGCGGGGAGATGCAGGGCTGCACGCGCAGAGTGCCCTTCTCTTCGACTTCGTATCGAGCGAGAAACCCGATTTCGCGGGCGAGCAGCGGATCGGTCGTATCGCCGCATTCAGCGAAGAGCGCAAAAATCGAATTCATCATCGCGGGGTAGATCGTCCCGAGACCTTCGCTGCGCTCCAGGCGCTCGCACATCCACTTCCGAGCGCGTGCCAGTGCGGTCTTGCGGAACGGCTTCCAAGGTAAGGCCTCGTAGAGTTTCACGCTGCGGTCAAACGCCAGGAAAACATTCTTCCAGGAAACTACCCGCTTATCCCATGCGAGCGCGGGGGGCGTGGAGCCCGGACGCTTGAAAAGCTCGCCGACCGTGACCCCCTCCGGCAAACGCCAACCCGGCCTTAGCGCGTAGACAATCGCCAGCGGAATCACGATTCCGCGCGTCCACGACGACATTTCGTAAAGATTGAGCGGAAACCATTCCGGCAGCAACATAATCTCCGGAGGAATGGCCGGGACGAGGTTCCAATCGACCGCGCCCACCATGGCCAGATAGAAGCGCACGTAGGAATTCGTCGCTTCGAGTCCGCCGAGCTCGTGAATCTTGTTCTTGGCTCGCTCGAGATGCGGAGCCGCCGCGGAATCGCCTGCAAGCCGGAGTGCCACCCACGCCTTGACGGTCGCATTCAGCTCCGCAGGGCCGCCGTGGAAAATATTCCAACCGCCATCCGGAAGCTGCCGATCGCGAATGTATCTCGCGAGCTGCGTTACCTTTTCGGACGGCAATTCACCGAGGACGTGCAGATAGAGGATGTAATCCGATTCAAGTGTCGTGTCGGCTTCGAGCTCCCCCCACCAGTAGCCTGCCGCGTCTTGCGTGGACAAGAACCAGTCGGCACTTCGACGGACGGCTTGCTCAACGCGCGATTCGAAACCGCTAGCAGCGGAACGCGTCATCGCTGGCCCTGTGCCACTCACAGCGTCAACACGCAATTGTGCCTCGGGTGTCATCAAACCCTCAGAAATGGTCTCCCCGCCCCGCGGTCCCCGCAGCTTGGGGGCGGCGCCCCGCCTCAAGCCTCATGCTTGAACGGCGGCAGCATGAACTCGCCTAAGCCAGGGGGCAAACAGAATCTCTCGACAATCCAAACAGTTACAAAGCAAATCCCTCTCTATTATCTTTTGCATTCTGATCAGGGTCAACCGAAAACGCCTTCTCAGTACCGCCCCGGCTATACCATTGGATGACGAACACCGCCCGTGGGCTGCCTGTCGAAAACTCGGTTGCTGGATGAAGCTATCGGCGAAAAGGAGACGAAAGTTCGAGATGGCGGATCCGTTCTGCAAGTTCCGGTAACCGGGCAAACCAAGCGTATTGCCGCTTGAACTTCTCAAGCGGGCGTGCGGGGGTGCCCCAAACCGTTTGCCCGCGACGGATCGTCTTTCCCGTCGGTATACCGGCCTGTGCGCCCGCGACTGCTCCGTCCTCGAGGGTGCAGTGATCTGCGATTCCCACTTGGCCTCCGATGATTACGTTCTTGCCGAGCGTCGCGCTGCCGGAGATGCCCGTCTGCGCGGCGACAATCGAGTGCTCGTCAATGCGGACATTGTGGGCAATCTGTACGAGGTTGTCGATTTTCACTCCGTTGCCGATCCTGGTAGTTTCGAGCGAGCCTCGGTCGATCGCGGCATTGGAGCCGATTTCAACGTCGTCCCCAATTTCAACACTGCCTACCTGCGGGAACTTCCAATGACGCCCTTCGCCGAAGACATAGCCGAACCCATCGCCGCCCACGACAACACCGGAATGCACTTCGACACGGTTCCCCAGGCGTGCCCCCGCGTACAGTGTGACGCGTGGATGCAACCGGCAGAATTCGCCGAGGCGAGCACCGCGTCCGAGAAAGCAAAACGCGCCGATCACCGTTCCAGCGCCAATCGTCACATCGTCCTCGATCACGACATACGGGCCAACGGAGACATCCTGCGCAAGTCGCGCGCTCCGTGGAACGATTGCGGTCGAGTGTACGGATGCTTGCGGTCGCGCTTCTTTCAGTAGCCACGCGGCTGCCTTTGCAAACGCAAGCTTTGGGTCGTTTGTGCGCAAGATGGTCTTCCCTACGATCGGCACGCCGGGCCGAGCAATCACACATCGAGCAGGCGATCCGGCGATGCGCTCCTGATGGCGCGGCGAATCGAGATAAATCAGGTCTTCGCCATGGGCTCGTTCAGGGCTCGCGACGCCAGAGACGGGTGCCAACGCATCCCCTTCGAGCCCGGCGCCCAGATACTTCGCAAGTTCACCCGCAGTGGAAATCATTGTCGCCTCGCTTTAGTTGAGAACGCCTGGAAACTCGGGCCATACACAACCAGCCGGACAGTGGCGGACATGCACGCCGTTAGAATGGGTAGATTGGTCTTTCGCCCGGCGGCCGCGTCTTCCACCGTTTGTGTACCCATAGCCACTGGTCAGGATACGCTCGGACATAGTCTTCGATTACGCGCGTGAACCGCTGGGTATTCTCTTTTACGTCTAACTCTTCGTTGCCGGTGCGAACGAGCTTGACGGCAGGTTCAAATCGCAATCGATATTTCCGCCGTTCCTCGTCCCATCGAAGAAACCCAGGTACTACAGCAGCGTCAGTGCGCAGGGCAATTCGCGCGAGCCCTGAGGTCGTCGACGCCGGAATGCCAAAGAAATCGACGAATACGCTTTCTTCCAAGGTCGTGTTGTGGTCCGCGAGAATTCCGACAGTCCCCCCCTCACCCAGCACCTTCAGGATCGAGCGAGCTGCGCGGTTCTTCTCGATTGGGCGGTTTCCTGAGCGGCAGCGATAGTCGCTGATCAGCGCATCTACTCGGCGATTTGCGATCGGGCGCACGACGAAGTGTAGGGGGTGGCCGTACAGAGCGTGAGCGAAAGGAGCAAGCTCCCACGCGCTCATGTGTCCCGTCAAGAACAATACGCCTTTGCCCCGACGCCTGGCGGCGTCGAAATTTTCGAAGCCGTCGAGAAATACGATGCGCTCAATGTTCCCCTGCGTGTACTTTGGAAACTGAGAGAACTCGCCTGCCATCCAACCAACTTGGCGAATCATCCCATGGATCACCTGCTTGCGTTTCGCGTTGCTCCACTCGGGAAACGCAAGCTGTAGGTTAAACATCGCCGCGCGACGAAGCGGCGCCCGAATCTGGTAGGCTGCCGCGGCGAAGGCCGCCCCGGCGAACCGCGCCACGGGCCGCGGCAAGAGTCCGAGAGATTTCAACCCTGCCCACGCCATGGCGTACTCGAGCCATTCCCCCATCGCGACCATTATGCGGGAGGCTTAACTCCGGACGCCAGAGGCCAGGGTCGAGTCGTCATCGGCGGGCTCGGAGTTTCGGCGAACGATCTGCACGAGTGATTGTGGCAGTGCTAGACTCGACCGACTTTGGCTGACGACTCACAAATTCGGGATGGATCGCGCCAACCGGCGGTGATCGCCTACGGGCTTGCTGCCCTCATTTGCTTGTTCGGCCAACTGGGCGCCATCGGCCTCGTCGGCCCCGACGAGCCACGCTACGCGTGGATCGCGCGCGCAATGGCAGAAACAGGCGATTGGGTCACCCCTCGACTCTACGGACAACCGTGGTTCGAAAAGCCGATTCTCTACTACTGGTTTGCCGCCGTCGGATTTCGGTTGCATCTGCCTCCCGAATGGGCTGCCCGCTTGCCTTCGGCATTTGCAGCTCTCGCGGCCGCGCTGGCTCTTGGCTGGCTCGGGCGGAAACACTACCACGACGACGGCCATCTCGAGCGAAATCCCGCTCTGCTGGCGCCGTTGCTGTTTGCAACGAGCCTGGCTGCCATAGGCTTCGCTCGTGCCGCGACGCCCGACATGCTGTTCAGTGCGTTGATTGCGCTTACCATGGCGAGCGCCGCATGCGTCCTTCGTTACGCCGGAGCGTTGCGTTCGATGCACACGGTTCCGGCCGTTCGCGTCGGGGACTCTGCGGCCCTGCTTCTCTTTGGTTTGTTCCTCGGCCTAGCCGTTCTTGCAAAAGGGCCGGCTGCGGTCGTTCTGGCGGGAGGAGCGCTCCTACTTTGGGCGCTTGCAACGAGACAGTGGCGCGCCGCCCTGCGGCTGATGCATCCGTGCGCGATAGCGGCGTTCTGCGCGGTAGCAGTTCCGTGGTACACGGTTTGCACCCTCCGCAACCCCGATTTTCTACGGGTCTTCATCTTTCAGCACAACTTCGAGCGATACCTGACCCCGCTATTCCAGCATCGTCAGCCCTTCTGGTTTTTCGGCCCGATCATCCTTGTCGCCCTCTTACCATGGACTATCCTGCTTTGGCCCGTGGCCCAGGAGGGAGTTCGGCTGTGGCGTGAGCAGTCATGGCACAAGTCGCCGGGGTTCTTTTTTTTCTGCTGGTCGATCTTCCCCGTTCTGTTCTTCAGCTTTTCACAATCGAAACTTCCGGGGTACATCCTGCCGGCCATCCCTCCTCTGACGCTCCTTTGCGCCGTGGCAGTCGCGCGTGCGACTGAATGGAAGCAACCCGCCGTGGCATTCATCGGCTGCAGTATCGCGCTGACTTGGCTCGGAGTCGGGGGCTTCGCTTTGCTTGCGGCACGCCGAGTTCCGTGGGCCAATCACGATTCCGGCACCCAACTCATTTCGCACACCGGCTATGCGATGCTACTTCTGATCGCCATGGTCGCGCTGTTTGCTCCCGTTGCAGGCTTCCGTCGGAAGCCAGAATACGTAATCGCCGTCTGCACACTTTGCGTTCTGGCGACCGTCGAGTGCACGAACATGTTCGCGCTTCCAACCTTGGACAAGTTCGTTTCCGCAAGACCTCATGCGGAATTTTTACGCAACGACCGGCGGCCGGACCGGATCTTCACTTACCATCTGCGGCGCGGTTGGAACTGGGGGCTCGCTTTCTATTTCCACAGAGAGCTCCCCGAGTGGTCGCCCTCCGACCCCGATGCGGCACTAGTACTGACAACGCAGGGCGGCCTGGAGGAAATCCATAGGCTTGGCAGGTTTCGGGGCGAGATGGATGAGCCGTACGCAGGCGTACTCTACGTTCCAATCAATCAGGCGCCGCGCTAACGGCGCGAAGTGGGTGGGACGTTCTGCAGGAAAAAGTTCACAATCTGATTTTCATAAGCCTTGCGATCGTCGTCGGACATGTCGCGGTAACTGAGCCGGTCGCGCAGCATCTGCTTCGGGTCGGGTGCCTTCACAAACAACTGCAACGTTTCATTCGCAAAGGCCGGGCGATCGTCCGAGAGGATGAAAAGCTTAGGAATTCCCCTCGTCCGGGCAAGTCGAGTTGAAACTGGCGGCTCGTTCCGAAAGGAGTAATGCAACATCCGGAATCCGAAATCGGAAAAACGCAAGACGTACGGCAGGGCCTGAAGTCCGGACTTCTTGATCTCGATTTGCACCATATCGCGGGGACCGTCGTAGGCATCGTCCACGGCAAACGCCGCGATGCGCGGATCGCTGGCGGCCACTTCGAGGACGGCGTAGCCGCCCATGTCCGCGCCCCATAAGCCGAAACGCTGAGCGTCCACGTCGTCGCGCGCGGCCAAGGATTGTACCGCCGAACGAAGCTCGTCCGTCTCGCGATAGCCGAGAGTCGTGACGCCCGGACTCGTGCCATGGCCCGTGAAGTCAAACAAGAAGACATTGAACTGGTGCTCTTGCAGGGCTGTCACAAGCGTTAGCACGTCGCCGCGCTGCGCCATATAGCCGTGGCAGACGACCACCGTCGGCGCTCCGCGCAATCCCGGAAAGAACAAGCCGTCCCGCGTCGTTCCGCCCGCGATGGGGAATGAAAACGTCGTGGGATGCCCCATCATCACGTTCAAGTCGAACGTCACGGGATTCCGCGCGGGATGCAGAATCTGGTACAGCAGAAAACCGGAAACGCTCGAGATTGAGATAAGGCCGAAAAGGAGCAGCGCCAGAAGTCCCGAGAAAACCTTGGCGAGACGCGTTGTGGGATAGCGCAGTTCGGAGACGATGGCCATCCAATGATCGCGGGCGCTTGCTGAACGCCTCAACGTGCTGAATTTTAACATACTCCCATCGAACTCCGTTTATCCCATGTGGTTGGACGCCAGCAATGGCCACAACTTGGGTTCTCGGCTACCCAAAGCTATAATGGGATTGAACGGCAGTCATATCTCATGCAGATTGTCGACCTTCGGACGCTACAATCCCGATCCTTGGAAAACCTCTTCCAGGAAGAAACCCGCCACTGGCGGGAAGAGCTGCACTGGGACTACCGCGCCTCCATCGCGCTCATCCGGAAATTCATCGACTCGCGCGCGCTTGGTGGATACGCCGCTCTCGAAGACAACCAGCCGAAGGGGTATGGATTTTATGTTCTGGAAGACCACAAGGGACTAATCGGCGGGCTTTTCGTATCATCACAGTGCGCGCAGGGACCGATCACGCAGGCGTTGCTGACGGAGATGCTGAGCACGCTGCAAGCCACGCCGCGCCTCGAACGCATCGAGGCCCAATTGATGCCCTTCGGCAGTGAACTCGACCCGGCCTTTCTCTCACAACATTTCCGGCTGCACACGCGCCAGTTCATGCTCCTGCCGCTCGCCGAAGCAAATCTGCAAGGCAAGCCGCCATCGCCCGGAATTCGGATCGAACAGTGGACCGATCGTGCTTTTGAGTCGGCCGCCCGCCTGATCAAGGTCGCCTACGCCGACCACGTGGACGGACAGATCAATGACCAGTATCGAAGCGAAGCCGGCAGCTTGAAGTTTCTGCGCAACATCGTGCTCTTACCCGGCTGCGGACAGTTCCTGCCGGAGGCGTCCTTCCTGGTGCGCCCGGCGACGGGCGACCAGCTCATCGGCATGATTCTCACGTCGACGGTGGCCAAAGGCGTGGGACATACGACGCAGGTCTGCGTGATGCCCGGCTATCAGGGACACGGCATCGGCCGGCAGTTGATGGAACATTCGATTCAGGCACTGCGCCGCCGACAGTACGAGTCGCTGTCCCTGACAGTTACCTCCATCAACCGACGCGCGGTCGAACTCTACGAACATCTCGGGTTTCGCACTGTAAAGACGTTCGCGGCGGGAGTTTGGCAGGCATAGAAGAGTCACTTCTTGGCGCGGTCTCTTAGCAGGCCTTTTAGTTCGTCCATAAATTCCTTCACGTCCTTGAAGTCCAGGTACACGGACGCGAACCGCACGTACGCAACCTTGTCCAGTTTCTTCAACCGGCTCATCAGCAGCCCGCCGATCTCCGTTGTCGTGCGTTCGCGGTCGGCGGCCTCGCTGACAAACGCCTCGGCTTCATCGACGATCGACTCAAGTTTGCTCACCGGAACGGGCCGCTTTTCACATGCTTTCAATAGGCCTTGCAAAATCTTTTGCCGCTCGAATTTTTCGCGCCGGCCGTCTTTCTTGATGACCATGTACGGAATCTCGTCAATCCGCTCGTAAGTAGTGAACCGCCTTTCGCACTTGAGGCATTCGCGGCGGCGGCGGATCAGGTCCCCCGTGCGGGCTTCGCGCGAGTCGATCACTTTGTCATCGAGATGCGTACAAAAGGGGCACCTCACTGCGGCGTCCCCTTCGACCGGATGGATACAGGCGACGGCGCGGAAGACTGTGGCGTTTGCCCGGCTTCGGCGAGTAGCTCGGCTTCGCCGGCTTGCTCTTCCGCCTGCGCCATCCGCCGCAATTCCCCCATCGACCAGCCCTCTCGAAACAGCAACGGCAGGCCCACAAGACAACAGCTCGTGAAAGTGACCAGCCAGAGAACGACGGAGGCGATCGCAGCCTGCTCCTTCTCCACTCCAAAGAACAAAGTGAGCACAAGGAAGGTGGCCAGCTGCGCTCCCCCCCCCACGCCGGGCAGTTGAACAGCCGAGCCAACGAGCGTGAAAGCCAATACGAGAATCACGCTACCGAAGGTGAACTGCATCAGTTTCCCCGAAAATGCGTGAATCACCCACAGGTAAACGATGGCGATCAGTAGCCAGTGCAGGGCCGTATAGCCCGTGAGTACTCCAAGGTCTCCCCAAGTGCGAATTCCCTGCAATCCCTCGCTAAACCCTTCGAGCAAAAGTACGATCTTCCCCCGCCAGCCGTGACGCCACTTTGTTTCTTGCAGTTTCCGGGCCAGCCAACCGGCGCCGTGATAACGGAAATAAACCAGGAATACGATAACGGCAACAAGCCCCGCGAACAGCGCCGCGCCGGTCGAGCGCGCGATTTTGATGAGCGAATTGTTTTCAGCACCGGCAAGGGCTCCGTGTTGAAGCAAGAGCAGCGCGCAGGCCGCAAGTACGACCGTGGCCGCCACGTCTGAAATACGCTCGAGGACATAGACACCGAACATCCCCGGCATCGAGAGGGAGTCTTTTCGCGCGATGAGCACCGGACGGATCGGTTCCCCGGCCCGGCCGAGGAGCACAACGCAGGCGAACCCCATCAAAGTCGCGCTGTAGACGCTGGAGAAACGCGTCGGACCCAGCCAGCGACAGAACCGCATCCAGCGAAGCGCGCGGAGCGCAAAGCAGACGTAGATAGCCACAATTGAGAGCAGCAGAAGAGAAATCCGAGCATGACGGAGCGATTCAGCCACCATCCCCCAATGAAATCCCTCCAGCGTGATGGCGTTGCGAAACTTGTAAAAGAAGTATCCGACCGCCAGGAGGGCCAGCAGGAGCAGTAGGTACCTTCGCGACTTTTTCATCGTCCGGATTGCACCGTAGCAGCAAGATTCAGAGGGTGTCAAGGATGACGGGCCGACTCTGCGACGACTGGTGACTAGGTGTCGGCAACAAGGCGCCTGCCTTTAATCCCCACGATTTTCGTGGTATTGTCTGCACCGTTTTGGTGGGATGGCGCGCAGTTGAAATTTACCCGGGGGAAAAGCTAACATGCATAAAAAGCTGATCGCAATAGCTGCGGCGTTTGTGATGCTCTTTGTCGGAGCCAGGGGACGCGCAACAAGAGCCGAGGCTGCCCAAGCAGCCCAGTCGGGATCCGAATGCGATCGAGCATGTCTTACGAATCTGGTCGACGAATATCTTGCAGACCTCGTAAAACACGATCCGAGCGGCTTGCCATTGGCAAACGACGTCAAATTCACCGAAAACACCGCGACTTTGCAGCTGGGCGATGGGCTGTGGGTGGGCGCATCTGGGGCCCCCACGACCTTCAAGGTCTACGCCGCCGATCCCACCTCGCACCAGATCGGGTTCTATGGGGTGATGAAGGAGTTTAACAAGCCGATCATTTTCGCGTTGCGGCTCAAAGTCGATGGCGGAAAGATTACTGAGATCGAGCACGTAGTGGCGCGCGATTTGAGGCCCGGCGGCCTGGCGAACCTTGTCACGCCGCGCCCCGGGCTTGTGGAAATGGTTCCCCCAGCAGAGCGAACGCCGCGGGACGAAGTGTTCCGAGCCGCAAATGCGTATTTCGACTCGATCGAAGAGAGCAATGGCGATGTGGCACCCTATGCCGACGACTGCGTGCGCCATGAGAACGGCATGCAGACGACCACAAACAAGACGCCCCAGCCCGGTCCGCTGGACTCAGCTAGCGGCGGCGGCAACAGCTCGTTCTCGAAGATTGGGGCGCTCGGCTGTCGGGACTCCATGAACACCCATATTCTCAGCTACATCACGAAGATATGGCCGCGGCGAATCATCATCATCGACGAAGAAAAGGGGCTGGCCTTCAGCTTTCCGATGTTCGTCCACCGCGGCAACGTCCGTTCGATCAAGGTTTCCGGCGTTCCAGGGATAGATACGGTGCCGATGAATTTCGGACCGATTGATCTTCAGGCGGCCGAAATCTTCGCCATTCGCGGCGGCAAGATTCACGAGATCGAAGCGATGGGCTATCTGTTGCCTTATAACTCGAAAACGGGCTGGGAGTAGGCACCCGACGAACAACAACGGACGCCCGTCTCAGGGTGCAGCGAGATCGCTCGGGCCCCTGGGGCCCGACCCTAGCTCGGCGACCCGCCCTGTGGTTTCGGCGAACGCAACCACACTTCCTGACGATCCAAGAACTATCCGCAAAGCTCACAAAACGCCTCAAAGCGTTGCGAGCCTTTACCCCCCTCTGCAACCAACTCCGCGAGGTAGCGTCGGCTTGGAGGAGTACGATTTAAGATAAGATTCCGGTTAAGAAGCCTATCGGGGCCCAAGAACACGGAACCTTTCGGCCAGCTTTTACGTTTCCTTAAGTGGGGCCGAAAGCGATGCAGGCTATGAGGCTGAGAAGGATTGGAGCCCGACGCCCAATTAATTCAGTCCTGTCTCCGGGGCGACGGGCCGGCCTGGGAGGAACTGGTGCGGCGGCACACCCGTCGTGTTTATAACCTGTGCTACCGGTTCACCGGCAACAGTGCATCGGCAGAGGATTTGAGCCAGGAAGTCTTCTTGCGCGTGTACCGAACTCTGGCAAGCTACCAGGCTGCTTATGGGGCGTTTCCAACGTGGCTCACAAGCGTGACACGAAACCTGCTGGTGGATCACTACCGCCGCACGCGCCGCGACCGCATAACGGATTCGATCGACGACGCCATGCCGCAGCTCGAAGAGAAACATTCGCCGGAGAGAATGCCGGACCGGCTGGCGCAAGCCGCCGAATTGAGCGTGCAACTACAGCGCGGGCTTGCGAGGCTTTCGCCGGAACTTCGCGAAGCGGTGATTCTGCGGGACCTCCAGGGACTTGAATACAGCGAGATTCGGGTCGTCCTTCAGGTCCCCGAGGGAACAGTGAAATCGAGGATCAATCGCGGACGCATCGAGCTGGCGCGGATACTTGGCGAGATGGGAGTATCTCCGGCATAGAGGCCAGGACGGATATCGATGGACTGGAACTGCACAGCAACGGAAGAACGGCTAAGTGACTTCCTTGAAGGCACCCTTGTGCCGGAAGAAGCGGCGGCCTTCTCGGCGCACATCGCCGGCTGCCTCACTTGCGCGCGAATCGTGGCGCAAGTCGGCGGCCTCCTCAGCCGGATGCAGCAACTGGCACCGGTCCAAGAACCCGCGCTGCTGGCCGGGCGGATTCTCGATGCAACGCTCGGGCCTCCAACACGCGTACGAGGCTGGCGGCAATGGTTCGGGTGGGTGCCAACGATCTGGCAGCCGCGATTCGCGATGGGAGTGGCGACCGCGGCGGCTTCGTTCGTCATTTTGTTCCATGCGGTCGTTCCTGATGCGAGAAGCGTCAGCTTGGCCGACTTCAAGCTGGCGGCGCTCATGCGTACCGCCAATCGGCAAGTGCATCTGTCCTACGCGCGCGGGGCAAAATTCGTGAACGACCTGCGCGTTGTGTACGAGATTCAGTCGCGCCTCGGATCGCAGCCCGAGCCGGAGCATCCTTCACGTGACCCCCAGGACAAGTCACAGACAAATCCGAGCCTCGACCAACACCAAGCGCCCGTGGAAAGCGTGCTGGGGTTCGCGGTGGCGAACCGCTGGTCCGAAGCTTCGCCGAATACCACCAGGAGCCGCCCATGAAATGCGCTGTCCATACAGAAGTGGATGCGACCGGTTTCTGCCGTAACTGCGGCAAGCCGCTCTGCCCCGAGTGCACACGGGAGGTGCGCGGCGCGCTCTATTGTGAAGCCTGCCTTGCAAGCATGGTCTCCGCATCCACAGCCGAGCGACAGCCCGCACGGAGTGGCGCGCATCCCGCCATCGCGCTGGCGCTTGGATTCATTCCCGGCTTGGGCGCTGTCTACAACGGCGAGTACATCAAAGCGCTGATCCACGTGCTGGTTTTTGGCGGGCTCGTCGCTGCGCAGAGCAGCGACGTTTCCGGGAGCTACCACGCGTTCCTCGGCATCACGCTGGCCTGCTTTTATCTGTACATGCCGATCGAAGCTTATCGCGTCGCAAAGGCCCGGCAGGAAGGCGGCACGCAGCAAGCGCCTCCGGTCGCGACAGAAGGCCGGAAGCCGGTCGGTGCGATCATCCTGGTCGCTCTCGGCACCTTCCTGCTCCTCGCCAATCTGGGACTGCTCGAGTGGGATTGGTTGGGGAAAGCGTGGCCGTTAGGCTTGATTGTTCTCGGCGTGTGGCTGCTCGCCGACCGAATCAGGAGGAGTTCGTAGGAGCGAAAACCCATGGCAGACGAAATGAAACCTCGTTGTTCGTGCGCACGCTGCCGCGTGCGGGGCCTGATGGGCCCCGTTATGCTGATTACGATTGGAGCGATTTTCCTCGTGGGTGAGTACACGCATTACGACATGGGTCAGCTCTGGCCCATTCTCCTAATCGTGGCCGGCGTCGTGCTGTTCGCTCAGTCAGTCGCTTCGAGCGCAGGTCACGTGTGAGGAGTGCGTGAGCAGCGGCCCCCAAAACCGAAGTTCATTTTTCGCGGGACTTCTCCTGATTCTGCTCGGAGTGATCTTCCTTCTCAATCGCTTCGACCCAATGCTGGGCCTCGGCCATCTGATCCGGCTCTATTGGCCGCTTCTGATCATTCTTTGGGGAGTGGCAAGGCTGATCGACCACCTGTCGTCCAGGCACGCAGGACAGGCCCGCCCTGCGCTTCTTTCCGGCGGAGAAGCCGCTCTGCTCGTGCTGATTGCAATTGTGCTTGGAGCATTCGTTTTCCGCGACTGGATTCGCGATCACTACGGCGATCTCGACATCGAAATACCGCCGTTCAACCAGCGCTATTCGAAAAGCATCGCGCTCCCGACGCAAACGATTCCCGCGGGCGCGCGCATCGAAATCACGACTGGGCGGGGAAACATCACCGTTCACGCCGGCGACGGAAAGACCCTGGTCGTCAGCGCGACAAAGTCCGCGCCGGGCGCGAGCGAGGCAGCCGCGCAGGAACGTATGAAACACATGGATATTGAGATAGCGCCGCAGGGGAACGACGTACGCATCCGTCCGGTGAATCAGGACACTGGAGGGGCCTGGGTGAACGTCGACCTGGACGTCCAGGTCCCGAAAACATCGAATTTGTTGATTGACGCGGCACACGGTGATATCCAGGTTTCCGGAGTCGCCGGAAACATCGACGCCCATGCTGAGAACGGGGACGTCGAGATACACGACGCGGGCGGGACCGTCAGCGCCCAGTTGCAGAAGGGCGATGCACGGATCGCCGATGTCCGCGGAGACTTGCACGTTAGCGGACGAGGAGACGACGTGGAAGTCACCGACGTTAGGGGTGGCGTCACGATCGACGGCGCATTCCTGGGGTCAACCCGCGTGCGCAACGTGGCGAAAACCACGCGCTGCACGTCACCGTGGTTCGACGTTACGATCGTACACATGACGGGACGAATGGAACTCGATCCCTCTGACATCAACATCTCTGATGTCACGGGAGACGTAAGGCTCGTAGCTCACAACAAGGACGTCGACGTTGAGAACGTCGGCGGAGAACTCGACATCGTCGATTCGCAGGGCGGCGTCAAGGTCGGCTACTCCGCCCCGCCCCTCGCGAACGTGAACGTCGCCAACGACTCCGGGGATGTGGACCTAACGCTGCCCGCGCCCTCCGGGTTTGAACTTTCTGCAACTTCTCGGTCCGGCGATGTGGAGAGCGATTTCGAGGGGCCATCGCTGAAGCCAGTAAACGACGAAGAGACAGGGCGGCTCAACGGAAGGTACGGCGGGCCCGGCCCAAGGATCACGATCGCGACAACGTACGGCACGATCCATCTGCGCAAGTCACACTGACCCCCGGCTCGTCTGTCATTTCTTCTCGGCTCCGCGCAGCCGGTCGAGCGTTGCAAAGAACTCGGGAAAGGAAACGGCAGCACAGTCGGCGTCGCGGATGGTCGTGTCGCCCTCCGCGGCCAGCGCGGCCACGGCGAGGGCCATGGCGATGCGGTGATCGCCCTGCGGATCGACCCTGGCACCGTGAAGCTTCCCTGCTTCCCTACCCTCTACCCGCAGGCCATCCGTGAATTCCTGGACGCGGGCTCCCATCTGCCGCAGTCCCTCGGCCAGGGCTGTGATGCGATCGCTTTCTTTCACGCGCAATTCCTGCGCGTCGTGGATCTCGATTCCCTTGTCCGTGAAAGGGCCAAGAGCGCCGAGCATGGGCAACTCATCGATCATTTCGGCGACCTGCGGCCCCGAGATTTCTCCTCCCGCGAGGGGCGCGTGGCGCACGGAAACATCGCCGACCAACTCGCCATGCCTCATCTGTAACGAGGCAACGTGGATCGGTGCGCCAATGGAAATCAGGAAGTCGAGTACGCGAGCGCGAGTGGGGTTGAGCCCGACATTGTGCAGCATCAGCGAAGATTCCGGCAATACGAGCGCCGCGGAAATCAGGAAAATGGCTGCGGAAAGGTCGCCCGGGACCACCAACTGTTGCGCGGTGAGCTTGGGCCGTGGATGGATGCGAGTCGTGCCCTTGGTTGCTTCGATTACGGCGCCGAACTCGCGCAGCGCGATCTCCGTGTGGTCGCGCGTGCAGACCGACTCGCGGACGGTCGTTACGCCATCGGCATAGAGCCCGGCCAAGAGAACAGCGGACTTGACCTGCGCACTGGGAACCGGCGGAGTGTAGTCAATCCCATGCAAATGGCCTCCGCGAATCTTGAGCGGCGCGCGGTCCCCGTCGCTGCCCTGGATTTCGGCGCCCATCTGGCGCAATGGCTCAATGACGCGCCGCATGGGGCGGCGGCGAAGGGATTCGTCCCCGGTGAGCGTAGAAGTGAATGGTTGGCCCGCAAGCGCGCCCGCGAGCATCCGCATGGTCGAACCCGAATTCTCGGCGTCGAGCGGCTTGCGCGGTTGTTTCCAGCCGTTCAGGCCGAGGCCGTTGATTCGGACTCGCCGGTCGCTTAATTCGATTTCGATACCAAGTTGGCGCAGGCACTCGAGCGTACTTCGACAGTCCGCCGCAGAAGCGTAATTGAGTATCTCGCTACGGCCCTCGGCCAGCGCCGCCAGCATCGCGTACCGGTGCGAGATCGATTTGTCGCCGGGCAATTCGACGACGCCGTCGACAATGCCCCCGGGCGAAATGACGCGCTTCCCCATGGCGCGATTCTAACACGGCCGTTTCACGCACCTATCGGCGTACGCAGTTTGACGGGGTCATTTTCTTGACGAAACGAGGGAATCCTGCTAAAAACGAGCATTCTGCTGGGGAATGATTCGCAATAGCGGCTTCTGTTCAAGAAGCCGATATCCGGAGGAAGGACGCTGCTTCTGGCTGGGACGGTTGGCTTGCGGGTGTGGACAGATTCGTCTCGACGCACGCGAAAACCAACGCGGTGAAAGTTCCCCAATAAAACCCCTGATGAAATCTATCCATGGAGGATCACTGATGCGCATGGCACTCGCGGGCGCGCGACTTACGGCTGGGAGTTTGCGCCGATTCCGTTTCGGGAAGATTCTGGCGGCTGGCGCAGCGCTGGCAACTACGCTCGTGACTGCCGCGGCGCCGGCCATGGCGGCCGAAGGCGGCGAAGCTAACCTGAAACTTCCCGATTTGTCGGGTGTGAATTTCCTCGGGGTCGTGGATGGGCACAAGCTTCTCATGTGGGGCCTCCTGTTCTGCGTATTCGGGTTGGCCTTCGGTCTGACTATTTACGTGCGCCTGAAGAATCTACCCGTCCATCGCTCGATGCGCGAGATGTCTGAATTGATCTATGAGACCTGCAAGACCTATCTCGTCACGCAGGGGAAATTCCTCTTCCTGCTGTGGATCTTCATCGCCGCGATCATCGTGCTTTACTTCGGCGTCCTGCTTCACTACGAGACAATTCGGGTTGTCATGATCCTGTTCTTCAGCGTTGTGGGAATCCTGGGAAGCTACGGAGTTGCGTGGTTTGGCATTCGCGTCAACACCTTCGCGAACTCGCGCACTGCGTTTGCGGGACTCGGCGGCAAGCCCTATCCCATCTACCAGATTCCCCTGCGCGCAGGCATGAGCATCGGCATGATGCTCATCAGCGTGGAACTACTGATGATGCTTATCATCCTGCTGTTTGTCCCCGGAAGCTACGCCGGACCGTGTTTCATCGGATTCGCGATCGGTGAATCGCTGGGCGCGGCGGCGCTCCGAATCGCCGGCGGCATCTTCACCAAAATCGCAGACATCGGTTCGGACCTGATGAAGATCGTCTTCAAGATCAAGGAGGACGACGCGCGCAATCCCGGCGTAATCGCGGACTGCACCGGTGACAACGCCGGTGACTCGGTGGGGCCCAGCGCCGATGGCTTTGAGACCTATGGCGTCACGGGCGTCGCACTGATTACCTTTATTCTGCTCGGCGTCACGAATCCGGTCGTACAGGTGCAGTTGCTCGTTTGGATCTTCGTGATGCGCATCGCGATGCTGGTGGCAAGCGCAGCGGCTTACTTCATCAACAGCGCGATCGCGCGGGCGAAGTACGGCAACGCGGACGAAATGAACTTCGAGGCACCGCTGACGTCTTTGGTCTGGATCACGTCGATTGTCTCGATCGCGATGACCTATCTGATCTCCTACTATATCATTCCCGATCTGAGCGGCGATTCGACGCAGTGGTGGAAACTCGCGACGATCATTTCCTGCGGAACGCTTGCGGGTGCGATCATCCCCGAGCTTGTGAAGGTCTTCACGTCGACGGAGTCGCGGCACGTTCGCGAGGTTGTGAGCTCGGCGCAGGAAGGCGGCGCGTCGCTGGGAATTCTTTCGGGCTTCGTGGCCGGGAATTTTTCCGCATATTACCTGGGATTGACGATGGTCGCTCTGATGAGCATCGGATATCTCGTCAGCTTGCAGGGGCTGGGCAACCTGATGATCGCTGCCCCCGTATTTGCTTTCGGCCTTGTGGCGTTCGGCTTCCTGGGCATGGGCCCCGTAACTATCGCTGTCGATTCCTATGGCCCGGTCACCGACAACGCGCAGTCGATCTACGAGCTGTCGTTGATCGAGACCATTCCGAACATCGCGCAGGAGCTCAAGAAGGACTTCAATATGGACGTCAACTTCGAGCGTGCCAAGCATCTGCTCGAAGAAAACGACGGCGCGGGGAACACGTTCAAGGCCACTGCGAAGCCCGTATTGATCGGCACGGCCGTCGTAGGCGCAACAACGATGATTTTTTCCATCATCATGGCACTGACGAACGGGCTCAAGACGAATGTCGCCATGCTCTCTCTCCTGCACGCTCCCTTCGTCCTCGGATTGATCACCGGGGGCGCGATGATCTTCTATTTTGTCGGCGCTTCGACACAGGCGGTGACCACCGGCGCTTACCGAGCGGTTGAGTTCATCAAGGCGAACATCAAGCTCGAGGGCGTCGAGAAAGCTTCGGTCGCGGACAGCAAGAAGGTGGTTGAAATCTGCACGAAGTACGCGCAACGCGGGATGCTGAATATTTTCATCGCCGTATTTTTTGCCGCTCTCTCATTTGCGTTCGTCGAGCCGTTTTTCTTCATCGGCTACCTGATCTCCATCGCGATCTTTGGTCTTTACGAGGCGATCTTCATGGCCAACGCCGGTGGCGCTTGGGACAACGCGAAGAAGATCGTTGAAGTCGAGCTCAAGCAGAAAGGGACCCCGCTACACGACGCGACGATTGTCGGCGACACTGTGGGCGATCCCTTCAAGGACACTTCGTCCGTGGCGTTGAATCCGGTGATCAAGTTTACGACGCTGTTTGGTCTGCTCGCGGTGGAATTGGCCGTGTCGCTGACAGCTTCCCAGGGGAACACCCGATTGACGCACATCCTCGCGGCGGTGTTTTTCGCGGTTTCCTTCTTCTTCGTCCACCGGTCGTTCTATGGGATGCGGATCAAGGCGGGGCAGGAGTAGCGCTTGCCCTCGCTCATCCTCTGACCAGACCAAGGCGTTGGCGCGGATCGTCTGCAAAGCCGGGGAAGACCGTCCCGAGATCGCGGTCGCCGAGATGTTTTGAGATAATCTCGCTGAGAACGGTGCGATAATCCGTGGTAACGGCGAGGTCACGTCCCTCATAAAGCTGGCCCTCGTCCATCCCCGGCCATTGGGTGTAGACTTTTCCACCTTTGACGTCGCCGCCCATCACGAACATGCAATTCGCGTGGCCGTGGTCGGTGCCGCCTGCGCCGTTTTCGCGGGCCGTGCGTCCGAACTCGGACATGCTGACGAAAACGACGTCACCCATGCGGTCCCCCATATCCTGATGGAACGCCGCAATTCCCTGCCCCAGGTCGCGCAGAAGGAATGAAAGCTGTCCCTGCACGCCGCCCTCGTTAACGTGGTGGTCCCAGCCGCCGCTGTCGAGAAATGCTACTTCGAGCCCCACATCGGCTTTGAAGAGCTCGGCAATCTCCATCAGGCTGCGTCCAAAGCGGCTCGTCGGATACTGCGCGCCGTTCTCAGGTTGGTAGGAGTCGGGATTGATTTTCTTCAGCTGGCCTATCGCCGCAAACGTCTCCTGGCCGACTTCGCGCATCACCTGATCCACAGTCTGCGCGTACATCGCTTCAAAGCCGCCCTCGACCGTCTGCTGCGGGCCATACATCTTGAACTGATTGAGATCAGGTATGGCGATGGCAGGGGCGTTGCCCACCAGCGTACGCGGGAGGTAGGGGCCAAAGGCAACGGCACGGAAGGGCGAAGCCTGATCCTCGGGCATGGACTGCAACGCTCGATTCAGCCATCCGTCCTCGGTGGCCCTCGTGCCGGGCGTGCCGGATTCCATGAAATCCTGTGCGTCGAAATGAGACCGAGTCGGATCGGGCGAGCCAACGGCCTGGACGATGGCCATCTGGCCGCTCTGAAAGAGCGGCTGCAACGGCTGAAGGCTGGGATGCAGCCCGAAGAACCCATCGAGGTCAATGGCTGCCTCGGAACCGCCACGGCTCGGCTGGGGAATCGCAATCGTCGGGCGTAGGCGATAGTAATTCGGCTCGGCGAACGGCACGACGACGTTCAAGCCGTCCATGGCACCGCGCTGAAACAGCACGACGATCTTCTTCTTATTGGGGGCCGTTGTGGCAGCTACAGCCCGCTGTAGAAACGACGGGAGGGACGCCATGCCAAGCATCGCGATCCCGCCGCCCCTCAGGAAATAGCGCCGAGAAATTCTCATTGCAGTTCTCCGTTGCGGCCGTTCCCAGACAACTCGCAAAACCTATCGCCGCTGAAACTCGGGCGTCCCCAGAACCAGACCCGACAACAACCCTTCGTTCACGTGCTTTACCGGGTCGTCCAGACGAGCCTGGAGGACTTGGGGGTCGTTTAACCGGGCCTCGAGCGTCTGCCGCGTTTGCGAATCAACCTGGCCGCCGAGAAGGAGATCCAGCGAGCGAGAGAGAGCCATCTCGGGGTCCCTCAGAGCGTCGTCGCCGAACATTGCATTCAAATCCACAGTGGCTCCGGGCAGGTGGTTCGTCGCAAATGCGAGAGCAAAATTCAAGCGGTTCAGGAGCGCTCCGCTATTCACCCAGGTTTGCGCCTTATCGGAATAACCCGTCGGAGGCTGGCACAGAAACAGCGGCTCGCCCATACGTCCGACCCACTGCGCCATCGGCAGCGAAATCGTCACGTCCGCATCCAGAACGCGCGCTGTACTGGCGACCAGTTCAAACGGCGTCTTCACCTTGGCTCGATATGCCTTCTTCGACCAGAACTCCGGGGAATAGACCATCGTCTTGAGAACGCTGCGAATGTCGCCGCCGGTCACCTCGTAAGTCCTCGCCATCCGATCGATGAGCGCCTCGGGAGGATCATCCGAAACAAAGTGGCGAGCCATTTCGCTCGAAATGAACTGCGCCGTGTGCGGGTCGTTTGCCAGCATCTTCAGGGCTTCTTCGCCGTCCTTTTCCCCGCCGTAGTTAAATGTGCGCCCCATCACGACTTTCTTGCCCTCGGCGTGAAATTCGGGCCTGAAAATGTATTGGGGATCGCGCCGCGGTTCGCGGACCGTCCAGCCCGTCAGGCACTCGGCCATTTCGATAACGTCCTGCTGCGTGTAGCCGGCGGTGACCCCTACCGTGTGCAACTCCATGACCTCACGACCGTAATTCTCATTGAGGCCGCGGTCCTGCTGTTGCGGGCGTGCATCGCCTTGGGCTCCGGGAACGCCCGCTCCTGGCCGCGGAAAAGATCCAAACGGCGGCGCGAAACCGCCACCGAAGAGGCCCTGGTAGCGCGCACGGCGCATCGCGAGTTCCTGCTGATGCTGCTTGAACGCCACAGGATCGACGCTGAGCCAATTATCCAAGTAGAACAGCATCGCCGGGCTCTTGGCGGTGGCGATCAACAGATCCTGGAACTTGCCCATAGTGTGCGGGCGAATCGTATCGCGCACATAGGCCGTGAGCATCCACTTGTCGGCGCCCTTGCCGACGAAGACGTTAAAGTGATTGAACCAGAAATCCTCGAGCACCGCCTCGAGCTGGCGATTGCTGTATACAGCTCGATCGAATTTCGCCATCGAGAGCTCGGCGATAATGCGATTCGGGCCCTGAATCTTTGCGAGCTGCTCTTGCGCCTTGTCGACGTTCCCATTGCCCGCGTCCATTGACTGCGCCATCGCTTCGCGGCGTTTTTGCTGCTGTTCTTGTATGTATTGCTGCGTCGTCTCGCCTTCCTGCTTTGCGGCGAGGGCGGGCGGGGGAAATTCTTCGAGCAACTCTTGCGACGACATTCCGAGGGTCGGGTACTTCTCCAAGCGTCTATCGAGGGCGGAATCATCCAGGGAGTCGGGATCCAGCTGCTGGTTGATCCATTCTTCGAGGCCCGTCTGACGAACTCGGTCGACGTCTCCCGGGCGCGGTCCGTATGCCAATCGATTGAGCGCATGAAGAATGGCTTCGTCTTCGGTGAGCTCCGTGATCGGGAGCTTGCCCTTGAATTTCTTGTTGAGCGGCGGCAACTTCGAATCGGTGGAAGACATTGCGGATGGCCTGTCTGCATCTGCGGGCCGAGCCGCCATAGCCAGTGGAACTGCCAGCAGGATGGCCAAGGCGGCGGACGCACACGCAGCGCCCACGGCGTCCAGGCGGCAAATTGCCTTGGTCGGCGTCCTGATCGCCCGGCGCCCGACTTCGATAGTGCGCCGAGCTGTTTTGGTCGGTTCCATAGGTCCAGCCAACTTTAACCCCGTGGAGCAGAAAAAGTCGTGGGGGCGGGGTAGTCAATCCTAAGAGCAGGAAACGCTATTCGTTGTATTCGGGGGAGGCTGCGCGAAAACCATCCAGAGTCCAGACATCCTGCGCCTCGTCATGACGGAGCACGTAATAGTTACCGTCACCGGCCAAGACGCGGAAGTAGCTGGCTTGTGGGGAATACCATTGTCCATCGAGGTCGCGGACCTCGTACTCACGACCGCCAAGTACAAATCGAAGAGGGCGCTCGTCTGCGCGATGGCCCGCATAGCACTCGACGTGAATGTTCATTGCCCCTCCGGTAAAAACGCCAGCAACAAGCAGTGTAGCAGCCCGGGGCTTGGGCGAAGAGTCGGCTACTGAATGGTGATTGGTCTTGGCCCCCCCGTCGCGACCGAGCGCGCCTCGGCTGCCGCCTCACGCGCCTCAGCGTTGTACGCTGCCCCCAACAGGACAATCATGGCCGTCAGAAACATCCATAGGAGCAGGCCAATCGCCGCAGCCAGACCACGATACACGGCATCGTACGGCATCTTCCGGACATACCAGCCGAAAGAGATATCCACAGCCCACCAGAGAATCGTCGACACCGCCGCGCCGGGCAGCAAGTCCGTGTATCCCGGATGGCCGGGACGCCCAAGGCGATAGAGCATCACGAGAACGCCCATTGCGAGCACGAAAACAACCATGCCGTAAAAAGCCAGCTCCAGTTCACGTGTAACATAAGCCGAGCGGGTATGGAGCGTTAACCAGGCACGAGCCTGCTTGCCGAACACGGTGAGAATGACGACCGCCAGCATCGGTACGATTGTCACGCAAAGAAGCCCCAGGGCGCGGAACTGCCGGCTCCAATATCCGGGCCGCAGCAGATCCCCTTCGATCACACGAAAACCCTCGATATAACCCACCATAACCTGGGTGCCCGCGATCAGAGTTCCGCCGAGCCCAAGGAAGACCCATCTCCAGGGATAAACCGCCTTGCGAACGAAATAGGCGGTCACGACTTCCGAACTGCCAGGGGGAAGAATCAAATTGAGGCGGTCTGGAATTTCGCGCAGGGCGTCATGAAAAAGCCTGGTGCCGCTCAGAAGGCCCAGCGCCAGGAGCAGCAGAGGGAAGAACGCGAGGAACATGTTGAACGCGATCGCCTGGCTGAGCGTCACGCAATCCGGGAAGACCCGGCCCAACGCACGCAACAAGTTTCTCAATATGCGTTCCATTAACTCGGATTATAGAAGAAGTCCAATGAATCGCGCTGCCTGTTTAGCGCTGGTGTGCGGCTACCGAAGCGCCCTTGCCGGGGGCAGAGGCCCGGGATAGACTTCGTAAAGAAACAACAAGGATCCTCGGATGACGACCACCGGGAAAACAGCCGCAAGCCGGAGCGAAGAAATCGTGCGCAAGCACAGAGAATATCTGTGGCCCGCGGTCACGAACTATTACCAAGAGCCCCTGGTGGCGGATCATGCCTCAATGCAGTACCTCTGGGACATCGAAGGCAAGCGATACCTCGACTTTTTCGGAGGAATCGTCACGATTGGCGTGGGACATTGCAACCCCAAAGTCACATCGAAGATCAAAGCACAAGTTGACCGGCTCCAGCACACATCGACGCTCTTTCCCAATGAGGCCATCGTCACACTTGCCGAGAAGCTCGCGCAGATCACGCCGGGGAAACTTCAGAAGAGTTTTTTCACTAGCTCCGGCACCGAAGCGAACGAAGCGGCCATCCTGCTGGCCCGCATGGCTGGGGCGACCTACGATGTCGTCGCGCTGCGGCACGCGTACTCAGGCTCGTCGGCGCTCGCAAAATCCGTCACCGCGCAGGCGGCCTGGCGTAAGGGTGGGGTCATCGGGGTCGGAGTGGCCCACGCACTGAGCCCATACTGCTATCGCTGCCCGCTGCACCTGAAATACCCCGATTGCGGCGTCGCGTGCGCAAACGATGTCGCGGATCTAATTCAAACCGCGACGAGCGGATCCATCGCTGCGTTCATCGCCGAGCCCATCCAAGGGGTGGGGGGATTCATCACTCCGCCGCCCGAGTATTTCAAGATCGTCTACCGCATCGTGAAGGACTACGGCGGTCTTTTCATCTCCGACGAAGTCCAAACAGGTTTCGGGCGCACGGGAAGAAAGTGGTTCGGAATCGAACAGTGGGAGGTCATTCCGGACATCATCACATGCGCGAAGAGCATGGGAAACGGCGTCCCCGTGGGTGCCACCGTCACGACCGCGGAACTCGCGGCCAAGTTTCAGGGGTTGACGATTTCGACCTTTGGCGGAAATCCAGTCACATCGGTCGCGGCGCGCGCCGTGATTGAGCTGATCGAAGAGGAGAATCTCCTCGAGAACACGCATGCCGTCGGCGGCTATTTCAGAAAGAAACTCGAGGAACTACAAGCGAAGTACCCCCTCATCGGCGACGTCCGTGGCATGGGCATGATGCAGGCGCTCGAACTCGTGCGTGACCGCGCGACCAAGGAACCGGCCCCGGCAGAAACCGCTCAAGTGCTCGAACGCGCGCGCGCAAATGGTCTGCTCATCGGCAAGGGCGGGCTGTACGGCAACGTCATCCGTATGGCTCCGCCGATGAACATTTCCAAGGCCGACGTGGATGAAGGCATCCAGCTTCTTGATAAGTCTCTCGGCGAGGTCAGGTTGTGATCGAGGTCCGCCAGGCGTCGGCTGACCGTTCACGGGAACGCGGAGCCAAGCGATTCACCCTCCTTCAAGCCTCGCCCTCCCGCGACGCGTTCGACTCGCAATGAATTGCACATCCGAGGAAGTGCACCGCCGAGACAGGGGCAGCCGCGGAGCCGCGCTGTTCACGCGAGCAGCGCTCTTGCTTGCCGCCGCTCTTATGGTCACATGTGCTGCGATGGCGGGCGACGAAGCGGGGCGCATACATTGGAAGCAGATCGATGAGGGAGAAGTAAAACTCGACGGCAAGCCGCCCATCGCGTCCGGCGTCTACCAGCCGGACAAAAAGAGCAAGAAGAAAGACGCGGACCTGGCTCTTATCCTGCTCGGACGCCGTTATCTGATGCTCGATGCGAAGGCCAGGCTCGTTTACTCGGTGCTTCCGTCCGATCTACAAAAGCAAGGAAACGACATCGAGACCGGCGATCTCGCGCAATCGTCCCGCTTGGTTCCCAGCAGCGATTGGAGCGTGCGAGACGTGGGTCCAGCCGAACTGATCAAGCTGACGCTGGGCGACTACGGTCGCATCCTCGAAGTGGAGCTGCCGCACCCGCGCGATCTGCGGTATCTCTATTGAGTGAAGTTCACCCGCGCGTCTGTGCATCCGCAAACGACCACACCACAAGATGAGCGGAGCGATGGGTCCTTCCAGGCACCTCCTCGAACTTAGCGATGCGAGACCCCAGCGACCCAGGGAATGCCGACAAATCCACCGCCGACTTGTACTTCAATTAGATCACCGCGGCTGAAACTGTCGAAGTCTGTGCGGCCGACGGCGAGGCGCTCAACGCGGTGTCCCTCTCGCCACGAAGTCACCACCAACCGCTGGCTGGGAAGCGGTCCGCGCATCGAGAATTTCCCGACTACGCGCGCCTCTTTCACCTGCGGAGCAGCGCGGTCGAGCGCGCCATTTGCCAAAAGGAGGGCCGAAAGGAGCCACGGGATGGGTACCAAGCCATAGTACACTCGTTTGAGAGCCTCGACTTCCGCATGGCGCAGAGCGCGCCGCTCAAGCCAGATGGCCAGCCCCAGGGTCAAAAAGAAAAGCACTCCAATGAAAATCAGAATCCCGTCCAGCTCGAGGGCCGGATAGCGGCCGCTCGCAACCACAAACGCAAGCGAACCGAGCATGAAGATCCCCGTGCGGTTGAGCAACCGCCGGCGGAGAGAAAACTCAGCCGCGGACGAGCTGAGGCCGCAGGAATCACAGACGTCGTCACTCCGTTCCGCCCCGCAATTCAAACAGCGCGTCATCGGACGGGGCGAACACTTGCCGGCGGCTGATCTAAACAGACGACATTCTCGTCGCGCCCGTTCGCGAGAAGCTGGCAATCGATTCCCTGCGCACTGCGAACGGCCTGGTCATAGCTCGAACCGGCGGCGGTGGCGCAGTGCGTTGCGCCCTTGAATGTCATGCACACCTCGTAGCGCTCGCGGGCCTGCTGGAAAGAGGAGTAGACAAGCACGGCGAGAAACGCGACGGCCCCAAGAGCGATGATCCATCGGATATGCGTAGGCTTCTTCGACATCAATCCTCCCGAGCAAACATATGACACCGTTAACGTTCAGGAAGTTCCTCTGTTTTCGCCCGGCGCACCATCTCCTGAACGACGTACTTTCGAACGGGCGCCGCGAGTTCCGCGATCGTCGAGATTTCCTTCAGGTCGCGTAGCTTAAGATCGGGGAGGAACTCCAGGACTGACGGCACAGGCGCGTGCCCATTACGGAGAAGCGCCATCCGAACCTCGTACTGGCGGGACCATCTTGGATGCCGGGCGATCGCCGCGACGACACGCTCGGCAACGCCGGGCTTCGCCAGCACCTTCAATACCTGGCTCTCCGTGAGAAACGGGTTCGCGAGCGCGAGTTTCGTGGCTTGCGGCTGCCCTTCGGCGAGAAGCGCTCCTGCCACGCGGGATGGACCTCGGCGCGCAAGCGTCAATTTCTCGCCCACGGGAAGATGCGGCACGCGGGAGACGATGGCCTCTTCGGCTGCGCGCCGGATGTCGGCCGGAGTCGACGGCAGCAGGCTCAGCCGCAGGAGATCGAAAAGATAGAGCTGCCTCACCATGGCGAGGGCGGTGCGCTTTGGCGTGCGTGGATGCCGCGCCAAACGCACCCGGACGCTTTCGGCGGCGATCCATTTCCCCTCGCCTCCAATCGCGGAAAGTACATTCGCCGACAAGTCGAGACGCTCCAGCAGCAGGGTGACGTGTTCCTCTTTCAGGTTGGGGTTCTCGAGCACAGCCAGCAGCGTCTCTTCGCTTGCCTCGTGAACAAGAAGCTTCAGCTCGTCACCAGAAGCCGCGCGGGCATGGCCTGTTTGCGTTTCAGATTCAGGCGGCATTTCCTTTTGCCCTGCCGAGTCGGACGGCAGCGCGGGCCGCCGCCTCGGCCGGGGAAACCGCGATCGGTACGAAGCGCACCCGCGGGAACAATCCAGTTAGTATCGCATCAATCGCGATATCGAATTCCTTCGATCGCCCGTACACGCCTCCGACCTTGGCGATAGGAATCTCCCGGTCTCGCCATCCCAGTTCCCTCACAACGCAAGACGCGAGTTCGCCAAGCGACTTGGCCGCCGCCGACAGAATTTCGCGAGCCACGTTGTCGCCCTTGTCCGCGAGTTCCGCGACCAGCGGGAACGTCTTCGGAAAGACATCGTCCGGATTCTTGGCGATCTGCTCCAGCAGCGAGTCCCAGTCCCGGGACTGGTGCCATGCGAAAATTCTCTTTCTGAGTGCCGTAATTGGGCCTCGCCCTTCTTCGGCAAGCACGACCGCTCGTAACGCGCAGCGTCCGATGTCGAAGGCGCTACCCTCATCGCTAAACCATGGCCCTCTACCGCCGGCGCGGGCCGTGCGCCCATCCGCGTCCCGGCCCAAAGCTGCCGAACCGGTCCCGGCGAGCAAAATAATTCCTTCGGCCGCCCCAAACGCCGCTTCGAGTGCTATATCAAGGTCCGTCGTCACACGCACCAAGGCGTTCGGATAGCCCTGCTCGAAAAACGTAGTAGCCCGCCGTACAACTCCAAGACGCCCCGCCCCCCCCAAACCGGCGTAAATCCCCCGGATGTGACCTGCATGGATCTTCTGCCGCTTCAAAACCGAGTCGGCGGCTTCGCTGAGCGAGAACCACGCCCTGGTGTAGCCCGTGCGAAGCGGGTTCGATGGCCCTCCAAAAGCGCGGGCCAGAACGTCGCCCTCCGCATCCACAAGAACACATTCCGTTTTTGTCCCGCCACCGTCGAATCCCAAAAAGTAGCGGGCATCAGAAGCCGCGATTTTCCCTGGCATGGACCCCTTTCACCCTACTTGACACTCCGCAAAACGGGCGGTTAGCATCTCGCGACCGCGCCCGGTTTGGCGCCATGCGAATCAGCCCAATCGACCTCGCGCTCATCGTGCTGTATCTCATAGGCATCACCCTCTTTGGCGCTCGCTTCCGCCGCGGGCAGCAGACGCTGCGCGACTACTTCCTCGGCGGCAGGACAGCACCGTGGTGGGCGATCGCATGCTCGATCGTGGCGACGGAAACTTCAACTCTCACCGTGATCGGCACGCCGGGGATTGCCTACAGCGGAAACCTTGGTTTCTTACAACTCGTTTTGGGCTATCTGGTAGCCCGGCTGGTTCTCTGCGTGGTCCTGATCCCCCAGTACTTCCACGGCGAATTTTACACCGCTTACCAGCTTCTCGAAAGGCGTTTCGGCGCCCGGATGCGCTCGGCGGCCGCAGTCACCTTCCTCGGCACACGCGCGCTGGCCGAGGGCGTGCGAATCTCGGCTGTGGGCAAGGTCGTGAGCGTCGCATTCGGGACGGGAGATCGCCTGTCGATCGCGATCGTCGCCGCCTTGACTCTGTTCTACACATTCGAAGGCGGGATGCGCGCGGTGATCTGGACGGACGTGGTGCAGCTCACGCTCTACCTGGCTGGCTCCGTGGCGGCCTTCGGTCTACTGCTGCACAAAATTCCGGGCGGCTGGCCGGCGGTCGCGCAAGGCGCCGCGGTTGCAGGAAAGTTCAGAGTTTTCGACTTTGGATTCACTCTTACGCGCAGCTATACCTTCTGGTCTGGGATCCTCGGCGGGACATTTCTGACGATGGCGAGTCACGGCACCGACCAAACGATTGTGCAACGGCTGCTCGCTGCGCGGAACGAGCGCGACAGCAAAACAGCCTTGCTCACAAGCGGCGTCATCGTGTCCCTGCAGTTCGCTCTCTTTCTGGTGATCGGCGTGATGCTTTTTGTCTTCGCACAACACGCATCTTTGCCCTTACCTGGCGGGGACGCCGACCGCATCCTGCCTGAATTCATCGTCCGCGAGATGCCTGTGGGCCTGGTTGGGTTAGTGCTCGCTTCGATTCTTGCAGTGGCTATGTCGAACGCGAGCGGCTCGCTCAACTCGCTGGCGTCTTCAACCATCATCGACCTGGGCGCGAGCCACGGCGTCGCCGGGCGGACGCAGCCGCTCGGCCGGTCGAGGAAAGTGACGTTGCTCTGGGGCGTCGTCCTGGGGAGCCTGGGATTGGTCCACTGGGGACCTGTGCTGGAAGCGGGCCTGACGATCGCGTCGATCACCTACGGCGGCTTCCTGGGCGTTTTTCTGCTCGGCCTGTGGAACCGCCGGGCAAACGAGACCGGGGCGCTGATCGGCTTTGCGACGGGAATCACAGCGGTGGTCACCGCCAGATTCCTGACTCCTCTCGCCTATACCTGGTATGTCGTTGCCGGAACCATCGTGACTTACACCGTTGGTTCCGTTGCGAGTCTGCTTGCCAACCCGCCTTCGAACCAGGGCCTAGCCCGGCAAGGGACACGGCGCGGCGGCTAGAGCAGCCGCCGAAACGATTGGGCTGGAAAATCCGAGGGGAATAGATCGGGGTGGAAGAGGTGCGCTAGAATGTCAGTCATACAGGAGATACTTTGCACGCAGTTGGCGGAATTTTTCGAGATCGCTGGACCACCCCTCGACGATAGCCGCCGGCTCATCACCGCGTTCGAGGCGATCAACTGTGGACTGCGAGCCGAGCAGTCCGACGATCTTCTCAAGTTGAAATTGTTCCGGATACAAGCGGTGCAGGGCTTCCGCGATTTCGAGACCCATGAGCATGGGCTTGAACGTGCCGCGATTGACGATCGTTATACTGACGCCATGGCAGACCCTTCCGGCGTAAGCTTGCTGGCTCGGTGTGAATTCTGCGGGTGCGAAAGTCACCACCGAAAGTTTTCGGCGACTTAGCGCCTCCGCAAGCTCCTCCCCGCGAATCCATGGCGCCCCTATCATCTCAAACGGCGTATTGGTGCCACGGCCAACCGATACGCCGCCCACCTGCAAAACCTCGATCCCCGGATAGAGGAACATGGCATTCAGCGTGGGAAGATTGGGCGACGGAGGAATCCACGCGAGACCCGTTTGATCGTAGCTCTCGCGACGATGCCAACCGCGCATTGCGACGACGTGCAGGTCCGCGCCGATTTTGTTTTCGGCGTTAAACATCCGCGCAAGCTCTCCCATCGTCATGCCGTAGCGCACCGGCATGGAGAAATATCCCGTGAACGAGGTGCGGCCGGGATCGAGGACTGGTCCTTCGATGGCCTCGCCACCGAACGGGTCAGGACGGTCGAGCACGAAAAACGCAATGTGCTGCTTCGCGGATTCCTCCATGCAGTACGCCATCGTCGTAACATAGGTATAGAATCGCACGCCCGCGTCCTGAATGTCGAAGACGAGCGCATCGATGCCCCGCAGCATGTCGGTGGTCGGCCTTCGCGTCGCGCCATAAAGGCTGTAAATCGTCAAACCCGTCGCCGCGTCTCTCGCGTTCTCGACGACCGCGTCGGCACGCCCGGCAATGCCGTGTTCGGGACTGAAAAGCGCAACGAGCTTGACGCCACGCGCGTGCGCGAGAAGGTCTATGGTTCGACGGCCCCGCGAGTCAACTCCTGTCTGATTGGTGATCAAGCCAACCCGTCTGCCACGCAACGGCGCAAAGCCATCGGCTTCGAGAACGTCGACGCCGGTCTGAACGTGGCTGAGGCTGTTGGAAGAGCGCACGTTTTGCTGGGATCCGGGCAGCGCATATTGAAATGCCGCCACAAGAAACGGAATTGCCGCCGTGGCAAGTACACGGAGAGAACGCAAACGAAACATCGTACCAGACGCTCGATTGTGCCCCATGAGACCCTATGCTATATAAAGCCGCAGGATGCAGGCGTCAAAAAATGAGCCCCGTTCCGGAAACAACAGACGAGGCTTTTCGGCGCTAACGCTGATCCTTCTCACAACACTCTGGCTCATGACACCCTCCGCCCGCGCCCAGAACAATCCTCGCAGCAAGAGCCGTGGGCCGAATTCGCAGGCAAACTGGGTCGAGCGGATGCTCAAGAGCATGACTCTGAGCGAAAAACTCGGCCAGATGCTCATGGTTTCGTACTTCGGCGCCTTCTCTTCGACCGAGAGCCCCGAGTACAAGGAACTCCTCCACGAGGTTGAGGACAACCACGTCGGTGGTTTGATTGTCGGCACAACGCGCGGGCCACTGGGTATCGAGCGCAGCCAGGTTTACCCGACTGCCGTAATCACGAACGAGATGCAGCAGCACGCGAAGGTTCCGCTCCTGATCGGTGCGGACTTCGAATCAGGCACGGGAATGCGGCTCGACGAGGGGACATCTTATCCGTCTGCAATGGCAATCGGAGCCACGCGCGATCCGAAGTTCGCCCACGACGTCGGCAAAGCCATCGCGATCGAGGCGCGCGCGGCGGGGGTACACTGGATTTTTGCGCCCGACGCCGACGTCAACAATAATCCGGACAACCCCATCATCAATGTTCGATCGTTTGGCGAGGATCCGAACGACGTGGCTGAATACGTTGCACAGTTTGTCCGTGGAGTTGAAGAGAACGGCGGGCTCGCGACAGCCAAGCACTTCCCGGGCCACGGCAATGTGAGCGTGGATTCGCACCTCGCGCTTGCAGTCGTGTCCGGCGATCGCAGGGAACTCGACAGCAACGAACTGGTTCCGTTTCGCGCCGCGATTCGCGCGGGCGTTAGTTCGATCATGCCGGGACACCTTGCCGTGCCGGCGCTGGAGCCGGACCCGAACATTCCCGCGACACTGTCGTCGAAGATTCTTACCGGCCTGCTGCGCGGCGAGATGAAATTTCGCGGTCTGATCGTCACCGACGCGCTCGACATGGGCGGAGTCACATCGTTGTATCCACCCGGTGAAGTTGCCGTGCGATCGGTAGAAGCCGGCGCCGATGTCCTCCTGATGCCCCCGATCCCTGACGCTGCCCTGGCGGGCCTCAAAGCCGCAGTGGAATCCGGCCGAATTCCGGTGGAGCGGATTGACGAGTCTGTGCGGCGAATCCTCAGCGCCAAAGGCCGGCTTGGACTCAACCGCAACCGGTTCGTGGACGTCGCCCGGCTGAATGAGACGTTCGGGCGTCCAGAGTTTGAAGCCGAGGCGCAGAATATCGCCGACCGAGGGGTAACGCTGCTGCGCGATTCGCTGCGCCTGCTGCCGCTCGACGCAACACGTCCGCTTCGAGTCTTGCTCGTGGCTCTGTCGGCCGACCCCGACCCGTTCCCCGGAGAAACGCTCGAACCCGAAATCCGCCCCCGCGTGGATGCCCTCTCGGTGTTGCGCGCGGATACCCAGTTCAAGAACGTCACCACGCTCAAGCTGCCTGCGCCTGAAACGTACGATGTGGCCATCGCTGCGCTTTTCGTGCGCGTCGCCGACCGCAAAGGGAACGTCGGCTTTCTGGATGACCAGCGCGCGTTCATGAATCAGTTGCTCGCGGCGGGAAAGCCCGTGGTGATCGCGTCGTTCGGCAGCCCCTATCTGATCGAACGATTCCCGGCCGCGAAAACGTGGCTGGCTGAGTTCTCAACAAACGACGTCTCGCAGCGTGCCGTCGCGCGGGCTTTGTTTGGCCAGGTTGCGATTACTGGAAAGATTCCGGTCACAGTCCCCGGAGCGGTGCAGCGCGGCGACGGCCTGCAGGTGGCCGCGAATCCGATGGCGCTGCAGCCCGCTCCCGCATCCGTGTCGGATCGCCTGAAGCCTGCCTACAATCTGCTCGACCGTGCCGTGGCGGACGGTGCCTTTCCCGGAGGCGTGCTTGCCGTCGGATGGAACAACCAGCTCGCCGTTCATACGTTCGGCACCCTCACGCGCGACGCGAACGCCGCTCGCGTCGCGCCCGGCACGATCTACGATTTGGCGTCGCTCACGAAACCCATTGTGACTACGACCGCGGCCATGATGCTGGTCCAGCGGGGTCAACTTAACCTCGACGCTCCCGTCCAGCGTTACTTGCCAGAATTTGCGGCGGCGGCCAAGTCCGACCCGGACCCTGCCTGGCGCGCCCGTGTAACGGTGCGAATGCTGCTGCTGCACGATTCGGGCCTGCCTGCGCATCGCGACTTTTACAGAGATGCGAAAGGCAAAGACGCGATCCTCGCGCGCGTTCTGGCCGAACCGCTCGTAAGCGAGCCGGAAAAACAGATCGAGTATTCCGACCTGGGATTCATTCTACTTGGCGAAGTCGTGGAGCGCCTGACGGGCGATTCTCTCGATGAAGTCGCCCGGCAGGAAATCCTCGCGCCCCTCGCGATGGGCTCCTCAATGTTCAATCCGCCGCGGAGCCTGCACGCGCGAATCGCTCCCACCGAAAACGACATGTCGTACCGCAAGCGCCTTGTCCGCGGCGAAGTGGATGACGAGAATGCCTGGGCCATGGGAGGAGTAGCCGGACACGCGGGGCTATTTTCGACCGCCGGCGACGTGGCAGCTTTTGCGCAAATGATTCTCAACGGCGGCATCTACGCGCATCATCGTCTCCTTGCTCGCGCAACAATCGACCAATTCACCGCGAGGCGAGCCGTCGGTGACTCCGCTCGCGCCCTCGGCTGGGACGTTCCGGTCGAACCCTCTTCGTCGGGTCGTTATTTCTCGGCGCGCACTTTCGGCCACACGGGGTTCACGGGCACGTCCCTCTGGATCGACCCCGACCGAAGGTTGTTCGTGGTTCTACTGACAAACCGCGTGAACCCCACTCGAACCAACGACAAGATCCGCCAGGTGCGCCCCGCGCTCCACGACGCCATCCTTGAGGCCCTCGGCCTCACGACCGGGTCGCCTGCGGCCCGATAACTCCCTCGGCACAATTTGCACCCGAGTTCTACGGTATCTTCTAACCGGAGTTCGCCCTCCCGCTATAATCGTTTCGGGCGCGAGAACCCTTTGAAACCGGCCGGCACAGAACGACGAAATCCGCGTTCGCGCGGTCTCGATCGGAAAACCACACTCGACCTTCTGCGCGCCCTGAACGGCGAGGACGCGCGGGTGGCGTCGGCTGTGCGCCGCGTGCTGCCACAGATTGCGCGAGCGGTCGATGCCATCGCGAAAGCGTTCCGCCACGGCGGGAGGCTCTTCTACGTTGGCGCGGGCACCAGCGGTCGATTGGCCGTTCTCGACGCGGCCGAGTGCCCGCCGACGTTCGGGACTCCACCCAAGATGGTGCAAGCAATCATCGCGGGCGGCGCTCGGGCACTGCGTCAGGCGGCCGAGGGCGCCGAAGATTCAGCTGCGAATGGCGCGCGCGATCTGCGCCGCGCAGGCGTTAGGCCAGGTGACATCGTCGTCGGACTCTCGGCGAGCGGCACGACGCCGTACGTGCTCGGCGCGCTCGATTTCGCCGGCCGCCGCAGTCTAATGACGATCGGCGTTACCGCCAACCCGCGGTCGCCGCTGGCACGGCGCGCGCGGATTGCGATCGCGCCGGACACGGGCCCGGAGGCTATCGCGGGCTCGACGCGGCTCAAGGCTGGCACGGCGCAGAAGCTGGTCCTGAACCTGCTCTCTACGGCTGCGATGGTGCGACTTGGCAGAGTCTACGAGAACTCGATGGTGCACGTCGCGCTGACGAACAATAAGTTACGCCGCCGCGGCGCCCGAATTCTCGAAGAGGTCGCCGGTGTAAGCTTGTCCGCTGCGGAACACGCTCTGCGTCAGGCGGGCCACGATCTGCCGGCGGCGCTCGTCATGTTGAAGACCGGCGCCAGCGCCCGAGACGCGCGCAGAATGCTCGCAGCGACAGGCGGAAACGTGCGTCAGGTTCTCGAAGCCGGACGAAAACAACAGGCGAACACAAGGGTTCAGGGGCGAAAATAGGACATGGATCGATTCAGGATTCAAGGCGGCCGAAGGTTGGAAGGCACGGTCCAGATCAGCGGCGCGAAAAACGCGGCGCTGCCGGCCATGGCAGCGGCGCTACTGACCGCGGAGCCGGTACAGCTTAAGAACATTCCTCACGTCCGCGACATCATCACGATGGCGAAACTGCTCGTCCACATGCGGTGCCGCGTCGAAAGCCCGGACCTTCCTCCGAGCGAATTCACGATCCAGACTGAAACGGTGTCGCACGCAGAAGCACCATACGAACTCGTGAAAACGATGCGCGCATCCGTCCTGACCCTTGGGCCGCTCGTTGCGCGTTTTGGCTACGCGCGAGTTTCGCTTCCCGGCGGCTGCGCGATCGGCGCGCGTCCGATCGACCTTCACGTTCAGGCGCTCGAAAAGCTCGGCGCCGCAATTTCGATGGATCACGGTTACGTCGAAGCGCGCGCCAAGCGTCTGCGTGGCACCACGTTTCGCTTCCCCAAAATCACGGTCACCGGGACCGAGAATATCCTGATGGCAGCCGTGCTTGCTGAGGGCGAGACCATTCTCGAAAACGCGGCGCTCGAGCCGGAGATTCCCGATCTCGCCGATCTCCTTACGAAAATGGGCGCCAAAATCGAAGGCGCTGGCACGCCCACGATCCGCGTGCAGGGCGTTGAAAAGCTCCACGGGGCGACTCACGCCGTTATCCCCGATCGAATCGAAACAGGAACGTTTTTGGTTGCAGGTGCCATCACGGGGGGTGAATTGCTGCTGACGAACTGCGAGCCCCGGCACCTTGGCGCTGTGATCGACAAACTCAGGGAGTGCGGCGTCCAGATTCGCTGCGAGGGTGCGACTTCGCTGCGCGTGCGCGCGGCGAAAAGGCTCGTGGCGGCCGACATCGAGACTGCGGAGTTCCCCGGATTCGCGACGGACATGCAAGCGCAGTTCATGGCGCTTGCCACGCAGGCGCAGGGTGTCTCGCATATCCGCGAAACGATTTTCGAGAATCGCTACCTGCACGCAAGCGAGATGTTGCGCATGGGCGCCAACATCACGATCGACGGCAATGTCGCCGTCGTCACCGGGCCGACACCCTTGACCGGAGCACCGGTGACGGCCTCGGACTTGCGCGCCAGCGCAGGACTGGTCCTCGCCGCGCTCGTCGCAGACAATACTACCTGGATCGACCGCGTCTACCACATCGATCGCGGCTACGAACAAATCGAAGAGAAGCTTCGTGCCGTGGGAGCCCGAATCGAGCGGATTTCGCAGTAGGTGGGCGTGCTAAGTACGTGCTGCGGCGCCCCACTTGAATCGGCAAAACAAAAGGGGAAGCGATGATTCGCCTCCCCTTCGACTTTTTCGACTCCGGCTGCTGAAAACCCATCCGGCTTGCTTGCGTTTAGCTCGCGGCTTCGCCCTTGACCTGTTTGTCGCGCTGATCGCGCAGAACGGCCTTGCGGCTCAGCCGGATTTTGTTTCCCTCGATCGCGAGAACTTTCACCAGCACCTGATCGCCTTCCTTCAACTCGTCGCGAACGGCGCGGATGCGCTGCTCCGCAATTTCGCTGATGTGCAGCAGCCCGTCGGTGCCGGGGAAAATCTCGACGAAAGCGCCGAACTCTGCGATGCGGACGACTTTACCGAGATAGGTCTTATTGATCTCGGCTGTCGCCGTCACTTCGCGGATCAGCTTCAGGGCTTCCTCGGCAGCCGGGCCGCTGCTCGCGAAGACGTGAACCTTGCCGTCGTCCATCACGTCGATCTTCACGCCCGTCGCTTCGATGATCGACCGAATCTTCTTGCCGCCCGGCCCGATCAGGTCGCGGATCTTGTCCGTGGGAATATTGAGCATGTGCAGATGCGGCGCGTATGTGGAGATCTCCGGCCGCCCGCTTGGAAGCGTGACGTCCATCGTGTCGAGAATCTGGAGGCGTGCCTTGCGGGCCTGCGCAAGCGCCTCCCGCATCATCGCGACGCTCACGCCGCCCACTTTGATATCCATCTGGAGCGCCGTAATTCCCTGCCGCGTGCCGGCAACCTTGAAATCCATGTCGCCGTAGTGATCCTCGGCGCCGGCGATGTCCGTGAGGATGGCGTACTTGTCGCCCTCGACCACCAGGCCCATCGCGATCCCGGCGCAGGGTGACTTCAGCGGCACGCCCGCGTCCATCAAAGCAAGCGAAGCGCCGCACACCGTGGCCATCGACGACGATCCGTTCGACTCGAGGATGTCCGAAACGACGCGCACCGCGTACGGAAACTCCGTCTCAGGCGGGAGCAGGTTCGCGATCGCACGCTCGGCCAGTGCGCCGTGGCCAATTTCACGGCGGCCCGGGCCGCGCAGGAACTTGACTTCACCGACGGAAAACGGCGGAAAGTTGTAGTGGAGCATGAAACGCTTGAACGTGTCTTCCTCGAAGAGCAGATCGAGCCGTTGCATGTCGTCTTTCGTCCCCAGCGTTGCCGTGGCGAGCGATTGCGTTTCGCCGCGCGTAAAAAGGGCGGACCCATGCACTCGCGGCAGCACGCTCACTTCGCAGGTGATCTGCCGGATCTGGTCGAAGGCGCGCGCATCCGGACGCCGCCGGCGATTCAGCATGTCGTCGCGGAAGATGTGTTCGCGGAGCCGCTCGAAGGCCCGGTAGGCAAGCTTCTTCTTTTCTTCGTCGTCTTCCGGAACTGCGGCGAAAATCTCGGCCTTGATCGCGTCGACCAGACCGTAGCTTTCGAGCTTCGGATGCTTCGCCGTATCGAGAGCATCGCGCAGCCGTTCGCCATACTGCCGCGTGATCTGCTGGTAGAGCGCTTCGTCAAACGCAGGCGGCGTCACCGCTACCTTCTGCTGGTTGACTCGAGCGCCAAGTTCGCGGATCTCTCCGACGATTTGCTTGATCGCGGCGTGGCCAAATTCAAGCGCGTCTGTAACTGTTTCTTCGGAAACTTCGAGCGCGCCCGACTCAACCATTACGATTGCGTCCGCCGAGCCGGCAACGACGATGTTCAGGAGGCTCGTCTTCTGTTCCGCAACGGTCGGGTTGATCACAAGCTTTCCGTCAAGCAGCCCGACGCGAACGCACGCGATCGGATTCACGAAGGGAATCTTCGAAATGTAGAGCGCCGCGGAAGCCGCGGTGAGGCCGATGACGTCCGGGTCGTTCTCACTGTCCGCTGAAAGCACCATCGCAACGATCTGCGTTTCCGTCGCCCAGCCTTCTGGAAAGAGCGGCCGCAGCGGGCGATCGATCAGCCGCGAAGTCAAAATCTCGCGCTCCGAGGGGCGGCCTTCGCGCTTGAAAAACCCGCCGGGAATCTTTCCGGCTGAGTACGTGTACTCGCGGTAATCCACCGTGAGCGGTAGGAAATCCTTTTCGGTTGCCTTGTTGTCCATGCACGCTGTGGCGAGCACCACCGTGTCGCCGTAGCGCGCCACAACTGCGCCGTGCGCCTGGCGGGCCATCTTGCCCGTTTCGAGCGTCAGTTTCCGCCCGCCCAGGTCCAAACTTACTTGTTCAAACATCCTGTCACATCCTTCTGCCCCGGTTCACCGGGAACGGTCATCGTGTACGAGAGATCATCTCGAAAAAGCATCTCGAAGAGGAGAGAAACGAAGCAAATGCGGCGGCAAAGACTAGCGGGCAAACTCACTCGTGCATCGCGGTCCCAAGGACCCGCAGACCGGCTCTGGTTTGTGCGGCGAAGGGAGATGCGGCCGGAGGTGCCGCTCGAGAAATCCGCGCTACTTACGCAAGCTGAGTCGTTCCACAATCTCGCGATACCGATCCGGGTCGCGGCGATTCAGATAATCCAGCAGCCGGCGGCGCTTGTTGACCATCATGATCAATCCGCGACGCGAAGCATGATCTTTTGCATGGGACTGGAGGTGGGTGGTGAGGTAGTTGATGCGCTCGCTCAACAACGCAATCTGCACTTCCGGCGATCCTGTGTCTTTCGTATGCGTCCGGAACTGCTCGATTACACCGACTTTTGCGCCCATCAACTCGCCCCTCCCGCTGAAACGTCGTGCCCTTACTCTACGCTTTTAGCCTCTTCTTGAACCTAACCGATGCTAGCACACAGTTTTGGAGCGTGCCACAAGGATTTTGGCTTCGCAACGGCCGCTCAGCGGTGTGGCTTCCAATCCAAGTGTAGTCGGGACAACCGTTTAGGAAAAGATGGAAATCTCAAGCCATGCAATCCGTACTGAAAACTCGTCCAAGGTATACTTGTACAATAGACTTCGAATGTAGAGATATGCGTGACGATTCCACCCGCCGAACAGCACGCCGAGCCGGCGCATTTCTTTTTTCTCTGGCGCTCTTCACCGCCGCCGTCATCGTCGCGCAAGGGCCGACGCAGAGGGCCTCGACATCCGATTATCCTCGAGAGATCAGCCGGGTGACGTTTGCCGTCGCCGGCGACGTGATTCCCCACCAGCCCGTCGTTGAAGCCGCAATGGCCGCCGCGCCCGGCGCCACCGAAAAATCAGCCGACATCTCACACGGGGAGAACACAGGAACCGGCGATCACAGCGGTTGGGACGCCCTGCTTGCGGATGTTGCCGACGTGTTTCGGCAAGTCGATTTCGGCTTCGTGAACCTCGAGACGCCCGTGGCGCCCCAGCACTCGCTCGGCTCAAGGCCCTTCCAATTCGACGCCCCGGTGGCGCTGCTGGAAGCTCTGAAATTCAGCGGCATCAAGATCGTCTCCTTTGCAAACAACCATGTTTTCGATCAGAGCTATCCAGGCTTCGGCGAGACTCTCGACCATCTCCGCGAACAAGGGCTCCTCTTCGTGGGTTCCGGGGCCACTACGGACGCAGCCTGGCAGCCGGTGATCCTCGAAAAGAACGGCATTCGAGTCGGCTGGCTCGGAATGACGCGCTGGCTTAACGGACACCGAAATCCCGAAAAGGACAGCCAACCGCACGTCGCTTTCTTCCCCTACCCAGGCGAATCGGAAGGTGCGCCTGGCCGCGAGGAAGCGGGCGTTCTGGACGCCGTCAAGGCGGCGCGCGCGAAGTGCGACCTGCTGGTCGTATCGATTCACTGGGGTACTGAATATGCCCCGGCGCCGCGCACTGAAGACGTCGAAATGGCTCATAAGATGATCGAGGCCGGCGCCGACGCCGTCATCGGTCATCATCCCCACGTCCTGCAACCGATCGAGACGTATCTGACCGAGGATCGTCGCAAGACAGTGATCTTCTATTCGCTGGGGAATTTCCTTTCGAACCAATCCGCGTCCTACGTGCAAGATCTGATGCCGGACAAAACTGGCGAGCCGCGCGATTCGATCATCGCAAGATTCGCCGTCGTCAGGAAAGATTACGGCCCCGCTGGAGTCCGCGTTGAGCTGAGCGATGTCGGCATCATGCCGATCTGGACCGAGAACAATCGCCTGGAGCTTCGCAACGGCCACGCAAGGGCCCCCTCCATCCATCCGGTATTCTTCGATCGCAAGATTCCACGCCTGCAAGCTCGCCTGGACGAGATGAACCAATCTGGGGCGCAGCTATCGGATGAACAAAAACGGGAGTTCGTGCAGGTTTCAAACCAGCTCGAGATGCTGAAGCATCAGCGGGAACTCCTGTTGGGCCGCACGGGCGACGAATATCTGGTCGCTCCTCCGAATCCCGCCGGCCCGTGAGCCGCACTTTTTAGGGCATCCGGCTGCTTCGCCGAATCCGATAGAGGACGTGCTTTCGCAACAAGTGCCCTTCCGGCAGACGCGGGTGCTCGAAATCGTCCTCCGGCACCCGGCTCATGCCGATCTTTTCCATCACGCGGCGCGACGCCAGATTTGCCGGCACGGTGAACGATACGACTTCATCGAGCCCAAGCGCGTCGAAGGCCTGCACAAGCACTGCACTGGCCCCCTCCGTGGCAAAGCCCTGATTCCAGTGCTCGGCCGCAATTCGCCAGCCGATTTCGACGCACGGCGTGAAGTGTGCCTCGAAGTTCGGCACGGAAAGCCCGAGGAAGCCGATGAAGGTCCGCTTTCGCGGCAGCTCGACGGCGAAGAGCCCGAATCCACGTGCCTCAAAGTGCGCTTCGATGCGATCTACGAGGTGGTCGCTTTCCTCGCGGGACAGACAGGCCGGCATGAACTGCATCACGCGGGAATCAGCGTTCAACCGGGCGAAAGGCTCGCGATCGGCATCCCGCCAGCGGCGCAAGAGAAGACGCTGGGTTTCGAGCATGTTTCGACGTAAAGGTCGTGCGCGCGCCGGTTGGATTACGCCTTCCCGCCTCGTATCAGCGAGAGGAATTCGTCGCGGGTCTCTTTGTTCTCGCGAAAAATGCCGAGCATGGCGCTCGTCATCGCCGCAGAATGCTGCTTTTCGACGCCCCGCATCACCATGCACAGATGCCGCGCCTCGATGATCACGCCAACTCCCTGCGGACTGAGTCTCTCTTCAAGCGTGTGCGCGATCTGGCTCGTGAGCCGCTCCTGAATCTGCAAACGCCGCGCGTACATGTTCACGAGCCGCGCGATTTTGCTCAACCCGACCACTTTTTTGTTCGGGATGTAAGCCACGTGGCACTTTCCAAAGAACGGCAGAAGGTGATGTTCGCAGAGGCTGTAGACCTCGATGTCTTTCACCACCACCATCTCGTCATAGCAGACGCTGAACATCGCGCCGTTCAGGATTTTTTCCGGGTCCTGGCGGTAGCCACTCGTCAGATAGCGGAGTGCCTTCTCAAACCGTTCGGGCGTGCGACGCAATCCCTCACGGCTGGGGTCTTCACCGAGCTGCGCAATCATCTGGCGCACGAGGTCGGCGATGCCGCCCGGTCCGGTAACTTCCGGAATTACGATCTCGGTCGCTTCTTTCAGCGTCGTCTTACCCGTCGTTGTTTTCGCCATCGCGTACTCCGCTCGCTTCCGACCGCTCTTGGCAATCTATCCGGCAAACTCAAAGCTGTTCTTGCTCGTCTCTTCGATACGTACGCGCTCGAGCCGCGCCGCCGGAAACGTCTTCAGCCGCCGGTATATCTCCCGGCAAACGTTCTCGGTCGTCGGCACGGATACGGCAAACTCCGGAACCTCTTCGTTCAGGTACTTATGGTCGAACGCTTCGACGACTTCGCGCTCGACAAACGGATCCAGCTCGCCCAGGTTCGCAACCATCCCGGTCGCGGGATCAATCGGTCCTGTGATCGTCACTTCCAGGGCGTAGTTGTGTCCGTGCCCGTACGGATTGCTGCACTTTCCGTAAAGGCGCAGGTTCTCCTCGTCGCTGAATTTCGGACTGTGCAGCCGGTGCGAGGCCGCAAAATGGTAGCGCCGCGTCAGCGAGAGCTTGAGCGGGCCGTTCACGCGCGCCCCCCCGTTCCATCCGATTCCGCCGTGCAGTCGGCGAACAGATCCGGCGATTCGTAAAGCCGCACGCGATCGAGCCTTCCCTGGGTGATCTTCGGCACCAGCAGATTCCAGATCACGGCCGCGATGTTCTCGCAGGTGGGAATCTTCCCTGCCAGTTCGGGGACCTCATAATTCAGATGACGGTGATCCATGCGATCGACCACTTCGCGTTGCAGGATATCTTTCAACTCCTTCAGGTCAAGCACCATCCCCGTGGCCGGGTCCGGCTCGCCCGCCACGGTTACTTCCAGCACATAATTGTGGCCGTGCCCGTGCGGATTATTGCACTTGCCGAAGACGCGCCGATTCTCCTCCGGCGAAAAATCCGGGTTGTCGTAGCGGTGCGCCGCGGAAAACTCCACTTTGCGCGTCACTCGAATCATACAGTCTTCGCCCGGTACTCCCTTCCCTTCCAGGCTACCGCTCCCCGCGTGTGCTTCCACCAGGACGCAACGAGCGCGGCCGCATAGATGCACACTCCAACGACGTAATATTGGACGGACGAAATGGGGAAAAGATTCCGATACAGCGCTATGCCGTATCGCAGGTGCGCGCCACTCAGCGCCGCTGACGCGACCGCCAGCAAGAGCCATGGCGATCCGCTCTGCCCTCGGAAAACGAAAGCGTACAGCAGAACTAAGGCTAGCGCTTCAAAGAATGGAAATACGCCCGCCAGTTCGACCAGTACCGACCGCGGCGTTCCGCCCATCAGCGGATAAAGATTCTTCGTCCACCCCTCCCACATCGCCCTGAACGAACGATACATCCGCGTGCGAACGATGCCGAGGGGCGCGGTGAAGTATATCCCGTATCCGGCGCGCTTCACTAAGCGAGCAAGCGCAACATCCTCCAGAATCTCTCCGCCGACAGCCCCATGGCCTCCCACCGCCTCGTACGCTTCGCGCAGCAGCAACAAGAACTGCCCGTTGGCTGCGACATCGGGCCGCCTGGGGTCATTCACCTGTGCAAACACGAATCTTTCCGCCAGCCGACAATACACAAGCGGAATCAGCGCCCGCTCCCCGAAAGTCTCCATCTCCTGCTCGGGCGAGTAAGACACCAGAACGGCATCATGATCGACGGCGTCGATAAGCGCCCGGCGCGTCGAACCCGGCAAATGGAACGTATCCGCATCGGTGAAGAGCAGCCAGTCGCCGCTCGCGACCGCCGCGCCGACTGATGCCGCGCGATTCTTGCCCACCCAGCCACGCGGCAGGTCGCCGGTCTCAAGCACTTTGAGCTTTGGTATGCGGGCCGCCAGCCCTTCCAGAACTTCGCCCGTGCGATCACTCGATTGGTCGTTAACTACAATTACTTCCCCGATCTCCGGCTGCGCCGCAACCGACTCCACCGCACGCGCTATGGAGACCTCTTCGTTTCGAGCGGGAATGATGGCGGAGACCAACTTTTCGCCTTCCTGTCCGCGCGGGCTGCTAAACTGCTCGCTGTCGGTTTGAATGCACTCCTGCTATATTGCTTTCATTATAGGGACTTGGACGAGGGATTGAAACGGAAACTGAAAACAGGCCTTGTTTTGGCCTTTATCGCTGGTCTGCTAATCCTTTTTGCGCGACCCAGCTACCGTGGCGGCGAGCCGAGTCTGCGCGGGCGCCGCGCACGGGATTTCCAATTCACGCTGGACGGCAAGCCCACGCGCCTTTCCGACTTGGGCAGCAAAGTGGTCCTTGTAAACTTCTGGGCCTCCTGGTGCCAGCCCTGCGTCGACGAAGCCCCGGCGCTGAATGAGTTGCAGCAGCGGATCGCGCCCCTCGGCGGCGTGGTTCTCGGCGTGAGCGTGGATGAAGACGAAAATGCATACCGCGATTTCCTGAAGACCTATCAGATTGGATTCCCGACCTATCGCGACCCTTCAAAGCACATCGCCCTCGACTACGGCACGACGATGTACCCCGAAACCTACGTCATCGACCGCCGCGGCCATATCGACCGCAAGATCATCGGCCCGCAGGATTGGACCGGCCCGACGATGATGGCCTACCTCAATTCCGTCTTGAATGAAAAGTAGCTACTCGTAACGCAGCGCCTCGACGGGATCGAGCCGCGCGGCGCGCATGGCGGGCACGAGGCCGCTCAGCACGCCCACCACGATCAGCACGCCCACCGAGGCGGCAAGAATCTCCCACGAAACCCGCATGTGGATATCCACCTTCCCGGAAGTGTCCTCGTAGGCCGGCCCGAGGAATGGCAGCGTGCCGATCAGTGCGCCTACGCCCACCGAAATCACCACGCCTACCAGGCCTCCTGTTAGCGTCAGCGCCAGAGCCTCCGCCAGAAACTGCCAGCGAATATGCTGGCGCCGCGCGCCAAGGGCGCGGCGAAGCCCGATCTCGTGCACCCGTTCGTTCACCGTCACGAGCATGATGTTCATCACGCCCACGCCGCCGATCCCCAGAGTCAAAAGCCCGACGATCAGCAGCAGAAATTCGAGCCCGTAGCCGATCAGCTCGTAGAACGGCCGGAATTCTGATGCGCTGTCCATTGGCACCGCCCGTCTGTCCGTCGCCGAAAAATGCTGGCGCTCGGCCAGAACCGCGAGAATCTGCTTCTCCGCCCTCAGGTCCGCATCGGGCGCAACGGGCGTAGCTACAAGCACGCTCGCCGATTTCGTATCCCACAGGTCGCCCGCGGTCGAATACGGAATCCACGCCGACTCATCGTCGCTGGTGAAGTAGTTGCTGTCCTGGAATTTTCGGTCCATCGTGCCGATGACGGTGAACCGTGTGCCGTCGATTCTCACAATCTCGCCAACGGCCGGCAGCCCCGCGAAGAGCTTCTTCCTGAGCAGCGCGCCGATAAAGACTACTCGTCGCCGGTTTACCTGATCGTCGTCGTTGAGCCAGCGTCCGTCGCTCGGGATTTCGTTGCGCATCTCGCCGTACTCGGTGCAGACGCCCCGGATCGCCGTGTTGGCCGACCGCTCCTCGTGCGAAATATCGAGAAACTTCACGGTCTCCGGGCACAACTGTTTCACGAGCGTGGCGTTCGCGCGAATGTCGTTAATATCCGCCTGCTCGAACCGGACGGCCCGCCCGGCGCGTTCCCCGCCCGCCTGCTCGCTCGTGGTACCGGGCCAGCAGAGGATGATGTCGTGGCCGAAAACCTCGAATGTGTGCATCAACACGCGCCGGAAACCCGTGCCGTAGGCGAGCAGCATCGTCACGGCAACGATTCCCCAGACGATGCCTGCCATCGTCAGGCAGCTACGCACCGGCTGCCGCCGCAGGGAAAACCACGCCTGCCTGAGAACTTCTTCGAGCATTTGCGGCTATCCTCCAGCCTCGTAGCGCAGCGCTTCGATCGGGTCCACGGCCGCTGCCCGTCTCGCGGGATAGAGCGCTGATAGGACGGCCACCGTTGCCAGCAGCACAAACGACAGTACGCCCGACTGCCACGTCGGCAGCAGGCCCGCGAACACCGGCGGCATCGGCAGCAGGTCAACCAGCGCGCAACAGCCATACGCAATGACGAGTCCCGCTCCGCCGCTCAGGAACGCGATAATCAGAGTTTCGATGAAGAACTGGCTCACGATGGCATGCCGCGTCGCGCCCAGCGCCTTGCGCACGCCGATTTCGCGCGTCCGCTCTCGCACGGCCACCAGCATCACGTTCATCACTCCCAGGCCGCCGAGGAACAGCGTAATGATTCCCACGGCGCCCATGAAATATTCCATGCCGTCCACAATCAGGGCGTTCGCTTTGGCGTTCTTGATCGTGTCCCAGACGAACGCCGCCTCTTTATCGTTAGGATCGTAACGGTGGATCAAGGCGAGGACGGCCCGCGTTTCGTGCTCGCAATCTTCATGCAGATCGAGCGATTTCGGCACGATCAGCATGTGATCGATCGTGTGCGGCGGCGCCGGCGGGCGATTGGGAAAGTCGCGAACCATCGCGCTGTAGGGGATGAACACCTTGCGTATGTCCTGGCCGTCGTAGCTCGAGTTCTGAATCTTCGGCCGCATCACTCCGACCACCGAATACGGGATATCGCCGATCCAGAGCGTCTCGCCGATGGCCGGCCTGCTCCCGAAAAGCTGCTTCTTCGAGTCGCTCCCAAGGAACGCCACTCGGTTCACATTCCCTTGGTCGTCGTCGTTGTAGAACCGCCCTTCGCTTACATCGATACTGCGGACTCCGGCAAATGGCGGCAGCGAACCCACGACGAGCAGATCGCCGCTGTTGTAGCGGCTGCGCAATGGAACTGTGTTGCCGATTTCCGGGATGGCATAGCGGCATGCTGGCGCCTGGGCGAGTACGGAAAGATAGTCGTCCTCATTCCAGTGAATCTCGCGCCCCGCGCGCATTCCGCCCGCTTGCAGGCTGGTTCGCGCCGCAAAGAAAATCATGATGTCTTTGCCGAATGACTCGCTGTTTTTCTTCAGCCCTACGCGCAGGCCCTGTGTGGCTGCAACCATCAGCGTGATGGAGATAATCCCCCAGGTGATTCCGAACATCGTGAGGAACGTGCGCAGCTTATGCGCCCAAAGGGTGTCAAGCGTGTCCTTGAGCAGGTCGCTGAAATTCATCGCGGCTTGATATTTTCCGCTCTCTGTCCGAGCTTTACTGCAAAATGACTTTCTGGCCTTGCGCCATGCCCGAAAGCACTTCGGCCTTCACGCCATTCGAAATGCCCAGCTTCACGGCGAGTTTCCGTCGTCCGGTGTCGGCCTTGGGATCGGGAATCTCAACCGATGCGTTCTTATCCTTGTCAAAGATCACCGCGCTTTCCGGAATCAATAACACGTTCTTCCTTTCTTCAAGGATAATCTCCGCATTGGCGCTCATGTTGGCCCTGAGTTCGCCGGAAGCATTCACGATCGAAACGCGCACTTCGAATGTTGTGACGTTGTCCTTCTCGTCTCCGAGCGGAGAAATCTTCGTCACTTTGCCCTGAAACGTCTTCTCTTTGAACGATTCCACTACGATTCGCGCAGGCTGTCCCAGATAGACCTTGCCGATGTCCGCCTCGTCAACCTTCCCCTTGACGTACACCTCGCTCGTATCGCCGAGCGTCATCACGAGCGTCGCCTGGGAGCCGAGTACCAGAATCGAGCTCACCGCGTCGCCCACCTCGACGTCCTTCGAAAGCACGACGCCGTCCATGGGGCTGGTGATGGTCGCGTAGCGCAGGTTCTCTTCCGCGTTGTCGAGCGCCGCCTTTGCCTGCGCGATTTGCGCGTTCGCCTGCGCCACCTGGGCCTTGCTCATCTCCGCGTTTCGCTCCGCGGACATCTGCCGGTTGATCGCCAGCTGGTAGTTCTTTTCGGCGTCCTGCATTGCGTTCAGCGCGATCAGGCCCTGCTTGTAAGAGTCGTGCGCGCGGTCCATGTCGCTCTTCAGGAACGGGACGTCCGGTCCTTCCGCGTCCACGAGATTCTTCTGATACGCGGCTTCGGCGGCCTGCTGAGCAGCCTCGGCCGCTTCAAGGTTGGCGCGTTCTTCGGCGACGGCCGCCTGAAGCTGCTCCTTGTCCAACTCGGCGAGCACTTGCCCGTCCTTCACGCGGTCGCCCGCGTCCACATCTATCTTCTCGACGATTCCGCTCGCCTTCGATTTGACCTCGACCTGCGTGAGGGGCTCGATCTTCCCCGTGGCGACCACGGACCGCGCGATGTCTCCGCGTTCGACCGCGGCAAGTTTGTCCGGATCAATGATGTGGCTCGGGCGGAGCGCCGTAGTCGCCGCAACCACAATCAGCACGAGCGTCACTGCACCTCCGCCCAACAGAATCCAGCGCTTGCGACGCTTTCGGCCGTTCTTTCCGCTGCTGCCCCTCAAGGTCAAGGACAACCCCCGCTTGCTGCTTTTCGACGTTCTGGTGTGAGATACGTGAGCCTCACATAAAAGGTTCCCTTGGATCAAATGCAGGCCGAAGCGAATCTAAAGCGATAGACGTATGATGAGCTTGGTGCGAGGTTAGTGGCCTAATGGAACGAGACCCTGTTTGCGGTATGACGGTTGATCCGGCTCAAGCACGGGCCACGGTCGAGCACGCCGGAAAGACATACTACTTCTGCTGTGACGGCTGCGCCGCAAAATTTCGCGCCGCCCCTGAGAAATACCTGATCCCAGCCCCCGCTGCTAGTAGCCAGATGGTCCAGTTGGCCACCATCAAGCCAGCCGCTTCGGGCGCGGCAAAAACAACCACTTACACCTGCCCGATGGACCCGGAAGTACGTCAGGATCACCCGGGCGCCTGCCCAAAATGCGGAATGGCACTCGAGCCCGAGGTTCCTTCGGCGCCGGCAACACGGATCGAGTACACCTGCCCCATGCACCCCGAAATAGTGCGCCCGGGGCCTGGTTCGTGCCCGATCTGCGGCATGGCTCTTGAACCAAGGGCGGTCGCGGCCGAGGAAGAGAAGAACCCTGAGCTGATCGACATGACCCACCGCTTCTGGGCCAGCGTCATTCTGACGATCCCGGTGCTCCTGCTCGCCATGGAGGAATTCATCCCGGCGCTTTCGTCGTTGCTTATTCGAGTTTCGCCGACGGCTCGACAGTGGTTCGAATTGACTCTGGCTACTCCTGTCGTGCTGTGGGGTGCATGGCCTTTCTTTGTTCGCGGATGGCGGTCCATCATCAACCGAAGCCCAAACATGTTCACCCTGATCGCACTCGGCGTGGGAGTTGCCTACGTCTACAGCCTCGTCGCCGCGCTGCTTCCCAACCTGTTCCCTGCGTCCTTCCGCGACGCGGGCGGAACGGTTGCGGTTTATTTCGAGGCGGCTGCGGTCATCACAACGCTCGTGCTTCTGGGTCAGGTGCTCGAGCTCCGGGCAAGAAGCCGGACGAGTGCGGCGATTAAGGCCCTTTTGGGTCTCACCCCGAAAATAGCCCGCTTGATTCGAGGCGATGGAACTGAAATAGACCTCCCGCTCGACGTGATCAAGCCCGGCGATCGTCTCCGTGTCCGTCCAGGCGAAAAAATCCCGGTCGATGGTGTAATTCTGGACGGATCGAGCAGCGTGGATGAGTCCATGATCACGGGCGAACCCATCCCCGCGGAAAAACAGCCGGGTGCCCGCGTGACCGGAGCAACCGTGAATGGCACGGGCTCGCTCATCATGCGCGCGGAGCGCGTCGGCGCCGAAACGCTGCTCGCGCAGATCGTCCGCATGGTCAGCGAAGCCCAGCGCAGCCGCGCGCCCATCCAGAAGCTTGCGGATGTAGTCGCCGGCTACTTCGTGCCCGTCGTCGTCGGAGCCGCAGCCCTGACTTTCGCCGTCTGGGCCATCTGGGGCCCGAACCCCCGGATGGCGCACGCCCTGATTAACGCCGTCGCCGTCTTGATCATCGCTTGTCCGTGTGCGCTCGGCCTCGCCACTCCGATGTCGATCATGGTCGCCACCGGCAAAGGCGCCACGATGGGCGTGCTGTTCAAGAATGCGGAAGCGATCGAGCACCTGCGCCAAGTCGACACCTTGGTCGTGGACAAGACCGGAACGCTTACGGAAGGCAAGCCAAAGCTGATGTTAGTCGTGCCCGCACAGGGCTTCGACGAGACCAAGGTCCTTCATCTCGCGGCCAGCCTTGAGCGAGGGAGTGAGCATCCCCTGGCAGCCGCGATCGTCGGGGGTGCCAAGGCGCGAGGAATTGCGCTTTCTCCAGTCGCGGCATTTCAATCGTTGACCGGCAGGGGCGTCCGCGGCCGCGTGGGTGGGCAGGAAGTCGCCTTGGGCAATCGCAAACTCCTCGACGAAATGAATGTCGATCCGCGCGACTTCGCCGAAAACGCGGAAGCCATGCGCGCGGGCGGCCAGACCGTTATGTTTCTGGTCGCAGACCGAAGTGTGGCCGGTCTGATCGGCGTAGCCGATCCCATCAAGGAAACTACTCCGGAAGCAATTCGCCGTCTCCACGACGACGGCATCCGCATCGTCATGCTCACCGGAGACACACGCACCACGGCGGAAGCCGTCGCCAAAACACTCGGGATCGACGAGGTGATCGCCGAAGTCCTCCCGGAAGACAAGATCAGCTCCGTCAAGAAACTTCAGTCCGAAGGCCGCTTCGTCGCCATGGCCGGCGACGGCATCAACGACGCGCCGGCCCTCGCCCAGGCCCAAGTCGGCATCGCCATGGGCACTGGCACCGACGTCGCCATGGAGAGCGCGGGCGTGACATTGATGAAGGGCGACCTCCGCGGAATCGTGCGCGCGCGGGCGCTCAGTCGCGCGACGATGAAAAACATCAAGCAGAACCTGTTTTTCGCCTTCGTCTACAACTCCATCGGCGTGCCCGTAGCCGCCGGAGTCCTCTATCCGGCCTTTGGCCTGCTCCTCAGCCCGATGATCGCCGCCGCTGCGATGAGCTTCAGCTCCATCTCTGTTATCAGCAATGCGTTGCGCCTGCGGCACCTTGAACTGTAAGCATGCCCGCGGCGCCGCGCCGATGCTATAATTTCACGCATGACATTTATGACCGTGACCTACGAGCTTCAGGGTCGCCTCAAGCCGGAACAGTTCCGCGCGCTCGGCCAATTTGCGAACACCTACGGACTGCAAAAGTTCCGCTTTGACGAGAAAACCAATCGCCTCCACTTCGACTACGACGCCTCTCGGCTTCGGGAGACCGTCGTCGAGCACGTCTTGCGCGAGGCGAAAATTCCGGTCCTGCGACGCGTAGCGGAAGTCTGATTTGGAACTGCCGTCTTGATGTATATGAACGTGATTGCTGCGAAAGGAGCTTTCGCTTGCCGCTGTACGAATACAAGTGCCGAAAGTGCGGCGACCTCTTCGAAAAGATCGAAAGCGTCTCCGCTTCGATGACGAAGAAGTGCCCAAAGTGTGGCGGCAAGGCCGAACGCCAGCAGGCGGCGCCTGCGATTCAATTCAAAGGGTCGGGCTGGTACGTGACCGACTACGCGGGAAAGGGTGCGGCCGCATCGTCAGCCGAAAGCTCCGGCGACGCCAATCCGCCGAAGGCCGCGGAAAAATCCGACTCAAAGCCCGCCGAATCCAAGCCCGCAGCCTCCGACAGCTCTAACAAAGCGTCCTCAAAGCGCAAAAAGTAATCGCAGGAATTCTTCGGGCGGGCGCCCGCCTACAGCTTCAGTCCGCGCAGGTACGCGCGAAAGCCGTCCCCGAGTTTCGGATTCCGCAGTCCGAATTCAACCGTGGCTTGCAGAAAGCCGAGTTTGTCGCCCGCATCGTACGTTTTGCCTTCGTAGATGTAGGCCATCATCTTGCCGTCTTCGGCAAGCCGCCGCAGGCCGTCTGTAAGCTGAATCTCGCCGCCTGCTCCGGGCTTCGTCGTCCGGAGATAGTCGAAGATCTCGGGCGGAAGGACGTACCGGCCCGTCACGGCGAGATTGGACGGCGCCTTCTCCGCGCTCGGCTTCTCCACCATGTCCTTGACGCGCAGCAGCCGCTCGCCAAAGCGCGAGTCCTTCACCGGACTCGCATCGACGATTCCGTAGAGATGCGCCTGCTCGCGCGGGACCTGCTCGACGTGAATCGCTCCCGCCCCAGTCGCTTCGTAGATGTCCATCAGCGAGCGCGTCGCGGCCACTGGCCCGTCCATGATCACGTCGCCAAGCAGCACCGCGAACGGCTCGTCGCCCACGAGTTCCGCAGCGCATAGCACCGCGTGGCCCAGCCCCAGCGCCTCCCGCTGCCGCGTGTAGCTGAAGAGCAGCTCGCCGCTGATCTCGCGGACCATCTTCGCCAGCTCTGGTTTTCCGCGCGCCTCGAGGAAGCTCTCCAGCTCCGGCGCGAAATCGAAATGGTCTTCGATCGCGCTCTTGTGCCGTCCCGTCACGAAAATCACGTGTTCGATTCCAGACGCGATGCACTCCTCTACTGCATACTGGATCAAGGGCTTATCGACGACGGGCAGCATCTCCTTCGGCATCGCCTTCGTCGCCGGCAGGAACCGCGTCCCAAGCCCCGCCACCGGCAGGACCGCCTTCCGCACCTTCTTCGTTTGTCCGCTCATTCTCTCCGAATCCCCCGCCCCCTCGCTTGTGCGCGCGAAGTGCGCAACCTTCGCTATGCTAACATAGCGTTTTTGAACCACCCGCAAGATTGAGGCGTGATGGTAAGCAGTCGCGAACATCTGATTCTAGGCATCGAATCGTCCTGTGACGAGACGGCCGCCGCCATCGTCGCCGGCGGACACCGCATTCTCTCGAGCGTCGTCGCTTCCCAGACCAACATTCATCGCAAGTACGGCGGCGTGGTCCCGGAGCTCGCCTCGCGCGAGCATCTACGGCAGATCGTCCCCGTCGTGCGCGAAGCACTTGGACAGGCCGGCGTCGAGTTGCGTGATGTGGATGCCATTGCGGTGACGCGCGGCCCCGGCCTGATCGGCGCGCTTCTCGTCGGACTCACCTATGGCAAAGTGCTCGCCATGGCGCTCGGCAAGCCGCTCATCGGCGTGAACCATCTCGAGGGACACGTCCACGCTGTCCTACTCGAAGCGTACGCGGCCGGTCGTCGCCCGGAATTGCCCGCCGTTTGCCTGATCGTTTCCGGGGGCCACACGATTCTCTACTACGTCACATCTGAATCGCAGAACGGCTCGCGAAGATTCTCGTACGCGCGCATCGGCGGGACCCGCGACGACGCCGCCGGCGAAGCCTACGACAAAGTCGCACGGATGCTCGCCCTCGGTTATCCCGGTGGCCCCATCATCGACAAGCTCGCCGTGCACGGCAACCCGCGAGCCGTTCGCTTCGCCGAGCCGAAGATGAGCGGCAACCCGCACGATTTCAGCTTCAGCGGGATCAAAACGGCCGTGCTCTATCACCTGCGGCGCAATCCTCAACTCCAGCCGAAAATCGAAGCTCGCCGGCAGGCGCTCGCCCTCGGCGAACGCAGCGCCGACGCCCTGCGCCCGCTCTGCACTCCGGAAACGCTCGATCTGATTGCAAGCTTCCAGCGCGCCGTTGTCGATAATCTCGTCGCTCGCACGTTCGCCGCAGCCGCGGAGCACGCCGTGCGCTCCGTGCTCGTCTCGGGTGGCGTCGCGGCCAATTCCGAGCTTCGCCGTACCTGTGAAGCGGAAGCCTCGCGCCGCGGCATCGCGGTCTATTTCCCCAGCCGCGCCCTTTCGACCGACAACGCCGCGATGATTGCCTCCGCGGGCCACGCCCGATTCCTCGCGGGCGACCGCGCCGATTCAACCCTCGAAGCCGAAGCGAATCTTCCCCTCGCATAACTCCATCGTCGTGGATCGCTGCTTGAGCGCGGCCCGATGCGTAATGTATTGTGTCGCCACGCGAACATCGCGAAGGACCGGACATGGCGCAAACGGACAACATGACTGGCAAGACCTGCATCGTCACCGGCGCGAACAGCGGCATCGGAAAAGAGACCGCGCTCGGTCTCGCCCGCATGGGAGCTCGTGTCCTGCTCGTCTGTCGCAACCCCGAAAAAGGCAAGGCCGCGCTCGCCGAAATCCAATGGGAATCCGGCTCGTCCGCGCTCGACCTTCTCATTGCGGATATGTCTTCGCAGGCCTCGATCCGCGCTCTCTCGACGCAAATCCATGAGAAATATCCTCGCCTCGATGTTCTGATCAACAACGCAGGCGCGGCCATGCGCACCCACACGCTTTCCGCGGACGGCATCGAGATGACGGTTGCCGCCAACCATTTGGGCGCGGCCCTGCTGACGCTTCTCTTGCTCGATCTCTTGAAGGCCAGCGCGCCCTCGCGGATCATCAATGTTTCGTCGGAGGCGCAGCGCCGCGCCCGTCTTGACATGAACGATATTCAGTTCGAGACTCGAAAATACAATTCTTTCGCCGCCTACGGGCAATCGAAGCTGCTCATGAACGCGTTCACATTCGAATTGGCACGAAGACTGGAAGGAACCGGTGTGACCGCCAATTGCCTGCACCCAGGCGTGGTCGCGACGAATATCTGGGGCGCCGATCCGCCGCTGATCTTCAAGCTGATCATCGCCGTGGTAAAACCTTTCATGCTGAATTCGAAGGAAGGCGCCGAAGTGTCCCTTTATCTGGCAAGCTCTCCCGAAGTGGCGCAGACCTCCGGAAAATACTTCGTCAAGTGCAAGCCCGCCGAATCCAATACTCTCTCTCGGGATCCGAAAGTAGCCGGCGAAATCTGGCAATGGACCGAAAAAATGATCGGCGTAAATTTCGCTTGACGCCCTCCTTGTCCTCCGCCGAACGGCATTAACCGTCCCGGTCTTGACTCCCCGCATATGGCTTGGCAGAGTCTCACTTATGCGGCCCGCCCACGTCGTTTTGCTTCTTTTGTTCTTGACCCGCATTGCGGTTGCCCCGGCCGCTCCGGCGCAGGATCCGCTTCCTTCGGGCGCTCCAGCCACTGCTGCGAGTGCGGCGCCCTCCCTCGCTGATGCGCAGCATATGTACCGCACGGGAAAGTTCGATGCGGCCGCGCAGGAGTACGCGGCGCTGTCTGCCGGTCCGCAGGCCGCGCTCGCGTACGTGGGGCTCGCGCGCGTTGATTTGAAGCAGAAGCGGCCTACCGATGCGTTCGCCGCCGCAACGAAGGCCGTCGAGTTGGCCCCTAATTCGCCTGAGACGCAGGTGGCTCTTGGCGAGGTCTACTACCGCCAGGGCAGAATCCCGGACGCGGAAGCCATCTTCGTGAACGTCATAAATAGCGGCGCAAACAATGCCCGCGCATACCTGGGCTTGGCCCGGGTCTCCAACGCCGCTTCGCTCTACCGCCGGGGAAAAGAGATGATTGATCGGGCTGACGCCCTTGACCCTTCCGATCCCGACATCCGCAGGTATTGGCTGAGGACGCTGCCGCTCGGCGATCGCGTCAAGGCCTTGCACGATTACCTCGCCGAGGATACGGACGATGATGCCGAAAGCCGCACCGCCCTCGAACGCGAATTGATTCTCCTGCAACAACAGCCTACCGTGTCCGCTCATCAATGCCACATGGCTTCCAAAGTGAGCTCGACGCAGACCGATCTGAAGTACCTGCTCATCGATCCGAACCATCTTCGGGGCTTTGGGCTCGACGTCAGGCTGAACGACGTTTCCTCCCATCTCATGCTCGACACCGGTGCCGGCGGCATTCTCATCGATCGCAAGATTGCCGAGAAAGCCGGCATCAAGCAGATCGTTCAAACCGACATCCGAGGGATCGGCGATCGCGGACCTGCCGGTGGCTACGTGGGCTATGCCGACTCGATTCAAATCGGCGATCTCGAGTTTCGCGATTGCAATGTGGCAGTGATGGACAGAAATTCCGTGGCGGGTGAGGACGGTTTGATCGGCGGGGACGTCTTCTCGCATTTCCTGGTCGATATCGACCTGCCGAACACGAAGTTCAAACTTAGCGAACTGCCTCCGCTGCCTGATGAGCCCGCGCCCGAAGCGGCCTTGGAAGCGGGCGACTCGAATCCGGTTCTGCGTTTCCACGACCGTTACATCGCCCCGGAAATGCAGCCTTACTCAAGAGTGTTCCGATTCGGCCACATGCTGCTGGTTCCCACGAAGCTGAACGATTCCGTCTCGAAGCTTTTCCTCATCGATACGGGCAGCCTCACGAACACAATCTCGCCGGATGCGGCGCGGGAGGTCACAAAGGTTTCCGGCGATCCGAACTTGCAAGTCAACGGATTGAACGGCAGCGTCAAGAATGTCTACCGGGGGAACGAGCTGACCCTCACGTTCGGCAACCTGCGGCAGAAGAATCTGGATATCATTGCGTTCGATACGAAATCGATGAGCGACTCGGCCGGAACCGAAATCTCCGGCATTCTCGGATTTACGGTGCTGCGAATGCTCGACCTGAAAATCGACTACCGAGACGGCCTGGTTGCATTCAGCTTCGACGCGAAGCGTTGGCAGTAGTGTTGCTAAAGTAGCGGCGGCTCGTAGATGTAGGCGAGTCCGTCGGCGGTCATCGCGTAGGCCTTTGAGCCGTCCAGGCTCCAGCGCAGATCGACGACGCCCTCGGCCGGACACTCGTCGAAAATAGCGAGCCGCTCCAAGTCGACGAGGAACAGTCTTCCCTTCGCGGAATTTTTCAGCCACGAACTGAAGCACAGGCAAAGCGGAAAATCCGGGTGGCACTCGCAGAGTTCGGCGCCGAACGGCAGCGCCTCGGGCTCCGTCGTCCCGGCCGCAAGCCGGTACGACTGTCCAGCCGAGCAAAAGATTAGCTGGCGGCTGTCGAATGTCCACGCAAGGTCCGTGATCCGCCCCTGCGCCTGAAACGCTTTCTGGTGCCGGAGACCGGGCACATCGAGGAGCAGGATTGCGTCGTCCGCCCACTCACCTTCTACGCGAAGCACCGTCGCGAGTGTCTCGTCATCGGGGCTGAAGGCGCTGCGGCCAAATCCTGCGAACGTGCCCTCGTCGCCCGATTCCGCGTCGAGCGCCTGCGGCTCCAGAAGTTTTTCGAACCGCTCGGGCGCCATCAGTTCGCTCGCCGGATCTCCCCCAAAAGGCATCCCAAAGGGCGATTCGGGAAGCGCCTCCCACAATTGCAACCGCGCGTCCCTTTCCCCTCCCGTGGCGGCGGCCAGGTGTTTTCCGCTGCCCGACCACGCCAGCATCTCGGGGAAATTCAAGAATCGTCCGAACGACCCGAGAAACACCTTTCCGTGAAGATCGAACACGTGCAATTCCCGCGGCCAGGCGCCCCATGCTGCGACCAGATGGCGCACCATGGGCGAGTAAGCAAACGCAGCCGGCAGACCCGGCGGGCACACCGCGGGTTCGTCCGGAAGCGCGAGCGCGGAATTCGGCACGCTCAGATCGATGTCGTAAAGCCAGACGCGCTCCGCGCCCTGCCGGACGAGCGGCGACACGGCGCACACCTGACCGCTCCGCGAAATCGCAAGCCGCGACGCCCGGGCCGTGAAAACCTTCTTGATGAGCCAGTTCGAATCTCGCGTGAGGTCGCGCAGTCCGCGCGCCACGATCGCCGCCGATCGCACCGCAATGCTCTGCGGCGACGCCGGAACGATCTGTTGTGTTGCGGATTTTGTACGCGTTTCCATTAGGGGCGAGACGGTGAGGTGGGCGCCTCGAGCCGCTCTTTCGCGAGCACGATCTGTTCTTCGACCTTTTGAATCATCTCCGCGAGCACGTCGCGGCCGCCCTGCTCCGCTTCTTCTACCCGCGACTTCAACTGGTGGAGTTCAGAGCGCGCCAGTTCCTGCATCTCTGCTTCGATCTCGGCCAGACGGCCCCGCGCCTGGCTCACTCGCCGGATTACGCGAACGAGCTCCGGGCCGGCGCCTTCACCTTCGACGTTCTCGGGGCTGCACTCATAGGCCGTTAGTATCTTCGCGAGGCGTGCCTCGTCTCCGCGCTCGTACGCCTCGTTTGCTTCCGCCATCAATTCCTGGCGCTTCACGCGGTCTTCGCGATTCGATGTGAGATCAGGGTGGATGCGTTTCGCCACCTCGCGATAGAGGCGCTTCATCTCCGGCGACGCCTTGAATGCGCGCGGTTCCCGCTCCGATTCGTCACCGATCGCAGATTTTGTCTCGCCGGCAAGTGCCCGCGCGACTCGCGCCGCTTGCTGTGCGCGCTCGTTATCAGGTTGCTCGCGCGCCGCTCGCTCCGCAAGTCTCGCCTTCCATTCGTCGAGTTCGGCGTACCGCGAGCCGACAAAGTGCAGGTAGCGCCGCTCGAAGGCCGCCAGTTCCGCCCGTAGATTTGCCGAACGCAGTTCGCGGTCCGCCAGTTCGGCCTCGAGCCTCTCCTGCTCCGCCCACTTCTGCGCCAGCTCCCGCTCCTCCGGTTTGACCGGCGATTTGAACGAAGGCTTCGCGGAAGGATTCGCGCGCGGATTTTCCGGGTGGACTTCCGCCGATTTCGCCATCACGTTTGCCTCTGAGAGTGGCCTGCGTCGAGGCTCGCGGCCGATTGCTTCCCGAGCAGGCCGCGGTGACCCCGAACTCAATAAATTGTATGCTGTGGCCGCGGGAGCGCCGAGGCCTTGGCGGGCGGAGTTTCCAGAATTCCAAACACGACTGCCGTCCCGCGCCCGTCCTGGCGCCCGTTCCGGCGAAGACCAGCCCAATATGTCTCCGCGGCGGCGCACGGCTCGGCTTGCTTGCCTTACCGAGGGAAGGTGTGACCGGCTAAAATCGGAGCCAGTCAGCTACCAGAAAGGAGCCATCAAAACCATGCCCGAAACACCGCAGCAGTACATCCAACGCATGCTGGGGAACGTCGGAAACCAGCAGCCGCTCGCAATTCAGGCCGCCACGCCCAGGAAACTCGAGCGTTTATTGAAAGGCGTTCCGGGATCGAAATTGCGGAAACGCCCCGCGCCGGGAAAATGGTCGATCGCCGAGATCGTCGCGCACATCGCGGATACCGAACTCGTCGGCGGCTACCGGATTCGGGCGATTCTCGGCGCTCCCGGGACGCCGATTCAAGGATTCGATCAGGACGCCTGGGTCACCGCCTTGCACTACGACAAACGCGATCCGCACAAGTCGTTCGAGCAGTTTTGCGCGCTCCGCGCCGCGAATCTGGCGCTACTGAAGACACTCACACCTGAACAGTGGGAGCACTACGGCATGCATTCCGAACGCGGCAAGGAGAGCGTCGCGCACATCGCCCGCATGTTCGCGGGGCACGACATCAACCACCTCGTACAAATCGAGCGCATCCTGGCCCCCGGGAAAAAATAGCGGCGGCTACCAGATGCGGCAGCGCTGCTCTGCGGGCCGAACCATGGGGGATTTTTCGCCGCAACCCCACGCCTTGGCGAACGCGCCCACGTTCTGGACCGAACCAGCCACCCGGAAGAAGTTCAGCGGATGCGGGTCGGTCTTGGCGCGAAGGCGCATGGCCTCAGGACGGTAATTCACCGCCCAGTTCTGGGAGAAACCCAGAAAGAAGCGCTGCTCGGCGGTGAAACCGTCGATGGCCGGCGGAGCAGGCTTACCATCGAGCGTCTTCTCGAATGCGGCGTGTGAAATCACTAGGCCGCCCAAATCGGCGATCGCTTCGCCTTCCTCGAGCTTGCCATTCTCGTGCAAGCCCGGCTCGACTTCGAAGGCGTCGAACTCCTTGGCGATGCAGTCGCCACGCTCGTGAAAGTTCTTGAGGTCCTCGGGCGTCCACCAGTTCTTCAGGTTGCCGTTGGCGTCGAATTGCGCTCCCTGGTCGTCGAACCCGTGGGTCATCTCGTGGCCCATGATAGTGCCGATGCTGCCGTAGTTGACCGCGTCGTCCGCCTTCGCGTCGAAATACGGCGGCTGGAGAATGCCCGCCGGGAAAACGATCTCGTTGAGCAATGGACTGTAGTAGGCGTTGACCGTCGGCGGCGTCATATGCCATTCCGAGCGGTCGACGGGCTTGCCGATTTTGGCGACATCGCGAGCGAACTCGAAGGATTCGCCGCGGAGCACGTTTTCGACATAAGGGCCGCGCTCGACATCGAAAGCCGAGTAGTCGCGCCACTTGTCGGGATAGCCGATCTTGAGATTCATGACGTCCAGCTTGTGGAGGGCTTGCTGGCGCGTCGCAGGACTCATCCAGTCGAGCGTGGAAAGATCGTCGCGAAGGGCATCCATGATATTGCGGACCATGGCCAGAGCGCGCGCCTTAGCTTCGGGCGGGAAATAGCGCTCGGCATAAGACTGGCCCAGCGCTTCGCCGAGCTCGTTGTCGGTCGCTTCGACGCAGCGGCGCCATCGCGGCAAAATTTCCTTCGCGCCCGTGAGCTGGCGGCCGTAGAAATCGAAATTTTCGTCCACGAATTTCTTCGGAAGCGCCGGGGCGGTGGCGTGAATCAGTTGCCAGCGGAGATATGTCTTCCACTGATCCAGAGGAGTGGAAGCGAACGCGGAATCCACTTCCTTGAAAAAATCGGGCTGAGCAATGTCGGCGGCCGAGACCTCCGGCGCACCCACTTCCTTGAAGAACTCGGTCCATGAAAGATGCGGCGTGAGTTCGGCGAGCTGCTCCAGAGCCATCTTGTGATAATTCTTCTCCGGATCGCGCAGATCCTCGCGCTTGGTTGACGCCTTGGCGAGAGCGGTCTCGATGTCCATGACGACCTTGGCTTCGGCGGCAGCCGCTGCGTCGTCATCGCCCATGAGCTTGAACATGTTGGTGACATGCTGGACGTAGCCGGCGCGGAGCTGCTTGGAGTGATCGTCGTCATCGAGATAATACTGGCGGTCGGGCAACCCAAGGCCGCCCTGTCCCGCGGCAGCGATCACCTGCGTACTATCTTTGAAGTCCTGCAGGGAGCCAAAGCCGAACACGGCATCCACACCCTGGATCTGCAACCGGGCAACCTCGGCCTGCAATCCCGCGCCGTCGTTGATTGCCGCGATACGCTGCAACTCGGCGTCCAGCGGCTTCAGGCCCGCGGCCTCCACCGCGCTTTCATCCATGCAACTTGCGTAGAAGTCGCCGATCTTCTGCCGGTTTGAACCGTGTGCGGCGGACTTGTCTTTGGCGGCTTCCTCGAGAATCCCATGCAGGGATTCTTCATTTTCATCGCTGAGTTTGCTGAAGGTCGCCCACGTCGACCGTGCGGCCGGAATCGGATTGTTCTTGCTCCAGCCGCCCGTCGCGAACTTGTAAAAGTCGTCGCAGGGTGATATCGACCGGTCGAGATTCGCCAGGTCAAAGCCGTGGCCGGACTCCGTTGCGGCATCCGCCGGAGACCCGCCGCCGGCGGAGTCCACAGCGAAAGCCGAACACGAGACCGTCGCGGTCAACGCCGAGGAAAGCACGGAGGCCGTCGCGCCGCGCGAATCGGAGGATTGTGCGGAGAGCGTCAACGGGAACGCAAGAATCAACGCCGCGAAAAGCGCCAAGCCGGATCGTCGGATCATGGAAGCATTCCTCGCACGGGCGATTCGGAGACGCGCGTCTCCACCCGGATTGAATTGCGATTGGAAAGCCGCCCCTGGGCGGAAATCACCGCCCGCCGCCGACCGCGCGCACATTCTGCGTGCGCCGGGACGATGTGTCAAGACGGCAGGTTCAGGCATTGTCGATCTGGGCGCGCTGGAGGCGGTCGGAGTAATCGATGTAAAGCGTCTTCCACTCGGAATAGAAATCGAGCGCCGCGAGGCCGGCCTCGCGATGGCCGTTGCCGGTATTTTTCGTGCCGCCGAACGGCAAATGGGTTTCAGCGCCGATCGTGGGAGCGTTGACGTAGACGATCCCCGTCTCCAGATCGCGCTGCGCGCGGAACGCATGGTTTACGTTCCGCGTGTAAATCGAGGCGGAAAGGCCGTAGCTGACGCCATTCGCGATCGCAAGTGCTTCGTCAAATGTGTCGAACGGCATCACGCAGACGACGGGGCCGAAAATCTCCTCCTGGCAAACGCGCATCTTAGGATCGCAATCGATGAAAACCGTCGGCTCGTGGAACCAGCCCTTCGCGTGCGCGCCGCTATCGAGGCGATGGCCGCCCGTAGCCGGTTTCGCGCCCTCACTCTTGCCGATTTCGACGTAGCGGATCACCGTCTTTAGCTGTTGCTCGTTGATGCACGGACCCATCTGGGTCGCGGGATCGAGGCCATCGCCCACTTTCAGCGCCTTCGCGCGCTCGACGAACCGCTCGACGAACTCGCGATACACTTTCTTCTGCACGGCGACGCGGCTCGCGGCCGTGCATCGCTGGCCTGTGGTGCCGAAGCCGCCCCATACGGCGCCCTCCACGGCGAGGTCGAGATTGGCGTCGTCCATCACGATGATGATGTTTTTCCCGCCCATTTCGAGATGGCACCGCTTGAACGAGGGCGCGCAGGCCTGGCTCACGATGCGCCCCACCTCAGTCGAGCCGGTAAAGCTCACCAGATCGATGTCGGGGTGGTTCAGCATCGGCGCGCCCGCGTCCGGGCCTTCGCCAAACACCACGTTCAAGACTCCGGGCGGCAGCCCGGCTTCCGCGAGGACTTGCGCCAGGTTATAGGTTGAAAGGGGAGTATCCTCCGCGGGCTTCAGCACGATGGTGTTGCCGCAAATCAGCGCCGGCATCGCCTTCCACGACGGGATCGCAATGGGAAAATTCCACGGCGTGATCAGGCCCGCGACGCCGACCGGCGCGCGCACGGCCATGGCGAACTTGTTCGGCAGCTCGGAAGGCGTCGTGTGACCGAACTGGCGGCGCCCTTCGCCGGCCATCAGGTAGGTCATGTCGATGGCTTCCTGCACGTCGCCGCGCGCCTCGGCAAGGACCTTGCCCATCTCGCGCGTCATATCGCGGGCGTAATCCTCCTTGCGCCCAACCAGGATTTCGGCGGCGCGAAAGAGAATCTCGGCCCGCTTCGGAGCGGGCGTCAGGCGCCACTTATCGTACGCAGCCTTTGCGGCGCCGACGGCGCGGGCGACGTCTTCGCCGGACGATGCGGGAAACATCCCGACGAGTTCATCGGTGTTCGCGGGATTGCGGTTTTCGATGGCCTTACCGCTGCGGGCCTCAACCCACTCGCCGCCGATGAGGTTCTTGAAGACTTTAGGCGCAAACGCGGTCGCCACGGTCGCCGCTCCTGTAAGATGCCCGGATTCCAGCCCCGAAACCTCTCAAATTGACCCCCCATTTCAGTGACGGGTAAGAGGTACCACCGTCCTTTATTTTCAATGCGTTACAGCGAATTCTACTCGGCAGCCATTGTCGGGTAGAAGGCACCGTCTCTGGCGCCCCGATCGAGCGCCAGCTTCGGCCGCATGCCGTGGCTGACAAGCTCGATCCGCCACTCTTCGGCCTCATAGGGTCTCTCTTCAGGAGCCGTTAGTGCCGATCCGATGGCTCCTAAACCAGCCTAGCACTAGCGAGGCAAGTTGCAAGTAGTAGTTCCTGTGGACTCTGGCGCGCCAATCGATTGGCACAGCAAGCTATCTGTCGCCAAGTAGTACAGTCCCCGTTTCGGCACTCGCTCTGCACTTGGATGATTCAATCCGAGCCTTCGTCCGTAGAATCAACCTCGGGTCATTATTAAAAAATCTAACGTGCGCGCCAGAGATTTGGGTTTCACCACAGCCCATACCCGAATGCTCTTCCACTTACCCACCAAGCTTCTGGGTGATGCTCTAATTCTGTGTTGACGATTCTGTGAGTGGCCACGGCGCTCCTTCTCGCTCATACCGCCGAAATGTCTCTGCTGCCAGTTCAAGCTCAGCGACCCGACGCTTTGCCTCTTTCA
>JBEKNB010000009.1:0-118429 GCA_049523255.1 Candidatus Acidiferrales bacterium | reverse complement strand
TGAAAGAGGCAAAGCGTCGGGTCGCTGAGCTTGAACTGGCAGCAGAGACATTTCGGCGGTATGAGCGAGAAGGAGCGCCGTGGCCACTCACAGAATCGTCAACACAGAATTAGAGCATCACCTAGTTACGGGGCGCTTTGGCGGTGCCGAGCGCCCTGAGTTACAATGACGGGTAATTCCGGCCACGAGCGCCGGTGCAAATTTTCAAAAGAAAACGGGGGAGTGTCGATGAGGAACTTGAGAACTGCGGCGTTGGGTGTCTGTTGTCTTCTGATTGGGGCGGCAAGCACGAGTGCGCAGATGGGCATGGGGATGCGCCAGCGACCGATGCCGAGCGGCGTTTTCAATCCGATAGTCGGCTCCGGCGCGGCCTACGAGATTCAGACGGCGAATGGTCCGAAAACAACGATCGAATACGCGATCGTGGGCAAAGAATCCGTGAACGGCAAGGACGGCTTCTGGATGGAGTGGACGACGAATAGCGGCCCAATGGGTGAGATGATCATGAAGGTTCTCGTCGTGCCCGACAGCGCCAACAGCACCACCCAGAAGGTCATCATGCAGATGGCGGGCCGTCCTCCGATGGAGATGCCGACGCAGATGAGCGGGCGCATGAACAATAGCAGCGCGCCCACCGACATTCGGAGCTCGGCGGAAGACGTCGGCAGCGAGTCCGTGACGACGCCTGCGGGAACCTTCGCGTGCGAGCACTACCGAATGAAGGATGGTTCGGGCGACACCTGGGTGAGTACGAAAGTCGCGCCGCTAGGCGTCGTGAAGCACCAGGGCAAGGACACGACCATGATCCTGACCAAGGTCATCACGGATGCGAAGGACAAGATTACCGGCACGCCGCAACCGTTCAACCCGATGCAGATGATGCAGCCGCCGCCACAGGAGTAGACTCCCCGGCACCGAGGGCAGGCTCGGGATCTATTCCAGGTCGGGTGGCGTCACCTTGGCGATCCAGGAGTCGTAGTCGGAAGCGTAACCCACGCGCTCTTGAAGATTGCGAATGCGCTGTTCGATCGCCGCGACGCCACTCTCTGAAAGAGCCGGCAGCGTTGCAACGCGCTCGCCAACGGCCTTTGCCTGTCCGGCGGCTTGGGCTTCGGCAACCTCATACAGCCCGGAGAGGTCACCGTCGCCGCTACCGATGCCCATATAGTTCTCGATGAGATGATTGGTCACCTTTTGGCTGTGCACAAGCGAAACTCGGATGTTGCCTTGCCCGGTCACGACGTTTCCCACTCCGAAGACGCGCTCGCAACCGGCGTATCGCGGCAGATCGTCATCGTTGAACGCGCAGTATTCGCCCTTCATACTGATCCCTGGAATCATCTCCGGCACCGAACCGATGGAGGAAATCACCAGCGGAGCGCGCAGTTCCCGCTCCGATCCGGGAATCGCTTCGGCCTTGCGTCCTTCGACTCTTGTTTCCGCCACTTTCAGGCCCACCAGCCGTCCGTTTTGGACCACAAAGCCGGTCGTCACTCGGCGGTCCTGAAACCGAAATAAGTATCGATCCCGCGCCAATCGAAGCATTTTCTGGCGGACTTGCTCGGTCTTTGCGATCTGCTCCGGCGTGGCATTGTCCGGAGGTTGCGCCAGCGGCATGTCCTGTTCGCGGCGCCGGTAAATCAGGAGGCAGCCTTTCACGCCCAGGTCTTCCGGTTTGACGCCATGCGCCTTGCACGCGGCCGGGATGCCTTTTTCCAATTCGTGCATGTCGGTTTCGATGCCGCGAGCTTTCATCGCCCGCTCGTAGTTCTCGAGTTGCAGAATTTTCACGACGTCGATCGAAGCCAATCCGCCGCCGACGACCACGGCTTCATCCGGCGTTTCGTACCGGGGGCCCGTGTACTCTTTCTCGTTCTTGTGGTTATACCAGTAGATGAATGGATTCTGGTAAAGCAGGCCCTTGCCGACAAATTTTTCCGCTCCAGGCACGCCCAGATCCCTGTCGCGCCAGGCGCCGTTGGCCAGGATGATTGCGGAGAACCCCCAGTCGTCGCACAGATCGTGAAAGTCCAGGTCGCGGCCGAGTCTCGTGCAGGGAATGAAGTAAACGCCGGGCTTCCTCAAGCGGGCGTCGATCCGCGCATATTCCTGCTTGCGCTGCTCCACGTGCCAACGCGGCAGGCCATCCTCGATCTTGCCGTAGGGCCTCTTGTTCTGCTCGATGACGGCCACGCGGATTCCGTGGTCGGCTAAGATTTCTGCTGCGACGGAGCCGGAGACGGCTGCGCCAACGATCGCGACAAAATACTGCCCCTTTTTCGGCATCGATACCCGTCAGAATTTCATTTGGTTTTGACTTCAGACTCGATTGTACACGAGCCCGCTTTGTTTCGAACGGCGATACATGGCTCTTTTGAAGCGGCGGTGGCTCCACGGAGGTACTTTTGATATAGTCGCGTCCACTGGGGTGCACGAAATCATCGCGCGGCCCCCATTTCCGGTGGGCACCGAGTATCTAAGGGGGAAACCTCATGCATGTAGGCTACGGCTCCGGCTTTCAGCACTTGGGCGGGTATTCGGATCGACAGTTTCTGCGTGAAGAGATCGGCAACTGTCTCATGGCCGAAGAGCTCGGCATGGATTCGATCTGGGCTACCGAGCACCATTTCGACGACTATTCGATCAGTCCCGACGTCCTCCAGTTGATGTCCTATCTCGCAGGCAAGACGAAGCGGGTCAAACTCGGCTCCATGGTGATCGTTGTGCCGTGGCACGACCCGATGCGACTCGCAGAGCAGATCGTTCTCCTCGATCACCACTCGGACGGCCGCTTCATTCTCGGCGTCGGCCGCGGGCTTGCCCGCCGGGAGTTTGAAGGACTGCGCATCGACCAGAACGAAGGCCGCCGCCGTTTCGACGAATACACGAGTCTGGTTCTCGGCGCTCTCGAGACCGGCTTCATGGAGGGCGGCGATACGGTGAAACAGCCGCGACGCGAAATTCGTCCCCGCCCGTTCAAATCTTTCAAGGGACGCTCCTTCGCGGCCGCAGCCTCGGCCGATTCCGTGCCGGTGGTGGCGAAACTCGGTCTCGGCATGCTGGTCATTCTGCAGAAAGCCTGGGACCTGGTCACCAAGGATTTCGAGCTGTATCACAAGTGTTGGCGCGAATTTCATCCGAACGTCGAGCCGCCCAAGCCTTTCTGTTCGGGTTTCTGCTTTGTGGACGAGAGCAAGGATCGCGCCGAAGAGCTGGCGCGCAAGTATCTGTCGGCCAACTACCGCGCGGCGCTTGAGCATTACGAAATGTTGGGAAAACACTTCGAGCAGATAAAGAGTTACGAGCGCTACGCCGAGATGAGCAAATACCTGAATCAGATTGGCGCCGACAAAGCGGTCGAGGACTACATTCAGCTTATGGCTTGGGGAACCCCGCAGCAGGTTCTCGAGAAATTCTCGAAATGGAAGAACCTGATCGACATGCAGGGCGTGATGCCTAACTTCAACTTTGGCGGCATGTCCCACGAAGAGTCGGTGCGCAACGTGAAATGCTTCGCAAAGCACTGCATGCCCGAGCTGAAGAGCTGGCCATCGGCAACTCTCGAGGAGCCAAAGGAACTGGCGCTTACGGCAGCGTAACTCCACTCATTTTCGGCCGTGTTTCGTGGGAAGGGCAATTCGCTGAATTGCCCTTCCTCTTTTTTCGCGACTTTTTAGTCGCGCCGCGGCTTGAAATAGAGTACGGCGAGGGGCGGCAGCTTCAGCTTGATCGAATAGGGCCGGTCATTCCATGGAATCGGCTCGGCGGCAACACCACCGGCATTGCCAATGTCTGTTCCCTCGTAATACTTCGAGTCGCTGTTCAGGATTTCGCGGTAGAAGCCGGGCCTGGGAACCCCGACGCGGTAATCCTCTCGAACCACCGGTGTAAAATTACAAACGGCGACGACGAAATTCTCCGGGTCCATGGCCCGCCGCAAAAATGAGAGAGCGCTGGTTGCTGCATCGTTGGCGTCGATCCACTCAAAGCCGGACCACTCGAAGTCGATTTCATGCAGGGCGTCTTCGTTCGTGTGCAGGCGGTTCAGATCGGTGAGCAAGCGCTGGATGCCGCGGTGCGGCGGAGAATCCTCGAGCGTCCATTCCACCGATCCGGCCTCCCAGAATTCACTTCGCTGGCCCAGTTCGCTGCCCATGAAAACAAGCTTCTTGCCGGGGTGCGCGAACTGGTAAGCGAAGAGAAGCCGCAAGTTGGCAAATTTCTGCCAGTCATCGCCGGGCATCTTCTCGAGAAGGGCGCGCTTCCCGTGTACGACCTCGTCGTGAGAGAGCGGCAGGACGAAATTCTCGTGGAACGCGTACAGCATTGAGAATGTCAGTTCGTTGTGGTGGTACCGCCGGTGGACGGGGTCGAGCGAGATGTAGCGCAGGGTGTCGTTCATCCATCCCATGTTCCATTTCAAATCGAAGCCGAGCCCCCCGACGTACGTGGGACGCGAAACCGCCGGCCAGGAGGTGGATTCCTCCGCGATCGTCAGCGCGCCCGGATGGCGCTGGTGCAGTACCTCGTTCAGGCGTCGCAAGAACGCGATGGCTTCCAGATTTTCGCGTCCCCCAAACCGGTTGGGGATCCATTCGCCGGGATGGCGCGAATAGTCGAGATAAAGCATCGATGCGACCGCGTCCACGCGCAGCCCGTCGATGTGGTACTTGTCGATCCAAAAGAGCGCATTCGAGAGCAGGAAGTTCTGCACCTCGTTGCGTCCGTAATTGAAGACCAGCGTGCCCCAATCGGGATGCTCGCCCAGGCGCGGATCCGCATGCTCGTAAAGGTGGGTGCCGTCGAAGAACCCCAGGCCTTGCGCATCGCGCGGGAAGTGCGCGGGCGTCCAGTCGAGCAGGACGCCGAGACCTTCTTGATGGCATCGATCGACGAAGTACATGAAATCCGTCGGCGAACCGAAGCGGCTTGTTACTGCATAGTATCCGACGGTCTGGTAGCCCCAGGATGCGTCGAAGGGATGCTCCATGATGGGCATGAGCTCGATGTGGGTGTAGCCCATCTGCTTGACGTATGGGATGAGCTGGTCCGCCAGTTCGCGATAGGTGAGCCAGCGGTGGTCTTCGTCGGCTTTGCGGCGCCAGGAGCCAGCGTGAATCTCGTAGATCGACATCGGCGAGTGCAGCCAGTCGCGCGTGGCGCGTGCTTCGAGCCAGGAGGAATCCTGCCATTCGTAGCGGGTGATGTCGCAGACCTTGGACGCGCTCTTGGGCCGGACCTCCGCCGCAAATCCGTAGGGATCGGCCTTCAGTCCCAGCTGGTTTCCGACGCGCGAGAGGATCTCGAATTTGTAGAGCGTTCCCTCGCCCAGACCGGGAATGAAAATCTCCCAGATGCCGCTGGCCCCGCGGCTGCGCATGGCATTGACGCGTCCGTCCCACGAGTTGAAGTCTCCGACGACACTTACGCGCTGCGCGTTCGGCGCCCAGACGCCGAATTGAACTCCTCGCACGCCCGCCACCTCACGAGCGTGGGCGCCGAGTTTTTCGTAGTTCAGATAGTGCGTGCCCTCCCCGAAGAGGTAGAGATCGTAGTCGGTGAGAAGCGGGGGAAAAGCATAGGGATCGTGGGTTTCGATCTGGGCGCCGTCCGGGAAGCGAAAGCGCAGGCGATATGCAGTCGGGGCTACCGGCTCGCCGTCGCGCACATTCGGAATCTCTGGTGGGAGGACCGCCTCGAACGCGCCCTCCGGATGAATTCGTGTGGCCGGATAGACGGCTTGGTTTGCGCTCCAGACAACGCTTACATCGCGGGCGCCGGGGTGAAACGCTCGGATGGTCAGGGAGCGTCCGCCGCCTCGGTCGATCCAGTGCGGCCCCAGGAAGTGGAAAGGGTCCGAATGCTCTCCCCGGACAAGAGTTTCAATCTCGTCCCTGGGTTTTTCAGGGCTGGGACTGACTTCGCTCGATACTTTCTCCATGTGGCTCCCGCGCGTCTCAGTAACATCTTAACCGCAGCAGGGCTCAGGCGCCAATCCTCCGCATGGCTACACGGAGGCGCCTACGCCTCGCGCGGGCTGGCCGGGCGGACTGCCACCGGAATCTCTCGGATCGCCTCCAAGAACGTAAAGCTTGTGTCCATATGAAGAACGTCGGGTACGAATGTACCATTGCGAGGCTGGCGGCCCAGTTGCTATATGTTAAGAACGCGGACGCAACTCCGGAAAAGTTGCCTCCCGCTTTCCGTTATTATGTCTAGAACAACTGGCAAGCTTCGTTCGAAGCATAGGCGTCTTCCCCGCGCATCAAAGCCCGCGGATCGCAAGCCCGAAATGCACCTGAAGACCACTCCCCCGGTCGCGCGGCAAACTTCGCTTGCGAATGACACGAATTTCGAACTCCTGTTTTCCAATAATCCACTACCGATGTACGTTATCGATCGCGAAACACTGTGTTTCCTTGAGGTGAACGCGGCGGCCATTCAGCAATACGGATATTCGCGCGAAGAGTTTCTTCGCATGCGAGTCACTGATATTCGCCCCGCGGAAGACGTTCCGCGCCTTCTGGAGTCCATCCAGAGCTACAGGGAGCTGGTGGCAAGCCGCGGTCATTGGCGGCATCGGCGTAAGAGCGGGGTCGTATTCGATGTCGAGGTCACGACTCAATCGATTCGATTCGCTGGTCGGGTCGCGGTCTTGGCGGTTGGATTGGACGTCACCGAGCGGCGCGCGGCCGAGGAGAAGGTAGCCGAGCGCACAGCCTACCTGCAAGCACTGACGGAAAACAATCCGCTGGGCATCGTCACCGTGGACGCAGACCGCCGAATCCAGATGTGCAATCCCGTTTTCGAACGGCTCTTTGGTTATTCCTTGGCCGAGATTCACGACAAAACGCTCGATTCGTTGCTGGCGCCTCCTGGTCAAGAACGCGAAATGATAGGGCTGATCGATCGGGCGGAATCCGGGGAGGTCGTGCGTGCAACGTCGAAACGGCGCCGACGGGACGGTTCGCTGGTGGACGTGCAGATTCTTGGTGTGCCGCTGCTTGTCAATGGGAAGGCGATGGGCAGTTTCGGCATGTATGAGGACATCACCGAACGCCTTCATGCCGAAGAGGCGCAACGGAGCATCGAGGAGAAGTATCGCAGAATCTTTGAGAACGCCGTCGAGGGCTTCTTCGAATCCACGCCCGCAGGCCATTTCGTGACTGTGAATCCCGCCATGGCCCGGATCGCCGGCTATTCTTCGCCGGAGGAGATGATCCGGGAAGTTCGTGATATCGGCCAGCAGCTCTACGTCGAACCGGAGACCCGGAAGGATGTGAAGCGAAAGCTCGAGGAGGACGGCATCCTCGAAGGATATGAATGTCACATGCTCCGGAAGGACGGCAGCAAAATCTGGATTTCCATGAACGTCCGGGCGCTACGCGACGCCAGCGGGAAGATCCTCACCCACTACGGGACGGCAGTAGACATTACCGAGCGCAAACGGTCCGATCTCGAGCGGCAGGTCACCACGGAGATCACTCACGCCATCAGCGCCACAGACAATCTGGATGACCTGCTCCGCCTGATCCATCGAGCTCTCAGCAAAGTGATTGCGGCGGACAACTGCTTCGTCGCGCTGGTTGACGCCTCGGGGATGATTTCCTTCCCGTTTTTTGTCGACCGACATGATTCTCAGCCGCAACCGAAAAAAATGGAACGTGGTTGCGCGGCTTATGTCTTTCGGACGGGCCAGCCAATGCTGGTCTCCGCCGAGCGATATCGCCAGCTTATTGAGAGCGGTGAAGTAGAGTTGCGTGGCACACCGGCGCGTTCCTGGCTCGGAGTTCCCTTGCGAACTCCGGCGGAGAAGATCGGAGTCCTGACCGTACGGGACTACGATCACGACAATGCATACACCCAGCGCGATATCGAGTTCCTTATGTCCATCGGCGGGCACATCGCTCTGGCGATCGAGCGCAAGCGCGCCGAAGAGACCTTGCGCGAAAACGAAGCGCGCCTCCGCGTTTTGATCGAACAGTTGCCCGCCGTGTTGTGGACCGTGGACAAGGATCTGCGCTTCACGTCCATGGTGGGCGCGGGTCTTGCGCGGCTGGGCTTGAAACAGAATCAGCTCGTGGGAATGTCGCTGCTGGAATACTTTGAAACTTCCGACCGAATCTTCATTCCCATTGCAGCGCACCACCGTGCAATAGCCGGAGAGCCCTCGACATTCCATGTCGAGTGGAAGGGCGGCTCATATACCTGTCACGTCGAGGTGCTTCGCGACGCGGCCGGCGCCGTGCAGGGCGCCATCTGCACGGCGCTCGACATCACGGACAGGAAGCAACTTGAGGAGCAGTTCCGCCAGGCCCAGAAGATGGAGGCCGTCGGCCGTTTGGCTGGAGGTATCGCACACGATTTCAACAACCTGCTGATGGTGATACAGGGTTACGCCGACTTGCTGGCCGAGCGTCTCCCCGTGGGCAATTCTTTGCGGCGGAACGCCGAGCAGATTCAATCCGCCGCTCAGCGGGCGTCGGGTCTCACCCGTCAACTGCTCGCCTTCAGCCGCAAGCAGATTATGGCCCCGACGGTCCTGAACGTTCAGACCATCGTGGCCGACATGGAGAAAATCCTTCGTCGGCTGATTGGAGAAGATGTGGATCTTGGGACCTCCTCTTCGCCGGACCTCTGGTTGGTGAAGGCCGACCGTAGCCAGATCGAACAGGTCGTCATGAACCTTGCCCTGAACGCGCGCGATGCGATGCCAAACGGCGGGCGGCTTACCATCGAGGCCGCCAACGTCGAATTTGACAATTCCCGCTCGCATCCGCCGGCCGTGCTGGCGCCCGGGAAATACGTCATGCTCGCCGTCACGGACAACGGCTGCGGCATGGACGAAAAGACGCAGGCGCACATTTTCGAGCCGTTCTTCACCACCAAGGAACAGGGGAAGGGGACGGGCCTCGGCCTCGCGACCGTCTATGGCATCGTCAAGCAGAGCGGCGGCTACGTCTGGGTGTACAGCGAGCCGGGCCACGGAACCACCTTCAAAATCTATCTGCCGAAGATCGAGGAAGAGGGCGCAGCCGACGCCTGCGACACCCGCGTCGGTTCGACTGCCGTGCCGCGCGGCTCCGAAGTTGTTCTTCTTGTCGAGGATGAAAAGGGAGTACGCGAACTGGCGCGCGAATACCTCGAAATGACCGGATACACGGTGCTCGAGGCTGAAAACGGCCACCTGGCCCTGGAGTTGGCCTCCATGCACGTCGGGCCCATCCATGTGTTGATGACGGACGTTGTGATGCCCGGCATCAGCGGGCGCGAACTGGCCGATCGCGTTACTCGGATCCGGCCGGAGATCAAGGTGCTCTTCATGTCCGGCTATACAGACCAGGCCGTGGTGCGCCACGGAATTCTGGAAACGGATGCCATTCTCCTTCAGAAGCCCTTTACGTTGGCGACCCTCGCGTCCAAACTTCGCGAGATACTCGCTGCGCCCGCCATCCACTGCCCGTCGTAGCTTGCCGCCCCTGCTGGCCGAGACGGTAATTATCCTTGATGACAAGTAGATATCTTGCTGTCTTTAGTTCCATTGACGGCGACGGAAAACGCTGGCCTACTTGATCGTGGCGAGGATAGGGGAGAACGAAAGTCAAAGAGTCCTCGGGGGGCACTTGCTGTCGAAACTGTGTGCCCCTGACCGAAACACCTGCCCGCTAACGAGTCACTTGCCTCGATGCGCTTTCTTCCGGGACCCACTTCTAGCCCCGGTTTGAGCCAGCCAAAAGCCTTTTGAATGCAGAGAGTTGCGCCCTGCTCGAACATGCAGCGCCGCCGAAAGCCAAGTCTTGGCCGCGTACGTGCTTTTCCCTTATGTGAGGGCGGCATGTGAAACACCTGCAGGGGGGCGCCAGGCCAGGAACGGGAGTAACGGTAAGGGGGAAATCATGCAAGCTACAACGGAGGTTCGGACGTTTCAGCCTCAGGTTACTGAGGAATGCATCGGAGAAAACCGGCTCTGGATGGCCGTCATCACGCATGCCATCGAAGACTGGCGCACCGGCAGGCTGCGCGACCGGCGCGAGGCTCAGCAATTCCTTTTCGAAGATCACGACGACTTCAGCCGCGTATGCGCGAGCGCGGGCCTCGACCCCACGAGTCTGCGCGCCCAGCTTCTGAGGGTCGGACACAAGATCGACATGAAGGGTTCGTGGACGCACCCGCTCGCCGCTTGAGCCGCACGATTCGCGAAGGCTCCCTCCCGGCGGGCGAGAATCGTCCGTCGCTTCGCCTTCTACTGTCGTAGAATCCTTCCGCCCGCTCGCCGGGCAAAGATGACGCATCCCTCAAGCGATCCCGTTTGCTTGGAAAAACGGCTGCTTGTCTGTTGTGCCCGCACACGGATCCAGCCATCCATTGCGGAGCGAATTCGCGAACTGGCGGCCGGACCACTCGACTGGGATTATGTCTTCTCCGAGGCCGCCGAAAACTGCCTCATTCCTCTTCTTGCGCGAAGCCTTTCGTGCTCGGCCCCGGACCTTGTTCCTCCGGAGCAGATGAAGCGGCTTGCGGACGCGGTACGTGCGAATGTCGCGCGGTGTTTAATCCTGTCCGCCGAGCTGATCAAAATCATGGAACTGTTTCAGGCGGCGGACATTCTGGCCATCCCATACAAGGGTCCTATATCGGCTGCGCAAGCCTATGGAGACGTCACCCTGCGCGAATTCGAAGACCTCGACATCATTCTGCGCCAGCGGGATATGCCCAAGGCGAACGAGATCATGACTCGTTTCGGCTATCGCGCGAGGTCTCCGTGGATTCTCTCGCCCGGTGCCGCCTCTTCGCTCATACCTGGCGAATATAACTATCGCGACGAGTCGCGCCGCATGATGGTCGAGCTTCACACGGAGTTGACGCTGCGTCACTTTCCTCGTCCTCCGGACATCGACGACCTCGCCCGCCGCTTGGTTCCCGTTGCGCTCGGCGGCCACGAAATTCGCACATTTGCGCCCGAGGACGCGCTACCCGCCCTCTGCATTCACGGCTCGAAGGATTTTTGGGAGCGAATTTCCTGGGTTGCCGATATTGCCGAGCTTGTGCAAGCCGATCCGTCATTCGATTTTGATGTGGCTTTCCGCCGTGCGGAGTCCTGGCGTGCCCTGCGCATGTTTCACCTCGGGTTGGCGCTCGCCGCAGAGCTTCTGGATGCCCCGTTGCCCCCGGATGTCCGCTCGCGCGCGCAAGACGATCGCGTTGCGGCGCACGTTGCTTCGGAAGTCAGCGAAAGGCTCCTGAGCCGTCCGACGCGCACGCTGGACGCGGCTGGGCGTTTCCGCTTTCGCCGCTGCATGGTCGAAGGTGCTCTAGCCGGATGGCGGTATGCGATCCGACTGGCCGTGGTTCCTGCCGAAGAAGATTGGCAGATGATTCGTCTGCCCGGACCGCTTGCGCCCCTGTACGTCGCCTTGCGTCCGCTCCGCCTCCTGCGCAAGTACGGCTCCGGCAGCGGGCGTGTCGCCGGACTGTTTGCCTGAGAAATTTCCACGAAGTGGAGGGAAGTCAGGGAAGGACGATCATCACTTCGGTGGATTTGACGAGCGCCGCGGCCTTGTCGCCGACCTTGAGCCGCATTTCCCGCACGGCATCGGCCGTGATAATCGAAGTGATGTGCTGCCCGCCGATCGACAGAGTCACCTGCGCGATCAATCCGCTGACCTTGATCTCGGTCACGCGGCCCACCAGCTGGTTGCGCCCGCTGATCTTGCGAAAATTGGTGCGGCGCTCGCTCACGTCGCCGCGCTCCGACGCCCGGTAGAGGAATTTGTCCACTTCCTTTTCGGGCACGCGATGGTGTCCACCGGCCGTTTTCACCGTGCGTATTTTTTCTTTGTAGATCCACTGCTTGAGCGTGGGGTAGCTGATGCCCAGCACCTGGGCCGCCTCGCGAGGTGTGAATAATTTCATCTCTGCCCGCCGGAATCGAGAATTGTGATGCGTCGGCTGTGAGCTTGTCATTTCGATGCTCGTTTGTAAAGCAGCGCGAAGCCGTTTGCCGCCCGGCGTCATCCAATTAGGGCGCTCGGTCAGCGCACTGCCGGAACGAGCCAATCGTAGGAGGAATCGAAAATGGAACTGGGGCTGAAAGGCAAAGTCGTCCTCGTCACTGGGTCAAGCAAAGGAATCGGCCGTTCCATCGCCGCTGCGTTCGCGCGCGAAGGATGCCACGTCGTGATCAACGGCCGCCACGCGAAGGAGCTCGAAGCAACCGCAGCGGAGCTGCGCGACGGCGCGCAAGCGTCCGTTCACGCCGTGGTTGCCGACGTCACCGAAGCCGAAGGCGCGAAGCGTGTCGTAGATGAAACCGTCGCCCGCTTCGGCACGATCCATGTTCTCGTCAACAACGCTGGCGGCGCCGGGCGCTTTGGCTCTTTTGCCGATCTCACCGACGACGAATGGCTCGCCGCGTTCAATCTCAACGTTCTCTCCGCGGTCCGCTCCACGCGCGCCGCTCTGCCCCACATGCAAAAGCAAAGGTGGGGACGCATCATCAACATCTCCTCGGAGTCCGGCGTTCAGCCCGACGCAATGATGCCCCACTACAACGCCTCCAAATCCGCCCTCAACAGTCTCACGAAGAGCCTTTCGAAGGCTTATGGCAAGGACGGCATTCTCGTGAACACCGTCTCGCCGGCATTCATTCGCACTCCGCTCCTCGACGGCCTGCTCGAGCAGGAAGCGCGCGCCAGAAAAATCACCGTGGACGAAGCCGAAAAGGTTCTCCTGCGCGAGTTTCGTCCCAACATCCTTCTCGGCCGCGCCGGCAAATCGGACGAGACAGCCGGCGGCGTCGTCTTCCTCGCATCTGAGCAGGCGTCGTTCATCACGGGCTCGAACTATCGCGTCGACGGCGGCTCCGTGGCTAGTCTTTGATCTGTAACAAGGCGCCCCGGCACTCGTAACGTTTCGCAGGAAACTTGGCCCGCTAGCCGGATCGTGCGGTAAAATCCAGGTTCGATGGTCAGGAGGATCTCATGAGCTTAACCGCGAAGCCGACTGCCACCACCCAGGAAGACAAGCGAGCCGAGAATCCCCTCAAAGCGCTGACACGCTTCGGCCAGTCTGTATGGCTCGACTACATCCGCCGCGATTTGATGTCATCGGGCGAACTCGCGCGCTTGATTGAAGAAGACGGCCTGCGCGGCATGACCTCTAACCCCGCGATTTTCGAGAAAGCCATCGCCGGTAGCGCGGACTATACCCAGGCGCTCGAAGATTTGGCGAAGCGCAAGGATCTCGACGCCAAGGGAATCTACGAGCAACTCGCGATTCGCGATATTCAGGACGCAGCCGATGCGCTGCGCCGCGTCTACGATCAGACGAAGCGCCGCGACGGCTACGTCAGCCTCGAGGTGTCGCCCTACCTCGCGCACAAGACCCAAGAGACCATCGACGAAGCCCGCCGCCTCTGGAAAGCTGTCGCTCGCGACAACGTCATGATCAAGGTTCCCGGCACGCCCGAAGGCATTCCCGCGATCCGCGACTTGATCGGCCGGGGCATCAACATCAACGTCACTCTGCTTTTCGCGCAGGATGTTTATGAGACTGTCGCCGAGGCGTACATCGCCGGGCTGGAGGATTTCGCGAAGAGCGGAGGCGATGTGAGCCGCCTCGCAAGCGTGGCCAGCTTTTTCGTCAGCCGTATCGACACCCTGATCGACGGCAAGCTCGCGGATCTCATCAAGAATCCGCAGCCAGGCTCCGATCAATCTCTCCTCCGCGGCCTTCAAGGCAAGGTCGCCATCGCGAACGCGAAGCTCACCTATCAGAAGTACAAGGAAATCTTCAGCGGTTCCCGCTGGCAGGCCCTCGCCGGGCGCGGTGCGGCCACTCAGCGCGTCCTTTGGGCCAGCACCGGCACGAAGAATCCTGTCTATAGCGACATACTCTACGTCGAGGAGCTGATCGGTCCGGATACCGTCGATACTATTCCGCCTGCCACCTACGACGCATTCCGCGATCACGGCAAACCTCGCGCGAGCCTTGAAGAGGATATCCCCGGCGCGCGCAAGACGATGCTCGATCTCGGTCGCGCCGGAATCTCCATGAAGGCAGTTACGGATCAGCTCACCGAAGACGGCGTCAAATTGTTCGCCGATGCGTTCGACAAACTCCTCGCGGCCGTCGAGAAGCAAGCGAAAAGCCCCGCAGCCCCTTCCGCAGGCCGATGATCGACCACTTGCCTGCAGCCCTCGCGCAAGCCGTAAAAACCACGCTCGAGGACTGGAAAACGCACAACAAGGTCCAGCGCCTCTGGGCGCGCGACGCCTCTCTCTGGACCAATACCGACGAAAGCAAATGGCTTGGCTGGTTGGGTATCGTGGAAGAACAGATTGCGGACCGCCGGCGTTTCCAGCGGATTGCCGAGGAAATTCGCGCGGCGGGTTTCAAGCAGGCGGTGCTTCTCGGCATGGGCGGATCGAGTCTCTGTGTCGAGGTGCTGAAGCTCACCTTCGGAAACATTCCGGGCTATCCCGAATTTCTGGTCCTCGACTCGACCGATCCGGCGCAAGTCAAGGCCCTCGATGCAAAGCTCGATCTGGCGAAAACTGTTTTCATCGTTTCAAGCAAGTCCGGCAGCACCCTCGAGCCGAACATTTTCCAGCAGTATTTTTTCGAGCGTGTGAAGCAGGCTGTCGGCGCCGAGGCAGGTAAGCGCTTCATCGCGATCACGGACCCCGGTTCGCACATGCAGAAAGTTGCGGAGGCCGCCGGTTTTCGCCACATCTTTTTTGGTTTGCCCACCATCGGTGGGCGATATTCGGCGCTCTCGAATTTCGGCATGATTCCCGGCGCGATTCAGGGGCTCGATGTCGCGAAATTTCTCGATCGCACTCAAGAAATGGTCCGCGCGTGCGGTTCCTCGGTCCCAGCCGATCGGAATCCGGGTGTGATTCTCGGCGCGACCCTCGGGACTCTCGCGAAGGGCGGGCGCGACAAGCTCACGATCTTCACCTCGCGGGGCATTTCGGATTTGGGCGCCTGGCTCGAGCAGTTGATCGCCGAATCGACCGGCAAGGAAGGCCACGGAATAATCCCCGTGGACCGCGAGCGCATCGGCTCGCCGGATGTGTACGGCAACGATCGCGTCTTCGCGTATCTGCGCCTCGAATCGGCACCGGATCCAAAGCAAGATGCCGCGGTCGCCGCGCTGGAGAAGGCAGGCCAGCCCGTCATCTGCATTCCCGTCCCGGAAATCTACGACCTTGGCCAGGAATTTTTCCGCTGGGAAATCGCCACCGCTGTGGCCGGCTCGATCGTCGGCATCAACGCGTTCAACCAGCCCGACGTCGAAGCCAGCAAGATCGAAACCCGCAAGCTGACCGAGCAGTACGAAAAGTCCGGATCGCTTCCGTCCGAGTCGTCTTTCTTTGTCGACGGCGGCGTGAAGCTTTTCGCTGACGAGAAGAACGCGGCGGCCTTGAAACAGGCCGCCGGCAGCGACGCTTCACTCGTCGGCTATCTGCGCGCGCATCTCAACCGTCTGCGCGCGGGAGATTATTTCGCCGTCCTCGGCTACATTCAGATGAACGACGCGCACGAATCCCAGCTTCAGTCGATTCGCCACGCCCTGCGCGACAAAAGGCACGTCGCCACCTGCCTCGGCTTCGGCCCGCGGTTTTTGCATTCCACCGGCCAAGCCTATAAGGGAGGCCCGAATTCCGGCGTCTTCTTGCAGATTACCTGCGATGATGCGGCAGATGTGCCTGTGCCCGGCCAGAAATACACGTTCGGCATCGTGAAGGCCGCGCAGGCCCGTGGCGATTTTCAGGTCCTCGCGGACCGCGGCCGCCGCGCCCTTCGCGTCCATCTCGGCCCCGACCTCGCCGCCGGCCTCGCCACGCTTCAGCAGGCCATCCAACAGGCGCTATCCTAAGCTCGTTGTTGGAACGCAAATGGTAGTTAGTGACTAACAGACGGGTAAGCTACCACGATGGCTGCATGGCTAGGACAACCGGGACAGGGACACAGCGCATTTGCCCGTCTCAAGTCCTCGATTCTTTGTGGGCGCGATATTCCGCTCACTAGTACCACGGACGTTATTGGTTGGTCGGAATCAAGAAGAATCCCCTTCAATCTGATCGGCATAACCGAAAACAGGGATGTCAACAGAGGCAGATAGGTTTTAGAGTCACGTCTCGTCGCAAGCGTGCCTAGGACCCGACACTGCCAACGAGTCCACAGGACCGTTCGTTTGCACTCACTACACCCGCAAGCGGCGCTCGTTGGTATAGTGGTCGTGTGGAGGCATCTTAAGTGGAGCAGACTGATTCGATAAATCCAGCGCCGGGAACGCCCGGCGCGCCGGCGGGCCCGTGTGCGATGGCGCTGTTCGGCGCGGGCGGCGATCTCACCAAGCGCAAGCTGATTCCCGCGATCTATAACCTCGCAAAAGGCAAGTTGCTTCCGGAACAGTTTGCGATCGTCGGCGTCTCGATCGAGCCATTCTCGACGGAAGAGTTCCGCACGCAGATGACCGAGGACATCAAGCAATATTCGGAAGAAAGCGTGGACATGTCCTCCTGGGACTGGTTCGTCAAGCGCCTCTACTACATCTGCGGCGATTTCAAGGACCCCGAGCTGTACGTGAAATTGCGGGACGCCCTCGCCCAGGCGGACAAGGAGCAGGGCACGCAGGGCAACTACCTGTTCTATCTGGCCACGAGCCCGGTATTTTTCCCGATTGTGGTGGAACAACTCGGCGCGGCCGCTCTCACGAAGCAGGAGGATGGCAAATGGCGGCGCGTCGTAATCGAAAAGCCGTTTGGTCACGACCTTCCTTCTGCGGTCGCGTTGAACCATGCCGTAGGCCAGGTCGTCGAGGAAAAGCAGATCTACCGCATCGATCACTATCTCGGCAAGGAGACCGTTCAGAACATTCTCGCGTTTCGCTTTGCGAATGGCATTTTCGAGCCCGTGTGGAATCGCCGCTATGTGGACCACGTGCAGGTAACGGTTGCCGAAGAGCTCGGCGTCGAACTCCGCGGTGGTTATTACGACACGGCAGGCGCGCTGCGCGACATGGTGCCCAATCACATCTTCCAGTTGATCACGCTCACCGCGATGGAGCCGCCGATCGACTTCGATGCCGACGCGGTCCATGACGAGCAGACGAAAATTCTCCGGGCGATTCAACCGCTCAGCCCGGAACGCGTCCTCGATCAGGCCGTGCGCGGGCAGTATGGCGACGGTTTGATGGACGGCAAACGCGTTCCCGCATATCGCAATGAGCCCCAGGTCGCGCACGATTCGCACACGCCTACTTTCGTTGCCATCGCCCTGCACATTGACAACTGGCGCTGGGCCGACGTGCCTTTTTATCTCCGCACTGGCAAGCGCATGGCCGGGCGCTCCACGCAGATCGTGATTCGGTTCCGGCGTCCTCCGTTCGTCCTCTTCCGCAAGACTTCCGTCGAAAAAATCACGCCCAACGAGCTCGTCATCAACATTCAGCCCAATGAAGGCATCTCTCTCAGCTTTGAAGCGAAGGTTCCCGGCCCGGTCGTCCGCCTCGGCGCGGTGAACATGGACTTTCAATACTCCGACTACTTCGGTACGCGGCCGTCCACCGGATACGAAACTCTGATCTACGATTGCATGATGGGCGACCCCACGCTTTTCCAGCGCGCCGACATGGTCGAGGCCGCATGGGGGGTCGTTCAGCCGATTCTCGACGTGTGGAGCGCGCTGCCGCCGCGCGACTTTCCCAACTATGCTGCGGGCACCTGGGGGCCTGCGCAAGCGGATGAGCTTCTCAGGCGCGACCACCGCGAGTGGCGCGACCCAAACCGCGTTGCCGGGCCCCGTCATGACGCACGCGCCGCGAATGCCGGGCAGAAGACAGCAACTTCGAAATAATTCCTCGCCAAAGCGGGCAAAAATCTCGCCAGATTGGGGTCGCAAAGTGTTTACAGTTAGAACCACTTTTGGGCCGGAAAATGCACAATCGGGCACGCAAAACCCCTCTTAACGGCGGGTTTGGGCCGAGCTGGACGGGCTGCGCGGGACCCGCCGCGCGGGGAATGCCGGTCTCGCCAAATCTATGGGTTGCATAGAAATTGTGGATTGTACCTTTCCGAGCTGAACGCGATAACTTAAGGTTTATCATGGCGTATAGTCCCCGCTATAGAGTGGATCACGATGCTTGTGGGGTTGGGTTTGTCGCCCAACTCGGCGGGACCGACTCGCGCGAAGTGGTCGAGCGGGCACTGACGGCGCTGGCGCGCCTTTCCCACCGTGGCGGACTCGACGCGGACGGCCTAAGTGGTGATGGCGCAGGACTTCTGACGCCAATCCCTCGGAAATTCTTCCGGAACTGCGCCCGGCAAATCGGTATCGAGCTACCCGAATCCTTTGGTTTGGGGATGGTCTTTCTGCCGCCCGGCGGCGAGGCTTGGGCGCGGGCTGCCGTCGAGTCGGCGGCCGAAAAAACAGGTCTGCGCTGTCTGGGCTGGCGAGAAGTCCCCGTCGAGCCCGGTCTCCTCGGACCTCGGGCCAAGGCCACGGTCCCCACCATCCAGCAGTGCTTCCTCGCAGCCCAGAACGAAAAAGCCGACCTCGAACGCTCGCTGTATTTTCTCCGGAAGCGGGTCGAAGCAGAGAGCGCCGCGGGAATCTACTTCTGTTCTTTGTCGTCGCATTCGGTGGTCTACAAAGGGCTGATGGCGCCCGTGCAGTTCCGCGAGTTTTATGCGGACCTCGCCCATCCCGAATTCAAGGTGCCGTTCGCGGTTTTCCACCAGCGCTATTCGACCAACACGCAGCCGACCTGGAACATGGCGCAGCCGTTCCGATTCGTCGCCCACAACGGGGAGATCAATACGATCGGAGCGAACCGCCGCTGGGTCCGCGCGCGGGAGAGCGCACTCCGCAAGGAATTGGGCGCGCCGGAATCGTTCAGCGTTCTCGAGGAGCGCGTGAGCGACTCGGCGAGCTTCGACAACGGTTACGAGGTTCTGTTGCACCGCGGGTACGGGCCGGCTGCGGCGATCCTGCGGATGGTTCCTCCGGCGTGGGAGTCGGACCGCGACATCAGTCCCGACTTACACCAATACTTTGAGGCGCAGGTGCGCGAGCAGGAGCCGTGGGACGGGCCGGCTGCGCTTGTGTTCAGCGATGGCCGCATGGTGGGCGCGAAACTCGACCGCAACGGTCTTCGCCCGCTGCGCTACACCGTGACGTCCGAGGGATTGATCGTCTGCGGATCGGAGACGGGTCTGACGGATCTGCAAGACAAGCACGTTTCCGAGCGCCAGCGCCTCGGCCCCGGCGAGATCCTAGTGGTGGACCCCGCAGCGGGAGCGGTCTTCCGCGACAACGAGCTTTCCGGACTGCTGACCTATAAGCACGACGCGAATTCATACGTGCCGCCGACCCGAATCGCGCCAGGACAAGGCGTCGTGCAGACTCCCGCAGCCGAGCCAAAGAAAATGGCGTCGGCGCTGGGTTGGACCGACGACCAGTTCAAGCTGCTCTTCCAGGCCCTGGGCCTGGAAGGCAAAGAAGCTACGTGGAGCATGGGCGACGATGCGCCTCCAGCTTTCGCCTCCACCATGCACCGCCCGATCTGGGACTACTGCAAGCAGCGCTTCGCTCAAGTTACGAACCCAGCAATCGATCCGCTGCGCGAGACGCATGTGATGTCGCTCGACGTTTATCTGGGCCACAACGTCGTAGTTGGTTCGCCGATTCTCGATGGCGGGCAGATGGCGCAGATCGAAAAGACGCTCCAGCCAATCCGGCGCATCGATCTCACGTACCACGTGGCTGATGGCGTTGCCGGCGCACTCTCCGCGCTCGAGCGCGTGAAGAGAGAGGCTGCTGAGGCGGCGCGGAACAAGCCTGCCGTGGTTCTGCTGAGCGATTCCGGCACGGAGCCGAAGCGCGCGTCACTGCCCGCCATGCTCGCGACTGCCGCGGCCTGGAAGGAACTGGTGCGGTCCGGCGCATGGGACGTCCCGCTGGTGATTGAAACCGGGCAGGTGATCGAGACGCACCACATCGCGATGTTGGTTGCGGTCGGCGCGAGTGCCGTCTATCCATACATCGCGCTCGAACTTTCCGAGGGGCTGAAACCGGGCGGCGCGGCGAAGTATCGCGTCGCGGTCGAGGCGGGACTGCGGAAGGTGCTTGCACGAATGGGAATTTCGACGATCGCCAGCTATCGCAATGGCCAGCTTTTTGAAGCGATTGGACTGGACGAAAGCGTTCGCGATGCGTTTTTCGAGGATGCCGGGGCGGCGCTGGGCGGCAAGACACTCGAAAGCCTGCTCGAAGACGGCCTGTGGCGCCACAACCGCGCCTACACTCCCGATTCGGGCCCGCTCCACGACGAAGGGCTTTACCGATTCCGCCAAACGGGCGAGCGCCATGCAAGCTCTCCCGAGCTGATCCGGCGCATGCACAAATACCTGAAGGCGCCGACGCCCGAGGGGTACCGCGCCTACGCCGAGTTGGCGGAGACGCGCGAACCGGTTTCGGTTCGCGATCTGCTGGAATTCGTGCCTGGCGAGCCGATCCCGATCGACGAGGTCGAGTCCGAGAGTTCGATTCTCGCCCGCTTCAGCACGCAGGCGATGTCTCTCGGGGCCCTCGGGCCGGAAGCGCATCGTGCGCTCGCGATCGCGATGAACCGCCTCGGCGCGCGCAGCAACACGGGCGAGGGCGGCGAAGATCCGGACATCTATCGTTTCGAGCCCGAAGCGGGGAACAAGATCAAGCAGGTCGCATCCGCGCGATTCGGCGTCACGGCCGAGTATCTGTCGCGCGCGGACGAGCTCGAAATCAAGATGGCGCAGGGATCCAAGCCCGGAGAAGGCGGCCAGCTCCCGGCAGCGAAGGTCAACTCGTACATCGCGCGGCTGCGGCACGCGGTGCCGGGAATGTCTCTGATTTCTCCGCCGCCGCACCACGACATCTACAGCATCGAAGACCTGGCGGAGTTGATCTACGACCTGCGCTCGATCAATCCGGGCGCGCGGATCGGCGTCAAGCTGGTTTCGGGCGACGGCGTGGGAATCATCGCGGCGGGCGTGGCCAAAGCGGGCGCGAACGTAATCACGATCGCCGGATTCGACGGCGGCACCGGCGCTTCGCCACTCACTTCGATCAAGAATACGGGCCTGCCGTGGGAAGTCGGGCTTCGCGACGCGCACAATGCGCTGCTGCTGACGGGCTTCCGCCGGCGCGTGCGGCTGCGCGTGGATGGCGGGTTCAAATTCGGGCGCGACGTGATCGTGGCTGCGCTGCTGGGGGCCGACGAGTTCGGCTTCGGCACGGCCTCGCTGCTCGCCATCGGCTGCGTGATGGCCCGGCAATGCCATCTGAATACGTGTCCCGCCGGCATCGCGACGCAGGATGAAACCATGCGGGCGCGCTTCGCGGGGAGTCCCGAAATGGCGATGGCGTACTTCCGCGGCGTTGCGGGCGAAGTGCGCGAAAGGCTTGCGGCGCTCGGCGCTCGTTCGCTGGATGAAATCTCCGGCGCCGTGGATCGGTTGCGGCCGAAGAACGCAGATACGGAGCGCGCCCTCGGCTCTCTGCTCGAAACAGTGCCCGAGCCTTCGGGGAAGTTCTCCGAGGCCTCGCGGGAGTTCAACGGCCTTCAGGCTCAACTGAACCGCGCGGTGGAACAGACGCTGTCGCCGTCAAAGCCCTTGCGGTTCCCGATTGCGAATTCCGACCGCACGATTGGCGCATACCTGAGCGGCCAGATTCTCCGCCGCACCGGATATGCGGGTTTGAGGGAAGCCACCATCGATTGCGAGTTTCGCGGATCGGCCGGGCAGAGCTTCGGGGCTTTCGTGATTCCCGGAGTGCGCTTGCGCCTGCTGGGCGAAGCGAACGACTACGTGGGCAAGGGCCTGAGCGGCGGCACGATCGCCATCACTTCGGGAGTCGAAGCTTCCCGCCGGGGCGACGTTCTCGCGGGCAATACGGTCCTCTACGGCGCGACAAGCGGCGAGCTGTACGTTGCCGGGCGCGCCGGCGAGCGCTTCGCGGTGCGCAATAGCGGTGCCCTGGCCGTGGTCGAAGGCGTGGGCCATCACGGCTGCGAATACATGACCGCCGGCGTCGCGGTGATTTTGGGTCCCGCGGGCGTGAATCTTGGCTCGGGGATGACCGGCGGACTTGTCTACATGCTGCGGAAGTCGGTCACGGATGGTAACTACAACCGGGAATTCGTGCGCTGTACGGCCATCGAAGATCGCGTGAAGGACCAGATCGACGAACAGGAAGAAGCCTGGCTCCGCCGCGTGCTGGCGGAACATCTCCGGCTCACCGGCAGCCCGCGCGCGCGGCGCCTCCTGAAGTCCGCACGACTGCCGCTCGTACGAATCGAGCCCGTGCACCTGCCGTGTCCCATCACCCAGACCTGGGAGCCCATTATCGCGCGTCTCGAAAGGCAGGAAATTGGCGCTGTCGAGATGCCTGCCCTCTACGCGGAAGACCCGCAGACCACCGCCGAGCCAGTCTGATCCTGCAGCCTGTCCACAGACAGGCAGTAGGCATCCGCGCGGGTTAGAGTAGGGAGATGGTGTTCACCCCGGTACAAACTGAGCGACTCACGCTGCGCGCCTACGTGCCCTCGGATATTCCAGCGCTCATGCCGCTTATCGGCGCCCGCGAAGTGGCGGCGACCACGCTGCGCATTCCGCATCCCTACACCGAGTCCGACGCTCAGAGCTTTATCGCCGGTATGCAGAAGGATCTCTCGGGCGACAGCGGCTTGCGCCTGGGCATTCTACTGCGCGAAAGTGACACGCTGTGCGGCGGCGTGGGACTGCGGATCGAAGCCGACCATCGTCGCGCCGAACTTGGCTACTGGATCGGAGTGCCTTACTGGGGAAATGGCTATGCCACGGAAGCGGCCCGGGGCGTGGTGGACTATGGATTCGGGACGCTTGGACTGCACCGAATTTTCGCCAGCCATTTCGCTAACAACCCTGCATCGGCAAGAGTCTTGAGAAAAATCGGCATGCGCCACGAAGGAAGCCTGCGCGCTCATGTGTTGAAGTGGGGAGAGTTTCTCGACCTCGAGATGTACGGGATGGTGGCGTCGGATATAGAGCGCACGCTGGGTACGGCCTGATGGTCAACCCCCTTTTTTGACGGGGCCCAATCTTGGTGTGCTGGGTGCCGGAAATTGATGACCCACCGGCAGGCTTTAGTTTCTGGCCCGGCACCTCCTTTTTGCTATAATCCAGGCCAACTTGGATGGGGCTAGTACCAGGGATGATCGAGCGCTGCCTATAACTTATGGACTTCGACCACCTCATTACTTTTCTCGAGATCGCGAAGCAGGGGAGTTTTTCGCGCGCGGGGCAGAAACTGTATCGTTCACAGCCGGCTGTGAGCGCGCAGATCCGCCAGCTCGAGCAGGAGTACGGCCAAAAGCTCTTCGACCGGGTCGGGAAGTCCGTGCGGCTGACGGTTGCCGGCGAGACGCTTCTTGAATATGCCGGGCGCCTGCTGACGCTGCGCAACGAATCGCTGCGCGCCGTGGCCGATCAGGCCAGCACGCCGCGCGGGACGCTTGCCATCGGAGCGAACGAGGCGACCTGCCTCTATGTCCTGCCGGACATCTTCGCGGAATACAATCGGCGGTTTCCGGCCGTGCAGATCAGCATCTACCGGAATTTCAGCCACAAGGTTCTCGAAAAGGTGGAAGACGGCACGGTGGACGTCGGCATCGTGACGCTGCCCGTGAAGTCGCCGAGCCTCAAGGTCCACTCCATTTTTCGGGATCGTTTGGTGTTGATGTGCAGCCCGTCGAATCCTCTCGCATCCTACAAGAGCGTGCGTACGGCCGACGTTGCCGAGCAGCCCTTGATCTTTCCGAAAATGGGCTTCACGCGCCAGGTGCTCGACAAGCAGTTTCGTCCGTTCCGGTCGCGTCTGCGGATTACGATGGAACTGGCAAGCGTCGGCATGATCAAGCGCTTCGTGGCCGCGGGACTTGGCGTTTCCGTGATCAGCGAAGGTTTCGCGCAGGACGAAGTGCGCGCCGGTCAGGCAAAGCTAATCCCGATTTCCGACATGGAAGTGTGGCGGGAGTTGGGGCTGGTTTACCGGCGGGACCGCACGCTGCCACGGTCGGCATCCGCGTTTGTCGCGCTGGTGCGCCAGGGTGTCGGCTCGGTGTCCGGCGATCATCATGCGGAAAGCGGCCGCCTCGCGCACCGCCGCTAGCCAACTGAGGCGAGTAAACGCGACCCTTGATTATTTGACTCGCTTCGCGACCAGCTCCTCTTTTGCGGCGCCGGCTACGTCGCGAGTGAACTTAATCTCGTCTCCCGAAACCTTCCCGGTGTAGGTAATCACGAGCTTCTGACCCTGGTAGTCGAGGTTTTCAACGAACGAGACATCGTCGCCCTTCACAACGCCATTTTGGATTTCCGTCTCTCCGTTGGCCGACTTCGCGGTGCCCGTGAGCTTCTCTCCATCGACTTTGAACGTGTACGTGTAGTTTTGCTCTCCAACCTGCGTGTTGAACGTTGCGGTCCACTGGCCGCTGATATCCGCGGCGTATGCGGACAATGCAAGGCCAGCCACAAGAGCGGGCAGAGCGAGTGCGCTCCGAAGCCTCATCGGATGGTTCTCCTTTCAGGGTTTTCGGCAGAGGACATCCACCAATATTCTCCCTTGTAGACCTGCCTCGGGCCATTGTCAATTTTCTTGTGGTCGCGGCGGCCGGACCCTGTTGCCATCCGCGACCCGATCAAGTGGACGCGCCGTGCACGCCGAATAGATGTAATATCAGGTCACGCCCCCGACAGACATCTGCTCGGCGGCCGCTCGCCCGGCTTGGGAGGACTGAGATGGCGCAGACAGCACAGAGCACGCTACGCAGTTCGTTGCAGACGGTGTTGAACCCAGAGGGCCAGCCCACGGGCGTGTTCGCGCCATTATCCATGGCTCCGCGGCTCGACTCCCTCAACGGCAAGACCGTCTACCTTGTCGACGTGGGATTTGCGGGAGGGTACGAGTTCTTGGAAGAGTTGCGTGCCTGGTTCTCCCGGAACATGCCCTCGATGGAAACGATACTGCGCCGGAAACAAGGCAACATGTTCTTGGACGATCCCGAACTGTGGGCCGAAGTAAAGGACAAAGGACACGCCGTCATCTTCGGCGTCGGCGGTTGAGACGGCTGTTCGGCGAGTGTCGCCGATCACTGCAGGAAACTCGAGCACGCCTTCGGAATCCCGACGGCTCCCATCACCACAGCCAGGTTCGCTGACTACATGGAGCGCGATTCGCGTAATCACGGCATGAACCTGCGCTTCAGCTTCACTCCTTATCCGGTCGTCGGAATGTCCCGGTCGGTACTGCGGCGCTACATCGAAGGTCAAGATCCCATCTCGGGGCAGCCGTTCGTTCCCGAATTGATCGAAGCGCTGACAAAGCCTCTGGCGGACCGGGAAAGGAGCGCGGAGCGGGTTGCGAGGCCCGCTCGGCCGAGACTGCTGGAACCGGACACCGAGGACAATCTGCAGCGCTTGTTCCTCGAAAACGGCTGGACGGACGGCTTGCCCATCGTGCTTCCCACGCAGGAACGCGTTGCCGAAATGCTTTTGGGAACCAGCCATGCCCCCGACGAGGTCGTAGGCCGGATGACGGTCACGACCACCAAGGAGAGAATCGAGTACACGGTCGAGAAAGTTGCGGTGAACGCCGTCATGGCAGGAGCGCGTCCCGAGCATTTCCCCGTGATTCTGGCCGTCGCCGCCACTCAGGAACCGGCCTTTCCGAGTTCGACGACTTCTTTTGCAAGGATGGTCGTCGTCAACGGGCCGATCCGCGACGAAATCGGCATGAATTCGGGAGTAGGGGCGTTGAGCCCGTTCAATTTTGCCAATTCAGTCATCGGACGCTCCTGGACGCTGATGTCCATCAATTTGGCGGATTGCCGCCTGGGCGAGACATTCATGGGTTCGCAGGGTCACAACCTCAACTACAACAATATGTGCTGCGCGGAGAATGAGGAGAAAAGCGTCTGGGAACCCTTCCACGTGCAGAAAGGTTTCAAGCCTGAAGAGAGCGTCGTCAGCTTGTTCCGGGGATGGAGCGTCATTAACAGCATGGGCGCCGCGAATTCAGTTCGCCCCGCCAGCGAAGAGACGGTCATCCTGCTGAAAGCGTTTTCCGCGCTCCGTTCGGCGGCCACCTTCGTGATGGATCCTCTCGTGGCCAAGGGGCTCAAAGACCAAGGCTTCAAGACAAAGCAGGATTTCAGCCGCTGGATTTCAGAAAACGTTAAGATACCCGCCGGACAATACTGGGGCGCCGACATCATCTACGCTTTTGTCGCCCCGCTCGCGCGGCAGGGTATCGAGCCCTTCGCGTCGTGGTCCAAGTTGCCCAAGGATACGCTGATCGCGCCCTATCACGATCCCGGGCAGATCAATATCGTGGTCGTCGGCGGGGAAACGAACCCGCTCTGGTTAACGACGGATTTTGTATACACACAGAGCTCGTCCGTGGACAAGTGGCGGCCGACGGGTGGAATTCGCCGCGACGCCCGGTCGATCCGAATGCCGGCCGCTGTGGCATGCAGCGACGGAACCTGCGGCATCGGGTAGCGCGACACCGCTGGCCGCAGCTCGCAGCGCGACCGAGCCTCTGAAACTTCTTGTGGCGGAGTTACTGTGGCTTGCGAAGAAGCTTGTAGAGGTCGTTGGCAGCCTGAAATTCCTGCTCGAGTTCCTTGCTCGCGAGGAGCGTTCGCAGATGTTCGACGGCCTGCGCGAGCCGGTCGAGCGCCCGCGAAGCATTTTCCTCATTGGTCAGCAGGATGTCGCGCCAGATGCCATACGGGCTTCCCGCAAGCCGCAGAGTGTTGCGGAGTCCCGGCCCGGCGAGCGTGAGCGGCATGCCGGTTTCGTCCGTTTCGTCCTGAACCACGCGGGCCAGCGCAATCGAAACGAGCTGCGGAAGGTGCGAGACGATGCCGACGGCCCAGTCGTGCGTGTCCGCGTCGGTCCACACCGGCTGGGCGCCGATCGCGCGCACGATCTCCGCGAATTTCTGAACGCGCGGATCGGGATCGTCTTCCAAGCCGATGAGAGCGTAGGGCGCGCCGCGAAAGAGTTCGGCATCGGCTTGATCGATGCCGGACTTCTCCTTGCCCGCCATGGGATGCGCGCCGAGAAACCTTGCGCCGCCCTTGAAATGTTCCTGCGCGGCCCGGCAGATGGCGGCTTTCGTGCTGCCGGCGTCGGTGACGAGCGCGCCGGGCTCCGCCGACGCCGCGATCGAGCTGAGCGCGTTGATCGTGGCGCCGATCGGCAGCGAGATGTAGACGAGATCGGCGCCGCGCACAGCGGTTGCGAGATCGGCGGTGGCTTCCTGCACGACCCCGAGCGCGCGGGCCCGCTCGACTGAGCCGCCGCGGCTGTAGCCCGCCAGCGAAATGTCGGGGAACTGTTTTCGCAGAGCGAGCGCGAACGATCCGCCGATCAGACCGGTGCCGACGATCGCGACGCGGCGAAAGGGAACTGTGTCTGCCATGGCTTACGCCGCGCCGTTTGTCATCTTTGCCGCGTCACTTCTTGCCACGGCCCGCCGCTGCCGATTCCGGCTTGATCCACGACATTTGGGCGCGCAGCTCGGCGCCGACCTTTTCGATGGGATGATTCTTGTCGCGTTCGAGGAGCTTCGCGTACTGCGGACGCCCCGCCTGATTTTCGAGCACCCATTCCTTCGCGAACTGGCCGGACTGGATCTCCTCGAGGATTTTCTTCATAGTCGCGCGGACGTGTTCGTCGATCACGCGGTTGCCGCGCGTGAGGTCGCCGTATTTCGCGGTCTCGCTGACGAACTTGTGCATTTCCGCGATGCCGCCTTCGTAGATCAGGTCGACGATTAGCTTGAGCTCGTGCAGGCACTCGAAGTAAGCCGATTCGGGCTGGTAGCCGGCCTGGACGAGAGTCTCCCAGCCCGCCTGAATCAACGCGCGCGCGCCGCCGCAGAGCACGGCCTGTTCGCCGAAGAGGTCGGTTTCCGTTTCTTCCTGGAACGTGGTTTGAATCACGCCGGGTTTTGTGCCGCCGATCGCGTGCGCGTACGAAAGCGTGCGGTCGAAGGCATGTCCGGAGGCGTCCTGGTGCACGGCCAGCAGACAGGGCACGCCACGTCCCGCCTCGTACTGGCGCCGGACGAGGTTCCCCGGTCCCTTGGGCGCGACCATGGTCACATCGACGTCCTTGGGTGGCGTGATCTGGCCGTAATGAATATTGAAGCCGTGCGAGAAAAGCAGCATCACGCCCGCCTTCAGGTTCGGCGTAATTTCATTTTTGTAGATCGCCGGCTGAGCCATATCCGGCGCAAGCATCACCACGACGTCCGCGCCCTTGGACGCGTCGGCCGGCGAGAGGAGCTTCCAGCCGTCCTGTTCCGCTTGCGTCCACGAAGGTCCGCCCCGGCGCAGGCCCACTACGACGTCGAGCTTGCTATCGCGCAGATTCAGCGCGTGCGCGCGGCCCTGGCTACCGTAGCCGATCACGGCGATGCGCTTTCCTTCGAGTGCGCGCGGATTTGCGTCTTGTTCCCAGAACATCTTTGCCATGTGTGTTTTTCTCCTTAAGGAATTGCAGAATTTTATGCGGCGCTCGTGATGGCGCCTTCGGATGCCGATGAAACCAGTTTCGCGTATTTCGCCATGACGCCGCTCGCGTACCGCGGCGCGGGCGCCTTCCATTGCGCGCGACGCTCTTCGAGATCGGCCTCGACGTCGAGCCGCCGTGCGCGAACGTCGAGCGTGATCTTGTCGCCGTCGCGCACGAATGCGATGGGGCCGCCGTGCGCCGCCTCAGGAGCCACGTGCCCGACCATCAGTCCGTGTGTGGCGCCGCTGAAGCGGCCGTCGGTGACGAGCGCGATCGAATCGCCGAGTCCCTGGCCGACCAGCGCGCCCGTGACGGCGAGCATCTCGCGCATGCCGGGGCCGCCGCTGGGCCCTTCGTAGCGGATGACGACCACGTCGCCCGCCTGGATTTTTCGCTGCTGCACGGCCTCGAAGCACGCTTCTTCCGAATCGAAAACGCGCGCCGGGCCGCTGTGAAAGACTCTCTCGTGTCCCGATAGCTTGACCACGCATCCTTCGGGCGCGAGCGATCCGCGCAGAATTGCGAGGCCGCCGTCCTTCTTGATCGGATTCGATAGGGGGCGGATCACCTGCTGACCCGGAGTTTCGCGGGCGTCGCGGACTTCATCGAACAGGTTCTTGCCGGAGGCGGTGATTCCGTCTTCGAGCAGGCCGGCTTCCTGCAATCGCTTCGCGAGTAGGCGCATGCCCCCGGCGGCGAACATGTCCGGCGCGGCAAAACGCCCGCCCGGTTTCAAATCGCAGAGAGTGGGAGTCTTCGCCGAAACTTTATCGAATTCGTCGATCGTAAGGGGCACGCCCGCATCGCGCGCGATCGCGAGCAGGTGGAGCACGGCGTTCGTCGAGCCGCCCGAGGCGGCCACGGAAGCGATGGCGTTGCGCAGCGATGCAGGAGTGATGATGCGTTTTGGGCGAATGTCCTTGGCGAGCAGCTCCATCACCAGCTTGCCGCAGCCGACCGCGGCTTGCGCCTTATCCGGATGCACGGCGGGGATTTCGTTCGCGCCCATCGGCGACATTCCGAGGAACGTGATCGCCGTCGCCATCGTGTTCGCCGTGAACTGGCCGCCGCAGGCGCCCGCGCCCGGACACGCCACGTTTTCGAGCTCGCAGACGTCCTTTTCGGACATTTTCCCCGTCGCGTACGCGCCGGGGGCTTCGAACACATCCTGAATCGTGACGTCGTGCCCGTGGTAGTGGCCCGGCATGATCGAGCCGCCGTAGAGCGAGAGCGAGGGCAGGTTGAGCCGGGCGAGGGCCATCACCGTGCCGGGAATCGTCTTGTCGCATCCGCAAATCGCCACGACGGCATCGAACGCGTGCGACCGCACAAACAGCTCGATCGAGTCCGCGATCACTTCGCGCGAAACCAGGGAGCCTTTCATGCCTTCGGTGCCCATCGTGATTCCGTCGGAGATGACGATCGTGTTGCACTCGATCGGCGTGCCGCCCGCGGCACGGATTCCTTCTCTGACCTTTTCAGCGATGCCACGCAGATGGGAATTGCACGGCGTCACGTCGGACCACGTGTTCGCGATGGCCACGAGCGGCTTCGCCAGGTCGGCGTCGGTCAGCCCGGTGGCCTTCAACATTGCCCGCGCGGGCGCTCGAGCGATTCCTTTTTTTATCGCGTCACTTTGCATCGCTGCCTGGCCTCTTTTCCCGTTCCCAATAAAAAAGCCCCGCTGCCTGTCTCCAGGTGCGGGGCGCATTCTCCCAAGCGTGACTTAGGAGGGCGGCCCCCACCCGATGGCTGCATATACGCTTACATGAAATCGCCGCGTCATAGAGTAACGTCTCGCTTCCGAATCGACAATCGCTTTCCTTTGTTGCGACATGCGCCGAGCCGTCCCAGTTTCATCCGGCACTGGCTCGGCATCAAGTGCCATTAGGCGCGACTTTCTCGGATAAGTCAAATTTGCGATTTTTGCCCCAAACATAAATCAGGTTTATGCCTCCGCGTCCAAGAAGCGCTTGACGCGCTCGGGCGCGTTCGGTATATTCAAGCTTCGGTTCCGCATCCGGGGAATCGTAAGGACATTCGAGAGCGCGCGATGCAATCGTACCAGTTCTATTTCGCCTTTACTTACCGCTTCTCCTTTACGAGGGGAGCGGGCCGGCGAAACGCGCGCGGATAAGCTGAGCAGGTAGAAGCCGCAAAAAGTTTCGAAGACCGGGCCGCGACCTCGAACGGGGACGCGGCCTTTTTTGTTGTGCGGGCTCCACATCCGAAGGCGGGGAGGCAGAGCGAGTGATGAAAATCGACGACTGGCGACGCAAAATCGACGCGATCGACACGGCCATGCTGCATCTCATCAACCTGCGCGCGGAGCTTTCGCTCGAAGTCGGCCGCATGAAGAGCGAGGAGGGCGTGCCGCTGCGCGCTCCGGAGCGCGAGCAGGAAATCCTCACGCGCATGAAACAGTCGAATCCCGGACCGCTGGATGGCCAGACGATCGGCAGAATCTATCAGCTGATTCTCGATGAATCGATCCGCACGCAAACGCGCTTCGGCTACAGCACGCCGGCGCACGCGAAGCCGAGCCGGGACGGGCGGCACGGAAGCAACCGGAAAACGAAGGGGCGATGAAAGTTGAAAAGAACGCGCGTGTGGCGTTTCAGGGCGAGCGTGGCGCCTTCAGCGAAGAGGCAGCCGTGAAGCTCCTCGGAGAAGAGATTTCGCTCGTGCCGCGCCCGACGTTCGAAGCCGCGTTCAGCGCGATCACCGACGGCGCGGCGGATTACATTCTCGCGCCGATCGAGAACAGTCTGGCGGGCCCGGTCCACCGGTCGTTCGACCTGCTGGTGGACAGCAAGCTGAACATTTTGGCGGAGGTTATCATTCCGATCGTGCACAACCTGATCGCGGTGCCGGGAGCGAAATTCGAGGACATCGCCGTCGTGGAATCGCATCCGGTGGCGCTCGCGCAGTGCGAGCAGTTTTTCAGCGCGCACCCGCGCCTGAAGCGCATCGCGACGGAGGACACGGCCGGGAGCGTGCGCGACGTGGTGCGCTCCGGTGACCGCACGCGGGCCGCCATTGCCGGGCGGCGGGCGGCGGAGACTTACGGAGGCGCGATCCTGCGCGAGCACCTCGAAGACAATCGAGAGAACTACACGCGCTTTCTGCTCCTTTCGGAGTCGCAAGTCTCGCCCGAGGGCGCGGACAAGCTTTCGCTGGTTTTTCAACTCGATCACCGGCCCGGCGCGCTGTATTACGCGCTTGAGCCGTTCGCGCGGCGCAATCTCAATCTGATGAAGATCGAAAGCCGGCCCGTTCATGGCCGGCCGTGGCAGTACCGATTTTATCTGGACCTGCAAGCGTCGCGGCGCGATCCCGAAGTGACCGCGGCGCTTCTCGAATTGGAAAAACTGGTCGTCGATCTGCGGATTCTCGGGTCGTACGTTTCCGCACCGCGGTCAGACAGCACGAAATCTTAGCAATCAATTCTAGTAACGGCGAGGACTCGAACATGATTTTCAACATGCTGGGCGAAGCAACCGACAAAGATATCAACCACATCGTGGAGCGCATCAAGGAGTGCGGCTACGAGGCGCACCTGATTCGCGGCAAGGAGCGCACCGTGATCGGAGTGGTGGGCAACAGCAGCACGCGCCGCGAGGAACTTCTGGCGCTCAGCTCGGCGCCGGGCGTGGAAGAGATTGTCCGGATTTCGCATCCCTACAAGCTGGCGGCGCGGAGCGTACGCCCCGAAGGCACGGTGATCGACTTGGGCAGGGGTGTCTCGATCGGCGGCAGGGAAGTGATCGTCGCGGCGGGGCCATGCGCGGTCGAATCGGCCGAGCAGATTGCGGACATCGCCGCAAAGGTGGCGCAAGCGGGCGCGAAACTGTTGCGCGGCGGGGCGTTCAAGCCGCGCTCTTCGCCGTATAGCTTCCAGGGCCTCGGCGAAAAGGGGCTGGAGCTGATGCGCGACGCGGCGGACAAGAACAACCTGCTCGTGGTGAGCGAAGTCATGGACCCGTCGCAGATCGAAATCATGCTGCCGTACGTGGACGTGTTTCAGGTGGGCGCGCGCAATATGCAGAACTACCATTTGCTGCGTGGGCTCGGCGAAGTCGATAAGCCGGTGCTGCTGAAGCGAGGCATGTCCGGAACGATCGAAGAGCTGCTGCTGAGCGCCGAATACATCATGGCCGGCGGCAACTACAAAGTGATTCTTTGCGAGCGCGGAATCCGCACCTTCGAGACGGCTCTGCGCAACACGCTCGATATCGCCGCCATTCCCGTGCTCAAGAGCCTTTCGCACCTGCCCGTGGTTGCGGACCCATCGCACGGCACGGGGAAGCGCGACAAGGTCGTGCCCATGGCTCGTGCGGCCGTCGCTGCCGGCGCGGATGGTTTGCTCATCGAGGTGCACCCTGATCCCGAACGCGCGCTATCCGACGGCGTGCAGTCGCTGTATCCGGATCAGTTCGCCCAAATGATGAAGGAAATTCGCGCCATCGCCCCGGCCGTGGACCGAGTTGTTGCCTGATTAGTTTTTTCGCTTAGGGTGATGCGAGCGCGAATCCGTACTTCTGGAAAATGGCGCGCGCTTGGGCGCCGCTGAGGAAATCTTCGAAGGCTTTCGCCGCCGCGGGGCTCTTCGAGTCCTTGATCACCGCAACGGGATAGACTACCGGTGAATGGGAATCCGCCGGGGCCTGCGCCGCTACCTTTACTCTCGTCGACGACAGGGCATCGGTGGCGTAGACGATTCCCGCGTCCACGTCCCCCGTTTCCACATACGTCAGCACCTGGCGGACATCCTTCGCGAGCACGGCCTTCGCACTCACCTGCGCGTAGATTCCGAGGTGCGTGAGAACCTCCTGGGCATATTTTCCCGCAGGGACGGCAACGGGTTCTCCGAGAGCGACCTTCTTCACGTCCGGCTTCAGGAGATCCTGAAAATTCCTGACGGAGACCGCCGAATCCTTCGTCACGATCAGGACGATTTCATTCCGCAGCAGGTCCTTTCGCGTGCCGTCGAGCAAAAGCCCCTTCATTTCGAGCGCGTCCATCTGCTTTGGCGCCGCGGAGAGAAAGACGTCCACTGGCGCACCCTGCTCGATCTGCAACTGAAGCGTGCCGGAGGCGCCGTAGTTCGTCGCCAGAGACACGTCCGGATGCTGCGTCTGATAAGCCCGCACGATTTCGTCGAGGGCATCCTTCAGGCTGATGGCGGCGGAAACGGTGAGTCCGGTTTTCTGGGGTTGCGGCGGCGCCCCGGCAGGAAGCACGGCTTCGCTGCCGGGCAGCAGAAAGCAAAACAGCAGGAGAAAAGCCCGGCGGCCGAGATGAGGTTTCATGCGGAATGATTTAATACGAATCGTATCGTCAGGTCAAATCTTTAGTATCCGTTTCCATGTACCCTCGTTGCCGTGCGGGTTCGCCCCGCGTTGCCCGGCGGTTCCATTTGACGGGAACGCCAATTTAGACTAAATTAGTTCGGTATCCCATTGAAGCCGACACCCCTTTGCGCCTGTTGTACGTGTTGTAGCATGCACATGTGTGCGTTGCCGAGGGCGCTGGGCTTCATGACCTAAGTTCGCAGTAAGACCGGACTTGAGTCCAACCCGCCCTCGGGTCGTAACCGGGAGGCGGGTTTTTTTATGGCCGTAGTGGAGTACAAATTGATTCTCGACGCGACGGACGACCAGACCGAGCTGACGAGCCGTATCGATCATCTCAAGATGCTCGAAGCCGAGAGCATTTTCATCCTGCGCGAAGCCGCGGCGGAGTTCGCCCATCCGGTGATGCTCTACTCGATCGGCAAGGACTCTTCGGTGATGTTGCGCCTGGCGCAGAAGGCGTTTTATCCCGGCAAGATTCCGTTCCCGCTGCTGCACGTGGACACGAGCTACAAGTTCCCCGAAATGATTGAATTTCGCGACTGGTACGCGAAACACGTTGGAGCCGAACTGATCGTGCACAAGAACCAGAAGGCGCTCGACGAAGGCGCGAATCCGTACGCTCTTGGCACGCAAAAGTGCTGCGGCCTGCTTAAGACGCGCTCGCTTCTCGACGCGCTTTCCGAAGGCGGATTCGACGCAGCCTTCGGCGGCGCGCGCCGCGACGAGGAAAAGTCCCGCGCCAAGGAACGCGTCTACTCCTTTCGCGATTCGCTTGGCCAGTGGGACCCGAAGAACCAGCGCCCGGAACTGTGGAACCTCTACAATGGGAGGCACCACAAAGGCGAGAGCATTCGCGTCTTTCCGCTCTCCAACTGGACCGAGCTGGACGTCTGGCTCTACATCCACGCGGAAAAAATCCCGATCGTGCCGCTCTATTTTGCGAAGGAGCGTGAGGCCATCGTGCGCGGCAATTCGATTCTACTATTGCAGGGCGGCGTTCATCTGCTTCCGGGCGAGAAGCCGCAGATGGTCAAGTGCCGCATGCGGTCGCTCGGATGCGCTCCGTGTACGGGCGCGATCCGTTCCGACGCGGAGACGGTGCCGCAGATCATCGAAGAGATGGTCTCGTTCCGCCGGTCGGAGCGCGAAAACCGCGCGATCGACCACGACGAAGAAGGCTCGATGGAATTGAAGAAACGCGAGGGATACTTCTGATGGCGACAGCTCCTGCTGAGCCTTCACCTTCAACTCAAACGAAGACGACGGATTCCAGCCCCGTGTTGGCATCGCGCGCAAGCCTGCTGAGGTTCACGACGGCGGGCAGCGTGGACGACGGCAAATCGACCCTGATCGGCCGCCTGCTCTACGATAGCCAGGCCATCCTCGAGGACCAGCTCGCCTCCGTGCAGAAAAGCAAGATCAACCGTTCGAGCGGCCCTATCGACTTCTCGCTGCTTACCGACGGTCTGCGAGCCGAGCGCGAGCAGGGGATTACGATCGACGTCGCCTACCGCTATTTTTCGACGCCCCGCCGCAAATTCATCATTGCCGATACGCCGGGCCACGAACAGTACACGCGCAACATGGCAACCGGCGCTTCCACAGCCGATGCCGCGATCGTCCTGATCGACGCCACCAAGGGAGTCCTGCGCCAGTCGCGCCGCCACGCCTTTATCGCCAACCTGCTCGGCGTGCGGCACATCGTCGCTGCGGTCAACAAAATGGACCTGGTCGGTTTTTCGCAGGAGGTTTTCGACCGGATTTCGGCTGAGTTTCGCGCGTTTGCCGAGCAGTTGGAGATTCCGAATCTCTACTCGGTGCCGGTCAGCGCCCTCGAAGGCGACAACGTCGTGCGGCGGAGCAAGCGCATGCCCTGGTTTGAAGGCCCCGCGCTTCTCGAATACCTCGAGACGTTGCAGGTCGGCGCTCCCGCATCCGGGCCGCTGCGCTTTCCCGTGCAGTATGTGATCCGCCCAGACGCCAGCTTCCGCGGCTTCGCGGGCCAGCTTGTGTCGGGCGAGTTGCGCGCCGGAACCAGCGTCGTGGCGCTGCCTTCCGGCGTGAAGACGCGCGTGCAATCGCTCGTGGCGTTCGAAGAAGAAGTGGAAGTGGCGCGCCCGGGGGATTCGGTCACGGTTACGCTCGAAGACGAGATCGATATCAGCCGCGGCAACATGCTCGTGGCGGAAGATCAGCGGCCGCACGCCGGGACCGCGCTTCAGGCGACGCTCGTGTGGATGCATGCCGAGCCGCTCGATCCGCACAAGATCTACGTCCTGAAGCACACGACTCGCACGGTTCGCGGACGCATCAATCGGATTCGCTACCGCGTTGACGTCAATACCCTTGAGCACGTCCCTGCGACAAAGCTTGACCTGAACGAGATCGCGGCTGTCGACGTGACCACCACGCTGCCGCTGTTCTTCGATCCCTATCGCGCGAACCGCATCACGGGCAGCTTCATCGTCATCGACCCGCTGACGAACGTCACGGTCGGCGCCGGAATCATCGAGCGCGCCATCGCGAGTCATGGCTCGCGCGCACAGGCGGCGGAACGCAAGCGCAGCACGAAGCAGGAGCGCGTTTTCCGCTTCGGTCATCCCTCCGCTGCTATCTGGGTGCAGGGCCGGCCGCATGTGGCCGAGCTCGTCGAGCGCCAGATGTTCGACGAAGGCTGGCACGTGCAGATGGCGGGGCCGAACGATTTTCTCTCCCACGAGCTTGTCACCGTCGCGAAGGCGTATCGGCTTTCCGGGAACATCACGATCTTTTGCCCGCTCGATGACGGGACGAACCAGAAGGGAGTCGTGCGGGCGATCTACGGGCCCGAATCGTTCTTCGCGGTGCGCATCACCGACGACACCGATGAAGAGGCGGTCGAGCGGATCATGAAGGTCCTGCGGAAATGGCGCGACGCGCAGTCGGACGCCGAAAAGAGGAAGCCATGAGCGTGACCGGGCCGCTGCTCGCCGAGGAACTCGAGGCGCTATCCCCCGGCGCGCTGGTCGATCACCTGCTCGCGGAGAACGGCAAAGGCGCCGCCTGCATTACGTGCAGCTTTCAGGCGGAAGATATGGTCGTGCTCGATCTGCTGCGCAAGCGCCTGCCGAAGATTCCCGTGCTGTTCCTCGATACGGGCTACCACTTTTCCGAAACGTACGCCTATCGCGACCGCATGGCGCAAAGTTGGGATCTGAACCTGCAGAATCTCGCGGCGAAGCAATCCGTCGCGGAGCAGGAAGCGCAGTTCGGAATCTTGAATCGCACCGATCCCGGCCGCTGCTGCCACCTGCGCAAAGTCGAGCCGCTCTTCGTGGCGCTCGAGAAGTTCGAGATCTGGTTCACCGGGCTGCGCCGCGAACAGTCGCCCACGCGCAAGAACTTGAAGATCGTCGAACACCACGAGTTGCCGAGCGGCAAGGTGCTCCTGAAGGTCAGTCCGCTCGCGGCGTGGACGTGGGATCAGGTCTGGGATTACACCTCCGAAAACAAGATCGACCACCTGCCGCTCTACGATTTCGGATACCTCAGCATCGGGTGCGAGCCGTGCACGGCGATTCCCGTCGCGGGCGCCGATCCGCGTTCCGGTCGCTGGGGCGGAAGAAAACTCGAGTGCGGCATCCACACCGAGTCAAAGCAGACCGAATGAACGCCCTCATCGGATTTCTGATTGCGCTCGCGGTCGGGTTGACCGGCATCGGAGGAGGCAGCTTCACGGTTCCCGCGCTCGTGCTTCTCGTCGGGCTGCCGGCTGCGTCGTCCGTCGGTACGGCGTTCGTCTTCGCCGGAGTTCTGCGCCTTCTGGCTGCGCCGTTCTATTTGGCTGGAAGGCACATGCACTGGCGATATTTGTGGTTGCTCTTGCAAGGGGCGGTTCCGGGGCTGCTGATCGGAACGTATTTCCTGCGCCTGTTGAGCAGCTCGGGCGGCAATCCGATTATCGTTGTCCTGCTCGGGGTCATACTGACTGCGTCGTCGAGCGTCAGTTTCATACCGCGTCTGCAGAACCGGAACTTCGCGCGGAAGAATTCGCGCTGGCTTCCCTGGCTCGCGCTTCCGATTGGAGTCGAGGCGGGATTTTCGTCGGCGGGCGCCGGGGCGCTCGGCACGGTGCTCCTCCTGAACTATTCGGAGATGACGCCGCCGGAAGTCGTCGGCACGGATATATTGTTTGGCCTCGTTTTGGCTGTGATCGGCAGCCTGTTTCAATGGAAATTCGGCTCGATCAGCGGCCACGTGCTGGTTCAACTTCTCGCCGGGGGTGTCCCGGGTGTCTTGGTTGGCTGCCTGTTTTCCCGGCGCGTGCCGGCGCGGAAGTTGAAGCTCGTGATCGCCACGATCGCCATCTTCGCGGGATTACAACTTGTCTGGAGCGGCTCGCAGAAGCTAATGGCCAAGCGGTCGCCCACCCCGGCGGTTATTCCAGCACCGAATGCCGCGGAATCCACCGCGAGCGCGACTCCCAAAGTGAACTGAGTTTTTCGAGCAGGCGGCGATGCTTCGGGAGCGTCCTACAGGTCGAAGCCGAGCTGGAGTTTGGCAGCTTCGGACATGCGGCTGGGCTCCCACGGCGGATCAAAAACGATTTCAACGTTAACTTCCTTCACGTCCGGCAGTCGCGCGAGCTTGCCTTCCACGTCCGCCTTCAGGACGTTGCCCATGCCGCAGCCGGGAGCCGTCATCGACATCTTGACGTCGATGCGGCGACCGCCCTGCTCGAGCGGCGACGTAACGCAGGAGTAGATCAGGCCCAGGTCGGCGATGTTGACAGGAATCTCCGGGTCGTACACGGTCTTCAGTTGATCCCATACCATTTTCTCGCTGAATTCCGCCTGTTCGGACGCGGCAGCTGGCGAAGGCGCGGGCGGCGTCATGCCCAGCGCATCGGCATCTTTCACGTCGATGCGAAACATGCCCCGACTGCTCGTCACCGTGTAGCTGCTGCCGACGAACTGCATCACGCGCACGCCGATGCCGGCGGGAAGCTTCGCCTGAACGCCACTCGGGATTTCGATTGCGTCGCATTCGCGGCTCAATGTGATGTGTCCACCAGTGACCATAAATTCCTATCCGCTACCTTATTATTCCGTCGAGATGGCTTCCTGCTTACCCTCGAGGGCCGCGTGCAGCGTGTGCCAGGCGAGCGTGGCGCACTTCACTCGCACGGGAAACTCGGAGACTCCCGAGAAAACCGCCAGCTTGCCCAACTCGCCGCCGTCGTTCGCGGGAGCGTGGCCGGTGACCAGATCGTGAAAGCGTTTGAAAAGCTGCTCGGCTTCCGCCTTCGTCTTACCCTTGACGCTTTGCGTCATCATCGATGCGGAGGCTTTGGAGATCGCGCAGCCCGAACCCTGAAAGCTGATGTCGCGGATCGAATCACCTTCCATGTCGAGGTACACCGTGAACCGGTCGCCGCAAAGCGGGTTGTACCCTTCGGCTTTGTGATTCGCTGCGGCAATCTCGCGGTAGTTCCGCGGGGCTTTGCTGTGCTCGAGGATCACGTCCTGATAGAGATCGCGCAGGTCCGACATCAGGCGAATACCTCCCGTACCTTTTCGATGCCGCGGACCAGCGCATCGGCTTCGTCTTTCGTGTTGTAGACCGCGAACGACGCCCGCGCCGTGGCGGCGATGCCGAAGCGCTTCATGACGGGCTGAGAGCAGTGGTGTCCCGTGCGGATGGCGATTCCTTCCTGGTCGAGGATCGTCCCGATGTCATGCGGGTGGATGTTGTCGAGTACGAAGGAAAGCACGCTGGCCTTTTCTCTCGCGGTCCCGATAAGGCGGATGCCGGGGATGGCTGAGACCGCGGCGGTGGCGTAGGAGACCACCTCGTTTTCATACGCGCCGATATTTTCGATTCCGAGGCCTTCGACGTACTTCAGGGCCGCTCCGAGACCGATCACTCCGGCGATATCCGGCGTGCCGGCTTCGAATTTGTAGGGCAGCTTGTTGTAGATCGTCTTCTCGAATGAGACAGAAATGATCATGTCGCCGCCGCCCTGGTACGGCGGCATGGCATCGAGCAGGGCCGCCTTGCCGTACAGAACCCCGATGCCCGTCGGGCCGTAGACCTTGTGGCCCGAGAAGGCGTAGAAGTCACAATCGAGCGCCTGAACATCCACCTTCAGGTGGGGCACGGCCTGCGCGCCATCGACCAGCACCGGCACGCCGCGGCCGTGCGCCATCTCGACGATCCGGCGGATCGGATTGATCGTGCCGAGGGCGTTCGAGACGTGCGTGACGGCAACGAGCTTCGTCTTCGGACCGAGTAGGTTCGCGAAGTCCTCGAGGATCAGCTCGCCGCGATCGTTGATCGGAGCGACTCGCAGCTTCGCGCTCCGTTCGTCGCACAGGATCTGCCACGGAACGATATTCGAGTGGTGCTCCATATCGGTAATGAGGATTTCGTCGCCGGCCTGAATGTGGGCGCGGCCGTAACTCTGGGCGACCAGATTGATTCCTTCCGTCGTGCCACGGACAAAGATGATCTCGCTCGGGCTTGCGGCGTTGAGAAACCCCTGCGCGACGCGGCGCCCGGCTTCGTATTCCTCTGTCGCGTGCTCGGAGAGGAAATGGACGCCGCGGTGGATATTGGCGTTGGTTCCCTCGTAGTAGCGGGTGATCGCTTCGATCACGGCGCGCGGTTTCTGCGACGTGGCGGCGTTATCGAGATAGACGAGCGGCTTGCCGTGGACTTTCTGCTGGAGGATCGGAAAGTCCGCACGGACGCGCTCGACGTCAAGGCGGCTGTTCGAAACAGGTTTGGCGGCGATGCTCATGCCACTTGCTCCTCTGGCTGGGAGGAATGCGCGACGCGGCGCAGATCGCGATGAATCAGGTCTTCAACGTACGTGCGGGCCGGGCCCTCTTTCATCCGGTCGAGGCATTCGCTCGCGAAAGCCATCAGCAGAAGGCGGCGCGCGGAGGTCTCGTCGATTCCGCGCGAGCGCAGGTAGAAGAGGGCGTTTTCCTCGATCTGGCCGATCGTCGCGCCGTGCGTGCACTTCACGTCGTCGGCGTAGATTTCGAGCTGCGGCTTCGTATCGATCTGCGCGGTATCGGAAAGCAGCAGGTTGCGGTTCGTCTGCTTGGCGTCGGTTTTCTGCGCATCCTTGTGAACGATGATGCGCCCATGGAAGACGCCGTGGGCGTGATCGTCCAGAATTCCGTTGTAGAACTGGCGGCTGCCGCAGTGCGGGCTGGCGTGTTCGACCAGCATGTAGTTGTCGAGGTGCTGGCGATCGCCGCCGATGAACAGGCCGTTGATCAGGCACTCGGCGCCTTCGCCCGCAAGAACCGGGTGGACATTGTTGCGCACGAGCGCGCCGCCCGTGAGGATCGAATGCGAGGCCACGTCGGTGGTCCGGCCCTGCTGGATGCGAAGCGTCGAGACGTTGAAGGCCTGCTCGTTTTCGCGCTCGATCATGTAGTGCGAAATCACGCTGTGGTCGCCCGCGACGAGCTCGGTTACGGTGTTGCACAGCGCCTTTTGTCCGCGGCCGAGCGAAACGTAGTTCTCGACGATCGTGGCCTGGCTATTTTCCTCCGCGACGATGAGGTTGCGCGGATGGCTCACCGTGGGAACGTCGTGCGCCGTCGAAATAAAGAGCAGATGGACTGGCGATTCCAGCACCGCACCTTTCGGGATGTGCACGTAAGCGCCGTCCTCGATGAACGCCGTGTTCAGTGCGGAAAAGGGATCGCGCTGGATATTCAGGTAGCGGCCGAGGTGCGGCTCGATGGCGCGAGGATCGCGGGCGAGTTCCGCGGCGAGACTTGAAACCCGGACGCCAGCGGGCAATTCGCCGATCGACGAAAGTCCAGCGGCAAAGTGGCCGTCCACGAAAACGAGCTGGCAGGCAGCGCCTGCGATGCGATAGGCCTGAATGTCGGCTGGCGAGGGCACATGATGGCCGTTACGGGCGAGGCGGAAAGGCGTCTGCGAGATGGCCGAGACATTGGTGAAGCGCCAGTCTTCGCTGCGCAGGGTCGGAAAGCCAGTTTCGGCGAAGCGAGCGAAACCGTCCTGACGAAGCTTGCGAAGCCACGGGAGTTCGCGGCTCGTGGCGGACTTTTCCAGCCCGCTGAAGCTTTCCTCGTAGTTTTGAATTGCCTGAGTTGCGGTTGCCACCTTGTTGTTCCCCAATTCCTTATCAAGCGCCGCGCGCGGCGGATTCGATCGTGGCATAGCCCTGATCCTCGAGCTGCAAGGCGAGTTCGGGGCCGCCGGAGCGGACGATGCGGCCTTCCACGAGTACGTGAACGCGGTCCGGCACGATGTAGTCCAGCAGCCGTTGATAGTGCGTCACGAGCAGAATCGCACGCTCGGGGCTGCGCATCGCGTTGACGCCCTTCGCCACGATCCGGAGCGCGTCGATGTCGAGGCCGGAATCGGTCTCGTCCAAAATCGCGAGCTTCGGCTCGAGCACCGCCATCTGAAGAATCTCGTTCCGCTTTTTCTCGCCGCCGGAGAAGGCTTCGTTCACAGAGCGGTTTAGCAATTTGTCGTCCATCTCGAGCAGCTTCAGTTTCTCGCGAAGCATGGGGAGAAAGTCCATCGCGTCCATTTCATCCAGGCCGCGATACTTGCGGATCGCGTTGAGCGCCGAGCGAAGGAAATACGCATTGCTGATTCCCGGAATCTCGACGGGATACTGAAACGCCAGGAAAAGCCCCTCGCACGCGGCCTCTTCGGGTTTCATCGCGAGCAGATCCTTGCCGTTGAACAGTACTTCGCCGCCGGTGATTTCGTACGTCTCGCGGCGCGCCAGCACCTGCGCCAGCGTGCTCTTGCCCGAGCCGTTGGGGCCCATGATCGAGTGGACTTCGCCAGCCTCCAATTTCAGGTTGACGCCCTTGAGGATTTCGCGGTCCTCGACCCTCGCCCTCAGGTTCTTGATCTCCAGCAAGCTCATTCAGTTGTCCTTTGCGATGCTTCGTTTGGGCCCCGTTTCATTGACGGGTAAGAGGCACCCCGAAGCCTTGTTTTCAATGACTTACGCCGATTTCTACTCGGCAGCCAGTGACGGGTAGAAAGAGCGCCGGTCATCCGACGCTGCCTTCGAGGCTGACGCTCAGAAGTTTCTGCGCTTCGACCGCGAACTCCATTGGCAGTTCGCGAAAGACGCGCTTGCAGAAGCCGTTGACGATCATCGAGACGGCGTCCTCGGCCTTCAGCCCACGCTGGCGGAGATAGAAGAGCTGGTCTTCGCCGATCTTCGAAGTCGAAGCCTCGTGCTCCATCTTCGCCGTCGAATTCTTCACTTCGATGTACGGGAACGTGTGCGCGCCGCACTTGTCGCCGATGAGCAGGGAGTCGCACTGCGTGTAGTTTCGCGCGCCGGCGGCGTCCTTCATGATTTTCACCTGGCCGCGGTAGGTGTTCTGGCCGTGGCCGGCGGAGATGCCCTTCGAGACGATCGTGCTGCGGGTATTCTTGCCGATGTGGATCATCTTCGTGCCGGTGTCCGCCTGCTGGTAATTATTGGTGAGCGCGACGGAGTAGAACTCGCCGACTGAATTCTCACCCTGCAGTATACAGCTCGGATACTTCCAGGTGATTGCCGAGCCGGTCTCAACCTGCGTCCACGAGATTTTGGAGTTCTTGCCGCGACACGCGCCGCGCTTGGTGACGAAATTGTAGATGCCGCCCTTGCCGTTCTTGTCCCCGGGATACCAGTTCTGGACGGTCGAGTATTTGATCTGCGCGTCATCGAAAGCGATCAGCTCGACCACGGCCGCGTGGAGCTGGTTTTCGTCGCGGATCGGAGCGGTGCAGCCTTCGAGGTAGCTGACGGAAGCGCCTTCGTCGGCCACGATCAGCGTGCGCTCGAACTGGCCGGTCTCCGCGGCGTTGATGCGGAAATACGTGGACAACTCCATCGGACAGCGGACGCCCTTGGGCACGTAGACGAAGGAACCGTCGGTGAAGACAGCGGCGTTCAGGGCGGCGAAGAAGTTGTCGGTATAGGGAACTACGGTGCCTAGGTATTTCTTGATGAGGTCGGGATGATTCTTCACCGCTTCCGAAAACGAACAGAAGATGACGCCAGCTTCGGCAAGCTTCTCCTTGAAGGTCGTGGCGACCGAGACGCTATCGAACACAGCGTCTACCGCGACGCCCGCGAGCATCTTCTGCTCCGCGAGCGGGATGCCGAGCTTTTCGTAGGTGCGCAGGATTTCGGGATCGATCTCGTCGAGGCTCTTGAGGTTCGGCTTTTGCTTCGGCGCCGAGTAGTAGACGATATCCTGATAGTTGATTGGCGGGTACTTGATGTTGGCCCACTTCGGCTCGGCCTGGGACTTTTCGAGCGATTCCCAGTGGCGATAGGCCTTGAGCCGCCACTCGAGCATGAATTCGGGCTCGTTCTTCTTGGCAGAAATAAAGCGAATGATGTCTTCGTTCAGGCCCTTCGGGGCGCGATCCTCGCCGATGTCCGTGACGAAGCCCCACTTGTATTCCTGCTGCGCCAGTTTGCGGATGGCGTCGGTATCCGAACTCATTGAATTCTCCCGGATGCGATCGTCGGCACGATTCGGCCGCGCACATCTTTGATGCTGGTGAGTTGGAGGGGTTGGACCAAGTCGGAGAGCGTGATCTTGTCCAGTACCCCCCGAATGGCCTGACTAATGATCTGCTGATTGGTCTTGATGGGGCAAAACGATTCGAGATTGCACAGCCCCGAGATTTCCGTACTGCACTGCGTGAGAGCCATCGGTCCTTCGATCGCCGCAATGATGTCGATCACCGAGATATCCTGCGATTCCCTCGCAAGGACGTACCCGCCTTTGATGCCGCGATGGGAGGTCAGCAGCCCGCTTTGCAAGAGCTGCTTCAGGAGCTTGCTAACCGTAGAAAGCGGCAGGCGAGACTCGACGGCGAGGTCGCGTGCTGTGCGCAGCGGCAGCCCGTGGCCACGGGCGATGCAGGTCATCAAGACCAGCCCGTAATCCGTTAGTTTTCCAAGTCTTACCATGTTCCATGCCCAGTCTGGATCATATAGCACTAATCCAGTACGGTATTGAGTGTAACAGCGAAGCGGGCGGCTTGCAAGGGTCTATCGCAGGACGGCCGACGTACGGCATGCAGTTCAGTGGCGAAGGAAGAAGTAGGCGGACATGCCGAAGCCGACGGCGATGATTATCCAGCGGACGTGCTGAGGGTTCATCTTCTGCGCGAAATAGGCGCCGCCGTAGCCTCCCACGATGGCGCCGCCGAGCATCACCGCGGCCTGCGGCCACACGATCACGTGCGCCAAGATGAATGTGACGATGGCGACACCGTTCACGACGCTGACGAGCAACGTCTTCATACCGTTCATCGCGTGAATGTTGTCGAGGCCGAGCAGCGCCAGAAGCGACAAAAACAGAATGCCCGCGCCCGCGCCAAAGTATCCGACGTACATCGCGATGATCAGTTCAAGAAACAGCCCGACGACCATCAGCAGGCGCGGAATTTTGTGATCGCCGAGCGCGCTTTCTGGATGGTGACCGGCGCGGTTGCGAACCCAGGCAGTTATGCGGCCGCTGAAAAGGAACAGGAGGGTGGCGGCGAGCAACAGCCACGGAATGAGGTGGAGGAAAGTAGCTTGAGGCGTGATCAGCAAGATTCGTGCGCCGAGCACACCGCCGACAATGCCGGTGAGGAAAAGCGGCAGCACGAGACGACGCGCGCTGGGCGTGAACGCGTTGCGATACGCGAAGGTGCTGGCCATCGTGCCGGGCCAGAGGGCGACGGTGTTGGTGGCGTTGGCGGCGATAGGCGCGACGCCGGTGAAGAGAAGCGCCGGGAAAGAGATGAAGCTGCCGCCTCCGGCGACCGAGTTGACCGTTCCCCCGAGAAGAGCAGCGAAGAAGAGGAAAATGGGATGATTCAGCGAGCTCAAGGGCACTCGAAAGAATAGCGCGCGGGCGACGGGAAGTCATCCGGGTTTGTGGGCCGAGGATACGGGTTAGTTGCGGCTAGCGCGTTAATAGCGCCAACGCCCGAGAGGGGACTTGCGCATGATGTCGATATGCGCGTCCGGCGGTACATCCATGTCTTGGCGGGGAGCTAGCACGCAGAAGTAGAGAACAAGATAGAAAAAGAAACCAAGACCGATCGCTCCGATTGCAGGCGATATCATAGCCATACTCCGGTTGAGTATTACCACTTCGGGGGTTCACGCGCAATAGGTCTGCGAAAAGCCGGATGACCGGAAACGGACCGGCAGCCGAGCCGCTAGTCACACGCCATTAACATCGGCCCGGGCGACCGCATGTAACATGACCGGCTTCGCTTTGGGAGAAGAAGGAGAGCGATGGAGAAGAAGAATTTTCTGTTCGTATCGCTGACCGGGCTGATCAGCGATATCGCGTGGCAGATTTCCAAGGAAGGCCACGAAGTCCGCTATTTCATCGGTGACAAAAAAGAACGCGACATCGGCGACGGTTTCGTGGCGAAGTCGAAAGATTGGGAGAAGGACGCGGACTGGGCGGACATCATCGTTTTCGACGACACGCTCGGACAAGGAGAAAAAGCCGAGGCGCTGCGCAAGCAGGGCAAGAAGGTGATCGGCGGGACGGCATACACCGATCGCCTCGAGGATGACCGGTCGTTCGGTCAGGAGGAACTGAAGAAGGCTGGCGTGAGCATTATTCCGTACGCGGAGTTCTCTTCGTTCGACGATGCGATCGAGCACGTGGTGCAGAACCCCGCGCGCTACGTGATCAAGCCAAGCGGCGAGGCGCAGAACGTGAAGCGGCGGCTTTTCGTCGGCGAAGAGGACGATGGGCAGGACGTGATTCGAATGCTCGAGGCCTACAAGAAGGCACTTTCGGAAGAGATCAAGGTGTTTCAACTCCAGCGACGCGTGACGGGAGTGGAAGTCGCGGTCGGGGCGTTTTTCAACGGCAAGAGTTTCATCTATCCGATCAACGTCAATTTCGAACACAAGAAGCTTTTCCCCGGCGACATCGGTCCACCGACCGGAGAGATGGGAACATCGATGTTCTGGAGCGGCGCGAACCAACTTTTCAATCAGACGCTGCTGAAGATGGAGCCGGTGCTCGCGGGCGAAGGGTACGTTGGCTACATCGACCTGAATTGCATCGTGAACAACCACGGCATCTATCCGCTCGAATTCACGTCGCGGTTCGGGTATCCAACGATCAGCATCCAGCAGGCGGGAATGTTGACGCCGATCGGGCAGTTCTTCTGGGACCTCGCGAACGGCAACGATCCGAAACTGAAAACGCGCAGTGGATTCCAGATCGGCGTGCGCATCGTGGTGCCGCCGTTCCCGTTCGACGATGACGAGACGTTCGATTCGTTCTCGAAGAACTCGGTGATCGTTTTCAAGAAACCGCCGCAGGAGGAGATCCACATCGAAGACGTGAAGCAGGTGAACGGCCAGTGGCTCGTCGCTGGAACTTCGGGAGTGATCCTGATCGTGATCGGCACCGGCCCGACGATGAAGCAGGCACAGGCGCAGGTCTATTCGCGCATCAAGAACGTGCTCATCCCCAATATGTACTACCGCACGGACATCGGCGACCGATGGGTCGAGGACAGCGACCGGTTGCACACGTGGGGATACTTGCGGTAGAAGCGCCTTGGGCTTGCGAGGCCCGGATTTCAGTTCACGGCGGGGGAAATCGCGGCGCTGGCGCGTTGCTTTCTGCCGGGTTGGTGGGCCCGCAAGGATTCGAACCTTGGACCAACGGATTATGAGTCCGCTGCTCTAACCAGCTGAGCTACGGGCCCCACGCTTGTAACCCGATGATTTTATATCATTTGTGAGACTAGCGCGGAAGATTCGGATGCCCGAAAATGGTGCACTGTAGTAAATTCGTAGTACTTTTTGAGCGCTTCTCCTGGATTTTTAAAGCCTGATTCCATAGTCGAAGCGTAGTTTCCGATTATCCGACTCATGCCCCAGATGAAGTTCTTTGCTCGACCTTCGTCCTGCATCATAGCCATGTGTGACCAACATCACGTCGTAACCGACCACTTCGGATTCATACTGTCATGGCTTTGGATGAAGACTCCTGTCCCGAAAACGTTGACGAATGTATCGAAGGGGTAACGTGAAGACTGGCATGAGGCCCACGAACCAGCCTTGGTTTTTGCTGACGCCAGGGTTGTCTTGCCCTTTTCTCTCTGGGAGATGGGCACTCGGTAGTACAGGGAAGCACTCCCCAAAGGTACAGCATGGCTAGGATGGTCCCTGGACCTCATTTCCAGTAGCTTGGCTGTGGGTTATATCGAGATGGGCTTGGGAGCGGCAACCGATTCCGCGTCATACATTGATTCATACCGATGCCTCTGGCTCGATACGTTGGGAGGCGCAAAACGATTATCCACTTTCTCGGAGCACCGGATACTGGTTCATGAACGAGGCGGGGCCTCCGCCACTTCAAATTCACGTGAACGCGCAAACAGTTCCAGTGGGTAGCGGAAAAAAAGCGGGAGGCGGGATGACATGGTGACGAACCAAATCGGTGCTATCGAGAGAGTCCCCTTCGGGTCCGGCGATGCCGAGCGCGGTGGCCCGGCTGAGGAAACCGCATTGATCGAGCGAGCGCGACGCAAGGATGGCGCCGCGTTTGCCTCGCTAATCCAGCCGCACATGTGCAAAGCCTATTGGGCGGCGCTCCGAATTACCGGAAACCGCGAGGATGCCGAGGATGTGACCCAGCAAAGCCTGCTGAAGGCTTACACTCACATGGATCAATTCCACGAGAAGGCGCGCTTCTCCACCTGGCTGCTTCGCATCACGATCAACGAGGCGCTTGGAAAGCTGCGACAGAGGCGCAGCGAAAGCTTGCATCGGTCTTGCAGATTCGTCAACGAAGGGTCGAGTGAGTCCGAAATGTTGGAGGCGGGAGATGAAGCCCGGCCGGAAGTCCTTTACGTGAAAACGGAAAGAGGGCGCCTTCTCCGGGAAGCGATTGGCGGGCTTCGGGGAAATTCGCGCGCGGTCGTATGGCTCCTGGGCCTTGAGGAGCGCCAGATGAAGGAAACGGCGCGGATCCTGAATCTTTCGGAAGCCGCTGTGAAGGCGCGTTTCATGCGTGCGCGGCAGAAGTTGCGGTCATGCCTCGAAGGGCGGGTCTGAAGAACGGCGTCCTCCCGGCGCATCCGCATCTCCGACTGCGACGGCAACCGTGGTGCGCGGCGAGGCCCAGGAACGGAAGCCGCGACCCAGATTGCGTCAAGCCAATAACCCGATCTTCTGCTTCGCACACTCAGGCGCGGTCCGCGTTGCCGCCTTGAACGAAGACTCGAATCTCGCTTCTCGTGTATAATTTGGTCTCCCCAGCCTGTCGACAAAACGCGCGGAGGCGAGTCTTCCGGTTCTTCTGTCAGCTTCCGCCGACATACTCGCTCGTTGGGAGGGCAACATGAAGACCGTCCGAATTCTGGTCGTTGACGACCACGACCTCATGCGCCGGGGCATCAGGTCTTTGCTGGAATCACACCCAGGCTGGGAGGTATGCGGCGAGGCTCACACGGGCCGTGAGGCCGTTACACAGGCGGAGGCGCTGAAACCCGACGTCGTAGTTCTGGACATCAGCATGCCGGACCTGAATGGCATCGAGGCCGCCCGAAGAATCCGCAAGTCGTCCCCGAATACCGAAGTGCTCATTTTGTCCGTGCATTATTCCGACCAGCTCATTCGCGAAATTCTCGAGGCCGGAGTGCGCGGATACATCGTGAAATCGGATTCGGATCGCGACCTCGTCATTGCGGTGGAGACGCTGGCAAACCACAAGCCCTTCTTCACGCCTCGCGCGACGGAGGTGATCCTGGGCAATCTAAACGGGAGGCGCGGCGAGGGGGGCGCCCCGGAATCGCTCCGCGAACGGCTCACGTCGCGGGAACGGGAAATCGTACAGCTGCTCGCGGAAGGCAAGAGCAGCAAGGAAGTGGCTTCCTCTTTGTGCATCAGCGTCAAAACCGCGGAAACTCACCGCGCCAACATCATGCGCAAGCTGCAACTGCACACGGTGACCGACTTGGTGCGCTACGCCGTGCGAAATCAGATCATCGAGCCCTGATTCACGATCGCGGCGCCGCACAGCCCCGACCAGAACACAATTTTACAAATCGGTACGGTCTCTACAGGATATTCCGCTTTGTGCTAACGAACTGACTGTATTGCCGCCGCACGCCTTCTCGAACGATTATCACGGCGCGGAAGCGATACTCCGCTAGCCGGAAGAAGAAGAGGAGTCGAGGGGCCTTGAGAGAAATCAAGGCTTGCGGGCTGGGCCGATTTCTCTTCTTCCTTCCCAAAAGCCGATAGGTGCACAGCGAGGTGCTGGAGTCGAGCATCCTTGCCCCGCGTTGATCGATCACATTTTTGAGGGTCGTATGGGTGGTCCATCGGACGCCACCCGGCCATAAATATCATGAAGCACGCATACCATTGAAGGCGGCGGTTTAGCGCGAGAAAGGGCAAGCGCATCCTGGTGGGGAAATTATTGCGGATTTTGATTGCGGATGATCAGCCGCTCGTGCGCAGGGCGGTTCGTAACCTGCTGGAATCTCAGATGGACTGGAAGGTTTGTGGGGAAGCTGCGGACGGCCACGAGGCGCTTGAGAAGACAAAGGAGTTGGACCCTGATGTCGTGGTCATGGACTTAGGCATGCCCAATATGAATGGGCTGGAAGCGGCTCGCAAGATCCACGTGGCTTGTCCGCGCACTCAAATACTGATCCTGACGCTGTACCAGTTTCCTGAACTAGCCAGCACCGTGCAACATGCCGGGGCGCAGGGCTGTGTGCTCAAATCCGACTCGAACCGCTATCTGATTCCTGCCGTTGCAAGTCTGAGTAACTTCCAGCCGTTTTTCTGCAGGTGACGCTTTGATCTCCAGACCGCGTTTCGATGCCAGCCCTTTCCACAAAAGGGCCCTTTGCACTCCCGACGAGCAACCGGCCTTGCTAAAATAACGAAACCAGCCTGAAAAAATTTCGCCCCGAAGAACCGGCACCGCCGTAAAATCGGTGCATGGCCAAGGGATGGGAAAGCAAGTCGGTTGAAAGTCAGGTTCAGGACTCCGAAACGAAAGGCGGCGGAAAACAGAAAGGACAGTTGACGCCCGCGCAAACGGAAACGTACCGTCGCAGGGAAGTGCTGCTGCTCTCGCGTACGCGAGTCCAGCAGGATCTTCGGGCAAGCCAGAATTCGCGCTACACCGAACAACTCAACCGCGCTCTGGCCGACATCGAAGCGCAGCTCTCCGCGCTCGAAGATACCGACTAACGGGGACTGGATTGACGGCCGCTCAATCGCGCGGCGGTTCGAGACCGCCGTCTTCCACGAAGACGACACCTACGCCGTTCTGATTTTTTTCTCCTCGGCCGGACTCGCAGTAAACCACGGCGGCGCGCAGAGTCAGGAGGCTCGATCGGCTTTGTTCTCCCGCAGCTTCAATCACCACGCGAAGTTCCGATTGCAGGCGCGGCCGGCTGCTCAGGCAGAGATAGGCGCCCTGGAGGCTCACATCGCGAACGGTCGCCCTCTCTTCGAACGCGGTGCCGTCCTCACGCTGGCCGCTCACCGTGGCCGCGAAGCGCAACCGGCGCCGCTGGCCGAGGCGCGATTCGGGGAGCTGAACATCCACGCCCCGCTCGCATAGTGTGATCGACATTCCCTCCATGGCCGCCCAGGTCTTGGTGAACTCCTGGCGCGCCGCCGAAAGAAAACCGTCGATCGTCCTGCTCGATGAGTCCGGATCGTGGTGAAAAAGGATGAGGTGGCCGACCTTGGATTCACGCGCGACCTTCACTCCCTCGAGCCAGCTCGAATGGCCCCAACCCTTGCGTGTGGTCGCCAGTTCCTCCGGCGAATACTGGGAATCGTAAATCAGCACATCCGCTCCCTGGGCGAGGGCGCGCAAGCTGGCATCGAACTCCGCCACTCCCGGCTCGTTGTCCGTCGCGTACACAACGGAGCCGGCCGCCATGTCCAGCCGGTATGCCAGGCAGCCCTGAGGATGATTCAGCCATGCCGTCGTGATACGCGTTCCGTCAACCTCCCATTTGTCGCCGCCAACGACTTCGTGGAAGGAGCGCGTGGACTTCATCGCGCTGACGTCCACCGGGAAATAGGGCTTGGCTAGCTGTGCTTCCAGCACCTGGCGCAGGCTGTCGCGGCCGAGGTATTCGGACTGGAAGCTGCAAAAATGGAAACGGTTCTGCGGCTCGAAAAAAGGGTAAAAGAAAGGGATACCCTGGATGTGGTCCCAATGGTAGTGGGTCACGAGGACGTGCGCCTCAATTCCGTCGGCTCGCGATTCCGCCCAGCGATTGTGCAGTGCGCGCACGTGATTGCCGAGCATCCGCAGGCCGGTGCCGCAGTCGAGGATGAAGCGCGTGCCGCCCGGCGCGGTCAGCTCGACGCACGACGTGTTTCCGCCGTAGCGCCACGCATCGCGGTCGAGCGTCGGCGTTGAGCCACGCACCCCCCAGAAGACCAATTTGGCTATGTTTTGCGTCATCGCTGGGCGAATTGCTACGGCGCGTAACGCCCTTCCTTGAGCGCTCCCAAGAGAGCCAGGAAACCTCTTTCGATGTTAGGTGGGCATCTCGGGGTAGTCAATTGTGTTTCGGGTTTGAGCGACCTAAACCGAACGCCCCCGTGACGTTATCGTGCTCGGGCTACGGTAGGGACTGTGCGCCGGCCCGATTCCGCGAGTAGAATCCAGCTGATGCATCCCCACGCGCACGGCGCTGCCGGACCCGGTGATGGCCACGGCCACGAGTCGCACCATCATGTTCGCGGTCTCGGTGAGGCCGCGACTGGCATTCTCGGCGCGGCTGTGGTGGTCACTTTGGGCCTGGTCCTGGCCGAGTTGACGGCTGGCTACGCCGGGCACTCGATCGCGCTGGTCAGCGACGCCGTCCACAATCTCACCGACGTGCCCACTCTCGTGATCTCGTGGCTCGCCACGCGCTGGGCGCAGCGCCCGCCAACGCCCGAGAAGACCTACGGCTACCATCGCGCGGGAATCCTCGCGGCTTTTGTTAACGCGATCGTGCTTACGCTCGCGGCCCTGCTGGTGATCGGCGAGTCCGTGGCCCGCATGCACAGCCCCGTCGAGGTGCGCCCCGGCCTGATGATCTGGATTTCGCTCCTGGCCCTGGCCGTCAACGGAGGCATCACGCTCGCAGTGCACCGCGGCCGCCGCGACTTGAACGTCCGAGCCGTCTGGATTCACAACCTCGGCGACGCGCTTTCCAACATCGCGATCCTCGTCGGCGCTGTGGCCATTCGCGCGACTGGGGCGCATTGGGTCGATCCCGCACTCGGCGTCGGGATCGGCGTCTTGGTCCTCTGGTCGGGTGCGGGAATCCTTCGCGAGAGCGGCCACATCCTTCTCGAAGGCCTGCCGCGCGAAATCCGCCTTGATGAGGTTGCCACCGCGATGCTGCGCGTGGAAGGCGTTCGGGAGGTTCACGACATCCACATCTGGACGCTCGGCACTGACCTTCACGCCCTCTCGTGCCACGTCCGCATTCCGGACATGCACATGGACGCGAGTGAGAAAATCCTTTCGAATATCCGCGAAGTGCTGGCGCATGATTTTCACATCACTCACACCACGATTCAGTTCGAACGCGCCCGGCTCCCGGCCGACGCCGGGCTTTACATGCCGGAGCCTGCACACCGCTCCACGAAATAGAGCGAGGTTTTTTCCTTCATTCTGAGGCCGCGCGCTGGCGGCGCGAATGCTGTTCTCGTTATCGGGGAGAAATCACTGCCGGGAATGGTGGGACCGCGGCGCCGGCTGGCAGCGCGGGCAGAAGTGGCTGCTTCGCCCCGCGACGATCACCCGGCGAATCGGCGCTCCGCAGCGAAAGCATTTCTTTCCCTCCCGCTGATAGACGCGGTGCCGCCGCTGGAATTCGCCCGGCTGTCCGTGAGAATCCACGTAATCGGAAATCGACGACCCGCGCAGCCGGATCGCCTCGGTCAGCACGCCCCGCACGGCCCGATGGAGGCGGCGCAACTCGTCGCACTTGAGTCTCGCGCCCAGACGCATCGGATGGATTCGCGCGCGCCAAAGGCTTTCATCCGTATAGATGTTACCCATGCCCCGCAGCACGTGCTGGTCGAGCAGCAGCGCTTTGATTCGCGCCCGGCGCCCATGCAGGGCCCCGAGAAACTCTGCCTCGGTCGCTTCCAGCGGGTCGAGGCCAAGCGGGCCGAAAACTTCTTCCCGCGAGCCATCGGCCAGAATGCAGATACGGCCGAAGCGGCGAATGTCGGTGTAGCGAAGTTCCTGCCCGTCGTCGAGCACAAGAAAAACGTGCGTGTGCGGCGCAATGCGCGCCCCCGGCGGACAGATTACGATTTGTCCCGTCATGCCGAGGTGAACCAGGAGCGACAAATCCCGCGCCCCTCCGTTCGAGGCTTCGAGGTCCAGCACCAGGAATTTTCCGTGCCGCCGGACTTCGTTGATCCGCGTGCCGGGTAGTTGCTGTTCGATCGCTGCCGGGTCATCGATGAAGTCCGTCTTGCCGAGGCGCACTCCTAGAATGCGCCTCCCCGGCAGGACGGCCCGCAGGCCGCGCGCGACAGTCTCGACTTCGGGAAGCTCCGGCATGTTTTATCCGAGGAAAAGACAGCACATGTGAATCGGCGTCACCTTTGTTCCGGAAAAATCGCGAAGACGCGGCAGGGCCAACCCGACCCGCCTGTCAGCACTGTTTCGCCCGGCCGCCACCGTGCCGCCGGCGCCCGCCAGCAGAGCCGCCAGGGATATCGCAATCGTTCTGCGCATGGACAAACCTCCCGCGGCAGCCATTCTATACGAGTTCCGATTTCCGGATTTCCGGCCTTGCTTCAGGGCAGGGGAATGCCCGGTGACGCGACGATCCCGGCCATCTTCAGGATTTCCGCGTACTCTTCGTCCGTCAGAGGACAGATCGTGAGCCGTGTGTTTTTGAGAAACTTGATCTTCCGCAGCAGCCGGTCGGCGCGCATTTCGGCCAGCGTCACCAGGCGCGGGAGGCGCTCGATCGCGCGCAGGTCCATGACGAACTTCTTGGCTTCCGAGTCCTGCGGGTCGGGATAAGGGTCCCGGCTGACCTCCGCGAGCGCGTAGATGGAATGCTCGGGCTTGCCGTGATAGCAGAGCGCGCGATCACCTTTGTGTATTTGCTTGATCTGCCGCAGCGCGTCCGGACGGTGCCCGGCATGCCGCCACATCTCCTTGCCTTTAACGAAGAGGGTGTCCCAGTGATATACCCGCGGGTCGACAGCCAACAGCCAGCGTCTTGGTTTGGAGGGAGCTTGCGTCATCCGTCGAAAAGTGTCGCCGCACTATACACGGAAGACGGAAGGAAAGGGAAGCCTTCCGTGCAAAGTTTTCGCCCGGACAGGGGTAAAAAGCACCCCAAATGCCAACTTCAGGTCAATTTTGGACCTGGCCAACGCGCTCACTGCTTCCGACTAGCCGATATCGACGAAGACATCGTCGCCTCGGATCTCGATCGGATAGCTCTCAACGCCCGCAGTCGGGCTTCCGACGATTTTGCCGGTCGTCACATCGAACTGCCAGCCATGCCAGGGACACGTAACGACCTGCCCTTCCAGTTTGCCTTCGCCCAGCGGACCGGCCTGATGGAGGCATATGCTGCTGATCGCACAGAACTTGCCCGCGACATTCGCCAGCGCGACGGCCTTGCCGTCCACCTGAACCTCGCGCTCCTTGGTCTGGTTTTCTAATGATGATACGTCTTTTCCCCCGCTTCGATCCCCACCCGCAGACGGTTCTCCGGCTCTGGCAACGGGCAGGTTGTATACGGGTTATAGGCGCAGGGCGGATTATAGGCTTCGTTGAAATCAAGGACCACACGGCCATCTTTGCCGAGATCGGCGTCGAGGAACCGCGCCGCCCCGTAGGTCTCGCGGCCGCTGGTCAGGTCGCGAAATACAAACGACAGGCTCGACCCGTCCTTCTCGGCGTCGAGCCTCAAGTCCTGCCCGTTTAGCGAAAACTCCACGTAGCCGGGGATCGTTTCCGGCCCCACGTCGCCCATCATGTTCTGAATCATGATGGTTCTTGGCTTGTCGTACGGCACAAAGCGGGCGTCGACCCTGTAGGATTCGTTGATCGGGAACCAGTGCAGACCCGTGAACTCTTTGCGCAGACGGCCATTCTTGTCCTTCAGCCGGATGGCGTAGCGGTCTCCGCTTGCGTGAACGTACAGAGTCAAATCGCCGAGCACGAGCTGGTCGGCGCTTGAATCGGGGTGCATCTCCGCGGTTTCCACCCGCACGCCATGGATTGTGGCGGCGACGCCCCGCTTTACGTGGACAATCGTCCTTCCGTTGTGAAATTCGAAGCTCCCGGCATCGGCCGGTACGGGTACCGGAAGAACGATGTCGCTCAGCGGATCGGAACCGAAGCGGTTTTCGCCTTCGTGCAGCCAGAAAAGCCCGGAAACGGTAAGCCAGCCCGTGTCGGACTTCAGGTACGCCTCATAGTCGTGGCGCCATTTCTCGACTGAGGCGCGATAGGAAGCGTCGTCCGCTCGCAATGCAAGAGACGAAAAGCCCGCCGCGACACATAAAAGGATGGCTTGGACCACCGCTTTTTGAAGACCGATGCTGCGCAAGGTTACTTCTCGACTTTGGCGAGGAGCTCCGCGAATTTCGCCTCGCGCTCCTTCTGGTCGAGCCCTTGGTAGGCCTCGGCGATCTGCGTCGTGTTCATCGAGCAGAACTTCGGCCCGCACATCGAGCAGAACTTTGCTTCCTTGTAGAAATCATCCGACAGCGTCTCGTCGTGCATCGCCCGCGCCGTGTCTGGGTCGAGCGAGAGATCGAACTGCTTGTTCCAGTCGAAAAGGAAGCGCGCGTAGCTGAGCGCGTCGTCGCGGTCGCGTGCGCCGGGACGGTGCCGCGCCACATCCGCCGCGTGCGCCGCGATTTTGTACGCGATCACGCCCTGGCGGACGTCATCCGCGTTCGGCAGCCCCAGGTGCTCCTTCGGCGTGACGTAGCAGAGCATCGACGCTCCATGCCAGCCGATCATCGCCGCGCCGATCGCGCTGGTGATGTGGTCGTAGCCCGGTGCGATGTCCGTGACCAGCGGCCCGAGCGTGTAGAACGGCGCCTCGTAGCACAGCTCGTTTTCCTTCTTTACTTGCAGCTCGATCTGGTCCATCGGGATGTGCCCCGGCCCCTCGATCATCACCTGCACGTCGTATTCCCAGGCTTTTTTCGTCAGCTCGCCCAGGACGCGCAATTCCGCGAACTGCGCTTCGTCGCTCGCGTCGGCCAGGCAGCCGGGACGCAGGCCGTCGCCGAGCGAAAAGCTCACGTCGTGCTTTTGGAAAATCTTGCAGATCGCATCGAAGTTCTCGTAGAGGAAATTCTGCGCCTTGTGAAAGCTCATCCACTGCGCCAGCAGCGCCCCGCCGCGGCTGACAATTCCGGTGATCCGGTTCCGCACCAGCGGCAGGAATTCGCGCAGCACGCCCGCGTGGATCGTCATGTAATCGACACCCTGCTCCGCCTGCTCCTCGATCACCTCGAGAAACACGTTCATAGTCAGGTCTTCGGCGCGCCGCACGCGCGACAGCGCCTCGTAGATCGGCACCGTGCCGATCGGCACCGGCGAGGCATTGATGATCGCCTTGCGGATCATCGGGATATCGCCGCCGGTCGAAAGGTCCATCACCGTGTCCGAGCCGTAGTGCACGGCGCGATGAAGTTTTTCCAGTTCTTCGCTGACATTCGAGGCCGTAGCCGAATTGCCGATATTCGCGTTGATCTTGCAGCAGAACGCCACGCCGATGCCCATCGGCTCGAGGTTGCGATGATGGATGTTGGCGGGAATGATCGCGCGGCCGCGCGCCACTTCGTCGCGCACAAGCTCCGGCGACAGCTTCTCGCGCAACGCCACGTACTGCATCTCTTCGGTGATCACGCCCAGCCGAGCGAAATGCATCTGCGAAAAGTTTCTCGCGCCCCCATTCATGCTTGCCGCCCGCTTTTCAACCCACGCATCCCTCAGTGCCATAAGTCCTCGCTTATCGCCCGCGGCTGCTTCGCAGCTCGCCCAACGCGCCTCATTATCGCACCGGCACTCGCACCCGGCAACCGGCGCGAGCGTGCTACACTCTGCGCCGCTCCAAGGTGGCGTTGGCATGCCCTTCGTGCGCTCCATTGGACGATGGGCGATGACCGCCCTCGTCATTAACTGCATCATTGGCAGCGGTATCTACGGTTTGCCCTCCGACCTGATTCACCTCCTGGGCCGGGCGAGCCCGCTCGCGATGATCGGCGTGGGTCTCGCCATGGCGACGATCATGGTTTCGTTCGCCGAGGTCGCTTCGCAATTCTCGGGGCCGGGTGGCTCCTATCTGTACGTCCGGACCGCATTCGGGCGGTTCGCCGGTTTGCAAGTTGGCTGGTTCTGGTTGCTGTCCGTCACGAGTGGGGCGGCGGCCAGTGCGAATTTGTTTGTCACGTATCTCGCAGCGATGCTGCCCCAGGTGGGGCACGGGTTTCTTCGCGCGCTGGTGATGACCGCGCTAATCGCCGTGCCCGTGGCCGCGAACTATTTCGGCGCGCGCAGCGGGGCGGCTTTGAGCAGCGTCCTGACTGTGGCGAAGTTGCTTCCCCTGGTCTTGCTCATCTTGCTCGGACTAGCGCGCTTCAGCCATCATGCCGCGCTTCTCCCCGTTCCGACGATCAGTGGACCAGCGTGGAAACTCTGGTTGAGCGCTTCGCTGCTCGTGTTTTTCCCCTATGGAGGGTACGAAGACTCCATCGTTCCTGCCGGCGAAGTAAAAGACCCTCGACGGACTGTGCCGTTCGCGCTCCTCACAGGACTGTTCTCGTGTATCGCTGTTTACACGCTCATTCAGTTCGTTACCGTCGTCACAATCGGCGCCATGCCCTCCGCCCGCCCGCTTGGGGACGTCGCATCCGTCTTGGTGGGGCGCAGCGGGGCAACATTCGTCGAAATCGCCGTTATGCTCTCCACGTACGGATATGTCTCCGCGTCGATACTGAACGCGCCGCGCCTGGCAAGCGCCTTCGCGGCCCACGGCGACTGCCCCGCATTTTTCGGCGAACTGCATCCGCGCTTCAACACGCCGGCCCTGGCGATTGTCCTGTTTGCGTCCGTGGTGTGGGTGCTGGCCCTGACCGGAACTTTTCGCTGGGCCCTTGTGCTGTCTGTGGCGTCGTCGACGATCTACTACGCGGCTGTGTGCGCCACACTCATTCGTTTGCGACGCATTCGCCCGCAGGCGAACGCGTTGCGCATACCTTTCGGGCCGCTTTGGGCGGTGCTTGGAATTGCCATCTCGCTGGCGCTGCTCGCGCAGGTCGGCTGGCTCGACATTCTGCTGATGGGCGTGACGGCGCTGATCGCCGCAGCGAATTGGTGGTGGGCAGTCCACCGGCCAACGGCCGGGGATATTGCGTTCAACCCTGAAACTCCGTAGCGCCGAAGGAAGAGGCTGCCGATCTACTTGTGGTGCGGGGCGCCGTGGCCGTTGCCGTTCGCACTTCCGTTCGCCCATCTATTTGAATGCTGCGCAACCGGCTGGAACGTGAAATCTGCTGTCTTCGAAGCGCCATTGTATGGCGCTGCAACCAACCCCGGCTCGATTCGCCGCGCCGGAGTTTCGACCGGGCGCTCGTACAGCTTCGAGATGAACGCCTTTCGGGAATCGCTTTCGAGAATGCTCAGTATTTTGTGCTTCAGCTGCGCGAAGACAACTTTCGGATCGGCGGACGCGTCGATCGTCTGGAAGTTGTATTCCGCGCTGAGCCGGTCGAATTCGGCCAACAGCGCCGTCTGATACGCGCGGAAGCTCTCGTACATGTCGTGGCCGGGAAAGACGTCCATTCCCGACTCCCAGTAGTCGAATCCGCGCGAAAAGACCACGCGCGGGATCAGTTCGTCCACGCCAAGCCGCAGATAGAACACCGCGTCCGGCACCAGCGCCACGCCGAAGATGCTCCGAATCCACGCGCCGTCCATGCCGCGGACGATCGCTCGCGCCATCAGCGAATAGATGTAACGATCGGTCAGCACGATGAACCCGGCGCGCAGCGCGGGGGCGATTTCATTCTCGAGCCGGTCGACAAAATCAGTCGCGTAGAACAGGCTCTGCGTTACGCGCCCGAGATTGTTTCCTTCCTTCGCGCGGCGGATGCCGTCGCCAGCCAGGGCCGAGCGCGTCATGCCCGTGTCCAGCACGGCGTGCCCCAACTCCTCGAGCCACGGCTTCAGCAAATTGATCTGCGTCGTGCGCCCGGCTCCGTCCGTCCCTTCGACGACGATCAGTTTGCCGGCGAGGTCCGAAAGCTTCATCTCCGGCAGCAGCTTCCCATAAGTCTTTCTCATGGTCTCACCCTCAGATTCTTCGCTTTCTCGAGATGTGTTTTTGCGATCTGGCGCACCTGCGCCTGCTGCACTTCGACCGGCAGGGTCGCATCCACCACGGTCAGGCCGAATTCCGGAATCATCTTTTCGTACTCGTTGATGATTCGCCCTTGGAAAAGCCGGAAACTTTCCTCCGGATCGTCGCTCAGCCCCAGGTCCATGCCCGCTTCGTAGAACTTGAGGCCCTCCCGCGCTGCGGTGATGCGCCCGACGGCTGTTTCAAGCGGCACGCGGAAATAGAACGCCACGGTCGGATTCACCGCGAACCCGTAAAGATCGCGCACCCATGCATGGTCCATCCCGCGTGCCACGTCGCGCGCGAATGCCGTGTAGATGTACCTGTCGCAGAGCACCACCGCGCCCGCCTTCAGCAGCGGAAGGATGCTTCGCTCGGTCCGGTCGGCAAAATCCGTCGCGTGGATCAGCGAAAAAGTGGCCGGCGTGAGCATCTTTTTCTTCTTCCCCAGCTTCGTCGTGTCTTTTACCAGCGGCGACGAATTCCACTGGCTGAACACAACCCCATACCCCTTCGATTCGAGCCACTTGTGCAGCAGCATGAGCTGCGTCGATTTGCCCGAACCGTCGATGCCTTCCACGACGAATAGCCGCCCCGGAATCTCGCCGTCGCCGTTTTGTCGCGGCGACGGAACCACGGGCTGCGTGGGATAGAAAACCTCGAATGGACCGATGCGCCCGATCCCCATGTTGCTGCTGGTATCCATAGTCCTCTCTCTTGCCCTGAAGCCCGCCGTAGCGGGGTGAAGGGTCAGTCTTCCACGATGGAGGAGGTCAAAGCGTGCCGATACGAGTGCTGTTCTTCGGGGTCTCTGGCGTGCGGCGTTCCCGGCGGACGCCCAATAGTATCGAAAAGTGATCTGCTTTTGCAGCAGAAATTCGAAGCCCGTGTATTCGGGGGGAATACCCGAGGGACGAGCCCCCTCAGTGCCCGGTATCCGGGCCCCGGCCGGTCTACTGGACTTCCACAGGCCGCCTCGTGTAGGATCGCCTTCCCTTCAATAGCCCCAATTTTGAGGTGAGGGAAGAAATGACCGAAGCGCCAGAAACTCAGCACTACTCCGCAGTTCTTTGCCGATGTTGTCGTCAACCGATTCCCCTGCCCGCCATCGTCGTCAGCATGGCAGCTTCCCGCAGGGAGCAGCAGCTCGATCCGGCCAGCCACGTTGTCACGCTTCGCTGCCGGGCTTGCGACAAGGAAATGCCGTACCGCGTCAGCGAAGCCACCGAGTTCGAGGGAACTCCCCGGCCGCGCGTTGCGCCTGCCCGCGACAAGTCGGGCCGCTCGCACGGGCACGGGGGCTTCTCCCGCGCTGCCAACGCCTGAAGCGGAGCCTTCCGGGGCCTCGAGGGCAACCCGCCCATTGACGTTGGAAGGGCGAGCGTGTTTGCAGTAGACTCTGCCCCCGAGGAGCACCCTGCCATGCATAAAGTTCTCGCTCTGTACCCGCAGCCCGAGGATCCCGTTCATTTCAAAAAATATTACGAGGAGACGCATCTCCCTCTTGCGTCGCAGTTGCCGGGTCTCCTCTCCAGCCGCTACACCTTTGAGACCGAAGGCGTAGGCGCCGCATCGCCGTATTTCTGCATCTGGGAAGGCGAATTCGCCAGCGGCGAGGCGATGGCTGCAGCCACGCAATCGCCGATCGGGCAGCAAGTCGCGGCGGACGTGGCGAACTACGCCACCGGCGGCGTGACCATCCTCCATTACGACATGCAGTCCCCGTCGCACGGCCCCAACGGTGCAAACCAGCCCTCCTCCGCCGCGAACGCGGAGACCTTCGCGGCGGGCTTGCAGATTCGCCGCGAAATGTTCGGCCCGGCGCTCGCCGACCAGGTTCTCGCGTCGGCCACCGATTTCACTTACCCACTGCAGGAAATCGTCACCCGCTACTGCTTCGGCGAAGTCTGGACGCGTCCGCCGCTCGACCGCAAGACCCGAAGCCTGTTGACGCTCGCGATTCTCGTCGCGCTCAACAAGCCGGTCCAGCTCAAAGGGCACGTGCGCGGAGCCGTCGCCAACGGCGCCACCAAGGACGAAATCCGCGAGGTGCTGCTCCACGCCATGATCTATTGCGGCGTGCCCGCCGGCGTCGATAGTTTCAACCACGCAGCCGAAGTGCTGGAAGACCTCGGCCTCGAATAGGGGACCTCATGCGCGTCGGTTTCATCGGCATCGGTAACATGGGCTGGCCCATGGCCGCCAACATCGCCAAGGCGGGCCACGAGCTCACCGTCTTCGATCTCGACTCGGAGCGCAGCGCTCGCTTTGCCCGCGAGCACAACGCGCGCGCTGCCTTCGGCCTCGCCGAAATCGCCCGGAACGAAATCACCGTCACCATGCTTCCCACCGGACAGATCGTCCGCCGCGTGCTCCTCGAACAGGAGGACGGCGCTTTTGCAAAGAATCTGCGTCCCGGCGCGCTCGTTATCGACATGAGCTCCTCCGAGCCCGTCGGCACCCGCGAATTGGGGAAGGCTCTCGAACGGGATGGCGCGCTCCTCATCGACGCTCCCGTCTCGGGCGCCGTGCCTCGCGCCAAAACCGGCACGCTCGCCATCATGATCGGCGGAAACGACAAACCCGCCATCGAACGCGCCAAGCCTCTGCTGCTGGCAATGGGCAACCAACTGTTCGAGACCGGCCCGCTCGGCACCGGCCACGCCATGAAGGCGCTCAATAACTACATCGCTGCGGCCGGATACACGGCGGTCGCGGAGGCGTTGCTGATCGGCGAGCGTTTTGGCTTGAATCAGGAGGCGATGGTGGACATTCTGAACGCCTCGACGGGACGCAACTTCACCACCGAGTTCATGGTGAAAGAGCACGTGCTCAACGGCAAATTCGCCACGGGCTTCGCCGTCGGTCTCATGGCGAAGGATGTGAAGATCGCCGCCGACTTGGGCGAGGCCGTCCACCTCGACGCGCCCCTCTCGCGCCTGATTCGCGAACGCTGGGCCATCGCCCGCGACCGTCTCGGCGCCGCCGGCGACACTTCCGCCGCCATCCTCGGCTGGAAAGACGATCTTCCGGACTAACCTTGGGGCATTTGCAGGCAATGCACCGCTATATCCGGCGGTGGCACGATTCTGGCTCCCGGCCTTGCGCTGTCAACGGGCGACCGTACAACACACAAGTCCTCATGCCGCTGCGGCATGGGCCTTTGCGAAAACGCTGTCGGGTCGGTTCGTCGTTTCAATGAATTCCTCGACCATAATTTTTATTTGATCTCGGGCTTGGCGGAATGCCTGTTTTCTCGCCTCTGGTTCGCCGGTCGCAACTTCGGGGTCCGATACGGACCACCGGAGCAAATTCGGGGTGAACGGAAACAGAGGGTACCGCTCGCGCGAATCATCACACAGGGCCACCACGTAGTAAAAAGTTTCCCGAAACAGAGAAGCAACCTCGCGTGGCTTCTGAGTGGAGATATCGATCCCTGCCTCGCGCATGACCTCGGCCGCCAAAGGACTCACGCCTTCGGCCTCGGTTCCTGCGCTGAATGGAATCAATCGATCGCCCGCTAAAGCACGTAAGAATCCTTCTGCCATTTGCCCCCGCGACGCACTCCCTCTCGACAAAAATAAGACTTTGGGTATTTTGTCCATGGATTAAACTCCCTCGGCGTAGGTCAGTACCAAGACTCCATTCGCCCGAGTACCTGCGCTCGTTGGGGTGCCCTGTGGACGCGATGATCGCTTCGATTTTTCGCGGATGATCTGTTCCACATGGCACTCCTCATCTCACACTCGTCACGCTGCACTATAGACCCGAAGTCCTCGGCCACGCTGTGATGTCAGTCACCCGTGCTTTTGTGGAGCGCTAACTTCAAGCAAGGACGCCATTTAGGCGCAAGCCCCCGGTAAGTCGCGCAACTGGACAAGTGCCCTTCGCGCGCCATCGCCCGCGACCTTCTCGGCGCTGCCGCCTCCGCCGCCATCCTCAGGTGGAACGACGACCCCCCGGAATCAGCTCAGGACACTTGCACTGAATGGAATCTGCGGGCCTCTCCATTTTGGTCGCCGAACGTTGTTTTCCGGTAGTCCGAGCAAAGCGGGATTAAAGCAGCTTCCGATACGCGCGCCATACGACCACGTAGATTCCTTACGAGTGCGGTTACCCATCCACAATCGGCGGCAGGCTCACAACAGAACTCAAACTTCCCACAAGCGACTTCTGGCTCGGAATAGCTTGCGAATACGCCGTCACTCGGGAGCAATTGCCAAAGTCTCAAGAATAGCCGCATCTCAAGATAGCCTACTCGGACGATTCTCACGTATTATATTTACTTGCGTTAAGTATTTATATTAAGTACGGTTAATCATGCGGACAGTCAAGACGGGCCGATGTTGGTCTGCACGCATGTTGCGTCCAACGCTCTCGATATTAGTCTTTGTCGTATCGCTTCATTTTCTCGTGCCTGAAGCAGCTTTCTCCCAAGGTGAAACTACCAGCGCGATCGTCGGCCAAGTGAGCGATGCAAGCGGCGCTGCGGTGCCGGGCGCTACCGTGACGATCACCAACAAAGAGACCGGACTGAAGCGAAGCGCCACAACCGACGACTCGGGCCGATTCAACTTCCCGCAACTGAAGCCCGGTACCTACGCGGTAAAGGTGGTAGCGGAAGGCTTCACACCGCAGCAGGATGACGCTGTATCTGCCACCCTGGGCCAGAAGCAAACAGTCGATTTCATCCTCAAGGTTGCCCAAATAAACGAGAGTATCGAGGTAAAGAGCGAAGCCGCGATTCTCAACCCCGAGAATGCGAATACGTCGACGACCCTGAATGCGCCGGCGCTGGAGAACCTTCCCAATCCGGGCGGCGATTTGACCTACCCTCTTCAGTTTGCCGCAGGCGCACTCATCAACACGGCGGGCAGCAGCAATGATTTCGTCGGCGGCACGAATGGGTACGGCAACGTGGAATTCAACGGACTACCGGCGTTATCAAACGGCTACATCGTGGATGGATTGGAGACAAACGATCCGCTGACCAATCTGAACAGCGGACTCTCGACAAACCTTGTCCTCGGACTCAATTCGATATCGGAAGTGGCAGTCAACACGCTTTCGTATGCCGTCGATCAGGGGCGGTACGGAGCGTCGCAGATCAACTACGTTACCAAGTCAGGTTCGAACCAGTTTCACGGAAACCTCTACGAACTATGGAACGGTTCGAAGTTCGACGCCGCCGACTATTTCACAAATGCCACGCCAGGAAATCACAAGCCGCGCTCGACGGTGAACCACTTCGGGGGAAGTGTTGGAGGGCCGATTATTCGCAACAAGCTGTTCTTTTTCTTCGACAGCGAGTGGGTTCGGATTGCACTTCCCATCGTCACAGCCACTACCGTTCCAACTCCGGCGTTCCAGAATTACGTTTTGCAGCAACTTCCCTTGGGTGGCACCGATTCGGTCACAGGGTCGGTCTATCAGCCGTCACCGCAGTCGGTGCCGTTCTATAAGAAGATGTTTTCGCTCTACGGAAATACGAGCGGGACGCCTCTCACCGTACTGGGGTGTCCCTTTGATGTGGGCGGAGTTGCGCCCGCCATTGCAAATGATGGAAACGGTTGCGCGAATCGCCAGAGCGTCTCGCACTCGAGCGACGATCATGAACAGGTCCAGACGGTTCGAATCGATTACAACGTCGATCAGAAAAACATCACCTGGTTTCGCTTTCAGGCGGACACCGGACTCCAGGCTGCCTATACCGACCCCATCAACCCTTTGTTCAACGCTCTTTCCCCCCAACCCCTGTACTCGTTTGCAGCGGGATATACGCACGTCTTTTCGCAGAATCTTGTGAACTATTTCAACCCCGCATTTTCCTGGTATGGAAGTCTGTTCGGACCGAATGATTTTCAGAAAACGCTCGCGGCATTCCCGATTGTTCTGCAAGGCAGCGGCGCGAATGCACCCTTTACTACGGTCGGAGGCCTAGACAACACGTGGGTGCAGGGACGACGCGCCTCCCGGTTTTTCATCAATGACAACCTCGCCTGGAGCATTGGGGCGCACGAGTTGCGCTTTGGAACCAATACTCGGATTTTTCGTTTGAATGACTATGACTTCGGGGAGGGATCGGTCCCTACCGTAACGTACACCACCCTGCCGCAATTCATCTACGGAGTCGCCTCTACGGCGACAGAGACTTTCCCCACGTCGGCAAACGAACCTTTCAACTTTCTAAACCTCGACCTGTATGCGCAAGACACATGGAAAGTGACCAAGAAGCTGACGTGGACTTTCGGCATTCGAGACACGCTTAATTCCAACCCATTCAATCCTCACGGGGAAATCGCTCGCCTTCGCCGCTCTTTCGATTCAATCTCGCATGACGTGAATCAGCCGTTGAACGCCGCCATCCAGACCGGTCTCGGTAAGGTGTTTCCCTCGACGCCGCTCGCGATCCTGCAGCCGCGAACGGCAATCGCGTGGCAGTTTGAGTCCAGAACCGTGCTGCGCGCCGGCTTCGGAGTTTTCAGTGACATTTTGCCCGGCAGCATCGCCGATGTGGTTGGTACCAACCCACCGTACGTCAAAACTTTCCAGGGCGGGCTTCTTGGGACTGTCGGCGGCACGGCCATCGCACCGGGAGTACCCAACAGTGCGGTTGATGCAACCGTGGCCGCCAATCAGACGTTTAGTTCGGGATTTCCACTGGGCCAGCTTTCCTGCGCATCTGCACAAGCGAATCCCGAAAGTTGCCTTCCCCCGGTCGCCATCACGGCCGTGCCGGATGGCAAACTTCATGCACCCTACTTCATGGAGTGGAGTCTTGGCCTGGAACATCAGTTGGGAACCAACGGAAGCATTCGCGCGCAATACGTCGGCACGCGCGCCGTGAACCAGCCGTATCTGACGCAAGTGAACGGCTATCAGACAGTCTGCGAAGGGTGCTTTGCGCCGTTTCCCTATACGCGATCGACCGATCCCCGATTCGGGGCCGTGACGCAATTTTCCACCGGCGCGAACAGTCACTACAACGGATTGCAAATGACCGCGATGAAACGCATGGGACACGGTCTGATGGGACAGATCAACTACACCTGGAGCCGTTGCATGGATACCGTCTCGAACGGCGGATTTCTGCAGTTCTCGGCGGGAGGAATCCTGTCGCCCCTCCCGGGAGACTTGGCTCGCGACTATGGTCCCTGCGACTACGACATCCGGAACAATCTCAACGCGCAATATGTCTACCAATTGCCGGTGAAGGTCCAAACCCGGGTTCTCGGCGACGCACTGAACGGCTGGCAGGTGTCGGGAACCGTCTTCTGGCACAGCGGGATTCCGTTCTCCGTCCTGAGCATGCCCTATTCAGCAAATGGAAACGGCATCGTCAACGGCAGCGGGCCGCAATTCGCAAGCATTGTTCCCGGAGTGCCGCTCTATGAACACAATCCCATTCCAGGTGTCACGCAACCGGGCACGGTTCAGTGGCTCAACCCCGATGCTTTTGTTTCGACCGTTGATCCGAGCACTGGGGCATGTTTCGGAGGCGACAACCCCACGAAATGTCAATTCGGGGATCTCGGCCGTAACGCGCTACGCGGCCCCGATTTTGCGTGGAGTGACTTCTACCTTACGAAATTGTTTCCCTTGACCGAACAGTTGAAGCTCCGCTTCGATGTCCAGTTTTTCAACGTATTCAACCATCCGAATTTCGGACTTCCGAGCATGGTGCTCGCCGGCATTCCCGGGAAGCCTACTACCCAGACCGGGTTTGGAGCGCTTACTTACACGACCTCTCCTCCAACCGGCCTGCTCGGCGTCGGCCTCGGCGGTGACAGCACCCCGCGCATGATCGCCTTTCAACTGCGCCTTGAGTTTTAGGCTTGCTATCTAGCTCACATCGCTACATATAGAAGTTCCGTTCGCGCCCGCCACATTCCGGGTGTATTGTCGGCAATCCGGAAGTTGGCCAGAAACGGGGTTGTGGGAAGCGAAGGATTAGGTTCCGGGCGGATCGGCTCGGAAACTATGCCGCGACCGGGGGCTCCGCCGGTGAGGTTGGCGGTTTTCTACAATCCCACCGGCTAAGAACACGTGCCGCGTGAGCCGCTCCGGGTGGGTCTGGCGTGCCAGAACCATGCGCCCGAACCATGCGAATGTCATCCGCACACCTGACTTTTCCGCCCCGACGGAATCTGTACCTCGGTACAGTTCCTTTTCGTCGAAGCCGGTGCTAACGTTGATGGCGATATGCTGGACCGAATCACATCCTCGACAAATCGCCCCGGCAGCCGGGAACACCACTCCTGTGCGCCCGCGCCTCGGTTCGTCACGAACCACGAGTCACAAGTCACGAGCCACGGCCCCTCCGCACGAATCCCTTGCAGTTCGGTAGCTGTTTACCTACGATAAAAATGCTTCAAACAAAATGAGCTCCCGAGGCGCCGTCGAGCGCCGAGGGTAAGAATTAAAGAGAGAGGATGAGAAAAGACGATGGACATGAAGCGCCAGACGCTAGCGCCACCCTCCACACGCGCTCGCCGTCTCGCCTGTGCGCTGTTTTCGTCTCCGGCTCTTGTCCGCCAACCCCACACTCTAATCGACACTACGGCGATTAGAAATGGCACCTAAATGACTGAAAACAAAAAGCGACGACCGATTCTAATCGACACTCCTGCGGGGGTGCTTCCGCGCCCTTTGGGGCGCGGCCTCGCCGTCGCCTTGATCGCGATTCTGTGCGTCACGACCGGCGGCAGCGGCCTTGCCGCAACCGCCGCCGCGCCCGAATCTGCCGGTGCGTCGCCGCGGCTTCAGGAGAGCTACTTCGACACGACCCAGGGCAAAGCCTACCGCTTCGACCACGGCGGTTGGATCTACGTCCATCTCGAAGGCTCGCCGCACGATATCGGCTACCAGCACGGCTACCTTCTCGCCCCTGAGATTACCGACGCCTTCGCCGTCATCCGGCTCGAAGCGACGCACAACACCGGGCGCGATTGGGAGTTCTTCCGCCGCGCGGCGCGCGAAATGCTCTGGCCGAAAATCGATCCCGAATATCAGGCCGAGCTGCAAGGCATTGTCGATGGCTTGCAAGCCCAAAAAGTGAAGCTCGATCTCGACGACATCGTCGCGTTCGATGCGTTTTCCGAATTGCCCGACTACTACGTGCCGTGGCTCAACAGCCGGACGAGCGCCTCCAATCAACCCGTTCGCACCGTTCGCCCCGTTAGCAACGATTTCGAGCATTGCAGCGCCTTCGTCGCCACCGGGAGCTGGACGAAAGACCACCAGATCGTGATGGGGCACAACAACTGGACCACCTACATGGAAGGCGCGCGCTGGAACATCATCTTCGACATCATCCCGCAGCAGGGCTATCGCATGTTGATGGATGGCGTTCCCGGCGTGATCGCGAGCGACGACGATTTCGGCGTGAATTCGGCCGGGCTCATGATCACGGAGACGACCATCGCCAATTTCCACGGCTGGGACCCCAGCGGCAAGCCGGAGTTCGTGCGCGCCCGCAAGGCCATGCAGTACGCGGATTCGATCGATAGCTACGCGAAGATCATGCTCGACGGGAACAATGGCGGCTACGCGAACGACTGGCTGATCGGCGACCGCAAGACCGGCGAGATCGCGAGGCTCGAGCTCGGCCTGAAGCATACGAAACTGTGGCGCACCACCGACGGCTACTACTCAGGCGCAAACTTTCCGAGCGATCCCGACGTCACGAAGGACGAAACGACGTTTGATCCCTCGAATCCTGCTTCGGGACCCAACGCCCGCCGCATCCGCTGGGAACAGCTCCTGAACGGCAACAAAGGGAAGATCGACGCGAGCCTCGCCGAGGTTTTTATCGCCGACCACTACGATACGTTTACGAAAAAAGAGGGCGCCAACGGCCGGACGCTCTGCGGTCACAGCGATATGCAATCGGAAACTCTGCCCAACTCGACCTCGCCGCCTTTTTCACCCAGCGGCGCGGTGCAGGGAAAAGTGATGGACAGCCGCATGGCTCAGCAGATGGATTTCATCGCGCGCATCGGCCATCCCTGCGGGATCAATTTCGACGCCGCGAAGTTTCTGAGCGATCATCCGGAATATTCGTGGGAATCTCCGGTGCTGCGCGACATGATCGCCGGTCCGTGGACTGAATTCCACATCGGCGAGCACGCCGCGCAGCCGGCGCAGTAGGTGGGTCTGCCGCGCAAGAGAATGATCTTTTGGAAGGAACATGGGCTTTGCGGCAGGCGAAGAAAGGGTGACGGTAGGCCTGAGGGCGCACCCGATGCTATCTGATTGGGCGCAAGGGGGTTCCCGGCACTGGAAAGCAGACAGGGAATGATGTTACAAGAAAATTGCTTGCCAGGACGGCTTCGTGCCAGACGTTTGCTCCTCCAAAGGATGCAAAGCTCCGATGCCGGCGGAACTCGCCGCTGAGCACATGTGCGTTCTGCACTTCACTCTTTTCATCGAGCAGGAGTGCGCCGAAATGCGCCGCGAGACGTCGCTCGGCAAGGCGAATCACGACCAACAGGTCGAATTCATCCGAAAGATCGCCGGGCGCGGCGAAACTCTCGTGCACGTGGCCACGAGCGGTTTCCCGATGACTGACGAAATCAAGGCGCGAATCCTGAGCACGCTTCTCACGCTGATGAACTGCCGCGAAAACATCGATCGTGCCGCAATGAGGCAGTCCGCCCTGCGCCGCTTCGCCGGCTAGCCGGAAAATCATCCCACATTTCCGATGTGGTGAGACTGCGCCGCCGTCGAACTACGCGCCGATATAGCGAGCGTAGAGAGAACGAGCGACGGCCGGGTCCTTCGTGCCCTTGATGATGGCGCGGCCGTCGGCGAAGACGGTCAGCTCGTACGGCGCCACCCGAAAGCGCAGAAGGAAATCGTTGTTGCGGACTTCGGATGCGGCCGCGGCCGCGAGGCGGCGCCCGAGTTCGCCGAGATCGAGCCGGCGATGGCGCTCGTGGACCTGCACCGAATCGCGCCCGCACAGAGTGATGTGAGGCTGCGCCTCGCCGGAAAGAAAAGTGAATTCCCGGCGGACGCAGGCGCGGCAGGTGGGATTGCGAGCCACGCGGATGGACTGAAATTTTCCGGTCCACACGTCGCAGGAAACGAGGCGTTCATTCAGGGCTTCCGGCTTTCCAGCGAGGAGCTTGATGGCTTCCGCAGCCTGGATGGAGGCGATGACGGAGACCCCAGCATTGAGGACACCCGCGGTGTCGCAGGTAGCCTCGACGGAGGGCATCCCTTCCGAGCCGTCGGTGGAGGAGGTTTCGCCACTCTCGAGCAGGCAGGCGAGACAAGGGGTTTCTCCGGGGCGGATCGTCATCGTCACGCCGTAGCTTCCGACCGCCGCCGCGTAAATCCAGGGGATTCCGAGGGAGATCGCCGCGTCGTTGAGCAGGAGCCGCGTCTCGAAATTGTCTGTCCCGTCCAGAATCAGGGGGAATCCCGAAACGATCTCCGCGACGTTTTGGGGAGTGACGTCGGCGACGGTGGCTTCAATCTGCACGCCGGAGTTGATGGCTCGCAGGCGCCGCTCGGCGGCAACGGCCTTCGGCAGCGCCTCGCGCGCATCCGCTTCCTCGAAAAGGGTCTGTCGCTGTAGATTCGAGACTTCGACGAAGTCGCGGTCGACGATCCGCAGGCGTCCCACCCCGGCCCGGACGAGCAGGTTCGCGGCCACGGTGCCGAGAGCGCCGCAGCCCACGAGCACGGCGCCGGCTTCCAGGAGCCTTTGCTGGCCCGACTCGCCGATCCCGTAAAAAAGGATCTGACGCGAATACTTCTCGGATTCGCCTGGTTTCATAAGGTGTTTCCCAAGTCCCAAGTCGATGATACCGCCTTTTCGCGCGGGGCAGGCAACGCGGCTGTGCTAACCTTTGCTCTCATCCTTGGACGAATGACATTCCCGCGGACATCGCCGTTTCCAAGAGGCGGACAAGCCTTCTCCGCAGCGCATTTGGTCCTCGCGTCACTCGTGTTTCTCTGTCTTTGCGCCACGCCGGCGACGGGACAGGGCGCACCAGAAACAGGGATCGAGGGCAAGCGCGTCGCCGAGGTCCGCGTGGTGGACGAGTCCGGAAAGGCGGTCTCGGAGAAGGTGCCGCCACTCGCGCTCGAGGCGGGGAAGCCGTTCGATTTCGCCGTCGAGCGCGAAAGCCTGCGGCAACTCTATCGCATGGGGGACTACGCCAGCATTCGAACCACGGCTGCGACCGAAGCCGATGGCTTGCGCGTGGACTTCATCGTCCAGAGAAACTTCTACAACAACGTGATACGCATCGAAGGGTTGAAACCGCCTCCGAGCGAGGCGGCGGCGCTAGCTGCGCTGCGGCTGAACCTCGGCGAGCCATTTCGCGATAGCTCGCTGCGGGAGGCTGCCGAGCGGCTTCGGAAGTCGCTGCGCGACGACGGATTTTACCAAGCGAAGGTCACATGGGTGCTCGAACCGCACGAAGACACGCGGCAGATGGACGTGACCGTTACCATCGATTCCGGCCCGCGTGCCCGCGTGGACGGCATCACAATCGCAAACAAAACGGCTTACCCGGACCAACAGCTGCTGCGGCGGTCGGGGATTTCGACGAAGAACGAGCTGACGTCCGCGCGGATTTCGCGCGCCACCGAACGGCTGAGAAAATTCCTGGTGAACCAGGGCTATCTGGGGGGCGGCGCCGTGATCGAGCGCGGAACCTACGACGAGCAGGCAAATCGCGTCCCGCTGACGCTTTCCGTGAGCGCGGGCCCGCGCGTGCAAATCGAAGTCAGCGGCGCGCGTTTGAGCTCCGGGCGGCGAAAAAAACTGCTGCCGATGTACGCCGAAGGAGCAGTGGACGAGGACCTGCTGCAAGAGGGCCGGCGCAATCTGCGCGACTACCTTCAGAGCCAGGGCTATTTTGACGCCGCCGTGGACGTGAGTTCCCGGCAGGACGATCAGCGCGGCGAACGCGTGATCAGCTATGAGATTACGCGGGGCGACCGGTACCGTTTGTCGGGCATCTCGTTCGAGGGAAACAAGTATTTCGAAACTTCGCTGCTGGCGCGCCGCCTGCAGCTACAAACCGCGTCTTTTGTTTCCGCCGGGCGGTTCAGCCAGCAGCTGTTGCGCAACGACACCGATTCGATCCGCAGCGTCTACCTCGCGAATGGTTTTCGGGACGTTCAAGTGTCGTCGACCGTGGACGACCAATACCGCGGCAAAAAGAACAATCTGTTCGTTGCTTTCCACATCGTCGAAGGCGCGCAGACCCGCATTTCGAGCCTGGAAATTCAAGGGAATCATGCGATCGGCACAACCGCGCTGCTGAGTGTGACTGGATCCACGCCCGGCCAGCCGTATTCCGAGGCCAGCGTGACCAGCGATCGGGACAACATCCTTGCGCTGTATTTCAATGAAGGTTTTCCCGAGGCCGGGTTCCACGAAGAAACGGTTCCCGGCAATACACCGACGGAGATGAAGCTCGTCTACCACATCAGCGAAGGGAACCGGACCGATGTCGCCAAAGTGCTGCTCACGGGCTATCAATACACGCGTCCTGGAATCATCCGGCGGCAGGTGGAAATCAAGCCCGGCGGACCGTTGCGGGAAGGAGATGTAGCGACGACGCAGCGGCAGCTCTACAACCTGGGCGTATTCGATCGCGTGCAGATCGCCCCGCAAAATCCGGCCGGGACCGACCCGGACAAGTCCGTGGTGGTGGAGACACTGGAAGGGCACCGCTACACCATCGGTTATGGCTTCGGATTCGAAGTGCAGCGGATCGCGGGCGGAAGCACGAATCCGAGCGGCACGACTCTGGGCGCGAGCCCTCGGGGCATTTTCGAGATCGCGCGCGCGAACATGTTCGGGAGAGCGCAGACGCTTTCGTTCCGGGCGCGAGCGAGCACGCTCGAGTATCGCGTGGCGACCACCTACATAGCGGACGATTTTCTGGCGAATCGGAGCCTGAGTATGCAGTTCACCGGATTCGCGGAGAAGACGCAGGACATCGATACGTTCACGTCGACTCGGTTTGAAGGGGGAGCGCAGCTTGTGGAAAAGCTTACGCCTTCGAGCTCGCTGCTCTACCGGTATTTCTACCGCCGTGTAAAGGCCTCCAACATCGCCAACACGATCAGCCCCGAGCAGATTCCGCTGCTGAGCCAGCCCGAACTCGTGTCGGGATTCGGACTGACGTACGCGCGAGACCGGCGCGACAATCCCGGCGACGCAACGCGGGGAACGTTCAATACGGCCGACGTGAGCTATGCGACAACGGCGCTGGGATCGAGCGCCACTTTTTTTCGGGCGTTTTTTCAGAATTCTTCGTTCTACTCGCTGGGCCGGTCGTTCTCGATCGCGCGGTCGGTGCGCTTCGGAATCGAGGAGCCTCTGGGTAACACGATCGAAGACAATCTGACCTTCAATCCGGCTCAGTGCAGCACGACAGCGCCAGCCATTACGGAGGAGATCATTCCCCTGCCGGAGCGATTCTTCGCAGGGGGCGGAACTTCGCTGCGCGGCTTCGGCCTGAACCAGGCAGGCCCGCGCGACCCCTGCACGGGGTTTCCGGTCGGGGGCCTGGCCGTGCTGATCTTCAATCAGGAATTGCACTTTCCGATGAAGCTGCCGTTCGTGGGCAGCCGGCTTGGCGGAACGATATTCTACGACGGCGGCAACGTGTACACGGACGTCAACCACATTTCGGCGGCCTGGAAGTCGCCGTCGCTGACCGATCTCAACTATTTCTCGCACACGGTCGGATTCGGATTCCGCTATCCGACGCCGGTGGGGCCGGTGCGCGTGGACTTCGGCTACCAGCTCAACCCGGCGCAGTATCAGGTATTCAACACGACGACGCAACAGGCGCTGGCATACCGGCTGCCCCATTTCGGATTTTCGTTCAACATTGGACCAGTGTTCTGATGCGACGAGCGATATTCATTTTCGCCGCGGTGGGATGGCTCGCTTGGCCTGGAGCGGCGCACGCCGACGCGCGCGCGCAATCGACGGCGGCGGCCGACCGGACTGACGATGCCAACGCGCAGGCCGTCGATGGGGTGGCGGCACGGATCGAAGACGACATCATCACGGATAGCGAAGTGCAGGAGCTCTCGGCCTTCCAACAACTCGTCGACGGGCGATCGAAGCCGCGCGACGAAGTGATCCGCGAACTTGCCGATCAGTGGATCGTGCGGGGCGAAGCGAATGCGGGGCAGTATCCGCAGCCCTCTTCGGCAGACGTGGATCACGCCTACGCGCAGCTTGCGTCTCAGTTTTCATCAGCGGATGAGTTCAAGAATCGATGTGCTGCCGTGGGGCTCAGTGAAGCGGCCGTTCGCCGGATGCTCGCGCAGCAACTGTATCTTTCGCGCTTTCTGGATTACCGGTTCCGTCCGGCCGCGCAGGTGGACCAGAAGCGGGTGCAGGACTACTACGACAAGGAATTCGTTCCTCAACTGAAGGCGCGCGGACAGGCGGCGCCGGCGCTCGACGACGTGGCCGACACGATTCGCGAGGTCCTCATCCAGCGCGACATCAGCGACCGCAGCACGCATTGGCTGAACGATACGCGCGACAGCCTGAAGATCGATATCGTGTCGAATGGAGAGCGGCCGTGAGCGCGCGCTGGGTACGGTGGACGCGAAGAGTGCTGATCGCCATTGCGGTTGTCGCGGCCGGCGTGGTGCTTTTGTTCGCGTCGGGGCTCGCCGAGCGAGGGATTCGTCGCGAAATCGTGGCGCAGATCGAGCAGCGGACCGGAGCGCGAGTCGAAATGGGCGCGTTTCATTTCCAGGTGTGGCGCCTGCGGGCGGAGATCGACAACCTGACGCTGCACGGGCTCGAGGATCCGGCCGCGCCTCCGCTGTTCCACGCGGACCGCATCGACGTGGGCATTCGCGTCCTTTCGTTTTTCGGGCGCAAGGTCGCTCTGGATTCGTTGATCGTGGAGCGGCCGGAGGTGGCGGTGCGGGTCGATGCGAACGGGCGCAGTAACGTGCCGAGTCCGAAGGTTCACGCGAGCAAGCGCCCGTGGCAGCAGACGCTGTTTCAGTTGCAGATCGGAGATCTCGAACTGCGCGACGGCAGCGCGAGCTACAACAACCAGCGCATTCCGCTGACGGCAGCCGGGCGGAATTTCGAGTTCGTTTTGCACTACGAGGCGCCGGCGAACGCCGGGGATCTGTACGCGGGCAGCTTCCAGTGGCAGCAGGTGGAGCTGGCGGCCCAGCGGTACCGGCCGGTACGTTTCGATCTTTCGGCGAAATTCACGCTGCACCGCGACGCATTCGAACTCGACGAACTCGTCTGGAAGGGGCCGCACTCGGAGGTGAACGTGCGCGCCGACCTGCCGAGCTTCGCGCGAGCGGATTGGGATTTGCGGTACCGCGGCAGGTTGGCACTCGAAGACATCCGGACGATCTTTCGGAAGCCGACCACACCGGACGGCATCGCGGATTTTTCCGGCCGGGCGCACTACACGCCGGGCAGCGGAGGCGCGTCGTCGACGGAGGGCGAATGGACCGCGAGCGGCTATTACAACGCTCATGACGTGGACATGCCGTACGAATGGTTCCACGCGCGCGGGCTGGAGACCTCCGGCGATTACGAAGTGGCGAAGGGGCGGCTCGTTGTCCCGAATCTGAAGGCGCAGGCCGCCGGCGGGGTGCTGGATGGGCGGTTGGAGATGAACTTCAAGGGGCTGGCGTTCCACACGGAAACGCACATGCACGGCGCGGGCCTGGCCGACATTCTCGCGGCGATCGACCACGAGAAGTTTCCGGTGAACGCGCTGCACTGGGACGCCTCCGTTGACATCGATTCGGTGAATACGTGGAACGCGGCGTTCAAACATTTCCGGACGGGAGGGACGATGCAGTGGTCTCCGACGCCCGGCGCAAACACGATTCCCGTGACGGCGCACTTTCAGTACGACTACGGCACGGACCAGCAGATCGTCACGATCACGCAAAGCCAGATTGCGACGCCGACGGCGCAGCTCGACGTGGATGGCGCGCTCGCCAAACTGGATTCGGCGCTCGAGGTGAAGTTCAGTGCGAAGAGGCTGCTCGATTGGGACGATTTCATCAACGCGATTCGCGGGCCCGATGCCGAGCCTCGCCGGATCGAGGGGCGCGCGACGTGGCGAGGGCGCGTGCTGGGGCCGATCGTGGGGCCGACGTTCTTTGGGCACATGGAGGCTGCGGACGCGCAGTACGACAAGCTCGCGTGGGATGAGATGAAGGGCGACTTCGAGTATTCGCCGGACGGATTTCGTCTGACGAAGGCGATGGCCCGGCGCGGCCAGGCGTCGGCAACGCTGGAGCTCGCGCTCGATTTCGACCACGACTGGGGCTTCCCGGATTCGAGCTCGTGGAGGCTGGACGCCTGTGTCGAGGGCGCGCCCAGCGACGATTTGCAGAGCCTGCTCGGAACGAACTTTCCGGTAAAGGGTTCGCTGAGTGGAGATCTTCACGGCGGCGGGACGCGGGGCGACCCGGCGGTGGACGCGAACTTTGTATTCTCGAACATCCAAGCAAGCGGCTGGCACTTCGACAGCCTTACCGGCCATCTCCACTGGCAGCACGACGAGGTCCGGCTTTCGCACGCGCAACTGCGCGACAAGTCGGCGCTCTTGGCGGGCGATTTCAGTTACCGGCCGAGCGAAGAGCGGGCTGAGTTCGACCTGACGGGCAGCGGCATTGCGCTCGAAAAAATCCGAAAGCTGCAGACCGAATCGCTGCCGATCGCGGGGCTACTCGGCTTTCATCTGGAGGGCAGCGGGCCGGTGCGAGCGCCCGTCGCGCAGGCAGATGTGCGGCTGACGAATCTGAAGCTGGGCACCGAAGTCGAGGGAGACTTCACGGCGAGGCTCGAGTCGGATGGGCGAAACGTGCGGATCGCGCTCGGGTCGGAGCCGGCGCCGGAAAAGCTTCAGGGCGAGCTTACCGTCTCGCTCGCGGGCGATGATCCGATCGCCGGGCGGCTGTCCGTGAAGAATTTCGACCTCGATCCGCTGATCGTTGCCGCGCTGCACACAAAAGGGCTGACAGGCCACAGCAGCGCCGATGGCGTCTTCACGATCTCCGGCGCACTGCGCCAGCCGGATTCGATCGAAGTGGACGCGGACATCGCGCGGCTGGCGTTCAACTACGAGCTGGTGCAACTGACCAACGACCAGAATATCCGGCTGACGTACCGCCGCAACGAAGTACGCGTCGATCAGGCCCGCCTACACGGACCCGACACGGATTTGCAGTTCAGCGGATCGGCGCGATTCGACCGGGACCGTCCGCTGCGCCTTGCGCTCGCCGGCAGCGTGAACTTGCGCCTGGTCAAGGGTTTGCTGCCGGACCTGAACGCGAACGGGCGCGCGGACCTGAACGTGTCGGTCGAAGGCACGATGGCTCAGCCCAGCATTACGGGGCGCGCGGGCGTGCGGGATGCGTCCGCGACGTACGGCGATTTCCCGGTCGGACTCAGCAAGCTGAATGGCGACTTCGTTTTCGACAAGAGCCGGCTGGTCTTCGACCGAGTCACGGCGGAGGCCGGCGGCGGGCAACTAACGCTCAGCGGCCATGTGGCTTACGGCGAAGGCCCGCTGCGCTACGAAGTGACTGCAGCGACCTCGCAACTGCGCATTCGCTATCCCGCAGGGATGAGTTGGCTCGCCGGCGGCACGCTGCAACTCTCCGGGACGAGCAACGCCGGCCTGATCAGCGGGCACGTGCAGGTCGAGCGGCTGCTTTTTGCCCAGGGGGTCGATGTGGCGTCGCTCTTTGCGGCGGCCGCCGAGACTTCGCCCGGGCCGCCCTCGAGTTCGCCATTCCTGCAAAACCTCGCGTTCGACGTCGAGGGGCAGACGAACCCCGGCGCGCGAATCGAGTGGACCGGCGCGCACGTCGAGATGGACGGCGACGTGCGACTGAGGGGCACGTTCGACCGGCCGGTGCTGCTGGGAAACATTCACTTGCTGAGCGGCGAAATGCCGTTCCGCGGGAATACGTTTGAGATAACGCGCGGCGACATCAATTTTGCCAACCCGTTCCGGTTGGACCCGGAACTCGACGTCGAGGCTACGTCCACGATCAGCCAGTACCAGGTGACAATCGATTTCTCCGGGAAAGCCAGCCATCTCTCGATGAACTACCGGTCCGATCCTCCGCTGCCGGATTCGGACATCGTCGCGCTGCTCGCACTGGGGAGTCCGGGACAAGGGAGCGCGCTGCGGTCGTCGCCGGGCGCGTCGCAGAACTACGGAGCGACCGCGCTGCTTTCGGAAGCTATTTCGAGCGGGATCGGGGGGCGGATCGAACACCTGTTCGGAATCAGCTCCTTCCGGGTGGACCCGTTCGTCGCCGGCACAGCCACGGAATCGAACGCTGCCGCGCGCGTTACCATCCAGCAGCAGGTCACGCGCGGGCTGACGATCACGTACTCGACGAACGCCGCGACTTCAAACCAGTATCAGCTGATTCAAGTGGAGTACGCCCTGCGGCGCACTCTTTCGGTGATCTTTCTGCGCGACATCAACGGCACGTACGGCCTCGACATCAAGTGGGTCAAGCACTTCAAGTAGCAGCGCGGAAGAACTATTTGGGCAACAAAAACAGCGAATCGCGGGATAGCCGGACGTGCCAGGGGAACGGGAGGTTGCGGAAGCGTTCCCACTTCTCCTTGAAGACCTCGGCTTGCAGGTGATACTCGCCGGAGTCTCCGGGCGGCTGATGGAGCCGAAGATAGAGAGTAATGCGAAAAGGCGTTTCCGAAGAACGCACCAGCCAGCAGGGAAAGACGTTTTCCTGCGTCGCGCTGGCGCCCGCGGATTCGACAAAATCGATGTGATGCGCGCGAATCCCGGCGTGCGCGGCCAGCCGCGGCGCCTGCGCGACGCCGAGCCGGCAGCCCCAATCAAGCGCCTCAACCGTATCTTCCGAGATCGCGCGAACCCGCGAGAAATTCTTGCAGCCGGTCAGCTGCGCGACTTCGAGACTCGGCGGGCGGCGGAAGATTTCCTCCTTCGCTCCGAGCGCTGCGACGCGGCCTCGAGAGAGCACCAGCAGCTGCTCGGCGAGCCGGTAGGCTTCCTCGATGTTGTGCGTCACGACGAGAGCCGGCCTGCGGTACGTCGCGAAGGTTTCCAGAAGCTGCGCCTCAATTTGGCTCCGCAGGTGCGTGTCGAGCGCCGAGAGCGGTTCGTCGAGCAGCATCGCCTCAGGTTCGATCGCGAGGGCGCGCGCCAGCGCGACACGCTGCTGTTCGCCGCCCGAAAGCCCGCGAGGGTAACGATCTTCGAGTCCGCGCGTGTGCGCCCGGTCCGCGAGGGCCGCGACGCGTTTCGTCCGCTCTTCGCGCGGCACGTCGCGCAGGGCGAAAGAAATGTTTTCGGCCACGGTCTTGTGAGGAAACAGCGCGTAGTGCTGAAAGAGCATTCCCGTGCGCCGGTCGCGAGCAGGGACGGAGATGCGGTGCGCCGTGTCCAGCAGAACCCGGCCGTTCAGCGTAATGCGGCCGCGGTCCGGGCGCTCCAGCCCGGCGATGCATCGCAGGAGCATCGTCTTGCCGGCGCCCGACGGGCCGAGGACGGCCAGCGGCGTGTCGCCCGCCGTGAACGAAACGTCGAGCGTGAAATTCGCGAGCTTCCTGGCGATTTGGATTTCGAGAGGCACGTCAGCGCCGCACCCACCGCGCGCGCCCCTGCGCGTGCGTCCAGTAGTAGAGGCTGCCGAGCAGCGCGAGCGAGATCACAACATCAATCAGGCACCAGGCGAAGGCGCGATTGAGGTCGTCCGATTCCACCGCGAAGTAGAGGGCGATTGGAATCGTGGCGGTTCTCCCGGGGATGTTGCCGGCGAGCATCAACGTGGCCCCGAATTCGCCCAGAGCCCGCGCGAACGAAAGAATCGTTCCCGCAAGCACGCCCGGCCACGCAAGGGGCAGCGCGATCTCGCGGAAGATGCGCCATTCCGAAGCGCCCAGCGTTCGCGCGGCTTCGAAAAAATGGGAGTCAACCTGCTCGAAAGCAGCTCGGGCCGTCAGGTACATCAGCGGGAAAGAAACCACGGCCGCGGCGATCACGGTGGCAGACCAGGAGAAAACAACCCTCGCTCCCAGCCCCAGCAACAGCTTCCCGAGCGGGCCGTTGCGCCCGAACAGCAACAAGAGGAGGAATCCGACCACGGTCGGAGGCAAGACGAGCGGCAGCAGGAATATCCCGTCCACAAGTGCCGCCGCGGGGCCGCTGCGCCGTTGGCGCCAGGCAGCGGCGGCGAGTCCCACCGCCAGCGTGACGAGAGTCGCCGTCACACTCGTCTCGAGCGAGATCCAGACCGGAGACCAATCGAATGCCGCGACCGGCGCCATCGGCACAGAATTGTAGCTGAATCAGTGTGTCTCAGCCCGCACTTCTGCTATGTAAATCGCCGCTTCCCGGAAATGCGACTGGCTACTTTTGCGGCGGCGCAGGTGGCGCATTCGGCGCCGGTGCCGGTGCTGCGCCCGGAGCAGGTGCTGCGCCCGGAGCAGGTGCTGCGCCCGGGGCCGGGCCATGGGGCTGGAGCATCGGCTTGAGTTCGGGGTAATCGTCCTGCATCGATTCGAGAACCTTCATCGCGGCGTTCTGTTCGATCTGCACTCCCGCACTCTGCGACTCCTGAACCACCTGCGGCAGCGTCTTGACGACGCGCTGGCCAAGGGGCGACTCGTAGAATTGGATCAGCCCCTGAATATCTTCCATCGAAAAGGCGCGCCCGTAGATCGAGATCATCGAATCGGAGACCGCTGCGGAAGGGGAACTGGCAGTGAATTTTTGATTGAACGCGTCCATGAACTTCGGCAGGCGGTCCGCCGGGAGGCTTCGGCTCATCACAGCGTGCACCTGGTTCGTGAGGTATTCGCTGATGTTGTCGCCGAGCTTCGATGTTTGCGTGATGTCCATCAGGTGGCGAATCGCTGCGGCCTTGGCCGGGTCAACTTTTTCGGCGGCGCCAGGCTGTGCCGTTTGTCCTGGCTGCGCGGGTTGCGCTGCGGGAACGCCGGGTTGGTGCTGTGCCGGCGGTTTCTGCTGAGCCCCGCTCGACGGCACCTGCGCCATGAGAGGGCCCGCGAAGCAACACACAGCTATGATTGCGATCGTGAGTTTCATGAAGTCTCCTTAAGAGGACTGGTAATGAAAGGTGCAGGAACCATCATAGCGAAGGCTGGAGGCAGCGTCACGGCGGATTTCGGGGGGAGCGGTTTGGAACTTCCGGTGAGTTTCTCGACACCCTATTATATCTTCCGGACTCACAGCCTGGTTTTTTCGGACGAGTGAGCGGAGACACCGAATGATTTGTCGTGTATCTTTCTCGAAGGCAGCGCGGAGCTTCCCGCTTCCCAGGGCAAGGGTGTCATCCGGATGACGTGCAGCGGCAATCGCACTCCTATCACAGGCGGAGATTTCGAGGCGGCGCGCTACGATATGGTTGCCCGCCAGATCGGCGGCCGGGGAATCCGCTCGCCACGCGTACTTGCCGCCATGGAAACGGTGCCGCGGCATTTGTTCGTTCCGGACACGCTGGTTCGCGAGGCGTATGCCGACGAGCCTTTGCCAATTGGCGAAGGGCAGACGATCTCGCAGCCATTCATGGTGGCCGCCATGGCGGAGGCGCTTGCGCTCGAGGGGCAAGAGCATGTGCTGGAAGTCGGGGCGGGCTGCGGCTATCAAGCGGCCGTGCTGTCGCGACTCGTGCGCGACGTGATCGCCGTCGAGACGCAGCCGGCGCTGGCTGCCTCCGCGCGCGAGCGCCTGGCGCGACTCGGCTACGCAAACGTGCGCATCGAGGAAGGAGACGGTTCAGCGGGCTGGCCCGCGGCCGCGCCATACGATGCGATTCTCGTGACGGCAGCTGCGCCGAGGGTGCCGCAGCCGCTGATCGATCAACTCGCTGAGGGCGCGCGGCTCGTGATTCCCGTGGGGCCGGCGGAACATCAGGATCTGCTCCGCATCGTGAAACGAGACGGCCGGACAACCGAGCGATCGCTCTACGCGTGCCGGTTTGTTCCTCTGCTTGGCCGCTACGGCTGGCGGCAGGAGGCGGAGGAACCCAATCGAAGATGAATCGGCCCACGCCCGAACTCTCAATCATCATCCCTGCATACAACGAAGAAAAGCGGCTCGGCCGTGGACTCGCGCGCATTCGCGACCATTTTGGCAATCATTCACCAGGGTTGAGCGATATCGAAATTCTGGTTGTGGATGATGGATCGACGGATGCGACGACACGAATCGTCGAGGAGTGCGCCCGCGAGATGTCGAACCTCCGCATTGTGTCGAACGGGAGGAATCGCGGAAAGGGCTACAGCGTGCGTCATGGGATGCTGGAAGCGCGGGGACGCATCGCGCTCTTCACCGATGCCGATTTTTCGTCTCCGATCGAGGAGTCGGAAAAACTCCTCGCTGCGATCGAGCAGGGCAACGATGTCGCGATCGGTTCGCGCGCGATCGACCGCTCGTTGATTGCCGTGCATCAATCCCGCTTGCGCGAGATAGCGGGCATGATCTTCAACGGATTCGTGAGGCTTTTCACTGGCCTCCACTTCTACGACACGCAGTGCGGCTTCAAGGCCTTCACCCGCGAACGGTGCCGTATCCTCTTCGAACAACAGCGAATCGAAGGGTTCGGCTTCGATCCCGAGATTCTTTTTCTCGCGAAGCGGCACGGCCTGCGCGCGATCGAGATTCCCGTCCGCTGGGCGCACGATTCCGGCACAAAAGTCCGCGTACTTCGCGACAGCCTCCTGATGTTCGGTGATCTGCTTTACATCCGCTGGAACGCGCTGGCGGGCCGCTATCCCCGTTCCCCCCGAAAAGACCGCTAATCGCGCCGGCTATCGTCTCGGTTGGGCCGTTGGCGGCAGGAGTCCATTCAACCGCAGGTAGATTGCGGCCGCGCTGTAGTGGTCGTAGAAATCATCGGCGAGCACGAACATCAGGGTCGCGCGAGAAGCCGTCCGTCCGCCGAAAAAGGGAAGCGGCTCGGCAAGCTTCGAGTCGTCGACACTGGCGAGCGACTGCGTGCAGAAATCGAAGGAAGCCTTCAGCGCGCCGACGAGCTTGTCCTTCGGATCTGTTTCCTTCAACTCGTCCTGCTTCGGAGCCGCGACGCCCGAAATTGTGGAGCAGAGCCCGAAGTTGGAACTCGCCATGTGGGCTACTAGCTTGCCGAAGGTCATCTGCTCCGGCGTGGGATGAAAGCTGTACTTTTCCGCAGGCATTTCGTCCGTTGCGGCGACGATCACCTTCGATTCACGCGCGACGATGGCGCGCAAGGCATTCGACACAGGATTTGCCTCCGCGCCGGGCGCTTGCTGTGCCCATACCGCAAGCGGTGCGAGAGCGGCGGCGAGAAGTGCCAGAACCATTCGCTTCATGGTTTCCCTCCGTTGATTTTTCGTGCGGCCAAGGATAGCCGCGAACGTCTGGCGGTAACAAGCAATTATGGCGTCCCGGCCGGGGGAGTGCCGCCCAAGGCACTTTGCAATGCAAAGTACTTGACGGAAACGCGCGACATGCTATCCTGCGGCCATGGCACCTTCCCAATTCCGGCCGTCGCGCCCCACCGATCCCGTGGCCCTCGATGACCGGGCGCGCGACAATCTCCGTTTCATCCGCGAAACCATGGAACGTGCCGGATCGTTCACGGCCGTGCCCGGTTGGGGCGGCGTGGCCATCGGGATCACGGCGCTGGGCGCAGCGGCCATCGCCTCGCGACAGACCACACCGTCCGGTTGGCTGCTGACCTGGATCAGCGAGGCTGCGGTGGCCGTCGCCATCGCGATTTGGACGACTTTGTCGAAGGCGCGGGCGGCGGGGACGTCGCTTTTCTCCGGGCCGGGCAGACGGTTCGTGTACAGCTTCGCGCCGCCCCTGTTTGTAGGCGCGCTGTTGACACTTGTGCTCGCGCGTATCGGAGATGGAGGTACGGGCGCAATTTCGGGCGTCTGGCTGCTGTTGTATGGAACGGGAGTGGTCACGGGCGGCGCGTTTTCCATTCGCGTCGTTCCATTGATGGGGCTCTGCTTTATGGTTTTGGGAACCGTGGCGCTCTTCTGCCCGGCGAACTGGGGCAACGCATTCCTCGCCGGCGGATTTGGCGCTTTGCATGTTGTTTTCGGCGCCGTGATTGCGAGGAAATATGGCGGCTAAATCCGGGGCCTTTCGCACCACGCGGGAGGAAAAAACGAAACGGGGCGTGCTGGGCGCCCTGCCGGCGGAAGCGGCTGCGAATCTCGACCGCGTGATCCACGAGCGGACGCGGCTCGGCATCGTGAGCGCTCTAGCCGTGAATCCTTCACTCGCGTTCGGCGATCTCAAACATCTGCTGCAGGTTACGGACGGCAATCTGAGCGTCCACGCGCGAAAGCTCGAGGATGCGGGCTACATCGGTTGCACGAAGTCGTTTGCCGGGCGAGTCCCGAAAACCGAATACCGGCTGTTATCGGCAGGCCGCCGGGCGCTCGAAAAGTATCTGGATCATATGGAAGCACTGATCCGCGCGACGCGGGAAGGCTAAGAATCGCGCGAAAACGCGCTTCCGTTCAGGGGCTTTGGCGGGCGGTCTTTCAGGGTGGCACAAAATCATGGTCGCACAGACGGTAACTGAGTTCCCTCATCCCATATCGAAGCTACATGTCGCGATTCTCCTCGACGGCAACGGTCGCTGGGCCGCCGCTCGCAATTTGCCGCGTTCGGAGGGGCACCGCGCCGGCGTGGCTGCAGTTCGCCGGATTGTTCGCGCCGCTCCCTCGCTCGGCATCGGCACGCTCAGTTTGTACGCCTTCTCCGCGAACAATTGGGAGCGCCCGACGGGCGAAGTCACCTCACTGCTCGGCTTGCTTGAGAGCTATTTGCGCGGCGATGCTGCTGAGTGCGCGGCGCAAGGTGTCCGTATGCGCGTAATCGGCCGGCGCGACCGCATTCCCCAATCCCTGGTGGACGCGATCGAAGCCGCCGAGCAGATGACGGCGGCGGGCCGCGCGCTCGAGATCCGAATCGCGCTCGACTACTCCTCACGCGAAGCCATTCTTCGCGCCGCCTGCTGGATGGTGTCGAGTCTCGAGGTTTCCGACGCGGAATTCGCGCGGCGGCTGGGCCAGGTGACTCATGCGGGAGGTCCCGTGCCGGACGTCGATCTCCTGATTCGCACGGGCGGCGAACGCCGGCTGAGCGATTTTTTGCTGTGGGAATGCGCTTACGCGGAGCTTTTGTTCACGCCGCGGATGTGGCCCGAATTCGAGGCTGCCGACCTCGCGGCGGCCGTCGAGGACTTTCGCAGGCGCGAGCGCCGCTTCGGGCGTTTGCCGGAAACCGCCGCAGCGAGCTAGGCTCTCTAGGGAGGTCACACGTGGACGGGCAGGACTTGATCCAATCGCGAGATGCGAGTGGGGCACCATCCGGCCCTCTGCGAGATATCCTCACCAACGCCATTCGGTATTGGGAGCCGCGCCGCATCATTTATAACTTTGTTCTCGCGGTAGTGGTTGCGGCTTGGCTCGGATCGACGTGGCCGCATTTCCGGGAGACATTGACGCTGCATTCGCTTCTACTCCTCTTTATCCTCGCGGCACTCGCCAATATTTGCTACTGCGCGGCCTACGTGGCCGATGTTCCGATGCAACACACGCAATTTCAGGGCATATGGCGCCGCTGCCGGTGGGGTCTTTGGCTGACCGGAATGCTCTTGGCGACCGTACTGGCCAACTACTGGATCGTCGATGAGATCTATCCGTACGTCCGCTGATTTACCTTCACTTTGATTCAGTCGCGTTGGTCGGACGAATGGCCCTGCTCGCGGGTCATTTCAAAGGCTTTCAAGATCACGCGCGTGGCCGTTTCCGTGAGCGAATACTGCCCGAGTTCCTCAGGGGCGGCCCACGCGACATCGGTCACGTCGCTTCCGGCGCGCGCTTCGCCGCGGAGCGCCTCGCACAAGTAATCGAGAATGACGAAGTGATACCTTGCCTTTCCCTCGCCATCGAGATCAATCCGCTCGAACACCTCGATCAGTTCGATCACGCGGACTTCAACGCCGGTTTCTTCCGCCAGTTCACGCCGCACCCCGGCGAGCAGCGTCTCTCCCACCTCGAGCATCCCACCGGGTATGGACCACTGGCGCTCAAGCGGCGGGCTTCCGCGCTTGATCAGGAGTGCGCGCCCCTTTGAGATCACGACTCCGCCCACTCCTACCACGGGGCGCTCCGGATATTCGCGGCTGCCGGTCATCCTTACACCATCCTCGCGAGAAACCTTGGCACGGGCGTTATATAATACGCCGTCCGGTGAAGGAACGCCGCACAGGAGAGATGGCCGTGACCAGATGCCCGGAATGCGATACTGAAATCGATTTGGACGAAGACGAGGTCGAAGAAGGCGAGATTCTGACCTGCCCCGAATGCGACGCGGAGCTCGAAGTGACGCAGACGCATCCGGTGCATTTCGTCGTTCTCTCCGAGGATGAAGACGACGAGGAAGAAGACGACGACGAAGAAGAGTCGAGCGTCGAGGAAGAAGAGGAGGAGGAAGAAGAAGAGGAAATCGAATGATCCCGCATGCCCGCATCCTCGCCGCTGCTGTTGCCCTCGTTCTGGGTTTCGCCCTTACGGCCGCCGCCCAGAACCAGAAGGAACCGCAGCTCCGCACGATTCATGGCAGCGTGATCGACAAGAACGAGAATCCGGCTCCCGCGAGCGTCGTCTATCTCGTGAACGTCAAAACCCAGACCGTCAAGACGTACATCGCCGACGACTCCGGCGCGTATCGCTTCAGCGGGCTGGATCCCAACGTCGACTACGAAGTGCACGCCGAGCACGCCGACACGACGTCTTCAACCCGTACGGTTTCGAGTTTCGATTCTCGCCGCGATATCGAAGTCACCCTCAAACTTTCCCACACCAAGAACGCGCACTAGCCGATTGTCTCCTACGGCAGAGTGAACGCGAAGAGGGCGCTGCCGGCCGAATCGACGACGTACTGTTTTCCGTCCACTGCGTAGGTCATGGGATTAGACCGGAGCCCGGATCCCACCTCGACGTGCCACAGTGGTTCGCCCGTGTTGGCATTCAGCGCGAAGAAATTGCCTCCGGCATCGCCGGAAAACACGAGGCCGCCTGCCGTCGCCAGCGTGCCCGTCCAGGAGTCGCCGACCATCTTGAACTCCCATATCTTCTTCCCGGTCGTAGCCTCGAGGGCGCGAATTGCCGTGTAGGACTTATCGCCTCCCAGCCACTTTGCGCCGCCTCCGCCTCCGCCGACGACTCCCACCGAATTGCCGGGCGCCATCTGAGGTTCGCCTTTGATGTAGTAGGCGCCGCTTTCACGCGCGTTGACGTAGAAGAGCCCCGTCAGCGGGCTGTAGCAAGGACTCGTCCAGTTGATTGCCCCGGTCAGCGTGGGATATACGAGAGTCCCTTCAACGCTCGGCTCGATCTTCTCGGCGGCTTCCTTAATGGGCCGGCCTTTCGAGTCGAGACCCTTTGCCCACGTCTGCTTCGCAAACGGCACGCCCGAAATGAACTCTCCCGTTGTGCGGTCGAGGACGTAGTAGAAAGCATTGCGATTGGCCAGTGCTACGAGCTTTCTCGTTTTGCCGTCCATCGTTGCATCGAACAGAATGGGCGGCTCGGACGAATCCCAGTCGTGCGTCTCGTGCGGAGAAAACTGGAAATACCACTTCATTTTTCCTGTATCGGCATCCACCGCGATGAGAGAGCACGTGAACAGGTTGTCGCCCATCCTGCCTTCGCCGTTCCAGTCCGGAGCGGGATTGCCCGTGCCCCAATAAAGCGTGTTCGTGTCCGGATCGTAGGACCCGGTGTTCCACGTTGTTCCTCCGCCATTCGACCAACTTCCATTCGCCCACGTGTCCGCGCCCGGATCGCTGGGGCTTCGGGGAACCGTGTAAAGACGCCAAAGCAGCTTTCCGTCCTTGGCATCGAAGGCGCTGAGAAAGCCGTGAGCGCCCGCTTCGCCGCCGCCGACGCCCACGATAATCTTGCCGTTGATTGCGAGAGGCGCCTGCGTGATGGCATAACCGTCGTCTTTGTTGTTCGCGACCCTGGTGATCCAGCGCACAACGCCGCTCTTCGCGTCGAGCGCGATCAGGCGAGCGTCGATGGTGGCCAGATACAGCCTATCGTTGAGTATGGCCACGCCGCGGTTCGTCGGAAAAAGCCCGACGGCGACCAGGTCCCGCGGTATAACCGGGTTGTAATGCCAGAGCGGCTTTCCCGTACGCGCATCGAGAGCCGTGACGTTGCTCGGCGGTTCCGTCACATACATGATGCCGTCCACCACGAGCGGCGTGGACTCGAGGGCCCCTCCGCGCATTTGATAGACCCAGGCCATTCTTAACGTGCCGGCATTTTGGGGCGTCATCTCCTTTAGACCCGAGAAACGCTGGGAGCCGTAATTCCCGCCGTACGTCAGCCAGTTTTGAGGTTCACTGTCGGCATGCAGGATGCGCTCGTAAGGCACCTGCGCAAACGATGAAACCGGAATCAGCAGCGCGAGCGCTACGATGAACCGCCTGGCAGCTCTCATTGGGCCCCCTTCAAACTTGCAAGGTATGCGACCAGATCGTCCAGATCGGCCGCGGAAAGGTTCGTGAAACTCGGCATCGTGCTTTTCCCGGGTTCCGTTTCTATTGTTTTCAGGTCCGTTTTGTTGAACGAATAGTAGTGGCCGCCGACGTCCTTCAACTGAATCGTGAACGTATCTTCGTTCACGCGGACGCCCTCGATGTCGCGGCCGTCCTTCGTCACCACGTGCGTCACCAGATAGCCCGTAAATGATCCTCGCTCCGGCAGCGACCTGTCCGACGGAGGATTTGCTCCCGGGTCGAGCAGAAAATCGTGCAGATACTTTGGTGAGCGCTCGGCGCCGATGCGCGTGAGCTCTGGACCAAATCCGCCGCCCTGTTCGCCGACCGCGTGGCACGTGGCGCAGCCGTTCCCGTTGTAAACCGCTTTTCCTTTTGTTGCGTCGCCCTTCACGACTTCGTCGGCTCCCGAAGCCCCGAGCGACGTGCGCATGTAAGCTACGACTTGCCAGGCTCGTTTGTCGTTGAGATTTGAAACCGGAGCCATCCCCGTGCCGGGAATCCCATTTCGGATAACCGAGAAGAGCCCCTGATCGCCTCTCTTTTGAGCAACTCCGTGGATGTTCGGACCCGCCGCGCCGCTCCCGTCAACTCCGTGGCACTCGCCGCATTCTCCCTGGAAGAGCAATTTGCCTTGCGCGAGGTCTTCGGGCGATGGGGTTATCGCCGACTGCGGCTCGGGTGGTGGCGCCTGCGGCGGACCTTGCGGTGACGCCGTCAAGGAATTGCGCCCAAGTCCTGCCAATACGAGAATTACTGCGGCCATACACACGCGGCGGATCAACACCATGTCTCCCCCCCGAGGTTGAGTTCCTTAGCGAATACTACCCGAAAATCTTCGCGCACGAGAAATGCGGCGCATCCTGGCTCTCGTTTGTATTCCCTGCATCCTGCGGAAAACCGCGGGCGAGTGTATAGCACGCGACGGTTTTTGTCGACCTGCGCGGTCGAGCGGTGTGAGAAAAAATGGCCAGCGCGTGGACGAGCAACCGGCGCGCCGCGGAGCATCTGCCGAGAAGGGGCGAAGCGAGATTCCGGTCGGCGGGGCCTTACTTGAAAAATACTCCGCTGATCACGGCATTGGGGCCGGTGTTTGATGTGATCGCGATCGTCACGTGTCCCGAGATGTTCCAGACCAGATAGACCCCGCCCGTGAAGCTCGAAATAGTTTGCGTGTTGAGCACGGCGTTCGACGTGGCGTCCAGGATCTGAATCGTTTCCGTTCTGCCCTGGGAGTCCCAGTCCACCGCATACATGGAGAACTGGTGAGTGTTCGTGTCCGTAAAATTCACGTCCATACTGAACGGCACGTAGTTGTACCACGTCGCCGCAATCCGCCCGGTATTGTTGCCGGTTTGCAAGGCTCGCTGGTCTGCGGGGTTCGAAGCCCAAATCCAGTTCAGATAGTTCTGCGAGGTGAAGGTCGCATACGACGGGAGGCTTTGGGAATCCTGCGCCACGGAGTATCCATCGGCTCCGTAAACTCCGTGCCAGTTGCCCTGCGTGGTCGTATCGAGGTGAACGAAGTTGGCGACCGCCCCGGAAGACAGGTTTACAGTCGCGTTGCCGGCGGGCCCCACCGCGCTCGTGGCCGTCACGGTCACCGGCGCCTGGTTGCTTGCGATTGTCGCGGGCGCGGTGTAAAGACCCGTGGATGAATTGATGCTTCCCACATTCGGGTTGATCGACCACGTCACCGATTGGTTTGTCGAGTTCACCACGGTTGCGGTGAACGGTTGCGTCTGATTCGCGGTCAGGGTGACGCTCTGCGGGCTGACGTTGACGCTGACCGGGCTGCCACCGCCGCCACCTACGTTATCGAAGAAGATGCCGCTGATCACGGCATTGGGCCCACCCATGCACTTCACGCTGATCGTTACATGGCCCGTGATGTTCCAGATCACGTATGTGCCGCCAATAAAGCTCGAAAGGGTCTGGGTGTTCCGCACGTTGTTCGTGGCCGGGTCAACAACCTGCAACATTTCCGTTCTGCCCTGACTGTCCCAATCCAAGGCGTACACTGCCACCTGATGTGAATTTCCGTCCGTGAAATTCACGTCGAAAGAAAAGCTGGACGGGCTGTACCACGTGGCCGCGAGCCTGCCCGTGTTGGCTCCGTTTTGCAGCGCTCTCGGATCGGCCGTGCTGGGGTTCCACGTGTAGTTCATCGGGCTCTGCACGGCGTAGGTGCCGTAGCTCAGAGAAGTTTGCGAATCCTGTGCGACCGAGTACGCATTGGCTCCGTAGACGCCATGCCAGCTCCCTTGCGTGGTTGTGTCCATCTTGACGAAGCTCGCAACAGGGCCCACGGTGGGCGCCGCGAGGCTGACCGTTGCGGTCTTCGAAGCGGTTCCATCCGCAGTGGTCGCTTTTACGGTTACCTGGGCGGACGTTGTGACCGTCGCTGGCGCCACATACAGCCCAGCGGTCGAGGGTGAAAAGCTACCAGTTGCTGCGCCCGCCGGGCTTACTCCGCTGATCGACCATGTCACCGTCTGCGTTGCGGGCGCGCCGTTGACGGTGGCGGTGAACTGCTGCGATTGGCCGGAAGTCAGGCTGATGGTTGCCGGGGTTATAACGACGCTTTCACTGCTCGCGGCCCCTCCGAAGAACACTCCGCTGACCACCGAGTTGGGGCCGCTGGTAGCTGTGACATTGATGTTGACGCTGCCCAGTATGTTCCAAATGAGGTAAGTGCCGTTCGTGAAGCTCGACACACTCTCCGTATCGAGGATGATGCCTGTGGTCGCGTCCACAATCTGAAACGTTTCAGCGCGCGACTTGCTGTCCCAATCGAGCGCGTAGAACGCAACCTTGTGCGAGTTTCCGTCCGTGAAATTCAGGCTGATGGTGAACGTCGTCGAGTTGTACCACGTGGCTGCGATCCTGCTCGCTCCGCCGGGCAACTCCAGCGCCCTCGGGTCCGATGTGCTGGGATTCCATATGTAGTTGCTCTGGGCCTGCAACCCCATCGTGCCGTAGCTGGGCAGGGACTGGGAACTCTGGGACAACGAATAGCCATCCCCTCCGTAAACTCCCTGCCAGTTTCCTTGAGTTGCCGTGTCGGTGCCGATGAAGGTGGCAACGCCGCCGCCGACGCCCGCGATCAAGTTGATCTGCGCCGTGCCAAATTTGGTCGGATCGTCCACGCTGGTGGCCGTCACGGTAATCGTCTGCGCGGTCGGGATCACGGATGGCGAAGTGTAAAGTCCGGTCGGCAGGATGGTGCCCACGTTCGGGCTGATCGACCACGTCACCGATTGGCTCGTCGAGTTTTGCACGAGCGCAGTGAACTGCTGCGTCTCATTGGGCCCCATGGTTGATGTAGCGGGCGACGGCGTAACGGAGATTGGCGGCGCAAGCACTACGGCGGCGATGTGGCAGAGAGATCCGCTCGTGCCGGTGATCGTGAGCGTGGAACTCGCGGACGGAGTATTCGACGAAGTCGTCACCGTCAGAGTCGTGCTGCCCGATCCCGTGATGGCGGACGGATTGAACGATGCCGATGCGCCGGTGGGCAAGCCGCTGGCGCTTAGGCTTACCGTTCCGGCGAAGCCATTCAGCGCTCCGACGTTAACCGTGTAGGTCGCGCTGCCTCCCGGGACGAACGATTGCGTTCCCGGCGTGGCCGACACCGTGAAATCGGCCGTGCTCGAAAGCAGACCGTAAACCGAGACGATGTTCGATGTCGTGCCCATGTAGAGCTTGCCGTTGACCACCAGCGGCGAACGGAACTTCGCCCACGTCCCGATATCGTCCCGGCCGGGGTTCTGCAGGCTGTCCCAAAGCTCCTTGGTCAAGTTGCTCGCGTCAAACGCGCGAATCACGCCGCTCACCGTGCCGCCGAGGCCGTTCGACACCGACGGCATCGACGCCCAAACGATTCCGGTGCCCGGCGTGCTGCCGTTTGCGGTGACGGCAAGAGCGGCGGCAAACGAGCCGCTTTGGCCCTGGATCGTGCCCGTCGAGACCGGAGTCGTATCGAACGTCGTGCCGTTGAAGTGATACGCGTTCAGGAAGTTGTTGAACCCCCAAACGTACATCCATGGACCAGGCCCTATCGTGCGATCGTAATAGACGGGCCCCAGAACTCCGCCGCTATTCATGAAGGATTCGATGATCTGTCCGTTGCCGGTCTGCTCGTGGCCCAGATCCAGGGCATTCAAGAGGTAGAACGTGTGCGACTTGCCTCCGCCGATGATTAGATTCGTTCGGGGGATCAGCATGGGGCCGTCAGAGCCCAGGTCTTCGTTGTTCGAGTCAAGGTACGCGTAATCATCCGGAGCAAACCAGTCTGAGAAGGAGAATCCGGCGCCGTTCGTCGTGGAGTACTTCACGAAGGAATCTCCGAAGTCGGTGATGCCGTCGTACAAGCCGTCTCCGGTCATGTAGTAGACATTGCCGTTCGAGTCGATCACAGGCCCGCGCCCGGACATCCAGATTCCGCCGTTCGTGCCATTGGGAGTGATGCAGGTCGCGCCGGTTTGCTGCAAGGTCTGCGCGTTATACGCCATGACCCATCCGTGGTAGACGTAGAGATCTCCGAAGGCGCTGAATCCGAAGAACACCATTCCATTCGCGAGGCCGAGGGCCGTCCGCTGCATTTCCAGGCTCGGGTTGAAGATCATCGTGCCGCCGGAAGTCCCCAGCCCGTTGCCGGGAACGGATGCCGCAACGACCACCGAGCCGCCGAACTTCGCGGCGCCGGTCGTAATGTCTATGGCGCGCAGGCGATAGACCGGGCTGCCGTTCTCGAAGGCGTAAGTGACTACGTACATCGTGTTCGTCGTGAGGTCGATGACGGGCGTGCTCGTAATGCCGATGTTGCCGGTGACGATGTTACCCGGCGACGGAATCGGAACGACTCCGGCGGCGGGGTTCCGGAAATCGACGCTCCAGAGCGGCGATGCGTTCGCGCCCGTATTGCTGTCCGCGTCGAAGGCGTACACCACGTCGTTCATTGTCGCGATGTAGAGCACGTTGTGCGTGCCATTGCCGGGGATCGCGACGTTGGGCACGTAGAGCGGTTGCGCGAAAACGGCGCCGTCCACCGTGTAGGAGAAGAGCTTGCCGAACTGATTCACGTTGACGTTCGACGTGTTCAGAATCACTTCGTTCGGGTTGGAAGCCGTGCGGGAGTTGTTGTAGCCTTCGGTCGTGACGCTTACCTGCGACCACGCCGGCGCGGCCGTGACGATTGCGAATAGCAGCGCGAACGCCGCCAACGCAAACGGTCTTCCGGAGTAGCCTCGCGAGGCTTTCGGACGAGCCATTACGGCCTTCTCCCAGAAACGGAGGTCTCTCACTTCGAGCTTAGAGCGGGGACTCTTCTGCGGAGTGTGCAAACCAACTCTATTCGCTTTCATCTTTTGAGTCAATTCGTCCATCTCCGGTGCAAGCAGATGCACACTTCCGTGCCCCCGGCGGAGATTCCCCCAGTAATGTGCATTCCAAGGTCCATTTATTAGAGTGGCGGGAATTGCGGGGATTGCAGCGGCTGAAACATCCAATCACGCGAGACCTGTTCACAATTGCGGACACATTCGCCCCGTCACCCGGTCCTTTCGTTAACCTTCTGAGGACTTCAGGGCTTGGGGCAAGCCTGCTGAATGGCCAGACAAGATGGTGCCGGCGGCGGGAATCGAACCCACGACCTAGGGATTATGAGACCCTCGCTCTACCACTGAGCCACGCCGGCACGGCGCGACGAGCGTTGATTGATGCTACGGGTTACCTCCGCGAAGTGTCAAGATACGAAAGCGTCCCCGTTTTTTTCGAATACGCGGATTCAATTGTCAAAGAGCGGTTCGAACCTTCCCGCTGAGGGAAACCTCAGGAAGTCATGGTGGAGATTGCGCGCGGGTACTGGACATGATTTTTTCGATTTCGTCGGCGGTGCGGGGAAGCCGCGCGGTGAGGATTTCGTGGCCGTCCTTGGTGATGAGAATATCGTCCTCGATGCGCACGCCGAGATTTTCTTCCCTGATGTAGATTCCGGGCTCGACGGTGACGACCATGCCGGGCTCGAGCGGGCGCGCACGGTCGCCCGGGTCGTGCACGTCGAGGCCGAGGTGATGGCTGACGCCGTGAATGTAGTACCGGCCGAGCGTGTGGCCCTCTTTGTCGTGGCCGTGCGCATTGATGTAGTCCATCGCGATCTGCTGCAGGCTGTCTTTGCCGCCGTAGAGGACGGCGCCGGGCTTGATCGCGGCGATCGCGGCGTTCTGCGCGCCGAGAACGATGTCGTAGATTTCACGCTGGCGCGGCGTGAACTTGCCGTTGGCCGGGAGAGTGCGGGTGATGTCCGCGGCGTAGCCGCCGTACTCGCCGCCGACGTCGATCACCACGATGTCGCCGTCCTTGATTTCATCGTCCAGCGCGCTGTAGTGCAGCACGGTCGAGTTGAAGCCCGCGCCTACGACGGGGGAATAGGCTTCGCGTTCGCAGCCGCCCCATTCGTGGATTTCCTTCATCCGTGCGGCGATCTGGTATTCGAAGAGGCCCGGGCGCATCGTCTTCATCGCATCGAGATGCGCGTCGATCGAGACGTCGATGGCCTTTTGCATCAGCGCGAGTTCGCCGGGAGCTTTCACCTGGCGCATTATGTCGAGTTGCGGACCGATGTCCTTGAGCTTTGCGTTTGGAATCGCTTCGCGAATCACGGCCACTGAATTCGTCAAGTGCGGATAGCCTTCCTCGTGATCCGGCGCCAGCAGCGTGTAGAAAGTCTTGTAGGTCTTGGCGAACTTCTCCAGATCGCCCTTGAGGTTGCCGATCGGTTCGACGGTCCCAAATCCGGTCTTCTCCGCGATGCCGGGATCGTCGGGTCCGAGCTTTGGCCCCTCCCATTTTTCCTGCGCCGGATCGCGCGGCGGGAGATACAGAATCTCGCGCGGGCCGTCGACGGATTTTCCTGCGGGCGGATCGGGAACCAAAAGGACCGCGGCGCCGGGCTCGTCGTGGCCGGTGAGGTAGTAGAAGTACGGCTCCTGGAAAAAGACGGCGACTTCGGACGCGTCCTCGTGGCCGGTATAGCCGTAGATCACGACAGGGCCATCGACCGCCGCGCGCAGTTTGGCCCGGCGCGCTTGATACTCCTCGTTGGGCTGGCGGAACCGCGCGTGGGCAAATTGGGCGATGCACAGAACGGCGAGCAGCGCCAGCACAGCGCAACATGCGCGCCGAAAGACCCCCGGTTTCATTGACGGGTAAGCGGCACACCGATCTTTTGTTTTCAACGAGTTATGGCGAATTTTACTCGGCAGCCGGTGACGGGTAGAAACTTGCGGCAGGCGGCGGGGAAGCAAGGAGGCAAGGAGCGGGCGACCGGATGGGCCGCGCCCAGCCCGCCGCCCCGTCCCCGTCCCACTGAATTCGAGTTTTTCTTCGTGTTGCACAGTTCATATCTACGCTACCACACGATGCAAATCGGCGTCGGTGTAAGGACTTCGCAAGTTCTTTGTGATGTGCAGGTTAGGATGGTTCCTAAAGTACATTCGCGATGTATAGGTTTGTAACTTGGGCGGGCATTCCCGCACTGATTTAGAATTTGTTTAGATCGCAGACTCGTCGACTGCTTGGGTGCACTTACTGCGAGGACAGCTCAGGTACGGAATTCGTTTCCAGCGTTTCACGAACCGCGTGGGCAAGATTCCGTAGCGTGTAAGGCTTTTGGAGCAATCGTCGCCCCTGCCTCAGAAGCTCCTCACGCCCGGCCGCGAACTCCGGATAGCCGGACATGTAGAGCACCTTCACATGCGGATAAGGTGCAACGATTCCGTCGGCCACCTGAGGACCACTCATTCCCGGCATCACCACGTCGGTCAGGAGGAGGTCGATTTTGCCGGATCTTTGCCGAGCGATTTGCAGAGCCTCACTCCCGTTGGCCGCTTCCAGAACAGCATAACCACGCGCGCTGAGCGAATCTAGGATCAGCTCCCGCAGTGCCTCATCGTCCTCCACAAGCAAAATGGTCTCTGATCCCCTCCATGTCGCCCTGGAGCTAGGATCCTGAGCGATCGCTTGGACGCGTTCGTCGATCCGTGGAAGAAGGATTTCGAACGTTGTGCCGTGCCCGAGCTCGCTCGAGACCCGCATGAAACCGCCGCTTTGTTTCACGACTCCGTAAACAGTCGCGAGCCCCAGTCCGGTTCCTTTGCCCCGGTCCTTGGTCGTGAAAAACGGCTCAAAGATGCGTGATTGAGTCTCGGCGTCCATGCCGACGCCCGTATCGGTGACGGTAAGCAGGGCGAATGAGCCGGGGGATATCGGCGGGTGCTGGCGAGCCAAAACCTCGTCCACCTTCACGTTTGTGGTTTCAATGGTCAATTTTCCGCCCCGCGGCATTGCGTCACGAGCGTTCACTGCCAAATTGACGATCACCTGCTCGATCTGCCCCTGATCTGCTTTCACTTGCCCCAGCTCCGGGTCGAGTGCGGTAATCAGCTCGATATCCTCGTTGATCAAGCGCCTCAGCATTTTCTTCAGATCGTCTACTACGGAGTTCAGGTTCAATACCTTGGGCTCCAGAACCTGTTGGCGGCTGAATGCCAGGAGCTGCCGGGTCAGCGAAGCGGCGCGCTGCCCAGATCTGGCGATTTCCTCCGCCTTCTTGCGAAGAGGATCGCTCGTGTCGAGGCGCTCTGTTAGATCTCCTGCGTAGCCGATGATCACCGTCAATAGGTTGTTGAAGTCGTGGGCGACTCCACCCGCCAGTTGTCCAACGGCCTCCATCTTTTGCGCTCGCCGCAACTGTTCCTCTAGCTGTTTCCGCTCAGTAATGTCTTGTGAGATTCCAAAACTACCGGTGACGCGGCCCTCGCGATCCCGGATCACACCGATGCTCAGCGCGACGTTAAGGTCGCGGCCGTTCTTACGGCGCTGGAGACATTCCCCTCGCCATGTGCCCCCGGCTATAACGCAAGTTCGAATTTCTTCGGCGAGAGTCGGCGGGTTATCCGGAGAGAGAAGCGTTTCATCGAATGATTTCCCAATGATTTCCTCTTCACGATACCCAGAAGCTCGAAGAAGGGCCTGATTCACAAACACGGCCCGGCCTTTGTCATCACCCATGCAGATCATTTCACTGTTGTTTTCCAGCGCTTGAGCGAGTTGCAGGACGCGATCGTTGGAACGCTTGTGCTCGGTGATATCGCGGCCAGCCACGTAGAAGCACTGCTGCGACAGCGATGCAATTGTGGACCACGAGATCCACTTGTAAGAGCCGTCCTTGCATCGTTGGCGGTTTTCGAACGAAGTGCTGGGGCTGCCGTGCGCAACTTTCAGCACATCTGCAACCGTAGCCGCGCGGTCGTCGGGGTGAACGCGTTCGATGTGAGGACTCGCCATCAGTTCTTCCTGGGAGTAGCCAAGAATGCTTTCCCAGGAAGAGTTCAAGAACTTGAAGCGGCCGTCGAACCCAATCACGCCGAGCAGTTCGTGTGTGACGTCAGATAGCCGGCCCAGGTGCTCCAGCATCCAAGGATCGGCGCCGACGCCGGGGGGATTTGGGACTCCCTCCGGTTCGGAGATAGGCTCGATAGTATGGCTTACCTGGACACTCACATGGCGCCTCCGTACATTACATTGAAGCTAAACTGCGCCGCGAGTGCAGGCAATAGTACTAGTGGTGTAAGGTTAATCGCTACGCGAGTTCCGATTGGATGACATGGCGTCTGTCGTTCATTACGCGGTTATCGGTCATCCGCGACGGTGCTGATGTCTTGCGCGATGTAGCGCGATCCGATCCAAAACAGGGCGCCGGCGAGGAGGGCGATCAGGCTGACGGCCGCAAGCGAGTAGCGAATGGATGTGTCGCCGTAGTGCGGGCGGAGCGAGTCGCTGAGCGTGCCGATGAGCCACGACCCGAGGCCGAGTCCGATCAGATTGCCGAAGAAGAGAAATGTCGCGGAAGCGACCGCCCGCATGCGGACCTTCGAGACGCTCTGATAGACCGCGTACGTCGGGCCGAGATAGGCGGCCGTGCAGGTAACGGCGAGCGCCCAGAAGACGAAAGACGCCCGGAGCGACGGCAGGAAAAGAAACAGCAGATCGGCGGGTCCGGCCAGAGCGGCCGCGAGCGCCGGGACGTAGACGCGCCAGCGGACATCGCGCTTGCCCAATCTCTCCGCCAGAAATCCCCCGAGCAGCACGCCGCAGACGCCAAACAGTCCGCTCATCGAGCCTTGATAGGCGCCGATCGCGGCGCTGCTGAGATGGCGGACGCGGTGAAGAAATGCGGGTGTCCAAACCTGGAAGCCGTAGAACGTCATGCCCATGAGGCTGCCGCCGATGGTGATGAATACGAACGAGCGCTGGCGAAGCAGAAAGAGCGCGGTCTGCGCGACGGTGAAGAGATTCGTATTGGCGTTGCGCCCTTCCATCGCCCCGCGCACCGGCTCTTTGACCGTTAGGCGAAACAGGATGGCGACGGCGATGCCGGGAAGGCCGGCGACGAAAAATGCGACGCGCCAGCCGTAGTGCTGATTGACGAAACCCGTGATGATGGCGCCCAAGAACACGCCAATCTGACTTCCCGCCGTGAGAATCGCCAGAGCGCGAGGCAGCTTTTCCCGCGGAAAGAGATCCGCCAACATCGAGTGGGAAGGAGCGACTCCACAGGCTTCTCCCGCGCCAACGCCAAAACGCGTGACCGCGAGCTGCCATGCGCCGCGCGCGAGTCCGCTGAAACAGGTCGCCGCGCTCCAAACGAGCAAACCGGTGGTGAGAATGAAGCGGCGGTCGAAACGATCGGCCCAGCGGGCGACGGGCAAACCGAGAAGAGAATAGAACAACACAAATCCAAAGCCGGAGATGAGCCCCATCACGGTGTCGGTCAGTTGAAAGTCTTTCTTGATCGAGTCGAGAAGAAGGCTGAAGACGGTCCGGTCAGCGTAGTTCAGGACGTAGATGACAGTCAGAATGGCGAGCGCGTAGTTGGCCTCGCGGGACCATGCCGCGCGATTGACGGGCTGGAGCGTTGAATCCGTGAGTGGTGTCTTCGCCATGCGCCAAAAAAGACCGGCCATGGCCGATGCCGCGCGGCAGGTCCCAGCGGATTATAGGCGCGCTAGCGAGCGCGTCAACCGTTCGCTGGATGGGACGCGAAGGCCACGCGAACACTGGGCCCGCCGCAGTGAGTTAGTCGAAGACTGAAATTGACAAAGTCCGTCACATGATCCGATCGTGCTTTTGAAGGTTATGCTTCGCGCAGAGCAGCTGAATGTTCTCCGCAACGAGCGAGGAACCACCTTGAGAGTAGGGAATGATGTGATCGAAATGGAGATTCTTTGAACTGCCGCAGAGTACGCATTTTCCGCCGTCCCGTTTCCACACGGCGATTTTGACCGATGTGGGGATCAAACGATTGTGAGGTAGGTCCCCTTCATGAGCAGCTGTCGTATCGGGTTGATCTTCCACAAGCCTCAGCTTGAACTTAAATACTTTTCTCCTGTTGCTCTCTTCTTGCCACGCGTCTAGCAGCTCGAATACGCCATCGAATGCCCACACGCCATCCCTTATTTTTTCGTAGACCTTGATGAGCTCAGGTGGAGCTTGGCCTCGCGCTGCGGCTTTCGCGGCGTCAAAGAACAGCCCGTTTTGGGTCGCGCCGCCGGTCGGTAGATGCCCAGGCTGGTCCACCTGCTTAGGATCTGCACCGCCCTTCGAACGCGGTGCATCATGGCCTTCGTATATGAGGATCTTTCCGTTCTCCTCGATTCGGTCAGCATAAGGTGCGCCGCGGCGTAGGCTCATTAGGACGACGCTCATATTTCCCTTGAGACGAAAGTTCATGCCGCGCTGGAGGCTCGCTCCTTCAGCTTGGCACATCTCGATGTAGGAGATTACGTCCCCTGGAAAGATCATGGCGTTCGAATATTCCGCGAGGTGAGATTACACCTGATCACAACGACGCCAGGCGGCCTTGAGGCGAAACAAGTAGTAACTCATTTGATTCAGGCGCGGAATTCGGGCCGATGAGCGGGGCGGCCAGGACTTATCCTATATGAACCAGCAGACAGGGGAAAACGTGTCGAACAGCTCGCTAGCGATTCATTCGGGCCGGGGCGTGCGACGCAGCACGCGCCTCAATCGGGCGATTCCGCTCGTGGTAGCGGGAGTGGATTCATTCCGCGGGCCGTACCAAGAGGAAGTCTCGACGATAACGGTGAGCTGCCACGGCTGCTTGTACGAATCGAAGAACGAGGTGCTGCCGGACCAGTCCGTCCTGCTGGAGCTGAACGGCAAAGGGCCGGGTTCGAAAGCAATCTCGACGCGCGGACGCGTGAAATGGACGATGCGTCCCACTGAGCCGGGCGGGCTGTTCCGGACAGCGATCGAGCTCGAGACACCGGGCAACATCTGGGGCGTCGACTCGCCGCCGGGCGACTGGGTGCCGTACGTGACACCGCGTCCGGCCGAGGCTGAGGCGCCGAAGGCGAAGCCGGTTTCGGTTCTGCGGCCGGAGGCAGCTCCAGCACCAGCCACGACCAAAGACGACCGCGGGAGGGCCAAGACTTCGCACGGGGCCGAATCCAATTCGCCCGCGCCGTCCGCGACGCGGCCCGTAAGCCAGCTGATGGGCGGTTTCCAGCAGCAGATGGAACAGATGCTGTCCGACGCGGCGGAGGTCGCCGTCCGCGACAGAACGGCTTCGCTGCTGGATGGCGTACGCGCGGAACTGCAGGAGGACGTAAAGAGAATCCTCGCGGAAGCAACCGCTTCGCAGAGCAGCGACTGGATGGACGAGTCGCTGAAGCGGATGAACCAGGTGGCGGAAGAGAGCGCGCGGACCCGACACGCGCAGTGGACGAAAAAAGTCGAAACGGAGCTTCAGCAGGCGATCGCCCGGATGGAAGCGCGGCACCGCGAGCTCGAGGAGCTGTCCGAGCGGCTGACGAAGAGCGCGCACGAGCGGCTGGAGAGCGCGTTCGAAGTGGGCCGCACGGAGGCGGTGGGCCGGATCGTTGCACGGCTGAAGGAGCAATCGGCGCCGGTGATCGACAACGCGCTGAAGGTCGTGGCCGACCTGACGAAGCGCGAGGAAGAGATGGAAAAGATCTGCCAGCAGTTCGCGGAGAAATCCGCGGTGCAGATCGAAGAGACCTGCACGCGGCTCGACAAGCAGTTCGAGATGATCCTGCGGGAGCGGCTCGACAGCGCGCGCGAAGAGCTCGATCGCGCCGCGAGCGCCGCATCGAGCGCGATGCTGCACAATCTGCGCGCTTCGGCGCAGCAGTACGAATCGGAGGCGCAGGCGCGCCTGCAGGTTGCGCTCGCGCCGGCAACGGAGACGGCCCTTGCGTCGCTGCAAGAAAAGGCGGCGGAGATTTCGCGGCAATTCGCCGGGGAGCTGTCGCATTATAGCCGCAGCCATCTGGAGTTCGTCGGCGGCGCCATTTCGGATCTGGCCAAGGGAATCGGGAAGTTGTCCAAGGACTAGGCGATAGGCGGGGCCCCGCCCGGGGCCATTCCAGGACGGAACGATGGAACAAATCGAGTCACTCGACGTTGATCGAGGCGTGCGGGACCATCCGTGCTGCGTGGAGTCCTGCGGCGAACGCGCGCTCGCGAAGATCGACATGCGCGCATTCTGCATGAATCATTTTGTTTCGGTTTCGTTTCACGAGCTTCAGTCGAGCTACGGGAGGCTGAAGGGCGAAACGTACGACTCGACGGCGATGGCGTCGTACCGGGAGATCTCTTCGATATGGGCGCGCGAAGCGGAGAAGCTTGTCGAAGAGGCGCAGTTCGCGGATCAGGCGACCAAGGCGCGCTTGATCGAGGCTATCCTCTGGGTTGGGCAGGCCGGCAAGTCCTTGCGCCGGAGCGCCCGCACGGCGACGGCGGTGCCGGTGTGGCTGCGCCGGGAAGATCCGCGGCGGACCTGGGAAGAGGACACCTGGACCACGACGGTGAGCCGGCACGGAGCGAGCTTCGTGTGCCGCCATCCGGTTGAGGCGGGCGGGACGGTGATCCTGACGCGGAAGGATAAGGGCGGCCGCGCGCAAGCGCGCGTGGTCTACTCACGCATGAATGCCGAAGGGCGCCGGCAGATCGGCGTCGAGCTGATCGATCGAGACGATTTCTGGGACTAAAGCTCTAATCCCTCGCCAGAGATACGACAGCGTCTTCGTAGCGGCCCGACCCCATTTCACTCTCCGAAAAAATCTTGTGCTCGGCGATCCAGCGGAACGACTCGTCGAAGATTTCCTTCGTGTAGGGCTCGAACACGATGCGCTCGCCGGGACCCCAGCGGCGCGTATCCATCTGTGCGTGGAAGCGCTCGGGAAATTCGCTTTTGTAGTACTTCGTGTAGAGGTCGGGGCGAAGGTCGATATCGCGCTGTGCCCGGCGGAGCGCGCGGAAATACTTTCGGACGTCCTCCATGTCGGGATCACCAGTGATCATCGTGGCCATCATGAACGTCGTGTCGATGATTTTGCGGAATCCAAGCTGTTCGAGGAAGTAGTAGGGACCGCTGAAGAGAGACGCGGCCGGCACCTTCCGGTCGATCAACTGCTCCATGCGGTGGAACAGCAATCCGTCGGAAAAGGACAGCCGGATGTCGTTCAGCGGCATGTATTGCTCGAGCGCCTGGATCGTCGAGTAATGGCTGCCGGATTGATAGCCGACCGAAATGGGCACGCCGGCGAGCTGCTCGGGCGTCTGGATGCTCGATTCCGGCGGCACGAAAACTCCGGCGGGCGAGACCGAATACGCGTCTGCGTACATCTTGCCATGCTTGTTGGACGCGGAAACGTTGACGGTCCAATGGCAAGCGCAGGCGATGTTCGTCGTGCGGCCTTTCTCGAACGTCTGGTAGGCGCCGACGCGATCGCCGAGATCGTGTTTCCTGCCTTCCTTCGAGAACAACTCCTCGCGGAATTCGTAGTCGAGGCCTTCGGCGCGAAAGTAGCCCTTCTCGTCAGCCACCCATTCGTGCAGCCGCATGTGAGGAGCGATGACGAACTTTGCCATGTGCCAGGTCCTTTCTAGAAGCCGGGAATGCCGGTAGTGGACACGTGGCGAACTTCCGCCGCTGCACGTTCGCCGGCGGTCAGGCGCAGGCGCTCGATATACGTCTGCCCGAGCGACATGAGACCTGTGTAGAGGTAGCCCCAAACGAAAAGAAGGAAGAAGGGAACCGTGGCGTAGTTTTCGTTCTGAATGGCGTAGACGACGGCCGCCGCAAAGTAGATTCCAAGGAAGACTTCGGCGTAGGGCATGAAGCCGGCGCGCTTATGGTAGGTCTTCTTGACCCACGCGCCCTCGCCTTTGGCTTTTGCTTCCACGCGATATTTCGGCGTGCGAACGAATTCCGACTTCACGCCGCAGATCGCTTCGATGACGGCGAAGGCGTTGCGCACGGAAAGTCCGATGCCGACGGCCATCACGAACGGCAGGTAGAGAAACGTTCGCTTCCAGGTTTTCGGGTAGAGCGCGCGCTCCGCCGTCAGGTAGAAGGACGAGATCGAACACGTCGAGGCGAGGAAGAGCGGGAGATCGATCACCATCACCTGGAACCATCCCTGATAGAAGCGCACGATCATCGCGGGCAGCAGAATGATCGAAAGAAAAACCATCAGCGGATAGCTGATATTCGCGGTGAGATGAAAGACCGCCTCGGCCTTCGCCGAGGCAGGCACATCGGCGCGAAACACCTGCGGCAAGATCTTCTTGGCCGTTTGCATCAGACCCTTGGCCCAGCGCGCCTGCTGCGATTTGAACGCGTTCATTTCGACCGGCAATTCGGAAGGGCAATCGATTTCGGGCAAATAGAGGAAACGCCAGCCGCGAATCTGGGCCCGATAGGAGAGATCGGTGTCTTCGGTTAGCGTGTCGTGCTGCCAGCCGCCGGCGTCTTCGATGGCGATGCGGCGCCAGATGCCGGCCGTGCCGTTGAAATTGAAAAACAGGCCGCTGCGGAAACGCGAGGAGTGCTCGATGGCGAAATGACCGTCGAGCAGGATCGCTTCGACTTCCGTGAGCGTCGAGTAGTCGCGATTCACGTAGCTCCAGCGCGTCTGAATCATGGCGATCTGCGAATCGACGAAATACGGAACCGTGCGGCGGAGAAAATCCGCGGGCGGAATAAAATCGGCGTCGAAGATGGCGACGAACTCGCCCGAAGCGACTTTTAGGCCTTCCTGCAACGCGCCGGCTTTGAAACCCTCGCGATTGTCGCGATGGATGTAGGTGATCGGGACGCCGAGAGCGCGGTGGCGCTCGACGCAGTCGCGCGCGACGATCTGCGTCTCGTCGGTTGAATCGTCAAGCACCTGAATGTCGAGCAGCTCGCGCGGGTAATCAAACTGCGCGATGGCTTCGACCAGCCGCTCGATCACGTAGCGTTCGTTGTAGATGGGAAGCTGTACGGTCACCTTGGGCCAGACGCTGGTTTCTGGCGGCGGCCCGGGAACGTTCGCGCGGTGCTTGAAAAAATTGTAGACGAGAACGTAGCGGTGAATTCCGTACGTCGCCAGAATCACCATCACGAAGAAATAGGGCAGCATGATGGCGAGGTCGAAGGCGTTCGCCTGATACAGGCCGCGAAAGGTTGGATCGACCAGCCGGTGCCAGTAGCCGGTAAACGGATGGCTGCTTAGGAGGATCGACGCGGCCAGGTTGTGGGGCAGGATCAAAGTGTCGGCCTTCCGGTTGAATTGCTTGGACTTGCAGCGGGCGGGCTGGCCAAGCAGACAATTATACGGTCAATCGCGGCGGCGTCAATGCTTCCTATTGCTCGGCCATGGTTCGCCGACTTGTGCTCGAAGGTAGCTTCTCAGGGGATGCGCGTGCCGGTCTGCGCGCAGGCTTCGAAAACCGACAGCAGGTTCGTGAGTCCGAGGAGATCCCTGACGGACTTGTTGTAGTTGACCAGAAGAAATTCGCAGTTTCCTTTTCTGGCCGAGATGTAGACGGCGACGATCGCGCCGAGTCCTGAGCTGTCCATGCGATGAATCTCTCTCAGATCGAGGACGATCCGCTTCGCGTGCGGGATCACGCCGCGCACGTGAGTTTTCAGCGCATCGGAATGCTCGGCCGTCAGCCGGCCGATGCACTGGATGACCGTGGCGTCTTCCACAGCGTGCGTCTGCAGTTCCAATCGGGTCGGGGCCGCGGCGGAATCAGGCGACATTGGGAGGCTCCTCTCGGTTGGGGGCACTATATACCCAAAGTGGCCGCGTTGGGGAGGGTCAAATATTTCGGAATTATGAAATCCTTTCCTGAAACTTTCGGTGTTCATTTGTGCAACTGGGCTGGCGCGATGCTGCAAAAGATTGCGTCATCCAACATGGTCACCGCTCGGTAACGTTTGTCATTTCAATCCCCGGACATCTGGTAACGAGAATGCCTACATAGGTTGTCCCTGCTTACCGGCAGTACTGGGCTCTAATGCAGTATCTGGCTCTGATTGGGTCCCCGCTACTCGTGTGTTTCCAGGCCAACGCGTGACGAGTCTTCTTGAAACTGAGGGGGGAGAAAATGAGGACAGCGCACAGACAAGCCATCGTCGCCAATGCAGGAATGCCGCGGAGGGGAACGCAGCCCGTTCGATCCGCCTGTTCAACTCGCAGGATTCCACGGCTTTGGATCATTTTAGCGGGACTCTGCCTGTTTGCCGCATGCGCCGGCAATCTTTCCGCGGCGCCGCAGGGAAAGCGGTCCATTGGAAGTGTCTGGGCCTGGGGATACAACGGAAACGGACAGTTGGGTAATGGCACGACGACCAGCAGCAACACGCCGGTCGAAGTGAACGGTCTGTCGGGCATCGTGGCCGTTGCCGCGGGAACTTCTCACACCCTGGCCCTAAAGAGCGACGGAACGGTCTGGGCGTGGGGCTACGATGGACTTGGAAGCGCTACGATTTCCAGCAGCGACACGCCCGTGCAGGTGAGCGGCCTCTCCAATATCATCGCCATTGCCGCCGGCGTGAACTCCAGCATCGCGGTTAAGGCCGATGGGACGGTCTGGACCTGGGGCGATAATTCACTAGGTCAGCTTGGCAATGGTTTTGCCCCCGACCCTGGTGGGGTGCCAATCCAAGTACCTGGTCTCTCTGGAGTTGTCGGCGCTGCTGCAGGAGGTCTAAGCGATTTTGTGGTGAAGAGCGACGGAACGGTCTGGGGTTGGGGGTATGCCGGTTGCAGCCCACCTCTGCCTGACTGTGGAGGCTTCGGCAACAACCATGCGGGCGGTTACGCCAGTCCCGTGCAGGTTCCGATTTCCGGCGTGAAAGCCGTAGCCGTTAGCGGCCTAACCACTGGGATGGCTCTGAAAAGCGATGGGACTGTTTGGTATTGGGGCGGTGCGGTATACCAGCTTTCCGGCGTTTCCAACGTTGAGGCGATTTCTGGGGGGCCGTTCGGCGGCTTGATGCTAAAGAGTGATGGGACTGTCTGGAACTTTATCAACACTCCGACCCAGGTAAGTGGCGTGTCCAATGTGGTGGCCATCGCCGCCGGAGGGTCTAGTGATGCGGTTCTGGAGGCCGACGGCACAGTCTGGACATGGGGCGACAACAGCCAGGGCGAACTCGGAAACGGCACGAATACGAACAGCACAACCCCCGTACAGGTCAGCAACCTGACGGGCGTGGTTGCGATCGCGGCAGGTACCCAGGATTTTAGCGGCGAAATCGGAGCCGACTATGTTCTGGCAGTACAGGGCCAAGGCGCGGTTGCCGCGTGGGGGATGAACGCCGTCGGCCAGCTTGGCAATGGCACGTTGGCCAGCAGCACCACACCAGTCCCGGCGAGCAACCTGTCGAGTATTGCGGCCATTGCCGCCGGAAGTGGCCACAGCTTGGCGCTGAAGAGTGATGGAACGGCTTGGGCTTGGGGCTACAACACTTACGGGCAGTTGGGCAACGGCACAAACGCCAACAGCTGGACACCAATCCAGGTGAACGATCTTTCGAGTGTCGTGGCTGTATCCGGTGGCGGGATTCACAGCTTGGCGCTGAGGAGCGATGGGACCGTTTGGGCGTGGGGAGACAACAGTGACGGCCAGCTGGGCAGCCTCTCGGTAACCACTACTAATACGCCTGTACAGACGAGCAATCTTTCGGGCGTCGTGGCAATTGCAGCAGGGTATTTCTACAGCTTGGCTCTGAGGAGCGACGGAACAGTCTGGGCTTGGGGGTCCGGAGAGTCAGTGAATGGCACGAACACAACGATCTTTACACCCGTTCAGGTTAGCAACCTCTCGAGTGTGGTTGCAATTGCCGCCGGGACTGACACAAGTCTGGCGCTGAAGAGCGATGGGACCGTTTGGGCATGGGGCGACAATAGCTATGGCGAGCTTGGAGATGGCACCAACGGCGGAATCGTGGGCACTCCCATCCAGGTGAGCAACCTATCGGGTGTCGTGGCGATCGCTGTCGGCCAATTCTACTGCCTGGCATTGAAGAGCGACGGCACGGTCTGGGCGTGGGGATACAATGCGGACGGCGAGTTAGGCAACGGCACAACGACCAATAGCGACACGCCGGTTCAGGTCGAAAATCTGGCAAACGTAGCTGCCATTGCGGCGGGCACCTATCACAACCTGGCGCTGAAGAGCGATGGGCCGATCTGGGGCTGGGGATCCAACGGCGACGGCGAACTGGGTAATGGCTCCACCACGTCCTCTATCACGCCGGTTCAGGTGAGCAATCTCTCGGGCGTAGCGAGTATTTCTGCTGGCGATGAGTTCAGCTTGGCCGTTGTCAACGCGGGACCGAATGGGGTTGCGACCGCGGCTTTCGCCGGGACCGACACAAGCACACAGGGCAGTTGGTATCTGAAATACGGGAAGGATGGAGACTCCGTCGCCCTGGTTTCCCAGAGCATCCCCTCTTATGCGACCTTTGCCGTGCAGAATCAGTTGAGCTGGACCTGGGCCACGACCACAATTGATCCGAGAGCCCTGCAAGTGGCTGGTCCTGGGGGCGTAAACGCAACCTGCTGGTACAACACAACGAGCTTCAGTTTTGACGTCAATGTGGGGGCAAGTTCACATCAATTCGCGATGTACGCGGTGGATTGGGATAACCAGGGAAGAACAGAGACGATAACGATTCTGGATGCGAGCACCAACCTTACGCTGAGCAGCCAGACCATATCCAACTTCGAGGGCGGAATCTACCTCGTCTGGTACATCACCGGTCACGTCAGGATAATCGTTACGCCGAACAGCGGCCCGAATGCTGTCGTCAGCGGTGTCTTCTTTGGCACAGCCCTGAGCCCACTGACCCCGATCCTGGGCATCACCAAGACGCACACAGGCAACTTCACTCAAGGCCAACACGCTTTCTACACGGTCACGGTGTCGAACCAGGCGGGCGCGGGTCCGACGAGCGGAACTGTGACAGTGACCGAAAATCCGCCTTCCGGATTGGCGATCGAAGGAATGGCCGGCACGGGTTGGGCGTGCACCGTGCCTACTTGCTCTCGCAATGACGTCTTGAATTCAGGATTGAGCTATCCACCGATCACCGTGACCGTGAACGTTGCGGCGAATGCGACTTCGCCGCAGATAAACGCGGCGACCGTGTCGGGCGGCGGATCGGCATCGGCGAACGCGAACGACTCGACCGTGATTAACCCGTCGAGCGGCAGCAGCGGACCCTCCGCCAGCTTTGTCAAAGCGGATACGAGCACGCAGGGGAATTGGATGGGTGTGTACGGAAGCGACGCGTCCGCCATCGCCAATGGCCCTCAGAGCGCCAACCCGAGCTACGGCACGTTTGCGGTTCAGCAGCAGTTGAACTGGACGTGGGCGTCCAGCACAGCGGACACGAGAGCCTTGGAAACCGACAACCAGGGAGACCGCATTGCGGCAGCGTGGTACAGTCCGGCGGCCTTCAATTTCGACGTCAACCTCACGGATTCGAACCCGCATCAGGTGGCACTCTACGTTCTGGATTGGGACGGCCAAGGAAGAGCGGAGACGATTCAGATTGCCGACGCGAGTAATCCCTCCAATGTCCTGAACACGCAAGCCGTTTCCAGCTTCGGGAATGGAATCTACCTGGTTTGGACCATCACGGGACACGTGACGATCACCGTCACGCCGAGCACGGGCCCGAACGGCGTGGTCAGCGGGATCTTCTTTGGAGGCGGCGGGAGCGCGCCGAGTTCGGCCACTGCCAGTTGGGTCGCCTCCGACACCACGACGCAAGGCGCCTGGATCGGAAAGTACGGCAGCGGCGGATACTCGCTGGCAAATGCGGGCCAGAATTTTGTGGTGCCCGCCACGTTTGCCGTCCAGGGTTCGCTAACGCCTTGGACGTGGGCCAGCGATCCCACTCCTCCCGATCCGAGAGATCTCGAAACAGACGCCAATGGAGACCAGATCGCAGCCGCGTGGTACAGCCCTGCGAGCTTTTACTTCGACCTCAACCTCACCGACGGAAAGACGCACCAGATTGCGCTCTATGTGCTCGATTGGGACGACCACGGAAGGCAGGAGACCATTCAAGTCGTGGATGCCAACTCCGGCGCCACGCTTGACACCCGAGTCATTCCCGATTCGAGCGGTGACTCGACCAGCACGAACACCACGAGCACAAATTTTCAGAATGGGACATACCTGATCTGGAATGTTTCTGGACACGTGAAAATTAACGTCACTACCGGTGCCGGCCCGAATGCCGTCGTCAGCGGAGTATTTATCAACAACTAGAGCGCGAGTTGGAAAGCGTGGAGCAGGGGGAGGGTCAAGCGCTCGACCCTCAGCCGTCTTGCGGGGAAGGGCAATCGCTACCCGCCTGGCCGAAAAAGCTCGGTTTTGGCGCCGTGGCAGCGGTGTTACCTTAGACGACTTTTCGTTGCACCAACAACCACTTGCGCTCCGTTACGCAATCAGGTATAAATTATTTTAGTATCCTCGAAGTGGGCCTGATCGAATTCCCCCGCGTGAGTTCTGAGCCCTCGGTGGCAGTCCACAAACGCTCGTTCGTTAATGGAAAGGCCTGGCGGCGCACCACAACCGGGAATCCCGTCCGCCGAAAAGTATGGTGGGGCTGGGGAGAGTCGAACTCCCGACACGCAGTTTAGGAAACTGCTGCTCTATCCATCTGAGCTACAGCCCCGCCGAGGCTATCCACATAATTTTATATCGATTTCAGAGGATTGCGGCGAAGATTCAAAACTCCCCCAATCACGCATTGTAGTAAATTTGCAGGGCAGCTCTCCCCATTGATCCGCTAGTGGATGACCGTTCCATCCAAAGGTAGCCCGGCTTATCAGGAGTCAAGATACCGTCACGGCTTTCGCGCCAAATTGATGCTGGCTTTGGTGCTGTAGGCGTGCTCGAACATCAGGGCCGAAACCCTCGCGCCCTCCCCATTGTCGAGCGCCTGGACAATCGCTTGATGCTGCCGATGCGCAACGCAGAGCGAATCATACATGCGATGCAGGTCTACCTTGTCAAAAGCGATTGCGTGTGCGGCGGCGAACGGTATCCGACTGTTGCGTTCGATTGCGTCGGCGATCACTTTGCTGCCCGCTCCCTCAACGATGAGAGCATGAAATTGCTTGTTCATTTCGCCATAACGGGCCTCGTCGGATTCGACAAGGTGTCGCTTGGCGAAAATCGCGTCGCCTTCGCGGAGACAATCGTAAAGCGATTGCATGAGGCGGCGCGGGGGGCCTTGCTCCGCGAGCATCCGTGCGGCCAGTCCTTCGAGCACACCGCGAACATCGATAGCATCCATAATTTCCTGCGGAGTAAATTCGCGCACGACGAACCCACGCGTATCCAGCTGGGTCAGCAGCCCTTCCTGAGCCAGAATCGGCAGCGCTTCACGGATAGGAGTTCTAGAAACTCCCAAACTGTTCGCCAGCGACACCTCTCCCACTCGCTGGCCAGGCGTGAGTTCACCATGCAAGACCATCTCACGAATTCTTACAATTACCCGTGAATGCTTACTGGCCATACTTTCACACCAATCTTGACGGTTGCCTCGGTTCGAAATTGAGTTCCGGCCCGTCCCGGCAGCGACGGTTGATGTTATCAACTCCTTATAGCGCAGGCAAAGCCGTCAAAGTGTCATAGAGTCGGCTGCAGCCCATCGTCAGGAAAGGCATTACACCGGTCATAGAAATAATGGCTTGCGTGCCAACCGATAAAAAATGTATACGTTGCTATGATAAAACAATAACGTACGGCCTATAGGTTCTTCTAGTGTATACAATAGGAGGTTAATTTCGTTAGGGGAGAGCGAACGAATGAGCCACCAGAGTCTCGATGACCTGTTACAAACCGTTAGCAGTCCAGTCGCGCTGCTCCGCAATTCGCAGACAGGGCCCTACGTCTATCCGGTGGTCCCTCCTGAGTTCACGAACTGGCGGGACGAGCAACGTGCGTGGCAGGAGACCTGCGTCCTTTTCAATCAGTCCTACCACATGACCGACATGTATGTAGAGGGTCCGGATGCGCTGAAGCTGCTTTCCAATCTGGGCGTAAATAGCTTCAAGAATTTTGAGCCCAACAAAGCCAAGCAGTTCGTCCCGTGCAACTTCGATGGGCACGTGATCGGCGACGTAGTTTTGTTTTATCTGGACGAGAACCTCTTCAATCTGGTCGGACGGCCCTCGGTGCATAACTGGGTGCAGTACCACTGCGAGACAGGTGGTTACAACGCGAAGGTGGAGAGAGACGAGAGGGCAGCCGCCAGGCAAGGACCGATCATTCGCAAGGTTTATCGCTACCAGGTTCAGGGCCCGAACGCGATGAAGGTGATCGAGAAGGTAACCGGCCGGTCCGCTCCGGACGTCAAGTTCTTCAACATGACATCGGTGACCATCGCAGGACGAAATGTCCGGGCCTTGCGTCATGGCATGGCAGGTCAACCGGGACTGGAGTTGTTCGGACCTTGGGAAGATGGGGAAGCCGTGAAGGCTGCCATCGTGGAAGCTGGGAAGGAATTCGGCCTCCGGCAGGTTGGCGCTAGAGCCTACTCCTCCAATACGCTCGAATCCGGATGGATTCCGTCCCCGATGCCGGCGGTTTATACGGGCGAAAAGATGAAGGCCTACAGACAATGGCTGCCGGCGACCTGCTACGAAGCCATTGCTTCGTTAGGCGGCAGTTTCTATTCCGAAAACGTTTCTGACTATTACTTCACGCCATATGACCTGGGCTATGGGCCGATCGTTAAGTTCGATCACGATTTCATCGGGCGAGAAGCCCTTGAGAAGCTGGCGACAAAACCGAAGCGGAGAAAAGTGACTCTGGGCCTCGATGGCGAGGACGTCACCCGCGCGATCGGGACTATGTTCAAAAAGTCGAACCGAGCCAAGTATTTCGATTTCCCCTCAGCTGTCTACTCGACCCTGCCGTACGACAAGGTTTTGAGCAATGGCAAGATGATCGGCGTCTCGACATGGTGTGGCTACAGCGCGAACGAGGGCAAGATGCTGACGCTGGCGATCCTCGACGAAAAATACGCCGAGCCCGGCACGGAGGTGACTTTTGTGTGGGGCGAGGACGGCGGCGGATCCTCGAAACCTACCGTCGAACGCCACGTGCAGACAGAAATCCGGGCCATCGTTAGCCCCGTGCCTTATTCCGAGGTCGCGCGTACGTCGTACGCCGAAGGCTGGCGGACTGCCCAAAAGGCGCCCGGCGCCGAGGTTGCAAACCGGAAGTGATGCAGCAATCCGATATCTAGGGCTTCGCCCTCACCGTGAGTATACCGATGTTGGATACTATGTACGGCGGATAATCGGAAGCCGTGTATGTTCCCGATGCTGAGAATGTCCCCGGTGGAAAGAAGAATCCGTAAACCACGCCGTTCGCATCAGTAATATTGACGTAATCGACGGGCACAACAACATTTGTCGTACCGTTGGGAAAGAATTGCACCGCCGTTCCTGACGGTGCGCACGCCACACAGGAGTCAAGCTGAGAAGCGTCAAGATTAATCGTCGAGGTGATGAAACTTGAAGTTGTAAATTGAAAGCTCTCCGCGTGCACCGGACCAAGGGCGGGATTGACACTTCCTGTAAGCGTGTACACCACGCTTGGGCGCAGATTCGGATCGAGGAAAATGGCGCTTACGACCGCGTTCGGTCCAGAGTTGGGCGTGACGGTAATGGTCACGTGACCGCCTATATTCCAGACCAGGTAGGTGCCGCCCCCAAAGTTCGTCGCCGTCGTATTCGTGTAAGCTGCGGAGCCGGAAGTTGAGTTGGGAATTGTCCTTGTATCAAGGACGGTGCCTGAATTCGCATCCGAAATCGAGATTGTTTCGGATCTTCCCATGTGATCCCAATCGATGACGTAAATAGCTACCTCATGACTCTGGCCGTCCGTCAAATTCAAATCAAAACTGAAATGGCCGGCGCTGTACCAAGTCGTCGCCGCTCGGTCGCCGGTATTGTCCGTCTGTAAAGCCCTTGGGTCGGAAGTGCTTCCAGCCCAAGTCCAAGTGGATTCATTCGCGACCGTCAGCGTAGCTGGTATCGAAATCGTTTGATTGCCCGTCGCCAGCCAATATCCTTGGGTCCCGTAAAGACCCATCCAGGTGCCTTCCGTCGTTGTGTCGGATGTGACCCAGCTCGCGCTGCTGACTCCACCAACTGGTTCTACCGTTGCTGAGTCGCTGGCGTTCGCGGTCGCCGAGCCGCCGCCAGACACGCTCACTTGGTTCACCTGCGGCGAGGATGCATTGGCCGCGACGTTCACGGTGACCCTGATCGGCGCATAGCTCGAGCCGCCGCCCAAAGCGTCGCTGCGCGTGCAAGTATTCGTCGCACAATTCCATCCGGTACCGGTCATCGACGTGAGCGTCAGCCCGGACGGCGCCGTCTCCGTGACCGTAACGGTTCCGGTGGTTGGCGCTGCGCCGGTTGCGTTCGAGACCGTGACCGTGTACGTCGCGCCCTGCTGCCCCTGCGTGAAGTTTCCGCTGTGCGTTTTCGCGATCTTTAGCACGGGGCTGGCACCTGTCGCCGCCGGGCCTCCGAAAAAGACGCCGCTCACGACGGCATTGGGGCCACTGCTTGCCGTGACGACGATCGTCACATGGCCTGCAACATTCCAAATCAAGTAGATGCCGTTCGTGAAATTGGAAATGCTTGTGCTGCTGAGAACATTGTTTGTGGCAGGGTCGACAATCTGAATGGTTTCTGACCGACCCTGGCTGTCCCAATCGACAGCGTAGAGGGCGAGTTGGTGGCTGCCGGTCGCTATATTCACATCGAGGCTAAAGCTGGAAGCGCTGTACCACGTTGACCCAACCCCCGAGCCGCCTCCCGGTATTTGCAGCGCGCGCGGGTCGGTCGTGCTGGCAGCCCACGTCCAGAAGGACTCGTTTTGAATGACTAGGGACGCATAGGCAGGGAGGTTTTGCGGACCACCTGCGATCGCATAGCCATCCGCGCCGTACTGCGCTGGCCAATTCCCCAGAGTCGCGCTATCCGATCCGACGAAAGTCACAGTCGGGCCAGCAGCCGCTGTGGAGCCCGTGCCGCTCAGGGCAACCGTCTGAGGGCTGGCGGAGACGTTGCTCGTGACGCTCAGTTGCCCCGTCCGAGGGCTCGCATCGGAGGGATTGAATACCACAGTAATTTGGCAGCTCTTGCCGACAGCAATACCGGTGGAAGTCCGGCACGTGTTGGTCTGAGAAAAATCGCCGGCGATCGCGATGTTGCTGATTTGCAGCGCCGTCGCGCCGGAGTTTGTAACCGTGACCGTCAGCGGCGAGCTGCTCGTCCCGACCGATTGATTCGGGAAGGCGAGGCTCGGAGGCGAAAGCACGGCCGTCGTCAGGCCCTGATATTCGTAAGCGCCCAGGTCGACCGTGCCGTTGAAGATCCGATTGTTGCCGTCGAAATCCATGGAAGGAAGCTGGGGCGCCGCGTTGTTGCCTACGTCGATCGCAGGCGAGCCAGGCTGAAGGTGAAAGTTGTTGAACGTGGGATCGACGAAGAGCGGATCGGACGAAATGTTCCCCGTGTTGCTCGTATAGTCGCAAATTCCCCACCACGGCCTGCTGGCCGCCGCTGTATGCATCGTTGTAGGAAAACACCGGGGAGGTCTGGCTGTACGTGGTGCCGCAGGTCACCGCCTGTTGGGTTCCGAGAGCGACCACGATGTTGTTCACAAACGTGGCTAAAGCCGGAAAACCGGTCACATATATCCCCGACGTGAGATCGAAAGCGCTGTTGCCGGCAATTGTGTTATCCGCGATCGTGACGCTCGTGCCTTGCGTGACTGATACATATAGTCCCGCGCCGCTCCCACCTTCCAGAGAAGTATTGTTCACAATGATGTTTTGGACGACACTCGCCCCGTTGTAGTTCTGTATCGAGAGTCCGCCTCCGTCGTTCCATGCAGTGTTGCCCGCAATGAGGTTTCCGCGGATCGTGGGGTTACCAAAGTAATTTACAGAGATGCCGCCGCCATTGCCGCCAGCGGCGACGCTGTTGTTTGTGATTGTGTTGCCAATGACCTGAGGTGACCCTGGAGTTGTGTTACTCGCGGAGATCAGGATACCGCCCCCACCCTCGCCACCGTCGCCGGCTTGCGAGTTGTTTCCGGTGATGAGGTTGTTCTGGATGAGTGGCGAGCCGCCGTTGATGTATATACCCAACCCCACCGGCGCTCGATTTCCCGTGATCGTATTCCCGGTGATGGTTGGTGAGGCGTTCCCGATCTGAATACCGCCGCCTGCAAAGGAGACCAATCCGTTCTGAATCGTGAATCCACTTAGGATCGAATCTGGCCCTTCGCCAGTGTCAAATGTGACCACGGAACCGTTTGCGCCGCCGTCGATGGTCGTCACTGAGGGGCCGCCAGAGCTCGTAACCGTGATGGCTTTGCCTTCGAAATCGATGTTCTCGGTGTATGTGCCGGGTGCCACCAACACGGTGTTCCCGTTCGCCGCCGCGTTGATAGCCGCCTGGATCGTGGGCTGATCGCCGGGGACGTGAATGATGCCGCTGCCGTTTCCGCCAAAGAACACTCCGCTGATAACCGCATTCGGCCCGCTGTTCGCCGTAACCGTGATCTTCACGTGCCCCGAGACTGTCCAGACCAGGTAAACCCCGTTCACAAAGTCCGACAGAGTCTCCATGCCCAGTTCAACGTTGGTGCTGCCGTCCAGCACCTGCACCGTTTCTGCTCGCCCCTTGCTATCCCAATCGACCGCGTAGAGCGCGATCGGGTGCGATTGCCCGTCGGTCAAGTTGATGTCGAAACTAAAGCCTGAGCCGCTGTACCAGGTCGTGGCGGTGCCGGAGCCGCCCCCTGGCACCTGCAGCGCCCGCGGGTCAGATGTACTGGCAGCCCACGTCCAATTGGACTCGTTCTGGACCGCAAAGGATGGGGTGAACCCCTAAGCTGGCACAATTTTGTTGGACACAGTTCCCGAATTTCTTAAGACGTCTTTGTATCTCCTAGCAGGGGAAGGGGTCTGGGGAAGGGGACGGCGTTTGAGTCCCCTTC
>JBEKNB010000008.1:0-211088 GCA_049523255.1 Candidatus Acidiferrales bacterium | reverse complement strand
ACAATCACGACCGGCCTCACCGCGGAGTCGAAAACCGCACCCCGCACGAGGCCTTCTTGGCTTTTGCAGCTCTAACTAAAAACGAGGCCCTGAACGTCTAAATTAGCGGGGAGCCCTACACCACCAGAGTCTTTCCATGTACCAACTCGATTGCGGTTGACGTGGCGACCAGTCGCAGCGCCTCGCCAGTCTTAACATCGGGTAGCGAACCGCCATCATAACTGACGTTGAATCCCGCATTCGCGGCGAACGTGGCACCGGAAACTGCAATGCACAGTATCAAGCTCATAGCACCTTTAATTGTGGATGGTCTGGGCATGGGTCGTCCTTCTGAATCACCTAGACAATGAGTGGTGGTTTCTCAGGCTTGACAGCAGGCGGGACTCCAAACGAGTCATCAATTTAAGGAGCGTATTGCGATTGGTTTAGGGCCAGATTCGGAGCGAGGCTGCTGTCAAGACGGATCTCTTGTGGACAGCATTTACCGGATGTGAGCGATTGTTTACATATTAACTACTAACCAACTGAGGCTCCCGATTCTTGCCCGCGCGGTTCGCCGAACCAATCCCCCACGGTATGTGGTAGCTCGAAAATTCGAGCACGCGATACCGATTCGCACACGGTCTCGACTGGGCCTCTATTGCGCGGTCTCTTGCGTTTGGAAATGGGTCAGGGCCGCCCTAATTACATTCACTTTCACGGCCCAGGCGATGTGGTAACAGGCAAGGCAGACACTTTCCTGTGTATTTGCCCGTCTGCGCCCCTTATCGAATAAATGAAGTCGGCCTCTTCCCATCCAGCAGGGTCAACGAGTTGGTTTTTGGCTGTCGTCGGGCCTTCATACGTCCACGTGCGCCCGCTTACCGTGTCCACCATAAACGGCATAGACTGGTCATTGGAAGCCCCGTCCACAATGAACGGGAACTTTCCCTCCACGATCTCGAATCTGCTTTGCAATCCGGCCTCCCCGCTGGCACTGACTGTTCTCGGATTGTTCCATGCCGTCCCAAGGCAGAACGCGATCACTGCGACCGCGATTAGAATTGGAATAACTGTGCACCGTTTCATGTTCTCCTCCATTTTTCTACGCTGCGGCCTTTTCCGTTCGGTCTGATCTTGGATGCCAGCGGGAGGCCGTGATTGTCTGAGCGCGAGTACGCTTGATGTGCTCGGTGGTGTGAGTTTCGTCCTCTGGGGCATAGGGCGATTGTCCAGCACAGGCCTCTAAGGTGGCAACGCTACTTGTGTGCTAATAGGTAGCGTTTACTTTTGCTGTAAAGTGGCGGACATACTGGTTGATCGCAGAACACTCATAGTGTGTAGACCTATCGTGGTCAAGGACGAATGATGACGGGGTGCGACACCCCGACCCGCGACTGATCTTCGGTAGGCGTGTCCGCGAGTTTCGAGTGCAACGCGGACTCTCGCAAGAGAAGTTGGCAGAGCTAGCAGACTTGCACCGGAACTATGTGGGCGGCGTAGAGCGCGGAGAGCGCAACGTGAGTCTACTCAACATCATAAAACTCGCTCGCGGTTTGAACGTCAGGCCCGCCAAGCTGATCGAGTCTATCCGCTGACTCATCTCGCTGTAGGGGATGTCATCTGCGTCGCGCGGCGGACCTTCTGTGCTTTGGTTTGCCGAAATTCTTGATCCAACGTCGTGCGTATTTCGAGAGTTCGTCTACCACAACCTCACCTAGCTTCTTACCGGCTCCATCGACTGCCGACCAAGTGAACCTGATTGCGAGCACGATACAGGCGGCTTTCACTAGTTCGGAAGGGTCATAAGAATTTCTGCGAGCCGGTAATTGGTTCTCAATATCAACGTACAGAACGGGCCACTTCTTCTGTAACTCTGCCCTCAATTGTGGAAGCGCCTTGCGGAGTTCGCCCAACACTAGCGGCGTTTGCTCCAACGACACAAAGACTTCGCCTTCTGGTTCCCGGCCAGTCACAAGCCTGACGGTGGGCATTCCATACTCTCAGGTGGACAGTTTTCGAAACAACCCCGCTCCAAGTTTTCTGAGGGCTTCCGTCAGAAATCTCACTTCGTCGGGAGTAACCCTTACTCGTCGGCCGAAATAGGCATCGGAATCCTTGGTCGCGTTCAGATACGCTTCATCTACGATGCCCATTGTATGGGCCAAAAGGTGTCTCTTCTGAAAACTCTTGTGAGTCAGAGTCCACTCGTCGCCGGACAACTCGGCAGCGAAGTCAAAGGCGAAAATAGCTGAGACACGCTCACGCGCACGGGCGATATTTTGAAATGATATTCCTTCGCTCTTGTCAGAAAGACCCCGAGAGCTTGCCGTGACTCGAACAGTTTCGCGGCCAAAGCCATCGAACGCTGAAACAGCGTTCTCCAGAGCATCCTCGATTAGGTGTTCACTGAGAGATTCGTCTGTTTCCCGAGCTAACTCCACTTGCTTCAAGCACAGGTCGAGGTTCTTGTTGAGTATTTGAAGCGAATTATGAACCCTGCAATCCGGGCAGAAAGCAAACACTCCGTAGATCGCATAGTGAAGCGTGCAATTGGAACAAACCACATCCGTCTCTAGCTTTTCCTCTTGGTAATACCGGATGGGATGCGGCTCTCCCGAGACCCTCATACTGATTCCGATTCCTAAAGTGCCACGCGGAGGCTTGCGTTCAAATTCCAGAGATTTCAAATCTGTCAGCAATGCTCCCGTGATGCGATTTAGAGCAACGGATTGCGCGTACTCAATCTGTGCCTTGGTCCAGAAGTTTTCTTGTCCCGCAGTATGGCCGCAATACGGGCAGTGGAGCGGCAGATTCTCGCCCTTGAGTCCTGTCCCGAATTCAATCTTGAAATACCCCTCGCATTCCGAACCTGGGCACTCTCTACCTGTCAAGCCGCGCTCGTCGGGTTCGATGGCGACGCTAATCTCGTTCCCAACGGCGCCTAGATTGTCGAGGCTCATATACAGCTGAGGATAACACTTGTTACCAACTTGAAGCAGGTCTGTGGGGCCGCCGATTATTGCTCGACGTTGGTTCGATTGTTGATGCTGCGGCAGCTTTTTCATAGTACCCGCTTTGGTGGGCCAACCGAGAGCGGACAAGAGCGAGGCGAGCGCCGCAAGTGAACGCTCTTGCCTTAATTTACAGTCCATACAAGCGGCCCCCGAGCACCGCTAGGAATCGGCTTGCGGCCAGTGATGCGGCCCGTTGAAGACTTGGGACTGAAACCCTAACGCGAGCAGTCTGCTAGCCAACGTCAGCGGCCCGTCGAATCAGTCATTTGCAACCGCCGATGTGGGCAGGTTATTTGAAAGGCTACGGGCAGCCTGATAGACCGTCCCGACACTGACGCCCAACTCGCGCGCCACAGCGGGCCAGGACAGGCCGGAGGCGCGCAATCGGGCAATCCTGGCGGCGTCCACGGCCACGCGGGGCCTGCCTAGCCGTTTGCCTTTCGCCCGCGCGTTTCGCAGACCCGCCCTGACGCGCTCGGCAATCAAGCTCCGCTCTAGTTCGGCCACGGCACCTAGCACGGTGAAGATCATCTTGCCGGTGGGCGTGGTGGTGTCGATTTGCTCGCTGAGACTGACGAATGCGATTCCGAGCGAGTTGAAGGTTTCGAGTGCCCGCAACAGATGGCTGACGGATCGGGCGAAGCGATCAAACTTCCAGACGACAACCGCGTCGAAGCGTCTACGGCTCGCATCGGCCATCAGCCTGTTTAGCTCCGGGCGCGAGTCTTTTGCGCCACTGATGCCTTCGTCGAGATACTCGCCCGCGACCTGCCAGCCGCGAGCCTCGCAGAATTGCCGAAGCTCACGGGTCTGCAAGCCGATGTCCTGCCCATGATTCGAGGTGCTGATACGTCCATAGATGGCGGCTCGCATGGCTCACGCTCCCATTAGCTCGATTTCGAGTTTCATCAGGCATTCGCGCACGTTATTGCCACGCGACAGCCGCTCGATGTTTGGCTCCGGTGCGCCGTTCGATTCCGCTTGCCAGACACGCCGCAGTAGCTCAACGAGCGAACCATTGAGGCCGTAGCTTGAAAATTCGAGCACGCGGCACCGGCTCAGGAATCGCGCTTCGAGCCGGTCGGTTGCGTTGCATGTGAAAATCCAGATCGTGTTTGGGACAGGCTCGCTCGAATCGAGCTTGGACAGTAGGCACTTTTGTGCAGCATCGCTCATCGCGTCTGCCTCATCGCAGATCACGACATGGAATCCGCCGGAGAGAGGCACGTAATTGCACTGCCGCACGGTAGCTTCCAATACGTCCAAGCGGCATTGCTGCGAGCCGATATGATGTGTCTCTGCGCCTAGCTCTGCCGCCAGAGCAAGAGCCATGCTCGTTTTGCCGACGCCCGGAGGCCCTACAAAGAGCCAAGCGGACGGGTAAGGATTCGCGGCCAATTTCGAGAGAATCTTGCGTTGCTTGTCCAGACCGGCAAACTCTGTGATGCGCAGGGGCCTGTACTTCTCAGCAAGGGACTGCGGAAATGCGAAAGTGGGAGTGCTCATCGCGCACCCCCTTTCAGCGGCTCCGTCTGCGAAATGTGAAAAACGGTTGTGGTCCACGGACGGCGGAGAATCTTCGGCTCGCCCGTGTCCTGATCTATTTCCTTGCTCTTGGTCTCAATCAACGTGCAAATCTTGACGCCATGCTCGCCCTTGCGGACGTAGCGTCCGAGTGCTTTCCATGCGTCGAACGTGAACACATTCTCGCGGGGTTTGATTGCGGATTCAGGTATGCCCTTTGCCGCGAATCCCTGGATTATCGCGGGAAAATTGCTGAACGATTGGCCGGAGACGGCACGCTTGAGAGATTCGAGTTGTGACTGCGAGATATTGCCTTGCGGATGGCCCGTTGCTACAGTCGCGTTAGCTTCCATGTGAATCACCTCACTTTGGGAGTTAGGCTCTGTCGGCTGCTGATAACAGTCGGCAGGGCCGCTTTGTTTCTACGTGTGACTCATTGCCTTACGCGCCTTCTCCACGTCCGTTTTAGTCCAAAGCCGGATTTTCAGTCTGCCCACTTGCTCAAGCGGGGGAAACGGGATTCGCTTCCCGCGAATGAGACGCTGCAAGTTAGGCCGCTGAATACCGAGCATCTTGGCCGCTTGATCAGTGGAATAGCGTCGCATGATACATCCATGTATCACTGATACAGGTATGTGTCAATAGGCAAGAATTGTCGGCCCGTGCTTTCAAAAATCCCTGCTCGCACCGTCTCCGCAAGTGATTGATTCTCCGTGCCCGATTCCGGGCCATCTGAGCCGTCAGAAAACACTCGTTAATTGAAAGCCTCGCGGCTGGGCGGCCCGCGCAGATGGCTTGCAAATCCCGGTCGAATCTCGCGTCGCTTGGGTAAGCCACGCGAAATTCGCAGCCAATTCGCACGCGATTCCGCACCGCTGTATGATAGGGAGCCTGCCCGCAAATGCTGAGCTTCGATCAAACGCGATTCGCAAACAAAGTCCCAGGTCCTGAGAAAACTGGCGTCGGTGCCCCCCCCAACACCCCCCTTTAGGCCGGGGTATCAAATGGGAACCCTTCCCCCTAGCTCGTTGGGGGTTCCATTTTTCAAATATCCCGGCCATGTGTTCCAAAACGCCCCGGACACGTCAAAAGTGCTCTCCAAGCCACTGATTTCGCGCAGCTTGCAACCTCGTTCTTGGCCTCCCACGCCCTCACCCCTGCCCCTCCGCGTTGCGTTCGTCTGCGGCCTTCCTATTGCGAAGTTCTCACCGCACCGATCCCCGTTCTCCTTCGCCGGGGGTTCACTTAACACAAAGGGGTGCCCGCAACCATCCCGCAACTTTGTCCGGCACAAACAATCAAAACTTCGATTTGGCCTCTACTCAAATGTCCTCAAAACGGCGCCGCACCCTTAAACTAGAACAATGGCGGCGACCCAAACCTTGAACCTAGTCGAGTTTGCTTTCGACCCGAGCGACGAATCGAACGATTCGATCCGGCGCTATTTTGAAGCCCTGTTCAGGCTAGAGGAGTCGGCTGTTGACGCGGGTGTTATGCTCCGCGTGCAAGGCCAGCGGACCAGTGAGCGAAAGGAAAGCTCATTGGCTCGCAAAAGGTATCAAGTTGGATCGCTCAGGCTTCGTAACAAATCCTGGGTTGCTCGCTGGCGAGAGGACATCGTTGGCACCGATGGCGTCGTTCAGCGCGTGCGTGTCGCCCGCGTTGTCGGAACGCTCAGCGAACTACCCACAAAGAAACTTGCGCGTCGGCGCCTTGAGGTTCTGTTGGCGCGCATCAACTCGGCTGGGTATCGTCCTCAACGAGTGGCGACCCTGGCCGACTTTGTAGAGCGTTGGAGGGTGGAAGTGCTGTCTCAACGGAAACCGTCTACCCAAGCGGCCGCCGAAGGCCATCTCCGCAAGTACATCGTTCCAGAGTTGGGGCGGCTTCGGTTGGAAGAAATCACCGTTGAGCGGCAACAACAGTTCATCGCCAAGTTGTCGCCGCAGATGAGCCGAAAGACCCTGCTGAACGTTCTCGGCACACTCGGCTCCATGCTGGGCACCGCTACGGCATGGGGCTATGTTACCGAGACGGTCAACCGCAAGAAGCTCGCACTACCTCATTACTGCGAACGCTCCGAGCCTCGTTTTTTCGCAGTCGAGGAAATACGCCGGATTGTTGTGGCGGCACCCGAACCGCTTGGCACCATCTGTTTTCTGGCGGCCAGCACGGGAATGAGGGAAGGTGAACTTTTCGGCTTGAAGGTCGATGACCTCGACTTCAAGGGCAACGTTATCCATGTGAGGCGTTCGGTATGGCGCGGCAAGATTCAAGCTACCAAAAGCCGTTCCAGCAACCGGGTGCTCCACATGCCCAGTATTCTAGCCGTGCGGCTTAAGTCGTACCTTGAAACGTGGCGGCCGAACGCGCTGGGTTTGCTCTTTGCATCACGACAGGGAACACCCATCCGGCCTAGTCACATCGTTCCGCGAAAGCTACATCCGTTGCTCGATCGGCTGGGAATCGAGCGGGCCGGTTTTCACGCGTTCCGGCACTCACACAGCACGCTGCTTGTTGAATTGGGGGCGTCGGTGACGACTGCTCAGGCACAACTTGGGCACAGCGACCTTGCCACAACAATGCGGGTGTACACGCACCTGATCCCGCAATCACAACGTGATGCTGTGGACCGCTTGGCGGGTGTTTTGGACTCTAATGGACCCGAAACCGTCAGTAAGCTATTGAATTGATTGGAGCGGGATAAGGGAATCGAACCCTCGCCTCGACCTTGGCAAGGTCGCGTACTACCACTATACGAATCCCGCGTGCCAGAAAAGTATACAACAACACAACGCTTATAGCATGTGGCCGGAGCATGAACAAGAGCCCCAAAGACCGCGTTCGGGCGGTCGAAAACCAACAGGCGGGCGAACTAGCGACGAATGGACACGCCCGCCCCGCAGCCGGAGGGCAGTCTAGTCAACTTCGAGGATACGGGTCGCTTTTACGATCGGCGATTTCTTTTGACGCTCGGCAAAGCGGACGGCGCGGTCGCGGTCGATATAGACGCGAGCGAACTTCTCGCCGTCGTGGTAATAGACAGTCACCTGCCAGTGGCGGTGCCTGCGACGCCGATCCTGGTGCAATCTGCTGGATTTCCTAGTCCTTGTCTTCTTTTTCACGGTTAGGTAGCCTTGGGAAAATCAAGTGACTATCGCAAGTTCAGCGGAGACGCGCAAGTAGCAAATTAAGGGTTAACACCTTTATTACCTAGCGCTTCCGGGTGTAAGGCTGATTCCAGGGCACGCGGAGAAGTTCTGCTTCCGACATTATCATGACCGCAAACTGCCGTTGGTGGCAACGGCGTTGCGCCGAGCGATCCAGAACCTCAGAGGACAAGGTCGGCGGGTTTGAAATTCAAGTCGTCGAGGACCTGCTTCTTGAGCCTATACAGCAAAGGGCTATCGCTCGTTTGGGCGTAGACGAAATCGCCCGACGGCTTCGAAATTCGAACGGTTAATTGCCTGCCAGCCGTGTCGGTAAGAATCGCGCGGACGGCTGGACCAGCAAGCTGGGCCACAAGGTTTGCCGACGGGTGGTCGATGACTTCGTCAGCCCGCAAACTAGTGAGCGGGTCGAGCACCCTCCAACTTGCGGCGGACTTTCCTTTCTGAGCCTCGGGGACCTGGATGGTCCACTCGCCCGGCTTGTCCTTCGTGCTGGCGACAACGATGTCGCCGTTTGCGTTGTAAATCTCGATCCGCTGGATGTCGGCCGGATCGAGGCGGACGACGGCTTTGTTGCGCAGCTCGCCGAAGCGTTCCGACAGCTTGTCGTAGACGTCCTGGGTAACGCGGAAAACCATGGGCCGCGAAACGTCCCGCGCAAAATAGCTGTCGCCATCCTTTTTACCAACGAGTAGTGTCGATTTCTGGCCCCTTTCGTCTGTGACGGCGAAAGTAATGGCTGGAGCTGCGAGGCCGTACTTGCCCAGGTTTTCAGGCTTTTCGCTCGCGACGCCGTTCATTCTGGCGTTGGCCACCGTGGTGAGAAGCGAATCGATGGCGGACTTGTCCGCAAGCGACTCCGAGGGCTTGGTCAGCTTCCAACCGTCTTTGTCTCGCGCCGCAGCCAACTCGCCGGAGGAGTTCTTGAGATCGAAGGATGCGGTCTGATCCCTATCGACATACAACACCGTGCGATCGCGCAGTTGGTCGAGAGGCTTATCCGTGCTGGTCAGAAGCGATTGCGGCAGGAGGGAAACGGCTTGCCCGCCGTCCACGACCGTGTAAACGGATGCGCCAGTGAAGTCCTTGTCGCCGATCAAGAGCGAATGCTTCGCGCCGTTCTGAAGCTGGAATTCCAAAGATACCTGAGGCGGGTCGAGGCCGTACGCTTTTCGCCGGTCGGGGCTCCCCGGCTCCGTCTGCGCGACACGGTCGCTGGCAAGCTGATCGACGATTCCGTCGGCGGCGGGCTGGTCCGCTTGCGTCTCAATCGGTTGAACGATTTGCCAGACGCCGCTGCGTTTTTCGAGATGCACGGGGGCATCGCCTGGCTTCGCCGGATACGCAAGAGTGAGCGACGCGACGTCCGACGCCTGGATCGAGAAGGCAAGCTTCGAGGAATCCGCGGGCGACTTCTGGTTCTTACCGCGCACCCAATCGAAATAGTAGACCGCGGCGCCGAGTACGATGGCGCAGAGGAGCACGATCAGAGTCGGCTTCCGGATCATCGCAACCCCCGTAGTTCCCTACCGGCGCTTCCACCAGATCGAGATTCCCATGATGATTACAAAACCGGGCAAAAGAAAAAGCTCGAACCAATCGAGCCCGGCCGCCTGGCCCTGCGTCAGCGTGATGCGGCGATTTGTGGCGGTCTTGGGCCGGATGGAGATCAGGTTCTCGTCCTGCGCGAGCCAGTCGATCGTGTTGAGAAAGAGGTCGCCGTCGCTCTGGGCGCCGAACCATGGATTGGCGGCGAACGCCGAATTCCCAATCACGACGAGGCGCGATTCACGGTCGCCGGACTTGCGATCGGCAGCGACACCCAGCGAAAGGGGTCCCGCCGTGCCCGTCTTCGGATTGAAGCTTACTTCTTTCTGGCCTTTTTCGAGGCCAGGAATCGTGAAACTGGCTTGCGAGGTCTTCAGCAACTCGACCGTTTCGGGATCGAACTTCTGCTTGTCGGCGACGGAAACGGTGCGCGCCATGGGAAAGAGCGTCATCGTTCGCGCCAGGTTCTTCGTGATGGGGCTATCGCCGTACTGCAAGACGATGGGAAACGTCGGGCCGGTGCCGAAGAGACGACCGGCGCCGCTGGCGTCGATGACGACGTTCTTTCCCACGTTGACATTCCATGCCTGAAAGATGTCGTTGAGTTTCGGGTCGGTCTCGGGATCGATCTCAATGAGAACCTTTCCACCCCCGTCGAGATACTTGCCGACCATCGCGGCTTCCTGCGGGAAGAAGGCCTGCGTGGGGCCGGCGATCACGAGCACGTCACAATCGGAAGAGACGGAGCCGGCGGATGCGAGATTGACCGTGTTTGTGGCGTAGGTCTCCTTCTTGAGCTGCTGATCGACAACCGTGTAGCCCTGAGCGCTATCGTCGGTGAGCGATTTCTCGCCGTGGCCGGTGACGAAGCAGACCATCTTCGTTTTGTCGCGCGTGACTTTCAAAAGCGCGCCCGTGATGTTCTCTTCCGTGAAACCGCCTTCGGCCTCGGGCTCGAGGTTCTGCTTCCGGGAGCCCAATGCGAGGATGACGTCGCCCATACGGGTCGCTCCGTAATTCTTCGCGACGTCGGGCTTTTCTTGCGGGTCCACATTCTGGAACTTGATGTGAGAGCTCAGGTTCCTGTATTCGGCCATGAGATCGTCGAGCTGCGTATCGGGTGTCTTCGCAAATCGCACAATCGTGACGTCCTGCTGGAGCCCGCTAACGATCTTGCGCGTCTGGTCCGAGAGGGTGAAGAGCTTTTCACTGGTAAGGTCGAACCGCTTGTGGTGCCGGAAGCCGAGGAAATTCAAGATAACAAGAATCGCGAGCACCGCGAGAGCTAGAACCCCGGTGTTCGTGCCTAGGCGCGACGAGCGCTTGGAGAAAAATGCCAGAATCCCGCGAAAACCGAGAACGACCGACGCGAGGACCAAAACGCCGCCGGCGATCAAAAGCGCCTCGCTCGTGTGCGTCCATTCGTTCTGGATCGTGTAGCGCACGTAGCCGGAGATCAAGCAAGCGACGCCGATCGTCCCGGCGAATTCCGCCCAACCCAGCCGTTGTTGTTTCATCTAGGCCCGCCTCCAGCGCATGGAGTCAATGGAGCGGACAGTCAGAAAAACGAACAGGGCAGGAAGGGTGACATAATAGATGAGGCTAGAGGTGTCGATGATCCCGCGCGTAAAGTCGTCGTAGTGCCGGATCACGGACAGGTATTGCAGAACCTGTCCGAGCGTGCTGTCGGTGCCGCGCACGCTGAAATCGATTACCCAGAGCCCCAGACTTGCGCCGAAGCTGAGGGCGAATGCGATCAACTGGCTTTCCGTAAGCGACGAAATAAACGAACCGATCGCCAGCAGCGACCCGCCCAGCAGCAAGGCACCCAAGTAGCCCGCCAGCATCAGGCTCCAGGGCGGACGTGGTTCGCTATGAAGGCACATGTAGGCGACGTAGACGGCCGTGGGAAGCAGCATGACGGCGAAAAGGGTGAGCGAGGCGAGGTATTTTCCAACCACGATCTGCGTCTCCGTGATCGGCGACGTCATCAACAGCTCCATTGTTCCGCGCTTGCGCTCCTCGGCATACACGCCCATTGTCAGCATGGGCGCCATGAACAGGATCAGAGTGGAAAGCAGGCCGAAGAACGCGCGCATCACCTCACCGGGAATGTCCATCTCAGAGGGCATGCCCTGCATGGCCATCTCCAGCGATTGCCGCATCGCACTGCCAACGTAGAGGTAGAAAAAGAAGCCCGCCAAAAGCAAGAAAACCGCGACGACGATATACGCCACAGGGGAAACGAAGTAGTGGCCCAACTCCTTGCGATAGATTGCGTACAGGCTCTGCATCTTCGGTCTTGCTCCTGTCACTCCAATTCGATTCGGTCATTCAATCAATAATTCAATCAATTCGACGGCTGCGCGTGCGTTGCGTCGTCGGTAGTCAACTGGAGGAAGATGTCCTCAAGGCTCAGGCTGATTCCGCGCAGTTCGTAAAGCGCCCAACCCTTTTCTACGATTTTCGCGGCGATCTGGCTGCGGACATCCTGGCCTTGCGCGGCCTCAACCGTAACGGTCAGGTGGCCGTCGGGGCGCACGGGGCCGATGTCGACGCGACTCACGCCGGTAACCTGCGCCAGCGCGGCGGCGAGGAGTTTTTCCGGAGCCTGAACGTCAACATGAATCTTCAGCCCGCCCTTAAGCTGGGTGGTCAGGTTTTGCGGCGTGTCGACGGCCGCGATCTTGCCTTTGTTAATGATCACGACGCGATCGCAGGTCATGCTGACCTCGGGCAGTATGTGGGTGGAAAGGATGATCGTGTGGCTGCCAGCGAGGCCCTTGATGAGGTTGCGGACTTCAATGATCTGCTTGGGATCGAGACCGACGGTCGGTTCGTCGAGGATGATGACGTCCGGATCGTGGACGAGGGCCCCGGCGAGGCCCACACGCTGCCTGTATCCGCGCGAGAGGCGCTTGATCAGCTCGGTGCGTTTGTCAACGAGACTGGTCTTCGCGAGCGCTTCGGCGACGCGCGTGCGCCGGGTTCCCGCCGGAGCGTTCTTGATGCGTAGCACGAAATCGAGGTACTCCCCAACGCTCATGTCCGGGTAGAGCGGCGGCGCTTCAGGCAGATAGCCGATGCGGCGGCGGACTTCACGCGAGTCTTCGAAAACGTCGAAGCCCGCGATGCGAGCCGTCCCTGAGGTCGCGGGCATGTACCCGGTGAGAATGCGCATCGTGGTGGTTTTTCCGGCGCCGTTCGGGCCGAGGAAACCCAGGATTTCGCCCTTGTTTACGCTGAAGGAGACATGGTCCACGGCCGTGACGGCGCCGTAGGATTTTGTAAGGTTCTCGACCTCAATCAATGCCTAACTCCCCCCGCGGTATTAAGCCAACCCACAAGAAAATTGATTCACCGCATCCCAAGCCGTTTCTTATATACCAAAAGCTTCTCAAAATTGAAAATCGCCGCCCACGCCACACTCCCGGGAGCGCGCCGGAGTGAGTACCCGTCCTGAGCCCGTGCCGTTGGCACAGTCGGAACATCGCAGGCAACGGGGGCCCCGTCGCGTGCATCCACATCGCTGGACCATGTTGTCCCGCGGGCGCTCGCTGGGATATGGTGAAAACGGCGTTTGCCAAAGATGGCTGGAGATGTGCGTTGACACTCCCCGGCCGTTTTGTTATTCAACACGTTTGGCTGCTTGTGCCGTGAGTCCGAGAGGCGGGTATCCCGTCCGGCTTGGGCGTGTCCGAGAAGAAATCCACGATTGAACAGGATCTTATGAAGGCGTATGCCCGAATCGAAGGCCGCTCCGTGCCAGGAATTGAGCTTGATGGGCTTGATGGGAAGGACCGTCACGGATTGAGGCTGCACCGGCGAATAGCGGCGGTGTGCCTGGCTTGCATGGGTTTGGTCTTGCTCTCATCATGCGGCGGGGGGAGCGGTACGAGCATCGCCATTCAGATCGAGCCCAGCCAGACTTCGCTGCTATCGATTGACGAGGGTACATCAATCAATTTCACGGCGGCAGTGGGCGGCGACACAAAAAATCAGGGTGTCTGTTGGTCTTTGCCCGGCACGACCACCCCCTGCGGGACTTCGAGCGGGAGCGGGACGGGTTGCGCCGGCAGCGGCGTCGGCGCCGGGCAGTGCGGCGCGCTCAGCAACAACATGCCCTTTTCGGTCACCTACACCGCTCCCACGAACGTTTCGTCAACCATCACCGTCGTGCTCACCGCCACTTCGATTGCGCAGAAGTCGGCGACTCAAACGGTTACGATTACCGTGGTGGTGGCACCGACATTCTCCCTACCTTGCACTTCAACCCCCGCGACTTGCCCCTTGCCGAATGGGGCAAATGGCGTGGCCTACAGCGAGACGCTCACGATCACCGGCGGAGTATCGCCGTATACGTACTCGCTGGCGAACGGATCGCTTCTTCCCAAGTGCCTGAACCTGAATGGCCTGGCGAATTCCACAACCACGACGATTACCGGCACGCCGTGCGGCTCCGGCCCATCGACCTTTACTGTCCAGGTCAAGGACAGCGGGGGTGCGACTGTCTCGCAAGCTTTCTCCATTGCGGTTACGCCACCGCCGCCAGTACACATCACGACCACGAACCTGCCGCAGGGCTTCGTCAATGCTCAATACAGCGCATTCGTCGTCGTGCAGGGCGGAGTGGCCCCGCTGGCGTGGAGCCTCCCGGGGGGCGGAAACGCCCCTGTGGCAAATCTCGGGCTTGTCCTGAACGGAGCGACCGGCCAGATCACGGGCGTCCCGCAAATGGCGGGGACGTTCAGTTTCCAGGTCACCGTCACAGACTCGGCGCTCATCCCACCCAACAGCACACACCAAACAGACACAGAGACGGTTTCCATTACGATTCAGAATCTGCCGGCTTTGTCCATTACGACGTCCGCGCTGCCGACCGGAAGCGTGGCCACGGCTTATAGCGGGTCGCTTCAAGCCACGGGCGGGCTTGCCCCGTACACCTGGACAATCACACAAGGGCTCCTACCCTCCGGGCTGAGTCTTGCCACACTCAGCGACGGCACAGGACAAATTTCCGGCACACCGGTTCTGGCAACCACTGCGACGTTTACCGTCCAGCTGACCGATTCCGAAGCTACGCCCGTCCCGAAAGCAGCGACGTTTACGATTACGGTCAACGCGGGAACGGCGAATCCGAATAGCTTGCTATTCGGCTCGTATGCATTTCTGTTCAACGGATTTGATTCCGGCGGCCCGGTTGCGATCATCGGAACGCTCACGGCAGATGGCAATGGAAACGTCACCGCCGGCGAGGAAGACAGCAACCGAGTTTCGGGCATCGTGAACGGTGTCTCCCTGACGGGAACGTACACGATCGGGACCGATGGGAGAGGCTCGCTCAAGCTTACGGCGGTCAATGGGCAAGGCACTACACTCATAACCAAGTACGACTTGGTCCTCGATTCAACCGGAAACGCGCGGTTTTTCGAGGACAACACTTCAGACCCGACCAATCTGCATCCCGATATTTCGGGAACGCACGGCATGGGCATCCTCAAACCGATGCAGGGGTCGACGTTCTCTGCGGGAAGCCTAAGCGGGGATTACGCCTTTGAATTTTCAGGCCAGGATTCGGCCGGCAAGAAGGAAGCTCTTGCGGGAGTGATCCAAGCGGACGGCAGCGGCTCGTTCGGCCCCGGCGGTGGCGGCGTGAACAGCGACTTCAACGATGCTGGGACCTACAGCTCCCAACCTATTTCCGGTAACTTCTCTGTGGGCACGAGCAGCAGCCGGGGCGCGGCCAGTTTTCTGCTTCAGCCGACGACGAAGTCAGCCACTACGCTGAACTTCGTTTTCTATTTCGTCTCCGCAAACGATCTCTACTTTGTTGAAACCGATACACCCGGAACCACGTTCCCCAACCCCCCGCGCCTGAGCGGCGAAATGATTCTGCAGCAGCCATCGTTCAAATTCGACCAGACCGCTCTCACAGGGTCGAGTGTCGCGACAGAATCGGGCGTGGACGGCAGCAACGCCAGCGTCTTGGCAGGCCTGCTGTCTGCGACAATATGCGATGGCAGCACCGCTGTTTCCCTGAGCTACGACCAGAACGACGGTGGAACGATCACGGGGTCTTCGTTTACCTCAGGGACGTGCGCCGTTCAGCCGAATGGGCGAGTCGCCTTCACAGGCTTCGGCGCTGCGGCGCAAGCGCGGGCTGCGGTGGCTTATTTGACCGGGCCGGGACAAGGATTCCTGTTCGGCAGCGACGCGGCGGTCACGACAGGCCTTTTCGAGCAACAGTCAGGCGGGCCATTCAGCCTGGCGTCCGTCGAAGGAGGCTACACGCTTGGCACTCTGGCTCCGGCCGAACCGCACGTGAACAATTTCATCGGACAGGCAGTGAGCCTCACGGGTATCGGCAGCGTGACGGGCACAGTGGATGAGTACGACGCACCGGTCAGTGCCACTCCCGAAGGCGTGGCTGATATCGGGCAATCGCTCGGCGCGACGGTTAATGGCCTGACAGCAAGTGGCCGGGGAACACTGACGTCAAATCCCTTGCACGGTTTCCCCGTGAACATCATCTTCTATGAGGTTTCGCCGGCGAGCATCCGCGCGATTTCCGCCGACCCGGGCGATGCAAATCCCCAGATAATTACGTTCGATCACTAGCTCTTTTCGCCTGATTCGTCTTCCTTCAACTCCAGGGCGGCGGAATTGATGCAGAATCGCAACCCGGTTGGCTGAGGGCCGTCATCGAAGACGTGTCCCAGGTGGGCGTCGCAACGACTGCACATTACCTCGGTGCGAGCCATGCCGTGGCTCGTATCGCGCTCCATGTCGATGTTCTCCGCCGCGATCGGCTGCCAGTAGCTTGGCCAGCCGGAGCCCGAGTGGTACTTGGCGTCCGAACTGAAGAGCGGCTGACCGCAGCAGACGCAGACATAGGTCCCGGGGGTTTCCGTATCCTCGTACTCTCCGGTGAACGGCGGCTCGGTTCCCTTCTGTCGCGTGACGTGGTATTGCTTGTCCGTCAGCTTCGACCGCCACTCTGCATTGGTCTTCCTGATTTTCTGGCTCATACCGATAAGATACACCACGGCGTCTATTCGATGCACCATAGCAAGCGTTGGTCTTAACTCGTGGAGCGCGTCGCGCGAAGCGGCGCCGTGTGGTAGATTCGGCTCGATGGAACGATGGCGAAAGACTGGACTGATCGGCGTCGGCGGGTGCTTTTTGCTGTTGCTCATCGTCGCGCTTGGAAAATTTTTGGGCACCGAGTCGGCGGGCCGCGGAACGCACTGGAACTCGGCGGCAATCGGGAGCGCGTGTGCCGGAATTCGCGTGCAGGAGCTCGATCCCACGCATGCCGCCGTGATTTTCCTGTACGACCTTGACAACAAGACCGACGCCGACTACGAGCTCGACAAGGGGCCGAATGTCGTGATCATGGGCCGGCTGAAACCCGGCGGCACGCTCAGCTCCGCCGAGCAGGTCAGCTTGAACTCCGCGGCCTTCGTCCCGGCGAGAAACCAGACGCGCATCGCGCTCGAAATCGTCCATCCATTCAACTGGCCCGCACAGAAAGACGCTGCAGCAGAACGCGATTTCAATCAACTCGTCGCAAGCGACAGCTCCAATCTGCTCGGATTCGTGCTGTTCGATCAGACGAATCGCTATCAGATCGAGCTGCCCGCCGCCTGGCCGGGCGCGGAGCAGGCCTTCTCAAAGTGACGCCGATCGTCTCGTGCTCACCTCGTGGCGAACAGATCCGGCGTGAGCGCGCTTGTTCGCGCGGCACGCGCCTTGAAGTGGCACGCCCGCAAGCGTAAAATTGTACGAAATTTGCGGGGTTGACATGTTGCGGCCCTTCTCCCGCAACTTGAGGAAAGCACGGGAGTCATGGGCAACGCCTCGGGGCAAATCAAAGACACTTCGTCCTTCTCCGACCGCCGCGTCTACTCGCGCCAGCCGCTCCGATCGCTCTCCTACGTGGAACTCGACGAAGGCAACGGCGGAATTGTACTGAACATCGGTGAAGGCGGGTTGTCCGTGCAAGCGGTGATGAGCTTGATGGACGATTCCCTGCCGCGAATGCGGTTTCAGCTGTCGCATTCGAAGGATTGGGTGGAAGCAAGCGCGCGGATCGCTTGGACGAATGACTCGAGGAAAGTGGCCGGCCTGCAGTTCGTCAATCTTCCAGAACAGGCTCGCAGCTATATCCGCGAGTGGCTGTCCCGCGAGGCGTCTCAAGCCGAAGGGGCGGAGCAACAGGGGCGGGAGGAGCTAGAAGAGGAAGAGCAAGCCCCTGGGGAACACGCAGGCCCCCGGCTCCCACCAACCCCGCGCGGTACACCCCTCCAAACGAGTGAACCAGTCGCCGCGCGCCCCGCTGCGACGGTCCAGCGCCAACTTACTTCTATCGCCTCAAGGGAAGCCGCGGCCCCGGCGAGCACCTCGGCGCCTCCCGAGCTTCCACCCGCTCCTGTGTACCTGTTCGGCAGGACATTCGACCGACCGGCCAGCACAATCGAGCGCAGCGGCCAGAGGTTCGAGGATCCGTCCGCTGGGGCCTCGCGCTCTCGTAGACTATGGGTTTTCGCGGGCCTCGCGATCGTTCTCGCCGTCGTCTCGCTGGCAGCTGGTTGGGCTGCCGGACGGGGAACCCTGAATAGCCTCCTTGAGAGGATTCGTGGGATTCCACCGGCTCAGAGCGTGGAACAAGACGTGGCAACGTCACTTTCCGGTCCTGCCGCGCAGATTTCCGAGATTGAGGTCGTGGACATCAACAGTCGCCGGTGGACGATCCCCCTTGAACCCCCGGCGAGCGTTCCCGACGGAAACACACGCCGCCAGCCTCCGCAGATACACGACTGGTCGACGTTCGGGGCTTCCCCCTCTGCCGCTGAAACCCGGACGCAGCACCCGACCGACGGAACCGACCAGGAGAAAGCCACTCCACCAATCGTGTCAGCGCCGACGGGCGGCTCGGGAAGCATCTTGCCATCGCCTGGGTCAACTGATTTGCGCAGTCTGGTTCCAGCGCCACCTAATGCGGAATTGCCCACCCAGCCGCAAACCGGAATCCTGCAACGAGGTACTCTCATCTATCACGCCGATCCAATCTATCCGGAGATTGCGAGGCAGCAAAAGGTCGAAGGCACCGTCAAGCTGCGCGTGACGATCGGAGCCGACGGCACCATCCGGAGCGTCATGGTCATCAGTGGACCCGAATTACTGGTTGATGCGGCCAGAAGCGCGGTCCGTCAATGGCGCTATACACCGACTCTGCTGGACGGGAAACCCGTCGAATCCGAGGAGTACGTGTCCATCGTGTTTCAGCTCCCACCTCCCGCCAACTGAAAACAGGCACCGACGCCGCTGGGGAAGAACTGGACCGCGTGTTTACTAGACGGCGATGCCGTCCGCGTTGAAGACCAATTTCGGCCGGAATTCAATAGAATCTGGAGGAAGGAGTCCGGCGTGAGGACGGTGTCCATAACCGGAACATCTGACAGGCAGCGGTTCCGCCGGTCACCGTGGCCAGCCGGGCGCGGGCTTATAACGACAATAGACAATTTGGATTGGACTCCGCGCTCACGCCACGTCTAGAGTTTGCCCCGAAGGGCGAAGCGCGCGCCGAGGCGTTTGCGCGGGCATGGAAAAGGGCGCGCCGCCGAAGGGCTTCAAACCGATCTAGGCTAACGAAAGAGAGAGCATGGTCCCGACCACTCAAGAAAGAGACGCGAGCCACGTTCTGACGCTCGAGGAGATCGCTAACTTCGCGGCGGAGGGCGGCAAGCCGGCAGAAACGCTGATGAACGTCGTTGCGCTGATCGCCAGGCGCTTCGAGACGGATGTTTGCTCGGCTTATCTGCTGGAGCCGGATCGCAACAACCTTGTGCTGGCGGCAACGGTTGGGCTGCGCCCGCAGTGCGTCGGAACGCTTCGGATGACGCTTCACGAGGGCCTCGCCGGCCTCGTCGCAGAGGAGGTACGGCCCATTGCCGTCGAGCGGGCACGCAACCATCCTCGCTTCAAGTACTTCCGCGAAGCGGGCGAGGACCGCTACCAGTCGTTTCTAGGTGTTCCGCTGATCGACCGGGGCGTCTTGCAGGGCGTGCTCGTGGTGCAGACCATCGAGCCGCGCGCCTTTAGCGAAGATGAAATCCGCATGCTGGCGGAGGCGGCTGCGGAGGTCGCGCCCGTGGTGAGCGAGGCACGCGCGCTGGATCGCTTTATCGCGCCCATACAGGAACGGTTGTGGTCGCTTGCGCGCAACCTGTGGTGGAGCTGGGACCACGATACCACGGACTTGTTCCTGGACCTCGACCCTGCGCGTTGGACGCGGCTGAATCACAATCCGATCGCGCTGCTCGCCGAAATTCCACTCGCGAGGCTCGAGCAGCGGGCCACGGAACTCGTCCTGCACAGCCGAATCAACTACGCCTATCGCCGGCAGCGCGAGTATCTGGAGAAGGACAGAACCTGGGGCGCGCGGCACGCGGGCGTCCTGCGGCCGCGTCCCGTTGCGTATTTCTCGGCCGAATTCGGCTTGCACGAGTCGATCCCCATTTATTCCGGCGGGTTGGGCGTGCTGGCGGGCGACCACATCAAGAGCGCCTCGGACCTCGGCATTCCACTGATCGGGATCGGGCTTTTCTATGGCCAGGGCTATTTTCGCCAGCGCCTCGATAAGGACGGCTGGCAGCAGGAAGAGTACCTCGAAACCGACATCAACCAATTGCCCATGGAACGGGCGATCGGAACCAATGGCGAGCCCGTCATGGTTCAGATCGACACTCGCACTGGCTCGATCCACGCAAAGGTTTGGCGCCTGAAGGTTGGCCGGTGCGACCTGTTGCTTCTCGATTCCAACGTCGAGGGAAATGCCCCCGAGGACCGGGAACTTACGTCACGGCTCTACGGGGGTGACCGGCGCATCCGGATTCGACAAGAGCTGCTCCTGGGCGTTGGAGGCTTCCGCGCGCTGAGGGCCATGGGGATTACGCCCGGCGTACTCCACCTGAACGAAGGACACAGCGCCTTTGGGGTGCTCGAGTCAATTCGCTGTCGAATGCAGGATGAGGGTTTGGACTTTGGCAAGGCAGCGCCGCGGGTTTCGCGGGAGGTGGTGTTCACCACGCACACGCCCGTGCCTGCCGGCCACGACCGTTTCGACCTCGGCCTGATCGAGGAGCACCTCGGTCCTCTCCGCGACTCATTGGGTCTCTCTTCGGAACGATTCCTGGCGCTTGGACGGGAATACCCGGACAACCAAAGTGAAGAGTTCTGTATGACCGTGCTGGGATTGAAGCTGTCTCGGCGCGCCAATGCGGTTTCGGCGCTGCACGGCGAGGTCTCTCGCGCAATGTGGACAGGACTATACCCGGGCAAGCCGGAAGACCAGGTTCCGATCGGGCACATCACGAACGGCGTACATGTTCCGTCATGGCTTGCTCCGCAGATGTACCGACTCTATGACCGCCATCTGGGTACTGGCTGGTACGAACACAGCAGCGAGGCGCGCATCTGGGAAGGGATTGAGAACGTCGATGATGGAGAACTTTGGGAGACGCACCTCAGCCTGAAATCGCAGCTTCTGCAATTCGTGCGGCGCCGCGCAGTCCGGCAAGCGGAGCGCCGTGGCGAACCCAAAGAAGTTGTGCAGGCGGTTTCGCGCGCGCTCAGCCCCGACGCTCTGACCATCGGATTCGCCCGCCGCTTCGCAACCTACAAGAGAGCCAATCTGTTTCTCGCCGACATCGAAAAGCTCGCGTCGATGGTGAACGATCCGAAGCGGCCGGTACAGTTCGTTTTCGCCGGAAAAGCGCACCCGCTCGATGAACCGGGCAAGCGCGTGCTGCAACAAATCGCGGAATTGATGCGCAACCCGCGCTTTGCCGACAAGTTCATTTTCGTCGAGGACTACGACATCAACGTCGGGCGCCATTTCGTGCAGGGCGTGGACGTCTGGCTGAACAATCCGCGGCGGCCGCTCGAGGCGTCCGGCACGAGCGGACAGAAGGTAGTGCTCAACGGCGGTCTGAATCTCTCCGTGCTTGATGGATGGTGGGCCGAAGCATACGATGGTTTGAACGGTTTTGCCATCGGGACCGGCAAGACGCACTCCGACATGAATGTTCACGACACGCGCGACGGCGACGATCTGTACCGTACGCTTCGCGAAGAAGTGATCCCGCTCTACTATCAGCGCGATCGCGACGGATTGCCGCGTGGCTGGATCAGACGCATGAAGCGAACCATTCGGACGCTCGGATGGCGGTTTAACGCTGACCGCATGGTGATGGACTACACGCTGAAATGCTACGTGCCCGCCGCCGGTGGGACGTCGAGTGACATGCGCGCGAGAACGTAAGGGCCTGTCGCACGCGTCCGGAATTCGAATGGCTTTCCGGTGCGCCGTGTGCCCGATTTCTTTCACCTCCCGTCGGCTCCATCCGCCTTGGGCCAGCACGACTGGCAACACAACAACCGTGGTCATTCCGAAACCGCACATGTAAAATCGCATCAGATACACCGAGACAATCGACAGTGACCATATTTCAGGGACTCGTTGTTACGCAGGACAACGGCAATTTCGCCGTTTCAGTGCAGCAGCTCGATCGCGACGCGCTGCCTCCCGGCGAAGTGCTCGTGCGGGTCGCTTACTCCAGCCTGAACTACAAAGACGGCCTGGCAGTTACCGGCAGACCCGGAGTGATCCGAAAATATCCAATGGTGCCGGGGATCGATCTGGCGGGAACAGTTGAAGAGTCATGTTCACCGCAATTCAATCCGGGAGACGAAGTGGTGGTCACCGGCTGCGGCACGTCGGAAACATTCTGGGGTGGCTACGCCCAGCTCGCGCGGCTCAATGCAGAATTCATCGTTCCGCTGCCCAAGGGCATGACGCTCAAGCAGGCCATGGGCGTGGGCACGGCAGGGCTCACGGCGATGCAGAGCGTGATGGCGCTCGAGCTGCACGGTCTGAGGCCGACCGGACGCGAAGTGGTGGTAACCGGGGCCGCCGGCGGAGTAGGCAGCGTGGCCGTCGCGATCCTTGGGCATCTCGGCTACAAGGTAGCCGCTTCCACGGGCCGCATCGAGCTGCACGAATACCTCGGCGAACTCGGCGCGAGCGCGATTCTCGATCGTGCCACGCTGGCAGCGGCATCGAAGCGCCCTCTCGAATCCGAACGCTGGGCCGGCGCGATCGACAACGTCGGCGGCGATACGCTGGCCGGGTTGCTGCGCTCAATGGCCACCGGCGGGAGCATCGCATCGTGCGGTCTGGTCGGCGGCGCGGCGCTCAGCACGACGGTGTTTCCGTTTATCCTGCGCGGCGTGAATCTGCTTGGAATCGATTCGCTGCACCTTTCGAACGCGCGGCGCCGCGAAATCTGGCAACGCATTGCGCGGGATCTCCCTATGCGCTTGCTCGACGGGATGATGCAAGTGGAGCCCCTCGGAAAGATTCGAGAACTCGGTGAACAGATACTGGCAGGAAAAATTCACGGCCGGACCGTGATCGACGTAAACGCGCAGAGATGAGTACCTTCAGACCAACGCAGTTTGGCGGCGGATCCTCGGAGCGGACTCGCTCGGGAAGATTCGGCTCTGCCGGAGCGGAGAGCAACGCCCAATCCAGGAATCCAAACCGAAAGGCCCCGTGGAAGCTACTTCCCGACGTGTGGGCGCTGATCAAACCGCGCCGGAAAATCCTCGTGATCGGCTTCGCCCTGATGGTAATCAACCGCCTTTCGGGGCTAGTGCTTCCCGGTTCAACCAGGTACTTATTCGATGACGTTATCCTCAAACATCAGGGACGTCTGCTCGCGCCGCTGATATTGGCGGTGATTGCGGCGACGATCGTGCAAGGGTTGACCTCCTACACGCTGACCCAGCTTCTATCGAAGTCGTCGCAGCGGTTGATCACGGAGCTGCGCATTAAGGTACAGGCACACATCGGGCGCCTGCCGGTAGCGTATTACGACTCCAACAAAACGGGCGTGCTGGTCTCCCGGATCATGAGCGACGTTGAAGGCATTCGGAACCTTATTGGCACGGGATTGGTCGAGTTCGCCGGTGGAATCCTGACCGCGATTTTCGCGCTCGCATATCTCTTGCGGGCGAGCGTTTCGATGACCGTTGGAGCGTTTGCGTTCGTGCTGATCTTCGGCGTTGGCCTGAGCCAGGCGCTGAAGAAAATCAGGCCCATGTACCGCGCGCGGCCGAAGATCAATGCCGAGGTCACCGGGAGGCTGACGGAATCGCTCGGCGGCATACGTGTCGTAAAGGGCTACCACGCCGAGGAGCGCGAGGAGAAAGTCTTTCAGGCCGGAGTGCAACGGCTGCTCGACAACGTGCTGCAAACTCTGGCCGCAACGTCTCTGATGAGTTTCTCCGCGACCGCGCTGATGGGGCTGGTCACGGCGTTGATGATGTTCCTCGGCGCCAGAAACATTCTTGCAGGGACAATGACGCTGGGACTTCTCGTGTCCTACATGGCCTTTCTCGCGATGCTGATTGCGCCCGTGGCGCAGATCGCAGCGATCGGTCCGCAGATGACCGAGGCGCTGGCGGGCCTCGAGCGCACCCGCGAAGTGCTGAATGAAAAGCTCGAGGACGAGGATCCCGGACGCACGGTTCGGCTCGGTCGCCTCGATGGGCGAGTCGTTTTTGAAAGCGTCTGCTTCGCCTATGACGTCGGGAAGCAGGTGCTGTACGACGTATCCTTCGAGTCTGAGCCAGGCACGGTGACGGCATTCGTCGGCCCGTCGGGCGCCGGCAAATCGACGATCATCGGCCTGATAGCGGCGTTTTATGTGCCCACGGCGGGCCGTGTTTTGGTTGACGGGATCGATCTTGCGCACGTGCGGCTCGATTCCTACCGCACGCAGCTTGGCGTCGTGTTGCAGGAGACGTTCCTCTTCGACGGCACGATCCGGGAGAACGTCGCTTTCGCTCGTCCGGATGCCCGCGAGGAGGAAATTCTCGCCGCTTGCCGCATCGCTCGCGTTGATGAGTTCGCGGAGACGTTCGAGAAGAAGTACGCCACGCTCGTCGGCGAGCGTGGCGTGAAACTCTCGGGCGGCCAGAAGCAGAGAGTCTCGATCGCCCGCGCGATTCTGGCCGACCCGCGCATTCTGATCCTCGATGAAGCAACGTCGAGCCTCGATTCCGAATCGGAGGCGCTGATTCAGGAGGGACTTCGCTACCTCATGCATGGGCGGACCACCTTCGTCATCGCGCACCGCTTGTCCACGATTCGGCGCGCCGATCAAATTCTTGTGGTCGAAGCAGGGCGGATTGCCGAGCGCGGCACCCACCAATCGCTCTATGCCGCCCGTGGCCGCTACTACGATCTCTATACCAAGCAGCATGGCTTGGAAGCGAATCTCTTCCTCGCGCCCGGCGAGGGAGATGCCGAACCTGAAGAAGCTTACGCGGGCAACGACTCCGGCTCCGGCGGTTCGAGAGACTCGGCGCTGACGGACGCCATCCGTTTGATTCGCGAGCGCGGGACTTAATGCTCCGGCCCGCCATCCAGACAATTCGGATCAAAATAGGACCCACTCGGCGCGAGCCAGAAGGGATAATACCGGTCACTCGGAACACGCGGGATGTCTGAAGCAGAAATAACCGGCGAGATTTTCGGTGCGCTGCCGTCCACGGACGGTCTGCCCACGGCCCGGCGCCGCTGGGCGATGTTCACCTATTCGACTGGACTTGCCATGTCCGTTCTGGACGGCAACATCGCCAATACGGCTCTGCCGAAAATCGCCGTGCAGCTTCACGCGAACCCGGATGTATCGATCTGGGTGGTCAACGCGTTCCTGCTCGCGGTTTCCATTTGCGTAGTGCCGCTTTCTTCGCTCGTGGACATTATCGGCTATAAGCGCGTCTACCAGGCCGGACTCGCACTCTTCACTCTCGCGTCGGTGGGATGTTCTCTTCCGCACTCGCTCGAGACGCTCGTTCTCGCGCGCATCTTCCAGGGTGTTGGCGCGGCCTGCATGTGGAGCGTCTCGGCAGCCGTCATGCGCTACACGTATCCGCGTGCGCTGTTGGGCCGCGGAGTGGGGCTGAGTGGAATCGTCGTCTTCACGTCCGCCGCCGCCGGGCCGAGTATCGCCTCCGGGATTCTCGCCGTTGCTTCATGGCACTGGCTCTTCGCGATCAACATCCCGTTCGGACTCCTGGCCCTGAGCCTCTCCGAAAAGTTCCTGGCTCCGGCTGAAGGCACGCGCCACCGCTGGGACTTGTGGAGCGCGGTCCTGACGGGTGTGACAGTGATTCTGCTGGTCACCGGCATCGACGGGATCGGCGAGCGCGACTATCGCGGGATAGCGGCGGCCGAGCTGGTTGGCGCTGCGATCTTAGGGGTGCTCCTGGTTCGGCGGCAAATCTCGCTTCCCGTTCCGATGCTGGCGATCGATCTTTTCGAGCGGCCTGTTTTCGCGCTCGCATCCGTCGCTTCGTTATGTGCCTTTATGGCGCAGGGATTGGCGTTTGTTGTGCTGCCCTTCTACTTCGTGGATGGTCTGGGCGTTTCCCAGGTGAAGGCGGGACTGCTGCTGACTCCCTGGCCGATTGCCGCGGGGGTCATGTCGCATATCTCAGGGCAGCTCGCGGACCGGCATTCCATCCGGATCCTCGGCACCACTGGAATGCTTGGCATGAGTGCAGGCCTCTTGCTGCTTGCGCTGGCGCCGGCGCATCCGACCACCTTTGATATCGCGTGGCGGGCGGCGCTCGGCGGCGCCGGGTTTGGTTTCTTCGGTGCGCCGAATAACCGGGCGATGGTCGCGAGCGCGCCGCGGGAGAGAAGCGGCGGCGCGGGCGGGATCGCCACGATGTCCCGGCTGCTGGGACAGTCCATCGGGGTTTCCGTGGTAGCTGTGATCTTCGGCGTGGTCGCGCACGGCGGCGTGACGCTTCACAGCGTCAGCATCGCCCTGTTCTGCGGCGCCGGCTTCGCGCTGGCATCGGCGGCCGTCAACACCGCACGGGTTCCGCACATTCAGCCGGACTAGGCGGCACTCGCTCGCTGCCCTACTTTTCTATCACTCCGCAGGCAATCCTGTTTCCGGAGTTCCCCGAAGGGTCAGTCATGTAGTCGTCCGCCTTTTCGTGGATGACGAGCGACGTTCCGCCATCGTGAAACAACGAGTGATCCCCGGGCCCGAGCGTCACGTGCGCAGCGAGTATGGACACCTTTGCCTTGCCGTCCTGGCCCACTTCCAGGTTCGGCAGGTCTCCCGCATGCATCCCATCAGGATTGTTCATTCCGTGCTTCTTCATGTCCGGATTGAAGTGGCCCCCGGCGCTCTTAAAGTCGGGCGGATCGCATTTGCCGACGGTGTGAATGTGTATCCCGTGAGTGCCGGGCGGCAGATTGGAAAGGGTCACCTTGATTTGAACTCCGCCGGAAGTCTGTTTGAGCGTGGCCTTCCCGACGCTCTTGCCCGTCGAATCAACCAGGTTAGCGTGTGCAGTCACAGCCGCCTGCGCGCAGAGCGCAGACGCAAGCAACAGGGCCGGGGCGAAAACCAGAAACCGGATTTTCATGTTGTTCCCTCCTCAGGTGAATCGCTGCAAGATTGCCGGGGCCATACTCGATCAAGGGTCTACGGACCAAAGCGGGCGATACGAATCTACCATAGGTCCCAGCGCGGGCGGCATGCAAATCCCTTTCAGCGCGGGGCATCAGAGTTTTTTTTCCAGCATCTCGACGGCACGCTCAAGCTCCTGACGTGCTTTCCAGAAACTTGCCCATAAGTCTCCGGCCTTCTTGATACGGCCCGTCATGGACTTGATGTTCCAGGTGTCCTCGCGCAGTCGGGAATTCAGCTCGCGCGGCGACACCGGCGCTGATACGGGAGCGTGAGCGAAAGCGCGCACTGAATATACCGATGCGAGCGATTGCCCGCGAGAGTTCTGATGCGCGTCGACGTAGATGCTGCCTGGAGGCCGCTTGCTCAGGCTCCGTTCCGTGGTGATGAGCTCCGGGAAGTCCCTTGCTGTCCACGAAGCAACCAGCTCCACGAATTGCCGGACCTGCTCGTATGTGTATTGCGGGCGAATGGGAATGAAAATATGCATGCCGGTAGCCCCGGAGGTCTTGACGAAGGCTTTCAACCGGAGGCTGTCGAGCCGCTCGGCCAACCCACCCGCGAGCTTGACCACGAAAGAGAACTCGGCCCCGGCGGAAGGGTCAAGATCGAAAAAAATGTAGTCGGGATGCTCCTGGTCGTCGTAACGGCTCGACCAGGGATTGTGATCGATGCATCCTAGGTTTGTTAGATAGAGGAGAGTCGGTAAATCGTTCGCAAGAAAATAGCGGATTGTCGCGTCCTTACTCTCGGACTTGATCGCGGCAGTCCGAATCCACTCGGGTATATCCTTCCCCGCGTCCTTTTGAAAGAAAGCGTCGCCCTCGATGCCGTTCGGGTAGCGCCGCAACACGAGCGGCCTGTCTTTCAGGAACGGCAGGATGAAAGGCGCCATTCTCCAGTAGTAGGCCAAGAGATCTCGCTTCGCGTAGCCGTCCTGCGGGAAGTACACCTTGTTGAGATTCGTCAAATGCAGCGTCTTACCCTCAATTTCGGCGAACACATCCTCGCGCGAACCGCGATCGAGTTCCTCCGAGAGTTCGCTTTCGCGCAGCGCGCTCCGTGACGGTCGTGCCTGCACAGCCACGATGGTGCGCTTCCTTTCGCTCTTCTTGTCGCCGTCTACACGCGGATCGTTCTGCATCTCCTTCTTGAAGGTACACTCCCGCGGGTCACGGTCATCCAGCAATCCGGCGAATCGAGGCTGCCGGAGATGCCGGCCCTCCGTCCATCCGCCATATTTAACGCGCACCACCAGTTCGGGCTTCACCCAGTAGGCCTTCTCGCGCGTCTCGGGCTCTTCGACGAACGGGCACTCCGGAATCTGGAGCGCGCGGAGCCGTTCCGCGAGATTCGCTTGCAACGTGGTGGAAAACCCGGTGCCGGCCCCGGCGATAAATGCGAGGCTCTTCTCCTCGTAGAGCCCCACCAGGAGCGCGCCGAAATGCTCGCGAGATTTCCTCGGCTCGGTCCAACCTCCCACTACTGCGTCCAATTCCCTTTCAAATTTGAACTTCAACCAGGACTTCGTACGGCCTTCCGTGTACGTGCTATGAATCTGCTTGCCGACGATCCCTTCGAGCCCGCGCTCTCGTGCGAGATCGTATAATTCCCGTCCTTTCTCGATCTGGTGGTCGGAATAGCGAACCGGCGAATCCGTTTCGAGAATCTGGCTCAGGAGCGTCTTGCGGCCAATCAGGGGAACTTTGTGGAGATCGTAGCCGTCGCAATAGAGAATGTCGAAGACGTAGTAGACGACCGGAACTTTCCGCATCAAATCCGCGCTGGGCGATTGAACGGAGAATCGTTCCTGCAAACGTTGGAAATCGCTTCGGCCCTGTTCATCGAGCGTCACGATTTCGCCGTCGAGCCAGACGTCGTGCCCTTTCACGTAGTCCGGCAGGCCGGCCAATTCCGGATACTCCCGCGTGATATCGCGTTGCGACCTTGACCACAGCTTCAGTCGGTGATCTTTCACGCGAGCCAGTGTGCGGCCGCCATCCCACTTGATCTCAAAAAGCCATTCAGGATCTGAGAACGGCTTTTCCGCAAGAGTGGCAAGGGCAGGAATGATTCGCTCCGGCATCGGCGCTCGCCTGGCGCCCGGCGGAAAAGCGATCCGTTCAGGCTCTTCTTGTTTGGCGCTTGCACGTTCCGCAACCGGCGCGTTTTTCGCTCGAGGCCGGATGATCCGCCCGGATAGCACCGATTCGGAATGTTCGGCGATATTCCAATCGTCCTGCGCTGCCGAATCGCGATGCTTGATGAGCAGCCAGTCTTTGCCAGGCTTGCCCCATCTGCTCGACCGGAGCTTCACCAGCACGAAACTGCCGTTCAACTTCTGGCCGTGAAGCGTGAACTTCAGCTCCCCGCGTTCGATCTGCTGGCTCGCCGGCAGCGGGCCCTCCGGGTCGAATGTCCCTTCGTCCCAGACGATCACCTCGCCCGCACCGTAATTCCCCTTAGGGATCGTGCCCTCGAATTTCGCGTAATCGAGCGGGTGATCTTCGGTCTGAACCGCAAGCCGTTTGTCGGAGGGATTGAGCGACGGTCCTTTTGGCACAGCCCACGACTTCAGGACGCCGTCCACTTCGAGCCGAAAGTCGTAGTGCAGCCGCGTGGCGTGGTGTTCCTGCACCACGAAGTGATTGCCGCGGGCCGCCTTGGCGCCGCCTCGCGGTTCGGGCGTTTCGCTAAAGCGCCTCTTCCGTCTGTATTCCTGTAGCGCCACTCACCGATTATATGCGGGTTGCGCGTCCGCGCACGCCGAGTGTGATTTCAGCGATCGTCCTTCAAGCGCACTTCCAAGCCTGTATCTGGCGGTCTGCCGCGAGTTACCGCGCCAAGCCGCCATTATGAAATCATTATGTCCCGTTTATTTGTTCCTTACACCCGGCTGGTAACCTCACCTTCGGTTCGGCGTCGCGGGGGAGATGGATACCTCAGGGCGCTGCGCCGAAGGAGAACTACAATGACAGCGTTCTTCATCGCCATCGTGCTTGTGCCCGCGTGCACGTTCTATCTGTACGCGCTCAGGCAGTTCTGGCGTGAGGCGGTACAATTGCGGGCCGGTCGTGCCCGACACGCCACGCTTGTGACGTTGATGTCTGCGGATGCGCGCCCGATTCCTCAGGTGGAGTCGCCTGAGCTAGGCCCCGTGCCTGTCATTCCCATTCGGAGTGCCCGTCACGTCGCCGAGGCCATCGAGCGGCGCCGCGCCGGCTAACTCGTGGCCGCGCAAGGGTGGGTGACCTGGGTCACCGACGAGCCTCGTTAGGGAGCTTATCTTGATGCGGAAAGATCGGTCAGGAAAAAAACTGGGTAGGAGCCATTGAAATGCTGGATCTGATCTTTGTGATTTGCACCGTCGGTTTCTTCGTTGTGGCGATCGCGTATGTCTGGGCCTGCGATCGCTTGAAATAAGGAGCGACATCCATGCTCGGTAACATCATTCTTCTGGGAATTTGCGTTCTGACGGGCGTCTATCTGCTGGCGGCGTTGCTATGGCCGGAGAGGTTCTGACAATGACGGCAAATGGTTGGCTGCAAATCGCGCTGTTTTTCGTTGTGCTCCTAGCCGTGACGAAACCGCTCGGGGTCTTCATGGCGCGCGTGTTTTCCGGCGAGAAGACGTTTCTCGATCCCGTCTTGCGCCCGATTGAGCGGTTGCTCTATCGCGTTAGCGGCATTGACGACAAGCGCGAGATGGACTGGAAGGAATACACCATCGCGATGCTGCTTTTTAGCTGTGTCTCGATGCTCTTGCTCTATTTGATCGAGCGCGTGCAGAACCTGAAGTGGATGCCCTGGAACCCGCAGCATATGGCGAACGTGGCGCCGGATCTGGCCTTTAATACGGCTGCGTCATTCACCACGAACACGAACTGGCAAGCCTATTCCGGCGAATCGACGATGAGTTACTTCACCCAGATGGCGGCGCTGGCATATCACAACTTCGCGTCCGCGGCCGTGGGCATCGTCATCGCCATTGCAGTGATTCGAGGCATCGCGCGGAAAGAATCCAAGACGATCGGCAACTTCTGGGTGGACATGACGCGGTGCTTCCTGTGGGTCCTGGCGCCGGCCTGCCTGGTGATTGCGCTCGTGTTCGTATCGCAGGGAATGATTCAGAACCTGAGGCCTTACGACACGGCGAAGCTTCTGAACCCGCAAACCGTACAGACCACAGGTGCCGACGGCAAGACAACCACACAAATCGTCACCGATCAGGTGATTGCCCAAGGGCCGGTTGCATCGCAGGAAGCGATCAAAATCTTCGGCACGAATGGCGGCGGGTTCTTCAACGCCAATAGCGCCCACCCCTTCGAAAATCCCACGCCGCTGACGGATTTCATGCAGATCCTCATGATCTTCGCCATCTCCGCGGGGCTTACCTATACGCTCGGCCGCATGACGGGCTCTCAGAGGCACGGTTGGGCGGTGTGGGCGGCTATGGCATTTCTGTGTCTTGCGGGCGTCATCGTCGCGTATACGATGGAATCTCGCGGCAACCCGCTGCTGCACGGCGTGGACCAGCGGGCTAGCGCCTTGCAGTCGGGTGGCAACATGGAAGGCAAGGAGGTTCGCTACGGCATCGCGAGTTCGGCGCTATACGCCACGGTGACCACGGACGCGAGCTGCGGCTGCGTCAACTCGATGCATGATTCGTTCATGCCGCTCGGTGGCATGGTTCCGATGGTCAACATGATGCTGGGCGAAGTTGTATTCGGCGGAGTGGGCGCCGGGCTGTACGGGGTCGTGGTGTTCATCATTCTGGCGGTGTTTATTGCCGGGCTGATGGTGGGCCGGACGCCCGAGTACCTGGGCAAGAAGATCGAAGCCTACGATGTGCGTATGGCGATTCTCTCCGTGCTCATCTTTTGCCTGTCGATCCTAGTGTTCACGGGCATTTCGGTTGTCTCGAAATTTGCAGTCTCCAGCATCTCCAATCCGGGGCCGCATGGACTGTCGCAGATTCTGTACGCATTCACGTCGGGCACTGCCAACAACGGTTCCGCATTTGCCGGTCTCACCGCCAACACGCTCTGGTTCAACGTGTCGATCGCCTTCGCGACGCTACTGGGACGATTCATTTCCCATATTCCGATCCTGGCGATTGCCGGGAATCTAGCGCGGAAGAAGATCGTTCCCGAATCGGCGGGCACGTTCCCGGTGACGACGCCTCTGTTCACCTTCCTGCTGATCTCCGTCATTTTGATCGTCAGCGCTCTTACATTTTTCCCGGCGCTCAGCCTGGGCCCGATTCTCGAGCACCTGCTGATGCACGCCGGAAAGGTTTTCTGAGGCCACCATGAACACACGAGAATCGAGAAAATCACTTTGGACTTGGGGAATCGTCGGCGGCGCCGTGCGGGATTCTCTTATCAAGCTCAACCCGCGCACGCTGATGAAGAACCCGGTGATGTTCGTGGTCGAAATCGGCTCGGTGGTTACCACCTACGATTTGCTGCGAGATCACTTCAAGCACTTGCCGGGCTTTGGATTTGAGCTTCAGATCACGCTTTGGCTCTGGTTCACGGTTCTCTTCGCGAATTTCGCCGAAGCCATGGCCGAAGGGCGCGGGAAGGCCCAGGCCGACACGCTGCGCAAGGCCCGCGCGGAAACCATGGCCCACCGCATGAGTGCCGGCGGTGGAATTGAGGACGTGGCCGGCTCAAAGCTGCGGGTGGGCGACCTCGTAAAAGTCGCTGCGGGCGAATTTATCCCCGGCGATGGCGAAGTGGCCGAAGGTGTCGCGTCGGTCGACGAATCCGCCATCACGGGCGAATCCGCGCCGGTCATCCGCGAATCGGGCGGCGACCGTTCGGCCGTGACCGGAGGTACCCGCGTCCTCTCCGATGAAATCATCATCCGGATCACGTCGAATCCCGGCGAGACGTTCCTCGATCGCATGATCAAATTGGTCGAGGGTGCCGAGCGCCAGAAGACTCCGAACGAAATTGCTCTGAACATTCTGCTCGCCGGTCTGACGATCATCTTCCTTCTCGCTGTCGTCACGCTCCAGCCAATGGCCATCTACTCTGGCTCGCCACAGTCGATTTTCGTCCTGATTTCGCTCCTCGTTTGCCTGATTCCCACGACGATCGGCGGTCTCCTTTCTGCCATCGGCATCGCCGGAATGGATCGCGTCGTTCAGCGCAACGTACTCGCAATGTCCGGCCGCGCCGTCGAAGCAGCCGGCGACGTCGATACGCTGCTGCTCGACAAGACCGGCACGATCACGCTCGGCAACCGCCGCGCCACGGAATTCATTCCCGCGCCAAATATCACTGAAGCCGAAGTCGCCGATGCGGCGCAACTCGCCTCGCTTTCGGACGAAACCCCCGAAGGCCGGTCGATCGTCGTCCTCGCAAAGGAAAAGTACAACCTGCGCGGCCGCGAACTCTCCGCCTACGCCGCCACGTTCATTCCCTTCACCGCCGTCACGCGAATGTCCGGCGTGGACCTCGATGGCCGCCAGATACGAAAGGGCGCATTCGATGCGATCGCCGGGTACTGCGCCCAGAAGGGCAACCAAGTCCCGCCGGAAATCGAAGCGGCAGTCAAGAAGATCGCAAACTCCGGAGGAACGCCGCTCTTGGTGGCCGAAGATTGCCGCGTGCTCGGCACCATCCACCTGAAGGACATCATCAAGGGAGGCATGCGCGAGCGGTTCGATCAGTTGCGCGCCATGGGCATCCGCACCGTCATGATCACCGGCGATAATCCGCTCACAGCCGCCGCCATCGCTCGCGAGGCGGGTCTCGACGATTTCCTCGCGCAGGCAAAACCCGAGGACAAACTGGCGCTCATTCGTCAGGAGCAAGCGAAGGGCAAGCTCGTGGCGATGACCGGTGACGGCACCAACGATGCGCCGGCCCTCGCGCAAGCCGACGTCGGTCTCGCGATGAACGCCGGTACCCAGGCCGCCAAGGAAGCCGGCAACATGGTCGATCTCGACTCGAATCCGACCAAGTTGATCGAGGTCGTCGAAATCGGCAAGCAGCTCCTCATCACCCGCGGCGCGTTGACCACGTTTTCGGTGGCCAACGACGTGGCGAAATATTTCGCCATCATCCCGGCGATGTTTGCCGGTGCGTTCCCGGTGCTCAACGTCCTGAACATCATGGCGCTCAAGACTCCGCAATCGGCGATTCTCTCGGCCGTCATTTTCAACGCGCTGATCATCATTGCGCTGGTGCCGCTCGCCCTGCGCGGCGTCCGCTACCGGCCGCTCGGCGCTTCGGCGCTGTTGCGGTGGAATCTGCTTGTCTACGGTGTGGGCGGCATCATCGCGCCATTTATCGGAATTAAGATCATCGATCTGATCATTACGCATATCGGCTGGGCGTGAGGCTCACAATGAAAAAGAACCTTCTCATCTCGATCTGGTACACGCTGGCGACCACGGTGCTCCTGGGAATCATCTACCCGCTCGTCGTTACCGGCATCTCGCAAGTGATCTTTCCCAAACAGGCAAATGGTGAGCTGATCGTGCAGAACGGAAAGCTCGTCGGCTCGCATCTGCTTGGGCAGCCTTTCACCGCGCCCGGATACTTCTGGTCGCGGCCGTCTGCGGCGGGCACGGCCGGATACGATCCCACCGCATCGGGAGGATCGAACCTTGGGCCGACGAACAAAATGCTGATCGACCGCGTGAGTGCCAGCGTCCAGCAACTGCAGCCAACGAACCCGAACGCGCCCATTCCCGCGGACCTCGTGACCACATCGGGCTCCGGCCTCGATCCGGATATTTCTCCGGCGTCCGCCGACTTCCAGGTTCTGCGCGTCGCAAAGGAGCGCGGCATGAGCGAGCAGGATGTCCGCGCGCTCGTTGCGAAGCACACGACGGGCCGCCAGCTCGGTTTCCTCGGCGAGCCGCGCGTGAACGTCCTCGATCTCAACCTCGACCTCGACGCCGCTCACCCGATGCACTGATCGGAACTTTCGCGGTCTACGGTTTCCCGGTCACCGGGTGCGGGTAGTGAAACGGCACGACAAATGTGTGGGGCCATGACGCAGGCGCGGTTACTGCGATCTCATCAGGACCCATCGGATCCTCGGGATAGGTTTTCCCGGACGAACTGTTCGCATAGGGCGTGTGGTTTGCCCAACCGGTTTCGTAGTTGGCCTGCAAGGTCAGGTTGTAGTTCAGCACCTTGATTTTCCAGACGCCCGCCTCTTTGACGTATTCGTTCTCGTCGATTCCCGCCTCCCACCACTGCCGCGGTAGCTCCGGGCGTGGCACGTCCCGGCTGACGTGAAAACCTCCCAGCAGAAAACAGCGAAAGCGCCCCTTCGCGCTCGTCCCATCCGGCGCCACGTCGATAATGTCCTGTAGTTGCATGTGATCGAGCAGCAGTCCGTCGACGGGACCGTTGCGCCCTCCGGTGAACACAGGCCTGAAGCGGCCGCAATACAATCGCCGCGCCCCGGCTTTCGTTCGATAGATGCCGCCCGCGAAGTGCACCTCGCATCGGTCCGAAAACAGGTCGACAATTTCGTCGTACAGGCCCTTGTCGATGTAGTAGCCGTACTTGAACTGAAGCGCCCGGACAGCCTGTGCGTCCTCCAGAATTCCGACCCTTTGCATGAGCCGTTCGCACTTGCCTTCGAGCTCTCGGATTCTTTCTTCGGCGGACATTCGCATCTCCTTCAAGCGTGATTTCATGCGGGGTGGCTACAAGCGAAAGCGGCCCTCGGGCGTCGGGCGCCGCATGCGTTTTCCGATGGCGGCTAGTGCCGTTCCAACTTTTTGGGCCAAGATAGTTGAGGGGCCGATGAATCACTGTTACGGGTTATTGGGCTCGAAAATTCGGCGCAACAAGTTGGAACGGCACTAGCTTCGTTTGGACTGGAGCTGGTGGTATCCGAATTCCTTGCGTGCCTGGTCGAGGCGTTTGCCGCCTCGCACGGCCTTCCGGATCGCCTCTTCGGCCGTCGCAATCCCCTCGGCGGTGGCAAGCACCTCGGCTTCGTGCTGCCGCGGAATCACAACCACGCCATCCGCATCACCGCGCAGGATGTCTCCAGGCGCCACGCGCGCATCGCCGATACTTACGGTGATCTCCGTCGCGTCCAACTGCACGCGGTCTTTGCCCGTGCGCATCGAATAGCTCCGGCTGAAAACGGGATAGCCGAGTTCCAAGCAAAGCGCGGTATCGCGGCACGCGCCATCGATCACCGTGCCCGCGATTCCCCGCCGGTGCGCGATTTCCGTCAGGATGTCCCCCCAGACCGTGGCGTTTTCGCGTCCGCCATTGTCGATCGCGATCACGGAACCTGGCGCGACATCGTCGATGAATTCGCCGACCGTGCCGGCCGGTTTTTCGACGGGACGATAGAGCATCGTGAATGCGCGGCCGGTCAAACGAAAACGGGAATCTCGCGGCTTGATGTTCAGGCACTGTCCGGCAATCGCGAGCCGGTCGAGCGCATCGCTGATGGTGGCTGTGTCGAGCTTGCTCGCCCGCTCGACGGATGGGTCCTGGTTTGGCAAAGAGTGTTCCGTCCCTAATTGCGCAGCATGTTTTCGTAGTTCGCGCCCATCACTTCAGTAATGGGCTTGCCCTCGTAAAGCGCCTTGGCCATGGCGGCCTCGCGCGCGACGATATCCTCCGCCGCTGCCAGGACTCGTTCGATATTTTCCGCGGCGATAAAGGCGACGCCGCTGCCATCCGCGATCGCGTAGTCTCCGGCCTTCACTTCAACGTCGCCGATCTTGACCGGCTGGTTGTTGCTGAGTTCCACGATGCGTCCCCGCGCGGTCACAGGCGTCACGCCGCGCCCGAACACAGGAAAATCATGCTGGCGCGCTTCGTCGATGTCACGTACAGGTCCTTCGGCAATCACCCCGCCCAGGCCTCGCAGCTTCGCACCGAGCGCCAGAATGCCGCCCCAAGCCGCCGCGTGAACCCCGCTTCTCTGCTCGACCACGATGATGTCCCCAGGCTGCGCGGACACAATTGCGGTCGTCCCGATGTGACGCGGAACTCCCGGCGGCGGTGCGCCCACGCCCAGCTTGATTGTCAGCACGCGCCCCGCGATGCGGCGCGACGAGCTCAATTGCGACAAGCCCGTCACCACCCCGGTCAGCTTCAACTTGTCGAGCGCGTCGGAAACCGCGCAACAATCGAGCCTTTTCAGCCTCGCAACCAAATCTCCCGACGCAGCCTCTGCTCTCATCTGTTCTCTCTCGGAATCCTATTGCCAGTAAACGAAACCCATGGCGTTGCCGGTTCCCGCCTCGGTGCGGTAGCACGGCACGTAACCCACAAGATTCATCTTTTTGCCCAGTGCGTTCATCCCTACGGACAAAGGCATCCAGTTCCTCATCTCGCAGGTATTGCCCAGCAGATAGCTCTCCGGAATCGCGGCCAGTGCGGCTTCGTCCTGCGTCTGCATGGCTTTCAGCACGCGCTGGTCGAGATCCTCGTCGATCACGAAGTGCGTCAGCCCGCCCGAGGCAAACACCGCCACTTTGGCGTCTTCCTTCCAACTCTCGATGGCCTTCATCAACGCGCGCCCGAACTTCAGGCAACGGCCAATTTTCGGCCGGTTGTTGGGAATGCCCGCGTTCAGGAAGACTGGGACGCTCGGTGGAGGATTGTCCACCATGATCCGCCGGTAGAGAAAGCCGAACGCGTGCGGCACCCCGTGTTCGTGCCCATTCACTTTCGGCAGCTTGGACGACTCCGACACGTCAAATTCCTGATCCATGAACGAATTCACCAAGTGCACGGCAAGATCGCTTGCCCCGGGATACACCGCGCCTCCGGGAGGACAGTGGCCGATTTCCGCGATGGCGATTCCCGGCGGAAATTTTGCCTTTGCTTCTTCCGTCTCCGGAATATTTTCCAACTTGCTGCCTGTGTACACCAGAAACGCGGGCGTATTGTCGTCCGTGAAAAGTTCGCGCTGGTCGTTCCCGATAATCACCACTGCGTCCGGCTTGACCTCAGCAAATTTCGCGGCCAATTTGTCCAAGGCTCGCTGGCACGCGTCGTACCGTTTCTTGCGCTCCTCGGGAGTGATGGCCGCTGCGAAACCCGGCCGGCGCGCCGCCAGCAGCTTTGGAAAGTCGTAGGCTTCGCCCCGGTAAAAATGCTTCGGATTCTTGCGGTCCGCATCGGCGCGCAGATGCCACATGTCCGGCGGCGTCGAGAGCATGGGCCCGTGCGATGAGCCCATGCCGAGTACGATCTTTGCCATGAATCTTGCCTCCGTCTGTTCCGCGATTCTTGAAGCGGTTCTCAGCCCCACACGCGGCGCGCGGTCTCCACCACAAGCCGCAGCTTGGCCCACTGCTCGTCTTCGGTAAGCAGATTCCCTTCCAACGTCGATGCGAATCCGCACTGTGGGCTCAGCGCGAGATTTTCGAGCGGGAAATACTTCGCCGCTTCGTGGATTCGCTTGACGACCTCTTCGCCGCTTTCGAGTTTCGCGACCTTCGAGCTGATCAGTCCGAGCACGACCGTCTTGTTCTTCGGAACGAAGCGCAGCGGCTCGAACGTCCCCGAGCGCGGGTCCTCGTATTCCAAGAGGAACCGGTCCACATCCATCGTCCCGAAGAGCTTCTCGGCAATCGGATCGTATCCGCCCTCGGCGTACCAGTGGCTGCGACTGTTGCCGCGGCAGAGGTGTATGCCCAAAGTGACTCCCGGCCGCCGCGCCGCCTTGAAACAGGCATTGTCCGCTTTGATCGCGTCATCCAACGCCGCGTCGGGCTCGACTTTCATGTTCGTACGGATCCAGTCGCGCCACTTCGGGTCCATGTAGTAGCTGTAGCGCGGCGCATCGATCTGGATGTACTTCACGCCCTCCGCCGCGAGCTTCGCAACCTCGGTCTTGATGATCTCGACGATCTCCCAGAGCAGCGCCGAGTGGTCCTTGTAGATTTTGTCGGTCGTGCCGTGCTTGAAGGTGATCGCCGGGAACTGCGTCGCGCTCGGCAGCGTCATCTTGATGTCGCCCGGGCTGTGCTTCTTCAGAAAGGGCAGCTCGTGGCCGGTCAGCGGCCGAACTTGGCGAAGCTTCGAGACCACTATCCCCCGCACCGGACCCATCCGCGCGTCCGGCGGCCGCTCGCTTTGCTCCTGGGCCTTCCAGGTTCTGGCCAGGCCCTCGCTGAAGTCGATTCCTTCGACCGCCTCGGTGAAATCGCCCATGAAATTGCTCCGGCGAAACTCGCCGTCGGTGAAGACCTCGAAGCCCAGCTCCTTTTGCTTGGCCAGCACGCGCAAAATTGCGCGGTCCTCGATTTCCCGCAGGCGCTCCGGATCTCCGGCGCGCCGCGCCTCGATCAGTTCCGGCGGCCGTAAAAAGCTTCCGACCTGGTCCGCACGGTACCGCGGCGTGCTTGAAGTTCCCTTTTCCAGACTGGAATTGCTCTGTGCAGTTGGCATCGGAGTCCTCGAATCAGTTTCTGCGCGGTTCGGCCGGACTTCAGGCCTTTCCGGTTCTTGCCTCGATGTTCAGGTTGAAGAGCTTCTTGGCGTTGTCCTCGTAGATCGTCCTCTTGTCGGCGTCGCTCAGCCACGCAAACCCGTCGATGTAGCTTTTGACGTCGTCCATCCACTTTCCCGTTTTCGGGTCCTTGGCGGTGCCCACGCCGGGGCGTTCCGTGCCGAAGACGCAGCGGTCTGCGCCCACGGTTTTGATCAACAACTCGAGGCCCTGCGCGGTGTACAACACCGTGTCGAAATACAACCGGCGCAGGCCGTCGTAGAACGTCTCTCCGCCTCGCCGGAGCGACGGCGCCTGAAAGCGCCCGAAGTGATAGGGCACCGCCCCGCCTCCATGCGAGACGACGATCTTCAGCTTCGGAAAATCCTTGAATACCCGCGAGCTGGCTAGCGCAACAACCGCGATCGTTTCCTCGTTGATGAAGTGCGTCGAGTAACTGTGCCGGATCGAACGGCACCCGGCGCCGTGAATGTAGCCCGGCACATCGAGTTCCACGAGCTTTTCATAGAGCGGGTACCAATATTCGTCGCCCAGCGAAGGCACATCGTAGTTCGTCGCCTCGCTCGGGTCCGGGTTGAGCAGGCACCCGACGAAACCGAATCCTCTAACGCACCGCTCCAGTTCGGAGATGCAGTTCTTCGGGCTGATGTCGGGAGACTGCGGCAGGCCGCAAACGCCCTTGAACACGTTCGGGAAAAGGCGGCACTGCTGCGCCACGAGGTTGTTGCACTCCTCGATGAACCATTGCGAGACCTTTGCCGGTTTCTCAGCCTGCATCATCTGGTACGGACGCGGCGAAAGGAGCTGCATATCCGTGCCAACCTCTTTCAGCAGCCCGAAGTGCGACTTGCCCGTATTGAACGTGGGCTCGTTCAGAAACGCGATCATTTCGTCGTCGCTGATCTCCACCTTCCCGCGGCCGTGCGACCCGCGGTGCGACAGTATGTTTGCCTTATAAACGTAGAGTGAATCCGGTGCCGTCAAATGACCGTGAACGTCGATGACCATGGCTGCCCTCCTGTCTCTTCGGCCCGCGTCCTGTTTCTCTGAATGCAACGGCTGTTCTTATCCTCTAAACAGCCCGATGTCAATTCGCATCTGCGACGCCTTCTTCACCGGCGCGTTCGGACGTTTTGCCCGCGGCGCCATTCTGCTGGGTGTTGTTCAGCAGCGAATCCGGAATGATCAATCGCTCGACCGGCTGGCCGCCGATGATGTGCGAGTCGATGATTTCGTCCACGTCCGCCGGAGTGACGTGCCCATACCACACGGCCTCCGGATAAACCACCACCGTCGGGCCGATCTCGCACTGATCGAGGCATCCGGACTTATTCGCGCGCACGGTGCCCTTGATGCCACGCTGCGCGAGTTTCACCTTGAACAGGCGATGCAGTTCCCCCTCACCGGATGCATTGCAGCATCCGCGGGGATGCCCCGCGGGCCTCTGGTTCGTGCATATGAAGATATGTCTCTCGAACTTTGGCATCAGCCTTCCTGAACTCCGTTCATTGTACATGCGTGCGCCATCCGCCGGGAATTCCGACTGACATTGATTCCTGGCTCTGCGGATGGTCGGTCTCGAGACGTTTTTAGCAAATCTCGATGTTGACGTACGTGCGGACACAGAATAGGCTCCCCGGTGCCAATCGGGGCGGGTCCGGGGGGAAGATGCAAACGGAAGGCACTTCTACAGAAGGCGCCAAAGGCATCGGAGCCAAGGCGAGCACCACGGCCATTTATGGCCTGGTGATGCTGACGGTCATCTACTCTCTCAACTTTCTCGATCGCACCGTCATCACGATCCTCATCGACCCGATCAAGCACGACTACCACCTGTCTGACAAGGTTATGGGCTTCATCTCCGGCTTCGGCTTCGTCATCATGTACTCGATTCTCGCCGCGCCGGTGGCGCGCTGGGCCGACCGTGGAAACCGTCGGTCGATCATCGCAGGGGGCTTGGTGCTGTGGAGCGGCATGACCGCTCTGGCGGGCATCGCGCGAAATGCTCTGCAACTGACGCTTTCGCGATTCGGCGTCGGCGTCGGAGAAGCAGCGGGGACCGCGCCTTCGGCTTCAATGATCTCCGATCTTTTCCCCCGCGAAAGACGCTCCACTGCGATGTCGGTCTATCAGCTGGGGCCGGTGTTCGGCGGATTCCTCGGCGCCTTCATCGGCGGGTGGGTGAACCAATATTATGGCTGGCACGATGCGTTCCTCGTGGCCGGCATACCCGGCTTGATCGTCGCGCTCATCTTTCGCCTGACGGTCAAGGAACCCGCCCGCGGCAGTTCCGAACAAAAGAAAGTGAGCACCGGCCAGCAGAACCTTCGCGAGACGTTCCGCTTCATGCTGAGCCAGCGCTGCTACATGCTGCTGCTGCTGGGATTCTGCTTCACTACCTTCACCCAATTCGGGTTCGGCACCTGGACCGCGCCTTTTCTCGGCAGAATCCATCACCTCAATTCCGCCCAGATCGGCACGTACATCGGCACGGTGAGAGCTATAGCAGGCCTTGTCGGCACACTCGCCGGTGGATATCTCTCGGATCGGCTGGCGCGCAAGAACATCCGCTGGAAAATCTACGTGTCCGCGATCGGTTCGATCCTGGCGTTTCCGGGCGTCCTCCTCTTTGTCTTCTCCCACAGTCTTTTCTGGTGCATTGTGGGCTTCGCGATAGTCTCAGCGATGTCGCCCGTTCACGTGGGTCCCATCGTGGCCGTTTCGCATTCCGTCGTGAAGGTCGGCATGCGCGCGTTCGCCACCTCGGTCATCTATCTGATTTCGGAGCTGGTCGGCCTCGGTTTGGGTCCGTTCCTGATCGGCGTCTTCAACGATCACTACCGTCCCATTCTCGGCGTTGGTGTCATCCGATATTCGATGTCCACTGCGGCGTTCACCACGCTGGTAGGGGGCCTGCTCTTTTGTGTCGCGGCTCGGTTTCTGGAGCGCGATATGGCCCGCACCGCCGCGGACTGACGGCACGCTTTGGCATAGCGGCCAGACGCGTTAGAATTGATATTTGGATCGGGCGCATGCTAAATTGCGCAGTCAAATTGGAAGCGAAGCGTTGTGGGGGTGGGGGGCCATGGTCGATAAAACTCTGGCGACATGCAGAGAAGCGGTGGCGGATGTGTTCGACGGCGCCACGATTTTGCTGGGCGGATTCGGCGATCCGGGACTTCCGGGCCAGTTGCTCGAAGCGCTGCGCGAGCAGGGCGCGAAGAATCTCTGCATCGTTCACAATGGTTCCGGCGCGGGCACTCACGCCCTCGGCGGACTGATTCACGACGGGCGCGTGCGCAAGCTGATCGCCTCTTTTCCCAGCCATCCCGGCAACACGTCCTTCCAGGAGCGCTACCTCAAGGGCGAAATCGAATTGGAACTCGTGCCGCAGGGCACGCTGGCCGAGCGGATTCGCGCGGCGGGCGCCGGCCTCGGCGGATTCTTCACTCCGACCGGCGCGGGAACGGAACTCGCCGCAGGAAAGGAGACGCGCGTCATCGACGGCCGTGAGTACGTCTTCGAAAAACCCCTGCACGCCGACTTCACCTTCATCCGCGCGCATCGCGCCGACCGCCTCGGCAACGTCAGCTATCGCATGGCCATGCGGAACTTCAACGTCCCCATGGCGACCGCGGCCAAGATCACGGTGGCGGAAGTCGACGAACTCGTCCCCGTCGGCGGCATCTCGCCGGAGGACGTGCAGACGCCCGGAATTTTCGTGGACCGCGTCGTTCATATTGCGCGGCATCCCAAGTTTCTTGAAACCGAACCCCGGCTCCAGAGGAAGGCCCTATGAGTCTTACCCGTGACGGCATCGCCTATCGAGTCGCAGTCGATTTGCCGGAAGGCAGTTACGTCAATCTCGGGATCGGCATCCCGACGCTCGTCTCCGGTTACGTGCCGAAGGACCGTGAGGTTTTCTTCCACAGCGAAAACGGAATCCTGGGCATGGGGCCGCTGGCCGCGCCCGGCGAGGAAGATCCCGACCTGATCAACGCGGGCAAGCAGTACGTCACGCTGCTCCCCGGCGGCAGCGTGTTCGACCACCCGACGTCCTTCTCGATGATTCGCGGCGGGCACATCACGCACGCGGTGCTCGGCGCGCTGGAGGTGGCGGCCAATGGCGATATCGCAAACTGGCGCACTCCGGGCGAAAAAGTTCCCGGCGTGGGCGGCGCGATGGATCTTGCGTTCGGGGTGCAGAACGTCCTCGTCACCATGACGCACGTCACGAACAAGGGTAAACCGAAAATCGTCAACAAGTGCAGCCTGCCGCTGACGGCGCCGGGGCGGGTGACGCGCATCTACACGGACATGGCGTTGATCGACGTCGCGCCGGAAGGGCTCGTTCTTCGCGAATTCGCGCCGGGGCTCGACGCCGCCGCCGTTCAGTCGCACACAGAGGCTCGATTGCGCGTGGCACCGGACTGCCGGGAGATGAGAATCCCGGCTGCGTTCCACGCGGCTCAAGCGACCGCCTGATCTTTTCTCTAGTTCAAGGGGACCACATTGCTCAAAGCCATCGACATGCACGTCCACATTCTGACCGGGGAGCGCGCCAAGCAGGGCTGGGCTCCGACGGTGAAGGCCGGGCTTCCCATGAACACCGGCAAGTGGAGCTCCGATCCAGATGGAATGGCCGAGATGTATCAGCACCTTGAAATGATGGCCGTCATCTTCGACGTGGACGGCGAAACGCGCAGCGGCGTGAAGATCGACAATGGCGAAACAGCCGCGTGGGTGAAGAAGTATCCCAAGACGTTCATCGGTTTTGGCAGCGTCGATCCCTGGAAAGGCAAGATCGCGGTCAACGAAGTGCAGCGCTGCGCGGACATGGGCCTGCGGGGGATGAAGTTCCAGCAGGCCGCGCAAGGATTCGACCCCACGAACGAGCGTTTCTTCCCGATCTACGAAGCCATCACGCGCCTGAACCTGCCGGTAATTTTTCATACGGGCACGACGGCCGTCGCAGCCGGGTCGCCCGGCGGAAAAGGGATCGTCCTCGAGTATTGCAAGCCGATTCCCTACATCGACAATCTCGCGGCGTGGTTTCCGGAGATGCGCATCATCATGGCGCATCCGTCGTGGCCCTGGCACGACGACCAACTCGCCGTGCTGCGCCACAAGGGCAACACGTACATGGATCTTTCCGGCTGGGCGCCGAAGTACTTCCCTCCCTCGACCGTCCACAACATCAATACGCTGGTGCAGGACAAGGCTTTCTTCGGCACCGACTTTCCGATGATGACTCCGGAGCGCTGGCTCGGCGAGTTCGCGGAATTGCCGCTGAAGGATTCGGTCCGGCCGAAGATTCTGCTCCTCAACGCCGCCAAGCTTCTCGGCATCGAAGTGCCCGCCACGTAAACCGCGACCAATTCCTGACGCGACCTCGATTGCGGCAGCGACTCTAATCACCCCGCAAAAGTTGGCGATTAGAGTTGCGCGCTGAGTTGTGTTTTCAGTGAGTTGCATTGGTTTCTACTCGAACGGGTTGGCGATTAGGAACGGGCTCCCGCGCTGGCTCGATCCACTGGCCGGCGTCGTTGATATGGGTACAGGCGATGACGGCACGGACGACGTCGCGGGCAGTCGGCTTCACGCTGGACGCTTGCTCGATGATATGCCCGAGGACGTAGCGGAGATTGGCGCGGCGGCGGCGGTAAAGGCCGGTGGCGTGGACGTGGCGGTAGACGGAGGAGTGGTCGGGAATGTGGTAGTCCGCCGCGATTTTTTCGGGGCTGCGCCAGTGGAGGAAGTCGCGCTCGATGGCGTCGCGTTCGGGGTGGCGGCAGACGGCGCACTTGCGGCGATGACGCGAGAGTGCTGCCCGCGGTTTCGCGGCGCCCTGCCGACTGCGAGTGCGCTTGCCCATATTCGATCCTCGTCGGGGCCCAAAAGTGCCCCGACTTACGCTAATACAGTGGGCGATTCGGTGTCTATCCGTAAAACTACGTAGACAGCAAATGCAAGAAAAGACGAGGGTTGATGACTTTAATTTAGACGAGGCCTCGCAAGCCCCGCCGCTCTTCAGTGCCACTCTCTCGACTGGCGAGCCACTGGTTCGAATATCTCGTCTGCCGCAAAACCGATGTGCATGAGCATCAGGAGGCGCAAGAAGGCGTGGAGCTTCTGATTGAATAAAAACAGTTCCTTGGTCTTGGTGAGAACCTTGCTTCCTCGGTGTATTCCTGGATGCGTTAGGTAATTCCGAGTCTGACGAAGCACTTGCTCAAACTCCAGAGGATCTCCAAGCAACTGCTGGCATTGGCCGTGTCCCAATCTGGACAGCAAGCCATGGACGCGAGTTCGAAAGTTGGGCTCGTTGGCATGTTCGATGGATTCCTTAAGCCTAGTAGCCAATTCTGCGTCGCCGCACATCTCGCCGATTTCGTTTTGAAGCGATTCGAGAACACTCTTGAACGAATCCGGATCGGTAATCGTGGAGGTGTCAGTGAGTCGATGGAGGGACTCTACGGCTTGAGCGAGTGAGAGGAATTCAGTCTCTACGAAGGACGGGCTGTTGCGGATTGTTCCATAGATTAGGTTCTCGAGCGATCGAAACTTGTCAGGGGTTGATAACCACAGCAACACCGCTCTAACCAAATGCAGGCTGTCGCACGTAATCGACACCGACGGATCGGTTTTCTTGATCCTGTGCTTTCTGCGCCGTATCAACCAGGCAGCATTATCCCCGTTCTTCACTCCGACGCTGAGTAAGCAGACCGAAGTGCCAAGCAAAAGAGAAAACAGATTCTCGAAGCGGGACGCGAGGTCCCAGAGCCATTCGATTGACCTCGGCTCGGATGGCTCGATAACGAGGTAATTGTGATTTGAGGTATGGTATTCGCCGGATGAGCGATGAACTATGCTAGCTACGATGTCGAATGACACGCGACTCTTTATATCGCGCGAGCATACATCGAACACCGGCGAGGTATCCCTTTGATGGACGAACGTTAGTGCGCGGGATGTCTCGGAAATCTGTGGATGTCTCGGTATCCATTCGCTGATCCCTGAGTAACTAAAACTGGCAGAGGTAAGGCATGGATGCGAGCTAGAAAGTATATGCAAGCCAAAAGCGCAGAGGCCAACGCGAAACTGGCGGAAATTCAAAGATTGTCCGGTGCGAAGATCCGTAAGTCCGTTCTGGCTCGGGGACTGGAGCCAAAACAGTGTACAGGGTCCTTCCGTCGTGAGTCCGTATAGGGTGTCAATATAAGCTTCATCGCCAGTTAGAGCCGAAAGTCCTTCGATAGCTTTAAGCACAGGAGATGTTGTTAACTGCGTCCCTGATCTGCTGTGAACCAGGAGCCCACCGAATGTCTCCCGGGGATTCCTCGGTAACCAGAAGACACCTTGGACTTGAAAGGGTGTATTCAAGTTGTGCGTCTCGGGCACGGAATCTTCTCCAAGTAGGCATTCTACCGAATAAATCGAAAGGCCCACGACGAACTGGTGGCGGTTCGTCGTGGCTGCCCAAACTCCACTGGCAAAGCCGCAACTAAAGGTATCCCGCCCTTAAAAAAAGCGAGGGTGGGGCACCCGCCTTACAAGTTAGGGCCCTGCGAACCCGTCGCAGTCGCGAGGCTAACGTGGAGAGGCAGGTCGGAATACGTGCAGATGAGCTGCGCCGTCTTCATTAAAGAACGCCTGGAACTTTAGGTTGAGAACATTGCACACGACCTGGAGGTTTTCCCTAATGACGGCCTGTTGCATTGCCTGGCGGTTCGCCTTGGACATGAGCGAATAGAACAGGGCCCAAGCCATTGTCGCGTCATGGAAGCGAATGTCTCCCCGAGGCCCAACAACCGAGTAACAGCTGCTGCGCCGAAAGAGAGGAATCGCGAGCGCCGACCTTGTGCTGTCACAGGCTGAAATGAAAAGCCGTCTGCCATCCATCGCGGGCGCGAGAATCGACGCAAGTTCTGCAAATGGTATGGTGTCGTATGTCAATGCAATGCCCTCCCTGCTCCCGTGGCAGGCCAAATGGAGGTAGCGGAATCGGGAGTCGCGAAATTCCTTGACCAGTTCGTTCAATTCCTTGCGCGTGCGGATGTAGTGATGCTGTAGCCGCCTCCCAGACGCTAATAGAATCTCCTCGAGAGCGTACCTCTCTCGCAGGCCATTCTGCTCGTCGCTTCGATAGCTCGATTCGATCAGGAATATTCCGGGTATTGTGTGTTTCATCTGGGCCATCGTTTGGCTTCAGCCATTGGACGGTATTATCCGCGCGGTAATGTAACGGGGCAAGTTGATATGGGTCTAGATCGGGTAGCGGGAGGTCGCGGTCCCGACCTGGAGTTGAGCGCCGCGACGGTATTACGTGCGAAGACCCACCCTCCGACTGCGAGGTGCCCCCCCCCGCAAAAGCATCCTCCCAAAACTATTCACAATGCGATGGTTGAAGACAGGAATAAGATACGTTTCAATGCGGTTTGACACCGTAGGGGCAGGGTGCTAACTTCCCCGGCTGGCAACATAACCCTGCGCGGTTCGGAGTTGAACATGCCCTACAAACTGACAGTAAACGGGCACCCTACGACGGTGGATGTCCCCGGGGACACGCCGCTTCTGTGGGTGATTCGGGACACCCTCAACCTGACGGGCACGAAGTACGGTTGCGGGATGGCGCTGTGCGGCTGTTGCACGGTACACCTGAACGGCGATGCGGTCCGCTCGTGCATGACGCCGGTATCGGCGGCGGCGGACAAGCACGTGACGACTCTCGAGGGGCTATCGGCGGACGGCACGCACCCGGTGCAGATCGCGTGGCAGGAGATCGACGTGCCGCAGTGCGGCTACTGCCAGGCGGGACAGATGATGTCCGCCGCGGCGCTGCTGGCGAAAAAGCCGAATCCCACCGACGCCGACATCGACGCCGCGATGGACGGCAACATCTGCCGCTGCGGAACCTATCTGCGCGTCCGCAAGGCGATACACCGCGCGGCCGAGATCGCAGCGAAGCAACCGGCTCAACCCACCCATGCGGACCTGATTGAGTCCGAGAAGGCGTAAGGAGGCTTCCGTGGCCACGACACTGCCGAAATTGGATTCGCACGAATCGCCCCAATCGAAGGGCCAGATGAATCGCCGGTCGTTCCTGCGCGCGACCGCCATCGCCGGGGGCGGGATGCTGCTCGCTTACTACGTGGAGCCCATCGACAAGGTGCTGGCGCAGTTCGGGCCGCCCGTGACGCTGCTGCCCACTTCCTTCATCCGCATCGCGCCGGATGGCATTGTAACGATCATCGCCAAGAATCCCGAGATCGGCCAGGGCGTGAAAGCCATGCTGCCCATGTTGATCGCCGAGGAGCTCGACGTCGATTGGAAGGACGTGCGAATCGAGCAGGGCGATCTGGACCCCGCGAAATACGGTTTGCAGATCGCCGGCGGCAGCACGGCCACACCCATGAACTGGGATCCCCTGCGGCAAGTTGGCGCCGGCGGCCGCCAGATGCTGATCGCCGCAGCCGCGCAGACCTGGGGCGTGCCGGAAGCCGAATGCACCACCACTCCGGGCCGCGTGAATCACGAGGCCAGCAAGCGCTCGGCCGGCTACGGCGAACTCGCGGCCAAAGCGGCCACGTTGACGCCGCCCGATCCGAAGACGCTCAAGATGAAAGATCCGAAAGACTACCGGATCATCGGAAAGAACACGGCCAATCCGGACATCTCCAAGATCGTCACCGGCAAGCCGCTCTTCGGGATCGACGTCACTACGCCCGACATGCTTTACGCGAACTTCGAGAAGTGTCCCGTTTTCGGAGGCAAAGTCGCCAGCGCCAACCTGGATGAGATCAAGGCGCTGCCCGGTATCAGGCATGCCTTCATCGTGGAGCCAGGCGCCGACCCGAGCGCGCTTGCCGGCGGTGTCGCCATCGTCGCCGACAAGTGGTACCAAGCCCGCTACGCAAGGGACCACAAGCTCAAGGTCACCTGGGACGAAGGCCCCACCGCAGCGCAGAGCAGCGAGCTCTACGCGAGCAATGCCGCGGAAATTGCGAAGAAGCAGCCCGGGCAAATGCTGCGCAAGGACGGCGACGTGGACGCTGCTTTTGGCAGCGCCGCGAAGGTCGTCGAAGCAGCGTACTACTATCCATTTCTTTCGCACGTGCCGCTCGAGCCGCAAAACTGCTCCGCGTATTTTAAGGACGGCAAGCTCGAAGTTTGGGCGCCCAGCCAAACGCCCGCGACCGGCGTGGCCCAGACCGCGAAGGCGCTCGGCATCGATCAAAAAAACATCACCGTTCATTTGACCCGCATCGGCGGCGGCTTCGGCCGGCGCCTCACGGACGACTACATGGTTGAAGCAGCATGGATCGCCAAGCAAGTTGGCGTGCCGGTGAAACTGCTGTGGACCCGCGAGCAGGATATGGCCCACGATTTTTACCGGCCGGCGGGATTCCACTTCCTGAAGGGCGGCGTCGACGCGAACGGCAAAATCATCGCGTGGCAGAATCACTTCGTCACGTTCGGCGAGAACGGGCGCTTCGCGCAGGCCGCCGGCCTTTCCGGCGAGGAATTCCCGTCGCGCTTCATTCCGAATTTCTCGCAACTCTCGTCCATGATGCCGAGCGGCGTTCCCATGGGTGCGATGCGCGCTCCCGGAAGCAATTCGATCGCATTCGTGATGCAGTCCTTCATCGACGAGCTCGCGCACGCCGCGGGAAGAGACCCGGTTCAATTCCGCCTTGATTTGCTTGCCGCCACGCCTTTGCCGTCCGCCGCTCCGCCGCCGGGAACGCCGGTTGCGTTCGCGCCGGTGGCATTTGACGCGCAACGCATGACCGGCGTGCTCAAGGCCGTGGCGGAAAGATCGGGTTGGGGCAAGCGCAAACTTCCGAGGGACACCGCGCTGGGCGTGGCGTTCCACTTCAGCCATCGCGGATACTTTGCCGAAGTCGCCGAGGTGCGCGTCACCGGCGGCACCAAGGTAAAGGTCAACAAGGCCTGGGTCGTCGGCGACATTGGCAGTCAGGTGATCAATCCGGGCGCTGCGCAAAATATCTCGCAGGGCGCGGTGATCGAAGCCATGAGCCACGCGATGGGCTTCGAGATCACCATCGATCGCGGCCGCGCGGTGCAGAGCAATTTCCATCAGTATCCGCCACTGCGCTTGACGCAGGCGCCCCCTGAGATCGACGTGTACTTCCTGAAGACGGACAATCCGCCCACCGGCCTTGGTGAGCCCGCGCTGCCGCCGATGATTCCGGCCATCACCAACGCGATTTTCACCGTGACCGGGAAGCGCATCCGCTCGCTGCCGCTGGCGAAGAGCGGCTTCAGCTGGGCATAGCCGGGCCGCATTTCGTTCACAAGGCGTCAACGAGGCCTTCTGGCGGGGATTCTTCTCCTCGCTAAGGTTTCGTCATTGGGGTGCTACGCCGCCACGCCTCCCCGTTAGCGATTCCTCCCACTACTTGAACAATGCCCCGCCATTTCGCGGGGGCATGCCCCCAGCGCACGCGCTGTGACGTACGGCACAGCGTGAGCCGGCTATCCCGTGGCACTGTAGCTTGGGCGATCCAATGGCATGGCAGCCTATAAGAAAGACAGCGCGCGACTGGGCCATCGCCCCCAACCTTCGCGACTACGAACAGGCTGTCCGGACATTCAATTGGGAAGATGCTCGACGGGAGCTTGATGGCCTTCCCGAAAACCAGGGCCTGAATATTGCCTATGAAGCGGTCGACCGCCATGCGAACGGTACGGACCGCGATCATCTTGCCATTCGATGGCTCGGCAAAAACGGCGAGGTCCTCGACTACACCTACGGCAAGCTTCGGGAGCTGACGAATCGATTCGCGAATGTTCTACGAAGACTCGGGATCAATAAGGGCGATCGCGTCTACGCCCTGGCCGGCCGGATTCCCGAATTGTACATTGCGGCGCTGGGAACCCTGAAACACCGAGCCGTCTTCTGTCCGCTATTTTCGGCGTTTGGTCCCGAGCCCACTCGATCGCGCCTCACGATCGGTCGCGCCAGGGTTCTGGTTACGACCGAATCACTGTATGAGAGGAAAGTGAGAGCGCTTCGCCCCTCCCTGCCCTTTCTCGAGCATGTTCTGCTGGTTGGGGACGATCGCCAATCGACGAACGTGCCGAACACCATCGATCTGCTCCAGTCCATGGCCGAGGCCGAAGATTCCTATTCCATTGCGCCGACATCACCCGAAGATATGGCTTTGGTGCACTTCACGAGTGGAACGACGGGCACGCCGAAAGGAGCGGTGCACGTTCACGGGGCGGTCATCGCGCATCACATTACGGGCAAACTTGCGCTCGATTTCCACAAAGGCGACATCTTCTGGTGCACCGCCGATCCGGGATGGGTAACGGGGACTTCCTATGGCATCATTGCCCCACTTACCAACGGGATTACCAGCATCATCGACGAAGGAGATTTTGATGCGGATCGCTGGTACGGAATCATTCAATCTCAAAAGGTCACGATCTGGTATTCCGCGCCGACGGCGATCCGCATGTTGATGAAGGTGGGCGCCGCGATGGTCCGCAAATACGACCTCCGGTCGCTGCGGTTCCTTTCAAGCGTTGGGGAACCTCTGAATCCGGAGGCGGTCGTGTGGAGCAAGGAAACTTTCGGCCTGCCTTTCCACGACAACTGGTGGCAGACGGAAACTGGCGGCATCATGATCGCCAACTTCGCGTCGATGGATATCCGGCCGGGATCCATGGGGCGCCCCTTGCCGGGGATTGAAGCGGCCATTGTGCAGATAAAAGAGGACGGCTCGGTGGAAGAGATTCGAGACGCCGATGTTCAAGGAGAATTGGCTCTTCGTCCCGGCTGGCCGTCGATGTTTCGAGCATACTGGGACGAACCGGAGCGCTACGAGAAGTGTTTCGCGGGCGGCTTCTACCTGACGGGTGACCTAGCCAAGCGGGACCGCGACGGCTATTTCTGGTTCGTCGGCCGCAAGGACGACGTGATCAAGACCTCAGGACACCTGATCGGGCCGTTCGAGGTGGAGAGCGTCCTGATGGAACACAAGGCGGTCGCTGAATCGGGCGTCATTGGCAAACCCGATCCGATGGCTCTTGAAATTGTGAAAGCTTTCGTCGTGCTCCATGAGGGATACAAACCCAGCGAGGACTTGCGCCGTGAATTGCTGGCGTTTGCGCGCACGCGATTGGGAGCAGTCGTCGCTCCAAAAGAAATCGAATTCGTGCCTTCCGTGCCAAGGACGCGCAGCGGCAAGATCATGCGCCGGCTGCTGAAGGCTCGAGAACTCGGCCTCCCCGAAGGGGACATCTCAACGCTCGAAGGCGATTGAATGACCACGCCCGCCATTTCGGGACGCCCGGTCGTCGATCGTGAGCATTCGCTCTTCCTGCTCCGCGAAATGCTGCGCATCCGCAGGTTCGAAGAAAAAGCGGCGGAGATGTACAGCCTTCAGAAAATTCACGGATTCCTTCATCTCTACATCGGGGAGGAAGCCACCGGTGTCGGGGCGATGCAGGCCTTTACGCCGGACGATGCCATCGTTGCAACGTACCGGGAACATGGCCACGCGCTGGCGCGGGGCATGCCCGCCAAAGTATTGATGGCCGAGATGTTTGGCAAAGCCACGGGATGCAGCCATGGTCACGGCGGCTCGATGCATTTTTTCGACGTGAGCCGCCGATTCTACGGTGGATACGCCATCGTGGGAGGCGGATTGCCCGTCGCGGTCGGTCTGGCTCTCGCCGACAAACTCCAAAATCGGCCGAGCATCACGGCGTGTTACTTTGGGGACGGCGCGGTTGCCGAGGGCGAATTTCATGAATCCCTGAATCTCGCGGCACTGTGGAAACTTCCCGTCGTTTTTCTATGCGAAAACAATCTCTACGCCATGGGCACGGCGCTGGAGCGCCATCAGGCACAGACCGATATCAGTCGGAAGGCTGATTCCTACGATCTCTCTTCCAGCGCGGTGGATGGGATGGACATTCTTGCCGTCGAAGCGGCCGCGAAGCAGGCTGCCGATTTCGTGCGGAGTGGGAATGGCCCCTTCCTTCTCGAACTCCGGACCTACCGCTTCCGCGCTCATTCGATGGCCGATCCCGACTTGTATCGAACGAAGCAGGAAATCGAGCAATGGCGCAAACGCGATCCCATCGTGCTTTTCGAGTCCAAGCTGCGAGAGTCGGGATTGCTGACGGACTCGGACATCGCGCGCATCGAATCGGAAATCAGCGCTGAAATTGACGAAGCTGTCCAGTTTGCAGAAGCGAGCCCGCGCGAACCCGTCGAGGACCTTTTGAAGGATGTCCAAGGACAAGCGGCGCCATGACCAAGATGACCTATCGCGAAGCCGTTCGGGCGGCCATGCGGAAAGCCCTCCGCGATGATCCTCGGGTTTTCCTGATGGGGGAGGATGTGGGCCGCTACGGCGGGGCCTTTGCGGTGAGCCTTGGTCTTCTTGGAGAGTTCGGGCCGGAACGGATTCGTGATGCTCCGCTCTCGGAGTCCGCTTTCGTGGGAGCGGGAATCGGGGCGGCGCTCGGCGGGATGCGCCCGATCGTCGAGATCATGACCGTCAACTTCAGTATGTTGGCCATGGACCAAATTCTCAATAACGCCGCAGCCCTGCGACACATGTCCGGCGGACAATTGGGCGTGCCGCTCGTGGTTCGCGTAGCCACGGGAGGGGGCCGCCAGATGGCGGCGCAACATTCGAATAGCTTGGAATGCTGGTACGCGCATATTCCTGGCATCAAAGTCCTGACCCCAGCGACCGTTGTGGATGCGTATGGGATGTTGCTGGCGGCTCTTCGCGAGCCCGATCCCGTGTTCATCTTCGAACACGCGACGCTATATCCCATGGAAGGCGAGATTGAGGAGACGGTGAAGGCGTTTGATATCTCCCGGGCGGCCGTGATGCAACCCGGCAAAGACATCACGCTCATCACGTACGGAGGGACGCTTGGAAAGACGATGCAAGCAGCCGGCCGGCTTGCCGGTGACGGCATAGAGGCAGAAGTGATCGACCTCCGCACTCTTCGTCCGCTCGACACGCAAACGATTTTGAACTCCGTAACAAAGACACACCGCGCGGTGGTTATCGATGAGGCTTGGCGCACCGGAAGCTTCGCAGCCGAAATCAGCGCGCAGATCATGGAGAATGCGTTCGACGATCTGGATGCGCCCGTAGCGCGCGTGTGTAGCGCCGAGACGCCCATGCCTTACGCCAAGCATCTTGAGGAGGCAGCCCTCCCGCAGGTGGACCAAATCGTCGGCGCAGCCCGGGAGATGGTTCCTCGCCATGGCTGAGTTCGTCATGCCGCAGCTCGGAGCGGATATGAGCGCAGGCAAGCTCCTGGGCTGGCGTAAGAATGTCGGGGACCCCGTTCAACGCGGTGACATCATTGCCGACGTGGAGACGGACAAAGCAGATATAGAAGTCGAGGTCTTCGCCACGGGGAAAATCGAAAAGATCCTCGTTCAGCCGGGCGAGAAGGTCCCGGTTGGAACTCTTCTGGCGATCATCAGTGAAGAAGGAAAACCCGGGGCCGCGGCCCCTGCGGTGCCCCAGCCCATCCCCGCCAAGCCGACTGCGGCGCCAGCCGCGCCCCCTGTTCGAGCCGCGGCGCCGCCTCCCTCGGCGGTTGCCGCAGGACCGGCCCGGCTGCACATTTCTCCCGTAGCGAAGAAACTTGCTGCCGATCTGGGGATCGACCCCGCCACGGTTTCAGGAACAGGTCCAGGCGGTCGAATCACGATGGAAGATGTCCAGCGGGCCGCGCAAACCAAGGCAGTACAGCCGGTACCAGCTGTGGAGTTGGACCGTCCCGCCCGGATGCGGCAAGCCATCGCGGCCGCCATGGCGCGATCCAAGCGCGAAATTCCGCACTACTATCTGAGCACCACGATCGACATGAGCCGGGCCATGGCGTGGCTCGCGCAGGAAAACGCCAAACGCTCCGTCGAGGATCGGCTCGTATACGGTGTGCTTCTGCTCAAGGCGGTCGCTTTGGGCTTGCGCCAAGTTCCGGAGCTGAACGCGTTGTGGGTCAATGGAAAAGCAGCGCCGAGTCCCGACGTTCATGTCGGAGTGGCAATTTCCCTGCGAGGCGGCGGGCTGGTGGCCCCCGCGCTGCACCATACTGACCGCCAAGGCTTGGGCGAACTAATGAGAAACTTCCGCGATCTCGTTCAACGAGCGCGCTCGGGGTCCTTGAGGAGTTCGGAACTGACTGACCCGACGATCACGGTCACCAGCCTCGGAGAACAGGGAGTAGAAGCCGTCTTCGGCATCATCTATCCCCCTCAGGTCGCGCTCGTGGGCTTCGGCAAAATTGTCGAGCGGCCATGGTCATCCGAGGGCCAGATCGCGTCCCGGCCGGTGATTACAGCTACGCTCTCGGGAGACCATCGCGTCACCGATGGACATCGTGGAGGGCTCTTTCTGGCTGCCGTGGACCGGATCCTCCAGGAACCGGACAAGCTATGACGAAAGATGAGATCAGAGAAACCGTTCTCCGCGCTCTGGCGCAAGTTGCTCCGGAGGCAGACCTATCGCAGATCAAACCTAACCTCAGAATCCGCGATCAGTTGGACATCGATTCGATGGATCTGCTGAACTTCGTGATCGGCCTGCACAAGGAACTCAAGATTGACATTCCCGAGGCCGACTATCCCCGGCTCGCGACGTTGCAGGGCTGCATAGACTACCTCGCAAGCGCTCAAGCGCGCGGGTAGCACCGCGCTAGTGCTGGAACTTTCCGATCAGCTCGGCCTGCGCCAGGATGTGTCCCTTCATGGCGCGCTCGAGCTGGCTCTTGGTGGCCCCTGGGTCGAGACCTGTCTTTGAGTTCAGGGCATAGACCTTGAAGAAGTAGCGGTGCACGGTGCCCCGCGGCGGACAGGGGCCGTTGTAACCGATTTTTCCGAAGTCGTTGCGCCCCTGCTGTGCCCCACCCGGCAGCGAACGGTCTTTCGGCGTCCCTTCGGGCAACTCATGCGTCCCGGCGGGAAGATCATAGAGCACCCAGTGGACCCACGTGCCTGTGGGCGCGTCGGGATCATCTACGATCACGGCCAGACTTTTCGTTTCTGTGGGAGGATCCGGCCAGGAGAGTGCGGGAGAGACATCTTCTCCGTCGCAAGTGAATTTTTTCGGAATGGGGCCGCCACTTCGAAATGAGGTCGTGGTCAAATGAAATGCCATGGACAGTCCCTTGGTCGCGTCCGGTAGCTTTGATTCTAGCACGAGAGAACTTGGTCCCCAACGCAGGCAGATCAAGCCGACGGCGATCTGTCGTACTTAGCAGCAGCGGTCAACAGCGCCTCGACCTCGAAGTCCAGATCGCGGGCGACCTTCGAGGCTTCGGGACTTCCGTACGGAGCCAGGAAACTGGCCATTCTGTCGTAAGACAGGTGCGCTCCGTCCAGGCGCTCGTCGATGAGGATCGTTGGGCGCATACGAACCGGCATCCGGCACGGGCTTCACCATCTGCTTCGTGACGATGCATAGCTTGAAGCGCTCGGATTCGTGTTTTGAATGGACGGCATTGTGGGCCGCCCTCCCCCCAGTACCACCTGCCCAACCCTGGCCTTTCGTACAGGTGTTTCTCTCGCGTGGGCTAACTAAAATCCCGACCAAGCCGATTGTCTATGGGGGCCCGAATGGAGGATTGCGTTGGATCCTCGGGCCGATTCCGAGGAACTTCTCAACGGGAGGCGCGCTTGAGATTGAGGGCCGATGCACTCGTTTCCGTGCTGGCACTGCTGGGGTTGTCCGCCTGCGCGGGAGTTGTGAGCCCGGCGAATCGGGGCAGCGGCAGTCCGGGCACGAATACTGTCGCGCCGGGGATCGCGGCACAACCCTCGAATCAGACGATAACAGCCGGGCAGCCCGCCACGTTCACGGTGACGGCCACGGGCACGCCGCCGCTGAGCTACCAATGGCAGAACGCCGCCACCGGCGCGAACATCTCCGGCGCGACTTCCTCGACCTACAGCATCGCGAATACGCCGCTGGCCGACAACGGCTTGACGTTCCAGGTTGTGGTGACCAACCCAGCGGGCAGCATAACCAGCACGGCGGCGACTCTGACGGTGAGCGCGGCGCCGACAGCTCCGGCGATCACGCTGCAACCGGCAAATCAAACCGTGACGGCGGGCCAGAGCGCGACTTTCTCCGTGACGGCGACTGGAACGGCGCCACTCAGCTATCAGTGGCAGAACGCGGCCACGAGCACAAACATCGCGGGAGCAACATCCTCAAGCTATACGATTTCGTCGACGACGACGGCCGAGAGCGGGATGAGTTTTCAGGTTGTTGTCAGCAATACGGCCGGGCACATCACCAGCAGCGCCGCCACATTGACCATCAACCCCGTGGCTCCGCCTCCGCCGAGCGGCGTGAGCGTGCTGACCTATCACAACGACATCGGACGCACCGGGCTGAACCCGAATGAGATGCTTCTGACCACGGCGAACGTGAATTCGGCGACTTTTGGCCAGCTCGGTTCCGTCTCCGTTACCGGCTTGGTGGATGCGGAACCTCTCTACGTGCCCAACCTGACGATCAACGGCGCAAAGCACAACGTGCTCTTCGTCGCGACCGAACACGACATGCTCTACGCGTTCGACGCGGACACTCCCGGCGCGCCGCTCTGGCAGATTTCCGTGATCCCCAGCACCGAAATGCCGAGCGACGACCGAGGCTGCACTCAGGTGACGCCCGAAATCGGAATTACGTCCACGCCGGTGATCGATCCGGCCGCAGGGCCGAACGGGACGATCTTCGTCGTTTCGATGTCGAAGGATTCGAACAACGCATATCACCACCGGCTCCACGCCATCGACCTCGTCACCCATGCGGAGCTCAACGGCGGGCCGACGGAAATCGCTGCCACCTTCCCCGGGACCGGCACGGGCAATTCGAGCGGAACGCAGACATTCAACGCCGCCTCTTACGAAGAGCGTGCGGCGCTCCTGCTGCTCAACGGCACGATATACACTGCGTGGACTTCCCACTGCGACGCCCCGAACTATACGAGTTGGGTGATCGCCTACAGCGAATCGACGCTACAGCGCGTGAACGTGCTTAACCTGACGGCGAACGGCACGACGCAATTCGGGCAGGAGGGCGGCATCTGGATGGCCGGTTCCGGCCTGTCCGCTGACGCCTCCGGATTCATCTACTTTCTCGTCGGCAACGGAACGTTCGACACGACCCTCAGCGCCAGCGGATTCCCGAACCAGGGGGATTACGGCAACTCATTCATGAAGCTTTCCGCATCCGGCGGCAACTTGACCGTGGCGGACTATTTCGCGATGAACAACACCTCAGGCACCGCCGAATCGGAATCGAGCGGCGACACCGATCTCGGTTCGGGCGGCGCGATGGTGCTGCCCGATCTAGTCGACGGGCAGGGGCACACGCGCCACCTCGCCATCGGCGCCGGAAAAGACTCGAACGTGTACGTCGTGGACCGCGACAACATGGGGAAATTCACGAGCAATGACAGCGGAATCTATCAGGAGCTCGACGGCGCGCTGAACGGAGGCGTGTGGTCCGCGCCGGCGTACTGCAACAACATCGTCTACTACGGCCCCGAGAGCAATTACATGATGGCGTTTCCAATCGCGAGCGCCAAGCTTGCGACGTCGCCCTCGTCGTCCACCGCGCACCAATTCGGCTATCCCGGAGCGACGCCGAGCGTTTCGGCGAACGGTACCACAAACGGAATTGTGTGGACGATCGAGAGTACTAGCACGGGAGTGCTCCGCGCCTACGATGCGACGAATCTTGCAACGGAGCTATACGACAGCAACCAAAATGCGGCGCGCGATCAGTTCTCTGACAACTCGAGCGACAAGTTCGTCACGCCGATGATCGCGAATGGCAAGGTCTACGTGGGGACGCCCAACGCTGTGGTTTTCTTCGGTTTGCTTCCGTAGAAACGCGCGGACTAGCCGTACATCAGATAGCGGTGAACGGATGTCACTGCCATGGCGCCTTCCCCGACGGCTGCGGCGCAGGCTCAACTCAATCGAGATGCCGCTGGCGCTGCGCCGTGGAGACTCTTAGCGGAGCAGATTTTGGGTCGGCCGTGGCGCAAGGATTGGGCACAGCCTTTTGTCTCGGAAAAGACCGAGGAGGCTGACCTATTGAAAAGAAGTGGTGAGCCGCGCAGGACTCGAACCTGCAACCCGCTGATTAAGAGTCAGCTGCTCTACCATTGAGCTAGCGGCCCACAAAGGACTTACGGACGATGGTGACTAAAGCGGTGACTCAAATTTCGGAAATCCAATCTTCGATCTTCTGCAATGCTTCCCGAGATTCCTTGTCCGGCGTCTGCACGTAGAAGTCAAGAGTTGTGCCGATGTCGCTGTGCCTCAAGATCGCTTGAGTCACTTTCGGCGACACGCCGCACGAATAGAGATTCGATGCCAGCGACCGCCGAAAAGCGTGCCAGCCCCGCCATTCTAACAGTTCATCCTCTTCGTTTGCCAGCGCGGCCTTCGCTAGAGCGGGTTTGATGACCCGGTGGGCGACGTTTGCCAGGTTCGCCGGCGCACCGCGTCGCTCTCCTTTGAAGATGTAGTCTTCGTCCTTCCCTTTTACGCGGACGCGGTGTTCGCCAAGAATCTTCGCCAGAACAGGCAGCACCGGCACGGAACCCGCGCTCGCTTCCGTCTTCGTCGGCCCCACGTGCGTGCGCCAGACCGATCGGGAGACTGTAAGAGATTGCCCGTCGTAGTCAGACCAGCGAAGGCCGCGCAGTTCTGACAGGCGCAGACCGGCAAACGCAGCGACGCTGATCGCTGTGAACGCCGCCATATCGGCCTCGCCGACGTACCGAGCGATTCGCTCGATCTCGTCCATCGTGTAGACAGCGCCACGAAACTTCTGAGGTTTGCCGGGCACACTGACGTCGCGCATGGGGTTGGGACTGTCAAGGAATCCTTCGCGGCGGGCATGTTTGAACACGCTGGATAGGAATGCTTTGGCGCGTAGTAGAGTCGTTCGGCCCGACCCCTGCCTTTTCGTCGGCGGGGAAACTGAGCGAAGGATTCGCTGTCCATGCACTGTCCGAAAGTCGCGCAGGCGCACGTCGCTAAGCAGATCCTTTAGATGCTTCTCGTACAAATCTTTCTTGTAGTTCTTGTACGTCGCGGGACGCAGTTCCTTCAAGACGTAAGGCAGGAAAACGTTTTCGATGAAATCGACGACGCGCATAGCTGACTCCGGCTGCTGTGTTCCGGCGTTGATTGGTGCCAGCGTCTTTTCGGCCAACAACAAAACGCTGCGCTTCGTGGGATAGTCGGCAGATACGGGGGCAAGTCGTTTGAATGACTTTCTGCGGACACGTTGGCCGTCTTTAAGGAAGGTTTCGTAGTATCGGAGGACCCAGCTACCGTGGTGTTTGACGATTGTCCCTCGCTGCACGGTGAGAATTTTAGCACAGGAAGAAAACGAGGTCAGCGGGCCGACACAATTTCAAAATTGCCGAAAGGTGCAACGTCCGTGTTTCCGTTTCCTGAGAAGGCTGCTAATTCCTTCGCGTATGAGGGTGGATCTCGAGATGCCCGTTTCTCGTGAGATCCTTCGCAGAGCGACGGATTGTTGCTCAGTCAAATAGATCGTTTTGTGGACCATGTTTTTCCTTCTTGCGACGACTTTTTGAACGCTCATTTTGTCCCCTCTGAGATTACTTGAAGCTCAGACGCGGTCTCTGTTCACGATCTTCTCCCCACGTACCGACACAATCTCAAAATCGCCGAAAGGCACGAGCGCAGCCGACGGAAGAATCCGCTTTAAGACTTGCGCCCCGAAAGTGTTCAGCGAGTGGATGAAAATCTTTCCGCGGTAGTTCGTTGTGCTGAGATAGCGGGCGACGGGCTCGAAAGTTTCTCCGGGTTTCTCGCCATCGTAATCCAAGAAGACGACATCGATCAGGAATTGAGAAAGTGTCCGGTTTGCTTCAACGGCCGTGCTCGCCAACAACGCCCGCGGCACACGGTAACGAGAGACGAACCAGGCGCGCCGATCAATTTTATCCTCTACGACTAAGACGGTTGATGTCGCGGGAATCGAGATGATCTTCTTCGTTTCGGGTCGGTATGTGGATACTTCCATCACTGAATTTTCTCGACGATCGTACCGATCCGCACGGTCTTGAAGCCTTGCGCGCGAAGTCTCGCTGAGATTGCCGGATCGTGTGCGAGTTTGTCGGCAAGGGGTTGATCTTCCCAAGGGGCAACCGCTTCCAGTGTCGTGCCGAAAACTCCGCTCGCCTGGAACTGCATCCAATCAGCGCCGCGTGCCTCCGCGTACAGTTCGCGTTGATGCGCGCCCCATTCCGCCCACGCGAGGATACTTGCGGCCACAACGAGTGCGATTATGCCAATGTGTTTCCGGCCGCTAAGGTTCACGTCACGCATTGAGATCTCCCAAATCGACGGTACCTGATTCTTTATAGTGATATTGAGACTGGGAGACGCGCCACCACTCCCAGATGACCCGAATCGGTGACGCTGGGTGAACGTCGCGGAGTTTTATTTCCTCGATCAGACTATCCCGCGATTCTTTATCGGCGAAGAAAATCGGCGTTCTTGCGGACGCAAACGGTGTGTTGTCTGCGCGCAAAAGCAACTGTCGCTTTATCAGTTTAACTATCTGCATCTTGGCCTCCGTTACATTCCGAATCCTGGACGCCACTTGCCGCCCCTCTTGAGAACGCCGTTCGGGTCTAGCTCCGCGAGCGACCTTGTTCCCCACGTGCGAGCGCGGGCTACTTGCTCTTGTGGCTGCTCTGGTGTGGGCTCTTGTCGAGGGGATCGTCGGGGTGTGGAATGGAAAGCCGCGAGGCACGTCATCAACGCGGCGGTGAACAGCGCAGCCCCGATGAGGACTATTGCGACACGCCCGAAGGCGACAGCGATACTTAGAGGCAGAGCGATGAGAACCTTCGCAAACAACGGAGCTTCTTGGAGTGCTCTCTTGAGTGCCGTCTTGAGTTCCGCCGGGCGCATCGCGAACGAGCCTAGCACTGCCGCCAGCAAAAACCCATGGAACGAAAGTGCTATGCCCGTCATTCGTTCTCCGCATCTTCTAGCGCTTTCGCTGTTCCCGCCGACACCGTGCGAACAATTCTAGTGTCCCGCGGCTTGTCGTCCACCCAGAGCGGCGGCACAGTCGTGACGATGCGGGAAGTCTCGTCGTGGGTCGCGACGGTGTCGCGGTAGGGCGTTATCAGCGGTTGCGCCGAATCCTGAAAGATGAGCATGTGCGTGCCGTCGCTTTCAAAGTGCGTGACGAACGCGCCGCCGAGCCACTTGTAATCGTCCAGTCCCGTTGTCCGCCAGCCGCCTTTGTTGACCCATGACACCTGTCCGCCGCCCAGCGGAAGCGGGTTAGGCACGAACATTTCTTTCGCTACGGGTCGCAAGTCAAGAAGGAAAATGCGAACGAGCCGCGGCTTGTCTTTGCAGAGTCGGCGCGGCAATCTCCATTGCGTTTGTCGGAAACGATTAAATCCGCGAATGCCCACGATCGCGCGGGATACTGCGGAAGCTTTGCAGAAAGGGCACAGACCTTTGAGCCTGTCCCAGAGACGGCACGTCGGGCATTTGCGCCAGAGCCCGTCAATGCGACCCACGCGGCACAGCAGACAAGTCCCTTGCGAATAACCGAATAGGCGACGGTAGAAGCGAGGCAAATGTGCGGCGCCGTCAGTCCCGTTGACACAGTTCGCGCTCGCGCACGGTTTCGCCCGCTGCGTCTCTTCGGTGCGCTCATAAGTCCAGATTACAGGGGACGACTCTTGCTCAACCCACTTGCCCGCGGCAAAGTAGTTGGGCGGTTGTTTGAGTTCCGCTTGCGTTGCTTCGGATATAGACCATAACGTCGGCTCACCCCAACGGTTTGCTGGGTTCATCACCGACGCGCCAGACATATGCCGCGCCAGGAAGCGCGTCAGTTTGTTTGGTCGCGGCTTTTCTTTGTTCTTTACCGCGGCTTCAATCTTTGCGAGCGCGTCTTGCCAGTGACGATGAACAGTCGCGAGCGGCAGACCAACAAGTTTAGAGATTTCATCCCAAGAAAAACATTTATAGCGGTAGTAGGCGAGCCGCTGTTCTGTCGTTGTCAGAAATGAGAAGTGATCGGACATGTGCGCGACGGAGTAAGGACTCGTGTCCTGTGGCTGCTGAATGGGGATGTTCACCCAACCTTCAAGCATGTGAACAGCGAAGGTGCCTTTTATCAGGTCAACGGTGTAGTCGGGTTCGCACGGTAGGAAACGATCCCGCGAGCGCGCAAGATAACCCAAGGAGACGAGCGCCGTCTTAATTGCGTTCTGTATTGCGAGTGAAACGTATCCGAACGAAGCCTTTTCACCGTCTTTCTTGACGACGGCGGCGATGCGGTGCCGCTGCTGTATGAGAGTCGCCCACACCGCGGCGAATAGGTCATCCTGTTCGGCTGCTTTGTAGCTACTGCCCGCCGCCCAAGATACCCGCCGCCGGACGAGATCAGCGTAGATGGCTAGTTCGGGACACTCCCGAAGGATATCCGCCGTGTAGTAGTTCGCGGGCTGGCGTCCTGCCAAGGCTCGTTTGGCGGCCGTAACCATACCAAGCCAGTATACCAGATGAGAAAAACATCGTCAAGATGTGTTTTATTATTAGGAGAGAACAATGGAGACAACCAAGAGCCACAACGTCAGCGTCTCGGAAGCCTGTGAGAAAAACACTGCACCCTTGTGTTTTGTTATTCGCAGAGGGGAGTATCTCACAGATCAGACGCTATCCCGAGCCGCCGAAAGGCTGGTTGAGACGGTGGGGATAGGCATCTGGCAACACATTTTGATGGGTATGGCTGAGTTTCGAGGCGGTGAGCCTACAGCACACCGCCTAGACGATATCGCGGACACAGACCTTGCTTTCCTGCTGGGCGTCCATCTGATTGAACGTTGTTCGGGTGGGTTCCGCCTGCGGGTAGCAGTAGACCCGCGGTGTAAAAACAGCCGGCTAGTAAATTGGCGGTAACAGCAAACAGCATGACAGCGGAGATTCGGAACCCTGTGCCCGGCCACTACCGGGACGTAAAGGGGACCGTGCCGCAAATCATTACCTCGATCAGTGAAGTGGCCGCATTGGCTTCTCCACGCGGGCATTCAAACACAACGGAGAAGACCAATGAGCAAAGCACGCATAACGTTTCAAGACTTGCAGAAGAAGTACCGCAGACTCCCGAAGTTGGAAGAATCCACCAATGCGTCCGATGTGTTCCTTCGGGCTATGGGATACAGGATTCGCAGTGGAAAACTCACGGGGGCTCAAATCAGCGACGTGGCGAAGCTCATAGAAGACGCCACAACTATCTGGGATGACGGCGAGCCCGAAGGTGTGACGACTTTCAAGAATCTTAGAAGCCGTCTCGGGAAGATAGATCGGGACCTGAGCGTTCTTCATCGTGCGTATATCGACGCATTAAATGATGAAAGAGGATCCGCTGAGCGCTGGGGATTGTCGTTCTTGACGATGATGCGGTGCCAGACATGCGGCGCAGAACTTGTCTGGTATTCGGAATCAGAAGGTCACAGATGCCCACGCTGTCCCGCGGAAGTAGGCACGCGCAGATAGCAAACGAAGAACGAGGGAAAACAATGACACCACAACTTGACGCAGAAGTTCAGAAGATGATTCGCGATGCCCACACCGCTGAAGCGATTGCAGAGGGCTTGCCCTTGCGCGAAGACGTTACCATCATTCGCGATGAGGCCCGCCAGCCCCTCACGATCGTCGAGAAGGAAACGGGCCGGCGGTTGTGGACGGCCGATTCGGGCGTTCTAGCAGTTCCCACAGCCATCCTGGAAGAAGTCGCTGCCTCGCCGTTGGGGCAAGCTAAGGCACGGCACGACGAGGAAATGCGGCTGCGTCGCCAAGAAATAGAACGACAGCAGCAACCCGACGCGGCGGAACAAGCCCACATCAACGCCATTGCTGACGGCACAGCGGATAGGCGAGCCGACGCAAACAACTCCGATGCACGAATGATTGTCGAATGGGTCGGGACAACCAACCTACCGGGCAGCGGATACGCATCGGTAACGGGTATTTCCCACCACCCCAAACAGCGAACGCGAAACATCTTCCGCGAATACGTCCGCTCGCTGGACTTCCAAAATGGCGATCTCATCTGCCTGGGCTTCTCGCGAGGCAAAGACAACTGGATGAACAGATTCGTGCTGTTCGACAGACTGACAGAAACGAAAGTGATTGATCGGTTGATCGCGCGGAACGAAAGGGGCGAAAACATCTACATTAGCATGTCGCCGCTCCAGCCCGGAACGACGCACCGAACGAAGGATCACATCTCGCGCATCGCGCACATCTTCATCGAAAGAGATAAAGACGGGAGAGAGTTGTTACAGCGGATTCGCGATGAAGTGAGAGCGGGCACACAGCGTCCGCCTGCCGCTATCACAGAGAGTTCACCCAACCGATTGCAAGTGATTTGGACCGTTCCGAGGGGCATCAACTGGACGATCGAGAAACAAGAAGCGGCAAACAAGAGGTTACGCGACCGCTACGATTCAGACCCAAAGAGCGTAGATGCCGCGAGATTTCTAAGACCCGCGGGATTCCGAAACTGGAATCACAAAGGTGCGCCCTTCGCGCGCTTGCTGATTTTGTAATGACGAGTTTCAGCCGCTCTCGACAGGGAGCGTCTGAGAAACCCAGAGTCGCGCCTGGGGCAGTAACCCGAAAGGGTGGAGGGGCAGGGTTATCCTTTGACCTGCCCCTTCGGATTTCGCGACAGCAAAGGGGTAGTCAAATCGGAAGTGTGACGCGCGACGCCACAAAGGAAACTAAAATGTCCGAAACGAACACAGCAATCGTAGAAACCGAGGCGTCATTCCTTGCTTCGCTGGGGATTGATTCGCTTGAACTAGAACCAAAGAAACAATACAGTTCCGCCTCGCTTGACGTGGTGGAACGCGGGATGGCGTACATAGATGCCAATATTGCCCTGCTGCTGGAAGCAGGCTACGACATCCACGCCAGTTACGGAACAGATGCGCCGGCTTGGAAGCCCTGGGATACGGAGCCGGGCGCAAAACTTCTCGAGGTGGATTGCTTCAAGGGTGACGAACACAGCGACGGATCGCCGCGAGGAGCCTATTTCATCATCCACGCATCGGGACGATACGACTGGGGCTGCCAGCATCACCACGAAGCTGCGAAAGCGCGGGGCGAGAAACTGGACTGGTATGGCGCGAAGGAAGAGATTCACGACATCCTGGGTTACTGGCCGGAATGGGGTGACGTTGAAGACATCCCCGAAGACGAGCGATGGAAGGATGGAGAACTCTATGCCGGCGGGAAACTTCTGACGGCGCCGACCAGAGACGTTATGTCTGCCGCTGGCGGGGGTGAATCAATCCCACCCGCCATGCCTAGCGAAGAGCAGCCCGCTGCACCTTCCACGCCTAGCGCGGAAGAACCCGACACGTCGGAGGCGTTGCCCGACTACAAGTCCATGTCTGAGGAACAAGTCCAGGCAGAGCTTGAGAAGACGAAGAAAAAAGCCGCGACGCAAAAAGCAGAAAGTGGAGCGGACACGGCAACCAGCGAACCGATGGCGTGGGCGGGTCCCGTTCCTGTCGATGAGCCGCTGCTCCCAGTCCCACCGTTCAAACTGGAATATCTGCCGAAAGCATTCCGTCCATGGGCAAAAGATGTAGCGGAGAGAATGTGCGTCCCGCTGGACTTCGTAGGGATCTCCATGATTTGTTGCCTCGCTGGAGCAACCAATCGTCGGGTATTTGTGTACCCCAAGGCGAATGATGAAACATGGAAGGAAGCTCTAAACTTGGGCGGCTTTGTCGTCACGGAATCCGGTGGAATGAAAACTCCGACCTGGAAAGCAGTTATGAACACGCTCACGGGCGTAGAAATCAGAATGCGAGAGGAACACGCCCAGGAAATGAAGGTGTACAAGGATCGGATGGCTGCCTACAAACTAGCCGTAACGGAACGCAAGGCCCGCCTCAAGGGAAAGAAGACGGGTGATGTTGAGGAAGACTCCAATCGTGTTCCGAACGAGCCAACAGAACCTCCTCCCGGACGCCGTCTTATTATCAACGATGCCACACCCGAAAAAATGCACACGATGATGTTCCAGAACCCCGAAGGGCTTTTGCTGTATCGGGACGAAATCAGCGGGCTGATGGCTCAAATGGACAAGCCCGGACGAGAAGCCGAACGGGAAATGTTTCTCGTAGCGATGAACGGAAACGACCCGTACTCGCAGGACCGCATGGGGCGGGATGACGTGTTCGCCACCATGTGCCTCTCGGTGTTCGGGGGATTACAACCCAAGGTGGCGCGTGATCTCGTCAGTGATGAGCGCAACACGAGCGACGGAACGATCGCAAGGATAGGCCTGCTCATCTGGCCGGATGAAATTCCCGCGGAGAAATGCAAACCCATTGACCGGGCGGCGGATGAAAAAGCAAAGGCTACGTTTGAGCAGGCGATCGAGGCAATCGTGTGGAAGAAAGCAGAATCCATCAAGGCAAAGTTTACGCCCCAAGCACAACCTGCTTTTACGGCTTGGCTTGAGAATCAGTTCCAAATCGAGCGGGGCTTCAAAGGGCCCATCCGCTCTCACGTCAGCAAGTACAAGGGACTGCTACCGCGGCTTGCCGCCCTGTACCAATTGGCGGATGTGGCGGCGGAGTCGCCCAAGGGGCTCGGTGGGGTGGACCTCTCGGGCTTCCTGCCGGTTGACGATGAACACTTGAGGTGTGTAACCCGCTTCCTAGAGGACTACCTGAAGCCTCACGCGCGGCGGGCATATGCCTGCCTCCGGACGCCCTTCCAACGGTCACTGTCGTCCCTAGCGGAGCGCCTTGCGGCGGGAGACCTGGAGGATGGGTTCACGGCGCGGATCGTGTACGAGAAAGGCTGGGCCGGACTCACCAAACCAGACGAAGCGAAAGACACGATAACATCCCTGTGTGAGAAGCATTGGCTGCGCCCTATCTTCAAAGGCAACGCGGGGCGTGGGCGCCCGAGCGGCAAATACGAGATCAACCCGATCCTGAAGAGCGGGAACAAGACCGCGAGTCGAGCGGAACAGCCGGCCGCTCAATGAAACTAAAGCGTCAAATCGTGGCACCCGCAAAAATCCCAAAGGCATGTAGATTTGAAAGCCACGGAACCGACGTGAGGGTTGGCCGGCACCTGGGGATTATTGCGGGTGTGCGGGTGAGAACCGAGGGTGACTTTTGATGTCGCGCAGGGATGGAGGGGGTTTTTGCGGGTGAAAAGTATTTTTGCGGGTTCTGAAACCCCCCGGTTAGAGGGGGTAATTGACAGAAAACACAGTAGATATATATATTCAAACAAGCTTCTTCTCTATGGTACCCGCAAAAATCATCCCCCTACTCGTGAACACACTCAAAGGGGTGTGTAACCGGGGGGTCCCAACACCCGCAAAAATACACGGGGTCTTTAGGACGTCACTGGACAGGCTAAGGCAACCTGCTCGGGTATGTAGATTTCAGGTCACGTCGGCCGAGTCTAGGTTCGACTGTCTCGCGTGCGTTTTATTAAGTTCTGACGTTTTTTGTCCAGTCGTTCTCGTCGGTCATCACTACGTCGCCCATTTTGCCCAGCAGCTTGCCGCCGATCGGCTGGACCGTTCCGGCTGTCCGGTCGCTGCATTTTGGGCGCCCGAGCACGCCAGCTGGGTGACCGCGGCGCGCGTTCGGCGCGAGCCTATCGCGGGGTGGTCGCGGGGATCCGCTGGACGCCTCCAAACCCGCCCAGAATGCCTATAGCTATCACGCCAGGGCGCCTAGGACGAACGCTAGCAATGAGATAGCCTCCTAACCCCATCCTGAGACGCCAATCGCTGGAAAGGGTGTTTTCGTTACCACCGGCCCTCGCCGGGCGGGAGTCCAGGGTTAACACAATACGGAAGAGTTAAGGCGCACCCCGATTCCCAAGGACTTACAGTCTGGGAAAGCGGGGGTTTCGGGGTCAGTCCTGCGCGTAGTGTTAACTTCTGAAATTGATGGCCGCTCGCCTAGCATGGTTGGCGTCGGCGAACGAGATGTCGAAATAGCGACGGCTGGAATCAATCCGAGCGTGCCCAAGGATGGCGGCAACCACTTCAATACCCTGCCCGCTGTCGTGGGCATCCTGCCCGATCGTGTGCTTTAGGGCGTGAGGACTGGACTTGTGCGCCGGCAGCCCCGCAGTCGCGGCGTGCTTCTTGAAAATCTGGTAGACGCTGATTCGGGACAGCGGCCCGCCCTGTGGGTTGGGGAAAAGGTAACCGCTCTGCGGTCGCTGCTCGAGCCATTCGGCGACTGCCTTGCGCGCGTCCAGCAGCTTCACGCCGTTGGGAAAGATGGATTGCAGGGTTTTGTTTGAGCCCTTCAGCCGCCGCACGTTAAGAGTCCAGTCTCGCTCGTTCAGATCCGATCGGAGCAGCCCGCCGGCTTCAGATGCCCGGAGTCCGTGGTGGTACATGAGAACGAGCATGCACCAATCCCGCGTGCTGGATTCCCGAGCGGCTTTCAGCAGCGCCAGCAGCTCGTCACGGCTCAGCGGTTCCATGCGTTTCATCTTTCACCTCGGAGGTTCTATGTCAGAGCAAAAGCGATTCTGTTTGTTGAGTGTCACGGTTGAGGAACTTCAATCTCGTGAACCTCAAGCCCGTCAACATGTGCAGAGAATCTTTGACCACAATAAGCGCATCTTCGATCAGATAGCAGCCCTAGAGCGGGGGGACGCGGATCTTCCTCCCCTTCCAGACTCTTGCTACACGGGAATATTGGAGCCCATTTCTGGCAGTCCGTGTTCGGGCAGCGATGCACCCAATATCTAGCCTTCATCGCTTCGCCTCAGTTCGAGTTTCTTTCGCAGATAGTCGGTCAATGAGAGTTTGAGCCGCTTGGCAGCCGCTTCAAGTTCTTTGCGCTCGGCGGGTGTGACACGAACGGCGACCATTTTTGACTGCCGCTGATTCGGTGCTTTCGGCGGGCGCCCCATTCTCATACTTATTGTTTAGCATAAATAGGACTTTCTGTCAAGCGCAAAGTGTGGGATGGCCCGCAAGCAATCGCTCGTCATACAAAACGTCTAACAGCGCCGGGTCTTCTCATTGAGCCCGATCGCGATGTGCCCGCTGTGCCGTTGCCGGCGCGCTGCGCGATACGTGGTCGTCTCGTTTCTCTTCGTCGTGGGTGATAGGGGTGTCATCTAACTTCCCTAGGGCCTACCCAAGGGCTCCGCCCCAAAAGGAATTCGCGGCGGTGCTAATCACCTAGTGACGCTCGTTCGCGCTCGCAGAAAAATCCCAGAAAAAAAAATAGGGTAGAAAAAATTGGGAATCTGGAAATCAAAAAGTCAATTTCTAAAACGGCCACCCGGCCCCAAAAAGTTTTTACTGGTCAGTGTTCCAAGGATACCGCCATGAGAGACAAACGCGAGCCCTACGATTTTTCAATAGGCATCCTCAGATCCTTTGAAGTGCTCGAGCAGGATCTCCCGCCTCTGAAGAGATACACGATCGTGGACAGCGCAGGGGTGGGGAAAGCGCGCAGCAACTTCACGTCGATCATCACCGTGGGCTTGGGTGAGTCCTTGCCGTTGTTTGTGCTCCGCGTCGTGAAAGAACGTTTCGAGGACGGAGACTTGCTCGCCCACGCCATCGCGGAAGCGATCTCAGTTTCGGAGTGGAGCTATCTTGAGGATGCCGCTGGCCTTCGTCTCATTGAACCCCAGATCGTTCGCGCTCTCGGGGATCTTGGGGCGCCGTCCCAAATTCAGAAACGGAGTTTCTTCTCCGTGGGCAATCGCAAGGATGCGAAACGTCAGCGCATTCTTGACGCGCAAGAAGCCGCGGAAAAGCTGGGCATTATTCGTTTTGTGATCGGGGAATGCGAAGCCCTGTTAGAGGAAGCACTCTCTATCGATGGACCCGGCGCCACAGATGACGCCTGGGACAGCTTGGGACAGGCTTTGATTCAACTGGATGTCGCGCGTCTTCATCGCGCCGCCCAACAAGGGAGGGATTGACGTGGCCGACCGCTCATCTAATCGTGCTGTCCTTCTTGTGGCACTCCACGCCGACCACGAAGCCAAACTTGCCGCAGTCACGGCAGTGCTGAAAAACATCGAAGCGCACGTGGAGACGCAGAACTCAGAACCAACGCGACGACTGCTCGCGAAGTTGATAACAAGCCTTGAGTCCGTGCTCGACTTCGCGGATGCCGCCGCGTCGTTGCGCGCACGCCTTCGCGCTCTCAAGAAAATACCTCGTCACTGGAAGTCTACGAAAGCGGAACGGATGGCCGCAAAGATTGCTCGCGCGTCGTTGCCGGCGTTTGAGCCTCCTTCGTTGGTTCGGGATGTCCAAAAAGATATCCAAAAGGATGTCCCAAAAGAGGTACCGAAAGCCGATCTGAAAGGTACCTCGCCATTCCAAGTGGCAGCGTCGGAGACGAAACCCGATATATACAACGCGGCGAAAAAGTATATAGCACCACATATATCACCGACCGCTGCGGAGTCCTCGTCGCCGAGTGGTATCACTTGTGATACCGATAAGGGTGTCAAAAAGGATATCAAACCGGCTGATCTCACGCCTGTTAGACAGTCCGTCATACAGGTTGAGCCCGCGCCTGTGACGACACAATGCCGGTGGTGCCTCAGTCTCGCACCATGCGCTCAGGTTGCCGGTGAAGGTTGGCTCTGCTCGTTCTGTGTCGATGTGTGGCGGGATCGCGAGGCGGCGATCGCTGACAAGACTCTCATTGAGCCAAAGGTGACGTTGCGACAACCTCCCGTGCGAGTCACACCGCAGTTCGTTCCACCCCGCCGGCCAGACCGGACGTGGGCAGGAGCGCCCGCCGCAATCTCGCAACCCAGCGCAATCGAAGCTAAGGAAAACTCCCGCCGCGCCGCGGAAATCGCAGAGGCCGCGCGTCTTGCTTCCGCCCCGTTCGGAAGTCTCACGCCGGAGGAGCAAAGAAAGAGATTAGGCATTTAAGGCAGTCCGCAATGGTCCGCACAGCCGACCCGCAGTAACCCCACTAAGTTTTTGAAGATTCAATCGCTGCCCCGCAGCAAAGGAAAATCACATGATATTCACACAATTGGCCGCTGACTCTTTTCAGCGCGCGAACGAAAATCCGCTTTCGGACGGCGGGAACTGGTCTGTCCTCGGTGGTCCCTTCAACGCCAATCTTGAAATTCTGAACGATGAGTGCGTTAGTGACTCCGCGTCTGAAGCGGGGTTTGCGTTTTACACTGGCATTTCGTGGCCGAACGATCAGTACGCCGAAATTAAGATTGCCTCGTATGGCGGCAACAGCGATTTCGGAATACGTTTGCGAAGCACCGGGCAGCCCAGTAGTCCCGGATTTACGAGCGGAGGCTATGGTTTCATTGTAAGCGTCAATAACGGCCTCGTTGTGTTCAAAGATCCCAACGTTGCGCCTTACCTCCAAGCACCCGGAACATTTCCGGTAACCGTAACAGTAGGGGATGTGTTTCGAGCAGCCGTTGTAGGATCAACTCTCTTCTTTCTCAAGAATGGGACGTTGCTTGCATCGTGGTCAGACTCGACGATCGCGTCGGGTTTACTGGGCATCCAGGTTTTTGGCGGTGGTTCAATCACTGGCTGCGCTGTCGTCAACTTCGCAGGCGGCAGTGTTCGTTACTGCACGGTTTCTGGAAATGCCGGCCTTGCCGGCGCGACAGTCTCTTACAGCGGCCCAACGTCTGGAAGCACAACGGCGGATGGTTCGGGAAACTATTCTCTGTCTCTGCCCGACGGCACCTATACGATTACGCCTACTTCCCCTCCAGGCCGAACATTCGCGCCAACAAGCCAGGTCGTGACTGTTGGCAGCGCGGATATCACAGGCGTGAACTTCGCATTTTATCCATCCGTACGCTTCACTTTCCGTGAGCGCCAAACTCAAGGCTCTGCCACGGTACCAACTTATGATGTCATCGACTCCTCGTCTAAGTGCGTCGGACAAGTCTTTTTCGACCCCATCATCGTCACTCAGTGGAGTTTCAACCTCTCTGAAAATCAGCCGTTTATTGCTGCGGATGGTAGCGACGCCGCGAGTATTCAAAACTTCGCGTCTGCTCTGCCTACACCAAACGTCCCGATCGTGCAGCCCGCCGGCACCCCCTCGACTCGTTTCAGTTTCCGCCCCGTCCAGCGCCGCGCGGGGCAACCAATACTTCAGTATCAGGTCATTGACGGTCTGAGCCCCGCCAGCCCTAACTACAAAAACTTTTCACTGCCGGGCTACGTTCCAGCTTCTCCAACCGCGAGTGGAAGCGTGGTTGGGGAAGTGATCTGGGACGGCACCGCCGGCCTTAACGGCCGGTGGACGTTCTTGCAGACAGCCGCGTCTTTACAGATCTCGAGCCCCGCAGATGTGGCGTGCATCACAACTTTTGCGGCGTCACTTCCTTTAATCTCCCCAAACGAGATTCAACTTTGAAACGCATCTGGGGTTGCGTGACTTAAAGGGTTCCGTCGGGTGGTCTTGCTGGGCCACTCGACGGGCCACCCTTTGATTTCTTCAGTGGTCGCGGTAGGATTCAACCAACGATCATGCGCACCAGACAGGAGATTCTGAGCGAAATAAAACGGGCCGCGCAGGAGAATGGCGGGAGGCCATTAGGTAAGGCTAGATTCGAAAGTGAAACCGGAATCAAGCCCTACGATTGGGGGAGGTTCTGGGCTCGATTTGGCGATGCAGTGAAAGAAGCCGGTTTTGTTCCCAACCGACTCCAATTGGCATATGACAACGGATTTCTCCTCGAAAAAATAGTCGGCCTCGCGCGGAAACTGGGCAAGTTCCCAACTTCCGGGGAGTTGACGGTGGAAAGCAACAACAACGCCGAATTCCCGAACGAGAAATCCTTTCGGCGCTTTGGCTCGAAAGCACAATTTGCTAAGAGAGTATTGGAATACTGTCAGGGTAAGGACGACTACAACGATGTCGCAGCACTCTGTTCGGTAGCGCTCGCCAGACTTCATGACCCCACAGCCCCTGACAACGGCAAGGTCAGCGAACCAGTTGGAGAAGTTTATCTTTTCAAATCTGGGCGTTACTACAAGATCGGGAAAACTCAAGACACCGTCCGCCGGGGGAGTGAAATACGGATTCAGCTACCGGAAAAGGTGAGCCTGGTTCATTCCATCAGAACCGACGATCCCAGCGGAATCGAAGCGTACTGGCATAGGAGATTTGAGCCCAAACGGATGAATGGGGAATGGTTTGATCTGAATTCTACTGACGTTAAAGCCTTCAAGCGCTGGAGGCGGATTCACTAGCGAGTTCCTGCCCTCAACGGTCAGACCTAAAAAGTAACAGCGCCGTTCCGGGCAAGTCGTGCTGGGCTGCCCGGCGGCACGACGGTGGAGAATTTGAGTCATCACCTCTTGAGAAGATGATGGTCTTCGATGTGAGTGGCGGATCTGAACAAGCGATATTGGACATGTTTATCGCATGTGTGGCACGGAGGAAACCTCTTCCCTGCGATGCAAGTTACTTGGTGTTTTTGTGCGTGGACATTGTCGTGGAGAACGTCGTAAATACCGGACTCAGGAACTATGCTGCCTACCCTGTGGTCCATGAACGTTGCCTCCGCTTCGAACAATTACACGATTCACGCTGGCCTTGCTGCCTATTCCCTGCAAGATTCTCTTGCATCTTTGATCTCGTCGCCTGTAGCTTTCTTACTGACCGTGACGATATGCACGCCACTTTCTTGAAGTTTCTGTAGTTCTTTTCCGTCGTACTTCAGCTTGGTATTAGAAAAGTGGAGGGAATCAACGTACTCGTACTTCGCACCACCACTTGCTGCTCCGGCCGCGAAGCCTATCCCGCCCGTCAACGCACCGGCAATCATGGAGTTTCGGAACCGGTGACCTTCAGCTTGCCTGACGATAAGGCACGGTCGCGTTTCTACTGCGGGTTGTGCCGTGACTGCGGGCTGTGGCGCCACGGGTGCTGTAGACACAGCAACTAGAGTGGCCGCGGGAGCGACCCCAGCGTCCTGTTTCGGCGCGGCAGGCGCAACAGGGGCGGTTGCAACAGTGGGAGTAGCCGGCGCAGCCTGTGGAATTGGACGACAGGCTTGGGTGCCGAAAATCGTTTCACCTTGATAAACGAAGTTGCCCGAGTCCGCGAGATTTCGGCACATCCACTTCGATGGATCGGGACTTTGAGCGGACGCGACATTCGAGAAAATCAAAAGGGCCAGAACCGCTGTAACTGTTTTCATTTACTCCTCATTTTCTTGGTTTTGCTAGTGACGCAGGTTCTCCTTCGCGCCCCTCTAGAATGGCCTGCGGACACGAGCCGCCGAATGGTACTTTGCTAATCAGTCAATAAAGCCTAGAGCAAACAAAAGCGACGTACTCTTTTGACACACTTGGGGTTTCAGTAAGCGAGGTTTCCCGCCAGCACGCCCAGCAATCACATTTCCATTGCCGAATTCTGCGCGGCCTTGCGTCATTGAATGGCGCGAACCCATCAAGTAGCGGGTTGGAGACTTACCGTTTACCAAGGCGATGGCTCTCGGATTCTAGATAGCAGAATCGTCTGAGAACGGAGGTTGGGGTGAAGTTAGACAAAACACAAAAGCAAACCCCTCCCAGGATTGATGCGGGCGTCTGGAAAAGCGTAACCATTGGAATAGGCGTAGTGGTTGCGTTGCTCTTTGGGGTTTTCGTGTGGCCCACGCGGTACAGATATATCAACCTCAAGGTAGAAGGAAACTCGTTCGCGATTCGCGAAGACCGGCTCACTGGAAAGACTTGGCGGCTTTTTCCAAATAGCGGCTGGGAACAGACCTCGGGTTTTGGGCCAATCCGTACTTTGAGTGAGGAGGAAAGGCAAAACGTAAAGGCGAGCTGTACCCTTGTGGACCAACTGCTGGATTGTGACATCAAGAATGAAACCGACTACACGCTGACAAGAGTCACAGTGTCACCTGGCGCGGATTCAGGTCTGAATATATTCGACTTCATTTTCTGCGACCACGGCATGAAAGGAACCGTCGAGCCGCATTCGATGGCCGGTATGTCTGAGTTCCTGCCTGAGTCTTGTGGTAAGTACTACGCGCCGCGTAAAACTGATTGGACGATTGATAACGCAGAAGGAAGGCGGCAGTAGTGCGTCATGCGAGTTGAAGACCGAGTCAGTTGGTGACTATTTGGTGACTCGCAAACAGCGTTTTGCAGTTGGATGGTGGGACTTACACCACCGACCCAGCCGATAAATCCAATGTTTTGTGCGGTACTGGACCGATATCATCAAATTAAGAGTCAGCTGCTCTACCATTGAGCTAGCGGCCCGGCAAACTTTCATTTTAACACGAGAGATTAGCGCGACCAACGCAGCACAAGACGACGCCGGGGGCGATCAAGCGCGCAACACTGCGGCGATCTCCTTCGCTACCTGGCGGGCCTTCACAAGGTCGCCCGGCCCGAGGGAAATGGCAGCCACGCGCGCATGCCCGCCTCCGCCGTACTTCTCGCACAGCGAAGCGAGATTCACTTCGGCGGAGGCTTCCTTCCATGGATTTGTGCCTACCGACACCTTCGCGCGGACCGGTGAAGAACTGACGCCCACCGAATAGAGAGCGTCCGGATAGAGATAGTACGGGATGAACTTGTTGTAGCCCTCGAGATCGAGATCGCTCACGTCGAAGTAGACTACGCCGCCGCGGGCCTCCGCGCGCTCGCGCAAAATCTCGATCGAGCGGCGATGGCGCTCGAGCAAAGGACCGAGATGCTTTCTTATCAGCGGCAACTCGACGATCTCAGCGAGCGGCCGGACTGCGAGGTCGGGGATCAGCCGCGGGACCAGATTCGCTTCGGGCGCCGCTTCGATCACGAGCGCGAGTTTCGTCGCCGGCTCCGCAAGCCCCACGGCCTCTTCCGGCGATTTGAACTGCGCGCCGTCGATGATGTCGCCCCATTCGATCAGTTCCGCGAGGGGCTTGGCGTCGAATCCGAATTTTTCGGAGGCGACCGTCGCCAGGAACTTCGTGCAGGACTTATAGGAAGGATCGTAAAACTTCTTGCCGGAACGGTCCCGCCGGAAATGCTCGGCATCCTCCGGCTTCAGGAACGCGCTCTGATGATGGTCGAACCACCACGTGAGCTGCGGCGAACTCGAATACTTGAAATCGACGATGGCGTTCTCATCGCCGTCGAAGATGCCGTCCTCGAAGGGCTGCGAGGCCTTGTGCGTCATGCCGGTGTAGAGGAATTCGGCGTTCGGATCGATGCGCTCGCGGTAAAACCGTGAAAAAATCGCGGCGGACGAAGCTCCGTCGAAGCATTTGTCGTGGAAACAGACCCGGACCCTCACATCCCTCTCCCGTTGTGCCGCCCCGTATGCGGGACGCCAATTCCCGCAAGGTAAAGTCAACTAAGATGGCTGCTGGCTATTCGCTTGTCAAGAGGCAACCCGGCATTGCAGCAGCAGGAAATTTTGCGGCGCCGGAAGCAATGTTCGAGCAAAGATTACCCACACATGCTGCAAGGGGCGGCTTGTGAGCCGCCTCTGCAAAATGCTCTTCAATGACAAACGGAATCGCGCCTAGGACGAAATGTGGCGCTCGATGACCTTGACGATCTGGTCCTTGGACACGGCGCCAACGATCTGGTCGGCCACCTGCCCGCCCTTGAAGACCAGGAGCGTGGGAATTCCGCGGATGTTGAACTTTCCCGGCACGTTCATGTTGTCGTCCACGTTCAGTTTCACGACCTTGAGCTTCCCCGCGTGCTCGCGCGCGATCTCATCGACCGTGGGCGCAAGCATTTTACAGGGGCGGCACCAGTCGGCCCAAAAATCGACCATCACAACCTGGCTGTTACTGGCGTCAATGACCTCCGCCTGAAAATTTGCGTCGGTTACGGCTGCGAGAGTATCTGCCATATAAGTTTCCCCCTATCAGCGTGATCCGGTCCGCTGGCCGGTCAACCGCCGTTTATTTAGATGATCCACGGCCTCGCGGGATTCGGGACCTCTTGGCCGCTTCGTATAGCGTAACGTAGGTCACGGCCGAAGTCTTCCACGAAAAGTCCTTGGCCATGCCGTTCGCCTGCACCGCCCGCCACGCCTTCGCGTCGCGGTAGGTCTTTAGCGCCTCGCGCACGCATTCGAGCAGGGCCGCACCGCTGTACTCTTCGAATTTGAAGCCCGTACCCTGCTGGGTCTTGGGGACGAAGTCCTGTATCGTATCATCCAAGCCCCCCGTCGCGCGGACGATTGGCACGGTGCCGTAGCGCAAGCTGTATATCTGGTTCAGCCCGCACGGCTCGAACCGGGACGGCATCAGGAACATGTCCGCCCCCGCCTCGATCTTGTGCGCCAGCGCATTATCGTATCCGATTTTCACGCCGACACGCGCTGGATATTTCTCCGCCAGTTGCTTGAAGAGCTTTTCGTACTCGGGTTGGCCCGTGCCGAGGGCCACCAACGCGAGATCTTCCTTCATCAGATCGCCCGAGATTTCCGCGATCAGGTCGAACCCCTTCTGGTCCGCAAACCGCGACACGATCCCGGCGACCGGCCGGTCGAGATTCTCGTTCGGCAACTGGAATGACGCCAGCAGGTCCTTCTTGCACGCCTTCTTTCCGTCGAGATTGTGCACCGAATAGTTCTGGGCAATCAACGTATCCGCCTCGGGGCTCCAGACTGCGTAGTCCGCTCCGTTCAGGATGCCGACCAGGCGTTCGGCGCGATCGCGTATCACGCCCTCGAGTCCGCAACCGTATTCCGGCGTCTGGATCTCCTTGGCATAGCGGCGGCTCACGGTCGTCAGGTAGTCGGCGTAGAGCAGCCCGCCCTTGAGGAAGTTCACCTTGCCGTAGAACTCGAGCCCCTCCACGGTAAACAGCGCGTCGGAGAATCCGATCTTTCGCAGCTCCTCCTGCGGGAACACGCCCTGAAAAGCAAGGTTGTGAATCGTGAGGATCACGGGCAGTGACCGCACCGCGCGGTCCTCCGCATGCTGCGTCCTTAGCAAGACGGGTACCAGGGCCGACTGCCAGTCGTGGCAATGAACGACGTCCGGCAGCCATAGGCGCTTCATGAATTCGACCGCGACGCGCGAGAATTCCGCGAACCGCTCCGCATTGTCCGGATAGTCGCCGGCCTTGTCGCCATAGAGGTGCGGGCGGTCGAAAAACGCCGGGTCGTCCACGAAAAAGTAGCGGACTCCCTCGACCGCCTTCCCTTCCGCGATTGCCGGAAACCGCAGGCTTTCGCCCATGGCCACAGTTACGCTCGAGAGGAGCACCGACGCAACTTTATTGCCGTGATACCGCGGCAGCAGAACGGCTACGTCATGTCCCATCGCTCGCAGCGCCTTCGGCAGGGCCTCGACCACGTCCGCCAGGCCGCCCGTTTTTGAGTAAGGAAGTCCTTCGGAAGAGACAAACAGGATTTTCATCAGGTCCTCAGCCGCAACAAAAACGGTAACGGACGGCGGGCGGCAACGTCAAGGCAATCCCGCGCGGCGACGCTGCATCTGTTACCGCGCGTTTGTTGCCGTTCATTCGTGTTGCTACACTCGTTCGACATGGCGCGACGGCGATTGGGGCAGCATTTCCTCGGCGATCCCGCCTGGCAGCGGCGGATTCTCGAAACGCTGCCTCGCGGCGCCCACGAAGCCTGGATCGAAATCGGCGCCGGCCACGGAGAAATGACGCGCCTGCTGGCCGGCGAGGGCCGCCGCATCATTGCCATCGAAACCGACGCCCGGCTCGCGGAAAACTTGCGGCAGCGCGTGGATGCGAGTCCCGAAGAATGGCCCGGCGTCGAAGTGGTCCCCGGCGATGTTCTACGGCTCGACCTCGCAAAACTGGCCGGCGAAAGATTTCGCGTGTATGGCAATCTACCTTACTACATCACGTCGCCGATCCTGCACCACCTGTTCGGATTCGCGGATCGCATCGCCTCGATTCACGTCGTGATGCAATTCGAAGTTGCTGCGCGCATCGTCGCCCGCCCGGGACGCCGCGCGTACGCCTATCTCTCGGCGGCCTGCCAGTTTTACACGCGGCCTGAAATCGTCCTGCGGATTCCGCCCGGCGCGTTTCGCCCACCACCGCGCGTCACGTCCGCGCTGGTGCGGATGAACCTGCCCGGCGAGCGCGGCTCGCTGGAGGTGCGCGACGAGCGGCGTTTTCTTGAATTCGTGCAGACTTGCTTCGGCCAGAAGCGCAAGACGCTGCGCAACAATCTCCGCTCCATCGTTCCGGATGACCGCATCGGCGACGCGCTGGCCGGCTGCGCACTCCGTCCCGACGCCCGTGCCGAGCAGCTTTCGCTCCCGCAGTTCGCTGCGCTCTTCAACCAACTGATGTGAGGTCTTGTTCGAGCGGAGAGTCCCAGGTCACCTGGCAGGCAAGCTCGACGACATATCCTCAACGAGCGCTCGCAACCGGTCCGGCAGATCCGTCATGATGCCATCGACGCCGGCCTCTATCATCGCGCGCATCTGCGGAGCGTCATTCACGGTCCACGTCACGACTTGCAAATCGGCCCCGTGCGCCCGTTCGACCAGATCCCGCGTCACCAGATCGGCCCGCGGACACAACTGGCGCGCGCCGGCATCGAGGGCAGCCTTCACCATGTCGGGCCTTGCCTTTTCGACGAGCAGCCCCATCATGATCGAGGCGTCCACTTGCCTCATCGCCTTGAGCGTGCCCGGATCGAATGAGATCACGATCGTGCGCGCCGCGTTCCCGGAACTTTGGATTGTCGCCGCGAGCGTATGGTGCATGCCCCACGCCGCCTCGAATTTCAGCTCCAGGTAGAACACCACGTCATGTTCGCTTGCGAACGCGAGCACTTCTTCGAGCGTCGGGATGCGCTGGCCCATAAACTGCCGGTCGAACCACATTCCCGCGTCCAATTCCTTCACTCCGGCCAGAGTAAATTCGCGTACGGCGCCATGGCCGTTGGTCGTGCGATCGAGAACCGCGTCGTGGATCGCGACGAACCGCGCGTCCCGGGTCAGGTGCAGGTCGGTCTCGATGAAGGTCGCGCCCAGTTCGACCGCCCGCTGGAAAGCGGCGATCGTATTTTCGGGAGCGTGACCCGAAGCACCTCGATGAGCGATGATCCACGGGATCCCCATGAATTCGTATCCTAGCAGATTCCCGCCGACGTCCATTTCGCGTCGTCATCGTCGGTTGTGAGAATCGCAATGCGTAAAACTACGTACTAGAACTTCCGTCTGGACGTGCAAAAACTTTCCATTATCGGACCACTGCTCTGTCCGCTCGTGCATCCTGGGGAACACTTCCCGATGGGGACTGCGGCGCGACTGGCACCACCCGATTGTGGCCATTGGACATAACAGACGCTTTGCTCCAGCGCCGCGACGCTCGTTTTGGTAGACGGATTGCCCTCTATTAAACGCTGGGCGGCGCGAACTTGGGAGGCAACGTGGCGCTGTTTGTTCTGATTCTAGTTGGCCTGGTTGTCTCGCAGACCTGGGCCGACTGGCGCGAGGCACGGAAAGACTGGATCATCCCCGAGTGGGCCAAGGGGATGGCGCTCGCGGGCGTTGTCGCCGTTTCGCTCACCGCAGCCACTTCGTTCGCTTCCGTATGGCTCGAAGACGACGCCGGCCAATGGACGGCCGGATTCGGCTCGCGCTTTTTCTGGCTTGAGCTGTCCTTTCTGCTCTGCGTTCTGGGAATCATCGTCTTTGCGGCGCGCAAGAAGCGTTTGCGAATCATGCTTGTCGTCACCGGCATCGTCGCTGCGGCAGCCTTCTGGATCGGCATGACTCTCCTCTCTTAGCACCTGCGTTCGACCAAAAGCCGCGCCATTCGTCCCGCCTTTGCCGCTTTCAATTCCTTGCCCGTCATTCGCCGGTAATTAGCCGCCGTTCGCCGAAAAGAGCGCGACACCTTGCTCGCCTGCCTCTAATCTGCCGCCATGGAACGGCACGAAATTCACACGGGAGGCGATAGAATGACAAGCGAGGACCGGCGGGCTCCTCTTCACACCTTCACGCGTTCAACGGCCCTCATTCCGGGGGCGGCACTTCTGATTCTCGTGGGAGTTGTGCTTCAATTGGGCGAACTAGGCTACGGCCGTTTGAACCTGGACAATTTTTGGATGCTCTCGGTCATTTCGAGCGCGATTTGTAGCCTGTTCGACGCCTGCATCAGGTCTACGGCGCTCGCGGGAATGTTTCAGTTCTGGCCCCTCGTCCTTGTGGTCATCGGATGCGCGATCCTGATGTCCGGCCCGCAGTCGTCCTCGCGGCCGCGCGGAAAAGTGGTTCCAGAGGCAAGGCAAGAACATGAGTGACGGCCGTAGACGCGTGGTGGGGCCAGGGCTCTTTGTGGGCTTGTGGATCACCACGCTCGGGGTGATCTTCCTGCTGGACCAGCAAGGAATCGTCCCGGCGCACGTGTCCTTTCAGTTCGTTTGGCCCGCGATTCTGATTGTCGCCGGTCTGGCCATCGTCTTCTCCACCCATACTGCCAGCCGCTTCTGGGGCGTCATTCTTCTCGCCTGGGGAGCGGTATCGCTCTCGAACGAGTTGGGCTTCTTCCACGTCCGCATCGGGAGTCTGTGGCCGGTTTTCCTGATCGCCGCCGGACTATGGATGCTGTTCCATTCTCCTGGAAGGCTCGGCCATGGGCCAGGATGGCAGGACTGGCACGATCACGTTGTTCGTCCGCCGGCGCAGGCCGCCACCGACTCCGTCTCGGCAACGGGGGGCGCTGCACAAATGGGCGCACAGGCCGGTGCACAGTTCGGAACCCAGGCCGGGACGCAGTCCGGCTTCAGCCCCGATTACTCGGCGAGCGACGATTCGACGTTCGACCAATCGGTCATTCTCAGCGGTTTCAAGCGGCGGATCACCTCTCAACACTTCAAGTTCGCTAAGATCTCGGCCGTGCTCGGCGGTTTCCATCTCGATCTCAGCCGGGCGGACATCGATGGCAATCAGGCTGTGATTCACGTCGATACCGTGTTCGGCGGAGGCGAAATTCGCGTTCCCGACACATGGAAGATCAAGATTGAAGCCACGGCCGTGGCCGGCGCCTTTGTGGATGAGACGTACCCGCGGCCTGACGCACCCACTCCGGGCAAACTGTTGATTGTCCGCGGCGCCGCCATCTTCGGAGGAGTCAACATCAAGAACTGAAATCTCCATGCATCCCCTCACTGGTCAACTCCGGCGCCTTATCCTCTATCTGGTCGCGTGGATACCCCTGACGGCGCTCCTGATCTATCTCCTGTCCATCACGCACCAGGTTCCGTTTGAACAAGCCGCCGCGCTCGCTGTGCCGCTTTGCCTCTTTTATGCGTTCATGTGCCTCTCGGCGTGGTACCCGTGCCGGACTACTCCCATCGATCGCGTGGGCTTCGACAAGCTGTTGACGACTCACGTGGGCGGAGCGTTGGTGGCAGCAGGCCTCTGGACTTTCGTGGCCTGGGTGCTGGCCTGGATTCTGTCTTCCAGCGTTGACGCGTTTCGCGGTCTGAACGTGCGCCTTTATCCCGAGCTTCCCGTGGTCCTGGTGACCGGAATCCTCCTCTATCTGCTCTCGGTGTTCTTCTATTACGTGCTTATCGCGCTCGAGGCGTCCCGCGCCGCCGAAGCGCGCATGATGCAGATGAGCATTCTCGCCCGCGAGGCGGAATTGAAGGCGCTGAAGGCGCAGGTGAACCCGCATTTCCTGTTCAACAGCCTGAATTCGATCAGCGCGCTGACGAGTTCCGATCCGGCGAAGGCTCGCGAGATGTGCATTCTGCTGGGCGATTTCCTGCGGCGTACTCTGGGGCTCGGCGAAAAATCCGCGATCCCTCTCGAAGAGGAAATGTCCCTGATCCACGCGTTTCTAGCAGTCGAGAAAACCCGCTACGGCGCTCGCCTCCGGATGGAGGAAAATATCGCCAAAGATGCGCTCGCGGTGGATGTGCCTCCGCTCCTGCTTCAACCGCTTGTCGAGAACGCCATCGCGCACGGCATCGCCAACCTCGTCGAGGGCGGATGGATTCGCCTGGACGTGCAATGCGAAAACGGGTCTGTGTCGATCGTGGTCGAGAACCTTTTTGATCCGGAGGCCCCGACGCGCCGCAGGAATGGCGTCGGCTTGGCCAACGTCCGCCAGCGTCTCGAGGCCCGCTACGGCAATCGCGCCAGCTTCGCGGCGAAGGGCGAGGGCGATCGTTTCCGCGTGGCCATCACGCTGCCCGCCGAGAAAGGGGTTGCGACCCAGTGAGTTCCGAATTGAAGGACAAGATCCGCGTCGTAATCGTGGACGACGAGGAACTCGCGCGGCAGGTACTCCGCGAGTATCTCTCCTCGCATCCAGAAATCGAGATTGTCGCCGAGTGCGCCAACGGTTTCGAAGCGGTCAAGGCCGTCGCCGAGCTCAAGCCCGGCCTCGTATTTCTCGATATCCAGATGCCGAAGCTCGACGGCTTCGAAGTCCTCGAATTGATCGGCAGGGAGACGGCCGTGGTTTTCGTCACCGCGCACGACAACTTTGCCATTCGTGCGTTCGAGGTTCACGCGATCGACTACCTTTTGAAGCCCGTCGGCGCCGAACGCTTCGAGGCGGCGCTGAAACGGGCCCGGGAGCGTCTGGAAGGCAAGGCGCCGTCGGTGGCGGTGCCGGCGGCCGATCTTGCCGCCGCCGCTCGCCCCACGGCGCAGCACATCGAGAGGATTCCCGTGCGCGACGGCGCGAGAGTTTCGATCATTCCCGTGGCGAAGCTTGATTATGCCGAGGCGCAGGACGACTACGTTGCGCTCGCGTCCGAGGGCAAAAAGCACCTGAAGCAGCAGACCATCGCAAGCCTCGAAACGGCGCTCGATCCGTCGCGGTTCCTTCGCGTCCACAGGTCGTACATCGTCAACCTGGAACGCGTTGCGAGGATCGAGCCGTACGGCAAGGATAGCCACGTCGCCGTGCTGACCACTGGCGCGCAGCTCCCGGTGAGCCGCGCCGGGTACGCGCGCCTGCGCGCTTTTCTCGACCGCTGACGCCCGCCGTGTGCGCGGCTGCTGACTAAACCAGCACCGCCGCGGACGCGAACTTGCCGCCCCGGCATCCCGGCGCGATACTCGAAACTGTGAAGCTGCCCTCTCGATTCCTTGGGATCGCTGCGCTGCTTGCACTCGCTTTGTCGAGCGCGGTGCGCGCTGATGAGCTGAAGCTCAAGGACGGTACGAAAGTCTCCGGTACGATCGTCGGATTCGAAGATAACTCGTTCAAGGTAAAGACGAGCTACGGCTACGCCGTCGTGCAGAAGGATCAGGTCGTCTCGATCAGTATGTCGGACGCGGCCAAGACCGCCCCGCTGGACAAGAAACCCGAGCCCGCGGCGGAAAAGGCTTCTCCGCCTGACAAGCCCAAGCCGGAAACCGCGAGTGCGACTGCGTCTGCGCCGCCTCCCGCGGCAAAGCCCGCGCCACCTGCTCCGATCGCGCAGCCAGTTGCTGCTGCGCCGGTTGCAGTCGCCGCGCCGCCGAAGCCGCCCGAGCCTGAACCGATCCGCGAGGAAGTGAACGGCAACACCTACACGAACGACACGTACCGCTTCCGGATGTACAAACCGCCGGACTGGGACGTGATCGCGAGCGCCAGTTCGCTGCTTCCGGGCGCAATTGCTGCGATGGGCACATCGGACGAAACCACCTACCTGCTGATCGGACAGCAGCCGGCCGGGAAATCTCTCGCGATGGATGTGGACGCGACCGATCGCAGGCTGCGGAACGTGCTCGACAACTTCCGCCCGCTTGGCGAGCTGCAGATTACGGTCTCGGGCGAGGCGGCGATCGAGCGCCGGTTCCGCGGCACCGTGGACCAGCATGAATGGTCTGGCTTCGTGGTGACTCTTCCGCGCGGCGCACGCCTCTACACGATCTTCGGCATGACCCGCGCCGATAGCGACCTAGTGCAGATTCAGGAGAACGTCATCGCCCGAACGATTTCGAGCCTTCAGTTCATCGAGCAGTAGACCACAGAGAGATCCCTCACGAAGCGAGGGATGACATGCAGCTTCGCTAGAATTTCGTGACTTCGCTGAAGTGAAAGTCGCGAACCTTCATCGCCGGGACGACCATCTCGAATGACTCTTCCCCGGCGGCGCGGACCGCGGGGCCGAGCATCTCGACGTTCGACAGCATTTCGATGATGCTTTCGTTGAAGCGGAAATTCCGGATGCCGCCCGCGACGCGTCCGTTTTCGATCAGGAACGTGCCGTCGCGCGTCATGCCCGTGAGGATTTTTTCGTAGGGATCGACTTCTCGGATGTACCACAAACGCGTGACGAGGATGCCGCGCTCGGTGGTGCGGACCATCTCGTCGATGGATTTGTCGCCGCCCGCGAAAACCAGATTCATCGGCGCCTCGCCGTATTCGTTCGGCAGTGAGAAACCGTGGCCGGTCGGCTTCGCCTTCATCTTCTTCGCGGTTGCGCGTGAGTAGACGAGATTCTTTGGAACACCCTTATCGACCAGCAGAACTTTCTGCCGCGGCAGGCCTTCGCCGTCGTAGGGCGGACCGCTTTGCAACGGATGATAAGCGTCGTCCCAGAGCGTAATGTTGTCGCCGAGGAGCTTCTTTCCCATCCGGCCCGTGAAACACGAGCGCTTGTCGAGCACCGCGGTACCTGCGAAATCGTAGAACAGAAAACCGACGAGATCGAGGACGGCGGAGGGCGGAAGGATCGTCGTGTAGCGCCCAGCGGGAATCTCGCGCGGCTCGCGCGATTCGGCGGCTTTGCGGCTGGCGCTCTCCGCGAGCGCCTCGGGATCGAGCGTGCGGATATCGGGCGAATTCGACTTCGCCCATCCGGAAGAGTGCGATTCGAGAATCGTCACGGAGAATTCCGAGCGCGTCTGCTCGTAACGCGCGAATAAGCCTTTCGAATTTGCCATCACTGTGTGCGACGAGCCGCTTGCGAAAATTCCGGCGGCGGTCTGCTTGTTCTTGTCCGCCATCTTGCAGACGCGCGTAACAGCGCGGGCACGGTCCTGCGGAGTGGTCGCGGCCGTCGCGGAAAAGAAGCGCGAGACCTTCTGATATTTCTGCGAGCGAAGCATCGGCAAAAGATCGGGATTCTCCGGTTCGTTGCGCGCCAAGCTGACAGCGGTTTCCACCGCGCGGCGCAGCGATTCGTCATCTGTCTTGTTCGTGGTGACGCGGGCGGTGCGGCCGTCGACCACGGCGCGAATCGAGATGGCGCGTGTCTGCTCGGCAACGTTTTGGTGGATCGTGTTGTTGGCGAAGCGCGTGAGCGCGTCCGTGGTGGCGCCGATATCGACTTCGGTCTCGTCCGCGTCGCTGAGCTTGAGCACTCGCTCGGCGATTCGCTCGAGATCGGCGATGGAAGATTTCGATTTCGTAGTCATTTATTTCGCGAAGGCGACGCCGATTTTGATATTGCGGAACCGCGCGGGCGCGGCACCGTGGCCCGTGCCCATGACCTGCTGCGGCTGACCCTTGCCGCAGTTGGGCGTGCCCCAGAGGGTCCAGTAGTCGCGCGAGCAGATGGCGTCGCAACTATTCCAGAATTCCGTAGTGATGCCGCTGTAGCTCGGATTCTTGACCATGCGGCCTTTCTTGCCGCCTTTGATTTCCCATCCGATTTCCGTCGAAAACTGGAAGTGATAGCGCTTGTCGTCGATGGACCAGGAACGATTGGTCTCCATCAGGATCGCGTCGTCGGTGTCGGCGATCAGGTCGTCGTATTTCCACGTGCCGGGATTGATGCTGATGTTGGTCATGCGGATCATCGGGAGGCGATTCCAGCTTTCGCAGCGCACCGTGCCGCCCGAGCGTTTCTCGCCGATCGACGCCGCGGTCTCGCGGCTGCTCAGATAGCCGGTAAAGAGGCCGTCCGTGATGATCGGCGTGCATTGCGCCGCCACTCCCTCGTCGTCGTACGCGAAGGTGCCGAGTCCGGGGCCGTGCTCAAGGCGCGCGTCGGCGACGACGTTGACGATATCCGAGCCGTACTTCAGCTTGCGGAGCTTCTCCGTGGTAAGGAAACTCATTCCGGCGAAGTTCGCTTCCATGCCGAGGACGCGGTCGAGCTCGATGGGGTGGCCGATCGATTCGTGAATCTGCAAGCCAAGCTGCGAGCTGCCGAGGATGATGGTGCCCTGCCCTTCCGGGCATTGCGCGGCGGAGTGCAGCGCAACACACTCTTCCGCGACGCGCTGCGCATTGCCGACGAGGTCGAGCGATTCGATCAGTTCGTAGCCTTGCAGCATGTGCTGGCCGCCGAAGCTATTCGGGTACGACCGTTTCTGGATTTCGTTCGCGGCGAAGCTGGTGGCAACGATCCCCGCGCCGGACTGCATCTTGATCTGGTGGATCGACGAACCCGCGCTGGAAACGAAGAGCTGTTCAATCCTACGAAATGCCATCGTCCCTTCTGCCACGGTTATGCCCTTCACGCGGCGCATCTCCTTGTCCGCCGCGAGCAGCAGGCCGATCTGCCGCTCGACCGGAATGCGGAAGGGATCCTTGAGGAACGGGTTCTGCCACGTATCGACGTAGCTCTTCTCCGGGACGAGCGCGACATCTTCGCGCTTAGCGAGCGCCGAAGCCTTGGCAATGGCCACGGCTTCGGCGGCGCACGCGTCAACGCCTTCCCGGGTGAGCCGGTCAGTGGACGCGAATCCCCATGCGCCGCTCGCGATCACGCGGATGCCGATGCCCAGGGATTCCGATTCGGAGAGCGTGCCGACTTCGCCGTTTTTCGTGGAGATGTCGCGGTGGCGAATGTCCATCACGCGCGCATCGGCGTAGGTTGCGCCGCGGCGCTTCGCCGTTTCAATCGCCGAGTTGGCCCAATCCTGCATTATTCGCGACCCTCGAATGTGTGACGATTAGACCGGGATGCGGTCCTTTGTTTTCTATGGCTTAGGCCGGTTTTTAATCGGCTCACTGTGACGATTAGAAATGGCAACGCTTCGGGAGACCGACGCCGAATCGTCTCGGCGCCACCCTGGGTCATCGTCGATGTGCTGCCAATTCTCACACAACCATCTTAGAGATGGGGATGCGCGTGTCAAGCGGTCGTTCGTGCAAAGAATCTGGGGTTGGCTTGCAAGAGGCGCGAAGCGGCCCGAGAGCGCGTTCATGCCAAGGTCGGCCGCGCATAGTTGCTAGGTCAGTTTCCGATAATCCCTGTCTAATCAGTTGATCCGACAATACTTCCTCTAGGGAACCGATCTGTACGGCTGTACTCAATCAGAACCTAAACAGGGCAGTGTTCTGCTTGAATCAACGCCCCTGAACGAATTTAGCTTCGTAGACTCCTGCACGTGGACTTTGAGCTAGTGTTGCGTCGACCCATTGAGACCGCCCCACTAATCGTCCACTCACAACTCGAATGAGATGCGTTCAGTGCCGGGCGCGTCTTCCGGCGGATTGCTATAAGGCGAAAAGCGCCTGGCCTAACGAGAGCACTGACCTCCAGCAGCTGTGTTCTCAGTAGGTTACAGACACCTTTGCCCGGTACTACAGATTGCTTGTGTTAATGGGCCTTGTACTAAAACAGGCCGTTCGTACAGTCGAACCGAGTCATGCGTCAACTGTATGCTCTTACAGAAATGGAAATCGCATACAAGGCGAAAATGAACATGACTTCCAAAATTAAGAGTTCCCTGCCGTTGATTCTCCTAATTCTGATTTTTGCAAGCCTCCTTGCAGCAAGGCCGGCCGCCGCGAGCGCTGCCCAGGCTGTGTTCGTCCGCACGGACACAACAACGCAGGGTAACTGGACGGGAGTCTATGGAGCCGACGGCTACGTCGTCGCGGACACAAACACGAACAAGGTGCCGTCGTACGTCGTTTTCACGCCGCAGAACCAAGCAAACTGGATTTGGACCAGCAATGGAACCGAAGTTAGGGATCTACAAGTGCCGGGGAGCAACACCGCAAATCTGAGGCAAGCGAGCTGCTGGTATTCGGGCAATAGCTACGATTTGGACGTAAATATCACCGACGGAAACACGCACCAGTTGGCGCTGTATGTTCTCGACTGGGACAGCAAGGGACGGGCGGAAACGATCCAGGCTGCGGATGGGACTAGCGGAGCGGTGTTGGATACCCGAAGCCTCTCCAATTTCACCAACGGAATCTACTACATCTGGAATGTTTCAGGGCACGTGAAGTTCAGCGTCACCTTGACGGGCGGCGTCAATGCAGTAGTAAGCGCAGCCTTCTTTGGCGGTGCGACAGCGAACACAACCCCAGGAATCGCGCACTTCGTTGCTACCGACACCAGCACCCAGGGAAATTGGAGCGGCGTGTATGGTGGCGATGGATACGTGGTGGTGGGCGCCAGCCAAGTGATGCCTGCCTATGCCTCTCTCGCGGCTCAGAATCAGCTGAACTGGACTTGGGCCTCGAGCACGACGGATCCGAGAGCTTTGCAGATCGGCAATGGTTCAGGCAGGGTCGCGGCGACCTGGTACAACAATCCGACGTTTAGCATCGACGTCAACGTCACGGATGGGAATACTCATCAGTTCGCGCTTTACGCCGTGGATTGGGACTACAGGGGACGAGCGGAGACGATTCAGATCGTCGACGCGCAGACGAAAGCTCTGTTGGATTCCCGGAGCATCTCCAGCTTCACGAATGGAATTTACGTGGTTTGGAATATCTCCGGGCACGTTACGTTTAACGTGACCAGCACAAGCGGCCCGAATGGAGTAATTGGCGGAGCCTTTTTCGGCGGCAGCGTCTCCGCTCCAGGGACGGGCACAGGGACTTCCGGGTCTCAAGGATATCTTTCGACGAGCCCCACGAGTTTTAACTTTGGCAGCGTGAACATTGGCGGCAGCGTTACGCAAGCGTTTGTGGTTTCCAATTCAGGCACAGCCACCGTGACGTTTTCAAATGTCACGCTCGCAGGGGCCGGCTTAACTGCCAGCGGTATTTCCAGCGGAACCATGATCTCTCCTGGCCAGTCTGCGACTTTAACGGTGACCTACATGCCGGCAGCGTCCGTTCCGCTCAACGGTTCGGTTACGTTTGCCAGCAATGCCTCCGACACGAGTGTGGTGCTGACGCTCACCGGAACCGGCGTACAACCGCCTCCAGCGGGTCACAATGCCGCGAGCTTTCTGGGTATCGACACAACAACTCAAGGCGCTTGGAAAGGAATCGGAAATTTCAACGCTCCGCCGGCGACCAGCTCTCTTGTGTATGGCAAGGATGGGGACATTTTGCCCGATACGGAAAGCTGTGACGCGGCCTGCAATCCATTTCCCAGCTATGTTTCGTTTGGTCCTAACCTCGTGAGTTCGTCAACACCAGGCGATGTGGGGGCCAAACCGAATAGCACGCATGCCTACGTCGACATGGTCCAGGGCCCTTCCTCGGTAATGGGCGCTGAACCTGAAAACGCTACCAACACTGACTATTTTCAATGTAACTACACCAATGGTAACGCCGCTGCTCCATGGGCTCCGATGGTGGCATGGCGACCGGTGGTAGATACGAGAGAAATCAGCAACTGGTATACATGCGCAGGTATCACATCGTTTTACTTGGAATTGAGTTTTGGAAACAGCACTCACAATTTTGAAATCTATGTAGTCGACGATCAAAACGGTGGAACTCTATTAAGAAGCGAGGAAATTCAGGTTCTTGATGGCGACACCAATGCCATTCTCTATGACTCCGGATCTTTTACCAACTTCACCGGAGGGGTCTACTACAAGTGGAGCATTACAGGTCACGTGAAAGTGAAAGTCATAAACACGAGTACTAGCGGCACGAATGCTGTCATCAACGGCGCTTTCTTTAACTGATTCAAAAGCTCAAGGCGCCAAGTGCCCTGGTAATCGCCGAAAAAGAAAACCTTCGGGTGCTTGATTGGACGCGTTAACCGTAAACTGACCCATGACCCGCGCGTGAGGTCATGCTATTGCGCGGAAAAGGCGAGCAGCACGTTGCCGGGCATGCCGTTGCCAGTGCCGACGTATCCGGAGCCGACATAGAGCATGCCATCCACGACGACCGGGCCGGGCGCGCCTAGCGATCCGCCCTTTCCAGGAACGCCGTTGACGGTCGTGTAGTCACGAATGGTTTCGTATTCCCAGAGCGGATGACCATCCTCGGTCGAAAGCGCGTGAAGCACTCCGTCCCAGCCGCCCGCAAACACGACCCCGGGCAGCACGGTGGCGGCCGCATCCAGGCCGCGGCGTGGACGGCGGCCCGCTTCCGAAGGGATGACGGCCGGCTCAATCCGCTCGAGCCAGACGCGCTTTCCGTCCGCCAAGCTGAGCGCGGCCACACCGCCGGACTTGAGCGGGTAGTAGACATTTTGCGAGTCGGCCGCACCGCCCCACATGATCTGAATTGCCGCGCCCGCGTTTGGTTCGGCAAGATCAGTCTTCCACACCAGCGCGCCCTTGCGGTCAGGATCGACGGCGACGACGAGGCCTCCTTTGTCCGCCGCAACCACAACACGCCCGCCGTTAGGCAGCGTCTGTAGGATCGGAGAGTTGCCGAAATCCCAGTCTGGTCCGGGATTCTGCGGACACTGTTCGCCTTTGGGACCGTTGCCTCCGCAGCCGGCGGGAGAAGCATCATTCTCGAGGGCCTGATAGGACCACAGGATTCTGCCGGTCTTGATGTCGAAGGCGACGATCGCGTCCGAATTTTTCGAGGCCGGCTCCGTGAAGGCATTTCCGGTACTCACATAAACGGCGTGACGCTTTGGGTCGATGGTAGGAGTCGTCCAGATGGAAGCGCCCGCGGGGGCCCAGAGCTGCGTGCCGAGGGAATTCTTCTTCGTCGGCTTGGGCTCCTCGGAAATCGTGTACGTCTTCCAGATCGTTTTTCCGGTGTTCGCGTCGAGAGCCGAAAGGCTGCCGCGGTACGTGCAGCACGGGTAGTGCGGATCCATGGATACGATCTCCTCGGAGCCCGCGACTCCGACGAACAGGCGGCCGCCGTAGAGGGCTGCCGCGCCGGTAATGTGCGCGAGCAGCCGAGGCTCGACGTTCGTCTTCCACAGCAGTTTGCCGTTGCGGGCGTCAACGGCGTAGATGTTGGCTTTCTTGTCGCCGAAGTAGGCGGCGTATTTCGCAGGGCTTTTGCCTCTGACGCGGCCGACGACGATTGCCGTACGCACCTGCGCGTCCGCGTGAAAAGACCAATAGACGCATCCGGTGGCGGCGTCTAACGAGTAGACGAAGCTGTTGTAGTCGCCGAGGAAGACGCGTCCGCCCACGACGGACGGCTGGCCGTAGGTCTCCGCGCCGCCGGGAAGGCCAAAAGCCCACTTGAGCTTCAGACGAGGAAGCCGATCGGCGGACAGCCCGGCGCCCGCAACCGGCTGAAAGCGAGTGTTCGCGAGACCGTTGCCCCAGCCGTTCCATCCGGCTTGGGCCGACGGATCGTCGAGAGGCGGATTGGCAGCGCAGTGGCCGCTCATGTTCTTCGCGTCGCCCGCGTCCACATTCCCCAGCGGACGCCCGCCGAAGAACTCGGCAATGATCCGTTTTTGGTCGTCGCTCAGTTCGTGCGCCTGCTGGACCATGGCGCCGGTGGTGAGTGCGGCGTAGATCGCTTCGGGCGTCATTTGCCCGAGCGTTTCGGTGCTGGGAGCGCTCCTGCCTCGCGTGGAGTCTTCTTCGGCGCTCGCTTTTACGTTCTGGTGGCAACTCGCGCAGTGGCTATTGAACAGCGCCTGGGCCGCCATGCGGGCCGGCGGGCCGATCATCGGCGGTTGGGGCGTTTCCGTCTGCTGAGCAGCGGCGAGGAGAAGCGACGCCGGGAGCAGGACGCCACACGCGCCTACGAGCCAAACGAACTTTCTCCAAGGATCCCGGACTCGCGAGGCGACGCGCGAGAATCCCGGTTCATCGTTGCTCTTCTGGCGGCTGGTCATTCGGGTCTGCTCCGGCGCAGGTATGGTCGCGTTTCCAAAAGCCCACGCGGGAACCGGCCTGCGAAAAGGCGAGCCTTTTATAGCACAGCCGGGGGCGCGGCGCAGGGAATCACCGGACGGAAATTATTGGGCGGGGTGCACGGCGGGCTGGGCGGCGGATTGCTGCGCGGCGGCCTTTTGAGACGCAATCCAGGCGGTGACTCGCGCGTCGAGGACGTCGAGCGGCAGCGCGCCTCCATTCAGAATTTCGTCGTGGAAGGTGCGGATGTCGTAGCGGCTGCCGAGCTCCTTCTGGGCGCGTTCACGGAGTTTCAGAATCTCGAGCTGGCCGAGCTTGTAGGCCAGCGCCTGCGCCGGAGAGACGATATAGCGGTCGGTTTCGGCCTGCAAGTCGGGCTCGTCTTCGGACGAGTGCTCGTGGAAGTAATCGACGACTTGCTGGCGCGTCCAGTGCTTGTAGTGCAGACCCGTATCGACGACCAGGCGAATGGCGCGGAGCATCTCGTCGGAAAGACGCCCGTAGTCCGAATAAGGATCCTGGTAGAAGCCGATGTCCTTGCCGAGGCGTTCGGAGTACAAGGCCCAACCTTCGACATAGGCCGTGTAGCCAGCTTGCTGCCGGAAGGGCGGCAGATCGGGCAAGGTCTGTGCGATGGAGATCTGCAGGTGGTGTCCCGGAACGCCTTCGTGGTAGGAGGTGGACTCGGCGTTCATCAGGGAACGGTGCTCGTAGTCGCCGGTGTTCACGAAGACGATGCCGGGGCGCGAGCCGTCCGGAGTCCCCTGATGATACTCGGCAGCGGCGGCTTCCTTCTCGCGGAATTCCTCGACGGGGCGGACTTCCAGTTTCGTCTTGGGCAGCAAGCCGAACAACCTGGGAAGCTGCGGCTCCATCTGCTCGATGTAATGCCGGTAGGTATCGAGGACCTGCTCACGCGACGTGGGAACCATCCGGGGATGCTCCTTGAGCGAGGCGCGAAAACTTTTGAGGTCGGAGAAGCCGAGCTTCTGGGCGATGGCGAGCTGTTCGCTTTCGATGAGCGCGACTTGCTGAAGGCCGAGCTGATGGATGGCTTCGGGATCCATGTCCGTGGTAGTGAGCGTGTGGATGGCGAAGCGGTAGCGGGCGTCGCCGTCGGGCAAGGCCCAGATGCCGGGTTCGGTGCGGCCCTTCGGGGCGTAGTCGGCGGCGATGAAATCCGCGAGCTCGGTGTAGGCAGGACGCACTTCGTTGTCCACCGCGGCGATGATGGCATCGTGCAGACGTTTGCGGTCGGCTCCCGGGACGGCGTCAGGAAATTGCGTCACGGGGTGGCCGAAGGCGCTGGCCTCACCGGCGGGATGGGCTATGGATTTGCACTGCGTCACCGTTTCCTCCAGCAGAAACCGCGGAGGCATCAGCTTGTCTTTCTCACCCTGGCGGAGAACCGCGATGAGGTCGTCGAAGAGCTTCGGAATCCGATGAAGGCGGGCGAGGTAATCTTCATAGTGCTTGGTCGAATCGAAGGGAATTTCGGCGACGAATTCCGCGAGCCCGAGCTGCACGCCATCAAGCTGGTCGACAGGCATCTCGTAGTTCTTCAGGTCGAAGCTTTTGATGCTGTCTTTCAGGTTGCGCACCATGAGCGACTGATTCAGTTTTTCCTGCTCGGGAAAGCCGGTGGTATCGACGGCCTGGAATTTCGCGAGCCAGTCGAGTTCCTGCTGCCGCTGCCATTGGGCGTGCGCGAGCGAAATGTCGCTCCAGCGGTCGTTGTAGCGGTAGTCGCCGATGATGGTGGCAAGCTCGGGCGATTCGCGCAGCTCGTACTCCCACTCGTCGGCGAGGAGCTGCTTTAGTTGCTGGCGCCGGACATCGAGACTCTGGGCCTGGGCGAGCGCGGCGCTCGCGACCAGCGAAAGAACGATAGCCGCGAGGGCGGCGCGCCTGAGATGAGCAAGCATTCGCGTGAGACCTCCGAAAAACCGCGCAGTCAGGATAGCCTTCCGAGTCGGCGCCTGCAAAGGATTCGACTGTCCTGGGGCCGATCAGTGGGCGGCGGGCTTCGGGGCGAGGACGGATTGGAGGGTGAGGCCGGGCGAAAAGCTCACCGAGACTTCGAATTTCAGCCAGTCGATGGTGTCCGGGTACGGGCCCTTTGCGATGGTGACGTGGGATTTCAGTATGCGGAACTCGCCGTGGCCGAGGTGAAGTCCGGCCGATTCGCGGGCGATGCGATCCTTCTCCTGATCGGAGGCGGCGCTGGGATACAGCGCCGAGTTCACGACGTCCTCCGCGATGCGGTCATCGGCGGTGGACATCACGAAATTGAAATGCCGCGGCGTCATGGCGACAGCCTCCTTGACCGAGTAGCCGTACGCGCTGGCTAGGTAGCGGTCGTTGTAGAAGTGGTAGGGAGGCGTGACGACCTCGGAGAATTCAACAGGCTCATCCCCGGGCTGGGCGCTCGGCACGATATCGATGACCCAGCCGCCGCCCGCATCCCCAACGAGCGGGGCCAAGCCGAACACCAGGCCGTGCCCGATCTCATGCCGGAACTCCTTTCCGGCTGCGACCTCCCCGGTGAAGCGGACTTCTACAGCCTCGGCCGCGCCGCGCGTGGCAGCCGGGCCATCCTGGGCCACCGCGGCAGGCAGAGGCCCGCGCCCACGACGAGCCGAAGACGGATTCACGGCCGCTGCCGCCGCAAGAGCGCAGGCGAACGCGCAGATAAACGGGCGACACGACATAGACGGCGGGATTCTACATCGCGGGGCGCGCATTGTCTCGATGCAGCGCACAAAGCAAAACGCCCTTGCCAGGCAGGGCGCTTTACATTCGAGTACCGAGGCCCGCGAAGGAACTACGTGCCTTCGTCCCAGGAGGCGAGGTAGTGTTCCTGCTCCGGGGTGAGCTTGTCGATCAGAACGCCCATCGACTCGAGCTTGAGCTTGGCGATCTGCTTATCGAGATGCTCGGGGACGGGATAGACCTCGGCCTTGAGATCTTTCGCGTTCTTGACCATGTATTCGGCGGACAGTGCCTGGTTCGCGAAGCTCATGTCCATGACGGAGGCCGGGTGGCCTTCGGCGGCGGCGAGGTTGATCAAGCGGCCCTCGCCGAGGAGGTAGACCCTGCGGCCATCCTTGAGCGTGTACTCCTCCACGAACGGACGGGCGGGCTTCTTGCCGCTCGAGAGTCTTTCGAGCGCCGGGATGTCGATCTCAACGTTGAAGTGGCCGGAGTTGCTGATGACCGCGCCGTCCTTCATTTTCTCGAAGTGCTCCTGGGCAAGAACGGACTTGTTGCCGGTGACGGTGATGAAGATGTCGCCGATTTTGGCGGCCTCGTTCATGGGCATCACGCGGAAACCGTCCATAACGGCTTCGATGGCCTTGGTCGGGTTGATCTCGGTGACGATGACGTCCGCACCGAGGCCCTTGGCGCGCATCGAAACGCCGCGGCCGCACCAGCCGTAACCGGCGATGACGACCTTGAGGCCGGCGAGCAGCAGGTTCGTGGCGCGGATGATGCCGTCGAGGGTCGACTGGCCGGTGCCGTAGCGATTGTCGAAGAAGTGCTTGGTGAGCGCGTCGTTGACGGCGATGACGGGGAACTTGAGCGTGCCGTCCTTGGCCATGGCGCGCAGACGGATGACGCCGGTGGTGGTCTCTTCCGTGCCGCCGATGACGTCCTTGATCTGGTTTGTGCGCTTGGTGAGAAGCTGGGTGACGAGGTCGGCGCCGTCGTCCATGGTGATCTGCGGCCTGTGGTCGAGCGCCGCGTTGATGTGCGCGTAATAGGTGGCGTTGTCCTCGCCCTTGATGGCGTAGGTGGGGATGCCGTAGTCCTTGATCAGAGAGGCGGCGGTTTCGTCCTGCGTCGAGAGCGGATTCGAAGCGCAGACGACGAGGTCCGCCCCGCCATCACGCAAGGTAATAGCCAGGTTGGCCGTCTCGGTGGTGACATGCAGACAGGCCGCCATACGGATGCCCTTGAGCGGCTGCTCCTTGATGAAACGCTTGCGGATCAACTGAAGCACGGGCATGTGCTGATTGGCCCATTCGATCCTGCGCTTGCCCAGCTCGGCGAGGGACATGTCCTTTACGTCGCCGTTTACTTTGGTCGCTGATTCGGCCATATACTCCCTTTCACTTTTAATTAGAGACGAAATTAATTAACTGCGCGAAACCGCCGCGGAACTCGCTTCCTTGCGGAGAGCGTCCGCCTTGTCCGTGCGTTCCCAGGTGAAACCCGGTCCGGTGCGGCCGAAGTGGCCGTAGGCCGCCGTGAGCCGATAGATCGGCCTGCGGAGATCGAGGGTCTCGATGATGCCCTTCGGCGTGAGCTTGAAGAGAGCGCGAATGAGCTCGGTGATCTGCGCGTTTGGAATCGTTCCCGTGCCGAACGTATCCGCCATGACGGAAACCGGCTCGGCGACACCGATGGCATAGGCGAGCTGGACTTCGACCTTGCGGGCGAGGCCGGCCGCGACGATGTTCTTCGCAACGTAGCGGGCCATATAGCACGCGGAGCGATCAACCTTGGACGGATCCTTGCCGGAAAACGCGCCGCCGCCGTGACGGCTGTAGCCGCCGTAGGTGTCCACGATGATCTTGCGGCCGGTCAGGCCCGCGTCGCCCATGGGACCGCCGGTGACGAAGCGCCCGGTCGGATTGACGTGGATCTTCGTGGCCTTGTCGAACATGTTTGCCGGGATGATGGGCTTGATGATTTTCTCGATGACGGCTTCGCGCAAATCGCCCTGCGAAACGCTCTCGCTATGCTGCGTCGAGATGACGACCGTGTCCACGCGAGCGGGGCGGCCGTTGACGTATTCGATGGAGACCTGAGACTTGGCGTCGGGACGGAAGAAGTCAACTTCCTTGGCCTTGCGGACCTGCGCATGCCTCTGCATGAGCTGATGCGCCAGTTGAATCGGCATGGGCATCAGTTCGGGGGTCTCGTCACACGCATAGCCGAACATCATGCCCTGGTCGCCGGCGCCGCCGGTGTCCACGCCCATGGCGATGTCGGGCGATTGCGGCTTGACGGCGGACAGGATGCCGCAGGTTTCGGCGTCGAAGCCGTACTTGGCGCGATTGTAGCCAATGTCGTTGATGACGTTCCGGGCGATGCGCTCGTACTCGAGGACGCCGCGGGCTTCCTTCTTAATCGTGATCTCACCGGCGATGACGACGAGGCCGGTCGTGACGAGCGTCTCACAGCCTACGCGCCCCAGGGGGTCGTGCTCGAGTACCGTGTCCAGCACTGCGTCGGAGATCTGGTCGGCGATTTTATCGGGGTGCCCCTCGGAGACAGATTCCGAGGTGAACAGGAACTTCTCGTGTTGGTGTGCCAAAACAGTGTCCTCCGGCGGAATAAAAGGCGATCAGCGAGTCTTATTTGTTCTTTCGCGGTGGTCTAACTTAAAAACGTTATCACCAGCCTGCCCGCATTGTCAATTTTCTGCATCGAAAGGGCTTAAATCAAGGCTGAACGGTGCAATTAGACGCCTAAAGTACAACGAGTGCGGCAACAAGCGCCCGTGGTCAGGTCCGAGGGAGCCCCGGGGAAGTACAGGTCGGGGCTAGGCGGCCTCACGCCGGTAAAGGAGATACGCGCGGATGAACGGGTCGAGGTCGCCGTTGAGCACCTTCTGGACGTCGCCCCGCTCGATCTTGGTACGGTGGTCCTTGATGAGCTGGTAGGGCTGCATCACGTAGGAGCGAATCTGACTGCCGAAGCTGATTTCCGGCTTTGAGGCGTCGAGCTTGCGCATCTCCTCGCGCCGCTTTTCGATCTCCAGCTCATACAGGTGCGACCGCAGGAGCTTCATGGCCGTTTCGCGGTTTTTGTGCTGGCTGCGCTCGCTCTGGCACTGGACGACGGTCCCGGTGGGCAGGTGCGTGATGCGAATGGCCGTCTCGACCTTGTTGACGTTCTGCCCACCCTTGCCGCCGGAGCGGAAGGTGTCGATTCGCAGGTCGTCGGGATTCACGACGATCTCGATCTTGTCGTCGATTTCGGGAATCACGAAAACTGAGGCGAAGGACGTGTGCCGTCGCGCCTGCTGGTCGAACGGCGAAATGCGGACGAGGCGATGCACGCCGCTTTCACCCCCGAGCATGCCGTAGGCGTTCTCGCCCTGGATCTGCACCGTGGCGGATTTGATGCCCGCTTCCTCGCCGGGGGTCGAATCGAGGACGGCCGCGCGAAAGCCCTTGTCCTCGGCCCAGCGGAGATACATCCGCAGAAGCATCTCGGCCCAATCCTGCGATTCGACTCCGCCCGCGCCGGGCTTGATAGTGACGATGGCGTTCAGGCGGTCGTTCTCGCGGCCGAGAAGGGTTTTCGTTTCGAGATCGGAGACGAACGCGTCGGCCGCCGCGAGTTCTTTCGCGATGTCTTCGAGGAGCGAATCGCGCTGGGCGCTGTTGGTCTCTTCCTGCGCGAGATGAAAGTAGGTTTCGAGGTCGCTCGCCTTGCCGAGAAGCGCCTTTTCGGCGTTCACGCGCTCTTCGAACTGCTTGCGTTCCTGCAAGAGCGCCTGGGCCTTCTCCTGGTCCTGCCAGAAGTCTGGGGCGCCGATCTTTTCTTCGAGTCCGGCGAGCTGTTTCTGTGCGGCGGGAGCGTCAAAGATAGCTCCGCACGAGCTCCATGCGCTTACCAAGCTCGGCGTAGCGTTGCTGCAGGTCTTCGATGTGTTCAGCCATGTCTTTGTGGGAACCTTCCGGGCCGTTTTTCGGCTACTTCTATTCTACCGCTACTTTTGCCTCAAGTAGCTTGCGCAGCATCGCCTGCTGTTCGGATGAAAATCCTCGCGGTTGCCAGAAATTTTCGATGCCCCCGTCTTACAGAACCGGAAAATTCCCGCCCTTCGAGGCGGCGATTGCCATCGCCGCTACTAGCAACGCTATGGACGCGAGGACGCAGAGCCAGGCGAACCAGTCGCCGAAGCGCGCGTAGAGCGTAAGGCCGCTACGGAAATCATAGGGCGCGTCGAGCTCGCCGCGAACGTCCGTTGCAAGCTGCGCTTCAACGCGGCCGTAAGGATCGACGGCGACCGTAAAGCCGTTATTCGTATCGCGGAGCAGCCAGCGCCGGTTCTCGACCGCCCGCACGCGCGCCATCATCAGGTGCTGCGCCGGAGCCGCCGAACGCCCGAACCATCCGTCGTTCGACATGTTGATCAAGAGCTCGGCGCCGCCCGCCGTGAATCGCCGCACCTCGTTCGGAAAGGTCGCTTCGTAACAGATAAATGAGCCGAAGGTCCCATCCGGCAGCCGGCCTACCCGGTAGGCCGTGCCCGGCGTGAAGTCTCCGATATCGGCTGTCAGCTTGCCCGCAAAGGTGAGCCAGCGGCGCAGCGGAACATACTCGCCGAAAGGCACCAGATGAATCTTATCGTAGGTGAAAATCCGCCGCCCGGACGGGTCGAGTAGCACCGCACTGTTCGTCGCAAACCACTTCCCCGCGGCATCCCGCTTCCAATCTTCGACGCCGACGAGAAAATCCTGCCCGGAACCGCGCGCGATCCGCTGGGCGCGGGCCGCGAAAGGCGCGTCCTGTAAGCTGAATGGCGCGGGCACCTCGGGCCAGACGATCAGGCCGGGCGCCTTCGCGGCCGAGTCGATGCTGATCTGTTCGAGCTGGTCGAGGTCGCGCGCATGTGATTGCATCCAGTCGGGCGGATATTCATACGACTGAGCGAAGTTCGTCTGGACGAGATGCGCGACGTAGCGCGCCTGCGCCTGCGGCACGAAGTAGCGTCCGCCGCACGCAATCAGAATCAGCACGCCCGCAGCGACAATCGCCGTCTTCCACGCCCTCTGCGTGCCAACAAGAACCGCGTACGCGACGAGCGAGCCAAAACCCGCGACGATGGCGCTCAGTCCATAGATTCCGGTCAGCGCGGTGAATTGCACGAGCGCCAGGCTCCCGCTCGCCGCGTAGCCCGCCAGATTCCAGGGGAAGCCGAATATCGGCAGATGCGCACGGGCGAATTCCAGCGTCACCCAAAGGAAAGGCGCGAGCGCGCAGGCGAACGCGGGACCCTTTCGCGAAGCCAGCGCGATACCCCAGGAGAAGAACGCCCAGATGATGCCGCCCGCGATGCCGACCAAGCCGAGAATGCCCGCCGAGGTCCAGGGATCCACGTTGCCGTACTGCCGCATAACAACATCCATCCACGGCAGGCAGATGGGATAAAAAACCAGCCCATGAAGAAAACCGTAGAGTGGAGCGACCGCCGGCCGCGCCCCGAAAGACGCAACGACCAGCAGGCCGACTGAGATCCACGCCAGCAGCGAGAGGTTGTAGTTCGGGAAGGAAAGCGCCAGGGTGACGCCGCTCGCCAGGGCGAGCAGCACACGCGTATACCAGGGAAAAGTCATTCAGCGCTTGATGATAGCCTTGAAGCCGGCACGGTCAAGCGCGCTCTTGGCGGCGTCGGCAGACTTCTGGTCCGGATAGGGACCGACCTGCACGCGGTAGAAGTTGTCCGTAGTGGGCGTTACGACGAAGGACGGAAATTTTTTCTGCTGCAGCACATCGGCCATCGCGAGCGCGTCGCTTTCGTGGGTGAGCGCCGCAATCTGGAGCACGACCGCTCCCTTGAGCATCTTGGGCGGCTGGAACTTCGCGGAAGCCGGGACCGTCTTCGCCGCAGCGGCTGGAGCTTCCTTCACCGGAGCCGCGGGCGCGCCAGCCTCGTGGGCCGCGGGCTTTATCGCCGGAGCAGGCGTAGCGGACTTTGCTGCTGGCTGGAGCGCGTCATTGCTGCTGTTCTTCGTGTAGAAATCCCATTCGCCGTTCGAAGGAGCGCCGGCAGCAGGAGGCTGCGACGCGCTGGGCTTTTCGGGGGCGCGAGCGGGAGCGGCGTTCCGCTCAAGGGCTTCGGCGGCGTGGACCAATCCGCCGTATTGCGTTTTCCCCATGACGTAGCCCAGCGTGAAGAAGACGCCGCAAAGGAGCACAACGCCAAGAAACAGTCCAACCAGATGCCGACTCTCGAGCACCCGGTCACCGCCCCCGCGTCTTCCGCCTCCAGCCATGAGTTCCTACTTATTCCCCCCGTTCGGCTTTATCCACTGCGAGAGAAGGTCGATCGGCACTGGAAATACGACCGTCGTATTCTTCTCAACACCGATTTCGGTCAGCGTCTGCAAATATCGGAGCTGAATCGCAGCCGGCTGCTTCTCAAGGACCTCTGCGGCCTCCGCCAGCTTCGTCGACGCCTCGAATTCGCCCTCGGCGTGAATGACTTTGGCCCGGCGTTCGCGCTCGGCCTCCGCCTGCTTGGCGATAGCGCGCTGCATATTCTCCGGGATATCGACCTGCTTGACCTCAACCTTCGTTACCTTGATACCCCAAGGCTCCGTATCCTGGTCAAGGATTGTTTGCAGCTTGGAGTTTACCTTTTCGCGCTCCGACAGAATGGAGTCCAGCTCGAACTGGCCGATGAGGCTGCGGAGCGTGGTCTGCGCGAGCTGCGAAGTAGCATACAGATAGTTTTGCACCTGCGAAAGCGCGCGGTTTGCGTCCACGACGCGGAAATAGCAGACTGCGTTGACCTTCACCGAGACGTTGTCGCGGGTGATCACGTCCTGCGGCGGCACATCGAGCGTCTCGATTCGCAGCGACATGCGCGTCAGCTTGTCGATCGGATAGAGGACGAGCTGCAATCCCGCCCCCTTGGCCTCGGGCTGCATCCGTCCAAGGCGCAACACCACTCCGCGCTCCCATTCCTTGATCACGTAGATCGAGTTGAATAGCCAGAATAGAAAGATGATGACCGCCGCCACGCCCAGGATCGTCATGAAATTGAAATCCATCGCTGCCTCCTCCGATATGCTCTTTACGATGCTCTCTACGAAGACGCCGGATGCGGTGGCGCCACAAGTTCCACTTGAACGGTAAGTCCGTCCACCCTTTTCACGCGAGCACGCGCACCTTTCGGAATGATCTCGCCGGATTGCGACGCAGCCCGCCACAGTTCGCCGTGGACCCGTACCAGCCCCGTGGCAGGAGCCACTCCGATAGGCTCGATCACTTCGCCCTCTTCATCGAGGAGCTCTTCTTTGCCTGTTGATGACTTCCAAGTGCGCGATCGTAATACGGCTCGCATCAGGATCACGACAATCACGGCGAACGGAATCGCCACGCCGAGCGCTGCGCTGAGGCTCACACCCATGCCTGTCCAGGGACTTTTCACCAGCATCAACGCGCCGAGCACCATGGAGATCACCCCGCCCACGCCGAGCACGCCGTGCGTCGGGTATTTCGCCTCCAGGACGAACAGGACCAGTGAAAGCACGATCAGGAGAAGACCGGTCAAGCTCACGGGCAGCATGTGCATGGCGAAGAGCGCGAGCAGGATCGCGATCCCTCCGATCACACCCGGCGCGAACATCCCGGGATGCGTGAATTCCGTGTACAGCCCAAGCACGCCGACGATCAGCAGGATGAAAAATACATCCGGCTGGACGATCCGCGAAAGAAACTGTTCGCGCGCCGTCATATCGCGCGCCACGACGACCGGATTCGACAGAGCGAGTTGCATGGTCGATCCGTCCAGGCGCGTGATCGTGCGGCCGTTGAGCTTCGAGAGCAGGTCCTCGGGTGACGAGGCGACGATGTCGATCAGCTTGCCGTCGAGCGCTTCCTTCTCGCTGAAGGCTTTCGCGTCGGTGACGGCCGTCGCCGCGAGATCTACGTTTCGCCCGCGCTTGCTGACGTAGCTGCGCAGATACGCGGTCGCCTCATTGAGGATTTTCTTGTGCAGCGTGTCGTCGATCTGCACAACCTGGCCGCCAACTTCCATGATCGGAGACGCCGCGCCGGTGTCCGTCCCGGGCGACATTGCGGCGACGTCGGCGGAGAGCAAGATGAAAAATCCCGCCGAGGCCGCCCTCGAGCCCGTGGGATTCACGTAGGTCACCACCGGCACGGGCGAGAGCAAGATCGCCTGAACGATCGAACGCATGGAGGCATCGAGGCCGCCCGGTGTGTCCATCGTGATCAGGACGAGGCTCGCGTGATCGCGATTGGCCCGCTCGATTCCGTTGACAAGGTATTCGGCGAGGATCGGCTCGATCTCGCCATCGATATGAAGCTCGACGACAGTGGCGGAAGACTGCGATTCGGCGGATTCAGCAGAGGAAGAAGCGGGCGCAGCCGCGTTCGCGGCAAAGACGAGCATCGTCCCGACGACGACAAACGCGCACATGAGTACGCGTGGCAACCATCGAGAGAACGACCGGGAAGCCATTCCAGGGCGGTATTATAGCAAGAGAATCAGCTCAATTCGGCGCGGACTTCTTTCCGTCGTCGGCGTAGGCGGGCTGGATCTGGAAGACCTCCTGAACGCGGGGGTCTTTTATGACGCGCGCGAAATCGGGATCTTTCTTCGCGGCGAGGAAGTTCTGGTAGCCGTCGTCTCGGGCCATCTTCAAATAGTGCGCGGCGCGTTCGGCGTCACCCACCCTGCCGTACGATTTCGCGACCAGGAAGTAAAGCGTGCCGGGATCGGGCGCCGACTTCTGCTGGATGATTGCCCCCGCGCCGCCTTTACGCGCGAAAATGTCCGGGTCGATCGCGAGGGCTTTGCCAAATGCGTCCATCGCCGCCGGATATTCCTTGTTGCCGTAGTACGCAAATCCAAGATTGCTGTAGACCACGGCGTGATCGCTGCCCATCGCCGCAAGGGCCTTCTTGTAATACTTGATCGCCTTGCCATAGTGCTTCTTGGAATATTCCAGCGCGCCGAGATTGTTGATGGCGCTCGCGAAGTTCTTGTCCGCGTGCAGGGCTCTTTTGTAGTAATGCTCGGCGTGCGGTGAATCGCCTAGCTCCTGATACGCGATGCCAACGCTGTTGAGCATTTCGGCGTTTTTCGGATCGTCCTTCAAGAGATCCTCGTAGGCCTTCACGGCCCCCGCGTAGTCTTTGCGCGCCATCAGGATCTGCGCCCGCATCACTTCTTTCTGCCGGTTGGTCATCGGCGGGGGAGCTGTCGTCTGGGGCGCGGAACCGCCGGCGGGACCCTCTGGCGGTGGGTTGGAAATCTGCTGGGCGCCGCCGAGTGCGGCCCAGAAGGTTATCATGATAACGAAGAGGGCGAGGCGTTTCATGCCCCTGTTCCTTGCCGAGCGAGCCCTTCGGGCCTGCGCGCTACTGTTGAGGTTTTGAGCCGTCCGAAGGCTGCTTGCTTCCTCCGAAGATACCAAATATCCGGTCGAGCAGACCCTTTTTCTTATCCTGTTCCTGGGCGGCATTGTCCCCGGGTTTCGCACCTGGGAGTGCCTTTGCCTGTGGCGGAGCCGCGGGGGCGTCGCCGCCCTTGCCAAACAGGTGGGCCAGCCAGGAGCCGGACGGTGATTGCGCCAGTTGGCCGCCGTGGAGCTGGCAGTATTCCTCCGGCTCGCTGCCCGCGATGAAGTATTCGTTCGCGGTTTGCGGGCACGAGGGCGTCGCGAGCTGCCCGGTTTGAGGGTCGATCATTTTCTGGGTGACGCCCGGCGGCGGGTCGAACGTGTCAGTGTGCCGATACATCGGCAGCGCCACCGCCCGCTTCATGAACTCGCCCCAGATCGGCGCGGCCGACTGGCCGCCGGCCAATCCGAGGTCGCGGTTGTCGTCGAAGCCGACCCACACGACGCAGAGCAGATTCGATGTGTATCCGGCAAACCAGCCGTCGCGCGAAGTGCCGGTCTTGCCCGCCGCGGGCGCCGTGAAGCCGAGCGCGCGCACCGGATAGCCTGTGCCGTGATTGATGACGTCTTCCATCAGGCTCGTCGTGAGAAACGCGACGCGCGGATCGAGCACGGCCCTCGTCACAGGCGCCTGGGATTCCTCGGTGGTGCCGTCGGCGGCGACCACGCTGCGGATGAAAAGTGGCTCGGCGCGGACGCCGTTCGCCGCGAACGCCGTGTATCCCGCCGCGACGTCGATCGGAGTCATCTCGTAAGCGCCGAGCGCGACGGCCGGCGTCGCCTGAATGTTCGTGCCGAGTCCCATCTGCCGCGCCACATCCACAACGCGCTGATAACCGATCATTTCGGCGACCTTCACCGTGGCGACGTTGAGCGAATGCATCAGCGCATCGCGCACGGTGATCGTGCCGTAGAATTCCTCGCCGTAGTTGTTCGGCGTGTACTCCTTGCCGTCGAACTCGAATGTCGTCGGAGTGTCTTCCACGGTCGTCACCGGCGTCACGACCGGCTGCAAACCCTCCACAGCGTTGTCGAACGCCGCGGCGTAGACGAACGGCTTGAATACCGACCCCGGCTGCCGGTGCGCCAGCGCATGGTTGAGCTGGCTTTCGCCATAGTCGCGCCCGCCCACGAGCGCGCGAATCTCTCCGGTATGTGGATCGAGCACCACGAGCGCGACCTGCGGGTGCGGCGGCGTCTGCTCGCCTTTCTTCTTCCAGATCGCATAGCGGCGCGCGAGAAGTTTGTCGATCTGCTCCGTGCCGATCTGGACGGCCTGGGTGGCCGCGTGCTGGAGCTCGGGGTCGAGCGTCGTGTAGATTCCGTAGCTCTGCGTCTCGAGATCGTTCTCGGAGAACTTCTCGAGCAGGTGGTCCTTCACCATATCCACAAAGTAGGGGGCCGCGCTGCTCTCCATGCCGCTGTTGACGAACTTGAGCTTCGCCTTCTTCGCCTCCGCTTCTTGTTCGGCCGTGATGTAGCCGTCGTCCACCATCTGCGCGAGTACGCGGTCCCGCGCATCGTCCGCCCGGTCGATGTGGCGTTCGGCGGCGGAATACCGGTTTGGCGCGCGGATAATGCCGGCGAGGAACGCGGCCTCGCCCGAGCTCAGCTCCCGCATGTCCTTGCCGAAATACGCCTCCGCGGCCTCGCCGAATCCGCGAATCGCGAAGCTGCCGCGGTTTCCGAGATAGATGTCGTTGGCGTACAGCTCGAAGATCTGCTGCTTCGAGAAGCGCTCGTCGATCTCGGCGGCCATTAGGATTTCCTTCAGCTTCCGCCGCCATTCGCGCTTGGTCGAAAAGAAGAACGTGCGCGCCACCTGCATGTCGATCGTGCTCGCACCCTGCGCCTTCTGCCCGCGCGTGACGTCGTAAAAGGCCGCGCCGAAAACGCGCACCAGATCCAGCGCGCCGTGCTCGAAGAAGCGCTTGTCCTCCGCCGCGAGCACCGCGTGGATCAGCACCGGCGGCAGGTCGTCGTATCGGACCACGCGCCGCTTCTCGCGCGAGCTGTCGAACAGGTTGGTCAGAAGCTGCGGCTCGATCTCCGCCGAATCGCGCTCGGCTCCGTCGGAGATCTGCGCGATGTGCGAAATCTCCGTCCCCTCGAAACCCACGCGCAAGGCATTGCCGCCCCGAAAATAGGAGCCATCGGACGGGCGAATCTCAACCGTCGAGCCGGCGACCTGAAATTCGCCGAGCGCTCCCGGGACGGCGCTCTCCTGATACCCGGAGCGAAGCAAATAGTCCCCGAGCTCGCCTGGCCGCAGCGTTTCTCCGGTGAAGATGTGTCCTGGAGCGGAGTAGACCCGCGACGTGTTCTGGAAAATTTGTCCGGTGAGCCGCTGGTTGATCAGGCGGCCGAACTCAATGTAGTAGTAGGCTACGACGGTCGTCGCGGCGAGCAACAGCGCCAGCACCGCACCCAGCACGGCGATGCCGAAACGGGAAGTCCAGAAACCGCGGGCAATTCGAATCCGCAATCGGTTCTCCGCTACATCCTGATCGCGGCCTGGACGTGCTAGAAACCGCGGCTGGGCGCGCTTGCCAGGCTGGATCTCCCAAGCTCCAGTTCAATCACTACGCCTTACTAGATCATATTCTAGATGGTATGGTTGTCCGCGTGGGGATGAAATTGCAAACTGAACTGATACACGGAGAGATCGATGGGCACCGAGTAGTCGAGCCCGATGTCCACCGTTCCGTTGCCGAGAGCCACGTGAATGGCGTCCCGCTGTGCCGGGATGCCAAGGTCCTGGGCTTTGTGGAAGATATCGTCGCGGATGTCCTCCGCGTTTTTCTTGGGATAGCCTGTGAGCGCAAAGCGCGATTCGCTCTCAATCGCGTCCTGAAACTGGTAGTTGGCAAAATACACCGGAACGATCTTTACGCCGGCGAACACCATCGCTCCAAGAATGAGGAGCGTGAGTATAAGGTTGACCTTCGAACTGCCGCGTTCCATTCCCTTCGATCGAGTTGACGTGCTCATGATTGGCCTGTCCATGGACACCCTCACCAGAATCTCTGCCGGGCGCTTTTACACCGACTGACTATGCTCTCAACGTAGCACGCCAGCCTCGGCAGGGCTATGGATCCGGGGCAAATCTGTTTGCGATGAGTAAACGCGGGTTAGCGGAAGTCCCGGGCGAGGATTCGCTTTCTTTGCGCCGCGGGTAGGCGCTCGATAGCGTAGCGCAACGTGGTCCGGGGAATGGAGGCGTAGCGCCTGCGTAGAAAACTCAAAAGGGCAGGCTGCGAAACCTTTCCCGTTTCTCTCAGCGCCCAGCCGACGGCCTTGTGGATGAGGTCGTGCTCATCGGAAAGCAGCGTCTCGGCGACCCGGAACGTGTCCTGGATCTCGCCTTCACGGATGAACGCAAACGTCGAAACGATCGCGATCCGCCGCTCCCACAGATTCGCCGATTTCGCGAGCCGGTCGAGCAGGCCGCGCGGCCGCGCCTTCAGGTGCGATCCAACGATGTGCGGCGCCGAGGTATCGACCAAATCCCAGTTGTTGGCGCGCTTGGCGTGCCGGAGATAGAAGCGGAAAATCCTCTCGCGCCCTGCCTCGTCCGCCTTCCCGTACTGCGCGACCAGAATTTCGAGCGCGGTGAAGCGGTGTTCGTGGATCCCAGACGCCAGCAGGCGGGCGATGCCTTCGAGCGGCAGGCCGGCGTGCCGCAGCGCGATCCTTCGCTGGACCGGCACCGTGATCCCGAGAAAAAGGTCGCCCTCGCCGTACTCGCCCTTGCCGGTCTTGAAAAAACAGGCCACGTTCGCCGCGCGTTTTGGATCGGCCACGGCGGCCAGCGCACGCTCGACGTCCTTATGCGCGGGCACAGCCGGGGCAATCTGACGTCGCACGGTTTCTCTTGCCTAGTACGCCTTGGCGAAAATCGCCTTTTGCCTTGCCGGCTCGCCGCAATAGATGCACTTCCCGTTCCCCCCTGCTTGCGCGGAGCGCCCTGTGCCGAGGGACTGGTCGAGCGGAATGCATCGCATCGTCGCTTTCGTTTCTTCCTTGATCTTCTCTTCGCACGCGGCGCCGCCGCACCACCAGGAAAACGCAAACCCCGTCTCGACCGCCTTCTTGAACTGCTCGTAGTCGGCGGGCTCCGCGGTATGCGCTTCGCGAAACGCAAGCGCGCGATCGTAGAGCGCCTTCTGAATTTCTTCCAGCAGCGCCGCCACGGCCGCCGCAATTCCCTGCTGCGGCACGAACGACTTCCCTTCCTTACCCGGACGGTCGCGCCGCGCGAGCACCACCGAGCCCTTCGCCACGTCCTTCGGGCCGAGCTCCATCCGCAGCGGGACGCCGCGCATCTCCCAGTCGTTGAACTTGAAGCCGGGGCTCATCCCCTCGCGCTCGTCCATCTTTACGCGGATGCCCGCGCCAATGAGTTCCTTACGCAACTTGTGCGCGGTTTCGAGCACGCTTGCCTTTTCCTCGTCGGTCTTGAAGATCGGCACGATCACCAATTGATAGGGCGCGAGCCGCGGTGGCAGGATGAGGCCTTGATCGTCGCCGTGCACCATGATGATCGCGCCGACGAATCGCGTGGAAAGCCCCCACGACGTAGTCCAGCAGTGTTGTAGCACGCCGTTCTTGTCGAGGTAGCGGATCTCGAACGCCTTCGCGAAATTCTGCCCCAGGTTGTGCGATGTTCCGGACTGCAAGGCCTTGCCGTCTCCCATCATCGCTTCGATCGAATAGGTCTGGTCGGCGCCGGCGAAGCGCTCGGCTTCCGATTTGCGGCCGGGGATCACTGGGATCGCCGCCTCGCGCACGGCAAAATCCGTGTAGACATCGAGCATCTGCCGCGTTTCGGCCTCGGCTTCTTCGGCGGTCGCGTGCGCGGTGTGTCCCTCCTGCCAGAAAAACTCGAGCGTGCGCAGGAAAAGCTTCGTGCGCAGCTCCCAGCGCACCACGCTGTTCCATTGATTGATCAGCAGCGGCAGGTCGCGATAGGACTGAATCCATTTCGCGTAGGCGTGGCCGATGATCGTTTCCGACGTCGGACGGATCACAAGCGGCTCTTCCAGCTTTTCACCCCCGCCGTGTGTCACCACGGCCAGTTCGGGCGAAAATCCCGCCACGTGCGATTTTTCCTTCTCGATGAAGCTGCGCGGGATCAGCAGCGGAAACGCGGCGTTCACGTGCCCGGTCGCCTTGAACCGGCTGTCGAGCGCCGCCGTGATGTTTTCCCAGAGCGCCCAACCGTATGGCCGGACGATCATGCAGCCCCGCACCGGCGCGTAATCCGCCAGTTCCGCCCGCAGGACGACCTGGTTGTACCATTCCGAAAAATCCTCCGCCTGCGTCGTCAGCTTCAGATCGGACATGTCTCCCCTGTTCTCCTGGATTCCGCTGCGAATCTCGACCGGCTCGCATAAAACCGCAAGCTCGTTAGGTTAGGAGACTTCCCGTCCCCAGTCAATCAACACCGCGGCCTTCGGGTGAGCGGATTCAATATATACATTCTGATACTTACCTTGCTATGATATGCGCACTTTTCGGAGACTCCTCGCATGGAAGAACGCAACGCCCCGCCCGAGGCCGCCGCGCCGCCCGACAGGAACGGTCTGGAAGGCACAGACCTCGTCCATTTCGGCCCCATCTGGGACGCAACACTCGAAAGGCATCGCGAGCTAGACGAAGGTCCCGTTGCCGTGCTCGTCTGCCACGGCATGGGCCAGCAGGTGCGATACGAAACGATCAGCTCGATTGCGCAAGCGATTCGCTCCCAAGCAGGCGCCGTAGGCGGCACCGTGTCTCCCGCCGAAGTGCATCTCTGCCAGGGGAACGAGGGCTTTCTCGCCCGCGCCGAAGTTGGATGGAAGGACCATCGCGGAATTCAGCACGATGTGCATGTTTACGAGGCCTATTGGGCGCCTCTGACCGAAGGGAAGGTCACCTACTGGGACACGGTCAAGTTTCTCCTGCTCGCAGCATGGAACGGCATTAAGTACAGCCATCCATTTGGTCCGCGCACGTTTAAGCGTTGGATGTTCGACGGCAAGAAGACGATGCAGATCGGCCCGCTCACTTTTCCTGGCTTGATCATCGTGCTCGCATTCCTTCTCACGCAACTCGCAATCATCAGCTTCGTTCTTCTCGAGCTCGCGCAGCAGTACAAGGCGGTCATCGCGCAACCGCTACCCGTCCACGCAGCCCTGCCGTTCTGGCGCGCCGCCGGACAAATCCTGCTCGGTTGGCTCCGCTGGCTGGGTCCCTTCGTTCCGGGACACGACGTCCTGTTCAATCCAAAAGCCTTCGGTCACCACTGGTGGTGGGAGCCCCTGCGACTTGCGGCTTGGTTCGGGCTAGTCGCCGAGGCATTCTTTGTCCGTTACTTCATCATAGAATTTGTCGGCGACGTCGCGGCGTACATCTCTCCGTACAAAGACAGCAAGTTCGATGAGCTTCGCCAGAAAATCCAGAAAGTCGGCCTCGACGTTGGGAAAATCATTTACGGTTTTGGCTCGCCTCAGGAGACTGTCCCGCATTACGACAAGATCGTCGTCGTCGGCCACTCACTTGGTTCCGTCCTCGCCTACGACACGCTCAATGCTCTGATCAATACCGACAGCGTTTCGGCTGCGGCCGACCGCCAAGATGTTGTGGGCCGCACGCGCGCCCTCCTCACCTTCGGATCGCCCCTCGACAAAACCGCCTTCATCTTCCGCATGCAGCCGCGCAACGAACAGGACTGGATTCGCGAGCAGATGGCCGCTTCGGTCCAGCCCTTGATTGTCGATTATGCGCGCTACCGCCCAAGCCCTTTCGAGTGGGTCAACATCTGGTCCATCTGGGACATCATCAGCGGCGCGCTAAACTACTACGATGATCCTGCGCGTCGCGCGGACAAGCCTCCCTACGTCGTGAACGAGCGTGACCCGCAGGCGTGGATCCCGTTCTACGCCCATGTCCAATACTGGAACAACAAGGTGCTTCATCAGCAGCTCTACCGTTTCGTGTCTTGATCCCGCTGCGGTTCCGAAAAAGTCCACAGGCTTTTCCACTTGCATTAAATCCACTTCCTCCTAGCATGGTAGGGTGAAGAAATTAGGCTACAGTTCGAACTCGGGGACGCGCTGGCAAGGCGTCGGCCGCTGGGCTCTTCCCTCGGCCCGCTCCCCCATTTTCCGCCATCGCAGCGGAGGCCATCACGGCCGTTCGGGGCGTGCCTTCAGTGGACTTCTAATCGACACGCTGGCGATTGGGAATGCCTCCAACACTCTGAAAGAAAAGATCCTAGTTTTTTCTAATCGACACACATCCAGACCTACTTCGAGCCAGCCGGATTTGCTAAAATGACTGCTCACATGCCCAAAGAAACTCCCGAGCTGCAACGGATGAGCCGCTCGCTCGCGGAAACCGATCCTGCGATAGCGGACGCTCTGCGCGAGGAGCTCCGCCGCCAAGCCACCGGCATCGAGCTGATCCCCTCCGAAAACTTCGTTTCCGAAGCGGTGCTCGAAGCGATGGGCTCGGTCCTCACGAACAAATACGCCGAGGGCTATCCTGGCAAACGCTACTACGGCGGCTGCGAATTCGTGGACCGGGCCGAGCAGCTCGCGATCGATCGCGCGAAGGAACTCTTCGGTGCCGAGCACGCCAACGTTCAGCCGCACTCCGGCACGCAGGCAAACATTGCCGTCTACATGACCGCGCTCCAGCCGGGCGACGTCGTTCTCGGGATGAACCTTGCGCACGGGGGGCATCTGACGCACGGCCACCCGCTCAATTTTTCCGGCAAGATGTACCACTTCGTGCCCTACGGCGTGTCGAAGGAAACCGAAACGATCGACTACGACGAACTCGACCGTCTCGCGCGCGAGCACAAACCGAAGATGATCGTCGCGGGCGCGAGCGCCTATTCGCGGGTCTTCGACTTCCCGCGCATGGCGCAGATCGCGCAATCGGTGGGAGGGCTGCTCTTCGTCGACATGGCGCACATTGCAGGACTCATCGCAGCAGGCGTTCATCCAAGCCCCGTGCCGCACGCCGATTTCGTGTCGACGACGACGCACAAGACGCTGCGCGGCCCCCGCGGAGGGCTGATTCTCTGCCGCGAAAAATACGCCAAGGATCTCGACCGCTCGACCTTCCCCGGCATCCAGGGCGGCCCGCTCATGCACATCATCGCGGCGAAAGCCGTCTGCCTGAAGGAAGCGATGGAGCCCGGATTCCGCGAATATCAGAAACAGGTGGTCGCCAACGCCAAAGCGCTCGCCGCCGGAGTGGCGCGGCGCGGCTATCGCATCGTCAGCGGCGGCACAGACAATCATCTCTTCCTCGTCGATATTCATTCGCGCGGGCTCACAGGAGCCGACGCGCAGCCCGCGTTCGATCGCGCCGGAATCACGATCAACAAGAATTCAATTCCCTTCGATCCGCTCCCGCCGATGAAGGCAAGCGGCATCCGCATGGGAACTCCCGCCGTCACCACGCGCGGCATGCGCGAGCCCGAAATGGAAAAAATTGCCGGCTGGATTGTCGAAGTTCTCGACCACCTCGGCGACGCCGCGACCGAGCAGCGCATCCGTAAGGAAGTTGCGACGTTCGCCGCGCAGTTCCCTCTCTACACGCGCCGCCTCGAAGCCGCGGAGGCTACGCTCGCCGGCGTTCGCGCGTCTCGCTAAGCGGCGCGGCGGCGCGATACGCGCGAGTCGGAAAACGAGCCCGTTTTTGTGAAATGAGATTGCCAATGGCGATGCAGACGATTTTAGGTGGCCCGATCACGGAGTACGAAAGAGAAGAAGCGCGGCAGATTCAGTTGTCGCTGTTGCCCGCCGGTTCGCTCACGGGGCCTTCATACGAAGTCGCCTGCCGGTTCTCTCCCTTTGCCGGCGTCGGCGGAGATTTTGCCGACTTCTTCACGCTCCCTGACGGGCAGTTGGGCCTCTACCTGGGAGACGTGGTCGGCAAGGGCCTCTCGGCCGCGCTCTACGCGGCGCTGGTGATGGGCTTGCTGCGCGGCATCCACAAGCAAGGAATGGACACTGCCGCTGCACTCGCGCTCCTGAACAAACGCATGCTCGTGCGCCCCGTGACGGGCCGCTTCTCTGCGACGCTCTACGCGCTGTTCGATCCGGGCCCGCGCAGATTGACGTTTTCAAACGCCGGGCTGCCTTTGCCGCTGCTCGTTTCCAAATTTGGTTGCGCCGCGCTGGGTGAGGGAGGGCTGCCTTCGGGCCTGTTCGCCGACGCATCCTACGGCAGCTACTCGGTCGAACTCGCCCCCGGCGACGCGGTGCTCTTCGCGACGGACGGCCTCCACGAACTGCGCGACCACCTCGATCACGACTTCAACCAGGAGCGGCTCGCACAAATCTGGCAGGAATGCCGGTATAAATCCGCCGAGGAGTCGCTCGGCTTTTTGTTTAACGAGGCAAGGCTGTTTTCCGAAGGCGGCAGCGAGCAGCGGGACGACATCACGGCCCTGGTCCTGAAGGTCCTCAGCTAGACGATCCGGATTTCTAGCTCCGTCGCGCGGCCGCCGCGAATCGAGAATGCGCGCACCGGCCTGGCGGCATCCGGCAGCGGCGAAACGATGAAATAGGCCGCATCAGGATAGTAGGCGCGTTCGATATCGCGCGGCGAGGGTGCGTTCTCGCCGTTCGGATGCGAGTGGTAGATACCGAGCAGTTCGAGTCTCGCCCCACGGATTTCGCGCATCAGCCGAAATAGTTCCTCGGGGGCAATTTCGTAGGATGTCGCCGGATTGCTCGCCGCGTTCGTCGCCGGAAACGCCCGCGTGATCACAGCGTCACGCCCCGCCAGCAACCCGCAGCATTCTTCCTTCGGATCGTGTCGCGCGCGTGCCGTCAACTCCATCCGAAGTTCGCCCCGGATTCGGACCTGCGCGGCCACTTGGCGCAGTACGCTAGGCCTTTTGGGCCTGGCGGCGAAGGAACGTGGGCACGTCGAGATCGTCGGCGGGCATCTCCTGAATGACGTCGCTGACGTTTCTCGCGACCTGCTGGACCACGTTCGTCTGCTCGGGTGCCACCGGAACGTTCGTTTGCTCGCGTCCTGCCTTCCAAGTCTTCGGCAGATACGACGGCCGCGCGTTCGTCTTTTTGCCCGCGACCTCGCGGAAACCAGCCGCGATCACGGTGATCTTCACCGACTCCTTCATCGCGTCGTCCTGGACCGCGCCGAAAATGATGTTGGCGTTCTCGTGCGCGGCTTTCTGGATGATGGACGAGGCTTCGTGGATCTCGTGGAGCGAAAGGCTGGATGAGCCGGTGACGTTGATCAGGATTCCCTGCGCGCCGTTGATGTTGTTGTCTTCGAGCAGCGGGCTATTGATCGCGCGGTTGGCGGCGTCGATTGCGCGGTTCGAGCCGGTGGCGACGGCCGTGCCCATCACGGCGTAGCCCTGGCCGGACATGATCGTCTTCACGTCGGCGAAGTCGCGGTTGATGATGCCGGGAATCGTGATGATGTCGGAGATGCCCTGCACGGCCTGCCGCAGGATATCGTCGGCGATGCGGAACGCCTCGAAGAAGCTGGTACCCTGCTCGACGCACTCCATCAGCCGCTCGTTCGGGATCACGATCACCGTATCGACGCAGCCGACGAGCTCGGCGAGCGCCTGTTCAGCCTGCTGCATGCGGCGCTTGCCTTCGAACGCGAAGGGCTTCGTGACGACAGCAACGGTGAGCGCGCCAAGTTCGCTCGCGAGATTCGCGACGACCGGCGCGGCGCCGCTGCCGGTGCCGCCGCCGAGACCCGACGTGACGAACACCATGTCCGAGCCGTCGAGCGCCTCGAGGATTTTCTCGGTGTCCTCGAGCGCGGCCTTGCGGCCGACCTCGGGGTTGGCGCCCGCGCCCAACCCCTTCGTCAGTTTCGCGCCAAGCTGGAGCTTCACTGGCGCCTGCGAAAGCTTAAGCGCCTGGAGGTCGGTATTGGCCGCGATGAACTCCACGCCCTCGACCTTTGCGCGAATCATGCGATTGACGGCGTTCGATCCACCGCCGCCGACGCCGATCACCTTGATCTTGGCGCCGTCCTGCGGTTCTTCACTAAACGAAACGCGGATGCTCGATTCCTTCGGAGACATGCTCCCTCCCTCAGACTGCTGCGTGCTGCGAATTCGAAAAGCCCCCGGCCCGGCAAAATTCGCCGAACCACCGCTACAGAACCATCTTCTTCCTTCTTCCGATCAGCCCCTGCGCCTGCCCTCATGCCCCTGCGAACATGCTTTTCAACTTGCCCATGAAGCCCGTGGGACGCGCTCCGGCGAGGCGACGCGTGCGCGCCCCGTAGAGAACCAGTCCCACGACCGTCGAGTATTCGGGCCTGGAAACCTCGTCGCTCATCTGCGCCAAACCCCGCGGCACGGCCACGCGAACGGGCAGGTTGAACACGCGCTCGGCGAGTTCGGGCAAGCCGCGGAGATGAGAGCCGCCGCCGGTGAGAACGATTCCGGCGGGGATTTGCGACTCGAGACCGCCGCGGCGCACTTCGTCGCGAATGAGCATCAGCAACTCCTGCGCGCGGGGCTCGACAATGTCGGACAGCATTCGCGCGAACACCGTGCGGGGCGGGCGATCGCCAACGCTCGCGATCTCGATGGCCACATCGTCGGTAAGGAGCTCGCGAGAGGCGCAAGCATACTCGCGCTTGATCTTTTCGGCCTCGGGAATCGGAGTGCGCAAGCCGACGGCGAGATCGTTCGTGAAATGGTCGCCGCCGACGGGAATCGCCGCGGTGTGGCGCACGACGCCGCCCGCGTAGGCGATCAATTCGGTCGTTCCGCCACCGATATCGAGCAGGCAGCAGCCCAGTTCGCGCTCGTCCTGCGTGAGGCAGGCCTCGGCCGAAGCAAACGGCTCGAGCACGGTATCGTCCACGCGCACGCCCGCACGATTTACGGCAGTGACGATATTCTGCGTGGCCGTCCCGGAGGCGGTGACGATGTGCACGTTGGCTTCGAGGCGCTGGCCGACCATGCCGATAGCGTCGCGGATGTTGTCGTGGCCGTCGAGGAAAAATTCCTGAGGCAGAACGTGAAGCACCTCGCGATCCTCAGGCAAGGTGACGCCGCGCGCAGCCTCGATGGCGCGGCGCACGTCGTCGCGCTGGATGTCGCGCGGCTTGGAACCCACCGTGATCCCACCCCGGCTATTGACGCCGCGCACGTGGCCGCCGGCCACACCGATTATAGCCGATTCGACGGGCACGCCGACGATGGCCTCCGCTTCCTCCACGGCGCGGCGAATGGAGCTGACCGCGAGATCGAGGTTCACGATCTGGCCCTTGCGCCAGCCCTTCGATTCTGCCGCACCGAGAGCCGCGAATTTCACGGCGCCGTCGTCATCCTGTTCGCCGACGAGCGCGCAGGTCTTCGTGCTGCCGATGTCGAGTGCCACAATGTGCCGTTCTTTCTTGGTCAAATCCGCTCCCCACTACTTTCGGATCATCGCGAATGCTTGGCCACGGGCGCCGCTTTCGGCTTCGACGAACGCTGCTGCGCGCCCGTCTGCGAAGCCGCGGTGTCCGGATTCACCACAGCCTCGCGGCCGAATCTCAAATCAACCGACTCGACGCGGCCCGCAGCCGCGCGCCACTGCCCGATATTCTCGACGAGCGTCTGATACTTGGCGGCAAAATCCTCGTCGCCGAAGTGCACCACCACCGGAGCATCGGCCTGGCCCCAATCACCCCCGGAAGAGGCCGCGCCCGAATCTCCCACACGCTGCAACCCCGTCAGCGTCGCACGGAGATCATGTTCGTCCGAGAGATCGACTTCGCTCACCTGCTCCGCGGCGCCCGCACGCGCGGATTCGATCTGCTGCATGAAGCCCGAGTAGAGCTGCATGCGCTTCTCACGGTCTTCCTGCGCCATATCCTCGCCAAGCTCAGCGACAACGGGGAAATGGAATTCGCCCGTGAGCGGCCGGTCGAGAATTACGCCGTGCAGGTCGACTAGGGCCATCTCGCCTCCCTCGCGCAAAAACGCGATGGGAGTGCGCTCCGTGATTTCGACCTCGATCTTGTTCGGCAGAGCGCGGCGCACGGTGGCCTGCTCGACCCAGGGAATCGCCTCGAGTTCCCGGCGGCGGCTCTCGAGCGGGATGCGCAGGACACTGCGGCCGCGGTCGGCGGCGAAAATCTCGAGCACGCTCGCGCGCGTGACATAGTGATTTCCGGCGAGTTCGACCTGCTCGGGATGGACCAGCGCCATCTCCGGCGAGGCCAGCAGGAAGTGACCGAGATCGTAAGCGACCCATGCGCCGACGAGGCCGACGGCGGCCCACATCATCACGCGGAGATAGGTCGCCCACGCTTTCCTGCCGAACTTCCGCCGCTTGATCTCGAGCGGCTTCTGCCGGCGAAGATACTTCGGCTCCTCGTCCGCCAGGACCTCCTGGGGATAGGCGTCCGCGTCCATGGCTTTCAGTTTCGCCAGACGATCACCTCGTGTTCGAGCTCGATGCCGTACGCACTGCGCACGCGATCGCGGACTTCGTCGATCAGCTTCAGCATGTCGGAGCAGGTGGCGTGCGCGACGTTGACGAAAAAGTTGGCGTGGCGGTCACTCACCATGGCGTCGCCCACGCGGTGTCCCTTCAGGCCAAGCTCGTCGATCATTTTGCCCGCCGAGCCGCCGGGAGGATTCTTGAAGATGCAGCCCGCGCTCTTCTGATTGAGCGGCTGGCTCGACCGGCGCTTCTCGTTGCACACGCGGATGCCGGCCAGGATTTCCTTGTAGGGCTTCGAGGGCAGCTCGAGCTTCACGCGCAGCATCACGTCGTCCGGGGCGAACGACGTGTGGCGGTAGTCGAAGCGGATGTCGCCGCCGCGCAGCGTTTCGATCCGGCCGGTGGCGGCGCGGTACAGCTCGACTTCGCGAACGTGCGGGCCGATCTGTGTGCCGTAGGCGCCGGCATTCATTCGCAGGGCTCCGCCGACGCTCCCGGGAACGCCGATGAGCCCTTCCATGCCACCGAGATCGTGCTTCGCGCAGAAGGTGACCATGCCACCAAGATCTGCCGACGCGTCTACGTAGGCCGCGTTTCCTTCGACGCACATGCCGGGACGCGCCGCCGGCAGATGCAGCACAACCCACGGCAATTCGCCATCGGCAACGAGCACGTTCGTGCCGCCGCCGAGAAACCGGTACGGGATGTGTTCGTCCGCGAGCAGGCGTATGACGTCCGGAATCGTCTCGTGCTGGCGGAGCAACAGCTCGTCGGTCGTACCGCCGATCCCGAGCGAAGTCTGGTCGGCCAGAGAGACGCCCTGGCGCAGCTCGACGCCGAGCTCTTTCAGGCGGTCCGCAGCTGCGTCGTTAATCCGCATGGGAAGTCGAAATCCTCGAATCGAGCAACAGCGCGAGTTCGTCGGTGACGCGGCCAACGCTGCCGGCGCCGATCGTGAGAACGGCATCGCCGGGGCGCGCCTCGCGCAGCATGTATTCCATGCCACCCTGGAGCGTACTCGAATAGATGACCGTCTTGTGGCCGGCCGAACTGATGGCGCTCGCGAGACGCTCGGCGGTGACGCCCTCGATCGGCGCCTCGCCGGCGGAGTATACGTCCGTGATCACCAGGACGTCCGCCTGGTTGAACGAGCGCAGGAAATCATCCCAAAGATGCCGCGTGCGCGTGTAGCGATGCGGCTGAAAGAGCACGAGCAGGCGCTTGTAGCCGCAGCCGCGCGCGGCTTCGAGGGTCGCACGGATTTCGGCGGGGTGATGGCCGTAGTCGTCGATGAGCGTGACGCCCATGAATTTTCCCTTGATCTCGAAGCGCCGGCCAACGCCGGAGAATTTCGCTAGGCCGGCGCGGATCAGGTCGGCCGGAACATTCACCGCAAGCCCGACAGCCGCGGCCGCAGCGGCATTGCGCACGTTGTGAATTCCCGGCGGAGAGGGCAGCCGGAAGATTCCGAGATCTTCGCTGTGGTAGGTGAGGCGGAACTCGCTCGCCAGGCCAATGAGCTTCACGTCGCTGACGATCAGATCGGCCTGGCTCGAGGTGCCGTAGGTAATCAAGGGACGATGGACGCGCGGTACGATGGCCTGGACGTTGGGCTCGTCCAGGCAAAGCACGACCGAGCCGTAGAACGGCACGCGGTTCACGAACTGGAGAAACGTTTCCTGAATTTCCTCGAGCGAGACGTAATGGTCGAGATGCTCGCGGTCGATGGTGGTGACGACGGCGATGACCGGCGCGAGCAGCAGGAACGACCGGTCGCTTTCATCCGCTTCGACGACCATGTATTCGCCGCGGCCTACCTGCGCGTTCGCGCCCGCATGATTCACCCGCCCGCCGACGACGAAGGTGGGGTCGAGGTCCGCGGCGGCAAGCACCGCGGCAACCATCGAGGTGGTCGTCGTCTTCCCGTGCGCGCCCGCGACCGCGATGCCGTATTTCAGCCGCATCAGCTCCGCCAGCATCTCCGCGCGGGGGATCACCGGAATCTTCAGGCGATGAGCCTCGACGATTTCGGCGTTGTCCGGCGGCACCGCGGCGGAGACGACCACCACGTGCGCGCCGTGGACGTTTTCGGCGTCATGGCTTTCGTAGACCGTCGCGCCAAGCTTGCGCAGACGCTCGGTGACGGGCGAGGACTTCAAGTCGGAGCCCGAAACGGCGTAGCCGCTGGAAAGCAGGACTTCGGCGATGCCGCTCATGCCGCTGCCGCCGATTCCGACCAGGTGGATGCGCTGGAAATTGCGAAATGTGACGTTCATGCCCCGGCTACCTCTTCCAGAAGATCGACAATGTCCTCGACGGCGCGCGGACGCGCGAGCGAGCGGGAGCGATCTTCCATCTCTTCAATTCTCCGGGGCTGGTCCAAGAGGGAAAAAATCTCGTTTGTCAGGCGCTCGGGCGTCAGCTCATCCTGCGGCAGGAGGCGAGCGGCGCCGGTGTCCTGCATGGCGGCGGCATTGCGCGTCTGGTGCGCGTCGGTGGACGCCCCGAAAGGAATGAAGATGGCGGCGCGTCCGGAGGCGGATACCTCCGCGACAGTGATTGCACCCGAGCGGCAGACGATCAGGTCGGCCTGGGCAAACCTCTCCGCCATGTTCTCGATGAAGGGCAGAACCTCCGCATGGAATTCGCGGCGCGCATAGGCCACGCGAACTGCATTATAGTCGCGTTCGCCGGTCTGATGCACGATGAAAAGCTGATTTTTTCTGGTCGCCAAGCGATCAAGCGAGTCAACTACGGCGCGGTTGATCGGCAAAGCGCCGCGGCTGCCGCCCGTGATCAAGAGATTGAACGGGGCGAGGTGTTCCTTCCGTGGGATGGCAAAGAATTCCTTGCGGATTGGACAGCCGGTGACGACGGCCTTGCGGCCGAAGCGAACGGCAGTTGTCGCATGGGCGACCGCGATTCGAGTGGCTAGGCGCGCGAGCACACGGTTCGTGAATCCGGGCTCGACGTTGGGCTCGAAGACGACGCTCGGAATCCGGTGGAGCGCGGCGAGAAGCATCATCGGACCGGAGGCGTAGCCACCGACACCCAGGGCCGCACAAAAACGATGGCGGCGCAGAATTCGCTCGGAATCCCACAGACCGGCGGGAAGCATCGCGGCGTTGCGCAGAAACTTCGCACCGCCGATGCCCTTCAGGCCCGCGACACGAACAAGCTCGAGCGGCAGGCCCGCCTGCGGCACTAGCCGCGCTTCGATTCCGCGTTCGGTTCCGACAAACACGACGCGCCGTTCTCCTTCACCCTTTCCTTCATTTCCTTCGTTGGCGCGGCAGAGCCATTCCCGCGCCACGGCAAGCGCCGGGAAGACATGGCCGCCGGTGCCGCCGCCGGCAATCAGAAGGGTCCTGGCGTCCGTCCGCGCACCAGTCTTCGCACCGGGGCTCACGTCTCATCCGCATGCTGGCTGATGTTCAGGAGCACGCCGGTCGCCAGAAGCATTCCCATCAAGCTCGAGCCGCCGTAGCTGACGAACGGTAGCGGAATTCCCTTGGTGGGCATCAGGCCCAGCACGACGCTCAGATTGATCAATGCCTGGCCGACGACCATCGCGGTGATGCCGACGCCCAGAAGGCGGCCGAATTCGTCCGGTGCCTTCATAGCAGCGATGAAACCGCGCCAGCCGTAAAACGCGAACAGCGCGAGCACGATCGTCGCGCCGATGAAGCCGAACTCCTCGCAAATTACGGAAAAAATGAAGTCCGTGTGCGCTTCGGGCAGAAAGAAAAGCTTCTGGTGGCTTTCCATCAAGCCTACGCCGCTGAACCCGCCCGAGCCGACCGCGATGAGCGACTGCAGCAGCTGGAAGCCGTGGCCCTGCGGGTCCGCGCCCGGGGAAAAGAACGCCTTCACGCGTTCGAGGCGATAGGGCGTGCTGAGGATGGCAATCGCAACCACAGGCACGGCCACGGCGGCAGCGGCCGCGATGTAGCGCATCGAAAGCCCGGCGATGAAGAGCATCACGGCCGCGCTGAAGAAGATCATGCAGGCCGTGCCGAGATCCGGCTCCTTGTAGACCATCACGACCATCAGCAAGACGGTGCCGAGCGCGGGCACGAGCGTGCGAGTGAGGTTGTTGATCCCCGCACCGCGCGGTGCCCGCCGGATTTCGAGGAACCAGGCGAGATAGAAGATCACGGCGAGCTTCGCGAACTCCGAAGGCTGGAGGCTGAGCGGCCCGAGGCGAATCCAGCGGTGCGTCGCGTGCGAGCGGTCGAGGAAGAACACCGCGATCAACAGAAGAAACGTGGCGGAAAGCGCCGTGAAGATCACGCGCGGCTGGCGCAGTTTCCGGTAGTCCAGGTTCATCAGCCCGAACATCCCGGCGATACCGAGCACAATCCAGACCAACTGGCGAAGCAGGAAGTAGTAGCCGTTGCCGTACTCGTCGCGCGCGGTCATGGCCGAGGCGCTGAAGACCATCACGGCGCCGATTAGGCAGAGCGCGAGCGTGACGCCGAAAAGTTGCCGGTCAGGTTGTAAGCTGCGGGGCATCGTTCATCCTTGTCCGCTCCGGGCGGAGGCGTCCGCAACCGAGCGATTTCCGAGTTTCGCGACGAGATCCTTGAACGCACGGCCGCGATGCTCGTAGTTTTCGAATTGATCGAAACTCGAGCATGCCGGCGCAAGCAGGACAACGTCGCCGGGCCGGGCGTGTTCGGCGGCCAGGTCCACAGCGCGGTCGAGCGTCCCCGCGTGTGCGGCGGGAACCGCACTATCTAGGCCCGCGGAGATTTGTTCGGCGGCGGCGCCGATCAGAATGGCCAGCCGGGCGCGTTGGCGTAGCGGCTCACGCAAAGGCGTGTACGGGCTGCCCTTGTCTTTTCCGCCGAGAATGACGATCAGCGGTTCCGAAAATGCTTCGACCGCCTTGAGCGCCGCATCCACATTTGTGGCCTTTGAATCGTTGTAGAACTTGACGCCGCCGATTTCCGCGACGAACTCGAGGCGGTGCTCGACGCCCTGAAACGTCTTCACGCCGCTCGCAATCGCGGCGGGGGTGGCACCGGCGAGATACGCCGCAGCGCAGGCCGCCAAAACGTTTTCGACGTTGTGCTCGCCGCGCAGCCGAATCTCGTCGCGCCGCGCGACCGCCACTTCGGAACCGTCGTTGCGAAACATGATCTGATCGTCGAGAAGGAACGCGCCGGCCGCCACGCGCTTCTGCCGGCTGAACCAGAAAACGTGGGGCCGCGACGGCATCCTCCGCGTCACTTCGGGATCGTCGGCATTCAGCACGGCCGCATCGCGGTCGAGCTGATTTTCAAACAACCGCATCTTTGCGTCCGCGTATTCCTCGAACGAAGCGTGGCGGTCGAGATGATCGGGCGTGAGATTCAGCAGGACACCGATTCCCGGCCGGAATGCGTCGGTCGCCTCGAGCTGGAAGCTGCTGATCTCGGCCACGGTCACGCTCGAATCCGTCGAGGCCTCGATGAGCGACACCAGCGGCACGCCGATGTTGCCGCCGACGAGCGTCGGAATGCCGGCGTTTTTCAGAATGTGCGCGACGAGCGAAGTTGTGGTCGTCTTGCCATTCGAGCCGGTAATGGCCACCAGCTTCCCGCGAAGAAAGCGCCAGGCGAGTTCGATCTCGCTCCACACCGCCACGCCGCGGCTGCGCGCCAGCTCGAGCGGCGGTAGCTTCACCGGCACGCCGGGGCTGATAACGATCAGGTCCTGATCGAGAAACGCGGCGTCCGTGTGACCGCCGAGATCCAGCTTCACTCCAGCCGCCCGCAACCTCGCTGCTGTTTCCGCCATTTCGCTCTCCGTTTTTTCATCGGTGGCCGTCACGATCGCTTCATTGGCCGCTGCGAAAAGCGACACCGCCACTCCCGTTCGCGCGAGCCCGACAACCAGCACGCGCTTTCCCGCAAGGTCGAACCCGGGTGTCACCTAGCCTCACCTCAACTTCAAAGTCGTGAGAGAAAACAGCGCAAACACCAGCGCCAAAATCCAGAAACGCACGATGATCTTCGATTCGCTCCATCCAATCAGCTCGAAATGGTGGTGCAGCGGCGCCATGCGGAAGATGCGCTTGCCCGTCAGCTTGAACGAGCCGACCTGCAGGATCACCGAAAGCAGTTCGAGGAGAAAGATGCCGCCGATCGAAACCAGCAGGATTTCCTGCTTTAGAATCACGGCAACCGTGCCGATCGCGCCGCCAAGCGCGAGCGAGCCGACGTCGCCCATGAACATTTCCGCCGGATGCGCGTTGTACCAGAGAAACCCGAGCGAGGCCCCCGCCAGCGAGCCGCAAAAGATGGTGAGTTCGGCGGCGTCGGGAATTTTCTGAATCTCAAGGTACTCGGCGAAGCGGGCGTTGCTGGAGAGATAGGTCAGCACAGTAAGCGCCACCGCGGAAATGAGCACGCAGCCGATCGCGAGGCCGTCGAGGCCGTCGGTAAGGTTCACGCCGTTCGAGAAGCCCGCAATCACCAGGACGAGAAACACGAGGAACGGCACGTACGCCAGCAGCCAGACGAACCGGTGACCGAGCAGCGAATCGATCACGAGGTCGGGGTGCAGCCGCTTCAAGAACGGCACACTCAACTGGGTCGAGTAGTCACCCTTCACCTGCAATCCCAGCAGCACGCCGCCGACGAAGACGCACGTCAACACCTGAAGGAAAAACTTCCCGCGGGCGCTCAACCCGAGGTTCCGCCGCCGCACGACCTTGTTGTAGTCGTCGAGGAACCCAATCGCGCCGAAGGCCAGCGTGGCGCCGAGAGCGAGCAGGACGTAGGGATTCCGCAGGTCGGCCCAAAGCAGCGTGGGGATTACGATCGCGGCCACGATCAGCACGCCGCCCATCGTGGGCGTGCCGGCCTTTTTCTGGTGCGCCTGGGGCCCTTCCGTCCGGATGTACTGCTTCACTTGCAATTCGCGAAGGCGCTCGATGGTCCACGGGCCAAGCAGGAGCGAGAGCACTAGCGCCGTCAGACTCGCGACCGCCGTCCGCACCGTGATGTAACGGAACACGTTCAGCGCGCTGAAATGCCGGTGCAGCACGAAGAAGAAGAGGTAGTAGAGCATTTCAGCGGCGCCCCTTCGGGCTGGCTTCGAGCGCCTCGGGCGCGATCCTCGGGACGGCCCGGTGGTGCCGTGCGTCGATGGCTTCGAGAACCCGCTCCATCCTGACGCCGCGCGAGCCTTTCAGAAGCAGTAAGTCTCCGGGCCCGATGAATTCCTTGGTGAACTCGGCCGCTTCCTGCGAATTTCCGAAGAAGCGCGCACGATCCTGCGGATGGCCCGCGTCGATCGCCGCCTTCACGAAATCCTCCGCGCGGCCTTGCACGCCGAGAATCCAGTCGATTCCACCCTGCGTGGCCGCCAAGCGGCCGCATTCGCGATGGAGCTCCGCCGAAGAATTCCCCAGTTCGAGCATCTCGCCCGCAGCCACAATGCGCCGCCGGTATCCGGGCGTGGCGGCGAGCAACTCGAGCAGCGCGGTCAACGCGGTGGGGCTCGAGTTGTAAGTATCGTTGATCACGGAGAATCCTTCTTCGAAGCGCACCACTTCTCCGCGTTTGTCCGCCGGCGCAAGCCCCGGAAATACGCGCTTCGCATCTTCGGCGCCGACGCCCCATACGCTCACCGCCGCCAGCGCCGCGAGTGCGTTCATCACGTTGTGCCGGCCGATCAACGGCAGCTCCAGCCGGGCCCGCCCGCCGGGCGAAACGAAATCAAAGGCCGAGCCCTCGAGCCCGCGCTCCTCGATGTTTTCCGCTCGGAAATACGCGCGCGGATGCGTTCCGAAGAAAATCACTCGTCCGCGCGCCATTTCTGCAAACGCCGCCACACGCTCATCGTCCGCATTCAACACGGCGATGGCGCTCGGCCACGCCAGGTTTTCGATCAGCTCACGCTCGGCCAGCGCGATCTCTTCGATCGAAGAGAAAAACTCTAGGTGCTCGACCGCAACGCGCGTGACAACTCCAACGTCAGGCGACGCAATCTGCGTCAATCGCGCAAGCTCGCCCCGGTGCGACATCCCGAGCTCGACCACCGCCGCGCCATGCTGATCGTCCAACTTCAGCAGCGTGAGCGGAAGGCCGTATTCGTTGTTCAGGTTCCCTTGCGTTTTCAGCACGCCGAACCGCGCGCCCACGAGCGCCGCCAGAATCTCTTTCGTGGTGGTCTTGCCGACCGATCCGGCCACGGCGCCGATGAGGCGTCCGGGCCGCCCCTTCCTCCAGATTTCGCGAGCGCGCGAGGCCAGGCTCTGGAGAGCGTCGAGCGTGTCGTCCACCGCGTAGAGCTTTTCGCGGATCGGCTGGGGGTATTCGCCGAGGCGCTCGCGCGCCACCACCCCGGCCGGAGCGCCGCGCCCCAGTGCGCCCGCAACAAAACTGTGTCCATCGCGACGCGGTCCGCGTATGGCAAGGAACAGTTCTCCAGGCTGGACAGTGCGAGAGTCAATCGACACGCCGGCCAGCCCGGCCATGGGATCAAGCCCTGCGGGAGCTGGGACACCCAGCGCTTCAGCCACCTGAGCCACTGTCCACCGCATTGCTTCTCCAATGGGCTGGCTTTCATCCTCAGCCGCAGATTCCTCTTGGCGACGAGCCGCTAGCGCGCCGCCGGGGTCTTTGCATAACCTTTGCGCCGCAGGATGGCGCGCGCCTTCTCACGGTCGTCAAACTCAACTGCCCCGCCGCGCAAAACCTGGTACGTTTCGTGGCCCTTACCTGCCAGGAGCACGATGTCGCCAGGCTGGGCCTCGTCGAGAGCAAGCGCCAGCGCCTGTTCGCGATCCGGCTCGATCCGGTACTTCGCATCGGCTTTTTGCAATCCCACGACCACATCGTTGATGATCCGCAGCGGATCCTCACCGCGGGGGTTGTCGCTGGTGAGCACTACGAGGTCGCTCAGAGAGCCCGCTGTTTCGCCCATCAGCGGACGCTTCGTGCGGTCCCGTTCGCCGCCCGCCCCGAAGACGGTAATGATCCGGCCCGAGGCGCTCAGTTCGCGGGCCGTTGCGATCAAGTTACGCAGCGCGTCGTCCGTGTGCGCGTAATCGACGACGACCAGGAACGGCTGGCCCTCGTCGATTCTCTGGAACCGGCCTGGAACGAAATGGAGACTGGCGATGCCTTCTTCGATTTTAACAGCGGGAACGTCCAGGGCGATCCCCGCGCCGATGGCGCCGAGAATGTTGTAAACATTGATCCGGCCGACGAGCGGCGAACGCACCGCGATGTTTCCAGCCGGCGTTTGAGCCGTGAATTCGAGGCCGTCGAAGCTCAAGGCGAATTTCTTTGCGGTCAGATCGCACGCGCCCTTGAGGCCGTACTTCAGGGTGCGGCGCGCAAGCCCTGCTAGCTGCACTGAATAGGAGTCATCCGCGTTGATCACCGCCACATCGGGCGCGTCTGCGCCCGTGCCTTCGAAAAGGCGGCGCTTCGCCGCAAAATACTCCTCGAAGGTCTGATGATAGTCGAGGTGATCGCGCGTGAGATTCGTGAAGATCGCGACCGCGAAATGGCAGCCCCATAGACGCTCCATGGCGAGCGCGTGGGAACTGGCTTCGAGCACGGCGTGCGTGCCGCCAGCGTCGCGGATTTCCGCGAACATCTGCTGCAAATCGAGCGACTCGGGCGTGGTATTCAACGCGGGCCGGGGACCTTTCGGCGTGCGATATCCCGTCGTCCCGACGAGCCCCGTCGTGAATCCGGCCACGCGCAGAATCGAATCCACCAGAAACGCGGCGGTCGTCTTTCCGTTGGTCCCGGTCACGCCGACGAGCTTTAGCGCCTCGGCGGGATGCCCGTAGAGATTCGCGGAGACGCGCGCCAGGGCTCGGCGCTCCGATCCAGGCCGGAGCTCGATCCAGGTCGCGTGCGCCGGAAATTCGGCAGGCGGAGAACTTGCGCTTGCGACGGCAATCGCCCCGCGGCGCAACGCGTCCTCCACAAACTTCACGCCGGCGAGTTTTTCTCCCTGAAGCGCGAAGAAGAGCGCACCGGCGGCCGCCTGCCGGCTGTCGTACACGACCGACTGAATCTCGATGTCGGAGGGCCCGGAGATTCGCCCGAGTTCGGCTCCGGCAAGTAGTTCCTGAAGTTTCATGCTGCGCTTTTCCAGTGTAGCGCTCCGCGACGCGTTTCTCACTCCCGGCTTCTCTTTGACGCTCGCGCTCAATTGCCGCTCCCTCGCGTGGAGCCGGTCTGAATCTCGCCGGGACGTCCAAACCGCACGGTCACTCGGCTGCCGCGCAGAACCTGCGTTCCGACGCCAGGAAACTGCTCCAGTGCAACTCCGCTGCCAATAAGCGAAGGAACCAGACCCAGCCGCGAGCATTCTTCCGTCACGCCGCGCACCGTCTGCCTCGCGAGGTCGGGAACGGCAACGGTGTCCTGGCTCGCAAACGCAACCGTGGGAGCAGGCGTCTCGCTCCCTTTCGCCACGGCCTCCGCGAAACGCGCCTTGCCTGAGTCAACTCCGGCCGATGAAGACGCCCCCTGGGATGCAGGGTGCATATTCTTTGCGGTTTCGACGTCGGATGGCGACGGCAAGTCGTGTGGCACGCCTAGATACGCCAGCGTCTGCTCGGCAACGCGCTTAAACACGGGGCCGCCCACCAGACCTCCGTGGTGCTGCCCTTCGGGCGAATCGAGCACGACGAGAATCGTGATGGCCGGATTGTTCACCGGTGCGAAACCGACAAACGATGAGTTGTATTGGGTCGCGGAATAGTGCCCCGTGGCCGGATCGATCTTCTGCGCCGTGCCGGATTTTCCCGCGGCGGTGTAACCATCCAGGCGCGCGGGTTTCCCTGTGCCCTCGAGGACCACATCCTCCATCATCTCGCGCATGGTCGCCGCCGTTCTTGCGTCGGTCGCTTGTCGGGGCTCGCTTCCGGGGTCTGGCAGCTCCGCGCCCTGCGGTTCGTCGCGGATTTCCCGGATGATGCTCGGGCGATACAGGGTTCCGCCGTTCGCGATGGCCGAAATCGCAGAGACGATCTGGATCGGCGTGACGCTTACTTCCTGGCCCATCGCAAGCGAGCCGATGGAACTGGCCGACCAGTTCTCGATCGGCCGGAGGAGGCCGCGATTTTCGCCCGGCAGCTCGATTCCGGTGGCCTGGCCGATGCCGAACGCGCGGACCGTGTCGTAAAACCGGGGCGCGCCGAGGCGCAGCGCAAGCTTGATCGCGCCGACGTCGCTCGAGTTAGCCAAAATTCCGCGCACGCTCAGAACTCCGAAGGGATGCCAGTCGTGGATCAGCCGGCCCGCAACGAGAATCGATCCCATCTGGCAGTCCACCAAATCGTCCGGGGTCACGACGCGATTCTCTACGGCGCCCGTCAGCGTGATGACTTTGAACGTCGAGCCCGGTTCGTATGCGGCGCTCACGGCGCGATCCATGCGAGCTTCGGCGGAATAGGCGCCCGCGTCGTTCGGATCAAATCCCGGCCGGTTGGCGACGGCCAGCACTTCGCCCGAATTCGGATCCTGGACGACCACCGTGCCGGCCTTGGCATGCGTCTCGCTGATCGCCGCGGCGAGCTCCTTCTCGGCAATGTATTGGATCGTCTCATCGATCGACAGGACGACGCTTGCACCGGGATCGGCGCCGGATTCTCTCCGGTCGTACAGGCGGCGGCGCCCGTCGGCCATCACCATGACGCGCCCCGGAAGCCCTCGGATCTGCTTATCGAGCGAGTATTCGATTCCTCCGATGCCCTTCTCGTCGACGTCCACATAGCCGAGCACCGAAGCCGCCAGCTCCCTTTGCGGATAGACGCGCCGGTTTTCCTTCTGGAAGAAGACGCCGCGCAAATTCATGTCCGTAATGCGCTGAACCGTTTCCGGAGAAAGCTTCCTCGCCAGGCGGACCGGCGTGCGTGCCTCGCGAATCTTCGTCTCCAGCTCCTCAGCGGGTACGTCGAGAACGCGAGAGAGGAGCCGCGCGACGGTCTCCACGTCGGTGACCTCGGCGGGATCGCCGAAGACGGAGTCCATCGGCAGGCTGACGGCGAGCTCCTGACCCTTGCGGTCGTAGATCGTGCCGCGCTTCGGACTGATTTCGAATATGCGCTGCTGCTGGTGCTGGGCCTTGGCGAGGTATTCGCTGTAGCAGAAGAGCTGGAGATACGTCAGGCGAGCCAGCACCGCCCCCATCCAAACCACTGCCAGGACCCAGACGACGAACCAGCGGAGACGCGGGTTGCGCTGCTCCATGGACTCCGGCCTACCTATCCCAAAATGGCTCCGGCGGCGATCGTGGCCGCGCCGCCGGAAATGCCCGCCGTGGCGGGCAACCAACTCACGAACTCATGTCAGGTGCGTCTCGAGGCGGTCGAGGCTTTCAAGGCCGGGGTGTCTCGACGGTAGAGCGTGCTTCGGCCAGCACGGCGTCGCTCGAACCTTCAGCCGGAGGCATCTGGCCGGGCACGGGAACCGTCAGGCCGAGTTGGTTCCGCGCGATCGCATCTACGCGCATCGGCGAACGTAGCGTGGCCACTTCCAGGTGCAACTGCTGGTTCAGCTCGGTGGCCTGCGCCCGATCGCTTTCGAGCTGTTCCAGGCTGTAGCGAAGCTGAATGCACTCAAAATGCTGCCATGCGTAGAGCAAAAGCAAAACCGCGATCCCCGACCCTACAGCCATCCGCTTCCAGAAATCCCGCAGCCTCGCAGGCGGCGCCGGGCGCAACAGCCGCGAGTTATCGATTTGCTTTACTGTGTGATATTCCGTATAGGATCCCGTCATGACCAGCTCCCGGCCGGGCGGTTCTCCGCCGGCTCGATTTTTTCGGCGACGCGCATCTTGGCACTGCGCGCGCGAGGATTGTTTCTGATTTCCTCCTCGCCGGGCTGAATCACCTTCCTGGTGAGCACGCGAAAAGTTCCTTCCCGCGCCAGGCGCTGAAAGGCGTGCTTCACCAGACGGTCTTCGAGCGAGTGGTAACTGAGGACAACCCATCGTCCTCCGAAAGATAAAGTGGCAGGGGTCCGCGAAAGAAACTGCCCGAGTTCCTCCTCTTCTCGATTCACCGCTATCCGCAGCGCCAGAAACGTTTTTGTCGCGGGATGCAGTTTCTGCCTTCCCCTTGCTTTTCGAACCCCTGCCACAACCGTTGCCAGGTGTCCGGTGTCGCGAATGGGCCGCGACCGAACGATGCTCCTGGCGATTCTGCGTGAGTCCCTCTCCTCCGCTTTTTGATAGAGGAGATTGGCCAGCTCTTTCTCCGGCCATTGGTTCACAATTTCATCCGCCGTCAGCGGCGTATCCGGGTTCATGCGCATGTCCAGCGGCCCGGCCCAGCGAAATGAAAATCCGCGTACAGGGCTGTCGAGCTCGAGACTGGAAACGCCCAGGTCGGCGAGCACTCCATTGAGCCGGGGCAAGTTCAAATCCCCCGCCACCTCGCCGATGTTTGAAAACTCTGCGTGCACCAGAACCACCTTTTCCTCAAACTCTTTCAATCGCTCCCGCGCAATTTCGAGCGCCTGCGGGTCGCGATCCAGAACAATCAAACGGCCTGTCGTCAGGCGCCGGGCGATTTCGATTGCGTGGCCGCCCGTCCCGGCCGTCGCGTCCAGATACGTCCCTTCGGGCCGAATGCGGAGCCATTCGATGACTTCCGCGGCCAGAACCGGCGTATGCAGAACGCTCAAAACCTAAATGCCCAGTGCGTCCAAAGCCTTTTCGTCTTCTGCCGTGATCGGGTTATGGCTCAAGTGCTCGAGGAATCGCGCGTGGTTCCAGACTTCCAGGTACGTCAGCTTGCCCTGGACATCCACTTCGCCCTTCATCTGCGCCGATTCCCGCAAGACGGGTGGAATTAAAATGCGCCCCTGCCCATCCACCTCGACCACCTGACCGTAATAGTTGGTATGTTCCAGAAATCGCTGCTTGGCCCGGTTGTGGGACGAAAGCTTGGCGAGTTTTCTTTCGATCTCCAGCCACGCTTTCATCGTGTAGATCCGCGCGTACTCCCCGCTGTCGCTCGTCACGTAAAACTTGGGGCCGCTCTTGCGCAGTTCGGTGAGGAAGTCCGCCGGGATTTTGACCCGGCCCTTTTCGTCCACCGTCGCTAGATAGTTGCCCCGCAGCATGAAAGACCGTCAAACGTTCGGCCAGCGTGTTCGCCCCTCGGATCACTCGCTTTTCAACCCCTGCTGCACCCCGAATATTTTTCCATTTCTTACCACTTTCTCCCACTTGGTGCCCCGATTGTAGTGTTGTTCTTTTTCTTGTCAAGAGGAATGTTTCAAAAATGAGAAAAAATTCGCGCGCCGAGCGGAAAAATCGGGCGAAGACGCGTGCGCGGGCGTCTCGCGGGAGAAACCACAACGCCTAGTGCCAGTATGAGCGCACCTCCGCGATGGCTTGCGGTGGAAGCCCGGAAAATCTCGCAATTGTTCCCTAAGAGTTAACAATTCGGGAACCGGCCCGAACGGCGTTGCGTGCGCCGGGAACCAAGGTGGGAACAAGTGGGGAAGGTTTTCGACTATTGCGCCGGCGGATTCCGCAGTGAATTCAGGTCGCGCAGCATCGACTGCTCGTCCGGGCTGAGCCCCTGCATGAACTTCGGGTCGTTGAGTGCGGCTTCCTGGGTAGCCGGGCTCATATTGCGTAGCATAGCCAGGTGACGGCTAATCGCCTGGCGCCTGTCCTGCGGCATGCCCTGCCACTTCGGCAAAAGCGTATTGCGCACGTACTCACGCTGCTCCGGAGTCATGCGTTCGAGAGCGGCCTCGGCGTTCCGCGCTTCCTGTTTCTGTTCCGGCGTCAGGCTGTTCCACCTTTGGAGGTTCTGCCGGATCTGCTGCTGTCTCTGCGGCGGCAGATTGCGGAAGCGCTCATTGTTTCGCATGAAGCGCTCCTGTTCCTCCGGCGGCATCTCGCGCAGGTTCTCAACCCACTTGGGCGGGAGGCCTTCTATGGCGCGCTCATTGGGCTGGCCCGCTTGATTCGCTCTCTCTCGTCGGGCCTGAGCCTCCGCACGACGCTCCTTTAGCCTAGCCAGCGTGCCCTGCGCCGAAGCGGACTGCGCCGTCAGCCCCAACAGGAGCCCTAGAAAGAGAGCGCAAATGAGCGGGCCTCGACGCACCTATAAGCCTCCGTTAGTCGTTGCTGTTAACCTGTTCGCCCTGCTGCGGCTTGTCCGGCTGCGAAGTCGTCACCGGAGCGAGTTCCGACAGAGCGTCCATCTTCGTCACGACGTCGTAGTTTTCCAGCACGCCGAGATCCTTGATGGCGTTGAAATCTTCTTGTTGGATCGCTGCCACGGTTGGCGGCGCTCCCGGATTCGTCAAAGGTATTCTCGCCACCCAGACCATCAGCGCGATCAACAGCGCAGCCGCAAATGCAATCCGCGGCGCCGGCACAAACCAGCCGTACCAGCGCAGCCGAGGTTCAGCAGCCACGCGCTGCCGGACGCGCGCGTCGAAACCAAACGATGGCTCGACGGCGGGCACTTCGTCCAGCATCGTCCAGACCTTGCGGAACTCCTCGGCGCGCGTCCGGCAAGTGGCACATCCGGCAAGGTGCTTTTCCACCCGGCTTCGCTCGGCGTCAGCCACCCGCCCGTCGAGATAAGCAATCAACCCCTTCGAAACGTCTTCGCACTTCATGACGGCCTTCCTTCCCCCGCGCGGCGCTCGGTTGGCTGGGTCACAAGAGGCGCCAACTGCACCCGCAGGGTTTCATAAGCGCGGAACAGCAGCGACTTCAACGCGCTCTCCGAGCAATCCAGAATTTTCGCGATTTCGGCGTAGTCCATCTCTTCATACTTATGCAATAAAACGGCGGCGCGTTGCTTTTCCGGAAGCGACGCAATCGCTTGGCGTATGAATTCGGAGCGGTCGCGCTCGATCAAGTGCTCGTCGATGCGCATTTCACGCGCCGGCAGCTCCCGCGGCGCCGATTCTTCGTCGTCGATTGGCGCATCGATCGACACGGCCATGCGTTGATAGCGGTTGTCGCGCACCGAATTCAGCGCCAGATTCGTCGCGATACGGAAAAGCCACGTCGTGAACTTTGCGCTCGGAGTATACTGTTTCCGCGCGCGGTAAACGCGCAGAAAGACCTCCTGCGCCAGGTCCTCCGCCGTGGCCGTATCGCGCACCATCCGGTAGAGGAAACTGACCAGCGGCGAGCGATACTTCTGCAGCAAGAAGTCAAAGGACGCATCGTCCCCTGCCTTCACGTCCAGCATCAGTTGGACGTCGCTTCTGGCCATGGCCTCCACAGCTTATCTAACACTCGTCCTGGCATAAAGTTGCGGTCGATCGGGTGTTCCCCATCCGACATCGTCGAGTCTTGCTCCAAACCGCGTGCCGGTAAGTTCCTGCATTCACACGACCTACAAGACCTCGGCCAAATTAGGATGCCCCAGGACGTGCGACGAAACAGTTCGCGCGGAATCCAATGCGCTTTGAGCCTGTAGCCATGACCGACCCCTCCCCTTCCGTCCCTTCCTCAGTACCCACTCTCACCGTCTGGTTCATGGCGGCCAGCACGGGCGTTATTGTGGCGAACATCTACTACATGCAGCCGCTCCTTGCAGACATCGCTCGCACCTTCGGCTTGACTGTGACGACGATCGGCTTCGTTGCGATGCTAACTCAGGTCGGGACGTCGTTGGGCATGCTCTTTTTCGTGCCTTTGGGAGATAGCCGGGAGAGACGTTCGCTGATTAGCTTGCTGCTGGTCTGCGCGGCAGTCGCACTCACGCTGACCGCCACGGCTCGGAATCTTGTTTGGCTCGCCTTGGCTTGCTTCGGGGTCGGAATGATGGGTTCAACGGTTCACCTCTTCGTGCCCTTTGCCGCGCATCTTGCGCCTCCACGGGAGCGCGGACGCGTGGTCGGCTCGGTCTTCAGCGGCATCCTGTTGGGCATCCTGCTGGCCCGCACGTTCAGCGGATTCGTGGGTGCGCATCTGGGCTGGCGGGCGGTTTACGGCATTGCCGCGGGGATGATGCTCGGCATCGCAATTCTCGTTCAGTTCCTCCTTCCCCGAAGCACTGCGGTAGTCAAACTTCCCTATCTATCGTTGCTTCGCTCCACCATGGAGTTGGTTCGCGCCCACGCGGAGCTCCGCGAGTCGGCGTTCCTGGGCGCTTGCCTCTTCTGCTGCTTCAGCGCATTCTGGACAACTCTCGTTTTCCTGCTCGAAACGCCGCCGTATCACTATGGAGCGCAGACCGCGGGACTTTTCGGTCTGGTCGGCGCCGCGGGAGCGGCGGGAGCCCCCATTGTTGGCCGCCTGACCGACAAGCACGGCCCGCGATTCGCAGTCGGCCTCGCGCTGTCGTCCGTGTTGGTTTCGTACGTCATACTTTGGACGACAGGAAAGACCCTGGCCGGTCTGATTGCGGGCGTGCTCCTTCTCGATCTGGGAACCCAGGCGGGCCACGTGGCAAACCAAACGCGAATCTACGGTTTGGCCACCGACGCAAGGAGCCGCGTCAACATGTTTTACATGGTTTGCTATTTTGCGGGCGGAGCGGTGGGTTCACTGCTGGGTGCCTACTCTTGGCGGGTCCACGGTTGGCCCGGCGTGTGCGCGTTTTGTCTGGTGGTCGCCTGCACGGCTCTCTTGAAGTTTGCTGCGGGCCGTCCGTTGGCGCGCGTGGATCGCGTCGCTCAGACCGACGCGGAATGAAGACGGGCCTCGTCCTTCGCTACCGGCCAAACTGCCGCAAGTGATGATCGGCGTGCAGGTAGCCCCAGCGAAGCCATTCCTCCCGGCTCATGTGCCCGAAGATCGGATGCGGCGCGGAAAGATTTGCAGATTCGTCGCAAAATCGGTTGAAAACGGAGATCAGCTCTGCCCGGTCCTGCTCGAAGTCCGTCGGCGGCGTACCGCCCACCCCCTGCTCCACTTCAGGCCGCGTGGCGATGCCTTTCGGCCACTTCGCAGGGAGCTTGAGAGCGATCCATTTGAGAATCGTCCGTTGCAGAAAACCCGCAGCGGAACTCACGTGCTTTTCTCCCAGCGCCGCAAGGTACGAATCGTAGAGATGGCAAATCATCTGGTTTGCGGACATCCGCCCCCACATCCTGCGATCGGACGGAGCTAAAGCCGATATCCGCCGGACGATCGAATCGCGATCGGCCTTTGAATCGAGGGTTCGCATAAGCGCTCACTCGCTGGTAGGCCGCACAAGAACCAGCGGCCGTCACCCCGAATGCCGGAACAGGATCACGTCGCCATCCTGCACGACGTACTCCTTGCCTTCCAGCCTCACCTGAGCTTTCTCGCGGGCCGCGGCAAAGCTGCCTGCCTTGAGGAGGTCTTCCCAGTTCACCACGTCGGCCTTGATGAAATTCTTTTGTATGTCGCTGTGGATCGCGCCCGCGGCTTCTTGCGCAGTCATGCCGCGCTTGATCGTCCAGGCGCGGCATTCCGGTTCACCGCACGTAAGGAACGAAATCAGCCCGAGCAGCTTGTAGCTCGCCTGGATCAGGCGGTCGCGCCCCGATTCGACCAGCCCGTACGCGCGCATCATTTCGGCGGCTTCGGCATCGTCGAGTTCAGCCAGCTCCGCCTCGATCTTGCCGCAAAAGGGAACGACGGCCGTGTGCGGCTTCGTCGAAAGCTTTTCGAGCTTGTGCTTCTCGACCACGCGATCGATGTCCGCTGCTTCTTCGTCTCCGAGATTCAGCACGTACAGCATCGGCTTGCGCGTCAGGAACATGAAACCGGTCAATATCTTCTCCTCTTCCGGCTTGAGTTCCAATTCGCGCAGCGGCATTTCGGCTTCGAGCGCCTCGCGGCAGCGATTGAGCAGGTGCAGCTCCGCATCGAGCAGCGGGTCCTTCTTTTTCTTCAGGTCCTTTTCGACGCGCTCGACGCGCTTCGCTATCTGCTCGAGATCGTTCAGGATTAGCTCGATATCGACGCTCACGATGTCGCGAAGCGCGTCGATGGACCCGGCTTCGTGCGGCACCGCGGGGTCTTCGAACAGCCGCACCACGTGCGCGAGCGCATCGGCCTCCCGCAGCGGCACCAGCGACGCGGAATTCTTCTCTCGATCCTTCTGTATCCCGCCGATATCGACGTACTCGATCGTCGCGTAGGTAATCTTCTTCGGCTTGAAAACTTCCGCCAGTTTCGCCACGCGCGCATCCGGCACCCGCGCGATCCCCACGTGGGCCTGATTCGGCGCACTGCGCGCTTCGACGCGCGCCTTCGTCAGAATGCGGAACAGACTCGTCTTCCCAACCAGTGGCAGCCCGATAATTCCTGTTTGCATGAGCTTTCGATACTAGCACAGCCGCTTGGCCTCGCCGACCACGCTCCGCCGGGTGACGGCAGTCACAGCGGCGTAACAAATCGCGAGTATAATCGTGCCTGCTTCAAGCAGGCCGCAATGCCTAACGAAGAAAAGTTACAGCCTCAAGAGTTGATTCAGCAGTTGAACCTTCTCCGTTCGGAGATGCTGAGCCTCGAAGCGTCCGGCCTCGTCGAGGCGGCCGGCGTTCACCCGCAACATCGCGCGAGCGCCACGAATTTGATTCACTACCTCGCGCTGCGCCGCCACGATATCCGCCAATTACAGGACCAGCTTGCGGCTCTGGGACTTTCATCCCTCGGACGCACCGAACCTCACGTCATCGGCGCCTTGCAGGCGGTCATGAAAGTATTGCATCAGCTCGACGGCTCGCCGGAACCGTGCTCCGACCCTCATAACATCGCCCCCGACATTGGCCAGGGCGCGGAACTGCTCAAAAAGAACGCCGAAGCGCTCCTCGGCCCCTTGCCGGCGGGCCGCAGCGTCCGCATCATGGTGACCATGCCGCCCGAAGCAGCAACGGATTACGATCTGGTTCGCGATCTCGTTCTCCATGGCATGGACTGCATGCGCATCAACTGCGCTCATGATCGTCCCGAGGCGTGGTCGAGCATGATCCGCAACCTGCGCCGCGCGGAAAAGGAAACGGGCAAGGCCTGCAAGGTCGCGATGGACTTGGCAGGTCCCAAGCTTCGAACCGGCCCGATCGAGCCGGGCCCGGCGGTGTTGAAATACCGTCCAAGGCGCAACGATTTTGGCCGCGTCGTGTCGCCCGCGCGCATTTGGCTCACGCCGGTCTCGCAGCCCGAACACGCCCCGGCGCGCGCCGATGCCTGCATCCCCGTGCCCGCGGACTGGCTCGCGCGACTCAGGCCCGGAGACCGCGTTCGCTTCACCGACGCTCGCGGCGCGTCCCGCTCCCTGACGATTTCGGGGCTCGATGGAAACAGTTGCTGGGCTGAGTCCGCTCGAACCGCTTACATCGTGCCCGGCCTCGCGCTCGAACTACAGCCCCGCGCAAAGAAAAGCATTCCCAAGGCCCTGCGTCGCACTCGCGTCGGCCAGATTCCCCCAAAGGAGCAGACACTCCGCCTCAACATGGGCGATACGCTCGTCCTCACACGGTCGCTCGAGCCCGGCCGCCCCGCGAAATACGACTCGAAGAAGCAATTGATCAGCCCCGCGCGCGTCGGCGTGACACTTCCGGAGTTCTTCGATTGCGTACGGCCCGGCGAGCCGGTCTCGTTCGATGACGGCAAAATCGGCGGCATCGTCCGCGACGTGACTCCCGAAAAAGTCGCCGTCGAAATCACCAGCGCTCGTCCCACCGGCGAAAAGCTCGGCGCCGAAAAAGGAATCAACGTCCCCGAGAGCGCGCTGTGCCTGTCGTCCCTCACGAAGGACGACCTCGAGGCCCTAGATTTCGTGGTCAAGCACGCGGACATCGTCGGTTACTCGTTTGTCCGCAAGGAAGCGGATGTCCGCGAGCTGCAGGAACGCCTGGCCGGGATGGGCGGGGAAAATCTCGGCATCATCCTGAAGATCGAAACGCGCGAAGGCTTCGACCAATTGCCTCGTTTGCTGCTTGCCGCCATGCGCGGCCGCGCCGTCGGCGTAATGATCGCGCGCGGCGACTTGGCCATCGAATGCGGCTACCAGCGCCTCGCCGAAGTGCAGGAGGAAATTCTGTGGATCTGCGAGGCCGCGCACATGCCGGTGATCTGGGCGACGCAGGTTCTCGAGTCGCTCGCGAAGACCGGCGTGCCGTCGCGCTCGGAAATCACCGATGCGGCGATGGGCGAGCGCGCCGAGTGCGTCATGCTCAACAAAGGCCCCTACATCGTCACGGCCGTGCGCATCCTCGACGACATTCTCCGCCGCATGCAATCCCACCAGGAAAAGAAGCGCTCCATGCTGCGCAAGCTCCACGTGGCCTCCGCCTTCCACGCCGGCACCGCCTCCGTCTGACGGGTAGCCACACTTAATTTAATATAGAGGCCCTCCGTGCTCGTTGTGCCCTCCGCCGCCACGCGCTATCCTTTCGAGCGTCTATGAACGCAGCAACGAGCAGCCTCTCCCTGCCCTTCGATCACGTCGAGGCCCACGCGCATCTTTCGCGCATCGACAAGCGCCTTGCCCGCGTGATCTCGCGCGTCGGCGAATTCCAATTCAAGCTCGACGAATGCGACAGCGTCTACGAATCGCTCCTCGAAGCCATCACGCACCAGAGCATTGCAGGCAAAGCCGCGCAGGTGATTTTCGCGCGCATCAAGGCGCTCGGCTCGAACGACCGCTGCCCCACGCCGCAGGAGCTTCTTCGCGTGCGCAAGCCAAAATTGCGCAAGGTCGGTCTCTCCAACGCAAAAGTCGCCGCTGTAAGGGATTTGGCGCAGAAGACGATCGAAGGCGTCGTGCCCACTCTCAAAGAAGCTGAAAAGATGTCCGACCAGGAGCTCGTCGACCGGCTGATTTCCGTGCGCGGCATCGGTGCATGGACTGTCGAGATGTTCCTGATCTTCCGTCTCGGCCGCCCGGACGTTCTCCCGATCCACGACTACGGCGTGCAGAAGGGCTTCGCTATCACCTACCGCAAGAAAGCGATTCCGAAGCCGCGCGAACTCGCCGAATTCGGCGAGCGCTGGCGCCCCTATCGCACCGTCGCGAGCTGGTACATGTGGCGCGCCGTGCAGCTCGCCGGCCCCGCCGCCCGCAAAATCACCAAAGTAAAAATCAAGAAGACGCGCATCCTCAAGAAGCGTGCTGCCAGCCCGCGGGGGCGATGGAAGGTTTAGGTGTAGCGCCGCGGCCTTCAGCGCGGCACTTTCTGCTCGCTTTTCTCTCGCCGTCAAGAATAGCGCCGCCAATCCAATCAGCAGCACGCCGCCCTCTAAATCCACCGACGCGCCGTGCAGCCGATCGAACTCCGCGCGCCGCCAATCGCTGCTCGGCGTCGCATCGACCGAACCCATCTGGCTCCGCAGCACCGCCATCCTCGGCATCACGTAGTCCTGCGACGCAATCGTCAGCCCGGCCATCAAAATCACTCCGATCACCGCTGGTTCGATAAACGCCCGCAGTGATTTCCCCAGCGCGACCGACGCCACCACAAACACCACGGCCGCGATCAGCCCCATCAAGTGCAGCCCACCGAGCGTGTACCCCACGAGCAGCCCGGCCTCATCGCGATTCGCCAGCACCGCGAACGCGCCCTGCGTCACCACCGCCGCAAAATACACGCTGGCGCCAACCCACGCGCCCAGCGCCAGAACCCGCAAGAATCGCAAGAATCGGCTCATTCTAAGTTAAGGTTAACGAAAACCATGCAATAACGAGGCTTGCAGATGCCAAGAGAATGGGCGCTAGAAGCCGCAGCCGCCCGAAAAGTGCCACGAATGAACAGACGATCGGGAAAAGGCCGCCTAGAATAACCAGCCACTTATAGGCCCGATCATCTGTGCTCAGATGAAAAATCCACACGGCCACGAATAGTCCGGCTCCCAAGCACGCGCTTGCGGTGGCACCTATTAGTCCAACTAGGCTGGCCCAAAGCCTTGCCGGCGATTTCCTGAGAATGTCTATGTAAGCGATCCAGCCCCAGGCCAGTGTTATTGGCACCGAGGCAAAAAATGACATCATTAGTGGTTCCGATGCAAGAAGCAAAATCACTGTGCCCTCCTAAGCCACCGTTACGCGATAGGAAGCTGTGGCACGCCACTTCTTGAGCACACTGTACCAAACACAGTTGAGGGCAGCGATTCGATTAGTGCGAGAATCCAATCGGGGCATGGTGGGCGACCAAGGACTTGAACCTTGGACCTCTCCCGTGTGAGGGGAGCGCTCTAACCACTGAGCTAGTCGCCCACGGAACTCAATTTTTGTAGCAGAAGGCCGGGTCAATTGCAAACCGCGACCACATCCGCCAACAGCCGCCTCGCCGACCTCCAGCGCTCGATCGCGCGCGTCGTGAAGGGCAAGGACGACGTCATCCAGCTCGCGCTCACCACGCTGCTCGCGCGCGGCCATCTGCTGATCGAAGACGTTCCCGGCGTCGGCAAGACCACACTCGCGCAGGCCCTCGCGCGCTCGTTCCGTTGCTCGTTCCAGCGCATCCAGTTCACCTCCGATCTGCTGCCGAGCGACGTGATCGGCGTCAGCGTCTACAATCCCGCCACGCAGGAGTTCGAATTCAAGCCCGGCCCGATCTTCGCCAATATCATCGTCGCCGACGAAATCAACCGCACCACGCCGAAAACGCAATCGGCGCTACTCGAGGCGATGAACGAGTCGCAGATCACCGTGGACAACCACACGCACCCGCTGCCGAAGCCGTTCCTCGTTCTCGCGACGCAGAACCCCATCGAGCACCACGGCACCTATCCGCTGCCCGAATCGCAGCTCGACCGTTTCCTGATGCGCATCCGCATGGGCTATCCCGCGCGCGCCAGCGAAAAGGAAATCATCCGCAATCATTCCGCCGCCGGCCGCCCGGAACAAATCGCGCCATCGATGGACGCCGATGACGTCGTCGCCATGCAGGAATCCGTCTCGCAAGTGAAGGTTGACGACAGCTTGCTCGACTACGCGCTCGAGATTGTCGATCGCACACGCCAGACCGAGCAGCTCAGCCTCGGCGTCAGTCCGCGCGGCGCCGTGATGCTGCATCGCGCGGCGCAGGCGCGGGCCTTTCTCGAAGGCCGCGACTACTGCCTGCCGGACGATTTCAAGCGCCTCATCATTTCCGTCTTCGCGCACCGCGTCGTCGTCAGCTCACGCTACGTCTCGACGCAAAAGAAATCGGAACAGGCTGAAGCCATCCTCCGCGAAATTCTCGACACCACGCGCGTCCCACTCTGATGCACGACTCCACGCTTGCCCGCGGGTGGCGCGCTCGCGACCGCACGGGCTGGCGCAATTTCGGCGTCGCCATGCTGGTGCTTTCGGCGGCCCTGCTCGTTGCACTGTTCTCTGCCACCGTTGCGCAACAGGGTCGCATCTTGCTTGCCGCGATCACGACTGTTATTTCGCTCGGCATAGCCGGCTGGGTCGCGGTCGTGATCGTTCCGGCGCTCGCGCGGCGCACGAGCCTTCGCTGGCTGAAGTATCAGGTCGATTACCGCCTCACGCGCGAAGGCATCATCTATCTCGGCGCGATCTTCGTCCTCGTTCTCGCCGCGGTGAACACGGGCAATAATCTCCTGTTCCTGATCCTCGCCTGCCTTCTCGGCGGCATTCTGATTTCCGGAGTGCTTTCGCGTGTCGTCCTCACCGGCATCGAGCTGAAGGTCGATCTCCCCGAGCACATCTTCGCCGAACAGCCCGTGCTGGCGGAAATCGAGTTGCGCAACGAGAAACAGACCTGGCCGTCGTTTTCCCTGCTCGTCGTCGGCGAGAGCAAGCGCAAGAAAGCTCCCGCCGAAATTCTCACGCGTCCGGTTTTCTTCCCGTATATACCGCGCCGGTCCTCCACGCGCCAGAAAGTCGAGCTGCGTTTCCCGCGCCGCGGCGTCTACCGTCAGGACGCGTTCGGCATTCGCACGGGGTTTCCCTTCGGCTTCTTCGAGAAGACGCGCGAGGTCGTCTCGGAAATCGAGATGATCGTCTATCCGCGTGTGGAGCCAACGGAGCAATTTTACGAAGTGCTGCCGCTTCTCTCTGGCGAGATGGCCAGCCACTTTCGCGGCCGCGGCCACGAGCTGCACTCGCTGCGCGACTATCAATCGACGGACAGCGCGCGCTTCGTCGATTGGAAAGTCACCGCGAAATCGGGCCGGATGATGGTCCGCGAGTTCGCCCGCGAAGACGAGCGCCGCGTGATGCTCGTCCTCGATCCCTTTGTCGGCCCACCCCGCGCGGACCTCGGCGAACTGGCCGCCGCCGAACATACCGAGCGCTTCGAACGCGCTGTCTCGATGGCCGCCTGCATCGCCTGGCATTTTCACGAAATCCGCTCCGTGATGCAGTTCTGCACGCACCGCTTTTCGACGCCCATCGCCCCGGCCGGCGAAATCATCTACGACGCGCTGCGCGAACTGGCGCTCATTCAGCCCGATGCCTCCGCCACCGGCGGCGCGTTTCTCGACGAACTCGCGAACGACCGCGAAATCTTCAAAATCATCATCACCGCGCGCCCTCAGCACACGATTCCGACCGCCCTCTGGTCGTCCTCCTACTTCCTCTTCATCGACCGCCTCTAATTTTTGTTTGCCCTGCCATTCCGAGCCCACATCGGAGCGCGAGGAATCATGCGACAATACCGCGCACATGAAATCGCAATTCACTCCCCGCGCGCTGAAAACTTTCCGGCGCCGTCTCCTCGCTTGGTTCCGCGCGCACCAACGCGACCTTCCCTGGCGCGCCAGCCGCGATCCCTACCGCGTCTGGGTCGCGGAAATCATGCTTCAGCAGACGCGCATCGCCGCCGTCATGCCCTACTACGATCGCTTCCTGAAAAGATTCCCCACCATCGAATGGCTCGCCCGCGCGCCGCAGGAAGAAGTCCTGAAGCTCTGGTCCGGCCTCGGCTACTACAGCCGCGCGCGCAATCTTCACCGCGCCGCTCAGGAGATCGTCGCGCGCCACAGCAGCAAGTTTCCGCGCACGCTCGAAGCCGCCCTCGCGCTTCCCGGCATCGGCCGCTACACCGCCGCGGCCGTTCTCAGCATCGCATATGACGTTCCGCTCGCCGTCCTCGACGGCAACGTCGCCCGCGTCCTCGCGCGGCTCGCCGCCGTTCGCGGCGATCTCCGCGCGCCGTGCCGTTGGCGACAACTCTCGCAAACAGCGCAGGACCTCCTCGCGCAGCGTGCGCCCGGCGACTGGAACCAGGCCCTGATGGAACTCGGCGAGACGATCTGCACGCCCCAGACTCCGCGCTGCCCGTCCTGTCCCGTATCGCGCTGGTGCCGCGCACGCGCGCGCCATCTCACAGCGGAGATTCCCGCCCCGCGCAAGAAACGCGCGCCAGTCCGCATCCAGATCGCCGCCGCGATTCTCCGCGACCCGCGCGGACGCACGCTCCTCGTTCGTGATCCCGGCGCGCACGACGACGTGCTTTTTTCGCGAATGTGGCAGTTCCCTGCCGTCGAAGTCGCGCGCCACGCCAAAGACGAACTCGCCTCTCATCTCGCGCAAATCCTCAAGCTCGACTCCGCTGCTCTCGATCTCGAAGCCCTGCCCACGGCGCGCCACGGCGTGACGTTTCGCAACATCACGCTTCTCCCGTTTCTCGCCCGCGTCCCGCGCCTGCCGAAGATTCCGCGCACCCACGTCCTCTCGCTCGACCGCCTCCCCGATCTCTCCGTCTCGAGCGCGACCCGCAAAATCGCCGCCGCTCTCGCGCACCGGTAAATTGCGTTGTCATTCCGAGCCTCGCCAGAGGGGGGCGAGGAATCTCTCTTCGAATCCGGCCACGAGCGCGGCCGCCGTTGCCGAATTCGCATCTCGCTTTCACGGCCCGCAAAATCCCGCCCGCGCCCGGTGCTAGCATCGTAAGACGCCCATGGCTTCCGCCGCGCAACCGGTCGCGCCGCGTCTTCCGGCGCTCGACCGATACTTCGAAATCTCGCTCTTCCTGCTCGTTTCGACGGGCGTGCTCGCGATCGTCACCACCGGCAAGCTCGATCCCTTTTCGACGTTCGTTCCGCCCGCCGCGCTGGCCTACAAAGGCCTTCGCACTTGGCGCGCCCGCGGCCCGGAGGTCTCGCCGCGCGTGGCCACGTGGCTGGTCCTCGGCTATTTCCTGTTCTTCCCGTTCGATCTCTGGGTGCTGTCGCGCGACATGGCGGCGGGCGCGCCGAATCCGGCGCTCTACGCCGCGCTGCTCTCGGCGATTCACCTGCTGCTTTTCGCCACGATCGTCCGTCTCTACTCGGCGCGCACGAACCGCGATCGCCTCTTCCTGGCGGTTCTCGCCGTCACATCGATGCTCGCCTCCGCGATTCTCACCGTCGAGACCGGCTTCCTGATCGCCCTCGCAGCGTTCCTGCTGCTTTCCGTTTCAACCTTCGTGGCCCTCGAAATTCGCCGCAGCGCCGCCGGCGCCGTTTCTCCGCCGTTCGCGGCCGGCTCTCCGATGGCGCGGCAGATGACGCGCGCGCTCGGGACCACATCCGTTTTCGTCGCGGCCAGCGTGCTCGTCGCCGGGCTCGTGCTCTTCTTCATGATCCCGCGTTTCACCACCGGCTATCTGAGCTCGCTCAACCTTCAGCCCACCCTGATGACGGGCTTCACGGACGATGTCGAGCTCGGCGCGATCGGCGAAATCAAGCAGAATACCGCCGTCGTCATCCGCGTCCGTGTTGACGGTGATCCCGCGCGCGCCTCCAACATGCACTGGCGCGGCGCCGCGCTCACTAATTTCGACGGCAAGCGCTGGTTCACTCCCCCCGAGGAACAGTTCGTCCTCCTGCCCGATGCCGACGGCGTCTATTCGCTCGGCGCTGGCCGCCTGCCCGCAGGCGAATTCGATCTGCTGCGTTACACGATCTTGATGGAACCGATTGCGAGCGACGTGATCTTCATCGCTCCCCGGGCCGAGATGCTTAGCGGCAGATTCGGCGAAGAGGCTCCCATTGCGGGTGGCACGCCTCGTCGTGCGTATCTGGTTCGCGACAAAACCGGCTCGCTCTTCAATCCCCAGCACAACAACACCAAGCTGCGTTATCAGGGTGTTTCGTTCGTGCCCCGCGTTTCGCCGTCGGAACTCCGCAAGGCGCCACCGGACTTCCCGGACGTGATCCGAGAGACGTACCTTCGGCTCCCGCCGCTCGATCCCCGCATTCCGCGGCTCGCCGAAGACGTCACGGCCGGCTCCAAAAACGAATACGACAAGGCCATGAACGTCGAGCGTTATCTGATCACTCACTACTCCTACACGCTCGATCTTTCCGGCCCGCGTCCGCAGGATCCAGTCGCGAATTTCCTCTTCGTCCGCCGCTCGGGCCACTGCGAGTATTTCGCCTCGGCCATGACGGTTATGCTCCGCTCCGTCGGTATTCCGGCGCGCTACGTCACCGGCTTTCTCCCCGGCGAATACAACGATATCGGCGGCGACTACATCATTCGCGAAAGCGACGCCCACAGCTGGGTCGAGGTCTATTTCCCCTCGTACGGCTGGATCACCTTCGATCCGACGCCGCCCGGCGCGGAAAAGGGCGCGGGCTTTTTCGGCCGGCTCTCGCTCTATTGGGATTGGTTTCAGCTTGGCTGGAGCGAGTGGGTCATCAACTACGACTTTTCCCACCAGTTGACGCTCGGCCAGACCTTGCAGAAGTCCTCGCGCACCTGGAGCGACGCCCTGCGCGATCTCTACAGCAGGAAAAAGCAGTCCGCGATGCGCCGTCTCCTCACGCTGGACCGGCGGGTCGAAGGATCGTCATGGTTCCGGCCGGGCGCGCTGATTCTTGTCGTGGTGCTGCTCCTCGGCTTGCGCGGACGCGGCATGATCCGCTACGCCGTCGCGCGCTGGACCCTCCGCGCCCGCCGCGGCGGAAATCTCACGGCGTCTCTCGCTACCTTCGAATATGGCGAGATGCTTCGCCTCCTCGAAAAACGCGGCTGGAGAAAAGCGCCGTCGCAGACGCCGCTCGAATTCGCCGCCGCGATTCCCGCGCCCGATTTGTCCGCCCCGGTCGCGCAACTCACCGAGCTGTATCAGTCCGCGCGCTTCGGCAGCCACCCCCCCCGCGCCGAGCAGATGTCGTCGCTCCTCCGCTCCATCCGCGACCTCCTCCGCTCCCGCAAACCCTTGCGATGAACCGCCGTGTATGGATTCTGCTGGCCCAAACCGACAAACGCGTTGCTCCTCCTTGACAATCCCGCCTCCCCGGCACACGATTCACCCGCCCCTTCTTTCGCATGAGCACTCGCCACCGCCTCCAACTCGCGCTCATCCTGCTCACGGCGGTCGTCCTCGGCGGGACGCTCGGCTTCCACATCCTCGAAGGCTGGTCCTGGTTCGACGGCTTCTACATGACCCTCACCACCATGACCACGATCGGCTACGGCGAAATCCATCCGCTCTCCCATGCCGGGCGCATCTTCAATTCGTTCATGATCGTCGCCTCTGTGCTCGCGGGCGGCTTTGTAATTGCCACGTTCTCGCAGACGTTGTTAGAATTTGAATTCGGCAAGGCCCTCGGTCGCCGCCGCATGGAACGCGAACTCTCCAAGCTCTCCGGGCATTACATCATCTGCGGCGCGGGTCGCGTCGGGCGAACGGTCACGCGCCAGCTTCGCGCGCATGGTGAAACCTGCGTCCTGATCGAACGCGATCCCATTCGCGCGCGCTGGGCCGAAGAAGAAAAAATCCCGGTCATCGTCGGAAACGCATCGAGCGAAGAGATTCTCCAGAAGGCGCACATCGATACCGCGCAGGGCTTCGTTTCAGCCGTGAGCTCCGACGCTGAAAACATCTACATCGTTCTCACGGCCCGCGGATTCCGTCCCGATCTGAAAATCATCGCCCGCGCCAGCGAAGAAGAGGCTACCTCGAAGCTGCTCCGCGCCGGCGCGTCGCAGGTTCTCTCGCCCTACCATTTCATCGGCCATCGCATCGCGCAGCTCCTGCTCCGCCCGAATGTTCTCGATTTCGTCGATGCGGCGTTTGGCCACGAGCGCCTGGACTTCGAAATCGGCGAGGTGCAAATCGCCGCGGCCTCGAGCCTCGTTGGAAAAACCCTGTCCGATCCTGCGATTCCCCGGCAAGCCGGCGTCATCGTCCTCGCGCTCAAAAACGCCGATGGCAAGATGACGTTCAATCCCCCGCCCGAATCCGTCATCCGCGCCGACGACTGCCTCATCGTCATCGGCAAGGACGAGCACCTGAAACGCCTTGAATCCCTCGCCTCCTAGCCTCGCGTTTGCGGCCGTTCCCGGGCATTTTTTGACATTTAAGGGCCGTTTGAGGGCGCAAAAGTGGCCGAAATTGCCACCACCTCGAAGGAGTTGATGCTTCGAATTCGAACTACTTTTCGGGCTCCGCGCGACCTCCGTGGCCCTTCCGCTTCCCTGCTCCCGCGCCCGTTCATCGGGGCGTAGCATGATAGAATTGATCGTTTGTAGGCAGTGCAAAGGAACGCGCAGAGATGCCGAAAGTCGGATTCGTCAGCCTGGGATGCCCGAAGAACCTCGTGGATAGCGAGGTGATGATGGGCATCCTCGCGCGCGCGGGCTATGAAATCACGCCGCGGCCGGGCGACGCGGACGTCCTCGTCGTCAACACGTGCAGCTTCATCGCGCCCGCCCAGCAGGAGTCCGTGCAGTCGATCCTCGAAATGGCCGAGTACAAAAAGTTTGGCCGCGCGCAAAAGCTGATCGTGGCCGGCTGCATGGTCGAGCGCTACCGCAACGAGATCCGCGAACAGATTCCCGAAGTGGACGCCGTGATCGGCACCGGCGAAGTCGAACAAATTCTCGCCGCGTGCGAAGGCGAGCTGAGTGCAAACGCGGCCGCCGCGTGCGAGGCGCCCACGTATCTCTACCACGACCTGACACCGCGCATCATCGCCACTCCGCGCCACAGCGCCTACATCAAGATCAACGAGGGCTGCGATCATCCCTGCACGTTCTGCGTGATCCCGCAGCTTCGCGGAAAATTCCGCAGCCGCCGATTCGAGTCCGTCGTGCGCGAAGCCGAAAATCTCGCCGAGGCGGGCGTGCGCGAAATCAATCTAATCGGCCAGGATACGACCTACTACGGCGAGGACCTCGGACTGCACGACGGTCTGCCTACACTGCTCGAGCGCCTCGCGCAGGTCAAAGACCTGCACTGGGTTCGCTTTCTCTACTGCTATCCGAACCGGATTACGCCGAAGCTGCTCAATACCATCGCGGCGCACCCGCGCCTCGCAAAATATCTCGACATCCCGCTGCAGCACGCGAGCCGCGGCGTCCTCGCGCGGATGAAGCGCGGCTCGAACGCCGACGCCTTCCTGAAAATGCTGGAAAACATTCGCAAGACGATTCCCGGCGTGTCGATTCGCACGTCGTTCATCGTCGGCTTCCCCGGCGAAACCGAAAAAGATTTTTGCGAATTGTGCGACTTCGTCCGCGCTGCCGAGTTCGACTGGATGGGGGTCTTCAGCTATTCGGACGAGGACGCCGCGAAGAGTTTTTCGCTCGAGGGTAAAGTTGACGCGAAGACGATCGCGCGCCGCAAGAACGCCCTCATGTCGCTCCAAAAGACAATATCGCGCCGCAGGCTACGCCGGCGTGTCGGCCAACGTTTGCAGGTGATGCTGGAAGGCCCATCGAAGGACACCGATCTCATCTGGGAGGCGCGGCTCGAGGGCATGGCGCCCGAAATCGACGGCAAGGTCTACATCACGGAGTTCGAGGGCGTGAACGACGCCGCGGAACTGCCCACACCCGGCACGCTCGCCACGATCGAAGTGACCGACTCGAAAGACTACGACCTCATCGGCCGCGTCGTCGAGTTCGCCGCACCACCCGCGCCGCGCGAAATTCCGGCCCCGGCGGATAGTCTTTTGCCGATCCTCGCCTCCCGTTAGAATAGCCGCCGCGAGATATCCGTTGGGGCGCCGCTTGCGAAGGCGAAGGAGTGACCGCATGAGTTCCACCGTCCATCAGCGAACGGTTCCCGTGCCGGAACCGGAATTGACTCCGGATGCGATGATCGAGCGGGCGATCGCGCTCCGGCCCCGGCTCCTGGCGGAGCAGGACGAAACCGAGCGCCGCAGCGTTCACTCGGAAGCCATTCACGAGGAGTTTCGCAAAGCCGGGTTTTATCGGTGTCTCCAGCCGCGGCGTTTCGGCGGCTATGAGTTTGACCTAAAGACCTACTGTCGCCTGGGCATCGAAATCGCGCGCGGCGATCCATCGGTGTCCTGGTGCTTGATCGTCGGCGCGGGCCACGCGCTGATGCTCGGCTCCTACTTCAGCGAAGAGGCGCAGGCGGATGGATTCGGTCCCGAAGGCAATTTTTCCGCGCCGTCCGTTGCGGCGCCGACCGGGACCGCGACGCCCGTCGACGGCGGCTGGCTCGTGAAAGGAAAATGGGGCTACGCCTCGGGCGCGCCGTACGCGACGCACTTCATGCCGAGCGTGCTGATCCTCGAGAACCCGGACAAGCCACGCGCCGGAATCGCGCTCGTCCCGCGTTCGCAGTGGAAGATGCTCGACGATTGGGGTGCGATCCTGGGCATGCGCGGGAGCGGATCGAACTCGATCGTGATCGATGGCGCGCGCGTCCCCAAGAGCCACGTGATCCACCTCGACATGCTCAATATCAACCTGGCGGGCGGGACTCCCGGCTCGCGTCTCCATGGCAATCCGATGTACGCAGGCCGCTGCCTGTCTTTCTTCCATGCGGAACTCGTCTCCGTGCTGGTGGGGCTGGGCTACGCGGCAATCGACGAGTACGAGAAAATCATTCGCACGAAAACCACGCTCTATCCACCGGTCACGTTGCGATATCTACAGTCCGACTATCAGCGATACCTGGGACTCGCGCTCGGAATGATGAATGCCGCCAAGCGGCTCGTGCTGAACGCGGGCGACGTTTACATGGAGTATTGCCGGCGCGGGTTCGAAGGCGGCGAGCCGTTCACGATGGAAGAAGATCTCGAGCTTTTCGCGAGCCTGGAGCACGGCGGGCGGCTGGCGTGGGAAGCCGTCGAGATGCTGTTCCGAACTTCGAGTTCGAGCGGCGCGAAGGATGGCGAGCGCATGCAGCGCTACTATCGCGACGCGTCGATCTACCGCGGGCACCTTTCGGCGCAGTACGACATGGCCGCGCAGCGCCTCGCTCTCGCCCACCTCGGACTTAGTCACGGAATCTCAACCGAAGCTCGCGGCGGCGCGCCTGCACCCCCGAACGATCCGAAGAAGTAGTCAGTTCCCGCAAGGTTGCGGCTGAGTCGCCCGGTTTCGTGGTGCCGAGATGCGGAGACAAAATGAGCAGCACGCAGATGAGCGTCTTCATGCGATTCAGCAGAACACCTTAGAGACGGCGAAGCAAGTTCTGTTACCGAATGAAGCAATGGTCACCAGACGCTGAGCTTGCCCCCGGAAACGTAAACCACCAGAATCGCTGCATGGCCGCTTGCGCAAGCAGAGGGAGGCGACGATGCGAAGGGAAATAGTCGGGCCGCTCACGCTTGCTGCACTCACGCTTGCCGCGCTCGCGCTCGCCAGCGGCGTGCTCGCCCAAGATCTGCCCATGAAGGTGAAGGGCGGCCATCAGCTAGGAGAAACGGCCGAGCAGTTCTTCGACGAAGGCCACGAGAAAGAGGTGCTCAGCGCGTGCGCGGCGGGAAATTTCAAGAGCGTGAATCCCGACAAGCGTGCGGCGAAAAAGTACTGCGGCGACCTAGCCGAAATACGCCAGATGGCAGTGAGCGGCAAGCGCGGCGAGTACGGAAGCGGCGACCCTTCCGACATGCGGACGGACACATTCACGTTCGACGGCGGCCACCTGGTGAAGGTAGAGCTGCTCTACTCGGTTCCGAGCGCCGAGTCCAACTATCGCGGTCATTCGTTCGAGGACATCTTCGCGGGGATCAAACAGGCCTACGGGCCGCCGACGAGCGAGAGTACTGCGCCCGTACAGAACGTCTATGGCGTGAAGTACACCGCGCACCGCGAACTTTGGGTAGCGCCGCACGCCGTTATCCTGATCACCGAGCAGCCCGGGGAGGGCGGCTCGACGACTCTGATCGCATTTACGCGTGCCGAGTATGACCGCACCATGGCGGCGGGCGCACCGAAGCCCGCCAATCCCCTCGAGTAACTCTACTTTTTTCACATCGAGGCGAGGGCCGGTGGGAAGCCCTGTTGCGAACCATTGTCCGGCAGGATCGACAGTTTCCGAGGGCTGGGGCTGGTGCGCATAGCGTTCTAAATGGAACAGTTTTGCGGCAGGTTTTGTCGCACTGTATGAGGGTGAGTGACCTGACGCCAAAACAGTTGTTCTCAGTCCCCTGCCCCACGTGCGGTGTCGCTCCCGGGAAGCGCTGTTTGCTGCATTCAGGAGCCTTGCGGGCAGAACCACACGTAGACCGAGAACTTTCCGCGGCTGAGGCGATCGAGACGAAAAGAATTGCCCGTAGTCCCGGACGTCGATGAATCCCCTCCGGTCAACAATCCGAGATAAGCGACGGTAAGCCCTGATACCGGCGGCGATCGGGATGTATGCCGCTTTCCGATCAGCGCGAAAGTTGGTGCTTACTCGTGGAGGACAACACTCAGGAGGGAGCTGTTGATTTGAAGGCCGCCGTTGTATTTGATGAAGCCCATTTTCTTGAATTTATTCATGAAGAGATTCACCCTGGAGCGCGTCGTACCGATTGTTTCCGCGAGGGTCTCTTGCGACACCTTTGGAAGAACCTTTTGAGGCAGGTCTTCCTTCCCGTATCTGGCAAGCAGCAGGAGAGCTCGAGCCAGCCGTTTCTCCGTGGAGTTAAAGAGCTGATCGACCAAGTCCGCCTCAATTCGGATGTTCCTGGTGAGCATGTAAGAGATAAAACGGTCAGAGAATTCGTGCTCGGAGTGGAGGACGCGAATCATCTCATTTTTGTCGATGACGAGCACGGTAGTCGGCGCAATCGCCGTCGCCGCCCCGATGCGGATGGGTTGAGCCGCAAGACAACCTTCTCCGAAAAAGTCGCCAGGTCCCAAAACTGCCACCACCGCTTCCTTGCCAGTCCCGTTGACCACCGATAGCTTCACGCTGCCTTGTTGAATATACATAACAGTCTTGGCGGGATCACCTTGCGCGAAGACGGTCGCTTTTCTTGGATACTCAGCGATCCTTCTTGCTACACCGGCTGAATCGAGAAAAGCCTGGGCATCGAAAGCGCGCTTCTGCGTGGAGGCTCTCTTGGATTTAATCTTGCTTGAACTCGGATTTATCTGCATAACACCAGTCCTTCATAACAAGGTTATCATGGTAATGAGGCTCACAGGCAGATTAGTGATCGGCGGGTAGTGACGGTTTGAATCGGCGGCTCCGCGGGCAGTGTTCCAAAATGAGTAGTACTACTTTTTTGAAAGCTCGCCCTTGAAGTGGCTTTCAACCTCTTCATGGCTAAGCGGGTTTCCTGCTTTGGCCAATACGACGGAATAGACGACCTCATTACGTTCAAGCTGTGCGGTGATAAACGCCCCGTCTTCCGGCAGTTCCTGGTAGGTGAATTTCACCTTCCTGCCGTCTTCAAGTTTCTTGATCCAATCTTCATCTGGCATGTTCGTAGATCCTCGGGCCGGGTCAGTGTGCGCGGCAAGTATACGTTGTTCGGCGCGATAAGTGCGGATCGGGAATGAGAAGCCGGCATTTCAGACAATGGCCACTGCCCAACCCGCCGCCGATAGGTGTTGGTAAATCCCCGTATCACCAGCAATCGGCCCTAGCAGCAGCGGCTGATTTGCGCGTTTAGCGGGCATCAAGTCCACATGTTTTTCTTCCTCGCCATGCTGAAATAACATAACCTCGGACGCTTGGAGAGAATCTAAGGCAAGGAGGACCTGCCATGCCAACGATTACGACGAAAGACGGCACGGAGATCTACTACAAGGATTGGGGCAAGGGACAGCCAGTAGTCTTCAGCCACGACTGGCCCCTTAGCGCGGACGCCTGGGAAGACCAGATGCTGTTTCTGGCCGAGCGCGGATATCGCTGCATCGCGCATGACCGCCGGGGCCATGGCCGGTCCAGCCAGCCATGGAGCGGCAACGAAATGAACATCTACGCCGACGACGTGGCGGCTCTCGTCGAGGCGCTGGACCTGAAGGATGCTGTCCACGTTGGTCACTCAACAGGCGGCGGCGAAGTTGCCCGTTACATCGGCCGGCACGGTACGAAGCGCGTTGCCAAGGCCGTGCTGATTGGCGCGGTGCCTCCGCTGATGCTGAAGACGGCCGCCAATCCCGGTGGCTTGCCGATCGAGGCCTTCGACCAGATCCGAGCTGGTGTAGTCAACGACCGCTCGCAGTTCTGGAAGGATCTGAGCGTGCCGTTCTACGGCGCCAACCGGCCCGGCGCCAAAGTTTCGCAAGGCTTGCGCGACTCGTTCTGGCTGCAAGGAATGATGGCCGGACACAAGGCTGTCTACGATTGCATTAAGGCGTTTTCCGAGACGGACTTCACCGAAGACCTCAAGAAATTCGACGTGCCGACGCTGATCCTTCATGGAGACGACGATCAGATCGTGCCGATCGGCGCGTCGGCGCTTCTTTCGTCCAAGCTGATCAAGGGGGCTACGCTGAAGGTCATTCCGGGCGCGCCGCACGGCATGTGCTCGACGCTCAAGGAGCAGGTCAACGCGGAATTGCTCGCGTTTCTACGGCAGAGCCATAAAGCGCTGGCGTAAGCATCAGGCCGTAAGGGCACAGCCAAGAGCGGCCGCCGGGCAAAGTGAGCCTCCACGGGCGGCCGCGGCTTGCTGCGCCCCTGCGGCCTTTGCGGTATGCTCTTCGAGTGAAGCATCACTGCCCGATCTGCCGGAAGCCGACGGATTCCACCACCGCCGCCGAATTTCCATTTTGCAGCGAGCGCTGCCGCCTGCTCGATCTCGGCAACTGGGCGAGCGAGAAGTACGTGGTCAGCGAGCCGGTGCTCGACGAATCGCTTCCGGAAATCCCCGACAAAGACAGTGATGAATACAAGAACTGACGCGCCTCAGACGGCGACGCCGTCGGCGTTGCCCGCGCGCAAGCCGCGCTTCGCGCTTTTCGTCGCGACGGCCTGCGGCCTTGGGTATATTCCGTTCGCGCCTGGCACGTTCGGGTCTCTCGCGGGGCTCCTGCTCGCGTTAGTTCCTTGGTGGAGCTTCTTCATCGTACAGAATGTCTACATCGCCGCGAGACCTAGTGACGCCGGCCCGTTCATCTCAAAGTTCACCAGGTTCGGCGATCCCCTTCTTCTGGCTCACTTGATAATCTTTATTCTGATCGCCGCCGTCGGCGTGTGGACTGCGGATCGAGCTGCAAGGTTCTGGGGAGAAAAAGACCCCCAGCGGGTCGTGATCGATGAAGTCTCCGGGCAGCACCTGACATTTCTTCTCGGCTGCGGCGTGCCCGTATGGTGGAGGGTCATGAAATTTCCATGGCCGGACTATCCCTTCGGGCTCATTTCGTTTGGCGTGGACGCCGTGCTTAGCTGGAAATATTTGTTGCTGGGTCTTATACTTTTTCGGGCGTTTGACATCTGGAAACCTTTTCCGGCGCGGCAAGCGGAGTCGTTGCCGGGCGGCTGGGGGATCATGGCAGACGATTGGGTCGCCGGAGTCTATGCGGCGATTGGGTTGTGGATCGCGCGGGCAGTTTTTCACCTGTAGCGACGGGAAGAGACGCGTTTGAAAACAAACGGCACTCCAAGAATTGAAAGCATAAAACCCGGCGCGGCCCTGCCTGGAGGGGAGATCTCCATCCAGGGCAGCGGCTTCGGAGTGCGCAACCACACGCGACCTCAGGTGCAGTTCGGCACGGCCGAGGCGAGTCTGGTGATGGCGTCGGACAATTTCCTGATCGCGCGCGTGCCCGAAGGAGCGGCCGGCGGCGCGGTGCGCGTTCGGATGGGCAGCGTGGAAAGCGCGCCTTTCCCGATCGCGCTGGGCGTGCAGATCGCGGACAACCTGCATCCCGTCGGCAATCCCGCGGTGGACGCCGAGGGGAACGTTTACGTGACGTTCAGCGGCCAGCGCGGGCAGAAGGTGCCCGTTTCGCTTTACAAGATCACGGCGAATCACATCGTGAAGCCGTACGTCACGGAGCTGATGAATCCCACGGGGCTGGCCATCGATCGCGAGGGCTACCTCTACGTCTCCTGCCGCAACGACGGCACGATTCACCGCGTTTCGCCCGACGGCCGGTCGATGCAATGGATCGAGGGCATGGGCATCGCCACGGGGCTCGCGTTCGACGCAAACGGAAATCTTTATGTTGGCGACCGCAGCGGCACGATTTTCAAGATCGGCGCGGACCGCGAAATTTTCGTGATCGCGACGCTCGAGCCATCAGTGGCAGCATACCATCTGGCGTTCAGCCCGACGGGCGACCTTTTCGTCACCGGGCCGACGACTTCGAGCTTCGACCGCGTGTACAAGATTTCGCCCGCGGGTGAAGTGAGCGTCTTTTACCGAGGCCTCGGGCGGCCGCAGGGAATCGCGTTCGACCGACTCGGCAATCTCTACGTCGCGGCGTCGCTCGGCGGGAAGCGCGGGATCGTGCGGCTGACGCCGCAAGCCGAAGCGGAACTCGTGCTGAGCGGAGCGAACATCGTCGGCCTCGCCCTGCTGCCCAGCCACCGCGCGATGATCGCCACCAGCAACGCGCTCTTCACCCTCGATTGGGACATCGCCGGGCTGCCGTTAAATGGCTAGCGGGCTGTGTCACCTATGAGTAGGCTTTGGCCGTCTGTTGTGTTCGTGTGTTTGGCCCTGACCGGGGCAGTGCTTCTCTATTGGTCCAGGACATTCTCCTTGCGCTACAACGCCTGGACCACGCGCTTTCGTGAACGGCACCAGCGCATCAATCCTCCTCCAACACCTGAGATGCGGGAACTGAACACGAAAATCATGACGTGGCTCTTCCGGTTTCTCGGTGCGTTCCTTCTTCTGCTGTCTGTCTTAACGCTTATAGCTGTCGGCAACTCAGAATAACCCCCTACGTGCTTCCGCCTTCCCTTGCGCTGGCTCGGCGTCATCGAGTAAAACTCTTAGGACATGAAAGCGGAAATCATCGCGGTGGGTTCGGAGCTACTAACGCCGTACCGGCTGGACACGAACTCGCTCTTTCTTACGGACGAGCTGAACAAGCTTGGCGTTCGCGTTGCGCACAAGGCCGTAGTGGGCGACGCGCCGGACGAGATGTGCTTGTCCTTCCGGCACGCGCTGGAACGCGCGAACGTGGTCGTCTCTTCCGGCGGCCTTGGGCCGACCGACGATGACCGCACGCGCACGACCGTCGCGGAACTGCTCGGCCGGAAGCTCGTCCGCGACGAAGCCACATTCCAGAAGATCGAAGAGCGATTTCGCCGGTTCGGCCGCGCGATGCCGGAAATCAACAAGCGGCAGGCGCTGGTGATCGAAGGCGCCACCGTGCTGCCGAATCCGCGCGGAACGGCCCCGGGAATGTGGATCGAGGCGCAGGGGCATATTCTGGTTTTGCTGCCGGGCGTGCCGAACGAGCTGCGCGCGATGTTCGAAGCGGAGGTGAAGCCGCGCCTGGCGAGGCTGGGCATCCAGGAGCGGCTGTACACCCGCGAACTGCGCATCGTGGGACTTTTCGAGTCCGAGGTCGAGCAGCGCGTTTCGCCGCTCTACGCCGCCTATCCCGAAACGGAAACGACGATTCTCGCGACGGCCGGCTACATCCAACTCCACCCGCGGATGTGGTCGGACGACGCCAAGAAGGCCGAGGCGACGCTCGATGCGATCACCGGGCGAATGACGCTGGCGCTCGGAGAAAATCTCTTTTCCACGCACGGCGAGCCCCTCGAAGAGGTGGTTGCGCGCCTACTGACGGAAAACCGGGCTACGATCGCCGTCGCCGAGAGCTGTACCGGCGGAATGGTGGCCGAGCGGCTGACGAATCTCCCCGGCAGTTCGGCGTACTTTCTCGGCGGCGTGGTCTGCTACAGCAACGAGCTGAAGACGAGCCTCGTCGGCGTGCCGAAGGAGATGATCGAGGCGAAGGGAGCCGTGAGTTCCGAGGTGGCGCTGGCGCTCGCCGACGGGATTCGCAAACGCACCGGAGCAACGATCGGCGTGGGCGTGACGGGCATCGCGGGCCCGACGGGCGGAACGCCGGAAAAGCCAGTGGGGCTGGTGCACATCGGGATCGCGGACAAGGACGGGCCGCGCGAGAAGAGCTTTCGTTTCCCGGGCGACCGCGACCGGATTCGCCACTTCGCCACGCAGAACGCGCTGGACGCCGTGCGGCGGTATTTCTTGTTTCCAGGGCCCGTGCGGGCGTAACCATGCGGCTTTTCGTTGCGCTCGATTTCCCGGACGGAGTCCGCGACGCGGTACGCGAACTGATCGCCGCGCTCAAGCCGCTTTGCAAGGGCGCGCGCTGGATGCGGCCGGAGGCAATGCATATCACATTGAAGTTCATCGGCTATACCAAGGAGGAAAATCTCGGACCGATTTACGAGGCGCTCGGGCAGGTTCATTCGGACGCGGCGGTCGAGATGCGGTTTCGTGGGGTCGGCTTTTTCCCGAATGAGCGGCACCCGCGCGTCGCCTGGTGCGGGATTGAATCCTCGAAGAACCTTGGTGAACTGGCCGCGGATATCGAGAGCGCGCTCGAGCTCCTGGGCATCGAACGCGAACGGCGGGAGTTTGCAGCACACCTGACCCTGGCCCGGTTCGAGTCGCCGAGCAGCACCCGTGAGCTGGTCGACAAGGCAGAAGAGATGAAGACGCTCGATTTCGGGGCAACGCGCGAGACGGAGTTTCACTTGTACGAAAGCACACTGAAACCTTCGGGATCCGAGTACCGGAAGGTCGCGAGTTTTCCGTTCGTGAAGGGAGCCGCGCGACAGTGAATCCTTACTGGCTGATCGGCGTGGCGTATCTGCTCGGCTCGATTCCGTTCGGGCTCTTGATCGTAAAGGCGCGCGGCGGACCGGACGTGCGCGCGGCGGGCAGCGGCAATATCGGCGCGGCCAACGTGGCGCGTATCGCGGGCGCGCTGCCGGGCGGGCTGACGCTCGTTCTCGACGCGGGGAAAGGCTATCTCGCGGTCTGGCTGGCTGAGCGCGTAACCGGCGGGAGCGTCCGGTGGATGATGATGGCGGCGGTTGTCGCGGTGATCGGGCACGTCTTCCCCGTCTGGCTCGGTTTTCGCGGAGGCAAAGGAGTGGCCACAGGACTCGGCGTGTTCCTGCCGATCTGCCCCGAGGCGGTTGCGCTCGCCGCCGTACTCTGGGTGCTGGTCGTAGCGTTCTGGCGCTACTCGTCGCTCGGATCGATCGCGGCGACGGCCGCGCTGCCCGTATTCGTCTATTTTCTCTACGCGCCGCGGCACGCCCCGCCGACCTACGTCACGGAGGGCACGATCTTGATCTCGCTGCTCGTACTCTGGAAGCACCGCTCCAACATGCAAAGGCTGATCGCCGGCAAGGAAAGCCGCCTGATGGCCAATCGCAACGGGTCGCGGCCAAAGAATTAGGCAGAACGCCCCCTCGGCCCACCATAAAAGCCCGTCATGCCCTGTGGCCTATCGGGCAACCCTGGTACCACGGTACAGTTGTCCACCGCCCTCCGCGTTGGGTAGCATCTTCAGACGGGACCTATGTTCAGCGAATCACAGAAGCATCTGACGCGGCGGTTGCGCATCCTCTGGGTGGTGCTGGCGGCGCTACTGCTCGTAAGTGCCGCGCCACTATGGCTTTACCACCGCCAAGTGCTGCGCTTGAGCGAAGAGAAGCTTCAGGATACCGAGCGCGTGCAGCAGAGCGAGATCACGCGTTCGCTGGCGAGCGATACGCTGCAATTCGAGCAGAGCGCGCGCGAACAGCTCCTGAGCCAGCGCCAGATGCTCGCGCTAACCGGCTGGATTCAGGATGTGGACGACCCCGGACGCGCGCCGGAACTTTCGCGGCTCCTCCAGAGCTTCGTCGAGAACGATCCAAGCATTCTTTTCGTCACTGCGGTGAGCAAGCAGGCCAAGGGACCGTCGGCGGGTAGCTTCAACGCGGACCAGGATCCGTTCGTCGGAGCGGCGCTGAAGCGGGCGTTCACGTCGAGCATTCAGGGCTTCGATTCGGTCAGCGACCCCTTTGCGCTGGGGCGAGACAATCATCCGGCGCTGGTCATGTCCGTTCCGCTGTTCGCGGACGGGCAGTTCGCGGGAATGTTCGCGGCGGTGGTTTCGCTCGACCGGCTGCAGGCGCGTCTTCGCGATGCCAGCATTCGCGACCGCGAGGTGTACATCGTGAACGAGCGGGGACAGATCGTGGCCTTCCCGGACACGCGGGAGATGGTTCCCGGGCGCGACGCGACATCGACTTTCCCGCTGGCCAAGCAGGTGACGGAGTTGCCGCAGGAATTGCGCGCAACGCAGACGACGAACTTCGAGATGCCGGGCAAGGACAAGCGGCACACGATTGAGATGATCGGCACGTACAGCACGATCCCGGAGCTGCGCTGGGCCGTGATCGCGCAGCGGAGCATCAACGCCGCGCGTGTGGACGCGGGTGTAGCGGAGCTGACGGCCGAAGCGCTGCGGTTCGTCGTCGGCGTGACGTTCGCGGCGCTGATCCTGGGGTATTTCTTCGCCGTCGGGATCACGCGGCCGATCCGCGGGCTGGTGGAATCGACTCGCGCGATCAGCCGCGCCGAATTCCACGAGCGCGTGCGGGTGCGCGGCGCGGCGGAAATCAGCGAGCTCGCCGAAACGTTCAACAACATGGCCGGGGACATCGAGCAGTACGTCGACCGGCTGAAGGAAGCGGCCGAAAAGAACCGCGAACTCTTTCTCGGCTCGATCCGCATGCTCGCGGCCGCCATCGACGAAAAGGACCCGTACACGCGAGGCCATTCCGGGCGCGTGGCCAAATACTCGATTATCATCGGTGACGGTTTGGGGCTGAGCGCCGAGGATCTCGACCGGCTGCGCATCGCCGCGCTGCTGCACGACGTGGGAAAGATCGGCGTGGACGACCGCGTGCTGAAAAAGCCGGGCAAGCTGACCGATGAGGAATTCGAGTTGATGAAGCAGCACACCGTGAAGGGCGCGAACATCATGCGTCCGGTCTCGCAGATGAAGGACATGCTGCCGGGCATCGAGCTGCACCACGAACGCATGGACGGCCAGGGCTACCCCTACGGGCTTTCGGGCGAGCAGATTCCGATCATGGCGCGGATTATCGCCGTCGCCGACACGTTTGACGCGATCACCACGAACCGGCCGTATCAATCTGCCATGGATTTGGAATACGCGATCGAGCGAATACGTTCGCTGACCGTCACGCGATTCGATCCGCAGGTTGTGAACGCGCTCGAGACCGCAATTCACTCCGGACGACTGCGGCTGACCGCCGCGCTCGTCGAAGTCTGACGCGGGAAAGCCCTCTTGCGTGAGATGCTCAAACTAAAAGACTCCAACGGAGACTCGCGACTTGTCCGGAAGTGCGTGACTGCTCTCTTGGTCGCCGTTTTTTGCGTAGGTCTGTTGTCCAACATTCTTACTCATCTGAGCTACGCGACTAAGATGCCTGAAACTCCGGACCCCGCCAGCCATAGAGTCCTCCCGATTAAGGTAAATCACGGAACCTTGGTTTATGTCACGCGGCAAGAACGTGATCGAGCTATCTTTGTATTCGGCCTGGGAAGTTACATCACGATCGGAGCGGTTGTTCTTCTCGCCTTTGTGAGGATGTATTGGGATGACGCTTAAATGATCAGGGAGAACGGCTGTCGTCCGTCAAAATGCAAAATCGGCTCGCCTGACTTATCCTCCGGCCTTGGAACCCGGCTCGGGACCGGAGCCGTTCAAGTCCTCGCGCCTCGACAACTCTATTTTTCGTCTATCCGATGTTCGCGTTTTTCCATTGGGCTTAGGATTCCCCTTGATCGGCTGTGCCGGTTGCTCCTCTGCTAGAATGAGTTGCTTCGCGCTGATGCGCCTCGCGCGCCGCCAGCCGCACCGCAAAAATCATGATTTCACTGTTCGGAAAACCGGAGCCGACGCTTCTCGAAAAGCTGAAGCAGTCCGTCAGCAAGACGCGCACGGAACTGGCGGCGCGGGTCGAGCAATTGCTCACCGGCGATCGGCCCGTGGATCCGGAGCTGCTGAAGCAGCTCGAATCGGCGCTGCTTGGCGCGGATATCGGCGTGCGGACGACCAAGGAAGTGCTCGCGGCGCTGCGGCAGCAGGTGAACGAGCACAAAATCGATGACGCAGCGGCGTTGAAACAGGAGCTGAAGCGGCAGATCGTGAAGATTCTCGCGGCGCCCGCGACGGCAGTGAGTCCGAACGGCAGCGCAGCCGATGCGTCCGCGGGCGCGCCGCGCGTGGTGTTCGTCGTCGGCGTGAACGGCACGGGAAAAACGACGACGATCGGCAAGCTCGCGAACCGGCTGAAGAGCGGGGGCGCAAACGTCGTGCTCTGCGCTGCGGACACGTTTCGCGCGGCGGCGATCGAGCAGCTCGAAGTCTGGGGGCGGCGCGCAGGAGTTGATGTGATCAAGCAGAAATCCGGTGCCGATCCCGCCGCGGTGGTCTACGACGGGCTGGCGGCGGCGAAGGCGCGTTCGGCGGACGTAGTGATCGTGGACACTGCCGGGCGGCTGCACACGAAATCGAACCTGATGGCGGAGCTCGACAAAATGAAGCGGACCGCGGCGAAGGTGGTGCCGGGCGCGCCGCACGAAGTGCTGCTCGTGCTCGACGCAACGACGGGACAGAACGGGCTGAACCAAGCGCGCGAATTTTGGAGCCAGGCAGGCGTCACCGGCATCGTGCTGACGAAACTCGACGGAACGGCGAAGGGCGGAATCGTCGTGGCGATTGCGCGCGAGCTGAACCTGCCGATCCGGTTCGTCGGCACGGGCGAACAGATCGACGACCTGGTGCCGTTCGACGCGCAAACCTATGTCAACTCTCTCTTCGATTAGCGACCAATCGCAGCCGACAACCAAGGACGAGGGTTGGATGATGCGGGCGCTGATTCTTGCCCTTCGAGGCGTCGCTCTTGCCCATCCGAATCCGGTGGTGGGCGCGGTGCTGGTTAAGAATGGCCGCGTAATCGGCGAAGGCTTTCACGAGTACGACAAGCGTGACCATGCGGAAATCGTTGCGCTCAAGCAGGCGGGCGCGAAGGCGCGCGGCGCAACCCTTTACATCACGCTCGAGCCGTGCTGCACCACAGGGCGCACCGGGCCGTGCACGAAAGCAATCATCGCCGCAGGCGTGAAGCGCGTCGTCGCATCCATGAAGGATCCCAATCCCGCCGTTGCGGGGCGCGGCTTCGCGGAGTTGAAACGCGCGGGCGTGGATGTCCGGGCCGGAATAGACGAAGCGAGCGCCAAACCCCTGAACGAGGATTTCGCGAAGTGGATTCGAACGGGGCTGCCCTTCGTGACTCTGAAATCGGCGCTGACGCTGGACGGCCGCATCGCGATGCACGCGGGACGCCCGACGACGATCACGGGGGAGGCATCACGCAAAGCAGTGCATCGCCTGCGGCATTCGGCTGACGCGCTGCTGACCGGGATTGGAACCGTGCTTGCCGACGATCCTCTGCTGACGGACCGGACTGGAGAGCCAAGGCGGCGCCGGCTTCTGCGCGTCGTGCTCGATTCTCGGCTGCGCCTGCCGCTGACATCGAAACTCGTGAAATCGGCGGAGGGCGACGTCGTGGTCTTCACGAATCGGTCCCCGGATTCGCGGAAGGCGCGCGCTCTCCGAAAAGCAGGAGTGGAAGTGATTCAATCGGCGGGACGGCGAGGGCGCGTCGATCTGAAGAAGATCCTCGCAGAACTCGGGCGGCGGCAGGTACTGAACGTCCTGCTCGAAGCCGGGTCGGAATTGAACGGCGCCGCGCTCGAAGCCGGAATTGTGGACAAGCTGGCTCTCTTTTATGCCCCCAAAATCATGGGCGCTGGCGGAGTGCCGATGGCGCGCGTGCCGTCGACGTGGTTTCTCAAATCGCCGCCGCTGACCAACTTTTCCTTGGAGCATTCCCCGCCGGACTTTATAGTCACAGGATATCTTCACGATGTTTACAGGGATCACCGAACACGTCGGCAAGATTGATTCGCTCGAAGGCAGCGAGAACGGCGGGCGGCTGCGCGTGAGCTTCGCGGGCGCGGCCGAGATTGCCGCGCAAACGAAGCTCGGCGACAGCATCATGGTCAACGGCTGCTGCCTGACGGCCGTCGATTGCGGCGCGGACCATTTCTCCGCCGATCTTTCGGGGGAAACGCTCCGGCGAACCTCGTTCGGCGAAAAGAAGCCGGGCGATCTCGTCAACCTCGAACGGCCGCTCGCGGCGGGCGGGCGGCTCGGCGGCCATTTCGTCCAGGGACACGTGGACGGCGTGGGGCGCGTCACGCGGCTCGTGCCCAAAGGCGAGAACTGGTGGCTTTCGGTCCGCGTGCCGGAGGACCTGCGGCGCTACGTCGCCGAAAAAGGTTCGATCGCGATCGATGGCATTAGCCTCACGGTCGCGGGCTGGCACGACGGCATCGCCGACATCGCCATCATTCCCTTCACCCACGCGCACACGAACGTCCGGGCAATGGCCGCGCACGATGCCGTGAATCTCGAGTGCGACATCCTCGCGAAATACGTCGAAAGCCTGCTCGCGACGCGAAAGGGTCAACCGGCATCGCGTCTGACAGTCAGCCGCTTGATCGAGGAAGGCTTCTAGCCGAACCAGCGCATGCGCAACGCCTTTGCACGAATTCTGCAATTTGCGGCGGCCGCATTCACCCTGCTGATCGCTCCTTTATTCGCGATCGAAAGCAGGGTGTTCGACCAGGACCCGGACATCTGGTGGCACATCCGCGTGGGAGACTGGATCACCGAACACCACGCGGTGCCGCGTTTCGGCATCTTTTCGCAACATATCGAGCGGCCGTGGGTTGCGTATAGCTGGCTGTTCGACGTGCTGGTTTCAGCCGCTCACAAGATGTTCGGGCTTCCGGGAATTCCCGGGCTGCTGATCTGCCTTGAAGTCCTTCTCTCGCTGGTCTTCCTGCTCGCCATCGTGCGAATCGCGGGCAGCTTCTGGTGGGCGTGGTGGATCGCCAGCGCCGCGATCTTCGCCTACTTCGTCAATCCGCTGCGCCCCGTGCTGTTTACTCTGCTGTTTTTCACGCTGGAACTCCTGCTGATTTTCGAAAGCGAGCGAAGAAGGGACGACAAGCTGCTCTATTGGATGGGGCCGCTGTTTGTGTTATGGGCGAACTGCCACATTCAATTCGTGTACGGGATCGCCGTTCTGGGGCTTTACCTGGCCACGCGAATCCTGTCGCTGCTTGTAGGGAGGCTGCGGCTCGACGAATCCCCCACGGCGTCCGCGGCAAAACTGATCGGATTTTTCGGGATCGCTGTCGTCGGCTCCTGCATCGGGCCGAACGGGTGGCTGCCGTACAAGGTTGCGTTTGAATACGCCGGCCAGACCTTCGTCTACCAGATCGTCGTGGAAATGCACGCGATGGATTTCCGCAGGCCGGAACATTTCGTGGAGCTGCTGCTCCTGATGGCCGCGTGCTTTGCGATCGGGCGGTCGGGCCGGCGCGACCTGTTCCGGACGATGCTTTTGATCGTGGCCGCGATCGTTTCGTTCCGCTCCATGCGAGACGCGTGGTTCGTTTCGATGGCGGCGGCCTTTGTGATTGCCGAAGCGGTGCGCGAACGCGAGTCGAACGCGACAGCCGAAGGCGCGTCTGATCGAAGAATCTGGGAGCCGATCGGTTACGCCGCGGCAGTCAGCGTCGCGCTGGCCCTGTCCTTCGGATTCGCGATCCGCCGTGACATCAGCACGCCCGCTTTGATCAACGATATCGATGGCGTGTATCCGATCCGCGCGACGGAGTTTGTTCGCGAATCCAATTTGCAGGGGCCGATGTACAACAGTTTCAACTGGGGCGGCTTTCTGATCTTCAACCTGCGCGATCAGCCGGTATCGATCGATCCCCGCACCGACTTGTATGGCGATGATGGGGTCAGGCGTTCGGTGGCGACCACGGACGCGATCAACTGGCAGGCCGATCCCGATCTTTTGCGGGCCAACTTCGTCCTCGTGGAGCGGAAGTTCCCGCTGGCGTCTGCGCTGGCCAATGACCCGGGGTATCGCCTCGTCTATCAGGATCACCTGGCGACGGTGTTCGTCAAGCAGCCGCACGCCCCATAGGCGCAAGGGCCGCACGAATCAGGTAGCGGCCTCGCGGGACTTGGCGCGCGCGCCGCGGAAATAGAGAACGAGGCCGATCAGAAAAGCGCCGAGCGTGCCGCCCACCAGCTTCACCTCAAAAAGCCACGGATTCTTAGCCTCGGCGGGCGGAATCAGCGACAGCACGATCCCCCCCACGACCACCAGCATCCCCAGCAACGACGCGCACCATACGCCCGCTTTTCCGCCGGGAATCAGCGCTGTATTCGGATTGGCCGCGCGGTCGGCGCGATACGCCAGCTTGATGGCCGCTCCGTACATGTACAGAAAGGGAATGAAGTAGAGGATCGTTCCCGCGTCCACGAGAATCTGGTAGGCCGTGTTGGCCGTCTCGTTGATCTGAATCACAAGCAGGATGACGCACGAAATCCCGGCCTGCACGAGGATCGATACCCACGGCGTTTTCCATTTCGGATGGATTTTGCCGAAGGCGGCCGGCATGTAGCGGTCGATGCCTACCACAAACGGGATCCTGGCGACGCCCGCGACGGTGGTCCCAACGCCGCCTGCATTGCCGAATAACACCAGAAAGGCGGCGACGATGCCGAAGAACGCAATTCCGAGCGTCGTGGACCCGATCGTCATCGCCTGAAACACGCCGCTCTTCGGATCGACCGCCTGCGCCGGGATGATGGCCAGCAAGGCGAATGTTCCCAGAACGTATGCGGCCGCTATCAAGGCTCCCGAGCCGAGGATGGCACGCGGAAACGTCTTGTGCGGTTCGTGAACTTCTTCGCTCATAATCGAGCAAAGCTCGAGACCAGTGAACGCGAACGCGATCTGCGGCCAGAAATTCACCGTGCCCCAATTCCACACCGGCAGCATGTTTGCCCGCGTGAAGTGCGTCACCGAGCCATGCACGTGCCACAGGTAGGCTCCCATGCCGATCAGCATCAGCAAGGGAACGTACGTGCCGATGCCGCCCGCATTTTGCAGCCACTTCCCGATGTTCAGACCGATGATGTTGAGGAACACGGCGAGGAATAGCAGGAAGAGCGAGCCGAGCATCAGGAACGTGCGGCTCTGCGCGAGATGCGCCGCGCCCGCGCCGCCGATATACGCGCCCATCGCGGCGCTCGCCATCAGCAATCCCGGAAAATAAAAGAAGGTATAGACCCAGTAGGTCCATCCGGTCACGAAGCCGTGAAATTCGCCGAAGGCTTCCTTCGACCAGACGTAAAGGCCGCCTTCGTGCGGAAAGCGCGTCGACAATTCGACGACGATCAGCGCCGTCGGCAGGAAAAATAGCACGGCGGCCAGCAGCCAGAGGCTGATCGACGAAGTTCCATTGTGCGCCGCCGCGGCGATCCAGCGCGGGCCGAGCACCGCCGCGATGTTGAACAGCAGCACGTCCCAGAAACCCATCACGCGGCGAAGCTGTTTCTTCGGATCGGAAGGATGAGGACTCGATGCTCCCGGATCGCTCACGCGGTCGAGTCCAGGGCGGGAATCACCTCGTCTTGCAAGAGAAAGTTGCGGAGAAACGGATCGCTGGAGTGCTCGAACTCCGGCCAGGTACCGAAAAACGCGACGCGGCCCTCCTGAAGAAAGATCATGCGGTCGGCGAGCTTTTTCGCGAGATGCGTATCGTGCGTGACGACGATGGATGTCTTGCGCAGCGTCTTCTTGAGCTTCAGGATCAGATCGCTGATGTGCGCCGCCATCAGCGGATCGACCATCGTGGTCGGCTCGTCGTAGAGGATCGATTCGGGATTCTCGGCCAGCGCGCGGGCGATGGCGACGGAGCGCTTCGTGCCCGTGCTCAGGTCCGACGGCAGGCGGTCCGCAAAGGTGGAGACTTCGAGCATCTCGAGCAACTCGGCGACGCGCTTGTCGACCGCGTCCTGATCCACGTGCCCGCCGCGGCTGGTAAGCGGAAACGCGACGTTTTCCGCGACCGTAAGCGAATCGAAAAGCGCGCCGGACTGAAACACCATCGTGACGCGCCGTCGAATCGTGGCAAACCGCTCTTCGTTCCAGCCGGTCACGTCTTCGCCCGCGACGATGATGCGGCCCTCGTCCGGTTCGAGGAAACCGAGCAGCAGCTTCAGCGAAACCGATTTCCCCACGCCGCTGCGGCCCATGATGACCGCCGTCTCGCCCTGCTCGATGAAGAAGCTGACGTCCTTGAGCACGGCGTTGTCGTCGAACGACTTTGAGACGTTGCGGAATTCAAAGTAGCGGTTGGCCATCCTAGGAATGCTCCATGCGCCGCCTCATCCGCCACTGCGCGCGTCGCGGAATCTTCTCTGCGCCTCTTCGTAATCTTCGGGCGAGTTCATATTCTTGAACAGGAGACCCCCGGAATCAAAGGCCTTCCATTCGGCCGGCTCGATAATCTCCACACGAACGTTGCTTAGTCCGTCGGTGACCTTTCGCGTCCCGCCATCGAGCGCCGCGCGAATCGCCGGCTCGCAGCGTTTGTGATAAACCGCGCAGAGCGGCTCGGCGCCGCGCGCGTTCATCGGCAGCACCGCATCGGCCCGTGATGCGAGCGCGCGCGCAACCAGATAGTCCAGCCACGGCCGCGTCAGATACGGCAGGTCGCACGCCACAACGAGGCTCCACGGAGCGCTCGATGCGCGCAGCGCTGTTGCAATGCCGCCCAGCGGGCCCGCGTCCGGCCAATCATCACCGATCGCGCGAAGATCGAGCGAGCGGTAAGCATCCGGATTGCCGACGACGGTACCGGGGCCGGCGATGGATTCAACGAGCTGCGCCGCCCGCACGATGAGCGGGACGCCGTCCAGTTCGAGCAGCGCTTTGTCGCGCCCCATGCGCGAGCTTTGGCCACCGGCGAGGATGAATGCCGCGACGTCCTTCATTTTACGGGTCGCTGGATGCCCAGCTCGCGCAATTTTTCCTGCAAACTCTGCCGATGCAATCCGATTTCCGCGGCCGTCCGCGAGACGTTCCAGCGGTGCTCTTCGAGCTTGCGCTTCAGATAGGCGATTTCAAATTTTCGCTTCGCCTCGCGGAAATCCGCTTCGCTCAGGAACGAGTTCCCCGCCCCGTCGCGCGCCGCTGCGACGACCGGAACCGTATTGCGCCGAATCTCCTCGGGCAGATCGCCCGGTGCGATCTCATCGCCCTTGCTAAAAACGAGCGCGCGCTCGAGCGCGTTCCGCAGCTCGCGGACGTTGCCGGGCCAGTCGTAGCGCCGCACAACCTCAGCCGCATCGCCCGCCAGCCGCGCGCGGCGTCCATGGCGCGCGCCGAGCTGTTCGAGAAACGTTCCCACAAGCAGGGGTAGGTCCTCCTTGTGCGCGCGCAGAGGAGGAATCTCGAGCGTCACCACGCGGAGGCGATAGTACAAGTCGTCCCGAAAGCGCCCCGACGCGATTTCCTCCGGGAGGTCGCGATGCGTCGCGCTGATCACGCGCACGTCCACGTCGATCGACTGCGATCCGCCGAGGCGCTCGATCTTCCGGTTCTCGAGCGCGCGAAGCACCTTCGCCTGCGTTATCGGATTCATGTCGCCGATCTCGTCGAGGAAAAGTGTGCCGCCCGACGCCAGCTCGAACTTGCCCTTGCGCTGCTGAGCTGCGCCCGTGAACGCGCCACGTTCGTAGCCGAAAAGCTCCGACTCGATCAGATTCTCTGGCAGCGCCGCACAATTCACGGCCACGAAAGGTTTTCCGTCGCGCGGCGACCGCGCATGAATTTCCTGCGCGAGCAGATCCTTGCCGGTTCCGCTCTCGCCCAAAATCAGCACCGTCGCATCCGTCGGCGCCACTCGCTCGGCCATCTCAAAGACGCGCCGCATCGCCACCGACGCGCCGAGCATCCGGCCGAACTGGCCTTCGGCGACCAGCTCGCGCCGCAACCGCTCGTTTTCCGCACCGAGCTCGGCGAGCTTCAGCAGATTCGCGGCGCGCTTTCGCAGCTCTTCAATATCGAAGCCCTTGACGATGTAATCGGCGGCGCCGCTGCACAGGGCTTCGACCGCGTTGTGCGCCGTATCAAGCGCCGAAACGATCAGCACGGGGGTCTTGTCGCCAGCCTCGCGCAGCGAGCGCAGAAACGCGAGGCCGTCTTCGTCCGGCATGACGAGGTCGAGGAGAATCAGATCGGGCCGGTCGCTGGCCACGGCCTGCCGCGCTGCGTCCGCCGACGCGGCCTCGACGATGCGATAGCTCCCCTCGAGCGCCCGGCGCATCCCGTAGCGCGCCGAGGGTTCATCATCCACGATCAGGATCGTTCGCATGATCCTCCATATGGCCGCGCGGCCCTTCTTTTCCCGCCAGCGGCAGCGTCAGATGAAAGCGCGTTCCCCGCCCGCCCTCGAGCGGGCTTTCGCACGCGATCGTCCCGCCCATTTCCGCGATGCGCCGCGCGACGATCGAAAGGCCCAGTCCCGTGCCGGTTGTCTTCGTCGTGAAAAACGGCTGAAAGATTTTCGCGCGCGTCTCCGGCGAAATTCCAGGGCCGTCGTCTTCGACGCAAAGATCGAGATGGTTGCCGTTTCGCGAGAGGCCGACGCGCACGCGGCCGCCATTCGGCTGTGCCTCCATGGCGTTGACCACGAGATTCGACAGAATTTCGTTGAGCGCCTCTTCCGAGGCGAGCACAGCGGCTTCTTCGGCCGGGGCGTCGAATTCGAAACACACCTTGCGGCGCTCCGCGTCGTGCCGGAAGAGCGCCGCGGCTTGCCTCGCCAGTGCCACGGCATTGGCGCGCTGCCCGTTTGCCGGTGCAACCGGCGGCTTCGCGAAATGCAGAAGCTCGCTGAGTTTCGCATTCATGCGATCGATCTCGCCTAGGACAAGCGTGCAGTCGTGGCGAAGCTCCGGCGGCAAGTCCGGATTCTCGAGCTGCACTTGCAGCACCGTTTTCATCGAGCTGAGTGGATTGCGCAGGTTGTGCGAAACGGTCGCCGCCATCTGCCCGAGCAGCGCGAGACGCTCGCGCTCGGCCAGCTCTCGCTCGAGGCGCACCTTCTCTTCGATCAGGCGGCACAGGTCGATCATTGCTGGCAACTGCTCGCCGAGAAATTCGAGCGCGGCCGTCGTTTCGCCCGTCAGATACGAGCCGGTCGAGGCAGCTTCCAGAATTCCAACTTCCTCGCTGCCCTTCTTCAGGGGAATACGCGCCACGTGGCCGAGGCCGCCGGGAGATTCCAGCGGCTTCTGCGACGGATCGCGCGGCACGGAAATGCGCACCGCCGCGAGACTGAACTCCTCGCGGATACGCTGCTCGGCGTGCGCCATCAGCAGCGCGACGTCGCCATGGCGCGCCTGCTCCTGTAGTTCGACGGCCAGGCGCTGCCATTGGTCCATGCGCTCTCGAAATGTGTGGTGCAATGCCGGGCCGATCACGCGCTCGAGCGGCTCGAAAAGAAAAATCAGCACGAAGAGCAGCACGCTCGCGGTCGCTTCCGGCGGAAATACAGGCGCCAGCCACCCGCTGATCCTGTGCACGAGCGCGAGATAGAGCAGCGCAAGCAGCGTCGCTGACAGCGCGTACACCAGGTTCCTCTGCGCCCCGAAGTCGAGAAAGTTGCGCCGCAGGGACCAATAGATGAGCAACGCCCCCGGAGCGATTGCACCCACAACGATCACCGCCGTAAGCAGATCGGATAAGAACGGAGACGCGTTTGTGTAAGCAATACGGAGCACCAATATGGCGAATAGAAGACACGAGATTGAAAACAGCCACTTTCCGAAGCCCTTTGCACTTCGACTTCTCTCGCGCAGAGTCACATACCCTTGGGAGACCGCAGCGAGCCCAGAACATATCGCCCAGTCTTGCAGCAGATTGGAGTTTCCGTAGTCGACCAGCACAGCGCCAAAGCTCTTGCCGGTATGGTGCGAAACGACGGCGATGCCAACGACCTCACCGGAGGCAAGCAAATACAGCAGCCAAACAGGAACCCACAAAAGCCATCCCGCGGGGGCCTTCAGGATTGTGCGGGCGTATTCCAGGTGCGTGTGCCAAACGAATGGCTGGAGGAAGAGCGTCCCCAAAACCATGAGGCCCGTGTACAACCACACCGTGGCCTCGGGCGGCGAGCCGTACTGAATCACGGCGTTGATTTCCAGTAGGCCGCCGGCGTAGATCGCAAACAACGAAAGAACTAGAAAGAAAAGCAGCCGTTCGAAGAGCCGCGGGCGCCGATGCCCCAGAATCAGCGCGATCAAAAACAGGTAGACGAGCGTCCCCGTCGTGAGGGCAATTAAGCGAACGTAGAAGAGGAAGGCCACGGAGTGCCTTTGCTGACGAAATAGTAGCCCCACTCGGATTGCAACTGCAATGCCCAACTGTCGGGAAAATCTGACGCTCTCAATACATTGTAAATAAGTTACTTACACTCGCTTTGCCCCTGAAAATCGAGCGTAGGAATTGTCGGGTTTTGCCTTGACAGCAAGGCCTGCCGTGCTATATTAGCACTCGCTGGTGAGGAGTGCTAAGGTTCACGCCTCCCAGCGACTTCAGCAAACCACCGGAGGGATCGCAAAAATGGCAGTCAACATCACACCGCTACACGACCGCGTGCTGGTCCGGCGGCTCGAAGAAAAGGAGACCGTGAAGGGCGGCATCATCATCCCGGACACGGCCAAAGAGAAACCCCAGGAAGGCGAAGTGATCGCCGTAGGCGCCGGCAAAATCAACGACAAGGGCGAGCGCATCGCGCTCGACGTGAAGGCGGGCGACCGAGTCCTTTTTGGGAAGTACAGCGGGAACGACATCAAGATCGAGGACGAGGAATACATGATTCTGAAGGAAGACGAAATCCTCGCCAAGATCAGCGGCTCGGCCAAAGCGGCCGGCGGCAAAAAGTAACTTCCGGACGGGCGCAAGCCTTTCGGCAAACCATTTCGAAGAAATCGACGAGGAGACTGACAGATGGCAAAGCAAATCGTGACTGGCGAGGCTTCGCGCCAGGCGATCTTGCGCGGCGTCAACGCACTTGCAGACGCCGTGAAGATCACGCTCGGCCCGAAAGGGCGCAATGCGGTAATTGAAAAGAAGTTCGGCGCGCCGATCATCACCAAGGACGGCGTCACCGTAGCCAAGGAAATCGAGCTGGCAGATCCGCTCGAAAACATGGGCGCGCAGATGGTGCGTGAAGTCGCCTCCAAGACGTCGGACGTCGCGGGCGACGGCACCACCACGGCGACCGTGCTGGCCCAGGCCATCTTCCGCGAAGGCGTGAAGACGGTTGCGGCCGGCGCAAGCCCCACGGCCCTGAAGCGCGGCATCGAGAAGGCCGTCGAAGTGGCCGTCGAGGAAATCAAGAAGTTCCACAAGGACGTTAAGGGCGACATGATCGCGCAAGTCGGCACGATCAGCGCCAATAACGACCGGCAGATCGGTTCGATCATCGCCGAGGCCATGAAGAAGGTGGGCAAGGACGGCGTCATCACCGTCGAGGAATCGAAGACGATGGAGACGACGCTCGAAGTGGTCGAAGGCATGCAGTTCGACCGCGGCTACCTTTCGCCCTACTTCGTCACCGACCCGGAGCGGATGGAGTGCGCGCTCGAAGACGTTCGCATCCTGATCCACGAAAAGAAGATCAGCTCGATGAAGGACCTGCTTCCCCTGCTCGAGTCGATCGCCAAGACGGGCAAGCCCCTGCTGATCGTCGCGGAAGATGTCGAGGGTGAGGCTCTCGCCACGCTCGTCGTGAACAAGCTCCGCGGCACCTTGCAGGTGGCTGCCGTAAAAGCCCCCGGCTTCGGCGACCGCCGCAAGGCCATGCTCGAGGACATCGCCACCCTCACGGGCGGCAAGGCCATCACGGAAGATCTCGGGATCAAGCTCGAGAACGTGAAGGTCGAGGACCTCGGCCGCGCCAAGAAGATCACCATCGACAAGGACAACACCACGATCATCGAGGGAGCCGGTAAGCCCAGCGAGATCGAAGGCCGCGTCCGCCAGATCCGGGCGCAGGTCGAGGACACCACCTCCGACTACGACCGCGAAAAGCTCCAGGAGCGCCTCGCGAAGCTCGTCGGCGGCGTGGCAGTCATCAAGGTGGGCGCGGCAACCGAGACCGAGCTGAAGGAAAAGAAGGCTCGCGTCGAGGACGCCATGCACGCCACACGCGCGGCAGTCGAGGAAGGCATCGTTCCCGGCGGCGGCGTGGCTCTGGTTCGCTGCATCGCCGCTCTCGAGAAGCTCAAGCTGCACGAAGACGAAGCCATTGGCGTCAACATCGTGAAGCGCGCCCTCGAAGAGCCCATGCGGCAGATCGCACTCAACGCCGGACAGGAAGGCGCCGTGATCGTCGGCCGCATCCGCGAATCGAAGGACGACAACTTCGGGTTCAACGCGGATACCGAGGAGTATGGCGACCTGGTCAAGGCGGGCGTTATCGACCCGGCCAAGGTCACTCGGCTCGCATTGCAGAACGCCGCTTCGATCGCCGGCCTGATGCTCACCACCGAAGCTCTGGTGGCGGACATCAAGGAAGAAGATAAGAAGGGCGCGGCAGGCGCCGGTGGTGGTATGCCGGGCGGTGGCGGCATGGGCGGCATGTACTAAGCCTTCGCCACAAGCTTCAACGATTCACAAAGGGCGTCCCCGATCGTAATCGGGGGCGCCCTTTGTGTTTTAGCATTGGCCCTTCGTAGCGGCCGCCTTTCAGGCGGGCCGATCTTCTTCGATTTGTCTCCGCAAGGCGACGGCCGTCGACCCCGCGGCGGTGGCACGGGCGGCATGGATTGAGCCTCAAGCAACGCGGGTTCACATGTAGCGCTGGGTCCTTCAGCCCGGCACAAAACCAAAGGGCGGCAGATCACTCGATCGGCCGCCTTTGCATTTAGGTTCGAACGTAGCGCCGGGTCCTTTAGCCCGGCATCTTGTATTGGCCTTCTTTGTGCGGCGTCGTTCTCCCGCCTACGTAGTTTTGCGAATTGCATTTCCGCCGGTTTTGGGTTTGCATCGGCTTGTATCCATGCCCGAATTTCGCCGCAAAAGCATCCGCTTACCTGCCGAACGCTACCTCGGGCGCCGATTCTACTTCGTCACGCTGTGTTTCCACAACCGGCGGCCTCTGGGCTCCAACGCACGCATCGCTCGCTGGATCATCGACGAACTCCGCCAACACGCCGCGGCTTGCGAGTTTTTTGTTCATGCCTATTGCGTCATCCCCGACCACGTGCACATGCTCGCCGGCGGCGCCACTGAAGCGAGCAACCTGCTCAAATTCGTAATGTCGTTCAAACAGGAAACTTCGGCGGAATTTGCCCGCAGGACGCATCGCTCGCTCTGGCAATTCAAGTATTACAATCACATCCTGCGTGGTCGCGACTCCGCCGACCGCGTCGCGTGGTACATCTGGTTGAATCCGGTGCGACAAGGCCTGTGCCGCGCGCCAGCGGAATATCTGTTCCTGGGATCGTTCACCGAACTAGGTACAAGGATATTGAAGGGCTCCGCGACAGGAGAATGGACGCCGCCGTGGAAACGTGCCACGCCGAAGCAAACACCTGCCGGGTCCTTCAGCCCGGCACTCAGGGCGCATTGACCAAATGACCGCGCCCTCTCTTGTCCTAGGACTTAAACGTAGCGCCGGGTCCTTCAGCCCTGCACAAAAGGGGCGGCCGGACCGAAAGGTTCCGCCGCCCTTCGCATTCGGATTTGAACGTAGCGCCGGGCTTCAGCCCGGCACATTTGCTGCCTGCCCGCCGAACCTTAGCGTAGGCGGGTCATCCCGAACCCGGCTGCACCTTCGCAGACGGCCGCTTCGCATTTTAGCCGGGCGGCGGTGCGGTATGCCTCCCGGTGGCGGCATGGGCGGAATGTCCTACCTTCGCCGTAGAATTAAACGTAGCGCCGGGTCCTTCAGCCCGGCACATTTGGCGGGTGGCGCATCCTTGGCTCGGGGGATTTTGCGCATTGACACTTGGGCGGGGGCGGATCATTCCACACCATTAGTTGCCGACTGAGGCTATCGACCCGCGTGGGGTGCCGCATCCCTTCCGGGTTTGAAGGGTGCGCGGAGTCTTTAACGTGCAGTGGAAACCGAGCGAGTCGCGCCTCAGCGGCTAGAGCCGCGCTCGTTTTATTGAAACCTTCGAGCAGACGCCCTCAACGCCGCGAAGAGTACGGACGCTAGCAACCGTTTTGCGTGCTGCCCAGATTGTACACAGTTGCGTTCACTTGCGCCCCGTTGACGGTAAAGACGAGGTAGTTGTAGAAGCCGCCCGTCTGGGGCGAGCCTGCCACGCAGGCGCCCGCTCCGCCGGAGATCAGGAACAGCGGCGGCGCGGAAGCGGGGTCCGTTCGGGAAAAGTTCGGTCCGTAGGGCGCGGCCGGAGGATTCGCGTAAAAGAGATGTTGGTGACCGGCAAAGACGAACGAGAGGTTGGGGAACTTGGTGTAATCCTCGAGCAAAGCCTGCACCAGCGGACCGCTCGGCGGACCCAGAGCGTCGAACGAGTGGCCGGGAGTCGCGTGGATCGGCCGGTGCATGAAGACGAAGATGTGGGCGATCGAGGAATCGGCGGCGAGCGTGGTCAGCGTGGCGCTAAGAGCCGCCAGTTGATCGGCTCCCACATTGCCCGCGTACGTTTCATCCTCCTCGGCGGAACTTGAAGGGGAAACGTTGTCATCCGTATTCAAAGCGATGAATGCGGAGTTACCGTAGGTGAAGTAACCGTATTGAGGCGCCACCCATTTTTCGTAATACTTTACGAGCGTCCCGGTGGGGTCCGGCACGTTCCCTTTCTTTTCCATCTCATGATTCCCCGGCGCATTGAACACGGGCAGGTTGGCCTTAGCGATGATGCCCTCGAATGTTTCGTATTCCTTCTTGATCTTGTCCTTGTCCTTCTGGGGATCTTTCACTTTCCCGTACACGATGTCGCCCGTCCAGATGGCGAAGGAAGCGCCCGTGGCGCTCAACTTGGCGGGAAGGCTCGCGAAAATATCGGACTCCTGGCTGCTGCTGGGAGGGCGGTTGTCTCCGGCGACCACGAAACTGAAGCTGGTCGGCGTCTTGGGCGGGGCGAGCGCAGGCGTGCCTTGCACTTGCGTCAAGGCAGGGAGACCGCTTTGCGCAGACGAGTGGTGCCGCGGCGCGGAAACCTGGAAGGCGCAGAACGACGCCAGGACGAAGAGAGCGATCACGGAAGCGTGTTTCTTCATGGAGGCAGTTTCCTTTCGGTCAGACGGAAGCTCGCACCTCCGCCGGTTGACGACTCTACTCTAGAGTTACGACCCCGTTCAGGTATTATTGCAGGCGGTACCATATGCCTCTTGGCCGTGAGTGTCAAGCACAAGCCGCCCGGCAACGAGTTCGCATTCTCACCAGCACTTTTCTCCCATCCGGTTCGCGCGAATGCAGGCAACTCGGTAAGAAGCATTTTCAATAGCAGCAACTGCAGCATGGTCCATGCATCAAAAAGCTGGCTTAAGAGACCTGAAAAGGCGGGAAAGTGCCGCTTTGGGGAGGCTTTCGCACCATGGCGCAACGGCCGAGGCAAAAGGAGAAGACGCAGCGATTGTGGGGCGCGTATCTCGACCTGGTCGATACGGCGGACTGGATTCGGAGAGAGCTGCGCGGGCCGCTCGAATCGTTTGACCTGACGATGGAAGAGTTTCGCCTGCTCGTGATGCTGTACCGCGAGGGTCGAGTCAGCATAAGCGACGCCGCCGAGCAGCGCGCGCGCAACCGGCAGAACTTGCGCGTCACGATCCTCGGCCTGGAGGAATTGGGATGGGTGCGCCGGCAGATCGTGACGCTTCCCCCGGTGAAGGCCAGAGAAAACCGGCTGCCGAAGCACAAACGAGGCAAGCCGAGGACGGGACGGCGAGTCGGCATCGTAAGCCTGACGCCGCAGGGCGAGAAGCTGATCGGACACGTCCTGCCTAGACAGGCAAAGGTCGTGAAGTCATTGATGCGCGTCCTCAACTACCGGCAACAGCAAACGTTGAGCCAGCTTTGCCGGAAACTGCGCGAGGGCGACGTGGTGAAGTTTATTTCGGAGATGACGCACGAGGACGCGGAGGAGGATCTCCTGGTTGTGGGCAGGGAGAATCGCGCAAAGGCTCGACGCAGAGGGCGTTGAGGACAGTGAGGGCGTCGACCCTGCCAGCCGCTCCTTGTTTATTCCCGCGCTTGACCGACGACGCGGCGGGATGGTACCACTTCGCTAGAAACAGGCACGGAGAAACGGCATGAACTCTTCATTTGCAAGAAAACCACTGCGCTTTACATGCGTTGCGGTGACGGCCATTTTTGCCTTGGCTTCGATTTGCCAGGCGCAGATGAACGGTCAGAGCGCGGGTCCTAACATGATGCAGGCCACGAACTCGATGGAGGATCGGTTGTACGTGGGAACCACGGACATTCAGGCTGACAGGGAGCAGGGCGCCGCCTACCAAGCCTTCTTCAAGGAGCGAGATCCTGCCAAGAAGATCCAACTCGGAAGCAGATTTTTGCAAACCTACCCGAAGAGCCCGCTTGCAGAGCGCGTCGACTTTGGTTTGATGAACGTCTACCGCGCGCAGCAGGACTGGAAGAATGCCTATCGGTTCGCGGATTACGCGCTCGCGCTGCAGCCCGATGACGTGGACGTTCTTACCACGGTCGGTTGGACGATACCGCACGTTTACAGTCCAAATGATCCAGACGCCGATGAGGAACTGAACAGAGCGGAGACATACGCGAGGCATGCCATTGAGGTTCTGGCCAAGATGCCCAAACCGCCAGACTTGAATGGCGCGCAGTTTGCGGCTGCCAAAGCCAAAAGGACTTTCCAAGCGCACAGCGCCCTGGGCCTCGTTTATTTCCGTCGCGAGGACTACGACAATTCGGCGAAGGAGCTTGAACAAGCCACGAAGGGCAATCCAACCCCCGATCAGACCGATCTGTATGTTCTGGGCACGGACCTGCAAAACTTGAATCGCTATAGCGAAGCGGCGGACGCTTTTCGTGGATGCAGTCAGATCGCGGGCGTCTTGCAGGATCCATGCAAGCAAAACGCGGACTTGGCGAGAAGGCAGGCGGACGTAACGAAGACTAAGTAGAGCCCTGCCCGCCCGAAGGCGGCCGCTACAAAGGCAGGCCGGGCGCGCGCGTCACGATGTGCACGCTTCTTACTTTGTGGCATCCATGTCCAGCAGGCGGCGTTCCGGCAGCGTCAGCGCCCACCAGCAAAATGTGCCGAAGACGGGCACGATGCCCACGAAGAGGAATGCGTTCGCGTAGTGCTTCATGTCGAACATGTGGCCGAGGCTCGGCAAAACCATCGCCACGACCGCGGACCACGAGCCCGCGCCGATTCCGGCGACGAGGCCGGTCTGCTCCGCCGGATACGCCAGCGCGCTCGTCCGCAGCGAGACGACCACGAATCCCGACGCCACGAACATCGCCCAGAACATCAGCCCGAGCGCCACGGCCGGCGCGCGGAACATCGTGATCGCAATCTGCGGCAAGCCGATGACCGCAAGCGTGAAGAACAGCCACACAGGGCGCGCGTTTCGCGCCGCGAAGCGGTCGGCAAACCAGCCCCAGAAGAAGTACCCGACCTCCCAGCCGAGCGGCGGCAGCCACAGCACGCGCCCCAGCCCGGCCTGCGTGAAGCCGAGCACGCGCGCCAGGTACAACGGCGCCAAATATAGAATCAGCCCAATGGGCAGCGCGGCCAGCCCGTACGAAGCGACAAGGCTCCAGAATCGGCGCTCGAACGGATTCGGCAGCATGATCCGCTCGGTCTGGCGCACGTGCGCAGCCGCCGCGAAATTCACCGTGCCCCGCCAGACCAGCACCCACGCCAGCCCCGCGACGCCGGTGACGACGAACGCCGCGCGCCAGCCGTACGCGAGCGCGATCGGCGTGACGATCAGCGGCGTGATGATCGCGCCAAGCGAGCCCCCGCTGTAGGCCACCGCGATTCCGCGCGACTGGCTTTTCGCCGGGAGCCAGTCCATCGCGGTGCGCAAGCCGCCGGGGAACGTGGCGCCTTCGCCGAATCCCAGCACCGCGCGCGCCACCGCGAACCCGAGAAATCCCGAGAGCACAGCGTGCGCGCCGCACGCGATCGTCCAGACGGTGACGGCGACCGTCATCCCACGGCGCAGGCCGATGCGATCGAGAACCGCGCCCCACACCGGATTCCCGATCATGTACGCCACGCTGAACGCGCTGATGATTTCGCCGTATCTCTGGGCATTCAGCTTCAGCTCCGCCAGGATCATCGGCGAGAGCACGGCGAGAATCTGCCGGTCCATGTAGCTGAGCAGCGAACATGCCAGCATCATTACGACCGGCCACCACGAGTGCCGCTTCGGATTCGGCGCTGTCTCTGTCGTTTGCGTCATCGCGAGAGGAACGCTGGATCATACCTCAAGCCGCGCACGCCCGCGCGGGCTGAGCGCTGTTTTTGGGAAAGCCTCGGTCTGAAAACCAGACCTGAGCTACATTGGCGGCGCGGGAATCCGGTTTTTCTAGTAGGCCCTGATTCCGTGTGCTAGAGTTTTCTCGCCGGCGTGCATTTTTCGGCGCGGGAAAGACGCACGACGACGCCAAAACCGCGCGCATCCGGCTGGAATATCCCGGCTGAAACCTCGTCGCGAAAGATAGAACTGTGATCGAACGCCTCCGGCTCCTGTATCGCCACATCGTATACAACCTGCGCGGCGGTTTCCTGGTTCGCCCGCTGACGATCGCGCTCGTCCTCGGCTGCGCCGGCGCGTTGCTCTCCTGGATCGAGGAGTCCACACCCTCCATCGGAAATTGGGTGCCGCGCGTGCTGTTCCTTTCGCACGCCGACCCGCAGGTGGCCCAGGTGATTCTCAGCGGCATCGCCACGTCCACGATGACCGTGGTTTCGATCGTCTTCGCGATCCTGCTGATGACGCTGACGCTGGCCTCGATGCAGTTTTCTCCACGCATCATCGTCAGCTTCGCTCGCGATCGAGTGACGCAATGGACGCTCGGCATTTTCCTCGGCACGTTCCTGTATTGCATGGCCGCGCTGCCAGCCGCGCACTCGCTGCCGCAGCCGTTCGCGCCGGCCGTGACCGTGGTGGGCGCGATCGCGCTGGCGATCGCTTGCGTCGCGCTGCTACTCTTCTTCATCCATCACATCTCGCAGGCCATCAGCGTCAATCACATCGTGGACAGGATCGCCACGGAAACCGAGGCCGTGGTCGATACAATCATGCCGCAGCCGCGCAAGCATGTCCGCCTCGAGACGGGCGATTTGGCGGAGCCGGCCACCTGGCAGACGCCTCTCTTGAGCGGCGTTTCCGGCTACATCCGGTTCGTCGATCTCGGGCAGCTTCTCGCCTTGGCGACGATTCACCGGGTGAACGTCCGCGTCGTGCGCCGCGTCGGCCAGTTCGTTCCGGCGGGGACTCCCCTGCTGCTGGCACACAAGGCGGAGCGCCTGACGCCCGTGGCGGCGGCCGCGTTTCGCGCCGCGTTCGACTTCGGCCCCTCCCGCACATTGCAGCAGGACGTCGAATTCGGGGTCCTGCAAATCGTGGACATCGCGCTCAAGGCGATTTCGCCCGCGGTGAACGATCCCACCACCGCCATCGGCTGCGTGGACCAGTTGAGCCGCATCCTGATTCGCTTCGCGTCGAGGGAGCTGCCGGAGCCGCTCCTCTACGATCTGCAGGGCGTCGCGCGCGTCAGCATCCAGTGGATCGACTTCGAACGCCTGCTGGACTCGGCCTTCGAGCAGATACGCATGTACTCGAGGGGCGACATCGCGGTCAGCCTGCGTCTCCTGCGAGCGTTCGGCGATATTGCGATCACTTCGGAGGACTCGGCGCTGCGAAAAATGCTTTTCGAGCGCGGGAAGCGCGTCGTGGACGGTTGCGCGGAACGGATCGGCGCGGAGGAGCTGAAGCCGATGCTCATACGCCTGAGCGCGCTCAAAAGCCTCGCCACCGGCTAGGCAGTTCGAAATCGATGCGCCTTCCTCCCGGCCCAAAGCATCTAAACTTAGCACGGCGAGTTCGAGCCGATTCCATGGCACCACGGACCGCGAAAATCTTCGGAAATCGAAAGGAGCTGGCATGGCGAACAGAACCGAACTAAAGGACCGGCGCAACGAACCACTCGCGACACCCACGGACTTTGGACAAGAAGCGGTCAAGAACATCTCGGGCGCGCTCAACGCGCTCCTGGCGGATGTCTTTGCGCTCTATCTCAAGACCAAGAATTTCCATTGGCACTTGAGCGGGCCGCACTTCCGCGACTACCACCTCCTGTTCGACGAGCAGGCCGGCCAGATCTTCGCTATCACCGACGACATCGCCGAGCGCGTGCGCAAAGTCGGCGGCTCGACGATTCACTCAATCGGGCACATCTCCCGCCTCCAGCGCCTAGCCGATAACGACGCCGATTACGTCGACGCCCAGGATATGCTGAGCGAACTGCGCGAGGACAACAAGGCGCTGGTCGCGAGCATGCTGGAAGTCCACGAGCTGTGCAGCGAGGAGAAGGACGTCGCGACCGCAAGCCTCCTCGAAAATTGGATCGACGAAGGCCAGCGGCGCATCTGGTTCCTCTTCGAAGCGAGCCGGAACGCCCAGCGTTAGGCGGCGCCACAGTTTTTCGAGGCACACGCGCGGCGATCCGGCAAAACTTCGCCGGTCGCCACGCCCAGGGCCCGCTGCCTCTCTCGCGGCAAGCACTGGAAAGGTGCGGCGCTCCTCGCGTCAAAACTCCGGAGAACCATGTTCCGGCACACAGGGCTAACCCTAACTGGCACAACATTTTAGTCTTGTGAACCTTACGCCAGCCCCGGTGACCGAGGTCACAGACGCGAACGGCGCGAATGGTTTACCCTAAACTCGTAGAAGCAGACATTAGGGGTTTCGAAAATGTCGAAAATCATCGCTGATTCCAAACAGCCCAAGAAAACTCCTGGCGAACAAAACCCGAGCGAGCCGACAAGCTCCGCCGCGGCGCAGCCTCCTGAACGCCGACGCAGCGTCCGAATCCCGTTTACGGCTGGAGTTGCCGCCGTAGAACCGATGTCGCAAACCCAGATCGACGCGCACACCACCGATCTCTCCGCCGGCGGCTGCTACGTGGACACGATGAACCCTCTGCCGGCGCAAACCGAAATCAATCTACAGCTCACGAAGAACGGCAAATCGTTTCACACGAAGGCGCGCGTGATGTATTGCCAAACCGGCATGGGAATGGGTCTGCTCTTCACCGAGATTGAGCCCGCGCAGCGCCCGGTCATCGAAAGATGGTTCGCCGAACTTCGCGGCGAAGCCCCGTCCGAGCCTCTCCCGGCCGAGAGCCCCGCCCTTCCCAGCCATGCGAGCTCCGTCTCCGGGTCGGGCGTTCCAAAGAGCGATGTACACTACGTCTTCGAAGATCTGGTCGTCCTGTTGGTCCAAAAGCATGTCATTACCGAGGATGAAGGCGAGGCTATACTCCGCAAATTGCGCCTGACCGCAGAAGCGTAGGCCCTAGCGGCTGCCGCCGCTCGCTAGAGAGGGTAGCGCCCGGCCAGACTCGAACTGGCGACTTCCGGATTCGCTTCCGGTGCTCTATAGTGGATATCGGGTAGATATTCCACGTTCCTTCTGAGCTACGGGCGCAAGCCTAGGTTAGCCGGGGCCTGTGCCCCTAGCTTTGAATTCGGAACCAGTCCTTCACAAGGAGCTTGAAGCGAGTTATCTCATCTTCATTGAGCTCGCAGCTGTGGGCCACAACGTTCCGAATCTTGTTGAACTGCGAAAGAATTGACTGCATTGCCTTCTTGCTGCGCAGCGTGTCGGAGAAGTCATCCCAGTTTTGGTCGAAAATGCTGATGAGTTCCCCGAAATTCGTGTATGAGAGCGGATCCTCCGAACGAATCGACATCGTCGTGTCCCGCTCGTCTTGTTGTTTGTCCTTAACCGCATTTCGCACCCCTTCCGGGACCCTATCCGCCCACCAGGTCGCTCCATGCTTCTCGCTCAAGCGCTCGGAGATCAGTCTTCGAATTGAATTCTCGAGGGAGTAGTACAGGGCGTAAAAGTCGGCCATCTTTCGCGCCTGCTGCAAAATGTCGTTCTCGAAGAGATCGACGTCTACAACTTCCTCTTTCTTGATGGTCCTCACATGTTCGATCCGAACGCCGGAGTCTTCGAGCTTTCGGAGCTCCGACTCCAAGATCAAATTCTGCATCCCGAATAGTTTCAGATCGTCCGCGATACTCATTGTTCCCTCAGCAGGTTCTCGCGGAGGCTCCTGAAGATGGCGTTGAACACCTCGATCTCGGTCGTTGCGGGCAGGTTCAAGTTGATTGTGTAAGACAGGCCCATCCGTCCGCCGCCGAAGGGCGCGCCTTTAGACCCGCCGTCACCAGGCTCCGGTAGCCTACCATCGGGCGGCGATACCACGCCCTCCTCGCGTTTCGGCGGGGGCGCGGCGCCCTCCCACTTCGCCAGCTTGGATAGTTCTGCAAAGGTGCCCACAATCGCATACAGGTTCGTGTCATCATCCCCCAGTCCGGTTACGGTCTTGATTTTTGACTCGAGGTTCTTTTTGTCCAGCTTCCAAGCGTACTCATTGGCAGCAAACACGGGCGCATAAGCTTCGCGCATTTTTTGCGCCATAACCGCCCCGGATTGCACGTCATCCCGATAGTCCCTGTACGCCTGAGTAGGAACATTTGCTTGGTCGATAAACCCCAGCTTCTTCAAGAGCGGGATCATCGCCCGGTAGCTCGATGATCTCAGGTCCAACACAGTGCTCAAATAATCTTGGGTGAACTTGGGAGGCACCGACGCACTCTTGATCGCGGCGAAGAGCTTGGGGATTCCGCCGTATCCGTTGACATAAGGCAATGAGTCTGCCATGACATTTCTCCTTTTCGCGCGGCTTAACGGAGCCTATCAGACGCGCCAGTACATTACAATAGAGATTGTTGGTCACTTATCTCCTTTTGGGCCGCGCGCGAATAGTTGACATACTAACCCATATAAATAAGTCCTAGGCGACATGTCAAAGCGCGATACGGAGCACCCTGCCCCGACAACTAGATAATTGCCTACGTAATGTTCTAGCGGACACGCCTCAGATCCCGGTAGCCCAAGGTCCAAGGCCTTTGCAGTTCGCGCCGTGCGTACTAATCCCTTTGCGTGGACGATTGGACTAAACTGCACGCAGGGGCCGCCGGCTTGCCGTCCTCGTGCACGCGCTGTAGATCGACACACGGTGTCGAACAAAAACAGGGCTAACTCATTCAAAATAAAGGGCGGCGAGCCGCTCAGATCGTCACAGAACAGACGACGCTCTAAGATTCGATTCCTTGCCCGCTGTGTGGCCTTTGGGTATAGTTTATCGCTCTCATTAAGCACGCGCCGGGGGGGTGCAGGCTTATGCCGGGGTTCTTGCAGAGGATTTTGCCGCGCGAGAGGTCTTTCTTTCGGATGTTCACCGAGCAGGCCGAAAACGTCCAGGCGGGAGCACAGGCCATGGTCGATATGCTGCGAAACTACGGCGACCCGGCGGCGGGGGCCCACCGGGTGGAAGCGTACGAGCATGCCGGCGATGTGATCACGCACAACATCATGAAAAAGCTGAACCAGACGTTCATTACGCCGTTCGACCGAGAGGACATCCACGAACTGGCGAGCCGGATCGACGACGTGATCGACCTGGTGGATGCGGCGGCGACGCGCCTGATCACCTATCGAGTGGACGCGATCCGTCCCGGGGTGCTGGAGCTTGCAACGACGGTCCGCGACGCTACGGCGCAGATCGTGGCTGCGGTGCGCGTGCTCGAAGAAGAGGACCACATCCTCGACCACTGCATCGAGATCAACCGCCTGGAAAACGTGGCGGACCGCCAGTGCCAGGAGCTGATCGCCCGGCTCTTCGAGCAGGAAAAAGACCCCGTGCAGATCATCAAGTGGAAAGAGATCATCGAGACGCTCGAGTTCGCCACGGACAAGTGCGAAGACGTGGCGAACGTGATCGAAGCCGTCACGCTGAAGAACGCCTGAGCGGATACCTGGTTACGTGAATCCTTTCCATCTTCTGATCGTGATCGTCGTGATCAGTCTGGCGTTCGATTTCACGAACGGGTGGCACGACGCTGCAAGTTCGATCGCGACAATCGTTTCGACGCGCGTAATGCGGCCTTCCTGGGCCGTCGTTTGGGCGGCGTTCTGGAACCTCGTCGCGCCACTGACGTTCGGCACGGCCGTGGCGGCGACGGTGGGTAAGGGCCTCGTCCATCTCGAAATGGTGAACCAGCACGTGTTGCTGGCGGGACTTCTGGGAGCGATCATCTGGAACTACGCGACGATACGCCTGGGAATGCCGTGCAGCTCGTCGCACGCATTGATGGGCGGCTACGGAGGCGCGGCCATCGCCGCGGCCGGATTTCGCGCGATCATCGTGAGCGGGTGGGTGCTGCCCGTGATCTTCATCTTTATCGCGCCGGTGGCCGGCATGACGGCGGCCATCCTGGTGACGACGGCGACGAGTTGGATGGTGCGGAAGCAGGCGCCATGGAAAGTGGACAGCTCGTTTCGGCGGCTCCAACTGGTTTCGGCCGCCGCTTTCAGCTTCAGCCACGGTACAAACGACGCGCAGAAGAGCATGGGCATCATTACTGCCGCACTGGTTACCGGCGGGCTGATTCCAAGCTACAAGGTGCCGGACTGGGTTATCATTTGTTGTGCGCTCGCTATGGCCGGGGGGACGATGGCGGGCGGCTGGCGCGTCGTCAAGACGATGGGCCAGCGAATCACGAAGCTCACTCCCTTCGGCGGATTCGCCGCGGAGACGTCCGCCGCGGTAACGCTGATCGGTACGGCCGCGGCGGGAATTCCCGTCAGCTCGACGCACGTGATCACCGGGGCCATCGCAGGCGTCGGAGCGTCACGCCGGCTGACGGCGGTGCGCTGAGGCGTAACCCGGCGGATCGTCTGGGCGTGGGTCCTGACGATTCCGGGTGCGGGGTTAATGGGCGCCGTCTTTCACTTTCTGTTCTTGAACCTGGTGCGATGACATGACCGAAGGCAAACATCCGTTCGCGACGATCGAAGAGGCCATCGACGAAATCCGGCAGGGGCGCATGATCGTCCTCGTGGACGACGAAGACCGCGAAAACGAAGGCGACCTGACCATAGCCGCCGAAAAGATCACGCCCGACGCCATCAACTTCATGACGAAGTACGGCCGCGGCCTGATCTGCCTTTCGCTCACCGAACGGCGCTGCGAGCAACTCGACCTGAAGCCGATTTCGCCGCGCAATACGTCCGCCTTCGGCACGCCTTTCTGCGAGCCCATCGACGCGGCGCGCGGCACGACGACGGGAACCAGCGCATGGGACCGCGCCACAACCATCCTCGCCGCCACCGAAACGCACACGCAGCCGAAAGATCTCGCGCGGCCGGGGCACGTCTACACGCTGCGGGCGCGCAACGGCGGCGTGCTCGTGCGCGCCGGACAGACGGAAGCGTCGGTGGACCTCTCGCGCATCGCGGGGCTCGATCCCTCCGGCGTGATCTGCGAAATCATGAACGATGACGGGACGATGGCGCGCGTGCCGCAGCTCGCCGAATTCTGCCGCGAGCACGGAATGAAAATGGTCACCGTGGCGGACCTGATCCGCTACCGCATGAAGCACGAGCGCTACGTGCGGCGGGTTGCGGAGTCCCTCCTGGCCACGAAGTACGGAGATTTTCGGATGATCGCGTACGCCAGCGACATCGATCATCACCTCCACGTCGCGCTGGTGCGCGGCGAGGTTCCCACGAGCCTGGGCGGCCCGGCGGAGGCGAATCGCGAGCCGTGGCTCGTCCGCGTGCATTCGCACTGCCTCACCGGCGACGTGCTGGGCTCGACGAGCTGCGACTGCCGCGCAATTCTCGAGGGATCACTCGAAGCGATTGCGGCCGAGAACCGCGGCGTGTTCGTCTACCTGCACCACACCGGTCTCGGATTCCAGATCGACACGCGGACCGAAGAGGGCGTCGCTCTGCCGCAGATCATCTACCACCGGCGCGAGCAGATCGACCGCGACGCGCGCGTGCAGAAGCTGATCCAGCACGAAAGCGGAATCGGCGCGCAGATTTTGACCGACCTCGGCCTGCACCGCATCCGCGTCCTCACGAACCATCCGCGCAAGGTCGTCGCGCTGGAAGGTTACGGCCTGGAAATCGTGGATCAGGTGCCCCTGTCGATCAAAGCCCCGAAACAAAAGCACCAAGTGCTGTAACCGCTCGCAGGCTAGAACCACTTCGAAGGTTCGGGGTGAATGGGTGGTTGGTGGTTGCCAGCCGCGCTCCGGGCACAGCATGGTGTGCCCCTGCAGAAACAGCCTCGCTCGATGGCGTCCCAGACGCCAAACGAAACGAGACCCCTTTAACTATTAGCGGCCGAAAACCAAAACGACAAACGAATCGGGGACGATGCCCGGCCGCGGGCGGGGATTCTCGGCCGTCGGCGCGGGAGGCGGCGTAAACTGAGCCGTCACAAGGAATACCTCGTGGGTCTTGGGGTCGAGCGCCATCGTGCGCGCGCCCTGTTGCGTCGGCACATCTTCAACGACGCTGAATTTGTCCGGCGAATCCTCGTGGACCACGGTGAGCGTGCCGCTCTGTCCGTTCGAGGCAAACGCAAAACCGGTCTCCGGATCGAAGCGGTCCGCGTCCACGCCGGCGCCGATCGGCGGTGTCGCGATCACCTTGCCGGAGTCGGCGTCGATTACGGCCATCATCTTGTTGTCACACCCGGCGAAGAGACGGCGGTGCTTGACGTCGATGGCAAGGCCTGAAGGCTCCTTGCAGGGATCGAGCGGCCAGTGCGCCGTGACGACGAGATTCTTCGAATCGATCTGCACTTCCTCACTCTTGTTTTCGACGTTGACGTAAATATGTCCGGCGCCGTCGGCGACGGCATACTCCAGCTTGCCGCCGACCGGGATCGTGCCCGCCACGGTTCCGGTAACCGCGTCGATCGCCGTGACGTCACCGCTGCGGCCGTTCATCGCGAAGACGCGTTTCGTCGCCGGGTCGTAGATGATTGCGTCAGGATTCATCCCGGCCTGCGCGTGGCCGATCACCTGGAGCGTCTTCATGTCGAAGATGCTGACCGTCCCTGCGGCGCCATTGGACGTAAAGCCGTTGCCGCGCTCGGGCACGAGGGCGATACCGTGCACGCCGGGCGTGTCCGGAATCTCGCCGACGACTTTCTCGGAGTCCACGTCGAGGACGACGACCTTCGTGCCGCGCGATATGAAGAGGCGACGCGTGGGCGAATCGAACGCGAGGTAGTCCCAGAATCCTTCGCCGCCGAGCTTGATCGTTTTGAGCAGGTGATACCCGGAGGGGCCGGGCGCAGGCACCGCGGCCTCGACGACAGGTGACTCAAATCTGGGGCGGCTCACGCGCGTCGAGACGCCAAGAAACGCAATCAGGAGTGCAGCAGCACCTGCAAGCCAAAGCAGACGCTTGGATAGCATGGAGCCTCCTCGAAGGGCGCACACTGCCGGAAGAATTGCGGACGTATGGTAGGCCGAGCCGGGCTAGCGAGTCAAATGAGTCGTTTGTGATGGCCCTGATTGAGGCCGAACGGAGCAAGCCGACAGCGGAGACATTAACCCCTGCCGGGCTGAAGCCCGGCGCTACACAAACCGTTGCACGTCGCGGAGCTACGCCTGACGCGTTAATGATTCGGCTGGGGAGGTTTCTTCACCGGCGGAGCGATGGTGATGTACGGCCGCATCTTTTTCAGCTTCGCTTCGGAGATGCCGCGGATCACGAGCAGGTCGTCGATGCGGCGAAAACGGCCGCTCCTAGTGCGGAATTCGACGATGGCTTTCGCGGTGGTGGGCCCGACGCCAGGGAGTTGCTCGAGTTCCTTCACGGTGGCCGTGTTGAGGTCGAGCGGGTGCGCCGGGGGAGTTTTCTTCGCGAACGCGGGGCCGGCGAGAGCCAGCGACACCGCGAGGAGGCCCGGAATCAGCCGCCGCGTTCTGCGAAACCACATGCGCACGTTCCCGTCAGGCCTGCATGACGTCCCTTGGCGGGGGGAAGACCACGTTGCCCTGAGCATCGTACTCGGTGACCGGTCCGAAGAGCGCGGCCTGCTCGCTGATCTGCTCGCGGTCGCCGACGACGACGATTTGCGCGTTCGCGGAATCGAAATGGCTGCGCGCCGCGGTAAGGACATCCTCGGCAGTCAGCTCGCGGATATGCTCGCGATAGCTTTCGAGATAGCCTTCCGGGAGATGGTCGAGATAGACGGTGGAAAGCTGGTTGAGCAGGCCTTCCTGCGTGGCGACGCCGAGCGAGAACACGCCGGTCAGGTAGCTGCGGGCGCTATCGAGCTCTTCGTCGGTGACGGGGACAGAGCGCATGCGATCCATCTCGTAAAACATCTCGGTGAGCGTGGCGGCGACCACGTCGTTGCGCACGGCGGCGCTGACGGTGAAGTAGCCGTACTGGCGAAGCGCGTTGATGCTGCTGCGCGGGCTGTAGGTGTAGCCCTTCTGCTCGCGGATGTTGAGGACCAGCCGGGAATGGAACGCGCCGCCATAAATCGAGTTGGCGAGCACCATGCGGTACCAGTCGGGATCGCGGCGCGTGATGGCGAGATTTCCCACGAGCACCTGCGTCTGGACGTTGCCCGGCATGCGGACCAGATGGACGCGGCGGCCCGCGGGCTTCGGTGGCGCGGGCGAGCGGGTAGGTTCGGGCTGCGGGGCTTTCCAGTCTCCGAAAATCTTTTCGATCTGACCGAGCATGGCGTCCGCCGCAAAATCGCCGACGACGATGAGCAGCGCATCCGCGGGAACGTAATGGTGGCGGTAGTATTCGACGAGCTGCCCGCGCTCGTAGGCCGCGACCTGCTCCTCGGTGGGAGCGACGATCGCATACGGGTGCGGCCCGAAGAGGACGCGCCGCAAACGCTCACTCGCCAGGAAGCCAGGGGTAGTGCGCTCGATGCGGAGCTCCTCGTAACGCTGGCGGCGCTCACGTTCGAATTCGTCTTCGGGAAACGAGGCGTTACGCGCCAGGTCGGCGATCAACTCGAGAATACCGCCCGAAAACTCGGCGAGGCCAGCGGCGGAAATCGAGCTCGCGTCTGCGCCCGCCTGCGTGCCGAGGCCGGCGCCCATGCGGCGCAGGTCTTCCTCGATGCGGCGGCTCGGACGGGAGGCAGTGCCCGTGCGGACGACGGTGGCCGTCATCTCGGCGAGGCCGGGAGAACGGTGCGCGACAACGGCGTTGCCGCTGCGGAAGTAGAGATGTGCCGAAATTCGCGGAAAGGTGCGCGATTCGGCCAGCACAACCTGCAAGCCGTTCGGAAGCATGCGAACGGTGCGCTTCGGCCAGGCGACGGGGCGCTCGGCGGTGAGGGCGGGGGGCGACTGGCGATGCGAAGCCGTTGCTGCGGGGGCGATTGGCGAGGTCATTCCGCACCTCCGAGGTTCACCGGACGGCGCACGAGCACAGCGCGGTTTTGCGGGACCAGATATTTTCGCGCCGCCGCCTGCGCCTGCTGGGGCGTGACGGCCAGAAAGTCGTCGAGAACGTTGTTCACGCGGTCGGGATCACCGTCGAAGAGAGTGAAGCAGGCAAGGTAATGCATCAAGCCGAAGCGCGGCATGTAGGAACCCATGCCGCCCTCGAGCGTCGAGTAGAAGTCCGAGCGGAACTTCACTTTAACCGGCTCGATCTCGTCGAGGGGAATTCCCTGCTCCTGCACTTCGCGAATCACTTCGTCGTAGACGGCGATGGCCTGGTCCGAAGTGAATTCGGGCTTGTGGAAGATGCGAGTGACCATCTGGGTGGGGCCGTTCGTGTCGAGGATTTCGGCGTGGCCGTCGGCATCGACGGCGATCTCCTTTTCGAGCACGAGCCGGCGATAGACGCGCCCGGCACGCCCGCCATGGAGAACGCGGTCGAGAATGCCGAAGGCGAACCATTCATCGGTTCCCCGCACCGGCAGGGTGTAACCGATAGCGATGGCCGGAAGCGGGCCGAGCCGCTCCTCGACTTCGCCGCGCCGCTCTTCGTCCTGGAGCGGCTCGCTGACGTCCGCGCGGGGTGGAGCAGCGCCGCGCGGAATATCCTCGAAATAGCGCTTTGCGAGCGAGAAGGCCTCGCCGGGATCGAAATCGCCGAGCATCAGGAGGACGGCGTTGTTCGGCGCGTAGTAGGTATGGAAGAAACTCTGGACGTCCGCGAGCGTGGCGGCGTCGAGATCGGCGAAGTCGCCGTAGAAATTGTGCGCGTTGGGCCAGTTGCGAAAGGCGACGGGCGGAAGATCGAGCCAGGGAAATCCGCCATAGGGCTGGTTCATCACGTTGACGCGGACTTCTTCTTTCACGACGTCGCGCTGATTGCGCAGGTTCTCGTCATCCACTTTGAGGGCGCGCATGCGATCGGCTTCGAGCCAGAGGACGCGCTCGAGGGCGTTCGAAGGAACCGCTTCGAAATAGTTAGTGACGTCGTAATTCGTGGTGCCGTTCAGCAAGCCGCCGGAGGAATTGATCAGGCGAATGTGCTCCATCTTGCCGGCGTTCTCCGAGCCCTGGAACATCATGTGCTCGAAAAGATGGGCGAAGCCGCTGCGCCCCTGAGGCTCGAGACGAAAGCCGATCTGATAGTAGACGCCGACGGTGACGACGGGCGCGGAACGGTCCGGCGACGCAACGACGCGCAGGCCGTTCGCGAGCGTGGTGTGCTCGACGGGGATATGAAGCTTTTTCGGTGATGGATTCAACGATTGCCTCCGAGAGATTTGTCGTCAGTTGCCATGGACAGTGCCGCGCTAAGGACCGCGGCGCTACACTAAACCTTCAACGATCCGCGAGCGCACGCTTGAGCCGCCCGAGCGCAACGGCCGGATTCTTCGATAACACGCGGCCGGCAAGCAGCGCCAGCGCGGCATAGGATTGCCGAAATTCGCGCGGATACCGGCGGAGAGCGCGCACATGTTTCGCCACAACCGCGTAATCGCCCCGCGCAATCGGGCCAGTCCAGGCAGCTCGCGGCCCGATCCGCTCTATATTATCGAGCATTTGGCGGGTCAAAGGTAACAGCGTTTCGAGGGCGCGGCGGCGGGTGAAGCCGATGCGCTCAAGTATGCGCACGCCGGATTCGATCAGCGGGAAGCCGCTGCCCGCGACGAGCACCGCGGTTGCGTGATACGCGGGCTTGTCGCGGCCGGCGATTATAACCGGGACGCCGCCGAGCGATTTTGCGATGCTTCGCGCCGCGCGCCGGGCCTTCGGATCGCCTTCGATGGCGAAGGTGATTCCGTTGAGTCTGGGCATCACGACGCCGCTAAAGGTCTGCATCGGGTGAAGAGAGCCGGTGGAGGCGCCCAGGCGCGCGAGCGGAGCGAGGACGGTGCGGTCGAGCGCGCCGCTGGCATGCAGGACAACCTTGCCGCGCCAGGCATTGCCGGCGGTTTTCCTTACGGTACGAGCGAGCGCTTGTGCAACTCCCGCGAGTGCGTCGTCGGGCGTTGCCAATAGGATGACCTCCGCCGCAAGCACATCGCCGGTGAGCCGCGACGCGGGGGTGCCGGCGCCAATGGCGCGGACGGCGGCGCGTGAGGTCGCCTTCGATCGCGTGACGACGGCGCCGATGCGCCAGCCCAGCCCGCGCAGGCGCTTGCCGAGCGTTTTGCCCACGCGCCCGGCGCCGATGATGGAAACGGTGCGTGCCATGCAGCGTGATAGCATAGCGTGTTCGATCTCTCCGCGGTGGAGGAAATTGGGCGTTGCACATCTTCTGGACCGCGCTCCTGGGCATCGTCGCATTTCTGTGGATTGTCGAGTCGATCGATCTCGCGCGAGGAGTGCCTTCGATGCCGTTACTCGAGGACGTTCCGCCGCTCGGGGATCCCAATTGCCCCACGATTTCAATTTTGGTAGCGGCACGGGACGAAGCCGAAAAGCTGCCGGGTGCGCTCGAAACATTTCTCGCCCTCGATTATCCCCACTATGAAGTAGTCGCCGTGGACGACCGCTCCGAGGATGGCACAGGGAAGATTTTGGAAGAGGCTGCAAGGAAGAATCCGCGTCTGAAAGCCGTACGCGTCGATTCCCTGCCCTCCGGCTGGCTCGGGAAGCCGCACGCCTTGCAGCAGGCCTACGAGCGTTCGAGCGGCGAATGGCTGGTTTTCACCGACGCGGACGTGCATTTTGCGCCCGACCTGCTGCGGCGTGCGATGGCGCTGGCAAAAACGAGGGAGTGGGACCACGTGACGCTGCTGGGCACGCTGAAAATGTTCAGCTTCGGCGAGAAGATCGCGATGACGTTTTTCGCGATGGCGTTTGCGATCGGGACGCGGCCGTGGGCGGCCAGCAATTCGAAGTCGCGCGGGTACAACGGCGTGGGCGCGTTCCAGCTGATTCGCCGCGGCACGTACGAGGCGATCGGAACGCACCGGCGGCTGGCGATGGAAGTGGTGGACGACATGAAGCTCGGCAAGCTCGTCAAGGAGGGCGGATTCCGGTCGGGTGCGGCGAGGGCCGGAAATGCGGTGAGCGTTCATTGGCACGCCGGAGTGGGCAACATGATTCGCGGGACGACGAAGAATTTTTTTGCGGTCTCGGGATTCAAGCTGTGGGTGGCGTGCGTACAGATTTTCGCGGTGCTGTTGACGTGCGTATTCCCGGTGGCGGCGCTGGCGTTCGCGCATGGGTGGGCACGGGTGCTTGACGCGATCGCGGTCGCGTTGCCGTTGATTGTGGCGGGAGGCGCGGCGCGGCAGTTCCGGACGCCGTTGCTTTTCGCGGTGACGTATCCGGTGGGCGCGATGATTTTTGCGTGGATGCTGGCGCGGTCGACGATTGTGACGCTGTGGCAGGGCGGGATCGTGTGGCGGGGGACATTTTATCTGCTGGAGGAGTTGAGGCGGGGAGTGGTGTGAGAGTCGTCGCCACGTCGATTCAGGGCCGTGGTAGTCGGATGATTTGTTGCCGGGATTTTGAGGAGACCTCGCGCGTGACGAGAGTTTTTCCGAATATCACAACCAAGACCAGCGGACTGCCGACTACCTCGACTGTGGCTCCGCCCGATTGGTCTGTCTTGTACCACCTCTGGAGATGGAGCGTGGCATCCCTATCGCGGGCCAAAACCGCGGCTCCAACAGCCGGATGCCCGTCCGAGTCCAAGACCCGGACAAACATCTTTTCGGTTCCAACCGTGACGATGTCTCCATGCCCATGCGTCGGCATCCCCTGAACCATTAGCATCAACCGCATTGGCATGTCGTTAACCAAGAACTCACGGACTTGCGTTTGCCAAAGGCCGTAGGGCGCTGTCGCGATCGCCCTGTAAAGGCCCGATTCAAGATTGAGAATGGGAATCTCACCATTTGCGTCGGTCAGTGCCCGGGCGATCTCGTGCTCCGGGTCATCCAGATTCTGAACGATCACAAGCTCATCCTTCAGCGGGGCGCCCGATTCATCCCGCACGACGAGGTTGACCGCTGTTGTGGGTTTGCCTTGCGGAATCGCCCCGATCACGGCCCGTGGACCAAGCATGAGCCCGAACAACAGAGAGAGCATTAGCAGGTATCGCATTGGCTGCACTCCCGACGGCGAGATTCAGAGTTCCCACTATCCACCGAAGTGCTGAGGAGAACAAGCACCAGGGCCACGGCGTGCGCGAATGGGCGGCGCGGCGGCAAGCATGTTTGCCGGGCGCAGCATGCTGCGCCCCTACGAACCGCTTATCCGAGTGGCGAGGCGTGGCGAGACCCCTTCCCGCAACACCATCCGGGACGCAAACACCGCGCACCCACCATCCGCAGAAGGCGCGGCTGGATTCGGGATGACAACGTAGCGAAAAAATGCGCCCGCCTGAAGGCGGCCGCTGCGCAACGTTTTCCCTGGCGGACGAGGAGCATCGTTCGGAAAGGGCAAGGTCAAAAGCAGATCCCTCGAACTGATCTCCCGGGCTCGACTAGCCGTCGACCCGGGAGCCCTTCCTTGTCTTGCGCCCGCGACACTCGTCGGAAAAGCAAAGGCGCACGGGACTCCGCTCGGGGACAATGCAACGTGCTGTGCATAAATCATCGAGAAACTATTTGAAGAAGGAATAGCCGACGGAGAGAACATTCAGATCGACGCCGGGATTCACCGCGCTGAGGCCCGCGTTGGAGATGTGCTGCAACTTGTAGGCGAACGTCCAGGCCCCGGTGCGCGCGGAGTTGAAGCGCTCGACGCCGACCTGAAAATCGAACGTAAAATTGAACGCGGTGGCCCGCGGGACGTCGAGCGGAATCGGCCGCACGGAGGAGATGAACCCGCCGCTGAAGGCGCCGATGGGCTGCCAGCGCCGCGATCGAAGGAAATTGAACTTCCAGCCAAAAGGGCTGACGCCCCCGCCGTAGACCGTTTCATGGCCCTGCGGGCAGTAAGTGAGATGGCTGATCCCTTGCGATTGTATTTGGCAGCTCACGTATTTGCTCTGGCGCATGATTTCGACGGGCTCGACATCGAGCGTATATTCGACTGCAAATGAGCGCGTAGAGATCAAGGCCCTGCCGTAACGAAAAGCAGCGACTCCGAACTCCTGGTGGCCACGGCTTCCGTAGACGTCAGGAGAATTGAACGAGTAAGCACCCCAAACGCCGAATTCGTTCTTTGGCGCCTGCGCCTGGCAACGCGTAAGTGGCGCGACGCTCGCAACCCCAAGAAGCGCAAAGATGATTAGGCGCAGCCACGGCGTCCGCGTCACTTTGCAGTCCGCCTCCGGTGCTCCCGTACCGGGGGCGCGTCGGCGGTGTTTCCAACCGCCGCGGGCGCGGGTGAACCAGCAGGTTGTGGCGGTGCGGGGAGTTCGGTGGAGGAGATGACGCCAAGGTCGCGCTGCTTGAGGGCGCGGATGCGGTCGCGGAGGCTGGCGGCACGCTCAAAGTCGAAATTCTTGGCGGCCTCGCGCATCTGCGCGTCGAGCTGCGCGATGGCCTGCAACAGTTGTGCCTCGTTCGCGATATCGCCGATGGCGGCATCGTCGGCGGGCACCGTAACGTAATCCGCTTCGACAATCCTGGCGAGCTGCATATCGACCGACTTGACGATCGATTGCGGCGTGATGTTGTGCTCGAGGTTGTAGGCCTGCTGCTTGGCGCGGCGGCGATTCGTTTCGCCGATGGCCTGGCGCATGGAATCCGTCATCACGTCGGCGTAGAGGATGGCGCGGCCTTCGAGGTGGCGGGCGCAACGGCCCATCGACTGGATCAGGGACGTGGCGCTGCGCAGAAAGCCTTCTTTATCCGCATCGAGAATGGCGACGAGTGAGACTTCCGGGAGATCGAGGCCTTCGCGGAGAAGATTGATGCCGATGAGGACGTCGAATTCGCCGCGGCGCAGGTCGCGCAGGATGCGGACGCGCTCGAGCGTCTCGATTTCGGAGTGGAGGTAGCGGCAGCGGACGCCGACCTCGGCAAAATACTCGGCGAGATCCTCGGACATGCGCTTGGTGAGCGTGGTGACGAGCACGCGCTCGTTGCGCGCGGCACGCAGGCGAATCTCCTCGAGCAGATCGTCCACCTGGCCTTTCACCGGCCGTACTTCGGTCTCCGGATCCACGAGGCCCGTCGGGCGGATCACCTGCTCGACCACAACGCCGCCGGATTTCGTCAGTTCGTACGGGCCGGGAGTGGCGGAAACGTAGACGACCTGATTCACGCGATGCTCGAACTCCTCGAAGGTGAGCGGGCGGTTATCGAGCGCGGAAGGCATGCGGAAGCCGTAGTCAACGAGCGTCTGCTTGCGCGAGCGGTCGCCATGGTACATGCCGCGGAGCTGCGGGACCGTCTGGTGCGATTCGTCGATGAAAAGCAGGTAGTCCGAGGGAACGTAGTCGAGCAGCGTGGGCGGCGCTTCGCCGGGGAGGCGGCCGGACATGTGGCGCGAATAGTTCTCGATGCCGTGGCAGTAGCCGATGGTGCGCATCATCTCGATGTCGAAGAGCGTGCGCTGCACGACGCGCTGCGCCTCGACGATCTTTCCCTGGCGCTCGAGCTCCTTCTTCCACCAATCGAGCTCCTCGTAGATGGTCTGGATGGCGCGCTCGCGCTGTGCGGCGGGCAAGACGTAGTGCGTCTTCGGATAGATGGGCATGCGCGCGATTTCGCCTTCGCGCGAGCGGATTTCGCCGGTGAGCGGATCGATCTTGCGAATGGCCTCGATCTGGCTGCCCCAGAGCTCGACGCGGACGGCAAGGTCGTCATAGGGAGGATAGATTTCGATCGTATCGCCGCGCACGCGAAAGGTGCCGCGACGGAGGTCTTCCGCGCGGTCGTACTGGATTTCGACGAGCTTGCGAAGGATCGCCTCGCGCGCGATCGACTGGCCTTTCTCGAGCATCAGCAACATGCCGTAGTAGGCTTCGGGCGAGCCGAGGCCGTAGATGCAGGAGACGGAGGCGACGATGATGACGTCGCGGCGCTCGAAGAGCGAGCGAGTGGCGCTCATGCGGAGCTTGTCGAGTTCATCGTTGATGGTGGCTTCCTTCTCGATGAAGGTGTCGCTCGCGGGGACGTAGGCTTCGGGCTGATAGTAGTCGTAGTAGCTGACGAAGTATTCGACCGCGTTCTGCGGGAAGAACCCCTTGAATTCGTGGTAGAGCTGCGCGGCGAGCGTCTTATTGTGCGCGAGGACGATCGCGGGGCGGTTGATGTGCTCGATCACCTTGGCCATCGTGAAAGTTTTGCCGGAGCCGGTGACGCCGAGCAGGACCTGGTCGCGCTGGCCGTCGGTGACGCCGCGGACGAGCTGCGAGATAGCTTCCGGCTGGTCGCCGCGGGGTTCGTAATCGCTGGCAAGCTTGAATTTCATAGTTCGGGCGCCTCAGGCCCGCTCAGGGCCGAAAAACGCGGCCATCCAAAACCTTGATTATAGCGCAACCGGCAAGTGCTGGCCGGGGCGCGCCTAAGGTTGCGCCGCGGCCTGCGGGACCGGGACGAGGGTGATTACGGATTGGCTCTGGACTCGGCCCTGGCGGTGGATGCTCGAACCCGTGCTGGCGCTGGTGATTTGATAGTCCATCTCCTGCGTGCTGCTTTGCGTCGAGCTGACGAGGAGCCCGTTTGCGAGCGAGATGGAATCGAGGCTCTCGCCGGAACCGGTCCACGTGCCGGATGTGCGCAGGCCGTTCCGCAGATAATCCTGCGGCGTGGCGTCGGAGTGGGGGGAGCCGCGGCGGGATATTTCAAAGTGGGTCAAGATGGTGGCGCACATGGAGGGCGGGCCCGGCGACGAATTCGTGGCAGCGGCCGCGCGGACGGACGAGTTGCAGGGTTCGTTGCGTAGATACGCCGATTGGGTGATCCAGGCAAGGCCGGAGAGCGGCGCGGCGATGGGCCGCTCGCTCTTCCATTTCTGACCGATGGCAACGCCCTCCGCCGGAAATCCCGTCTCGAAAAGCCCGTTGAGCCACGCAAGCACGGGCGCGGCGGCGGAGCGGTCGGGAAAAATGTCTTCGACACCTTTGATCGCGGTGATTTGCAAGCTGGGATCGAGCGTGAATTCGATCGACTGGCCTTCGATGCGGCGATACTGGTCGTCGAGGGACGCCGCTTCGGAGTCGAAGGCGTCGCTTTCGGATTCGGCGTGGGATTTCTCGTAGGTTGCGCGGAGGCGCGCCAAGGCGGGCGCGAGTCCGGAAGGTGCACGGACATCGAGCACGTCGAGCCGAACGAGCAAGGAGATCTTCTGGCTCGAACGCGTGCCTCCCTCGGGATTCACGACGGGAGTGGTGGTCTTGCCGGTCGTGGTGGCGCGCGATTCGATCTGGTAATACAGCGTTTCGCCCGGAGAGAATTTCGGCGTGAAGCGAACCTTTTGGCTCGCGGCCGCCGCGAGCGCCAACGCAATCACCAGCAAGCCCGCGAAAAGCGGCACGCGACATTGATTCATCCACGCCACGAAACGCAGATACGTCCGCATCGAACGAACGCTAGCACACGGCCCAGAGTGAGGCAAACGTGACGATGCCCGCGTGTCGAGCTAGCGGCCTGCGCGGGGCGGTGGGACAGGCGCGATTCGCGGAGCGGCGAGCGTGCCGGTTAGCCGATACACCGGCGCCGGGCGGCCGGGCGGCGCTGGCGCCACATGCAAGCGAAGGTCCAGATTGCGATTGAAATCGACGGTGCCCGAGCCCTGAACATCGGTATCAAGCGAAGAGAGCAACAAATTCTGAAACTCGATCCTTCTTTGGGAGCAGGAGAACGTCGCGGAACCGGAGAGGAATCGAGTGGATCCATTTCCGGAAGCCGGACCAGCCAAGGATTTCCAGAGATCGACGCCAAGTAACTCAGGCCCCGCAACACGTACCTTTCCCTGGCAGGCGAGAGAGGCGGCAAGATCGGCGCGAGTGGCGCCGCGAGCGTCGAAAGAGATTTCTCCGGCGGCGGATTCCGCGGCGAGACCGGCGAGACTTGGCGTTGCGGCAATGAGCGCCGGCACATCCGCGCGGGAAAAATTGAGTTCCGCATGGTACGCAGGCGTTGCTCCCAAATCTGCTGTGAAAAAACCGCCGAGTGAGCCGCCGTAGAACTGGCCGGTCGCGTTTGTGAGTTCGATATGGCGGCCCGCGATCTTCAAATCGCCTTGCACGCGGCGCACGGAAAGAGGCGCGAGGACGAATTGATCGAGGCTGAGCCGTCCGGTGGCGCGCAGATCTTCGGGCACCGCAACCGCCGGAACGCGAGCGTTGAGGAACGGCAACATGCGGTCAAGGAAACTCTCGCGCCAACGAGGATTGAGCCAGCGATCGAGGTCTGCCGCCGCCAGCCGGCCGGCGGAGAGTGAGAATCGCCATTCGCCGCCCGAGCCGGGGCGATCAAAGCTTCCGGTCCAGCGGGTTCCGAAGAGCTGCGCAGAGGCGAGCGCGACACGTCCAGCGCCGGAGGGCTTGAGGTCCGCGCGCGCGTGAATCTGCTCAACTGGCTGGTTCAGGAACGGCGCGCGAAGAAAGGCACCGCTCGCCTCACCGGTTGGAGCGCCGAGCTCAATCCATCCGACGGGCCATCCGAGAGGCTGCGTCCGCCATGAATCATGCGCTCCGCGCCAGGTCAGATCGCAGGCAAACGGCCCAGCCAGAACCCAGCCGCGAGAGACGTTCCAGCCGAGTGCGGCCGCGGCAGAGATCAAGTCACGCACCTGGGTGGTCTTTCCCGCCACGCGCCAGCCGGGCAACACCCCGTGGATCGGCTTTGTCGAATTACTCAGTTCAAAGGAACCGGCCGCCGCGCCCGATGGGCCAAATGAAATCGTGGCCGGCAAGAACGAAATGATTCCACGGTCATAATGAAGTTGGAAGCGTCCCAAATGTGCCGGCACAGGAAGGCTGGGACTTGCAAGATCGGCTCCGTCGCCGAACGCGGTCGCGTCCACCGCGCGCACCGGCCAACCGGCAAGCGTTGCGCGGGCACCCACAAACCCGCGGGCGGAAACGTCGTCCGCGACGCCCGGATCAAACGCGCGAACCCAGGCCAGCAGATCGCCCAAGTCAATCCGGGACGAGAAAACGGTGAGCTCAGCGGGGGGAGACTCCCGCTTTCCGAACCTTGGCCCGCGGTTCCAGGAAACGCGCCCGGTCGCGTAGGCATTCGAGTGGGGCGCTTCGAGCGCGACCTGATTCAATTCGATGTCCGCGGCGGCACCGCGCCAATCCGCCTGGGCGATCAAGTTTACGGATGGATTGTCCGGACGGGAAACCAAGTCCCACCGATGGACCTGGCGGAACTCCGCGCGTCCGCGAGCGGTCCAACCCGCGTCCTGGTCATGCGTGCGAGCGCTGAGCGAAAGGGTGAGAGCGCCGCGGACGCCGTAATCATTGCCGCGAACAAGCCGAAGGACATCCGAAATCGAAGCGTCCGTCCAGGAAAGATCGAGCGTCGCGGGACGAAGGCGCGACGAGGTCCCTCCCACGCGGCCGGACACATGAACCGTGCCCGCTTGCTGCACGAGGGCGGCAGCCCGCCACGGAGTCGCTTCGAGATCCAATCGCCAACGCCCGGGGCCATCCGTATCGACCGCACCGCTCACGCCGACAAACGCCAGCGGCAGCTTCTCGTCGCCGCGCTTGAAGTTGATTCGCCCGTCGTCCACTTCGATCCTGCGAAAACGCGACGCCGTCGAAGGGAGTACGGGGCCGACCGGCACGTTCGCGGAAGGACCTTGCGCGGGCCGCGGCAGCCATTCCGCGAGGTTCCAATCACCGGCGGCGTTACGAACGACGTTCAAGCTTGGATGCTCGAGGGAGAGCATGCCGAACTCAATATGGCCGCGGAACAGGCTCCGCAGGCGAAGCCGCATGGTTATCGAATCCGCCCGCAGAAAATATTCGTGGCCGAAGCGAGGATCCTCGTCAACGGTGACGGACTGCGCCTCGAGCGAAGGACCTCCCCAGACACGGAAGGAGTAACTGCCGACATCGACAGGGCGTCCGAACGCGGCTTCGAGATGCGCGGTCAGCTTTTTTCTTAGGCGGCTGTGCTCGACGGCGAAGGATGCGACTACAGAACCCGCCCACAAGAAGACCGCCAGAAAGAAAATCCATTTGGGCCAGCGGCGCCAGAAACCGGCTTGCGACGGAGCCGACTCGATCAGCTCGTCCCGCACGACAGTCTGTGAATACGTATCGGACACGTTGGATAGTCGAAGATACCACGGACGGAAGCCAGCAGAGGGCCTGGCTGTTTGTCGACATCCGCTAGCGAACTGTGCGGAGCACGCGGTTCTAGCAGCGACTCGAGGAGGTCAAGCCGGATTCCGCATCGGGCAATTCCACTCAGGCGATCTCGCGGCTCTCTTCGAGGATTCCCAGCGCGAGCTTTGCCGCCGCCTGCTCGGCTTCTTTCTTGCTGTGGCCCTCGGATGCGGAGAGCTTCCGGTCTTTGTGCCAGACTTCGACCTCGAAGGTTCTCTGATGTTCCGGCCCGGATGCGTTTCGAAGGCGGTATTCGGCAACGCCAAGGCCGCGCTGCTGGAGCCATTCCTGGAGCGCGGACTTGTGGTCAGGGCGTTCGAGTCCTTCCACCTCGCCCTCCATCGCGGGATCGAGCAGAGTGCGCCGCAAGAAGGCCTCCGCGGCCGCGAGGCCGCCGTCAAGATAGATGGCGCCGACAATCGCTTCGTAAGCGTCGGCAAGCAGCCTTTTTTTTTCGCGTCCGCCGGTTTTTTCTTCGCCCGGGCCGAGACGGAGATGGGGACCAAGTCCCAGCCGCAGGGCCGCCACGTGAATCGACGGGGCGCTGACTAGCCGCGCAAGACCTTTCGAAAGTTTCCCAGCATCCCATCCGGGAAAAGACGCGAGGAGCCGCTCGCTCGCAACGAGGCCGAGAACGCGATCTCCCAGAAACTCGAGCCGCTCGTTGTCCACTCCGGCGGGGCCCTGCCGATGAGAGCGGTGAGTGAGCGCGCGCTCAAGGCGTCCGGAATGCTCGAAGCGATGACCGAGGATCGTCTCGACTTCCGCGCGCTCCTCTTCGGTCATGGCAGGATTCCCTCGATGGCTACTTCTGCTGAGCGGCGAGCTTCTTGGCGTTGTCCGCGTACTGTTTGCACTGCGCCTGCAGGCTCCCCATGATTTGACTGCAGTGCGTGAACGCATCCGCCGCGTCGCCATAGTGGCCCGAGTTTTGCAGACTCGCGCCCAAGGCGAAGAAGTCAGTGGGATCGGGACTTGGGTTGTTCTGCGTGGCCTGCTGAAGTTCCTTGACGGCATTGTCGTAATCCTGGCGCCGGAAGTAGACGAGGCCCAGTCCACTGTGCGCTTCGGCTGTTTTCGCGGTTTTCAATGTGGCGAACTGGTCATCCGTTATATTCGCCGGCTTCGGCATCGTCGCCATGACGGCAAGGGCATGTTTCTCGTCGGCCTCGGCCTTATCCAGTTGCTGGCTCGCGTCGGATTCGTTTCCGCTGATCATGTGTGGGATAACCCAGCCGACCATGGTGAGGAGGTCCACGTCGTCCGGCTTGATGGCCAGCGCCTTATCGGACTCCGCATAGAAGTTCTTCCAGTCTTGTTTCGTGTAGTAGGACTGTGCGATCCCTGCGTAAACGGCCTCGGCGTAGACGCTCGACGGATACTTCTGGAGGAAGTCCTGGCCGAGCTGGATCCGCTTATCCGGGTCCTGCGCGCCTGCATCGAAGAAGGCCTTGTAAGCGGCTTCCTCCTTGGGATCGACCTTCGGAGCCGGGCTCTGGCTCAGTTGCCGCTGCTTCAACTGCTGGTCCTGGTCCTGCTGCTGCTCCTTACCGACCTGGAAGTTCGGATTGGTGCCCTGCGCGCGGGAGATCGCCGCAAATGTGACGCTGACGGCGAATGCAAGAGCGAAGGCTTGAATTCCAACCCGTACGAGTGAAAGCTTCATTGTCCTTGTCCTTGTGTTTCCGTGATGGTTCCTGCTCTCTGCGTTACTTGGATGGAGTTACCTGCTTTTTCGCTTCGTCTGCGCTCTGCTTGCACCGATCCTGCAAGCCCCCCGTGACCTGGGCGCATCGATTGAAGGCATCAGCCGCGTCGGCGGAGCGGTTCAAGTTCTGCAAGTCGATCCCGAGGACATACAGGTCCGTCTGGTCGGGAGTCGCGGCACCTTGCGTGGATAGCTGAAGTTCCTTAGCCGAGTTGCCGTAATCCTCGCGGCGGAAATAGACAAGGCCAAGAGCGCTGTGTGCTTGGAGGGATCTTTGGGCTTTCGACGCTGCGAACTGGGCGTCCGTCACCCCAGCGGGCTTGGGCATCGTCGGCAAGACCTCAAGGGCATGTTTCTCGTAGGTTTCGGCCTTGTCCAACTGCTTGTCAGCATCCGGATCACTCGAATTGTAAACGTGCGGGATCACCCAGCCGACAGTGGTCAGCACGTCCACGTCATCGGGCTTCAGGGCCAGCGCGCTGTCCGCGGACACATACACGTTCTTCCAATCCTGTTGAGCGTAATAGACATTCATCAGGCCTACGTCCACCGGCTCGGCCAACGGACTTTTGGGATACTTTTGAAGAAAAGTGTTCCCAAGTTGAATCTTTTTAGCCGGCTCGTTTGCCTTATAGAACACCGTATAAGCGTTTACTTCCTGCGGATCCGCTTTTTCCCCCTTTTGAGTCTGCACGTCGGTTAGCATGTGCAATTGGGTCTGCAACGAGTCCGCCCCGGACACCGCCGGAGTGGCCTGCTGGCCGCCAGCCGTTGCCATCTGCGCGCGCGAGACGGCGGCAAAAACAAGACTGGCGGCGAACGCGAGCGACAGGGCCCCAACCACAAACTGAATTGATGGATGCCTCATTTGTGTTTTACCTCCTCGGCTAAGTCTTGGCCTAGCAAACTTCTGCATAAGACGACTGGTTCAGGGTTGCGGTTGCGTGCTTTCGTCGGAACGCGGCGTTTTATAGGCCGCCTCAACCCCACTCTGTGCGGCCGCGTGCGCGGATTCCGGCGCGCCATCGACAGCCATAGCCGCCCGGTACTCGTTCACGGCCAGATCTCGATCACCTTCGAGATCGTGGATGCGCCCCAGGTAGACGTGCGACCACGACAAAACCGCCGGGTCCATGGACGGAGGCGCGGAATTCGGAGCGGACACGACTCGCTGGAACAGCTCCTTTGCGCGGTCTCCCTTGCCAGAAAGGACCGATGCAATCGCAAGGCCGTAGAGCGCCCTCGGATCGTCCGGATACTTCGCGAACGCCTTTTCGAATGTCGCGGTGGCGGCGGGCGCGTCCTTCTGCGCGATTTCGCGATCGCCCTGGGCCAGCCACTGGTCGATTTCCGACGTTTGATTGCTGCGGAGCGTGTTGTGCTCGTCCGTAGCGGGGCCATGCTGGGCAGCGGCAAAGGTGAACCCTTGCATGCGCTTGCGCTCGGCGTCGACGTCGATTCCCACGATCAAGTCCGGGAAATAGTACGTCATCGCGGGTTCGGCCTTCTCGAACCCTTGCAGCCCACGCACGAAGGGTCGAACGAGAATGAAGCCGGATTGGTCGGCATCCTGAAGCGCGGCCTCAAGCTCCTGCGGCCGCAGGTGCCGCAGGCGCAACTCCACGGCTTTGATGAAACACTCGTCCGTGAAGGAGACGAAGTCGTTCTGATATTCCTCCGGAAGCCGCGGGGCACGAGCTGCAACTTCCAGCAGCGCGCGCTTCTGCTCCACTAGCGGGCGGTAGTGCAAGACGATGGGGTCGAGCATGAAGTGCAGATAGGCGTGCTGCATCGCGTCCACGGGCATTTCGGGAGAGGCCCCGACAACGATCGAATATTGATCGCCGTAGTTTCGAAAATTGCTCCGGGTTCCTACGAGCGGCTCGACGTACACGGTGAAGGTGCGGCCGGTCGACGGCTTGAGGACTTCGCGCAGATAGGCGTCGGAAACGGTTACGATTTTTCGCAACGAAGCACGATAGCGCTCGACGGCGGGCTCGTATTCCGGTTCGATTTTTGCCCAACGAATGTCCAAGCGCGCTTCCCGATAAAAATTGGCGAGAAGCTCCTGAAGCCCGTCGAGGGCGAGCACATCAGGGGGAAGCGTATCGCGGTTGCCCTGAAACTGGAATTGCGGAGGCGGGCCGATTACGAGCGCGAACGTGATGTAGCGTGAAAGAGTCTCACCCGGATCGGCCAGTGCATGGTCTTGATAAAACTGCCGTAGCGCGTCCGTCGCGGTCCCCTGCATCTTGAGCAGTTCCCCGCGAAGCGCAAGCCGAGCCGGCATCTGCGCAAGCGTGCTCTCATCCGCGCCGAAACCGGCCGCGTCGAGAGCACACATCGTGGAAAAAATTTGCGGGCTTGCTTCCACGCTGATGCCGGTATAGCCGCTTTCGGCGCCCTGCTGGGCCTTCAAGGCCGCGGCACCCGCGCCCGAAACAGCGAGCAGGGCCAGTATGAGACACGTCCGCCCAAATCTTCCCGTGGATTTTCGGATGGGCAGACTCGTCAACGCCTGGGCCTCGTGGATTTTCCCCTCACTGCGAAGCGCACATTCCCCCGACGTGCGCCCGCGCCTGTGGAACCCGCAGGTACACAAACTCTAGCGGGCTGATGGATTGTAGTCAAGAATCCGGGAGAATTGGAAGACTGGTCAGCCCCGAAGGAGACTACCCGTGGACGCGGACCTCGCTGAAGCTCAACAGGACGCGCCCACCCCCGGTAGGACGGCCAAAGCTCAACTGCGGGCGGAAGCGCGAAAACATCAGAAGCTGATCGACCTGCCGCTGGACGGCGGCATTATCGGGACCGGAAAGAATCTTATAGAAGACGACCTCTCCCTGCGCGTTGAGCGTCGCCTCCAAAAGCAAACCACCGGAACCCGGCACGCCATTCGTCTCCGCGATGTCCTGAACCGGAAAGGGAGCCAGGCTTTCGATTTCCGCAGGCTGGACCAAGTTGAGCGGAAGATCGTTCGGCACGGCGCCGCCCATTGGAACGCCCACCAACAGGCCGTGCACCACCAGGACGAACACTCCGAGCGCCGTCAGAACGCCGCCGGTGGCCGGAACCGCAAGTGGACCGACGAGGTTCTCAACAACAACTAGGACACTCGACCAAGTCCGCGCCACGCGGGCCCGAGGACTTCGCTCGCGCGAAGCTCGCATCCGAATTTTCACCGCCAAATCTGCCGGCGGCGCCACCGGCTCGATCTTCGCCAGATGAGTCGCCAGCAGGCGATAACCATCGAGTTGCCGGCGACATTCGGCGCAGGAGTTCAGGTGTTCGCGCAACCCGACATGGTCGTGCGCGCGCATCGCGCCGTCAAGATAGCCGGGGAGGCGTCGCTGGGCTTCGCGGCAATTCATCTGCTCGCTCCGTGCATCCCGCCGAAGGCACCTGCTGCCTGACGTGTAGTTCGCGTCTCAAGATTCTCCGCGAAACGGGGTTGGGGCCGCTGGCGCGGCTGGCGCGCAGCAATATGGCGATGTGTTTCGGCATCCTCGCCGTGCGAAACCTGGGCAACGCGCAGCAACGGATCGAGAATCTCTTTCAACATGCGCCGGCCGCGGAGAATGCGCGACTTCACGGTTCCCACCGAAATTTCCAGGACCTCCGCAATCTCTTCGTAGGAAAGACCCTCGAGATCCCTCAAAATCACGGCGCTGCGAAAAAGCGTCGGCACCACCGCGAGGGCCCGTCGTACCGTTGCCTGCGTTTCGCGCGCCGCCAATTGCTCGAATGGAGTCGCTTCTCCGTCTTTGAGTTCGAGGGCGCAACCTTTCTCGTCTTCGGCGTCAATCGAAATCTGCTGCCGGTGGTGCCGCCAGCACCAACGACGATGGTTGAGCGCCTGGCGCACGGAAACGCGATAGATCCAAGTCTTCAGCGAGCTATCATGGCGAAATCCGCGAATCCCACGAAACACATGCAGGAACACTTCCTGCGTGACATCAGCAGCGTCGGCAGCATCGGAAAGGATTGCGTATACCAAGTTATACACACTCGCGTGGTAGTACGTGACGAGGTAATCGAACGCCGAGTCGGAGCCTGCCTGCAGCTGCGTCACCAGCTGGGCCTCGTCACCACCCCACGACAGACTTTGTGCCAGTTCGGACATGCCTTGCGCCGCGCTTTCCGGGGCATCTCCCTACCGAAACTTAGACACCGCTTTGCCCCACTATGTTGCAAGCATAGCAGAAAACGGGCAGTGCGGATGTGCGCCATTGGTACTAGGCGAGGAGACGCAGGGTTTCAGCCGGTAATAACCGCATTATCATTAGATTAGAAGCGGCAAGGGCGCGCGCACCGCGTGTTTGACGCCCTCCCGCATGAAGTGCTATAAAACTTACGCTGACTTCCTGCATCGTGGGGCCGTGGCGCAGTTGGGAGCGCGCCTCGATGGCATCGAGGAGGTCGAGGGTTCGAATCCCTTCGGCTCCACCAAATCTTCAAAGAGTTGACAGGTTCGGCGTTAGTCCTTACGGCGTGATTTCTTGTACGTTTTCCCTATCAGATGAGGAACGTTCGTAGCCGCGGTGTGCCAGGGGCTGGAAAAGTGTTGCGAGCAGATGCGAGGGCGTTTGAGCGCAGTACGAGGATACTAAGTTTATTTTACCGAAATATGGAAATCCCCCGCAAGTAATTATTTATGATGGAAGAGCCTACTCACATCGTATCCCCCTAACGAAGTTGAAGTGCATCAGTCCGAAGCGGTGGGAAGAACTCGCCGCCCGGCGGAGGGGGGAGGAGCCGGGCGGCGCGCGCCGCTAAAATC
>JBEKNB010000007.1:0-133297 GCA_049523255.1 Candidatus Acidiferrales bacterium | reverse complement strand
TACAATCACGACCGGCCTCACCGCGGAGTCGAAAACCGCACCCCGCACGAGGCCTTCTTGGCTTTTGCAGCTCTAACTAAAAACGAGGCCCTGAACGTCTAAATTAGCGGGGAGCCCTACAATACCGTGACTACGAAGACCAGCTCGGCATCCTCGGATGACCATTCCTAACTCTACACCGGCCTAGTGGAATTCTTGCCGTGCCATGTTCGAGGATAATCGCGGCGAATCAGTAACGTTACTGCGCCTCTGGCGCGTCCTTGCGAAACCGACTGACCCTTAGGGTATTCTTGGTGTCTTCATGGGGGCGGCATCCATACACGGGGTCGAGCTGGTTGTTCTGGTGCTGCTGATTCTCGTGGTGGCGCTGGCGGCGCTCGCCAAGCGGCTCGAAACTCCCTACCCGATCATTCTGGTGATCGGCGGGCTTCTTCTGAGCTTTTTTCCGCACGCCCCACGCATCGAGCTCAGCCCGGACGTGGTGTTTCTGGTGATTCTGCCGCCGCTGCTGTTTTCCGCCGCCGCGTCCACTTCGTGGCGCGACTTCCGCTATAACCTGGTCAGCATTTCGATGCTCGCGTTCGGGCTCGTAGGCTTCACGGTCTTTGGCGTGGCTGCCGTGTCGCGTTGGATCCTACCGCATTTTGACTGGCGGATGGGTCTGGTGCTCGGCGCCGTGGTTTCAACCACCGACGCGATTGCCGCCACTTCCATCGCCAAGCGGCTGGGTCTGCCGAAGCGAATCACGGACGTTCTTGAAGGAGAAAGCCTCGTCAACGATGCGAGCGGCCTGCTGGCTCTGGAGTTCACAATCGCCCTGCTGGTCACCGGGCGCAACCCTCCGATCGCGGAGGACATCTGGAGGATGGTCTATCTTGTGCTGGGGAGCATTGCGATCGGCCTGATCGTCGGCAAGCTGATTCACGTCCTGGTGCTGAGAATTGTTGACGCTCCGATCGAAATCACAATCATCCTGATGGCGCCATATTTCGCGTATCTAGCGGCGGAAGGCGCCCGCGCGTCGGGAGTGCTGGCTACCGTGGCCTGCGGCCTGTATCTGGGCCACAAGAGCTCCCTGTTTCTGTCGAGGGGCGCTCGCCTTACCGGGCAAGCCGTCTGGGGCACTCTCACATTCGTCCTCAATGGTTTCGTCTTTCTGCTCATCGGGCTTCAATTGCCCTACATCTTGTCCGGCATTCACACCCATCATCTGGGCGACCTGTTGCTTCTGGGCCTCTTGTTCAGCGGCGCCGTGATCGCTCTGCGGCTCATATGGGTGTATCCCGGTGGTTGGCTATCGAATATCATTCGGCGCCGCCTCCTTCATCAGCCGGAACCTCGCCCGCAGCCACGCGCACTCTTCATCATTGGCTGGACCGGCATGCGCGGTGTCGTGGCGCTGGCGGCCGCCATCTCGCTGCCGGTAAGACTGGCCAGCGGCGATCCCTTTCCCGAGCGCAACGTGATGATCTTTCTTACGTTCTGCGTGATCTTTGTGACCCTCGTCTTGCAGGGACTGACGCTGCCTCCGCTGATTCGCCGCCTGGGACTGGCGGGCGCGTCAGGGGGAAATATCGAGGAAGAAGAAGCGCGGCGCGCCATGGTCGAGGCAGCCCTCGCATATCTCGAGCACAGCCGCGAAGATGATCAACCGGAATTTGCGCCGGTGTACGACGAGCTCATCCGGCTTTACCGCCGCCGCATGAACGTTCTCGAGAGCAACGAATCCGCGGAGGCCGGATACCGGCCCGAGGACTACCAGCGATGGCGGGACCTCTCCCGGCAACTAGGCGCCCTCCAGCGCGCTACTATTCTGCATTTGCGAAATCAAAATAAGATCAACGACGAAGTCTTGCGGCATCTCGAACGCGAACTCGATTTCGCCGAGGCCAGGTACTCGGTATCCGAACAGCCGTGACTGGGCGCACCTTATCGCTGGCTCCGAAGCGGTTCATGGCCACGATCTACCGCATATGGATGATGCGGCACGTCCACGTGCCGGAAGAGATCGGCTGCGCCCTCGAAAAAGAGTCCGGTAAGAAGAAGCACATCCCCGTTGTCGCGAGCGTGAACGGCAAGAGCGCTCGCACCACGCTCGTTCCCGCTGGTGGCGGGCGTTACCGGCTGCAGCTCAACACGGCGCTACGGAAAGCGGCGCGCGCGGATGTGGGCGACGTCGTCAACGTCGAGCTTCGAATCGACCGCGCATCGCGAAGTCTCCCGGTTCCGCCCGATCTGAGCGTCGGGCTGAAGCGCCATCCCAAAGCCTGGAAGGCGTTTCAGGCGCTCGCGCCGGGCCATCGTCGCCAGTTCATTCTCTGGTTTGATTCCGCCAAATCTCCTGCGGCGCGGCAACGGAGGCTCGATCGCGCGATGGATGTCCTCCTCGAGCGAGCGCTTTTGCGCCGGCGCTAGCTGCATTCCTTGACTTGCGCGCCGACCTGCGCGGACAATCGCGCCGACAGCACCGGAGGAATCACATGCATACGAAGCTTTGGCTCGCGCTTCTCTGCATCGCCGCAAACGCGCTTACGATGCCGCTTCTCGCGGCTCTGCGTCAAGGTGCGGAGCCCGATTCCAACACTGTCGATTGCCGCGTGCTCGAGGCTCACGCCAGCACGACGCCGCCGGTCATCGTGATAGTGTTTCACCAGCGCGATAAGCAGGACCAGGCCCGTTTTGCCGCGCTGCTGAGGCAGAACTCCGGCGCGGAGGTCGCCATCCGCGGGGGCGATGCCCAGTGGACGAATGGCACCGTGGTCCGGATGAAAACCTGCTTTGGGCGCGGCCTGCTCCTTCTGCCGGGCGGTGCGCCGATGATGAAGGAGGGCGTGACGTTCCGCCTCAGGTTTCCGCGGGCCAGCGGTGGAAATTGACGCGGAGCTTTTTCGGAGGTACACGATGCAAACGAAGCTCGCACTCCTGGCGCTCTCGCTTCTCCTGATTCCTGCTGCCGTACGCGCGCAGGGCGGCGGCGCCCCGACGGTACGCGGCAGCGTGGCGGAAATCGAGGCCATCGCTGCCGTCGAAACGCAGTGGCAGGAGGCATGGAATAGCCACGATGTCCCCGCGATGGTCAGCCTCTTCGCGCCGGATGCGGACGTCATCAATCTCGCGGGCGAATGGTTTCAGGGGCGCGAGGCGTTCGCGGAGAGCCTCAAGTTGCTGCACTCTGGAAAAGTCAAGGAAAGCGCCTGGAAGACCGAGCAGGTCCAGGTCAAATTTCTCACTCCCGGCATCGCCGTTGTCCACGTCTACTTCAGTTCCAGCGGCGAGCGAAATCCCGACGGTTCACTCATGCCGCCGCGTCGCGGCATCTTCACTCGCGTCGAGGTGAAGCGCGACGGCCACTGGCTTATCTCTGCCTCGCAGGCGACGAAAATCGTGCCGCCCGAAACCGCCCGCGCTGGCGGCGGATTTGGTGAACCGGGTCCGGCCCTTGCCCAGTTGCGTCCATGAGTCGCGCTCGATTACGATTCAAAAGATGAGGAGCGCGCTCGCGTTGCTGCTTTTGGCGTTTGCGGCGACGCCTTTGGCTTCAGCGCGTTCGCAATCCCGGGCAAAGCCGCAGACCCGATCCCCGCAGGCATCCAGCGCGGACCGCCTCGGAATGACCTGCGTCCAGATCCTCCAGATGACCTCCTCGGATTGGATCGCAAAAATTGCCGCCATGGATGCGTCACCACAGGGCGGGCAATTGCGGGGCATCCGCGTCTATGGCCGCTGCTACGACGAGCGCACCGACCGCCTGGCCGCATCGCTCGCCAGAACGGGTAAAGGGCCGCTGATGGGCGCGCGCGCAAACTTCCGCTATTTCGACGCCGCGCTCAAGGACTTCACGGCCAAGGCTCTGGCCGCCGCGCAGCCGCCCGGCGATGCCGTCAAGACTGCTTACGCCTCGCTCTACGAGAAGCAGTTTCGCTACGACTTCTACCGGAGTTACCAGGAAAAAATGGAGCAATCCCGGTCGCTCCAGTCTCCAGCCCTCGCCCCGGCAACAAACGCGGCGGTGACCGCCGCCGCGCCGGCGCCAAATGACGTCGACCCGCTCACGAAGGCCAAGAATCACTTCGGCGAGTTGCTCGACGTGCTCCCCGAGGACAAGATGCATCAACTTCATGCCGCGTTCGGCAATGTCGTCGACACTCAGCTTCCCAGCGGTGAGACCCAGTTCGATATCTACCGCTATGCCATCTTCGTCCTCGAGCCGTTTGCTCCGCCGAATTCCCCCGGATTGAAGTCGCAGCCAAAGCCGTTTTCTCCGACGCCTTTCTGACGATCTGCGGGACGGCCAGTCTTCCGCGGCTTTTGTGCAGGGTTCTAGAACTTGTACCAATTCTGTACTGAAGAACAGTCGAAACCGCACTGCCGCGTGCTACGTTGGTGGTGACATGCAAAGCGGAAACAAAAGTCGCAAGAAGGAAGGAATCGAAAGGCAACGGCGGATCCGGCTCCTGGATCGGGCTGCCGCCCCGCCGCGTCCGAAGCCTTCGAGAGAAAATCCTAATCGACACACAGGCGATTAGAAAATGACCCAATCCACTGAAAACAAAGGACGGCGCCTCAAGCTAATCGTCACACGTCAGAGGGTGGCTGCCGCGCGGCGGAACTGGATTCCCCGGCCCGAAGTCGGATATAACCACGCATGATGTCCGCCCCCGCGATCGCCGTGAAAAGTCCCCGGAGGAATCAGTCTTGATTCGAAGCCAGCAGCCGGTTGATCAGGGCGTTCAGCCGGGTTTTGTCCTGCAGGGTCATCTCGGTAAACTCCACGCCCATGCCGCCGGACGTGATGTTGCGCACCGTCGAGCGGCCGCGTATTTCGCCTTCCGGGACCGAAAGCAGGATCGCGACGACCGTGCCCACGGGCGACGGGTTCGGCGTGGCGATGAACATCCCCCCGAGATTCAGGTCGCGCACGCGCGAGACGCTCTGCGCGCCGCCTTTGTCCTGCCAGGCCACCCAAACGCCTTTCGGAGTTTCGATGCGCTGGTACCTGCGTTTGCTCTTGGCCGTGCTCTCAGACATAGCCTTCCATGGGATAATGCGGCGAACAGAACTAACGTCATCCGTCCACGCGTGACGGAACTCCCTTTGTACCACAGCTCGGACAATCGCCCGCGGGCAAGAGCCGTGCAATTTCCAGCCTCCGCACCATTGCCGCGCCGGCGGCGATTCCGACACCGGGCTTGTGGAGTGGGGCCGCGTACAGTAAAGTTTTTGTGCATCGTGAAAGGCAGCGCCGGATGAAGGTCCCTCTTCTCGATCTGAAAGCCGAGTACGGGCAACTGCGGGACGAAATTCTGCCGGCGCTCGACCGGGTCTGCCGGAACTCCTCGTTCGTGCTGGGCGAGGAGGTAGAGGCGTTCGAGCGGGAATTCGCGGACTTTTGCGGTACGAAGCACTGCGTTGCGCTCAGCAACGGAACGGCGGCGCTCCACCTTGGCCTGCTGGCCCTCGGAGTCCAGGCGGATGACGAGGTCATTACTACTCCCAACACGTTCCTCGCGACGGCCGAGGCGATCACGTACTGCGGCGCGGCGCCCATCTTCGTCGATATCGATCCCACCACGGGGAATCTCGACCCGAAACTCATCGGGCGGGCCATCACGCGCCGGACGCGCGCGATCCTGCCGGTTCATCTGTACGGGCGCTGCGCCGACATGGACGCGATCCGCGAGATTGCCGCGTCGCGCAATCTCCGCGTTCTCGAGGACGCGGCTCAGGCGCACGGCGCGCGATATCGAGGCCGGAGGGCGGGGGCGCTAGCCGACGCGGGGGTTTTCAGCTTCTATCCGACGAAAAACCTGGGCGCCTACGGCGAGGGCGGCGCGCTGACGACCAACGACGACCGGATTGCCAAATTCGCACGCGCGGCGCGCAACCACGGGCAGACGGCTCGCTACGAGCACGAGTTCCCCGGCTACAACTACCGGATGCAAGGGCTTCAGGGCGCCGTTCTGAGGATCAAGCTTCGGCACCTCTACGCCTGGACGGCGCGCCGCCAGGAAATCGCGCGCGAGTACCGGCGCCTGCTTGCCGGAGCGCGGCTGGAACTGCCGGTGGACGATCCGCGGGACGAATCCGTGTACCACCAGTTCGTAATCTACGTGAACAATCGCAACGCGGTAATGGCACATCTGGCGGAGCGGGAGATCGAGACCGTGGTCCACTACCCGAGACCGGTGCACCTGCAACCCGCATATTCGTCCGCAGGTTGTCCTCCGGGAACTTTTCCACACGCCGAGCGCGCTTGCGAGCACGTGCTCAGCTTGCCCGTGCATCCGGGTCTAACGCAGGAGCAGGTCGAGCATGTGGCGCGTTCCGTCCGGGAAGCGGTGGGCGAGAAGTAGACCGGGCGGGCCGTCAGGCGTTTGAGCCGCTCGACGCCGACTGCTGATGCGGGATAGGCAAGTCTCCGGATTCGCGGCCCGGCGGCGGAACAAAACCGACCGCTCCCACCGGGTTCGTCGAGCGATCCCGAAACATCTCCGCCAGGCCCTCGAAGACCTTCGAGCAGGAGTCGCGCAGCGCCTGATCGGCCGAGCGCACGAGCGATTCAATCGCGTTCTGGCCGTGTTCGTTGAGGCGACGCACGGAGGAAACCTGCCAGGCGTCGGAAGCGTTCTGCAAGCGTTCCTCGTATTTGCCGGCGGCTTCCTCGCCGAGACGGCCGAGGCTGGCGGCCCATTCCTGCTCGTGCACAGCACGCTCAGCCCGGTGTGCATCCAGAGCCGAGGCGAATTCGACGCCGAGAGAGCTGCGTCCCTCGGAGACGGCGGTTTCGACCTGCGAGGCCATCTGCGCGTGGAATTGCGAGCGGAGCTGGTCCATGGACGCCCGGGCGCTCGTCTCGAGATCGAACATCGCCTGATGAGTGAAACGGTCGAAATCCTGCTGGCGTTCGGCGAGAGCGATGCGGCTGCTGTCCGTGAAATGCAGGACCTCCTGTTCGGAAATGCCGCGCAGAACCTGGCCGAAGGAGGCAGCCGCGGCTTCGGCAGCGGCATCGATCTCGCTGCACGTCCGTCCGGCCAAATCGCCGGCGATGCCGTCGAGCTGCTGGTGGACCTGAGCGATGCGGCCCGAAGACTGCTCCTCGAGCCGGGATTCGAAGTGGCGCGCCGCGTCGGCTGCTTTTTCTTCGAAGCCACCGGCGGCGTTGGCGAGCGTCTGCTCCACCAGTACCTGCAAGCGCGCGCGCGCCTCCTGCTGGAACCATTCCGAGGAGCGGCCGATGGACTCGGCGGCCCCGTGGGAGGCGCGGACACCGGCCGCGTCCAGTTCCTCGCTCCACTTTGCCAAGGCCTCCTTCCGCGCCTCCTCGAAATCGTTGCGGAGGTTCGAGACGGTCGCGGCGATCTGAGAAGCCACTTCGCGCCGGCTGTTCTCCGAAACCTGACGCAGACGCTCGCGATACAGGCGCAGGCTCTCTTCGGCCTGGCCCTCGCGGGGGGCCAGCTCGCGAAGGAGCTCGGAAACGCGCTCGATGCGCGGCGCGAGCCTGGACTCGACGTCCGCGACGGTGCGCTCGACAAGCTGCTGGCTCGCGGCATCCAGCGCGGGACCGATCCGCTGCTGCACGCCATCCGCAAGATGCGCGGCGCGGCGATGCATTTCCTCGGTCTGCGCTTCGAGAATGTTTTCCAGGCGCCGATGCAGTTCATTCAGCGTGTCGTGACTGGCCGCCTCGAGCTGCGCCGAGTATTCCTTCATGCGGCTCGCCGAATGCTCGATCTCGGCGAGCGAGGAGCGGGCGCGGCCAATTTCCTGCTCGAGCGCGGATTTCAAACCCGAAAGCGTTTCGCGCGCATCCGCGGAAATTTGCCCCAGGGGTTCCCGCAGTTCGGCGAATCGTTCGGAGATCTTTTGTTCGGCGCGGCGCACGACTTCCTGCGAACGCCCGGAGAGATGCTCGACGAGGCGCTCGATGCTGCTATCCAGTGACGATTGCAACAGCTCGTTCCACTGGCCTTGGGCGATCCCCATCTCGGATTCCAGACGCCCGCGCCAGTCCGCGAGGGCGGATTCAGTGTGGACCTCCTCCGGCGAGGGACCGGCTTGCTGCGGCCGCGCCGCTTCGGCGGCCTCGATCTGAAGGCGCGCCTGGGCCAGGCGACCCGTGTACTCGGCCGCCGCTTCGCCTTCGGCGCGCAGCGCCTGCGCCTTCTGATCCAATTCATGCAGGATCTCGCGAGTGCGGGCCAAAACCGTCTCGAACTCCGACTTCAGTCCGCTCACGAACTCGTCCTGCTGCGCCGCCAGTTGCGCCGAGAAGGCCTCCTGCGCGACAGCCCGGGTCCGCTCGAGCTCCTGGGCAGCCTGCTGGATCAGCTCGCCTGCGTGTGCCAAGGCGCTTTCGGCAGCGTGGTTGGCCTGGCGCTCAAGCTCCGCTTTCCATTCGCTCAAGAGCGGGCTTTCCGTTACCGGCACAGATTCGGTTCCGAGGGACGACGATGAAGCAAACGCGGGATCCAAGGGTGTGTTCATATTGGGCGCCATGCTTTCCATAAAAGTGGGAAGGGATGATCGAAGCGGACGGGGCTCCGGCCCTTCGGCGATCAGCAAATCTCGTTCCGGCTGCGGGCCGGCGCCCGGATGAAGAGAAGCTCCGGTGTTTTGCCAGTCCTCAGGCGGAGAATCAATTCCCCAGATGTTCGCCGGGCTTTCCAGCTCGACGGCGATTTGAAAAAAATCGCGCACCGAATGCGGCCGCTGAATCCACGCAACGCGCGCGCGCACGTTGCGCCGCTCGACCCCTTGCGGGACTTCGAGCGTGACCCAGCTGTTCTTCGGCAAATGATGCTTGGACGCATAGCGGCATCCGTGAAGGTTCAACGCAAGCGTGGACGTGCGCTCTTCGAAGGGCTGGCCAAGAAGATCGATACCGCGAACGATCAGGGGCAGGGTTTCGGAGATTCGTTCGCTGCGTCGACGCTGGGTGCTCGGTTGGCTTGAGTCCACTGCGTGCACCGGCTGCCTCAGTATCACGAGCGAAGAATAGCACTGTCGCGCGGTCCGGTCGAGAGGCGAAAACGGAGCCTCTTCAGAGGCAAAAAAGACTATAACGAGGTGAAAGGAACGCCGCACGCTCGAGGAGCCGCTCTATAGTCATCCTCGCGAGAAAGCCATTCGCTAGTTGCTCTTTTTCTTCTGATTGGAGCTGGGCTTCTTTTCATTCACAAGGGTCGACGTTCCACCGCTCAGCTGGTTCAAACCATCAAGCGTCGCCTTCGCTTGCGCGGCGTAAGGCCCGTTCGGGTCTGCGTCGATGCAGTGCTGGTACGCATCGGTGAGCCCCGGCGGAAACGTGTAGGTGAGCTTGGTGCCCTCTTGTTTTGTGACGATCTGGGCCGCGAGCGCGCCGCCGAGCAGAAACCACGTCTGAGCGTCCTTCGGATCCGCCGCAGACGCCTTCTGAAGCGGCGTAACGGCTGCGCTCAACTGGTTCTTGTTGCTGAGGACGATGCCGATGTTTTTCCAGCATCTCGCCGTGACGGTCGGATCGAGCGCGCCGGCCTTGTCGCAATCGGCGCCCGCGTCGGTAACCTTCGACTGGAGAGCGGCGGGATCGCTCTGGGCCGCCGCCGCATTGACCACCGCAGTGCTCAAATCCACGTAATATGAGGCCTGGGGCATCGTGTCGATTGCTTTTTGATAGGCATTGGCGGCGTCATCATAGCGACCCGCGCGATCATAAGCCTGGCCGAGCGTGGCCAAAACGATGGCGTGGTTCTTTGTATCCTTCGGCTGAACTCCCTGCTCCGCTTGCTGAAGCTCGGTGATGGCGGTGTCGTAGTCGCCTTTTATCTTGTCCTCGCTGGCGGTTTTCTGATCGGGGGGCAAGGTCGCGAGCTGCTTGTGGAGCGTCTCTGCATCATCGAGCGCTGCTTTCCCCGCATTGAAGTGCGTCGCCATCTCTTTGAACTTGTTCTGCGATTCCGCTTGAGCCTTTTGCTGCTCCGCGCTCGGGGCTTGTTGCGCGGCGAGCTGCTTGAAATTAAAGTCGACCTCGGTATCCCCGTCCGCGCCGATCTGATGCTGTTCCTTAAAGTTCAAGGCGCCGGTCGAATCGGTCAGGGTGAAGGTGTAGATACCACCCTGAAGGCCGATTTGGGAGAATTTCCCTTGCTTGTCCGTCTTGACCGTAAAGGTGCGCCCCGTGTCGCTCTTCATCGTCACCGTGATATCCGGCCAGGGTTTTCCATCGCGGTCCAAAACCTGGCCCACGATCCGCGCATTCTGCGCTCCGGCGGCCGCAGCGAACAACAGAGCAATCGCAAGCGCTCCCAAGACAGGGATCAATCGTTTCATATGATTAATGTCCTCCCCCTAAGACTCCCGCGGCACATTATCGCGCAACTTGGGCCCGATATGCGATAGGGTCGCGCAATTCCGCCTCGGCGAACGCCCGAAGGCGCAGGCGGCAACTATCACACGTGCCGCACGCTTCGTCCTCAAACTGGTAGCACGACCAAGTGCGGTCCAGCGGAGCGCCCAATTCCGCTCCGCGGCGAACGATTTCGCTCTTCCGCATGGCGATCACCGGCGTCACGATCTCGATGTGCGTTTCGGGGCGCGTGCCTTCGCGGATCACGGCCTGAAAGGCGCGATAGTATTCCGGGCGGCAATCCGGATAGCCGGAGCTGTCCTCGGCCACGGCTCCGATGAAAATGGCCGACGCGCCGATCACTTCCGCCCAGCTGACGGCCGCCGAAAGGAAATGAGCGTTGCGGAAGGGAACGTACGTTACGGGAATCCCGGCGTCCGGCGCAAGCGCCGCGCCCGATTCGGGTACGACGATGCGGTCATCGGTGAGAGCGGAGCCGCCGATCTGCGCGAAGGCGTCGAAGCGGACAACCAGCCGGTCGCGGACGCCGTAGAAATCCGCGATCTCGTCGAAAGCGCGCCGCTCGCGCCGCTCCGTGCGCTGGCCGTAGCTGGCGTGCAACAGAGCCAGGCGATGAGTCCGGCTGGCGATCGCAGCGGTGACGGTGGAATCCATGCCTCCGCTGAGCAGCACCACCGCCTTGGGTTTTTCCGCCATTGTTGGTCGAACTTCCTTAGTTAGTTTCCAAATCGAAGAGAGATTCTTCGACTACGCGTCCCGACTCGGAAATCGCAACGGAACGATTTCCGAGGAAAGAAAGTCATCGGGACGTTCTGCTCAGAATGACACGTGAAAAACATATCAGCGAGGTCAGACTCCTTTCATGGCCGGATCCCAGATGAACTTGTGCAGCTGCAACCCGAGCCGCACGGGCAAGCGATCCTCCAGAATCCATTCCGCGAGTTCGCGAGCGTCCAGGCCGGCCCGGCGGGCGGCCGGATCCGCGAACACGGGAGAAAACAGCACCTGATGAACGCGTTCGGCGAGCCGGTGCCGCGCGGTGAAATCGCGCGCAAAATCGTAATCCCGGCGGCTCGCAATCACAAACTTGATTTCGTCCTTTCGGTCCACGGCGTCCAGGTTGGCCAGGTCGAAAGTGCCGGGCGCGCCGGAGTCCGGGCATTTCACGTCCACGATTTTGACGACATCGCGGGGCAGAACGCCGATGAAGCGTTCGCCGCTCGTTTCGATCATCACGGTACAGCCCTCGGCGAGAAGCCGCTCGGCGAGCGCGGGCGTTTCGGGCTGCAACAGCGGCTCGCCACCGGTGATTTCGACGAGTGAAATCCGGCCGGTTCCATCGCCGGCGAGCGCGCGCACCTTGCCGAGAACTTCATCCAGGGTGTGCTTCACGCCGCCGTGGAAGGCATAGGCTGTGTCGCACCACGTGCAGCGGAGATTGCAGCCCGTGAGGCGGACGAAGATGCAAGGGAGTCCGGCGCGAGTGCCCTCTCCCTGAATGGATTTGAAGATCTCGGTGATCACCATAGCGATGCCCTTTCGAAGCCCCGCGAACAATTGCCGCTACGGGCGGTAGGTGGCCGCGGTCGTCTCCGTCTCCCAGACCGTGATGCTTGCGATTCCCGCGCCCCCGGGCGTCTGGCGAATCTGCTTCGAGGTCTGATCGTAAATGTAGCGGGCGATATTTTCCGCCGACGGGTTCAAGGCATCGAAGGGCGGCAGCTCGTTCAGATACTTATGGTCGAGCGAGAGAATCACGCCGCGGATCACCTGCTTGAGATGGACGAAGTCGTAGAGCAGCCCGGTCGAATCGAGCTCCTCGCCCGCGAGAACGATGCGCACTTTGTAGTTGTGGCCGTGCAAATCCTCGCATTTCCCCTTGTAGTTGCGCAGGTTGTGCGCGGCGGCAAATGTTTCGTCAACGCTGACTTCGTACATGGGCCTTCCTCCGAGTCCGGCCGACTGGACCGGGAAACGCCTCGCCCCGCGAGAGAGCGCCGGACGCAAAAGGCGCACCGCGCTCGCTACCGGGGATGGTCTTCCATGAAGCGGGCGACTTCCGCGAGGTCCTGCGTGGTCTTGTACTGGGGCAGGGACTCAAGAAAAATCTTACCATATTGCATCCGCTGGATGCGGTTATCGAGGATCGCCAGGATGCCGCGATCGGTCTTCGAACGGATGAGCCGGCCGAAGCCCTGTTTGAGCGCGAGCACGGCTTCCGGCACCTGATATTCGGCGAACGCGTTGCGGCCGTCATCGGTAAGCGCCCGTACGCGAGCGGCCACGATCGGATCGCTCGGCACGGCGAACGGCAGGCGGTCGATAATCACGCACGAAAGCTGCGAGCCGGGGACGTCCACGCCCTGCCAGAAGCTCGAAGTGGCGAAGAGGACCGCGTTCGGCGTCGAGCGGAAGCGGTCGAGCAGGACGGAGCGCGGGGCGGTGCCCTGAAGCAGGAGCGGAAAGCCGACGCGCGCCGAGACGCGCTGGTGAAGGTCCCTCATCTGCGAGTAGCTGGTGAACAGGCAGAAGGCGCGGCCCTGCGAGATTTCGAGCAGGCGGATGACTTCATCGGCGGCTGCGGCGGCGAACGAAGGGTTCCGCACGTCCGGGAGCGAACGCGGCATGTAGAGCAGCGCCTGCGTGGCGTAGTCGAACTCCTGGGGCAGCACGGCTTCCTGCGAAGGCCGCACGCCCAGGCGCTGCTTGAGGTAGTCGAATCTGCCCGCGACGGCGAGCGTGGCCGAGGTGAGAATCACCGTGTCGAACTGGTCGAAGAGTTTTTCGCGGAGGATTTCGCTGACGTCGATCGGAGTGGCCGCGAGGAAGACGCCGCGCCCGCGGCGCTCGTACCAGTAGACGTATGTCTTCTCCTCGCTCTCGAGCAGAAAAGCTAGCTCGCGGCGCATTTCGGCAGCGCGCCGCGCCATGGCGACGATTTCCTCAGGCTTGGGCGAGATCGCGGAGAGTTCGGTTTCGGTGCGCTTCACGGCGGCGGCTAGATCGTCGTAGGCCTCGCGATTCTGATCGAGGAACGCATGCCTTTCGACCGGTCCGAATGGATAGCGGCCCTCGCGCTCGGGAAACCGTTCGAAGAAGCCGCGGGCGCGCTCGCGCATGCGGGCGAGATGCTTCCTCAGAGGGGCGGCTTCGATCCGCAGGACGCGCAGCATGCTTTCGGTATCGCGGGTGAGCTCCTCGAAGCGGTAGCTCGAAAGCTGGCGGCCGAAATAGTCGCTCGCGACATCTTCGATTTCGTGAGCTTCATCGAAAACGACGGCGGAGTATTCCGGCAGGATCGAGCCGAAGTCGTCCTGACGGATGGCGAGGTCGGCGAAAAACAGATGGTGATTGACGATGATGAGATCGGCTTCGTGCGCGCGCTGGTGCATGGCCGTGACAAAACAGCGCTGGAATTCGGGGCACTTCTGGCCGGTGCAGAGGTCGCTGCGCGCGTCGATGCGGTTCCATAGTTCGGCGTCGTCGGGGAGAAACGTCAGTTCGCTGCGGTCGCCCGTTTCGGTCAGCTTCTCCCATTCGCGGATCTGAGAGAACCAGTCGAGTTCGTCGATTCCTTTGAGGACCGGCTGGCCTTCCATCTGATGCACCTTCTGCCGGCAAAGGAAATTGGCGCGGCCTTTCATGAGGGCCGCTTTCAGATTCGGCGCAAAATGCTTTTGGAGAAACGGAACGTCCTTTTGGAAGAGCTGTTCCTGTAGTGATTTCGTGGCGGTCGAAACAACCACGCGGCGGCCGCTGCGAATGGCCGGAATGAGGTAGGCGAGCGTTTTGCCCGTGCCGGTGCCGGCCTCGATGACGGCGTGCTGGTGCTTTTCGAAAGCGTCCGCGGCGATCTGCGCCATGGCGAGCTGCGAGGGGCGGAACTCGTATCCGGCGTGGCGTTTTTCAAGCAGCCCGCCGGGACCGAAGATTCCTTCGACGGTAACTTCCTCGCGTTGTGCGGTTGCGGCCTTTTTCGGCATAGGTTCGGCGGCCCCGAGACTGGAGCGATGGAAAACTAAAATAGCACACCGGCGACGCAATCCTGGCAAGCGGCGGCCGGAAAGCAAGCGAAGCGGCCGCGGGTGGACGTTCAGCCGTGCGAGGAGTTCTGAAGCATCAGAGCCCAGCGCGAAAGATGGTCGAGAGAAGGGGCATGCGTCTGATCGACTTCGAGCGGAGTGATGGAGACGGCGCCATCGCGGATCGCGGCGTGGTCCGTATCCGGTTCGATCCCCCCGATAAACTGCTGTTCGCTGAGCCAGTAGTAGTGGCGGCCGCGCGGGTCGGTGCCCGGCTGAAGCACGTTGCGCGTAATTTTCGACGACTGCCGGGTGAGGCGCACCCCGCCGCTCCAATCCTGCGGGACATTGACGTTGAGCAGAACGCCCGGGGGCAGGCCTTCGAGCAAAACCAGCGGGACGAGAGCGCGAGCGAAGCTTGCGGCAGGCGCAAAATCGAATTCGCGCCGGCGGCCCACGACGGAAAGAGCAATCGCCGGCAGGCGATTGATCGCCGCCTCCATCGCGGCGCCGACCGTGCCAGAATAATAGATGTTTTCGCCGAGATTGGCGCCGGGGTTGATTCCGGAGACGACGATGTCCGGCTTTTCCTTGAGAAGCGTGTGCAGGGCCACGATCATGGCATCCGCGGGCGTTCCTTCGATCGCATACTCGCGTTCGGCAAGCTGGTCGCAATAGATCGGCTGGCGCAGCGTGAGCGACTGCGCGGAGGCACTGCGTTCGTGCGAAGGGGCGACGATGGTGACCGTGCCGAGTTCGCTCAGCACAGCGGCCAGCGCGCGCAGACCGGGCGCGTGAATCCCGTCGTCATTTGTGATCAGAATATTCGGCATGAAGGTTCCGCGGCGGGCGAATCGCCGTCCGAAAGGCTCCGTTGTTCTGAGGCGGAGGGAAACAATGGTCGGGACGACTGGATTCGAACCAGCGACCTCACGCACCCCAAGCGTGCGCGCTACCAGGCTGCGCCACGTCCCGACCGCACCGGCCGCGATCAGCCCGTTTAAGGCTGCGAAGGCCAGGAATCAGCCTATCACTCGCGTTCGAGAAGGGTCAAGACGGCGAGAAGCTCTTCGTGGAGATCGAGCAGGAATTTTCGATGGGCGCGAGAACCGCGGTCGAGTTTTGCAGGCGGAGCCGCAGAATGCGATGTGTCGGCCGGTTCGGCGGGCGATCCGTCTCCGTTCCCTCCGTCCTGCCCGGCAAGGTGCTTCCGCGCACCTGCGATCGTGAAGCCCTCTTCGTAGAGCAGCCGCTTGATCTCGAAGACGGTCTCGATATCCTCGCGGCGGTAGAGGCGATGGCCGCTCGGGCTTTTCACAGGCTGAAGCGTGGGGAACTCGGACTCCCAATAGCGCAGGACGAACGCCTTCGTAGCCGTCAGACGGCTCACCTCCCCGATGCGAAACAGGCTCTTTTCAGGGATTTCCGGCGCGGGTTGGGCCGCACTTGCCATGGCTTTTCTGTATCCTAGGCCGATTTCGGGCCGTGTCAACCCCTCGGGGCCTGTGGAAAGGCTTGGTTTACCGGTCGGAGTCGCGCTTGTGGCCACGGTGCCGGTTGGGCTTCTCGCTATGGCGCGGCGTGCGTTTTTCACCCTTGCGAAATTCGCGCTTTTCGCTGTCGGGCCGCTCGCGCTTCTTTAAGCGCTGGTTGAAGCGGATGGGCGTGCCCGTGAAATCGAAAGCGGCGCGGAGGCGGTTTTCGAGGAAGCGCTGGTAGCTGAAGTGCAGCGGCTTCGTTTGATTGGTGAACAGCACAAATGTCGGCGGCGAGGCGGTGGCCTGCGTGACGTAATAGATCTTCACCTTGCGGCTCGCGGGCGAAGTGCCGCGATCGAGATCGACGCCCGCCAGCCAGCGGTTCAGCTCGCCGGTTGAGATACGCCTGCGGCGCGCCTCGATAACGCGGTCGATCAGCGTGTAGAGTTTTTCAGTGCGATCGCCCGTGAGTGCCGAAAGAAACACCACCGGCGCATAATCGAGAAATTTTAGTTTTCTCCGCACCATCGGCTCGTAGTCCGAAAGAAGCTTCTCTGGACTCATGCCTTTGCCAGGCTCTTTGCCGCTGTGCTTTTTCTCTCTGGTAGCTTTTTCCTGGGCCGCCTCGATCGCGAGGTCCCACTTGTTCATCACGATGATGACGGACCGGCCCGACTGCTCGGCGTAGCTCGCGATGGTCGCGTCGTGCGACGTGACGCCCATAGACGCGTCCGCGATGAGCAGCGCCACGTCGGCGCGCTCGAGATGACTTCGCGCCATGATGACGCTCAGCTTTTCCGCGATGAGCTTCGTCTTGCCCTTGCGGCGGATTCCGGCGGTATCGAGAAAACGGTACGTTTTACCGTGGCGCTCGACGACCGTGTCCACCATATCGCGGGTCGTGCCCGGCTCAGGCGAAACGATGGATCGCTCCGCGCCCGCGAGCTGGTTGAGCAGCGTGGATTTGCCCACGTTCGGCCGGCCGATGATGGCGATGTTGATGTCCGGCTTGGCTTCTGTGGATTCGCCGCGAGGGAAGTTCTCCGTCAGCGCGTCGAGCATCGTGTCGACGCCGAAGCCGTGCTCCGCCGAAATCGGGAAAATCTCATCGCCGAGTTCGTAGAATTGCGCCGCCGCCTCCGCCTGCTTGGGCGAGTCCACTTTGTTTACGGCCAGAACGGGCGGCTTTCCGGCGCGCCGCAAAAGCTGCGCGAGTTCGGCATCGAGCGGCATCGGTCCCGCACGGCCATCCACCACCTGGACAACGCGCGCCGCGTTTTCAATCGCCACGCGCGCCTGCCGGAGGATCTCGCCGGGAATTCCAGCTTTGTCTTCGGGCACGATTCCGCCCGTGTCGACAACCTCGAACGCCCGGCCGTCCCATTGCGCCGTTCCGTAGATGCGGTCGCGCGTGATGCCCGGTTCGTTCGTCACGATCGACCGGCGAGTTCCCGTGAGCCGGTTGAAGAGCGTGGACTTTCCCACGTTCGGGCGTCCCACAATCACGATGGACGGGAGCTTTGTCACCTTCGCGCCAGCATCCTCTGCAACTCAAGCCGGCGGGTAAGCAGGCGGGTCAATTCCTCGGCGGGAGCCTGAGCTTCGATTTTCCTCTGCAGTTCGGCGAGTTCCTGTTCCACAGGACGGCTGCGTAAGACTCCGAGGCAGCTTTCCGCCTCTTCCCATGTGGCTTCCGCAGACGACTCGAACAGAACTTCGAAAAGCATCCGGCGATCCTTTTCCTCGAGAGCACCAGCAAGCGTGGCGGCATCGGCCCGCTCGCCTGAAACGATTGCCGACACGAGAGCCTCGAAGATCCTCTCTGTTTCAAGGCCTCGATGCAAGTGATTGGAGGCAATCTCCCGCGCGAGCTTTTCACGAAAGCCTTCGGCTTCGACGAGCATTTGCATGAGCCTTCGTTCCGCGGGCCGTACTACCGGCGCGAGCAATTCCGCTTTCGGCTTTACTTCACTGCGGCGCTCGGCAGCGGCGCGGCGCAGCGCTTCACGCAGGACAGGCTCGTCAACGCGCAGTTCGGAAGCGATCCGTGTGGCCCATTCGGAGCGCAGCAGCCGGTTCGGAAGCCGCTGCACGTAGGGCATCAGAAAATTCAGCGCAGCGACTTTTCCTGAAGCGGTCGTCCGGTCCATTTGCCGAGCGCGCCCGATGAGGTAATCGAGATACGGCGGCGCCTGCGCGAGCAGTTTCCGGTAGGCGTCCGCGCCCTGTTCCTTCAGGAATTTATCGGGGTCGGCGCCGCCGGGAAGCGCGAGGACGCGCACGTCGAACTCCTTTTCAAGCAGCAGCACGAGCGAGCGTTCCGTCGCCGCCTGCCCCGCCGTATCGGGGTCATAATTGACGACGACGCGGCGCGTGAAGCGGCCCATCAGCTTGATCTGCGGCTCGGCGAGACTCGTCCCACAACTCGCGACCACGTTCGCGATGCCCGCGCGCGCCACTGCGATCGCGTCCATGTAGCCCTCGACAAGGATGGCGAAATCGCTTTGCCGCAGCGTTTCTTTCGCACGGTCGAGGTGATAGAGCACGTTGCTTTTCGAGTAGACCGGCGTCTCGGGCGAATTCATGTACTTTGGCATGTCGTCGCCCATGGCACGCCCGCCGAAAGCGATGACCTTGCCCGAGTCATTTGAGATCGGGAACATGATCCGGCGGCGGAAGCGGTCGTAGAGGCGCCCGCTTTGATCGCGCGAAAAAAGGCCCGAGGCTTCCAGCAGTTTTTCGGGATACTTCGACTTTAACTGGCGCAACAGGGCGTCGCCGCACGACGGCGCCCATCCCAGCCCGAAACGGGCCATGGCCTGCCGGTCGAGACCGCGGTCCTCGAGGTACGCCATCGCCACTTTGCCTTCGGTCCCGTCGTGAAGCTGCCGCGCAAAGAACGCCGCCGCTTCCCGGTGCATTTCGACGAGCGCGGTGCGTTGCTGATTCTCCCGGCGCTCTTCCGGCGAACGCTCGCGCGGCCTGGGAATCGCGATGCCGCACTTTTCGGCGACGGTTCGCACCGCCTCCGGAAACGTGCATTTCTCGAGCTCCATTACGAACTTGAAGACGTCGCCGCCTGCGCCGCAGCCGAAGCAGTGATAAATCTGCCGCGCCGGATGTACGGCGAACGAGGGAGTCCTTTCCTGGTGAAACGGGCAGAGGCCGGTGAAATTCTGCCCGGTCTTCCTCAGGCGAACGTATTCGCCGATCACGCGGACGATGTCCGCCTGCTGCTTTACCTTTTCCGCGAATGATCCGGCTTCAGCCATTCCTTCCTTCTCTTAGCACCTTACCGCTACGATTTCAATTCGGCCACGGTTATCGCCGTGCCCCCTCGGTCTTCCGCTTCCGCGTGAATGCGTTCGACAAGCGGATGCGTGGACAGGAATTCCGCGAGGCCGCGGCGCAGCGCGCCCGTCCCATGGCCGTGGATGATGCGGACGGAAGGCTTTCCGGCCAGCGCGGCCTCATCGAGAAACTTGTCGACGCGCCGGTTTGCCTCCTCGACCGTGCAGCCGATGACGTTGATCTCCTCGGTGCCAGGTTCGTCGCTGGGCCGCGCGTGGACCGTGATCCCCCCGGGGCGCACGCCCGCCGCGGCACCGCTCTTCGCTGGTGCTGTTTCGCTTTCGATGCTGGTGATATCCCCCAGTGGCACCTTCATTCGCAACGGACCAGCCTCGACTTCGGCATTGCGCCCGTCATGTCGGCGAAAGACGACCGGCTGCTTGAATCCTTTCACCAGTATCCTCTTTCCGGCCGAAAGTTGCTCTGGTGCGATTAGCTTTTCACCTCCCGCGACCGTCACGCCGAGGTCTGCTTGCGAAGCGGCGAGTGTCTCGACGACGGCGGCGTCAGTTTCGGCGCGAGCTTCGGACTCGATCTTTCCCAGGCGGCGTCCGGCTTGCTTTTCGATTTGCGCCCGTAGCGTGCGATCTTTGATGTCGCCGGTCAGCTGCGCGACCTCGGCTTCGAGATGCTTCCGCGTCTCGCGGAAGCCCTTCTCGAGCTCCGCAATGCGCTTTTTCTGGCGGTCGATCCATTCGGTCTGGAGCGCGCGGCGGTCCGCTTCGAGCTGCGCAAGTTCTTCGCGGGCCTGGCGTTTGACCTCGCCCACTTCATCGCGGCTGCGATGAAGATAAGCGATCAGGTCGCGCGCCTCGCGCGATTCGGGTGACAGGCTCGCCTGTGCGTGATCGATCACGCGAGCGGGCAATCCCAGACGCCGCGCGATTTCGATCCCGCTGGACGTTCCCGGCACACCCACAAGAAGCCGGTACGTGGGCCGCAGATTGGCTTCGTCGAATTCCATCGCCGCATTGACAATTCCGGGCGTCGTCGAGGCGTAGGCCTTCAGGCGGTCGTGGTGCGTGGTGGCGAGCGTCAGCGCCCGGCGCGTGCGAAACTCCTCGAGCAGAGCGACCGCGAGCGCGGCACCTTCGTCGGGAGCGGTGCCCGTGCCCATCTCGTCCACGAGAATCAGCGAGCGGTCGGTCGCGACCTCCAGCATCGATTTCAGATTCAGCATGTGCGCCGAAAACGTCGACAGGTCCGCGGCGATCGACTGCTCGTCGCCGATATCCGCCAGCACGCGGTCGAAGATCGGCAACTCGGCACGTTCCGCCGCCACGGGAATCCCGGACTGAGCCGAAAGCGCCGCGAGGCCGACCGTCTTGAGCGCGACGGTCTTGCCGCCGGTATTCGGACCGCTGATCACCATCACGGTCTCTCCGCCGCCGAGCGCAAGCGCGAGCGGCACGGCCGCGCGTCCTTGCGGACGCAGCGTCGCCTCGAGGACGGGATTGCGCGCGGCCTCCAGGCGCAGCGAATTCTGCGCCGCGAACTCCGGCACCACACAATCGAATTCGCGGGCAAACCGCGCTCGCGCGAAAATCGAATCGAGATGGGCGATTCCCGCCGCCGCGGCTTCGAGAGGACCGCGGTCCGCTCGGATGCGCTCGGTCAGCTCTTCGAGGATGCGCGCGATTTCGGCGGCTTCGTCTTCGGTAAGCTGCACGAGGCGGTTGTTCAGATCGATCGCCTCAAGCGGTTCGACGAACACGGTCTGGCCCGTGGCGCTCGCGCCATGCACCACACCGGGAACCGTGCGGCGTTCGGAAGCGCGCACGGGAATCACGAAACGGTCATTTCGCAGCGTGATGTAGTCTTCGCCCGCCGGCTCTCCCCGCGCGCGCAGAACGCTTTCGAGCGAGCGGTGGATCTTTTCGCGCGCCTGCGCGATCCCCGCGCGGATGCGCTTGATCTGCGGCGAAGCATCGTCGCTGATCTCTCCGTTAGGTAACACGGCGCGGCGAATCGCGCCCGAAAGTCCGCGGAAATCGGCCAGTGCGGCGGCGCTCTCGGCGAGGCGCGGATACTTCGGAGCGTCGCTTTTGAACGTCTGCCGGAACGAGCCGACCGTTTCCATCAGCGAAGCAGCGTCGAGCAGTTCGACGCTCGAAAGCACCGAGCCCGGCACCGCCAGACGCACAAGCCACGTTTCCGGGTCGGCTAGCGAACCGAAGCCAAGCTCCGACCCCGCGCGAAGGTAGGCGATCGCCTCACGCACGATCTCGAACTCGGCTCCAAGCGCGGCCGCATCCTGCCGCGGCGCGAGCGCATGGATTGCGCGCCGGCCGGGCGCACAGGTAGTGAACCGACTGACGATTTCCTTCAATCGGTCGAATTCGAGCAGTTCTTCAGCAGAGCGCGACACAAGTCCTCGAGAATCGAATCAGTGAGCCAACCGTGATTGCAGCATCATCGATTGTAGCCCGGTTGCCTGTGGGAAAGTCAGCGCGGCTCGAAGTGGGCGGCCAGATACGAGGCGGCATCGGCGGGAGAGGAGACGACGCGGACGAGCGGCTCGTCCCCTTCGGTCCAGCGCGAAGCGTGGCCGAGTTCGACCTCGCGCACGCGCTCGATCACGGGCTGCCAGAAGTCTCCGAGCACGACGAGAGGCTTTCTGGTCATCGCGCCCTTGTTCAGCATTTCCCAGACGACCGCGAGCTCGACCAGCGTTCCCGTGCCGCCGGGACACGCGACGTAACCGGCCCCAAGCTTGACCAGCTCGAAGAGGCGATCCTGCCAGCTCTTCACGCGAATTTCTTCATCGACCCACTGGTTGGCTCGTGCCCCGAAGAATTCCGCTGTGACCGCCATCGTCGCCCCGCCGGCCTCCTTCGCTCCGCGCGAGACAGCTTCCATCACGCCGCCGTAGCCGCCGGTGCAGACGATCGCGCCTCTTGCGGCGAGCTCCGCGCCGAGCGCGCGGGCCTCGGCATAGTGCGCATCCCCCGCGCGCGGCCGGGAGCTGCCGAAGACTGTGACGATCCTTTGGTCCTTGCTCATTTTTTCCTGCTCGCGGAGCGTGGGTTGCCGAACGTCTCGACCATCGCGGTCGCGATGGCGTCAAGAGTCGCTGCAGGGCCGGGACCATGCTCGGAATCGTTGTTGCAGAATATGGCGAATGCCAGGGACTCGCCGCGCAGCGTTGTGGCATAGCCGGAAAGCGAATGATCGTGCTCGACGGTGCCCGTCTTCGCCTCGATCAAGCCCGAAGCTGCGGTATTCTTCATGCGATTGTCGAGTGTGCCGTCCACACCCGCGACCGGTAGCGTCGAGAGAAAATCCTGACCCCACGGCTGACGCGCTGCGTATCGCAACAGCATCACCATAGCGCGCGGCGCGACCAGATCGTCGCGGGCAAGCCCGGAGCCGTCCGACAGCACGACGTCGCCGTCGGGAATCCCGGCGGCCCTGAGGAAATCCTCCTCTACTTTCAGCCCTGCTGCGGTCGATCCGATGCCCAATTTGTCGCGTCCCACGGCTCGCAAAAACAGTTCCGCATGGAGGTTGTTGCTCGTTTTATTCGTGAAACGAACGCTTTCGAGAAGTGTAGGGGAGAGATGTTCCGCGAGAACTTGCGTACCGGGGTCCGACGGCCGTGTAAGCGGGCTCTGAATAATCGGCTCGCCTACGGCCGTGTTTTCCGGCGGAGGCGCGTGTTGTACGCGTGTGCGACCCGTTACACGCACTCCGCGATCTTCGAGGAGTTGCTTCAGCGTGCGCGCAGCGGTCTCGCCGGGACTGGGCATTGCAAGATCGATGCTGATGGGACTGTGGCCTACCGGAATCGTCCCGCGCAACAGAACGAAATTCGGCCCCGGTTGTCGCACGACGGCAAAATCAGCTTTTCCGTCGGCCGGGCCCGTTGTGATGTCGTACCCGAAGGTTTCGAGCGCGGCGGACGGTTCCGTCGTCACTGTGGCCGGATCTCCGGCATGCACACCGGCTTGAACTTGGATCGAAACCGTATTGTCGTTAAACACGATGGCGCCCACGGGCGCACCGAAGGTAAAGAACAGGTCGCCGACGCTCCATCCTGCCGGATACGGGTCGTAAGGAAAGCAGGTGTCGTCGGCCACGATGTCTCCGTCGACTTCGCGCAACCCTTTGGCCACCGCGGCGTCCGCCATTTCCGCGATAACCTTTTCAATTGGGCCCTCGCGTTCTGCCCTCCCGGCGTAGGGAAACCGGCGATTCGAGAGGTCGGGGTCGCCGCGGCCGGCCAGGATCAAGTCGCCCGCGAGGCGGCCATCACTTCCGAGAGAAGCGGGCGACTCGAGCGTCGTACGGAACCGGTATTCGCGGCCCAGCGTTGCAAGCGCCAATGCAGTCGTAAAGACCTTTGCGTTGGACGCAGGCGTGAAAAAGTGGTCCGGATTCAGCGCGTAGAGTGTCTCGCCCGTATCGCGGTCGGCAACGAGGATTCCCCAGTTCGCCCTTTGCGCGTGGGCTTGCGCGAGAGCTGTTTCGACGCGGGCGCGGAATCGCGCCAGGTCGGGCCGCCGCTTTGGATCGGGAGGCCGTGGCGCTGCTGCGGCCTCTGCGAAAGCCAGAAACGCCGCCAACGCGACGAACGCCGTGGCGCGCGAAAATGAAATCGCCGGAAGCTTGCGGCACCCTCCCGTAAGACTTTCGCGTGCGCGGGCTGTGCGGTCAGAGACTTTCAAGGTATTCAATTATATTGCAGTCTGCGGTCCCGCGTGCAGCTGCGGTCGCCCGATCGATAGAGTTGCGCTGCGGCGCGGGAAACCCCTATGATGGAAACTCGGTCATAATCGTAATCGGAGGCACCCATGAAGAAGACGCTCGCTTTTCTGCTCGCCGTAGCGCTTGTTGGCGTGCCGATGCTGCTCAGTCCTATTTCCTCGCGCGCCGACGACAATTCCAAAGAGGAAGACCGTCTTCAGAACGCCGGCGAGGTCATGAAAGAAATCATAAACATTCCGGACAACATCCCGCAAAGTCTGCTCGACAAGGCGGATTGCGTGATTGTGATTCCCTCCGTGCTCAAGTTCGCGATCGGCATCGGCGGCAGCTACGGCCGCGGAGCCATGACGTGCCGCAGTGGCGAGGATTTTCAAGGACCGTGGGGCGCGCCAACGATGATGGCGCTCGAGGGCGGCAGCTTTGGACTCCAGCTGGGCGGGCAGGCCACTGACTTCGTTCTGCTCGTAATGAACCAGGGTGGCGGCCGCTCCATTCTCAGCAGCAAGGTGAAGCTCGGCGCCGATGCATCGGCTGCGGCCGGCCCCAAGGGACGCGCAGCCGAGGCCGACACGGACGTCGCCATGCGCGCCGAGGTGCTGACGTACTCGCGCTCGCGAGGTCTGTTCGCCGGTATCTCGCTCGAAGGCTCGACGCTGCGTCCCGACAACGATGCGAACGAACGCATTTATGGTAAGAAGATTCCCGCGAAGGACATCGTGCTTCACGGCGCCGTTCCGGTTCCGGCGTCCGCGAAACTGTTGATCGGAACGCTCAACCAACACAGCCCCAAGAATCTTTCAAAGTAACGCCCCGCGCGAGGCGCTGCCCCGGGGGAGGCCCCCGGAAGCGGAATTTCGCTTCACGATTCCGGCCTGCCCGTTTTTCGCAATTCGATGTTGACTGTCGCTCAATTGTGACCTATAGTCACTTTTGGTTGATGGTCACATACGGAGCGTTCACCATGGCATCAGCAGGTACCGCGGTTCGGCGTGCCGATTCCCCGCGAGGCGGGCGCCGCGAACGTCACCGCACCGAAATCCGCGAGCGTCTTTTCAGCGCTGCGCTCCGGCTGTTTGCCGAACGCGGCTACCTTGAAACTACGGTGGAGGACATCACCGAGGCTGCCGATGTAGGTAAAGGGACTTTCTTCAACTATTTCCCCACGAAGGAACACGTGCTGGCAACATTCGGCGCCGAGCGCATCGCGGCCATCGAGCATGCCCTGGACGAGGCGAAGAAAGGACCTGTGCTGCCCGTGCTGAAGCAGCTTGCGGCGGATCTGGCGAGTCAGTCCTCTGCGAACGCGGCCCTTCTTCGCGCGATCTTTGCGGCCCATGCATCTTGTGAGCCGGTTCGGGCGGAACTCCACCGGCGGTTGCTGATGGGACGCCGGTTGATGACCGAGATTTTCACTCTGGCACAGGAACGAGGCGAAGTCCGGCGCGACATCCCGGCTGCGGAGTTGGCGAGACTCATTCAAACGGTTCTGCTCGGTGTCACACTCGCCTGGGCCATGAATCCGGATTGCTCACTCCGCGGAACTGCGGTGGACGTATGGGCCCTGTTGAGCCCCAATCTTCGCGGCGACGAGAAAGCAAACGGTGTCGGCGGCCGCCGGGGCGCAAAGGCATGAAACCCGCCGCCCGCTCCCACAGGATTCACAGGCTGAACGATGAGTCTTTCATGGACGGTGCTTCATCCAACTTACGTCGCCTAGGAGGAGCAAACTCGTGATCGGCCGACGGGCCATTTCATCTGCTATGACCGCGGTCCTTTTGTCGCTGGCTGCCGGGCACGCGCGTGCGCAAGCGACGCCGCAAGCCGCGGGTCCGGGCTTTGGGACATCTGCTGCGGCGCAGGGTGCATTCGCGGGCAGCGTCCCGGAGAAACCCGTTCCGGGTACCCTCCAGCTTTCCTTGCAGGACGCGATCACTCGCGGTCTGCGGCAAAACCTGGGCCTACTGCTTTCCGGCGAGGACGTACGCGCGGCACGCGGCGAACGCTGGAAGCAATTGAGCGCGCTCCTGCCCAGCCTCACGACCTCATCGTACGTTGAGGGTTCGCAAGTGGACCTCGCCGAATTCGGCTTCATTTTCAAGTTTCCGCCGAGCGCGGGAATATCCATTCCTAGTGTTGTGGGGCCTTTCGGCTACTTCGATTCGCGCGCCTATCTGACCCAGTCGATTTTTGATTGGAAGGCGATCAATACTTCGCGCTCCGCGGCACAGAGCGCGAAATCGGCGCAATACACGTACAAAGACGCACGCGATCTCGTCGTCCTCGCCGTCGGCTACACCTATCTTCAGGCCATTGCGGACGAAGCCCGAGTCGAGACGGCGGATGCGCAGGTGAACACGGCGCAGGCCCTCTACAATCAAGCTTCGGACCAGGTGAAAGCCGGCACTTCTCCGGCCATCGACGCCCTTCGGGCGCAGGTGGAACTTAAATCCCGGCAGCAAGGATTGATTCAGGCGAAAAATGATCTGGCGATCGAGAAGCTGACCGTCGCCCGCGTCATCGGCCTTGCGCCGGGACAGGAATTCGAGCTCGCCGACAAATCGCCCTACCAGCCGTTCTCCGGAATCACGGTGGACGACGCACTGAAGCGCGCCTACGCCTCCCGCTCGGATTTCCAGGCCGCGCTCTCGGATGTCCGCGCTGCCGAGTACACGCGAAAGTCCGCCGAAGCCGGCAACTTGCCTTCACTGTCCTTCAGCGCGGATTATGGACTGGCGGGAACCGAGCAGGGTCTCAACACGCACAGCGTGTTCGACGTGCGGGGATCGCTGAGCATTCCGATATTCCAGGGCGGCAAAGTTCACGGCGATATCCTGGAGGCCGATGCGAGGCTGGAGCAGAGCCGCCAGCGGCTTGAGAATCTGCGCGCGCAAATCGATCAGGACGTCCGGACTGCGCTGCTCAACCTCGAGTCCGCCGAGGAGCAGGTGGCCGTGGCGCAAAGCAATATCGATCTAGCGGAGCAGACGCTGGCTCAGTCACGGGACCGCTTCGTTGCCGGCGTGACGGATACGGTCGAAGTGGTGCAGGCGCAGGAGGCTGTTGCAAGCGCCCACGAAAGCTACATATCAAGCCTGTACTCCGATAACTACGCGAAAATTTCTCTGGCCCGCGCCTTGGGCCTGGCCGAAGAGGGCGTCAAAGAATACTTCAGAGGAAAATGACAATGGCACAGAGAACCGAGGTCGAAGCTTCGCCGAATTCCACTGTGGAAGCCCAGGCCCCCGCGGCTACCGAAACGCACTCGGCGTCGCCGCCGCCGGAGTCTCACTCGCCGGGCTTGCTCCGCGCGAAGTCTCACGCGCGCACGCTTCTGATCCCTGTTGCGATTGTCTTGCTCGTCGGAGGATTCTTTGCCTGGCGCTATTTCGCGAGCTATGAATCGACGGATGACGCGCAGGTGGACGGCCATTTGATGCCGCTCAGCGCGCGCATCTCCGGCTACGTTTTGAAGGTCAACGTGGACGATAACCAGTACGTACAGGCCGGCACCGTGCTCGTGGAGATCGATCCGCGCGACTACCAGGTCGCCGTGGATCAAGCCCGCGCCAACTTGGCGGACGCTCAGGCCAGCGCACAGTCCATGAACATCAACGTGCCGGTCACTTCGGTTAACACCTCAAGCCAGATTTCATCATCCGAAGCCGACGTCCAGAATGCCCAGGCCGGCATCGCGGCGGCGCAGCAACAGTTTGACGCCGCCCGCGCGCAACTTGTGCAGGCTCAGGCCAACAATGTGAAGGCGCAGAACGACCTCGTCCGTTACAAACAGCTTGTCGACAAGCAGGAGATCTCCCAGCAGCTCTACGATCAGGCAGTGGCGGCTGCGGCGTCGGCCGATGCGAGCGTGGCGGCCGCGCGAGCCAATGCGACGGCCGCCGAGCAACAGGTGACCCAGGCCCGCGCCCGCCTCGCGCAAGCGCAGGCGAACTGGCGCTCTTCGCAGACGGGCCCGCAGCAAGTCGCGTCCGTGAAAGCTCGTGCCCGTTCGGCGGACGCCACCGCGCAGGAAAAGCAGGCCGCGCTGGAACAGGCGCAGCTGAATCTCCAGTACACCAAGATTGTCGCCCCAGTGGACGGCATCGTGACGAAGAGCGTCGAAGTGGGGATGAACGTGCAGCCGGGCCAACAGTTGCTGAGTATCGTGCCTCTCGACGATGTCTGGGTGACGGCGAATTTCAAGGAAACGCAGCTCAAAGATATGCGCCCCGGGCAGCGCGCCGAAATCAAGTTGGATGCCAACGGCCGCACCTACAAGGGTCGCGTGGATAGCATCGCCGGCTCGAGCGGCGCGCGTCTGAGCCTTCTGCCTCCGGAAAACGCCACCGGAAACTACGTGAAGGTGGTTCAGCGCGTGCCCGTGAAGATCGTCCTCGAACCGGGGCAGAACTCGGACCACTATCTTCGCCTGGGGATGTCCGTCGAACCCAAAGTCTTCTTGAAGTAAACGCCGGTGAGCGCGCCCGACCCCAGTTTGTCTATCGACCGGCCGGCGTTTCTCCCGGCAGTTCCTGCCGTCCGTCCCGTCGTAAATCCCTGGATCATTGCCCTCACCGTCACGCTCGCCACGTTCATGGAAGTGCTCGATACGAGCGTCGCCAACGTCGCGCTGCCGCACATCGCGGGCAGCCTCTCGGCCGGTCAGGATGAAAGCACGTGGATTTTGACATCCTATCTCGTGTCGAACGCGATCGTTCTGCCTCTGAGTGGCTGGTTCTCTTCGCTCATGGGGCGCAAACGCTTCTACATGTCCTGCGTCGCGCTGTTCACGGTCAGCTCTTTTCTGTGCGGTCTGGCGCCGAGCCTCGGAGCGTTGATCTTCTTCCGTGTTCTGCAGGGGGCTGGCGGAGGCGGCTTGCAGCCAAGCGAGCAGGCGATCCTGGCGGATACGTTTCCGCCGAGGCAGCGTGGGATGGCATTCGCGGTCTACGGCATGGCCGTGGTGCTCGCGCCTGCGATCGGTCCCACGCTGGGCGGTTGGATCACCGACAATCTCGACTGGCGCTGGATCTTTTTCATCAACATTCCTGTCGGAATTCTTTCCCTGCTTCTCACAAACATGTTGATCTCCGATCCCGATTATCTACGCCAGCCGCGCAAGACTTTCCGCATCGACTACATCGGTTTGGGCCTGCTCGCACTCGGCCTGGGCTGCATGCAGGTCGTGCTCGACAAGGGTGAGCGCGACGACTGGTTCGGCTCGCGTTTCATCATCGGCATGACGATCGTTTTCATCTCGTCGCTCGTTGCCGTCGTCTTTTGGGAGTGGTTCCACAAGGATCCGATTATCGATCTGCACCTCTTCCGGGAGCGCTCCTTTGCCATCGCCAACCTGATGATGTTCATGGTGGGCTTTGCCCTGCTGTCGAGCACCGTGCTTCTGCCCCTCTACTTGCAAACGCTGATGGGTTACACCGCCGAGAAGGCGGGCCTGGTGCTCATGCCCGGAGGATTTGCTCTATTGCTCGTGATGCCAGTCGTCGGGTTCCTGTTGTCGAAATATGACGCGCGCTGGCTGCTCCTCTTCGGTCTCTCCATGCTTGCCTTCTCGCTGTTCCACATGACCAACTTCGACATCTCCGTCGATTTCCGCACGGCCGCGACCGCCCGCGTCTTCCAGACGCTCGGGCTCGCGTTCCTCTTTGTCCCCATCAATACGGTCGCCTACGCTTTTCTTCCCAGGGAGAAAAACAACGCCGCGTCGGGGCTCATCAATCTCTCCCGCAATATAGGCGGCAGCGTGGGAATCTCGGCCGTGACGACGATGCTCACCCGTCGCGCGCAGTTCCACCAGACGAACCTTTCGGGCCATATTCAATCCGGGAACGGGATCCTGCAAGCGACGCTCGATTCCGCCACCCGTCTCCTTATGGCGCATGGCTCGAGCCATGCCCAAGCGTCCCGCCAGGCCTATGCCCTCGTTGCGAATCAGATTGACCAACAGGCCACGATGCTGGCATATGTAGACAACTTCTGGCTGATAGGAGTGGCCGTGCTGGTCATGATTCCGCTTGTGTTCCTGATGAAAAAAGTAAAGCCAGGCGGCCCGATCGCAGTACACTGACGCGCGGGGGAATCCGGTGCAGGTTCGGGTCATCACTGTCGAGCGCGAGTACGGCAGCGGCGGCGCCGCTATCGCGGAGCGCCTTGCTGCGGGCCTCGGCTGGAAGTTTTGGGACCGCGACCTTACCGCCGAAATCGCCCGCAAGGCCAACGTCGACCATCACACCGCCGCGCGCTGCGACGAACGCGTCGATTCACTCCTGTATCGATTGTTCAAGGTCTACGCCCGGGGTAGCTACGAGCGCGCCCTCCCGATTGGCGAATCGCGCATGTTCGATACGGACCACATGTTCGCCACGCTTGAGAAAGTGATCGAGGAGGTCGCGCAGCGCGGCAATTGCGTGATCGTCGGTCGCGGCGCGCCTTATATCCTGCGAAACCGCCCGGACGTATTTCATGTGTTCGTCTACGCTCCGGTTGAAGAGAAGATCCGCCGGCTGAAATCGATCGGCAAGTCGGAAAAAGAAGCTGTCCAGTTGATCGAGGAAATCGACCGCGAGCGCGCCTCGTTCATCCGCCACTACTTCAACAAGGAATGGCCTCTGCGCTCGCTCTACAACCTGATGATCAATTCGAAATTCGGGGATGAATACGTCGTCGAGACGATCCTGCATCAAGTAGCGGTCCTTGAGAAGCGCCCGGCGGCCGCCGGGACCAGCGCCACCGCCTAGCATCCGTTCCGCACGGGGCGGGTCAAACCCGCCCCTGCCAACCAATGAGGCGTGTCATTCCGAGCGAAGTCCCGCGCGCCTTTGCCTTTCCCGCGGGCTTTGCGGGCGCGGGACGCAGTCGAGGAATCTCTCTTCTTTCCGTTCGACCCCGGACCCCAATTGCACTTTTCCACTCCACTGCCTTGCCGTGCGCCGCTTCTTCCCGTACTCTGATCGCCGCAGGTTGTGACGTTCCCGAAGCACGAGGGCCGGATGAGCTGTTCCATTTGCGAAAAGCGCCCGCCGAAGCGGTTTTGTCCCGCCAAGGGCGAAAAAATCTGTGCGATCTGCTGCGGCCGCGAACGCGAGGTCACCATCGATTGCCCGCCGGACTGTTCGTACCTGCTCGCGGCGCACCGCTATGAAGCGGAGCATCGAAAACCTGCGCCCGCCGCAGAACTGCCCTACCGTGACCTTCAGGTTCCCGTGGATTTCGTCTACGAGCGCTGGCCTGTCATCACGGGCCTTGCGGGCACCATCCTCGCCTTCCAGTCGCAGAATAGGGAACTCGACGATGGCGCCGCTTTGGCGGCCGTTGAGGCCCTCGCCGAGACCTATCGCACGCTCGGCACGGGCATCTACTACGAGCGCCCGCCGGACGCACACCTGGCCCGGGCCCTCTATGGCCAGATCAACCAGTTCTTGCAGGACTTTCGCAAGGACGAAGCCTCGCGGGCCGGTTTCGCTTCCCTGAAGGACGCCGATATCTTTCACCTGCTCGTTTTCCTGCTGCGCGTCGGCAAGCAGGAGACCAACGCTCGGCCGCGCTCTCGCGCGTTCCTCGGTTTCTTGCGCGAACGCTTTCCCCTACCTGCGGAGGCGGCGAAAGAGGCCCCCCGCATCATTGTGCCGTAGCATCGGCGCCCGCGAAACAGCAGAAAAGCGCCCTCCTTTAGGATTTCACCTTGGACGACTTTCGAAAACCGCCGCCACCCCGTAAGCCATTACAATCAGGTCTCTTATGCACAAAATGGCTGGCACAATCCGGTTGCACAATCAGGAAATCCGCGATAATAAATTTAGTGCGTCTCGATCCCACGTAAGTAATCGCCGATCAGAATCCAACCGCACTCTCTGTGCGCTCGTGCACCGCACTTCGACTTTTTCGGTCAGATCTTCCGCCCGATCCACGACGGCTCTTTAGTGAGGAAACATGACTGACTTCCTTTGCACTGTGCGTCGCGTCCGATCCCGACGCGGCAACCGGCGGCCGCCCGGCGAGGAATGCCCCGAGGCACAGCAGCGCGAAGAGCATGGTGATCCTCGATACAGTCTTCAGCTTCATCCCTCGCGGCGGTTTGATCTCGGTTACGGCGGCAGCGCTTGCGGGATTCGGAGCCGCAGGCTTCACAGTTCTACGGCGTGTTTTTCGGCGTTTCACGTTTGGCATGATTGTTCTCCATTCTTCCAGTCGAGTTGCATCTGCGGCGAACGCCAGGCCCGGCCAGGCGCTTCTAAAGGTTTGTCTGGGCGTGAGCTGATGCCGTACTTTCGTCGCAGATTCTCCACGCGAGCGGCGATCTCCCTCCGATACGCCTCCGGCGCGTTCCCGTATCCCCGGAACCATTCGCGATACTGCCGCCCCAGCCGAGGGAATTTCTCATCGAGAAATGCCATGAACGACTTCCACGACGCCGGCATCAGGAAGACCACGGCCGCTCCGATCCACTGCGCACCCGCGTCGCGCGCGGCCCGCACCAGCGCATCGAGATCGGCCTCGCGGTCGGTTAGGCCCGGCAGAATCGGCATCGCATTCACTCCGACGGCGATGCCCGCCTCGCGTAGTTTCCGCACAGCTTCGAGCCGCAGGTCCGGCCGTGGCGCCCGTGGCTCGAGCAGCCGCGCCAGTCGTGCGCGCAGCGTCGTCACGGTCATGTGAATTGTGATCGACGACCGCTCCGAAATCCTCCGCAACAGATCGATGTCGCGCACCACCTGATCCGACTTCGTCGTAATCGAAAGGCTCAGCCCTTCGCGCGCCGCCATCTTTTCAAGAATCGCCCGCGTCGCGCCGAATTCGCGTTCCGCTGGTTGATAGGGATCGGTTGCCGTGCCGATCGCAATGTGTTCGCCCCAGATGTCTTCGCTGCCGAGATCGCGCTCCGCCAGCGGCCCCGCGTCCTTCTTCACGTAGATTTTCGATTCGAAATCCGCTCCGTCGAGCTCCATGTACTCGTGTGTGTACCGCGCGTAGCAGTACCGGCAGCCGAATTCGCACCCGCGATAGGGATTCACGGTCCAGCGAAACGGCACCCGCTCCGAGTGGCACTCGTTCAGGATCGATTTGACGGGCAGCAGGAAATACTCCGTCCCGCGCTTGGCTTCCGCGCGAAGGGAGGATGCGGCGAGGCGCGCAATGCCGACCAGTTCCGTCGCGGGCTTCTCACTCCGGGCAGGTACCGGAGGGGGCGCGGAAGCACCGTTCGGGGACTCACAAGTGCCGTGGCAAGCGGCTGTGGGGAATAGGGTGAGACTGGCCTCCCTCGCTCGGGCCGGGCGACGCCGCAGCGTCGCCGGATTCGCTCGAAGGATGGGAGAAGTGGCCATTGGCAGCCTCGCCGCACCGGCACACTGTATTCGCCTTTCATTCGCCTTGTCAAGAGTTATTCTTCGCTTTTGATTCGCCCGTCCCGGGGGCACAGGCTCCCGCCTGGAACCATCGCTGTTGGTGATCAACTCTGGCCCGGCCACTGCCGATATACTGCAAGAGAGACTGGAGACCCTGCCGTGGACCAAGTTGGAATCCTGATTGTCGACGACGACATCACCAGCCAGCGCGCTCTTCGAAACATCCTCGATGCAGAGGGCTGGCGCGTCCGGATCGTCCCGCTTGCCTCCCAGGCCCTCGCGGAACTGGCTACTGGCGGCTGGAACCTCGTAATCGTCAACGTGGCGCTTGTTGACCCGGGCAGCCCTCTATTCGCGCTGCTCAAGGAACTTGCCCAGGCCGACGCCGCGGAGACCGCTGCCAGTCCCCGCAGCGCCGCCGCCCGAAAGCACATTCGCGTCCTGTTTCTCGTGCCGCTCCTCATGGTCAAGGACATTCAGCCCGTCCTTGAGCGCGAGGGCCTTCCTTATTCCCACAAGCCCTATCATCTCCATGAATTCCTCGAAAGAGTCAGCGAGCTTCTGCTTGAATCCGGTTCCATCGCTGAGCCGATCCGCGGCGTCGGTGGCTTCGCGGCGAGGAAAAAGCGCCGCCACGAACACCGTTTCGGACGCGAAACCAAGCGCGGCGCGATGTTCGCCTCCCGCGAGGACTACCAGATGTCCGAGGAAGAGATGCTCGAATTCGAGCGCACGGAAGAAGAAGAGCAGCGCAAGAAACGCCAGAAGGATAAGGCTCCGGGCTCAAGCCTTACCTAGACAGCCGCCTCCCTTCTGCGCCGAACCTGAAATCGCCTCGAAAAATCCTGCAAGGAATCCTCCTTCATTCGTTCTCAGGATGAAAAGCGTGCGCCGGGCGGTGTCCGATCCCGTCGGCGCCGAAGGAGGGAACCATGCACGTCAACCGGAGAAAGACGCTGTCGATTCTGTCTGCGGCCCTCTTGATTCTCTTCGGAGTGGCGATTCTCAAGCCCGATTTCGATCCTGGCACCAACGCTGCGGCCGGGCGAACGGCCCCGCCGGTATCGCAGCAAGCTTGGCGGCTCGGCCAGCCCGTCACGTATGAAAACCTCACGATTTTCCCCGTGCTCGCGGCGCAGGATGCCGATACGAGCGACTTCGAAACCCTCGACGAAGCGCTGACCTCCGGCGACGCGATCGTCAGCGAAGAGGGCGAATACCTTCACCGCACCCGGGACGGTTCGCCCGTGCCGCTCGTCTCGGCCGGCTCGCAGGTCAATCAGCTTGTCTTCGTCAACCGTGGTAAGCGCCCGATTCTGCTTCTCGCCGGCGAAGTCGTCTCCGGCGGCAAGCAGGATCGCATCATCGGCAAGGACCGCATCGTGCCCGTGGGCGCCGCACCGCTGCCCCTCGATGTCTTCTGCGTCGAGCACGGCCGCTGGACCGGCAGTTCGGACCAGTTCGTCGCTGCCGAAACCATGGTCCATCCGAGCGTCCGCGAAAAGGCCGCTGTCGAGCAGGACCAGGTCCAGGTCTGGGCCGCCGTTCGTGGCGATGCACCTCCCGTCGGCCAAACCAGCGAATCGGTCACCGTCGAAAGTCAATCTGCCGCGGGCGGCGTTGCGGGCGGAGGGGTCAGCAGTCTTCCTCTTTCGTCGCGCAATCTCCAGAGCGTGATAGTTATGGAGGCGCCGACGCAGTCGTATCGCAAGATCTATCAGTCGCCCAAAGTGAACGCTTCCGTCGAAAGTTTCGCGGACGAGATCCAGCGCCGCTTCGATCGCGCGACGTCCGGACTCAAGGGCGAGCGTGTCGGCGTGGTCGTTGCCTTCAGCGAAGACGTCGCCTGGAGCGACATCTTTGCCTCGTCGCACCTCTTCGAGACCTACTGGCCGAAGCTGCTGCGCAGCTACGTCATCGAGGCGCTCACGCGGCCCGCCCTCCGCGAGACCGCTTCGCTCGACGACGCCCGCGATTTCCTGCGTCCCGCCACCGGCCATCTCCGCGAAGAGACGGAGCCCGGCGTCTACCGTTGGAGCCAGCAGTCCGTCGGACATTTAACCGAAATCGAACTCGAGGCCCTCGCGCCCAGGCCGCTCACGCTTCACTGGCTCCGCGTGGCCATCCGATAAGGATTGTCATCCCGAGGGAACAACGTGACCGAGGGATCTCTCTTCGCGATGCAATGGCGGCGACGATGCAACCGGCATTGTCGCCGCCACTATCCGTTCGCCGCGCCGCGCCAAACCCTTACCTGGCTTCGATCCGGCGTTTCGGCCAGCAGTTCCGCGACCGTCTGCTTGAGCACCGGATGCTCCGCTTCCGGCGCGATCTCGGCGAACGGTACCAGCACGAACCGCCGCTCTGCCATCCTCGGGTGGGGAATCTCGACTCCCGGCGCGTGCACCACGCTCGACCCGAAGAACAAAATATCCATGTCGATCGTCCGCGGGTCTTTCGGTCCTTCGACGATCTCCTGCCGTCGCCGCCCGAGCGATCGCTCGATCGCCAGCAGCGCGTTCATCAGTTGCACGGGCATCATCTCGGTTTCCGCCTCGACCACGCAGTTCAAAAACCAGCCCGACCCGCGCACGTCCACCGGCTCCGTTTCGTAGAGCGACGACTGCCGCGTCACGCGCACCCCTCGCGCGCCCAGCGCCTCAATCGCCCGCGCAATATTCCCCGCGCGGTCCCCCATATTCGACCCCAGCGATAAATAGACCGTCTTCATTGGAGAGCGATCTTAGCCCGAATGAATCGGATTTCCGATTCCTCACTTAAATCTCCAGCTCCTTCGAAAGAAATGCCCGTCTAACTCGCTGTCCGCTTCTTGAGCTTACTTACGCGAAAGAAGATGAGGACGAAAATCACAACAGCAGCGGCGACCAGCAGTCCGACGACTGTCCATACGACGGGGTGTCCGTGTCCCGTGACGAACGCGATGATGTGCCGTCCGTAACGCGCGGCCAAATACGCCAGGATCGTGTATCGGATGGCTCGGCCCAGCGTGAGCGCGGCCAGGAATTTTCTTACCGGATATTGCATGGCGCCTGCGGCAAGCAGAAAGGGAACCATGGGCATGGGCGGCGGCAGCAAAGCAGAAACGGCGATTGCGCCGAACCCCCATCGCCCAAAGATCTTGTAAACCTTATCCACTCGCTGGCGCGAAAACCTGCGTTCGAGAGTTTCCTTCCCTCCTTTGCGAGCCAGCCGGTATGTGACAAAGCCCCCAATCACCGAACCCAACGTCGCCATGAATGCGTAATAAAGCCACAAATCCTCCTGGCGCGCGGACAAAACGATCGTCAGCACATCCATGCTGCCCGGAAGCGGAATAATGGAGCTGTCGAGGAGCCCGAGGGGGATCAGGCCTACGCCGCCGAGGTGAAAGAGCCAGCGCCGCACGCTTCGCGCTGCCGTCGGCTTCACCGCCGCGATAACCTGACTGACGATCATCTTTTCTGGAACCAGCGTGCATTCTCGCATGCAGTGCGCGCGAACTCTAAAGCGTTTCCCCGGGGATGCGGAAGCGATCTTTAGCGTCGCGGACTCCGGGGCAGCTGTTGAAAGCGAACAGGCAATAGTTCAGGTTAGCGAAGAAGAGTTGAAAGAAGAGTCGAGCTCGCCAATGGCTGGCAGACCGCTGTTTTCCGAGCTCCGCTTCCGGAGGCGACTGCCAAAAGCATTGGCCTAGCTCTTGGGCGCTTCCTTCAAAATGCGCACGGCTGCTTGGCTGAAGGCCTCGGGCTTAGGCTTCTTCTTTTTCGGTTTCTTAACTTCCCGTCTGTGTGCGTCCTTGTTTCCCATACCCAATAGCTTGCCACAGCTTGCTGACAATGGGTAGGGCTCTGAAATTCAAGCCGCACCCCGCCAGCCCGAGAGCGAATGACCCGAAAAGATAAATCTCAAAAGTGTCCATAATCGGACAGATTCCTTTCCCCTTTCCGCGCTAAAAAGGAGTGCTTGTGCACCGGTAGGCGGAAACCGTCTGCTCGTACGACCATCACGGTACGACGCGCGAGACAAGAGGACATGCATGCTGGACAGACGATGGGCCGTCGAGAAACGCCATGAACTGGTAATCGTGATTATCTATTCCGTTGTGGGCTTGGCCATTGCAACTGCCTTGGTTACATATCTGAACTACGCCCTATTTTCCGGTTCGGCGGCGAAATAAACCACGTCGGGTTTCAGGACGGGCGCCGAGGGCGTTGCTTCACCGATACCGATCGAATAATCAGACGGCGGCGCTGCTTCGGGTCCATCCGCACCTTTGCGCGGCGCAGCGCTTCATCCATCAGCGAACCGATCTGAAGATCATGCAGCACGCTTAAATCCTCGTCAGCCACGTCTTCAACCGTTACCACAATACTGTTGGGCGTTGCCGAGCAGCTCTAATGCTTTCTGATCCAAACCGTTGAAATAAGTTCTTGCGCGGCTCCAATTCACGAACGCATACCGACGACGAAAGTCTTCCTTGTCTTTGGCCGACCTACGAAAATCCACAAGGACGAGAGGACTCTTCTTGCGATCCAAAACCCCATCCTTCCAATAGCTGTTCTGGTAGTTCTTTACGATCCGGTATAACACTTGCCGTACGTAGTCATCAGCGCCGGAAAGGGAAAATCCGATTATCGACATCCCGAAATTCAGGAAGCCCCACTGGCTGAGACCCCACCAAAAATCTCTCTGCTTCCGAGAGTAAAGTATCTTTGCAGAAGATGGACTAAGCAATGAGGGTGGGGCGAGAGACAGTGAACTACCTCGATATAGTTCTTCGACGTTGAGCACACGATGCATTTCCCGTAGCGGGTCGTCGGGAAAGCGGGGGCCATCCACCACGGGGACAGTGTGAAGATTTCGCTCTGGACCGAAGACAGGATGGAAATGTCCTGCCGGTAATCCTTCGGCAACTCTGTAGTCGTCAAACTTGCGATACCTCTTGCGATCGAACCAATCCACCGATCCGTGAAGCTTGAGCACGATGACCTCTTCGTGCGAATTGTCGCATTCCGCGAAAGGCGCATAGCCATCGTGGATGATGCTGTATCGTTCAGGGAAAAGGCGAAAGGGAGTGCCCACAGTCTCCAGAGCCCTCTCCAGCAGAACATCATAGTTGAATGTCAGAACTAAATCGTTCGGTTGGAGCATTTCAGCGAATCGAAGATAAATGTCTGGGATTTTTCCCATTTGCGGAGTTCGCTCAGTCAAGATCTGGCCGATGAGGGTCTTCACCAGAATTTGGGTTTCATTCCCATCGTCGCTCAAAGTGTCTGATCCTCTAAGGCCCAGATAGTGCTCAACGTCGAGAAAAGCCATGAAATCCTCAAAGTTGACAGTCTCAGGCGTAAGCCCTTCCCGATAGCAGACGTTTCGAAAGTCAATGTATGCACGCAGATCATCGTCAAATCGGCCAGAGCCCCGTCCCAACTGAGCCTTGCGACGAACCTCAGCCCACAGCTCCGGCGCGAGAGGCAGGCCCGCAGGAGCCGAGAATCCCGCACCGAGGACAAAAACGCCGAAGCGCCGCTTGTGTGCCTCGGGAAAGCTACGTGAGGTAGACTGCTCACTCGCGATCATTAGGTGCCAACTATCTGGCTTTCAGCTGAACAGTCCCGGCTGGCGGCGGGGCTCGTCCATCCCGAAGTGCTTGTAGGCGAGCGCGGTGGCGACGCGCCCGCGCTGCGTGCGGTCGAGCAGCCCGAGCTGCATCAGGTACGGCTCGTAAATTTCCTCGATGGCGCCTTCATCTTCACTCAATGACGCGGCAATCGTATTCAGCCCGACCGGCCCGCCCGAATACTTCTGGATAATCGTCAGCAACAGGTTGCGATCCACGTCATCGAGGCCGTGCTCATCCACGCCGAGCATTTTCAGCGCGTCGCGCGCCACGCCCAGCGTGATGTGCCCTTTCGCGCGCACTTCGGCGTAATCGCGGACGCGCCGCAACAGCCGGTTCGCCACGCGCGGCGTCCCTCGGCTGCGCCGCGCGATTTCGGTCGCGCCGTCCTGATCGATCGTGATGCCCAAAATCTTCGCCGACCGCACGATGATTCGCAGCAGGTCCTCCGGCGAGTAAAATTCCAGCCGGTGCACGATCCCGAAGCGCGACCGCAGCGGCGCCATGATCAGCCCCGCGCGGGTCGTCGCGCCGATCAGCGTGAACCGATTCAATTGATACGGATGCACGCGCGCGCCCGGCCCCTGCCCGATGATCAGGTCCACGCGAAAATCCTCCATCGCCGGATACAGAATCTCTTCGAGCGCGGGCTGCAAGCGATGGATTTCGTCGAGAAAGAAAAAGTCGCGCGGGTCGAGTGACGTGAGCACCGCGGTTAGGTCGCCTTTTCTCTCCAGCAGCGGCCCCGAGCTGATCTTGATCGTGGAGCCCATCTCGTTCGCCAGAATCTGCGCGAGTGTCGTCTTGCCGAGTCCCGGCGGGCCGTACAGCAGCACGTGGTCGAGCGCTTCGCCGCGCCCTCGCGCCGCTTCGACCGCAATCTGCAAATTCTCTTTGACGCGGTCCTGCCCGATGTAGTCTCCGAAGCTCGCCGGGCGGACGCTCGCCTCGATGCGCGCGTCCTCGTCGGACGCCTTTCCGGAAACGATTCGATTTCGCTCCTCCGGCATTCTCCGCGCTTCTGGCATCTAGGACTCCCCGCCCGCCCGCGCGCTTTTCTGCATCGCGGAATTTCCGAGAATCTGGAGCGAAGCGCGCAACAGGCTCTCGAAATCACCGCTGCTCGCGCCGCGCGACTTCTCGATGGCCTTTTCGACCGAACGCGCGTCGTAGCCAAGATTCACGAGCGCCGACGCGACATCGGATTCCATCTGCGAGCGCGTCGCCGGTTTTCCCGCCTCGGCCACGTCCACCACGGCAAGTTTGTCGCGCAGTTCGACCACGATCCGCTCCGCGGTTTTTCTCCCCACGCCGGGAATGCGCACCAGTTGCACGAGGTCGCCCTTACGGATCGCCGGGACCAATTCCTCGATGCCCATGCCCGACAGGATCTTCAGCGCGAGAGATGGACCGACGCCGGAAGCGGAAATCAGCAGCTCGAAGCACTGCTTTTCGCGCGCCGTCAGAAAGCCGTAGAGCGAGAACTGGTCCTCGCGCACGTGCGTGTGGATCAGCAGCGTGGTCTCCTCGTGCAGCGAGCCGAGGCCCGCGAACGTCGAGAGCGGAATCTGCACCTGGTACCCCACGCCGCCCACGTCCAGCAGGATCTGGTTCGGACGCTTTTCGGTGAGCTTGCCGCGGAGCGAGCCAATCATGTCCAGCGATTATTGATTAGCGCCGCGAGCGTGTCAAACGAACGCCTGGCGGCCGTTCGCGGCTTGCGTACAGGTCGCCATATCGTCTCTATACGAAAATCCGTACATCGGCGGAATTTATCGCGAATTCCGGATAGTTCGAAAAGGTTCGATCGAATAAAAATGCGTTGCAGCGCGATTTGAACATTTCGTTCGGCGCGCGCGTATCTCTGCTTTCCGAGCCACTGCTGCAACGTCTAAGTGTGGTGCAGCCCGGAAACTCGATTCAAGGAGGAACCAGATCATGTCACGTCGTCCGTTGACTTTTGTGCTGTCCGTTCTTGCGGCGCTGGCCGTGGCGATGCCGATGATGGCTCGCGACGCAACGGCGAAGGAAAAACCCACCACTGCAACCCTAGACCTAATCAGCGCAGCGTCGCTCGCCGGCAAACAGCTCAAGCCGGGTACGTACCGGATCGCGGCGGACGATTCCAAGGTCACGTTCGAAGTCGACGGCAAGGTGGTCGCGGAAGCCGCCGTGCAGTGGAAAGACGAATCCAGTAAGCCGGCCTATTCGAAGATCGTCGCCGACAACGATCAGATCAAGGAAATCCATTTCAGCGGCAAGATGCGTTACGTGGAAATTTCGGGCAACCTCCAGGGCGAAGAAAAACGCTAGCGGCGCGTGCGGTCTCTCTGCACCGCCTCGTCGATCAGCGATTCGAGTTCGCGGCGAGTCAGGGTGACGCGTTCGGCATTGCCGTCGGACGCCGCGGCAGCGCCGGCATTCGCGGTGTCCCCGGGTTGCGAACTGGCGCCGTAGCGGGCTCTCGCAACTCGCAGTTTTTCAACGTCCGCGTTTGAAAGCACGTTCTGCTTGCCGAGAAGTTCGGTGACGAGCGCCACGCGCGCGAAATGCTCGGTCGTCTCCATCCGCAGGAACGCGGTGAGCAGGTCCGGCCCGTAGGTCACGACGCCGTGATTCGCCATCAGGATGGCGTCGTGGCCGCGGACGAACGGCTCCATCGCCGCGGTCAGTTCCGATGTTCCCGGCGTGCCGTAGCGCGCCACGGGAATGCATCCCAACCCGATGATAAGTTCGCAAAGAATCGGCTTGTCGAGTGGGATGCCCGCGGCCGCGTAGCCCGTCGCCGTGGGTGGATGCGCGTGGCAAACGGCGTTGACGTCCGGCCGCAGCCGGTAGATCAGAATGTGCATGGCGAGTTCGGACGAAGGCTTCCGCGATCCGCTCAGGTGGCGGCCGGTGAAGTCCGTGATGACCATGTCTTCCGGGGTCATCATGCCCTTGCTCATGCACGTGGGAGAGGTGAGGATGCGGTCGGGACCCAGCCGCACGGACATATTTCCGTCGGTCGACGCGACGTAGCCGCGCTCGTGGATCCAGCGCCCAACGGCGCAGATGTCCCGCCGATGTTCTTCTTCCGATTTGACTGCGCCGTGAGATATGGAATCGGGGACCAAGTTCGCCTCCGGGATCAGGCTGGGTGCGGCGTAGTTTACGCGTAGAAGCCGCGCAATTTCAAGGCCCGGGCCACGCGGTCGATGGCGACGATATAGGCGGCGATGCGGTTGTTCACGCCGTGCAGTTCGGCGTACTGCACCACCCAATCGAAGCTGTTTTCCATCACGTCCTGCAAGCGTTCGTTCACTTCGCTCTCGCGCCAGAAAAATCCCTGGCGGTCCTGCACCCATTCGAAATAGCTGACCGTGACGCCGCCGGCGTTTCCGAGAATGTCCGGCACGATGAAAATGCCTTTTCGATCGATGATGGGATCGGCATGGGCGGTGGTCGGACCGTTCGCGCCTTCGCAGAGAATGCGGCAATCAAGGCGATGAGCGTTCCGCGACGTGATCTGGTTCTCCGTCGCCGCGGGGATGAGAATGTCGCAGGGCCGGAAGAGAATTTCCTCCGCCGCCAGCCTTTCGCCGCCGGGAAACTCCGGCAGAGGTTTGCGCGAGACTTGGACCCAGTCGAAAAGTTTTGGGATGTCGAGTCCTTTTTCGTTGTAGAGGCCGCCGTGCACGTCGGCGGCGCCGATGATTTTGTATCCCGCTTCGTGCATCAGCACGGCCGCCTGCGAACCGACGTTGCCGAAGCCCTGAATGATGACCTGGCAGTCTCCGCGCTTCATCTTGAGTTTTGCGATGGCCTTGTTGCAGCAGATCATCAGGCCGCGGCCAGTGGCCTGCTTGCGTCCCTGCGAGCCGCCCAAGTCGAGAGGCTTGCCCGTGACGACCGCCGTCGTCGCCTGCCGGACGTGCATTGAGTACGTGTCCATCACCCAGGCCATGATCTGTTCGTCGGTGCCGACGTCGGGCGCGGGAATGTCGCGCTCGGGCCCGAACCAATCGGCCAGCGCGGCTGTATAACGCCGCGTGACGCGCTCGAGTTCCGCCTTCGAAAGTTTTGCGGGATCGCAGATCACGCCGCCCTTCGCGCCGCCGAACGGAATGTTGACGACCGCGCATTTCCACGTCATCCAGGCGGCGAGGGCGCGCACCTCGTCGAGCGAAACATTCGGCGCGAAGCGGATGCCGCCCTTGCCCGGCCCGCGCACCGTGGAATGCAGCACGCGGTATCCGGTGAAGACCTCGATCTGGCCGTTATCGAGCGCAACCGGTATGTAGACGGTGATTTCCCTTTCGGGATACTTCATGTACCGGTAGATGCCCTGTTCGAGATTGAGCTTTTGGGCGGCGATTTCGAAGCGGGCTTCGGCCGATTCGTAGACGTTCAGTTCCTCCCGCGCGGCGACGGGCGTCTCTAAAAGCATGGGCATCCCCCAAGGCCTATTTTACCGAACGTCGGACCGGGCAGGAGGAGTTCATTTAGCGCTCTTTCGTAAATCGTGACCGGTCATCTCGCGGGGCTCGGGCACGCCGAGGACGCCAAGCAAGGTTGGAGCGATATCGCGGAGCGAGCCGCCCGGCTGCAACTGCACGCGGCCATCGTCCGTGACGAGGATAAAAGGCACGGGATTCGTGGTGTGGTAGGTGTGCGGGCCGCCGGTGACGGGATCGATCATGGTCTCGGCGTTGCCGTGGTCGGCCGTGATGATCCACGCGCCGCCGCGTGGGCGGAGCGCCTGGAAGATTCGGCCGAGGCATTCGTCCACCGTTTCGACCGCCTTCACGGTCGCTTCCAGCTTTCCGGAGTGGCCGACCATGTCCGCATTCGCGAAATTCATGATGATGGCGTCGAAGTCGCCTTTTTCGATGGCCTTGATAGCGGCGTCGGCGACGCCGGCGGCGGACATCTCCGGCTTCAGGTCGTAGGTCGGCACTTTCGGCGAGGGGACGAGGACGCGCTCCTCGCCGGGAAACGGTTTTTCCACGCCGCCGTTGAAAAAATAGGTGACGTGCGCGTATTTCTCCGTTTCCGCGATGCGCAGATTCTTGAATTCGAGCTCGGCGAAGACGTTGGCGAGGATGTGTTCGAGTTTTTCGGGCGCAAGAATGTAGCGCAGCCACGGCCAGGTTTTCTCGTACTGCGTCATCGCAACGTACACGAGATTTTTCGGGCGCGCGGGATCGGCGATCTTGTCGAAGCCGGGTTCGATGAGGGCTTTGGTGATCTGCCGCGCGCGGTCGGCGCGGAAGTTGTAAAAGATCACCGCATCGTCGTCGCGGATCAGGCCGCGCGGCACGGCCGGCTTACCGGGTGCGGCCTCCGTGGTAATGACGGCGGGAATGATGAACTCGTCGGTGACGCCTTTTTCGTAGCTTGCGCGCACCGCGGCGATCGGATCGGTGAATTTCACTTCGGCATCGCCGTGGACCATCGCGCGATAAGCTTTCTCGATGCGTTCCCAGCGGTTGTCGCGGTCCATGGCGTAGTAGCGCCCGTTGACGCTCGCGATCTGCCCGACGCCGTACTCCCGGATCTTCTGCTCGAGCTGGCGAAGGAAGTCGATGCCGCTTTCCGGCGGAGTGTCGCGGCCGTCCATGAAGCAGTGGACGAAGACGTTCCGTACCTTGTTTTCGCGCGCCATGCGCAGCAGCGCGAAAAGATGCTCGATGTGCGAGTGGACGCCGCCGTCGCTGAGGAGGCCGAGCAGGTGCAACTGGCGGGTGCGCCCGCGCTCCATTGCTTCGAGCAGCAGCGGCTGGCGGAAAAATTCGCCGCTCGCGATGAGCTGGTCCACGCGCGTGATGTCCATCTGCACGATGCGCCCGGCGCCCATATTGAGGTGGCCGACTTCGCTATTGCCCATCTGCCCTTCGGGCAGGCCGACGTAAGGGCCGGAAGTGTGGATCAGCGTGTTCGGAAAGTCTTTGAGCAGGCGGTCGTAGTTGGGCTTGCGCGCGAGGGCGATGGCGTTGCCCTTGGTTTCCGCGCGGTAGCCCCAACCGTCGAGGACCGTGAGGACGATGGGCTTGGGTCGTTTGGGCATGGTCTCGGATCCGTGTCGATTAGAAATGACCTCCGGGTTGTGTTTTCAGCGAGTTGCGGCCATTTCTAATCGCCGGAGTGTCGATTAGAACCGAGCGGCTGGAGGAATAGGAACTAGAGGAAGCAAATGAGGTAGAGGAGGCAGAGGACGGACGCGCCGTCATGGCGGCGTCAGGGCCCTGGCCCTTTGCCTTGTCCCCTCGCCCTCGTCCGAGTTTTGCGTGCTTCGTCATCAGAATTACGTTAGCAGAAGGGATGGGCGTTGCAAGTGGTTGTTGGTGTAAAGAGTCAGGGGCCTAAAACCAACAAGCTTCGTTGCGGTTTTACGCGACCCCGTTTACTATGTCGGAACTCATCCGGTTATGACTCTATCCGAGGACTTAATTCGAAAAGGATATTTTCCAAAGGAGTTGCCACCACCGTTCGGCACGGGGGCGCTCGCGGATCAGCTCAAGACGTTGCCGCCAAATTTGACGGGAGCTGACTATGCGGGTTTCAGCAAATGTAGCTACCATTCGCTGCCGAAGTTGGGAAGTTTCCGTCGATTTGTAGCGCTACCAAATCCGCTCCACCAGATCATTCTATGCCGGGTTGTGGATTCAAACTGGGCCGCGCTTGAAGCGCTGTTGATACAATCGTCTTTGTCCCTTAGCCGAGTTTCTTACGACCCAGCAGCGAACCGTTGCCTGAGTCGAATACATGATTTTGATGACGTGGAACTTGAGAGGGCCATCCGCTCTTCCGCATCGCGGTATCTTCTCCGAGCAGACTTTTCTCGATTTTATCCTTCGCTGTATACGCATGCGCTTTCTTGGGCCATTCATGGAAAGGACTTAGCGAAACAAAATCAGGCGGATGCTAGCTTGCTAGGTAATCGGCTGGACCGTGCGGTACGTAACACGCAAGATAGGCAAACTCTTGGCATACCCGTCGGGCCTGACACATCGGACTTGATGGGCGAAGTCTTGGCAGTTGCGATCGATTTGAGGCTGCTTAGCGATGTCGGAACCTTGGCAGGGGTCCGATATGTGGACGACTATTATTTATTTGTATTTTCCCGATAGGGAAGGGGCGGAGCGCACGCTCACGCGGTTAATCGCCGCTGCGAATTATTATGAAATTGAGATCAACCCACTAAAGACAACTATCCGCGAACTTCCGGAACTCTTGGAACCCACTTGGAAGACGGACCTAAGATCGTTCGTTATCGGTGAGAAGACCGAACGACTTGATCTCCTTGGTTTTTTCAGCAAAGCATTTGATTTCGCCGCCAAGAACCCCGGCAATAGCGTCCTCAAATATGCTGTGAAGATTTCCCTTAATCACGAGGTTTCAGCCGAAAATTGGCCGATGTATGAGTCGTTTCTCCTAGGCAGCGTGGTGAACGAGCCTGGATTGATCCCGGTTCTTGCCAATGTGTTGAAACAATATGCAGACAAGGACTACCCGGTAGACGGAGAAAAGCTCAGGGAATCGCTGTCTGTTGTGTGCACGCATCATAGTCGGCTTCGTCAGGGTTTTGAGGTTTCTTGGTCGCTATGGCTTTCTAAGTTGTTTTCGATCGAATTACCCCCGGGAGTGCTGAAGGAGGTAGCTCTGGTTGAGGATTCCGTAGTGGCGCTCATCGCGTTGGATCTTCGCCGTAATGGTCTGGCGCCAGGATTGGAAACGTCCACGTGGGAGAAGTCCATGTCAGGCGAGGAGCTTTACCGCGAAAACTGGCTACTTGCCTATGAGGCTCTGGTCCACGGATGGTTGACTGCAAAGGGTGGGGCGGACTACGTCAGGGATGACCCTCTCTTTGGGCTACTGCAACAGAAAGGAGTTGAGTTTTATAACGCAGGGGTGAGCACTGCTGTTCCTGCGGGAGTTTGGTTCGCGGCCTACTAGAACAGGATCGCCCGGCAGTAGCAGCGTCGCGCGCGGACCGTGCCAAGGCTGCCGGCGGCGGCCGCGAATCCCCAGGGGTCAGCTCGAGCCTGTTTCAGGCAGCGTTTTCGAGGACCAGCAGACCGGTCGCGGTGTTGGAAACGGCGATGTGGTAGCTGCTGTGAATCTTCGTCACTTTGTTGTGGAGCACGCCGCGCATGGCCAGCCACAGAATGAATTCCGCGCCCTGTGCCCCCGCCTCGCGGACCAGCTCATGGATCGAGTAACGCGTCAGCACTTCCGGCTCGTTCACGATCTTGTCCAGGCAGAGCATGTCGAATTTCTTGTTGATGAAGCCGGCGCGCTCGCCATCGAGCTGGTGAGACATGCCGCCGGTGCCCAGGACCACAACCTTGAGATCCTTCGGATAGGACTCGACGGCGCGGCCGATCGCCTGCCCCAGCTTGAAGCAGCGGAGCGGCGAGGGCAGCGGGTGCTGCACGGTGTTGATGCACACCGGAATCGTCTTGATGCCGCCGTAGGAGTTGTCGGGCCAGAACAGCGACATGGGCACGGTGAAGCCGTGGTCCACGAGCATCTCCTGGCAGGAGGTGATGTCGAATTCGTCACGCACCAGCGACTCGATGATGTGCCACGAGAGCTCGGGATCGCCCTGGAACGGCGGTATCGTCGGGATTCCCCAGCCTTCGTCGGCGTGCTGGTAATTGAAGGCGGCGCCGATCGCGAAGGTAGGCATCTTGTCGAGGAAGAAGTTCAGGCCGTGGTCGTTGTAGATGACGATGGCCACGTCGGGCTTCATCTTTTGCAGCCACGCCCGGGCCGGCGGATAACCGGCGAAGAACGGCTTCCAGTAGGGATCGTTGAGCAGTTCTTTTTCCCTGGGTACAGCGTTCCCGATCGCCGGAATGTGCGAGGTGGTGAGTCCACCAACGACGCGTGCCATAGTTATTCTCCTTGAGCCTTGAGCATTTTTTTGAAGGCTTCGACGGTCATGCCGGTCTGCTGGGCGCCGATATCCTGAACGGTCAGGTGGAAGATTCCGACGAACTTCGCGAGGTAATAGATGCAACCGCCGGCGTGGATCAGGCCGAGCACGTTGCGCTCGAGGATGGCCTTGCGCTGCTCGTCCGTGAGGCCGAACTTGCGGCAGTAGGCGTCCTCATCCTTCAGGAACTCGGCGCGGTTTTCGGCGTTGTTGAACGAAAAGCACATCTTGTTTAGGCCATAGCCCTTCATGGCGGCGTGGCCGTCAAACATGTAGGTGCCCGGAATTGGCAGATCGTGATGCCCGATCGAACTCATGCGGAAACTCCTGTAATGTGTTTGTTTCTATGTGCTTCTAAACCTTAGCATATACCGGAAGTGCTGCGCCTACCGTGACGATTGTCACCCGCAAATGTGACCTGGGTCACAACGAGCGCTGCCCTCAGGACTACTCCCGGCCTAATCGGAAGAAGATGGGCGCGGGGTGATGCGGATGATGTCGTCGCGGAGTTCGACGGCGCGATCGGGGAAGCGGGCGGCGATGCGGGACTGGAATTCGGGAACAGTGAGGGCGCCATTCTGGCCGTTCAGCATGCGCGCGTCATCCATCAGGATGACGTGGCCTTTCACCGAGTGGCCGAGAATGGCTTCGACTTCAACGGACAGGCGCTCAGGCTCGCGCCGCAGGCGCTCCCAGCCCCAATAGCCGGCGTCGAGCCAGAAGAGCGCGGGCTCGGCGAGAGATTTCAGCAGCTCAGGCAGCGCGGCGGCGCTGTCGCCCTCGAGGATGCGGATTTTCGGATCGCGCTTGAACCGGCGGATAGCGCGTTGCGCCAGCGGGTGGTCATATTCAATCGAGTAGACGCGATCGAAATGGTTTTTCACCGCGGCGACCATTTCGCCGTAGTACGTGCCTGTCTCGACAAGGACGCGCAGGCCGAATTTCCCGGCGTACTCGAGGACCGTGCGCTGCTTGAGGAGGTGCGGCGAACGGACGGGATGGGGGCGGAGTTTCCAATACCAGTAGTCGGGATAGTGGCTGAGAGATTTGTAGGTGCCGTAGAACGGCATGCGCCGCATGAATTGTCGGAAGGATTTCACATCGCCTCGTGGAGGTGGTTGTAGCGTGGGGAGAAAAGCGTGTCAAGATACATCGGCCAAGGGCGAAACGAAATAGGGCGGGCGCCGGAGACGTAATACCTTTCAGCAAGAGGCCACACAGGCATTCACAGGTGTGACCCGAGAAAGGCGGCCAAGCGATGGTCTTTGTCGTTCTTGCCGTGATCGGACTGATTCTGGGCCTTTTTCACCTTGCGATTCAAAAGCAGCCACAGGCGACCCAGCGAATCGCGGATGTGCTGCTGCTTTACCTCTTCGCATTCCCGATTGGGCTGGGTGGACTGGTCGGCTTTATCGGGCACACGATGCGAGCCGGTCCGGTTGCGGCGTCGATCGGCTGGCCGCCGGGGAATCCTTTTCAATATGAGGTCGCCGTGGCCAATCTCGCGTTCGGGATACTGGGAATCCTCTGCTTGTGGTTTCGCGACGGCTTTTGGACCGCGACCGCTATTGGCTGGAGCGTCTTCATGCTCGGCGCCGCGGGAGTTCACCTGCACCAGATTCATATCGGCCAGCCATACGCGCCAGAAAACGCCGGAGCCATCCTTTATTTCAACATCTTGGCGCCCGCGGTTGTGCTCGCCTTGCTAGGAGTTCGCAAGGCGGGGAATTGAGGTTTCACTTTGCGGCGAGGGCGGAGCGGCCGGGGAAGCGCGCGGCGGAGCCGAGTTCTTCCTCGATGCGGAGGAGCTGGTTGTATTTGGCGATGCGGTCGGTGCGGGAGGCGGAGCCGGTCTTGATCTGGCCCGCGCCCATGGCAACGACGAAATCGGCGATGAAGGCGTCCTCGGTTTCGCCGGAACGGTGCGAAATGATCGCGGCGTAGTTCGCCTTGCGCGCCATTTCGACGGCTTCGATCGTTTCGGTGACGCTGCCGATCTGATTCAGCTTGATCAGGATCGCGTTGCCGATGCCCTCGGAGATACCGCGGGCGAAAATTTTCGGATTGGTGACGAAAATATCGTCGCCGACGAGCTGCACCTTCTTTCCGAGCTGCCGAGTGATGAGCTTCCAGCCCTCCCAGTCGTCCTCGGCGAGGCCGTCTTCGACCGAGACGATCGGATACTGGCGGACCCAGTTCGCCCAGAATTCGACCATCTGCTCGGACGTGCGCGCGGACTTGTCCGACTTCTTGAAGACGTACTTTTTCGACGCGCGGTCGTAGAACTCGCTCGCGGCGGGATCGATGGCGATCGCAATCTGTTCGCCCGGTTTGTAGCCTGCCACGGTAATGGCTTCGAGCACGCGCTCGATGGCTTCCTCGTTCGATTTGAGATTCGGCGCGAAGCCGCCTTCGTCGCCGACGGCGGTCGAATAGCCGTTCTTCTTCAGCACGGCTTTCAGGTTGTGAAAGACTTCGACGCCCCAGCGGAGCGCTTCGCGAAAGCTCGGAGCGCCGAGCGGCATGACCATGAATTCCTGCGCGTCGACGGAGTTATCGGCGTGCGCGCCGCCGTTGAGGATGTTCATCATGGGCACGGGGAGCGTGCGGGCGGACGGGTCGCCCGAATAGCGCGCGAGATATTTGTAGAGCGGCTGGCCGGAGGCCGCCGCAGCCGCGCGGGCCGCAGCCATCGAAACCGCGAGAATCGCGTTTGCGCCCAATTTGGACTTGTTCGGCGTGCCGTCGGCTTTGATCATGCGGCGGTCGAGGGCGCGCTGATCGGCTGCATCCATGCCGATGACGGCGTCCGCGATCGCGGCGTTGACGTGCGCGACGGCTTTCAGGACGCCCTTGCCGAGGTAGTGCGATTTGTCGCCGTCGCGCAGCTCGATGGCTTCGTGTTCGCCGGTCGAGGCGCCGGACGGGACGGCGGCGCGGCCGAGCGCGCCGTCTTCCAGGCGGACGTCGGCCTCGACCGTGGGATTGCCGCGGGAATCGAGGATCTGGCGGCCTTGAACGGCAACGATTTTCGTGGACATCATTCCCCCCCGGAGTGACATAGGATCCGGCTCGAGCGACTCACGAGACGGCCTGTTGGCCTAGTCCTTCTTCGCGAGCACTAGCCAAGCATTGAAGTCTACGGGAAACTTTTCGTCCGGCCAAGCCTCGCCGAGGCGCGATTCGAGATCGCGCCAGTAGGCTTCGGGATCGGCAAGCGAGCGAGCGTAGGCGTTGCCGTAGGACGTCGAGCGCCAGAAACCGGCAAAATCATGCGGCGTGAGATGCACGGTATTGGGAATCGTCGGATGATCGAGGATCCGCAGCGCACGCACCTCTCGAATGACATATTCCGAGGAATCGGCCGTATCCAATCGGGGGTCGCGGAATCTGTTCCAATGCTCATCGAACTCCTGCCGGATGATGGCTTGGACCGGTTTTGGCGGCTGGGGGAACCCGCCGGCGCAAACCGCAAGGACTCCGCCTGGCCGGAGCCACCGAACAACATTTGCCATCACGCGTGGGACGTCCATCCAGTGAAGCGCGGTAGCGACGTTTACGAGATCGACGCTCGCGGGCTCCTGCATGCACTCTTCGGCGGTCGTGACTCGCACGACGATGCGCGAATCGCTCGCGCGGAGCTTTTCGGCCATCAGCGGGTCGGGTTCGACCGCGATGAGCTCGGCGAAGTGCCCGAGCAACGGGCGAGTGAATTTTCCCGTACCAGCGCCGAGATCGATGGCGCGGTTACGGTGATCGGCCGGCACGGCGGCGAGAATGCGCCCGAAAAGCTCAGGCGGATACTCGGGACGGTAGGCGACGTAGGCATCTACCGCCTCGCCGAAGCGATGTTGAAAAGGAGACGACACAGCCGAAGTTTACTCCGGTTCCTCGATCAGGGATTCCGGGCGGACCACGACGACCACGCCGCTTTCGGAAACGGAATAGCGCGCACGGTCCGCTTCGAGGTCGTGGCCGATGACGGTGCCTTCGGGCAATTCGACATGACGGTCGATGATCGCGCGGCGGATGCGGCAGTGGCGGCCGATATTGACGTGGTTGAAGATGATCGACTCCTCGACTTCGCTGTAGCTGTTGACGCGCACGTCGTAGCCGACGACCGATTTTTGGACGCGGCCGCCGGAAATGATCGACCCGCCAGCCACGATGGAATCGAGCGCGACGCCCATGCGGTCCGGATCGGCGAAAACGAATTTCGCAGGCGGGTACTGCTGCTGCCAGCTATGGAGCGGCCAGCTCTTGTCGTAGAGGTTGAAAACTGGCGAGACGGAGACAAGGTCCATGTTGGTTTCGTGGTAGGCGTCGATGGTGCCGACGTCGCGCCAGTAGGCCGTTTCCTTTTTGTTTTCGTCTTGGAAGCTGTAGGCGAAGACGCGGTACTTGTCGATGATGCGCGGAAGAATGTCCTTGCCGAAATCGTGGGAGGACGTGGGGTTCTCGGCGTCTTCGATCAGGATCGGCACGAGGAGCTGCGTATTGAAGAGGTAGACGCCCATCGAGGCGTTCACTTTGCCGGCATGAACGCGCGAGGGTTTCGGATGCGCGGGCTTTTCCTGAAAGCCGACGATGCGCCAGTGCTCGTCGGTTTCGATGACGCCGAATTTCCCCGCGGCTGCGGCTGGGTCCATCTCAAGCGTCGCCACGGTGACGTCCGCGCCGGAATCGGCGTGCTGCTCGAGCATCGTCTGGTAATTCATCTTGTAGATGTGATCGCCCGAGAGGATGAAAACATAGTTCGACTGTTCGCTGCCGATCGAGTAGATGTTTTGATAGACGGCGTCGGCCGTGCCCTGGTACCAGTGTTGCGAGACGCGCATCTGCGGTGGCAGGACTTCGATGAAATCTCCGTGTCCCATCAGCGAAGACCAACCGCGGCGGACGTGGCGGTTGAGGCTGAGGGCTTTGTATTGCGTGAGGACAAACACGCGGCGGAGATCGCTGTTCAGACAGTTCGAGAGTGTGAAGTCGATGATGCGGTAGACCGCCCCGAATGGGACGGCGGGCTTGGCGCGGTCGCGCGTGAGCGGCCAAAGCCGCTCGCCCTGGCCGCCAGCCAGGAGAACACCGATCGCGCTGCGCATCAGGGGCATGGACCCGATCCATGCGGGTGAATTTCCCCGCGGGCAACATTCTAGCAGGATGTAGTGCCGGGCCGCAGGCCTTGCGTAGCCGGCTTGCGCGCCGCCGCGAGGGCAGAAGCAGGAAAGGATGGCTTCGAAGAGAATTACTGAAAAGTTTATAGGGGTGGTTTCATTTTAGCCTTGACTTGCGGGTTAGCCTCCGATAGAAACAGCAGTCAATAGCCGGTTCGTGAGGGTCCGGTTACACTAGATGTATCCATCAGTTCAACTCAAAACAGGGGAACGGGGGTGAATACGCGTGGCAGAAGTTGTCATTCAAGAGGGTGAGTCCTTGGAAAACGCGCTCCGACGGTTCAAGAGAAAGGTTCAGTCGGAGGACATCATCAAGGAGATCAAGAAGCACAGCTACTACATGAAGCCTGGGGAAAGGCGTCGAGCCAAGGAAGCCCTCTCGCGTAAGCGTCTCCGGAAAAAGCAGCGGCGTGAACAGGACTAGGCGTCTGAAGCACAGGATTCCTACCGAGCCATTTCGTGCCAGCAGGCATGCAACCTCCGCGGGTGTGTCGCGGCGGCCGCATGCCTGCCCGTCACGGATCGCACCGCTGCCCGACCTGTACGAACACGGCCCCGGAGCAGCGTATGGAATACCACGACAAGGTCCTGAAGTGTGCCGAGTGTGGGGCTGAATTCGTCTTTACCGCCGGCGAGCAGATGTTCTTCGCCGACAAGGGGTTCAGGAACGAGCCCAAGCGGTGCAAGGCTTGCAAGGCGAATCGCGCGCAAGGCAATGACTCGAGTTCGGCAAGCGTTCAGCGAGTTGAAACGAAGACGGTTTGCTCGCAGTGCGGGAAAGAAACAACGGTTCCCTTCAAGCCGACACAGGGGCGTCCCGTCTATTGCCGCGAATGCTTTCAACAGCGGCGGTCGATGGGGGCGAGCGCGACGGCTTAGACCCGAGACGGCAACCATAGCGTTCGCAGCTTGAAACGCATTGGTTCGTTCCTCCGACTGGGGAGAAGAGCGCAGCAAAGGCGCAATAGCCGGAGGGACGTCGGCAAAGAGGCGTGGACTGCTTGAGAAGGCGGGCCCTTCTTGAAGCAACCGATCACGGTTGCAGCGGGAAGGGCCCATTTTTTTTTGGGCGCCACCGGATTGACCCGCCCTGACCTACCCCTTAAGATTGAGCGCGGAGTTCACAGGCGAGGTTCGCATGGACGAAGGGATGTTGCGCGATTATCTGCGGCGCTTTCTGAACTGGCACGAGGCTCATGCCGATTGGAAGGCGGCGCTGAAGAATTTGCCGGCCAAGCATCGGGGCACGCGGCCCAAGGGCGCGCCGCATTCGCCGTGGGAGCTGGTCGAACACATACGCATCTCCACGCACGATATCCTCGAGTTTTCGCGCGATGCGAAGTACGTCTCCCCGGATTGGCCGTCGGGCTATTGGCCGAAGAAGCCCGCTCCGCCGAGCGCCGCTGCGTGGGATAAGAGCGTGAAGTCGCTCGAACACGATCTGGAAGAGATGGGGAAGCTGGTGGCCGATCCGAAGACAGACCTGCTCGCCCGGATCCCGCACGGATCGGGCCAGACCATCCTGCGGGAAGCGCTGCTGATCGCCGATCACAACGCATACCACCTTGGCCAATTGGTGCTTGTGCGGCGGCTGCTGGGTTGCTGGCCCGAACACTGAGACGCACTTCGCTTCCGATGCCGGCCTGCGGCATCTTATGATAGTGGGCTATTGCACAGCTCCAAGGGGCCTTTGCATGAGCGGGGAACACGCCATCGCCGAATCCGGGACTTCCAACGAAGCGCAGGAGCGCATCTGGGAGTCGTTTCGCCGATGGGGCTATTTACAAGCAGATCTAGATCCACTGGGAGACCTCGAGGCCGTTTCCATGCCGGAACTGGACGTTGCGGGTCCGGAAGCCGACGCGGCGCGCCGCGTGTACTGCGGGAGCATCGGGGCGGAGTTTATGCACATTCCGGAGCGGGAGCGGCGGTTGTGGGTGCAGGAACAGATGGAATCGGAAGCACCGGAGCCGGACCGCGCCCGAATTCTCGGGCTTCTGATCCGCGCCGAAATCTTCGAGCAAGTGTTGCAGACGCGCTATCTGGGCACGAAGCGCTACTCCCTCGAGGGCGAAGCGGCGCTGCTCCCGTTGCTGGACGCGATTCTGAATGCAGCGTCCGAGCAGGGCGCCGAAAAGGCCATGCTGGCGATGAGCCATCGCGGGCGGTTGAACGTGATGGTGAATATCGTCGGCCGGGCGGCGGCGGAGCTGTTCGCGCGATTCGAGGATGTCGACCCGCGGAGCACGTTGGGCAGCGGCGACGTGAAGTACCACATGGGCGCGACCGGGGAGTTTCATGCGGCGAACGGCCAGACCATCGAAATGCATCTGGTTTCGAATCCGAGCCATCTCGAAGCCGTCGATCCGGTGGTTATGGGACGAACGAGGGCGAAGCAGATGCGCCGCGGCGATCGCGGGCGCAGGCTCGTCGTTCCCATCGTGATGCACGGCGATGCGGCCTTTGCGGGACAGGGAATTTGCGCCGAGACGCTGAACATGTCCGGGGTCGAAGGCTTCACGGTGGGCGGCTCGGTGCACATCATCGTGAACAACCTGATCGGCTTCACGACGGTGCCCCGCGATACGGGATCCTCGCGCTTTTCCTCGGACCTTGCCAAGCGTCTGCCCGTGCCAATCTTCCATGTCAACGGGGAGGACCTGGAGGCGGTCGTGCGCGTGGGCCGGATCGCTCTCGAGTATCGCTACGCGTTCGGGACGCCCGTAATCGTGGACTTGGTCGGCTACCGCCGGCACGGCCACAGCGAGGTGGACGATCCCACGATCACGCAACCGCTGCGTTACCGGAAGATCGAAGCCCATCCGCCGGTGTGGCGGACCTATGCCGGCAAGACCGGTATCGACCCGGAACCGGCCATCCGGCGCGTGCGCGAGGAATTGGACGCGGCCCAGGAGGAAGCGAAGGAAATCGAGAAGAGCCCGATGATGCGCCGTCTGCCGCGCTATTGGGGCCGGTTCCGCGGCGGGCGCTACGACGCTTCGCTCGAAGTGGACACAGCGGTCGCGGAGGAATCGCTGACGGCGGTTGGCGAAGCCCTGGTGAGCTATCCCGACGGATTCCATGTCCATCCGAAAGTGAAGAAACTGCTCGAGCAGAGGCTCGAGATGGCGCAGGGCAAGCGGGTGGTCGACTACGGAATGGCCGAGGCGCTGGCGTTCGGCTCGCTGTTGAAGCAAGGCGTTCCCGTGCGGCTTTCCGGGCAGGACTCGCGGCGCGGGACGTTCAATCAGCGGCACGCCGCGCTGATCGACATCGAGAACGAGGAGGAGTACGTACCCCTGGCACATCTGGCGCCGGAAAGCGCCTGGTGCGAGATCTACAACTCGCCGCTCTCGGAGGCGGCCGTGCTGGGCTTCGAGTACGGCTTCAGCCGCGACTTTCCGGAGGCGCTCGTCTTGTGGGAGGCGCAGTTCGGGGACTTCGCCAACGGCGCGCAGATCATCATCGACCAGTTCATCGCGGCGAGCGAGGACAAATGGAACCTGCTCTCGGGCGTCGTGCTGTTGCTGCCGCACGGCTACGAGGGGCAGGGGCCGGAGCATTCGAGCGCGCGAATCGAACGGTTTCTCGAGCTTGCCGCGCGCGACAACATCCAGGTCTGCCAGCCGTCAACGGCCGCGCAATATTTTCATCTCTTGCGGCGCCAGGCTCTGCGAACCTGGCGGAAACCGCTCGTCGTGTTTACGCCCAAGAGCATGCTGCGCAATCCCGCGGCGTCTTCGCCGCTCGCCGATTTTGCAAGCGGGCGTTTCCTCAACGTGATCCCGGACGGCGGCAATGGCTCGGCCGAACGCGTCCTCCTCTGCACGGGCAAGATCGGCCACGAGCTCCAGGCCGAACGGAAACGCCATCCGGAGAACCACCCGGCCATCGTGTTTGTCGAGCAGCTCTATCCTTTCCCCGAGCAGGAGCTGAGTGCGGAGATGGATCGCCACCCGAACGCGAAGGAGTTCGTGTGGATCCAGGAGGAGCCGGGAAACATGGGTGCGCATGGATTCGTGATTCCGCAACTCGAACGGCTGGCTCGCGGCCGTTCCGTGCTGTCTGTCAATCGTTCCTCGAGCGCTAGCCCCGCCACCGGATCGGGCAAGGCGCACGAGATGGAACAGAAGACGTTGATCGCTCTCGCGCTCGGAGCTTAGCGAGAAAATCCCCGCCGCGGCTTGCGCTTCCGACCCTTCAGACGCGCGAAAGAATTACGCAATGAAAGCCCGCCTGCAAGGGGCGCAGCTCGTTTGAGGAAAAGCCCGCATTCCGGAACATACGTTCGTATTCCGAGAACGTGTATGCATCTCCCGCCGGAGTCATGCCCAGCATCATCATGCTGAAACCAGCGGCGCGAGGTGGGGAGATGCGGTCTTCGTTGGGCACGAAATCGAGGGTGACGACAACGCCGCCCGGCGCGAGGGAAGCGCGTATCTTGCGCATCAAAGTTTCAATTGTCGCCGCGTCGAAGTGATGCAGGAAGTTCGTTATCAGGACCACGTCGTAGTCCGAACCGAATTCCACGTCGAAAGCGCTGCCCGGCAGACGATGAAGGCGCGCTTCGACGCCGGCCGCGCGCGCATTCTCCGCGGCGACTTCCAGCACGGGCGCCCAGTCCTGCGCGAAGATTTCGGCATTCGGATTCTGTTTCGCAACCGTGATGCCGAATTTGCCGTGGCCCGCGGCGATATCGAGCACCTTCCACTTTTTACCGGCCTCCGCGTTGAGGTGTCGCGCCATCTCTTCGGCGATTGGGGTCACCATCGCCGCCATGGAGCGCGCAAATTCGACCCAGATGGGATTCTCGGTCGAGATCGACCCCTCGCCCTCCGCCATGGCCGGGCGCCCGGTTCGAATCGTATTCGCCAGTTCGTGATACGCGTTGATCGTCTGGGGCAGGGTGAGGAAACCTTCCGTCGAGGCGATGCACGCGGGCGAGCGCCGGTCCAGGAAAGTAGCGGAGTCCTCCGTCAAGGCGTACTGCTGGCCATGCTTCGTCAGAAACCCGTGGACCGTGAGAAAGTCGCAGAGAATCCGCACGCCGCGCTCGGTGGCCTGGCAGCGCTTCGCAAGTGCCGGAACGGTGTCGGCTCCTTCGCCGATGGCCGTAAAGATGTCGAGCTGGATTGCGGCTTTGAGCGCCGCCGTGCGCTGGTACGCGTTCAGCGTATCGAAGATCAATTCGGGGTTGCGCTGCGGCTTGGCGGTTTGCGTGGCCATCTTCGTGTCGTTTCCTTTCGCTACCGAAGGATTCCGCGTCAGTGCGGCGCGGAGGAGTTCTCGGCGAAGCACCAATGGACGAAAGCCGGCGTGTATCGCCGGGTCACGGCGGCGGGAGCATCCTGCTCATTCAAGCGCTGGAAATCAAATTGAATCTGGCCGTTGCGGCTGACGGTGGCGAGGAGATAGCCGTAGACGTTCGTTTCCGCCGCGCGCGCGTCCGCTGCGTCCGGGGGCAACGCATACCGTTGCGCGCCCGCCGTTCCGATGATCCATCCCGGCAGGACGCCGCCATGCTCGCGCCAATACTGCGTGTTGAAGATTCCGTCCATGAAATAGTGCGAATGGCTGGCAAGCACGTAGACGCGCTTGTGATCCTCATTCTGCGCCTTCAGCAGGTCGGCGTACACGCGCCGGCCCCCTTCGATGCCCGATTCCTCCGCCTGATCCATGCTGTGATTCGCTGAAATACTCTCCGGCAGCGCCTCATGCATCCCCGCGACGATCGTCCGAATCCGCGGGTTCGCCGCATCAGCGCTCAGCCGCTTCTCGAACCACGCGACTTGCGCCGCGTCGAACTGATCCTCGGTGGCGTTGTCGAGGGTGATGAAATCGATGCCGCGCTCGATCCAGTGATAGTACGTTTTCGGCTCGAGGTCGCCGGGATCATCGCGGAGGCGCTGGGCGCGCAGCCCCGGCGCATCGAACCAGGGGCGAAACTGCACGATGAATTCCGCGCGCGTCTTCGGTTTTGCCGTTTCGTGGTTGCCGATTGCGAGATAGACGGGGAGTTTGCCGAAGGGTGCGAGTTGGTTCTGGACGAAGTCTTTCCAGGCCATGTCTTCGTATTCGGGCAGGGTAAGCGGTTGGGCGAGATGCTCGGGTTGATGTTGGATGTCCTCGTCCACGCCGGTGATCTTTCTAAAATCGCCGAGGTGCCAGTAGAAAAGCGGCCGCTTCTGCTTCACTCCCGCGGCAATCGCCGGCATCACGACGTCGCCGCAGTTGCGCGAATCACCGGAGACGGCGAACTTCCATCCGGCCCTCTTGGGCGCCTTGGCCGGTCCGCCACCTGCTTGCGCCTGGAATGGGAGGAGGTGCGCGGCGAGAAACACGAGCACGACCGCTCTCCAAACCAACCGATTCGGGCTCCTCATTCAATTCCCTCAATCTCTCGCGGCCGCTGGGCACGAGACGGATTCCCATTTGCAGCGAAGGCCATTGTGCCGGGAGGCTTGGGCGATGGCAACCCTGCTTCGCTTCTTGCTTGGGCGAGGGGAGAGAGAGTTCCACACGAACACAGACGCCGCGCACGGGCACGTTGACCCGGCGCCTGCGACAGAGCTATTTTATCGGCGCAATTCAGCGAGGCCTTGCACGACAACACGACTTGAAAATGCATCCGTACCGGCCCGTATGAAATAGCCTTCGGTACGGCAATGGACGCGCTTCGTAGACTCCGCCGCTCCATGCGGCACACGGAGGAGTCTATGAAGAAGTGGCTTGCAGTCGTGTTGCTGGTGCTGTTGGTTCTGACCGGTGCGATGTGGCTTAAGTCGTTTTCGAGCCACGTGGTCCTGGCGGACACGTCGTCTCCCATGCCCCCGATTCCGGGCAGCAACGGAGCGGCGCCTCCGCCTTCCATGCGGTAGGAGACGTTCCCGCTTCGACACGACGGGACCAAAACGGGCCGCGCTGATGGGCAGGTTCGATTGCTTGGTCCCGTCGACTATGCGTTGTGGATCGCAGGCTTCGTCTTTGAAGCAGCCGCGGTCGTGTCCATTTTTTACCGGGGAGCTTTCGCGCGCTATTTCTCGATCTCCCTGTATATGACCTGCACGTTCCTCGTGCAGGGCGCGCAGTACTTGTGCTTTCTGAAGTTCGGAGTGAGGTCGCCGCAGTATTTTTACCTCTACTACTATTCCGACAGTTTGCTGACGATTCTGCTTTTCTTCGTCGTGATGCATCTCTACATGCACGTTTTTTCCGGGACGGACACGAACCGCCACATTCGCGCTGGCGCCGCCCTGCTGCTCCTTTTGACGGCGGCCCTCTCGTATATCGTGGTTCGCCAGCACAAGAGCCACCTGACGGAGCATTTCGTCGTCGAGATGGGAGAGGACCTTTACTTCATAGGGACGGTATTGACGTATATCCTCTGGGGCGCGATGATAAAGCTGCGTGAGAGGTCTGCCAGGGTCGTCCAGTTGGTCCTGGCCCTCGGGATCTATTACAGCGCGACCGCTGGGGCGTACGCCCTACGGGATCTATTTCCGGCGTGGCAGAGAACGGCTTTAGCCTGGGTTCCGCCGGCTGCAAGTGTTTGGCTGTCGCTGGCTTGGACGTTGGCGTTCCTGCGAACTCGGGAAGAGGCGCTCGTGATGATACCCACTTTGGCGGCGAAGGCCCGATGATTGCAGCGTTGATTTACGTTGGTTCCCTCGTAGCGCTCATTCAATTCTTCCTCTACTACTGCCGGTCAATCCTGGCCTCGAGCCGGCAGATTGAACTCTCCGCGCGGGTACGCGAGGCGGCGGGCGTCCAAAAAGATGGCGTCGCTGCGGACGACTTCGAGCGGTTCGTGGAACTCCTGCGCCTCTGCCCGGGGAACCGCGCCTATCAGGCGGACATGCGCGCGGTCGGAAGCTACTACGGTCTTTTGGACGTTCTCGGCCGCTTCTCGCGGACTGCGATCCCGGCGCTGGTTGCATGGACCGACAGCGAGCGGCAGCGATGCTCTTATTTTGCGGCCGTGGCCCTCGATCGGCGCATCTCGTCCAGCCTCGAATTGTTCGTGCAGCAAGCGAACGGGCGATTGTAAATTCCCCAGCCGCCATCCTTTCGCGACGCTCGACCCTTCTCCAGCCAAGCTGCTACCATGAAGGCATCCAGAGTGGATTGGCCCGAGGACTGCTTCCCGTGACCTCCCTTGAACAACGCGTGGTTCAGAGCATTCGGGAAACGCGCATGCTCGCGCCTGGCGACCGCGTGGGCGTGGCCGTTTCCGGCGGGGGAGATTCGGTGGCGCTCCTGCGGCTGTTCGAGAGCCTGCGCGACAAGCTCGGGATCACTTTGCTCATCGTTCATTTCGATCACGGCCTGCGCGGCGCGGAGTCCGAAGCGGACGCCCGGTTCGTTGCCGAATTGGCCTGCGAGCGCGGGTTGGAATTCATTCTGGAACGATCGGATGTCGCCGCTGCCGCCGCGAGCCACAAATGGAATCTCGAGGATGCGGCCCGGCGTCTGCGCTACGCGTTTTTCGCGCGCGTGGTCGCTGAAGGCCGCGCAACGCGCATCGCCGTCGCGCACACCCAGGACGACCAGGCCGAAACGGTTCTCGCGCATTTGCTTCGAGGGACCGGTCCAGCCGGCCTCGCGGGAATCTATCCCGTTGCAGGAGTAGTCGTGCGGCCGCTTCTCGGGCATCGACGGGAGGAGCTGCGAAAATACCTTCGAGGCCTCGGGCAGGCCTGGCGCGAAGACGTGACGAATCTTGATATGCGCCGCTCGAGGGCGCGAATTCGCGAGCAGCTTATGCCGCTGCTCGAGCGAGACTTTTCTCCGCGGGTCACGGACCGGCTTTCGAGGTTGGCGCGGCTTTCGCGGGAAGACGAGCAGTTTTGGGACGCGCTCGTCGAAGATCGCTTTCAGGCTCTCGTTCGCGAAGGCGACGGGACGTTCGTTATTGGCATCCGGGATCTTCTGGCGCCCCTTGATTTGTCCGGGGTCACGGGCGAGGGAATGACGCCGGATAACGAAGGAGCGAAGCCACAGCGGGCGCTAACCGAACGTCTGATTCGGCGTCTCTACCAGAGTGTGCGTGGCGAGCAGCAGGGTCCCACCGCCGAACGAGTGGAGCAAGTGCTTCACCTTGCGTGCGAGTCCACCAGCGGCCGTCGCGTCGAACTGCCGGGTGGGGTTCAGGTCGAGCGAAGTTTTGCTCAGTTGATCTTTTCCCGCGCGGCTCGCACGGAGCGCCGCTTGCGCTCGCAGGAAACCAACGAGCAGCAGTACGCATATCATTATTTGGTGCAGCTGCCGGACCGCGGCGTGGCGACTGTTTCCGTACCGGAACTTAAGAGCCGCTTCTGCTTGAAAGTGATTGACTGGCCTATCCGGGAGCGCGACACTAAAAGGGAGAAGGTGGCCCTGGATGCCGATCTTCTCCGGGCCCCGTTGATTCTCCGAAACTGGCGGCCGGGAGACGCGTATCGGCCCCGGGGGCGGCGTCAGACGCAGAAATTGAAGCGGATGTTTTTGGCGGGCCGCATTCCAAGCCGCGAACGAGTCTCCTGGCCGGTATTGGAAAGCGGCGGACGCGTCGTTTGGGCGCGCGGGATGCCCCCGGCCGAGGAATGTTGTGCGGGAGAAAGTACAAGGGCGGGTGTTGTGATCGAGGAACAGCGCCTTTGAGGGGCCGATGAAAGTCGCGTTTACCCGGCGGCGTCTTGCGACAAGATTGGGCCAGTTGGGCCGCGCCATTTCCCGCGACTATGCGAAGCGGACGCTGGACGTGGTCGTCGTGCTGGAGAACTCGTTCGTATTCGCCGCCGATCTGGTCCGCGAGATTTCGAGGCCCGTCGTATGCCACTTCGTGCGTTCGGACATGCGGGACGTGCGGCTCGCGGGACACGATTATCGCGAGGTTTTTTTCAGCGCGCCGCCCCCGCTCCGCGGCCGCGACGTTCTGGTGGTGGACGCCGTGCTCAATACCGGCGTCACGCAGGATTTCCTGATGAGGCGGCTCGAGGAAGGTCATCCGCGTTCGTTGCGCCTGGCGGTGCTATTCGACAAGCCGGCGGCCCGAAAAGTGGACCTGCGAGCTGAATATACCGGGTTCGCCGCCGCATCTAAACAAACGTGGGTAGGATACGGCTTGAGCGGAGAGCGAGGGCTGTATCGCAACCTGCCTTACGTGGCAGTGAAGGGCCTGCGAAGCGCCCGCGTCCGGGGCGTGAGCGCTCGCAAGAAAGCATCCAAAGGGTGAGGTAACACGGTGAACTCAACAGTACGCACTATCCTATTTTGGGTCTTGATGGTTGCGCTGGCGGTTGTGCTATGGCAAATGGCATCGCACGGCGGGCCCACGGCGCACGAGGACGAGCCCAGCTACACAAACTTTCTCGCCAAGGTCGATAGCGGCAACGTCAAGGACGTGACGATCTACCTTTCGCCCAACAGCGCGGAGGTCCAGGGCGAATACCGCGACGGCGGCAAGTTCCGCGGCGTCACCATCGCCAACACCGCCATTCCCGACATCACCAAGGCCCTGCAGGACAAGGGCGTGCTCTTCAATTACAAGGAAGTGAAGGACGCCAACTGGCTCACTCTGATCATCAATCTTTCGCCGTTCATCGTAATCCTGGGCATCTGGATCTTCATGATGAGGCAGATGCAGGCGGGCGGGAACAAGGCGCTCAGTTTCGGAAAGTCGCGGGCGCGCCTGCTGACCGCGCAGCAGAAGAAGGCCACTTTTAAGGACGTCGCCGGAATCGATGAGGCCAAGGAAGAGCTCTACGAAATTATCGACTTCTTGAAGGACCCGCAGAAATTCCAGAAGCTCGGCGGGCGCATCCCGAAAGGCGTGTTACTGGTCGGCCCTCCGGGAACGGGCAAGACTTTGCTGGCTCGGGCGATTGCCGGAGAGGCGAACGTCCCATTCTTTTCGATCTCGGGGTCGGACTTTGTCGAGATGTTCGTCGGCGTGGGCGCGAGCCGCGTCCGCGATCTCTTCGAACAAGGCAAGAAGAACGCGCCCTGCATCATTTTCATCGATGAAATCGACGCGGTCGGGCGCCATCGCGGCGCGGGACTCGGAGGCGGGCACGACGAACGCGAGCAGACGCTGAACGCGCTTCTCGTCGAAATGGACGGCTTCGAATCGAATGAGGGCGTGATTTTGATCGCGGCCACGAACCGGCCGGACGTGCTCGATCCGGCGCTGTTGCGGCCGGGCCGCTTCGACCGGCGCGTTGTGGTGCCGCGGCCGGACGTTAGGGGGCGCGAAGAAATCCTGCGGGTGCACACGCGAAAGGTGCCTCTGGCGGAGGACGTCGACCTGTCCGTGATCGCGCGCGGTACGCCCGGATTCTCGGGCGCTGACGTCGCGAACCTGGTCAACGAGGCGGCGCTTTGGGCGGCCCGCCAGAACCGCAAGTTCGTCACCATGGCGGACTTTGAAATGTCCAAGGACAAAGTCCTGATGGGCGTCGAGCGGAAGTCCATGATTCTCTCGGACGAGGAGAAGAAGAACACGGCGTACCACGAGGCGGGCCACGCGCTCGTCGCCGCGATGACGCCGGGCGCGGATCCTTTGCACAAGGTAACGATCATCCCGCGCGGCATGGCCCTGGGCGTCACGATGCAGCTGCCCATCGACGACAAGCACACGTATACGAAGGAATTCCTCGAATCGCAGCTTGCCGTCCTGATGGGCGGACGTGCCGCCGAGGAGATTTTCCTGAACCACATCACCACCGGCGCCGGCAACGATATCGAGCGCGCGACGGAAATCGCCCGGCAGATGGTATGCGAATGGGGCATGAGCCCGCTTGGACCGCTCACCTTCGGAAAGAAGGAAGAGGCCATCTTCCTCGGCCGCGAAATCGCGCAGCACCGCGATTATTCGGAGGACACCGCGATCAAGATTGACGGCGAAGTGCGCAACATCATCAACACCGGATACGGCCGCGCGCGCACCATCCTGGAAACGTACCGCGATGCGCTCGAGCGGGTCGCGCAGGCCCTGCTCGACCGGGAAGTGCTCGACGCGACCGAATTGAAGCTCCTGATGGCAGGCAAACCTCTGCCGGACAAAATACCGCCACCGCCTCCCGCGGCGCCGCCGGTGCCGAGCAAGGAGCCGCAGCTCACGCTGCGTCCTGAGCCGCGGCCGATCCCCGGCCTCGCGAAGGGCGAAAAACCCGCTCCCGCGTAGAGATAACGGTCTTTTTGGGGCAATTTGGGGCCGGATAAGCCTCGCAAAGTGTTTCTAATTATAAGGACTTTTTGCACCATGCCGAGGCCTTCCCGGGGCCAAAAGTGGCGTAGAATACGGGCATGGTGAAGAAACCTGCCGATACCTTCGAAGTCGATTGTCCCTGCTGTCATGCCAAATTAGCGGTGGACCGCTCGCTCGGCGTGGTGCTCTCGCACGTGTCGCCGGTGAGACCGCCGTCCATCGATCTTGACGATACCGCACGCCTTCTCCGCCAACACGACGAAGCCGTCGAGGCGAAGTTTCGCGCCTCCGTAGAAGCGGAAAAGACGAAAGAGGACGTTCTCGCGCGCAAGTTCGCCGAGGGCCTCAAGAAGGCAAAAGACGCGCCCGTCGAGAAGCCGATCCGCGACTTCGATCTCGATTGACCGCCTCCATGCGAGCCCCGCTCCTTGCGCTCGCGGCGATTTCGTTTGTCGTTCCCGCTGCGGTCTTCCCGGCTGCGCCCCCACAGCACAATCCATCGACGAAGCTTCCGCGCCAGCTCGATAAGAAGATCACCTGGCGGCGCGATCCAGTCACGGGAGAGCTCCGCGCCGTCACAGCGGGCGATGCGGCGAGGGAGAGCGGGGGCGGTGCGGCTTCAGGTTCTGCTTCGATTCACGTCCGCACGCAAATGGTTCCCGTCACGTGCATCGTTTCTACCGCCGACGGCGCGGCTGTTCCGGGTCTGCGTCGCGAGGACTTCAAGGTTTTCGAAGACAGCGCCGAGCAGCCGATTTCTTACTTCGACGCTTCGACGGAGCCCGCGAGCGTGGCGCTGGTAATCGATGCGAGCCCGAGCGTGCTGCCCGATGCGGAGGAGATGAAGCGGGCGGCGGACGCGCTGGTGGACGCGCTTGCGCCGCTCGATCGAGCGGCCGTAATCGATTTTTCCGCGCACACGTACCTCCAACTTCCGTTTTCGGACGCGCGCGAGCAGGTTCGCCGCGCGGTCGCGCGCGTGGACGTTCGCGCCCTTCTTGGCGATACCGGCGGGTCGAATATTTATGAGGCCGTCTATCTCGCGGGCCGCGAGCTTTTCTCGGGACGCACCGGGCGCAAGGCAATCGTCCTGCTGACCGACGGGCAGGACAGCGGCCTCGGCCTCACGCTCGATCCTGCGAGCATGGCGCCGCAGCTGGGAGAGCCCGCGGACCGGCTGACGTTCGATGACGTCGCGCGGCTCCTGGCGGCGGAGGACATTCAGGTTTTCGCCGTTTCCACGGAGAACCGGCCGAAGGTGATGACGCCCGAATGGCTCGCGGCGCATCGAGAGGTCACGCTGGTGACGCCCGCGGCGCGCGCGTCGGGGATTCCTCCGTACACGCTGTATCTCGCCGAGATTGTGCGCCGCGCCGGCGGCCAGCTCTATTTCCTGCGCGAGGCCGAAACCATGGCGGACACGTTCCGGAAGATTGCGGAGAAGATTCGCGCGGAATACACGCTCGGGTTCTACCCGGCGCTCGGCGCCGACGGGCCGGACGCGCGCCCCGGCTGGCATTCGCTGCGCGTCGAGGTGCCCGGGCAGCCCGGCGTGCAGGTCACTTACCGCGCCGCGTATTACGTTCCCACGACACAGTGATCGTTACTTGCGCGCTTGCTTCCCGGAACGCCATTTGTGGACCGTCGCGGGTATAATTGGCGGCCTCTTCGCGTCCACAATGGAGGTTTTGGGACAATCAGATGAAAGTCGAGTTCATGCCGCTCCAGGGCCGTTTTGTGCGGCTCGAACCGGTCACGCCTGCGATAAAAGAGCTGCTGCGCGCTGCGGTTGAATGCGACCCGGACACTTGGTCCACCATGATCATCAATCCGCTCACTCAGGGCTTTGATCCCTACTGGTCGTCGATGCTCGAAGGCATCGCCAGCGGCCATCGCTTGGCTTACGCCGTCCGGCGGCTCTCGGATGATTCTGTAATCGGAACCTCAAGCTTTATGGGGCTGAGCCTGTCTCAGCGCGGCATCGAGATTGGTGCAACCTTTCTGCATCCCGGCGCACGCGGAGGGTTCGCCAATCCGGAATGCAAGCTTCTGATGCTGGAGCACGCTTTTAACGCAGGCGCGGTTCGCGTCGAATTCGTCATCGATTCGGAGAACTGGCGGAGCCAGTCTGCGGTGCTGAAGTTAGGCGCCGTACGCGAAGGTGTGCTAAGGAGCCGCAAGATCGCTTGGAACGGCGACGTGCGCGACGTCGTTTTCTTCTCCGTAATCGATCAAGACTGGCCGGCGGTGCGCGCGAGTCTGATGGAGCGGCTAACGGCTTACCGCACGCCTGCCTGATCCGCTTAATGTTTGCCGCAATCCGTGGTTCAATAGCCGTCCATGTTTCGACGCAAAATATTTCGGCTGAAGCTACCGTCACGGACGCTGGAACTCGGCAAGCGTACGCTCGTCATGGGCGTGCTGAACGTCACGCCGGACAGCTTTTCGGATGGCGGGCTGTTTTTCAGCGCCGACGCCGCGATCGCGCGCGCCCTGGAAATGGAGGCGCAGGGCGCGGATATTCTCGATATCGGCGGGGAGTCGACCCGGCCGGGCTCGGAAGGAATTTCGGCCGAGGAAGAGCTCCGGCGGATTTTGCCCGTGCTGAAAGGGCTGCGCGGGCGGCTCGCGATTCCGATTTCGGTCGATACGAGCAAATCCGAGGTCGCCGAGGCTGCGGCCGAGGCCGGTGCGGAAATCCTGAACGACGTGACGGCGCTCCGAACCGATCCGCGGCTTGCCGAAATTGCCCGCCGGCGCAAGATGCCTCTGATCCTGATGCACATGCGGGGCGAGCCGCGCACGATGCAAAAAAGGCCGTTCGCGCGCGACGTGGTGCGCGACGTCGCCGCAGGCTTGCGCCGCGCGGTCGCCACGGCGCTCCGCGCGGGAGTGGCGAAATCGCAAATCGTGCTCGATCCCGGCATCGGATTCGGCAAAAGCTACGCGCAGAACTTCGAGTTGATCGAGCGGCTGCCGGAACTCGCCCGGCTCGGCTTCCCGCTGCTGGTCGGCCCCTCGCGCAAGTCGTTCATCGGAAAGGCGCTCGGCGAAGCAGCGAAGGGCGAGCGTTCGTGGGGCACGGCCGCGGCGGTGGCGGCGAGCGTTCTATTCGGTGCGCACATCGTGCGCGTGCACGATGTCGCCGAAATGGTGCAGGTGGCGCGGGTGACGGACGCCGTCTTGAATCCCCGCTTGAGGCCCGCGGGCCCCGCCTCGAAATGAGGTCCATTCGACGAATCTGCTGAGGGAAGGGCGCAATGTTTGAAAGGTACTCACAGGCAGCAAGGCGGGTAATTTTTGGGGCGCGCTCCGTGGCGGGCAGAGTCGGAAGCGCGGAGATTGAAACGGAGCATCTTCTATTGGGCTTGTTGCGGGAAGACAGAGCCCTCGCGCGCCGTTTCCTAGGTTCACCGTGGGCGGTGGAGCTAGTTTGGATGAGGGTCGAGCAGAGTAAACCTGCCCGCGAGAAAACGTCAGGCCCCATGGAGCTTCCGCTCAGCCGCGCGAGCAAACAGGTGCTGGCCGCGGCGGCAGAAGAAGCCGGCCTGCTTTCGAGTAAACGGATTGGCACCGAACACCTGTTGCTGGCCCTCCTTCATGAAGACAAATGCTTCGCAGCACAGATATTGGCCGAGCGGGGCGTTCATCTCAACTCAACCCGTGAAGAACTAATGCGAATCCCGCATGATGACTCGGCACACGAGACCTTCGTTAGAGAGCCTCGCGCATTGCCGGAGGATGTCGTTGAATTGCAAACGCGTGTCAGGTCGATCAAGAATCGCATCGAAGATGCCATCGCCAACCACGACTTCACGAAGGCTCATGAGATTTCAGAGGAAGAGGGCAAGGAACGCGACAAATTGTACCTACTGTATCGAAAGTACGGACTCAACGATTGGCTTTATGATTAGGCGCAAATCGAAAGCGCTGCCAATGAGCCCACTCTCTTGGTGAACGGGAGCGTTACCGATTCGCGGGCGAACTCGCGCGCCAATTCACGCAATGCTCTGATCGCGGGATTTCTCGGCTGGACGCTCGACGCTTTCGACTATTTCATTCTGACCTACGTGCTCGCAAAGGTCGCCGCGGATTTTCACAAGTCCGTGGCCGACATCACGCTGACCCTGACGGCGAGCCTCATGATGCGCCCGGTCGGTGCGTTCCTTTTCGGACTGCTGGCCGACCGCTACGGGCGGCGCCTCCCGCTGATGCTCGATGTGCTGTTCTATTCGGTCGTGGAGGTTCTTTCCGGGCTCGCTCCCAGCTACCGCGTGTTCCTGATCCTGCGGCTGCTCTATGGCATCGGAATGGGCGGTGAGTGGGGCGTGGGCGCGTCGCTGGCGATGGAATCCGTCCCGGCGAAGTGGCGCGGAATTCTTTCCGGCGTGCTGCAGGAGGGCTACGCGCTCGGCAATCTGCTCGCGGCGATCGCGTTCTGGACGGTCTTTCCGCACTGGGGCTGGCGCCCGATGTTTTTTGTCGGCGGAATCCCCGCACTCCTGACGCTTTTCATCCGCGCCAAAGTGAAAGAGAGCGATGCGTGGAAGGCCCAAGCCCGCGAGCGAAAAAGTTGGCGCGAGTATTTCGGGGCGGTGGCCGCGAACTGGAAGCGCTTCCTGTATCTCGTGCTGCTGATGGCCATGATGAACTTCATGTCGCACGGCACGCAGGACCTTTACCCGACGTTCCTCCAGCGCCAGCTTCATTTCAGCACTCGAGCCACGGCAATCATCAGCGTTGTGTCGATGCTGGGTGCGATCACGGGGGGCATCCTCGTCGGGCTTTACTCCGACCGTCGCGGGCGCCGCCGCGCGATGGTGACGTCGGCGCTGCTGGCTCTTCTGCTGATTCCGGTCTGGGTGTTCGCGCCGCCGGTCGTGGCTCTGATGTCCGCGGGCGCGTTCTTGATGCAGTTCATGGTGCAGGGAGCGTGGGGCGTGATCCCGGCGCACATCAACGAGCTTTCGCCCGGCGCGCTGCGCGGATTCTTCCCCGGGTTTGCCTATCAACTCGGAGTTCTGATCGCCTCGACGGCCCCGTACGTGGAAGCCCGGATGAGCCATCATCTGAGCTACGGGCAAGCGATGGGAGCGTTCGCCGCAGTCGCATTCGCCGCCGCCGCGATCACGATCGCGGCGGGGCCCGAAGCGCACCGTGTGGCTTTTGGTTCCTCCGAGACGCACGCGCGGTAGGCCAGTTTCCGGGTACGCCGCGATCCGGGCATAATCCCGAGGTGCGTCGCTAAATCGGCTGCGAAGGAGGTCACTTCTATGTGTAGCCGACTATCCGACCAAGTGAAGCTGTATTGGTGAACCCTATCAGCCCCTTCAATCGCGCAAAGTTGCGCAGTCTGGAGCTATCCGCGGTAGTGGGTTCACATGGACTGGTAGGGCGCTATCCGTAGAAGGGGCCGCACTCGGAGTGTCTCTAAGTGAACAGACATTTCTCTTTGAGACGCGCAACCTAGGTTTGCAAGAGGGATTGTCCGTTCGTTGCCGGATCATCTCCCTGCCGAGCCTGAGGAGGAGTCACACAATCCCCGGCTAACGGTTGAGGGAAAGAGGTATTTGCAGGTTTCGATTCTTTCCTGTTCCGCAATTTCCCTTCTGGCCCCCTGGAGGTGGGCAGACATGAAGAAATGGCTTCGTTCCGTCGCAGGATTGTCCCTGGCACTGGCAGGCTCCCTGGCCGTACACGCACAAACTCCGGCAGTTCCGCCGCCCAACATCCTCAACATCCAGACGGACAACATAAAGCCCTACGAGGATGGACCCTACGACAATGTTGCTTCAGAATACCCTGCGTTGTCGCAGCAACTCAAGGACCCGACGCATTTCCTGGCGATGGAGGCCCTGACGGGCACACCTCGAGCGACTTACCTCTTCGGCTATGATTCTTACGAGGCGCTGCAAAAGAACGAGGAGTGGGCCGTCGGCAACGCGGCGATCGACGCTAAGTTTGACGCGCTGGCTGTGCGCGAGGCCCCTTACGTATCCGAGATCCACTACACCATCTGGCATTACCGCCCCGACCTCAGCAACAACGTCGCCGGATCTGACATACCGCACTCCCATTACTATGAGGTGGTCGTCTTCCACATGCGCTCCGGTCACGACGAACAGTTCGAGGAATTGACGAAGCTTTATCGCGACGCCAACCTCAAGAGCGGCCAAAACATCCCCTGGGCGGCTTACGAAGGACTGAATGGTGTGACAGACGCCTATCTTGTCTTGGTGCCGATGGCGTCCCTCAAGGATGAGGACACTGGCCTGGCGCATGGGAAGGATTTCGGCGCTGCGCTGGGCGACGAAGGACGGCGCCGGATGAACAAACTTTCCGAGGAGAGCGTGGCCAGCGTCGAGGACAACATCTGGATGGTGATTCCGGAATGGAGCTACGTTGAGAAATCCTGGATCGAAGCCGATCCCCAATACTGGACGCCTGTGCCGGCCGCAAAGCCCGCGCCGAAACACGCCGCCGGAGCCGCGCCTGCACCAAAGGCTCCGTCCGCACGCTAAACAAGACCGATCGGAACACGAAGGGCGTCGTCACACGAGGATGCCCTTCGTATTTTCGTTCACACAAGTGATTCGACGTTTCCGGCTTTACGGCCGGCGGCCAAGCTCCACCCAGAACTCTCGCCGTTTCGCGTGGAACCATCAACTCTTCATTGGTGCAAACCACGAGCACGGCGACGCGCGAATTCGGACTCGAAATAACGCGGTCCGCGCGACTTTCCCGGCCGATTCGCAAGAAGATTTGACAGTGTCTCAATGTGAACAGATATCTGCCTTCGTCTTTCTTATCATTGTGGCTCTGGTGGAAGTCAGGCGTTTTCTCTGGGGACGAGTCAATCTAGCTGCATCGGACCAGGGGGGATCCAGATTGATATACTGAAGCCCCTCGAGTAACCCATAGAGCGAGAGGAGAATCATGTACAAACGAGTTTTGGCTGCACTGTTCCTGGCATTTACTTTGGGCGCCCTGTGCCCTGCGCCCGCGTCCGCGACGAGCACGTCCCGTATCGAGTCTAGCTACGGGCATCGTCGTCGGCATCGTCGTCGGCATGCAGGAATAGTAATACGCTTGCCCGGCAATTCAAACTAAGGCCCCTCCCCGCTCGCGGGAAGAAGCCGCAATGGCGCATCCCTGTGTGTTCGCACGAAATGCGTCTACGAAAAATCCAGGTCCGTTAGCGGGGGAACTACTTGATGAAAAGGCCTTCGCGGATCTGATCGCGGACCACAAGCGAGGTTGTGGAAAGCTGAAGGCGAGTTCCTAGCGGTCGCTACTCGGACACTAACCCGCTACCGGCCGCAGCGTAGCGCGCCCAAGCCACCGCGTGCTAAAATAACTGTGCGTTTGTTGCTCCAGAAATTCTCGAGAATGGATCGGGGCTGCAAGACCGCGCTTGCAGCCCTTTTTGTTTAACTGCCGGCCGACCGCAGAACCCGTACAGAACCCATGACGACACCGATTCGCAATATCGCCATCATCGCCCATGTGGACCATGGCAAGACGACGCTCGTCGACGCCATGCTGCGGCAGAGTGGCATCTTCCGCGAAAACGAGGAACTGGTCACGCGCGTGATGGATTCGAACGAGCTCGAGCGCGAGCGCGGCATCACGATTTTGGCGAAGAGCACGGCGATCACGTATCGCGGCACGAAAATCAACATCGTGGATACGCCCGGCCACAGCGATTTCGGCGGCGAGGTGGAGCGCGCGTTGCGCATGGTGGACGGCGTGCTGGTGCTCGTGGACGCGAGCGAAGGCCCGCTGCCGCAGACGCGCTACGTCCTGCAAAAGGCCCTGGCGGCGAAGCTGCCGCCGATCATGGTGCTCAACAAAATTGACCGGCCTGACGCACGGCCCGCGGCCGTCCTCGACGAAATCTACGACCTCTTTATCGATCTCGACGCCACGGAAGACCAGCTCGATTTCCCCGTGATCTACACGAATGCGAAGACGGGAGTAGCGCACCGCCAAGTGGGCGACGATTCGACGACCCTCCAGCCGCTTTTCGAGCAAATCGTCGCTTCGATTCCTCCGCCAGCGGGCGACCCCGCGGGCGTCCTTCAGATTCAGGTGACGAACCTCGATTACAGCGATTTTCTGGGGCGCCTCGCGATTGCCCGGGTTTTCAACGGGACTCTCAATCGCGGGACGGAAGTGGCGATATCGAAGCTGGACGGAACGATTCAGCCCACGAAGATCACGAAGCTGTTTACGTTCCGCGGCCTCGACCGCGACGAAGCCGAGCAGGTTGCCGCGGGTGACATTGTGGCGATTGCAGGAGTGGAAGGGATTCAGATTGGTGAAAGCATTACCGACCTCGAGCATCCCGCGCCGCTCGAGCCGCTCTTGATCGACGAGCCGACGCTGGCGATGGTTTTCACCATCAACACTTCGCCGTTCGCCGGCCGTGAAGGGCAGTTTGTGACGTCGCGCGATTTGCGGGCGAGGCTTGAAAAAGAGCTGCTGACGAATGTTTCGCTGCGCGTGGAGGATACCGGCACCACCGATGCATTCCGCGTGCTGGGCCGAGGCGAGCTGCAGCTCGCGATTTTGATCGAGACCATGCGGCGCGAGGGATACGAGTTGATGGTCGGCAAGCCGGAAATCGTGGTGCGCACCGAAAACGGACGCCGCGTGGAGCCACTCGAGTTGCTGATCGTGGATTGCCCGGAATCGTTTATCGGCATCATCATGGAGTCGCTCGGGACGCGCCGCGGCGAAATGAAGAAGATGGTGAACCATCATTCGGGACGCGTTCGGATGGAATTCAGCATCCCCTCGCGGGGATTGATCGGGCTGCGGAGCCAGTTGCTCACGGACACGCGCGGCACGGCTCTGATTCATTCGTTGCTCGAGGGCTGGACCGATTATGCCGGCGATATGGCCATGCGGCTCACCGGCGCGCTGGTGTGCGATCGCCCGGGCGTTTCCGTCGCATATGCGATTTGGGGGATCCAGGAGCGCGGCGAAATGTTCATCGGGCCGGGCGTGGAAGTCTACGAGGGGATGATCGTCGGCGAAAACGCGCGGGAAGACGATATGAACGTGAACATCACCAAGGAAAAGAAACAGACGAATATGCGTTCGTCCTCTGCCGACGAGGCGATCCGGCTGATCCCGCCGCGCGAAATGACCCTCGAAAAGGCCATCGAGTTCATCGCCGATGACGAGTACGTCGAGGTCACGCCGAAATCCATCCGCCTGCGTAAGAAAGTCCTCGACGCGAAAAAACGCCCAAAGCGCTGGCAGGAGATCCGCGCCAGCGCCGAGACTTGAAAACTTCAGCAACCGGTGCTATTCGGTTTCCGGGATTCCACAGGGAGCGACAATATGCCTGAACCCACCAAAGAAGAGTTGATGGCTCGCATCGCCGAGCTCGAAAAGCAGACCGGCGCCCGAGCGAAGGGGAGCCTCGAATTCCGCGTCGGAGAGAAGGGAGGCGTCAGCGTGTACGGCCTTGGCCGCTTTCCCGTCACTCTCTACTACGAGCAGTGGGTGCGTCTCCTCGATGCCGCCGAGAATCTGCGCGCCTTCCTCGAGGAAAACAAGCATCGGCTCAAGCTGAAAACCAAAGATTAGGGGCCCTGTTGCGGGGGATGCCTCGGTGGAGACTGCGCAGCGACGCGGTAGGCGGTCAGAACGTCCGGCAGATAGACGACGCCGAGAAGCTCCCTGACATTGAATCGGCTCACGACGGGAAGGGCTAGCAGGCCGGACGCACCCATGCGTTCGAGGGCGAGGTCGAGCGACTGGTCGCTGTGCAAGTGGGGAAAGACGAGGGGATCAACCACGCTGGCGAGCTGCGCTTCGCCCTTGCCCTCTTTCTGCAGATGATGCAGCCTTTCCGCGGAAACCACGCTGACGAGGCCCTCGTCGCCTACGATCGGCCAGGAAGTCAGCCCGCTGCGCTGCGCGAGGGCGTTTGCTTCGCCAACCGTCAAGTTTGCGGCGAGCACTTCTTCCGGCTTGCGCATCACCTGAGACACGAGCCGCGCCCCTCGGCGCGCGCGCCCGCCCGCGACCGGGAAATGCAATCCGTCCTGGTGCTCGAGACCCTCGTAAAGCGTACTCGCCTGGATTTTTCGAGAAACGAAGTAGCTCACTAGGTTCGCGATCATCAGCGGCACGATGATGGCGTAGTCCCGGGTGACCTCGAACACGAGCACGACCGACGTCATTGGCGTACGCACGATTCCGGCGAACAAAGCGCCCATGCCCACAAGGGCATACGCCCCGGGGCTTGCGGTGAGCCTCGGCAGAAAAAAGTGCGCCACGCCTCCCACCGTGCCTCCCAGCATCGCGCCGATGAAAAGCGTGGGAGCGAAGATTCCGCCGGCATTGCCCGAACTACTGCTTGCCGCGGAGGTGACGAGCTTCAGAATTACGAGCAAGGCAGCCAGCTTGATCGCCATGTGGCCATTCAGCAGAGAATTGATGTGCACGTAGCCGACGCCCAGCACTTCCGGGACGACGGACCCGACGAGTCCCACGAGCACGCCGCCCGCGAGCGGATGGAGCCATCTCGTGCGCGGCGGCAATAGCTTAAACTTCGCCCGTAGCCACAGGGTCCCGCCGATAAACAGCCCGCTTGCGATTCCTCCGAGCACTCCTAGGACGGCGTAAAAGACGAATTCGATCGGGTGGACGAGCGCGTATTGTGGCACGTGAAACAGAGGATCGTTCCCCAGCGAAAGCCGCAGAACCATCCACGCTGTTGCGGAGGCCAGTACCACCGAGCCGAGCACGGGCGCGTGCAGGTCCCCTACGATTTCTTCCAACGTGAATAGCACCGCGGCAATCGGCGTATTAAACGCCGCCGCGATCGCAGCCGCGGCCCCCACTGGGATGAGTCCGCGCACTCTTTCCGCGCTCAAGCCCAGCCTGCGCCCGAGCACGGACGCAATCCCAGCTCCCACGGCCACGGACGGACCCTCGGGACCGAGCGGGATTCCCGAAGCCAGCGTCACCGACGTGCAAAAGAATTTCCCGATGATGCTGTGCATTGTGATTCGGGCGTCCGGGGAATACATCGCCGATTTTGTTTGCACGACGCCGTTGGTGCGGGCATCCGGGAAGAATCGCGCCAACACGTAACCCATGCTCAGCGCGCCGGCCATGGGCCCGAGCAGACGCCACCACACGGAAACGCCCGGAGGATAGAGCCGCGCGCCCAATCGTTCGGTGACCAGAATGAAAGCCACCACCGCCAGGCCCGCGAGAGCGCCGATCACGATCGTCAGGACGACGAAGGCCTGATTCTCTCTTTCGGTGAGCTGCGCTTTCCAGTAGGACAGTTGATAGATGGCCGGATGCCCCGGTTCCCCGGTCGGTCGGGTATCGGTTTTCTCGGGCGAGTTCATCTCAAGTCCATTTTGCTCCTGTGCGGCATTCCCCGAAACCATGAATCTTGATCATTCGATCTGAATTTCCGCTCGGGGTTTCGAATTCGGCGCGAAGCGATTATGCTAGGAACCGTCTTTATCCCGATGTACCGTCCATGTACGGCAAAAGAAGGAGGAAGGTGATGGCGAAAATCGCCACGCAGAAGATCACGCTGCAAGTCGCCGATGGAACCACGATGAACGCATACGTGGCCCGGCCGGAGGACCAGGGGAAATTCCCAGGCATGCTGGTCTTGCAGGAGGCGTTCGGCGTGAATGCACACATTCGGGACGTCACGGAGCGCATCGCGCGGGAAGGCTACGTTGCGATTGCGCCCGAGCTGTTTCACCGTACCGGCCCCGGCTTCGAAGGGCGATACGACGATTTTCCGTCGGCCATGTCGCACCTTCAGGCGCTGACGGAGGCGGGTCAAAGCGCGGACATTCGCGCGGCGTACGACTGGCTGCGAAGCAACTCCCAAGTGTCACCTGACCGCATCGCCAGCATCGGTTTCTGCATGGGAGGCCGCGCGTCGTTCCTGGCCTGCGCGACCGTGCCGTTGCAGGCGTCCATTTCATTCTACGGCGGAGGAATTGCACAGGGCCTCTTGCCCCGCGCGGGCGACCTTCATGCGCCGATCCTGCTCTTCTGGGGCGGACTCGACAAACACATTCTTCCGGAACACAGGCGCGCGGTGGAAGACGCCTTATCGAAGGCGGGGAAGGCGTACGTGAACGTGACGGTCTCCTATGCCGACCACGGGTTTTTCTGCGACGCGCGTGGAAGCTATAACGCCGTGGCGGCAGGCCTCGCGTGGAAACTGGCCTTGCAGTTCCTCGACACGTACGTGAAGGGCGCTGCGGCAACGGCCCACGCATAACCGGCCAGCTATCAGAGGCCTTGAGCCGCCCCAAGTAATTGTAATCAAATGGTTTAGTTGTCCGCCCGCATGGGGCTGAGGAAACATCCATAGAGATTTGTGTTGGTTCGCGCAGCCGTCCATATGAGAATTATTCGTTAGGGCGCATTTGCACGATTCCTTTTGACCGGGAGAAATACCGTTGAAAATCTCTGTTATCGGCACGGGCTATGTGGGCCTGGTGACGGGTGCCTGCTTCGCTGAAATCGGGCACGACGTCGTATGCACGGATAACGACGTGGCGAAGATACGCACTCTCGAAGCGGGCGGTTTGCCCATTTACGAGCCGGGACTCGAGAAGGTGATCGCGAAGGCCCGAAAGCAAAAGCGGCTTAGTTTTTGCGAAAATCCGGCCGACGCGGTTGCCGCGGGAGACGCAATCTTCATCTGCGTTGGAACGCCGCCGCTGCCGAATGGCGATGCGGACCTGAGCGCGATCGATCACGTGGCGCGTCTGGTTGCCACGGAAGCGAACTCTCCTAAGCTCGTGGTCGAAAAGAGCACGGTGCCGGCGCGAACCGGTCAGGAACTCAAGCGGGCTCTCGCCGTGTATAGTCGCAAGACCGGCGTCAATTTTCAGGTAGCTTCCAATCCGGAATTCCTTCGCGAGGGCACGGCCGTGGGTGATTTCCTCCATCCCGACCGAATTGTCGTAGGCGTGGAGGACGAAAAAGCGGAGAAGCACCTCAAGGACATCTACCGGCCCGTTCTGGAAAAGAAGTTCGATTGTCCGGTCCACGCGCACGGTTGCCCCGATGGCCCGGATCCTGCGTGGGTCGTCACGACGATTAACAGCGCGGAACTGATCAAGCACGCGTCGAATTCATTCCTCGCGATGAAAATTTCCTACGCCAACATGGTCGCGGACCTTGCCGAGCGCCTCGGCGCCGACATCGGGGAAGTCACCCGCGCGATGGGTCTGGACCCGCGCATTGGAGGGAGTTTCCTGTCCGCCGGTTTGGGCTTCGGCGGTTTCTGTTTCCCAAAGGATTTGCAGGCGTTCGTTTTTCTCGCGGAACGCTCCGGCGTGGACTTCTCGATGTTGAAGGAAGCGGAGAAAATCAACAAGCGGCGTATCGAACGGTTTATCTCGAAAATTCGGGAAGCGCTCTGGGTGATTCGCGGGAAGCAGGTCAGCGTGCTGGGACTCGCCTTCAAGCCCAATACGGACGATATTCGCTTCGCACCGGCGGTCGAACTGGTGAATCAACTGTTGGTCGAGGGAGCGAGCGTGCGCGCCTACGATCCTGAGGCCATGGAAAGAGCGCGCGCGGTGCTGCCGAACATCGAATACGCGAAGTCCCCTTACGACGCGGCGCTGAATTCGGAAGCGTTGCTCATCGCCACCGAGTGGGACGAGTTCCGCAATCTCGATTGGGACCGCGTGCGCGACGCCATGGCGCGCCCGCTCATCCTCGACGGGCGCAACTTGCTCTCCCCGCAGGAAATGAAAAAGCGCGGGTTCGAGTATCACTGTTTCGGCCGGCCGGATTGATATTTCCGCGCGAGTAACAGACGAGATTTCAGCGGGTAGGACCCGTGGACGCGACCTGTTTGCGGAAGAATTCATAGGTCCGCTGTAGTCCGTCCTCGAGATTCACCTTCGGCTCCCAATTCAGAATGCGCCGCGCCTTGGTGATGTCCGGGCAGCGCTGCTTCGGATCGTCCTGGGGCAATTCTCTGAACACGATCGGCGTCTTCGCGCCCACGAGCGCGCGCACGCGCTCCGCGAATTCCAGGATCGTGATTTCGTGCGGATTGCCGATGTTGACCGGCAAATGTTCGTTCGACTCGAACAGCCGGTAAATCCCTTCGATTAAATCCGAAACGTAGCAGAAGCTTCGCGTCTGTTTCCCATCGCCGTAGACGGTGATTGGCTCGCCGGCGAGCGCCTGGTAGAGAAAATTCGGGAGCGCGCGTCCGTCGTTCAGGCGCATCCGCGGCCCATAGGTGTTGAAAATCCGCACGATGTGTGTATCGACGCCGTGGTGCCGGTGATAAGCCATCGTGACCGCTTCCGCATATCGCTTGGCTTCGTCGTAGACGCTTCGCGGCCCCACCGAGTTCACGTGTCCCCAGTAGGTTTCCGGCTGCGGGCTGACGTCCGGGTCTCCGTAGCACTCCGATGTCGAAGCCAGCAAGAATCTCGCCTTCTTCGCGCGGGCCAATTCGAGCGCATTGTGTGTTCCGTACGAGCCCACTTTCAGGGTCTCGATCGGGTACTTCAGATAGTCCGGAGGGCTGGCTGGCGACGCGAAATGCATCACCCCTTCGACCGCGCCATCGACTTGTATCCCGCTCGACACGTCTTGCTTGACGAAACGGAATTTCGGATTCGGCAGCAAATGGGCGACGTTGGCCTCGGAGCCAGTGATCAGATTGTCGATGCAGAGAACGTCCCAGCCCTTCGCGATCAGCAGATCGCAAAGATGTGACCCGAGGAATCCCGCACCGCCCGTTAGTACGACGCGCAAATAGTTGTCCCCCTGTCGGCAGATGGACTTGCTGTCTGGCTCATTATCCCCGAAAAAGTTCGCTGGAAGTACAGGGATTACGGCAAGACTGTTTATGCATTCCCCACAACCCAGCCGGATCATCCCGGCCACCCATCCGCTGTCGAGTCGCGGACAATCAAGCGGAAAAATGCCGGTTGGCTCATGTTTCGGGCTTTTGGTTGTCTGATACGCTATTGCCTCCCGTCATTCCTGCATTCCGGCATCTGATTCTATGGTCTAAAGGAAGTGAGTAATCTGGATGATCGATGATTATTGTGGCGAAGCTCTGGAGGAGGCGTGATGGTTAGGCGCCCCTGGTTCGTTTTCCTATGCTGTTTGGTCGTTACCGCTTGGGTTCAGACCGGTTGCGCGGGCACCCCGACTAACTACAACACCGTTGTCCTCACCGCAAGCGCCCGCCAGGTCATCGCTGGCGGGACTGTCACGATCACCGCGGTCGTGCCCAAGGACACGACAAACGCGGGCGTGACGTGGGTTTTCACGCCGGGTGCCGGAGCGCCGGCGAATCCGGGAACCTTTACCTCGACCACCACACTAGCGACCTATACCGCGCCGCCTTCGGTCACGAGCGGGTTCTCGGTGACGATCACAGCTACGTCCGTGGCTTTCCCCACCGAGTCGAAATCCGTGACGATTAGCGTCCAGCCGCCGCAGCCATTGAAAATCACCACCACGACCCTGCCTGACGGCATGCTCAACGTCACATACACGACGACCACTCTCCAGGCCACTGGTGGCGTCACGCCCTACACCTGGGCGCTCACCGGGACCTCCGGCCCCTTGCCCACCGGATTGACGCTGGCTGCCAACGGAACGATCAGCGGAAAGCCGACCGGAACGACGGGAACCTTTAACATCACCGTTCAGGTCACGGACTCTGAAACGCCCGCAGTGACCAAAACTGCGAACCTCAGCATCATCATCACGAACCTTCTCAACGGACATTACGCATTCGAATTCAGCGGATTCAACTCACAGGGCGCTGTTGCAATGGCCGGAAGCTTCACCGCGGACGGAGCCGGCAACATCACCAATGGCGTGGAGGATTTCAACTCGATTCAAGGACCGCCGAAGAATCAGGCTTTCACCGGCAGGTATACGCTGGGGGCCGACAACCGCGGCCAGTTGGTCTTCACCAGTCTCACAGGGTCGCCCGCATACGACTTCGCGCTCGACTCAACGGGCGTGCACGGCCGCCTCATCGAATTCGACTCAAGCGGCATTCGTGGATCGGGCGAGCTCGCGCAGCAGGCCGTCTCGACCTGCGGATCGAGCACTCTTTCCGGGGCAAACGGCGAGAACTACGTCTTTGGCGTAACCGGCTCGGCTGCGGCCTTCAACGGCGTTTCCACGGCAGGACCGGTCGTCCTCGCCGGCGCATTCGACGCGCTGCCGGCCGCCGGCGGCATCGGAAGCCTGAGCGGCGAGGCCGATGTAAACATCCCCGGGATCAGTATTCCCAATCCGATTGGCACCACGAGCGCCCCGGTACTTTCGGGCACGTTTCAGACAACCACGCAAGCCGCGCGCTGCACGATGAGCCTAACGCCTTCGCAGATTTCCTCGAGCTTGAACTTCAGCGTCTATCCCGTGTCCGGCTCGTCGAGCGTGCTGACCGAGGCTTTCGTCGTCGAAACTGACACCGTGGCCGCGACCACGCCCTATCTGACGGTTGGCAAGCTGTTTCAGCAGACCGGGGCATTCGCGGGCCAGACCGCCAGCAACTTCTTCACCGCCACGAGCGTGGGAACGCTGACTGGCCAAGTCCTGGATACAAACACCAATCCGAACACCTATCTGCCGGATGTGGCGATTGCTGAAATGACGGGCACAGGCGGGACGAGCTTCAATATGTCGGTCACGGAGAATCAAGCCGGCGCCGTATTCACCTACGGCGGACCGTTCACGGCGAACTATGGCACTCTCGATGGGAAAGGAAGAGTGTCCACGGATCTTGCGCTTCCGTTCGGTCCCGTTTTCTACATCATCAGTTCGAACGAAGCCCTGTGCATCGGGCAGATCAACGGGAACCCATTCTTCGGCCTCTTCGAGCCGCAGTCTGGAACGCCGTTCAATGCCTCGGCGCTCAACGGATCCCTCATCGAGGGTACTTCCGCACCGTCGACGAGCGCGGTGCAGGACTTCTCCGGCGTGGTTACCCTGGCGAACACGAACTCGACCAGCGGCGGGATCACAGGCACGCAGGACACGAGCACTTCGTCCGCCAACACCGCCGGTCAAACGGTGACTGGCACCTACACCGGCCTCGTTGCGGCAACCGGTGCCGGCACAACCAGCTTGACGGCCCCGGCCACGTTCGACGGGTCGTTCTTCATGGTCGCGCCCACAGTGGCTATGGTTTCGACCACAAAGATCGTGATGGTGACGACCACGCCCGGCGACAAGAATCCCGTCGTGATCGTCTTAGGAGAGCAGACGGACGATTTCGGTGTGAATTGAGGCGGGTGGCCGAGGCCAGCCGGGCCGCGCTTCCTCAGTACGCCCAGCGCATCAGCACGGTGCCAGTCGTATAGCCCGCGCCGACCGCGATCATCAGCACCAAATCTCCTTTGCGTAGGCGCTTCTGTTCGACGGCATCCACCAATCCCAGCGGAATCGTCGCGGCGGTGGTATTTCCGAACCGGTCGATATTGACCAGCACTTTCGAATCATCCACGCCGAGGCGCTCCTGCATCGCGCGAATAATCCGCAGATTCGCCTGATGCGGCACCACCAGCGCCAGATCGCGGCTCGTGAAGCCGTTGCGCTCGAGGACCTGGCACGCCAGCTCGCTCATTCGCCGCACCGCGTACTTGAAAACTTGCTGGCCCTCTTGGTGGACGTAGTGCATCCGTTTTTCGACCGTCTCCTGCGACGCAGGATGAATCGAGCCGCCTCCGGGCATGTACAGATTGCAGCCGCCCGAGCCGTCCACATCGTGCATGAAGTCGATGATGCCTTCCGCATCCAAGGTCGCCGGCTCAACCAGCACCGCGCCGGCGCCGTCGCCGAACAGCACGCACGTGTTGCGGTCCTTGAAATCGATAATGGAAGTCATCACGTCGCTGCCGATGACGAGCACTTTCTTGTGAGCGCCGGACCCCACGAACTGCGCGCCCACCGTCAGCGCGTACGGAAAACCGGAGCAAGCGGCGGAAAGATCGAAGCCCCAGGCCTTTTTCGCCCCGAGCCGGTCCTGGATCAGGCAAGCCGTCGCCGGGAACAGCATATCCGGCGTCACCGTGGCCACGACGATCAGGTCGATTTCGGCGGCATCGATGCCCCTGGCCGCCAGCAGTTTCTTCGCCGCTTCCGTCCCTAGATGCGACGCCCCGACTCCCGGTTCGACGTAGTGCCGCTCGCGGATGCCCGTGCGCGAGCGAATCCATTCGTCGTTCGTGTCCACGAATTTTTCGATATCGGCGTTCGTGACCACGCGCGGTGGGACGTACCCCGCCACCCCCGTGATTTTCGCGGCAATGCGCTGGCTCATCTGTTTCTCCATGATCCGACAGGCAATTTCCGATTGTATGCAACCCTTTGCTGTAGTTACAAGCAAATCGGCGATCCGATTAGAATCGTCGTCCTGAGGCGGGGCGTTTTTTCCCCGCCGAAGGACCTCTCTTCCGACGGTCAGGTCGCGCCGAAGTTCCCGTTTCTGCGGCCCGTCCTATCATGCATGATGGACCCATGACTCCCGCCGAGCGAACGCGTTGGATCGGCGAGCGGGCGCTCGCCGCAGGATTCGATCTTTGCGGCGTTGCCCCTGCGGCCGCCGAACAGCTGGAAGAGCTCGGCCGCCTGCCCGAGTGGCTTGCGCGCGGCTATGCCGGCGAAATGAGATACCTGCACGACTCTCGTCGCTCCGATCCGCGCGCGGTTCTGGAAGGAGCGCGAAGCCTGATCGTCTTCGCACTCAACTACAACTCGTTGCAGCCTTCTTCGATTCATCCGCCGCCGGATGTGGGAGACGCCTCGCCGCACGGATGGATTTCGCGCTACGCCTGGGGAGATGACTACCACGACGTGATTCAGCCGAAGCTGAACGCGCTGATCGCTGAAATGCGCAGCCGGTTCAAAGAGTCTTTCGAGGCCCGCGCTTACACGGACACCGGCCCCATCGTCGAGCGCATCGCCGCGAAGTATGCCGGCCTCGGCTGGCTCGGGAAGAACACCTGTCTGATCCATCCCCAGCTCGGATCGTGGCTCTTCCTCGGGGTTATCGTCACCACGCTCGCCCTCGAGCCCACCCTCGCGCCGGACGAGCCGCCTCCGCCCGACCTCTGCGGAAAATGCACGCGCTGTCTCGACGCGTGCCCCACGCAAGCCTTCCCCGAGCCGTACGTCCTCGACGCGCGCCGCTGCATCTCCTACCTGACCATCGAACTGCGCGGCGAAATCCCCGAAGAGCTTCGCGCACGGGTAGGCCGCAACGTCATCGGCTGCGACATCTGTCAGGACGTCTGCCCCTGGAATCGCAAAGCGCCCGTCGCAAGCCTCGCCGCATTCGGCCCGCGGGATTCGCTATTCGCGCCGGCGCTCGAATGGCTCGCCTCGCTTTCGCAGCAGGAATTCAGCGCTGCCTTTCGAGGGAGCGCGGTGAAGCGGGCCAAGTGGCGCGGCTTGGTGCGCAACGCCTGCGTGGCGCTCGGCAATTCCTCGCTCGCGCCGGATCACGCCGACTATCCGCGCATCGCTCGCTTGCTCGGCCGCCTTGCTTCTTCGGAAGACCCGGTCGTCTCCAGCCACGCCCGGTGGGCGCTCGCGCGCCTTTCCGGTTCCGCCGCACCATGAAAAACGCAATAGACAGCCAATCGCGGTTTTTGCCATACTGACGCGTTCGAGCGGTGGCGGGCCGCCCTTCCGGGAGCGCGCCGCATCCTAATCCAATTCCAGGACTGAACTGATGAAATCCAGTTATCGACTGATCGTTTGTGTGGTCATCCTCGCCGCTGCCGGCATGGGTGCTTCGCGCCTGTTCTCGCGGGAGCGTCCCGCCCAGGCCGCGCAAAAGAGCGCAACCGCGGCCGCCCCGGCTCAGGGCGACATCGACCGCGGGCGCTACCTCGTCGAGAACGTCGCGATGTGCGAGGAATGCCACACCCCCCGGGACGCCGGCGGCAATCTCGACGAATCCAGGCGCCTTCAGGGTGCGCCCATCTGGATTGTGCCGGTTCACCCCATGACGAACTGGTCGAATCGGGCGCCGGCCCTCGCCGGCCTCCCGGGCTTCACGTTGGATCAAGCCGAGCGGATTCTCGAGAAGGGCATCGGACCCAATGGGCTGCCGATCCAGCCGCCGATGCACGTGTACCACATGACGCACGCCGACGCGCAGGCCATCACGGCCTACTTGCGCTCTCTGCCGGGTGCCTACCCTCAGCAATAGCGCCCGGTAGAGTCCTGCGGCGCGCAGCCGGCCGCGCCGGATCGTAACATGGCCGTAACACTGGCGGGATACCCTTACGCGCCTCCGAGGCAGCCATGGCGAAAGCGCGTATTCCCGATTCCACTCTTTTCTTCAACCGCCACTTCTCGTGGTTGCAGTTCAACCAGCGCGTCCTCGAGGAAGCTCGCGACCCGGCGAACCCGTTGCTCGAGCGCGTGAAATTCCTCGCGATTACGGCAAGCAATCTCGACGAATTCGTCGAAGTCCGCTTGGCCGGCTTGCTCCAGCAAGCGGAGCAGGGAAACCGCGAACCCGGGCCCGACGGCCGAATCCCCGAGGAAGTCCTCACGGAGCTGGCCGCCCGGATTCACGCCTTCGTCGACGAGCAATACGCCTGCTGGCGGGAGGATCTCGTCCCGGCCCTGGCGGAGGAATCCGTCCGTGTGCGCAGCGTCAGCGACTTGCGGCCGGCGGCCCGCGAGCACATCGAGAAGTTCTATTTGCAGACGGTCGAGCCTCTCCTGACGCCCGTGACGGTCGATCCGGCCCATCCGTTTCCGCATGTCCTGAACAAGGCGTTGTGCGTCGCGTTCCTGCTCAGACGCAAGCGGCGCAGCTCGCACACCTATCTCGGAGTCGTGACGGTGCCGCGCGCCCTGCCGCGGCTCGTGCTCGTTCCCTCGCCGGAAGGCACCGTCGAGTACGTGTTCCTGCACGATGTGGTGCACTCGTTCGCCCCGCGTCTGTACCACGGTTACGAGATTCTCTCGGCCGCGGCTTTCCGCGTCACCCGCAACAGCAACCTCTACCTTCAGGAAGAGGAATCGCGCAACCTCCTGGAATCCGTCGACCAGCAGCTTCACCGCCGCCGCAAAGGTTCCGCGGTTCGCCTCGAGATCGAGGCCGGTGCGGACCAGGAGATCATCGACCGCCTCCAGTTGAATTTCCGCCTGGCGTCGTGGCAGGTCTTTCGCATCAACGGTCCGATCAACCTATCGCGGCTCTTTCATCTCTACGACCAGACGCCGCGGCCGGACCTAAAATACCGGTCCTTCGTGCCGCGCGAGCTGGACTTGAAGGCCGGGCCGTCGTCGATCTTCGAAGCCGTGCGGCAGCGCAACATCCTGCTGCACCATCCGTACGATTCCTACGCGGCCGTGGTGCGCTTCATCGAGAGCGCCGCGCAAGATCCCGCCGTGCTTTCTATCAAGCAGACGCTCTACCGCACCAGCGAGAATTCGCCGATCGTCCGCGCGTTGATCGAGGCGGCCGGGAGAAAGGAAGTCGCCGTGGTCGTCGAGCTGAAAGCCCGCTTTGACGAGGCTTCCAACATCCGCTGGGCGCGCAACCTCCAGGAAGCCGGCGTGCAGGTGTTTCACGGCGTCGTCGGGCTGAAGACGCACTGCAAGCTCGCCCTGGTCGCGCGGCGCGAACCCGACGGCCAGATTCGCCGCTACACCCACTTGGGCACGGGGAACTACAATCCCTCGACCGCGCGCTTTTACACCGATCTCAGTCTGCTCACCAGCGACACCCGCATCACCTCGGCCGTGCATCACGTATTCAACTACCTGACCGCGTATTCCGAGCGGCCGCGCTACACTCCGCTTTTTGTCGCGCCCTTGAACCTCGGGAAGAACGTCGTGGGTCTGATCGACCGGGAAGCGGCTCACGCCCGGGCCGGACGTCCAGCCTTCATCGTCGCGAAGTTCAATTCCCTGTTGGACGAGAAGATCATCCAGGCCCTCTACCGCGCCTCGCAGGCAGGCGTGCGGATCGAGCTGATCGTTCGCGGCGCGTGCGCGCTCCGGCCTGGCGTGCGCGGCGTCAGCAGCCGCATCCGCGTCCGCAGCGTCATCGGACGTTTCCTCGAGCACAGCCGCATTTTCGTTTTTGGCAACGCCGGCAAAAGGGAAGTGTATCTGGGCAGCGCCGATTGGATGCAGCGGAACATCTACGAGCGCGTGGAAGTGATGTTCCAGATTCACGACCCTGAGTTGTGCGAACGCATTCTCACGGAGGTGGTCTCGCCGTATCTGGCGGATACGCTGAAGACCCGCCTGCTCTTGCCCTCCGGCGAGTATGTCCGGCCGCATCAGGCGGGGCGCCTGGCGCACGCGAGGAACGGCTTCCGCTTCAACGCGCAGGAATTTCTGATCGACTTCGTCGAAGGACGCGAAGGGCTCCACTCCGTTCCAACCCCGCCGTTTTTCAGGCCTCGAAACCCTCGCCCCGCCGTTGCGTCGCCAGACCCGGACTAACAGTCCGCCGAAAACGGGTGGTGGTTCAGTTTGAAGCACCGCGGATTCGGTAGGAGCGTTTGCGGGCCCGCATCTGTATAATCGCGGCGCGATGGAGACCTGGCTGGAAGCGGCGGTGAAGTGGCTGCTCGGGCCTGAAACCCCGGGCGAAAAGCATTCGGGACACCTCTGGCCCCGATGGATCTTCCTGCGCGCGCTCGGCCTGATCTACTTCTCCGCGTTTTATTCCCTGCTTTTTCAGATCAGGGGGCTTCTTGGCCCGAACGGAATTCTTCCCGCGACGGATTACCTGCAAGCGGTGTCGGCGGCCCTGCACGGGCAGCGATTCTGGTACGCGCCCACGCTCTTCTGGTTCGGATCGGGCGATCGTGCGCTCCTGATCGTCACCTGTGCCGGGCTGATCGCGTCGATTTTCGTCGTGTTGAACCTCTGGCCGCGCGCCGCCCTCCTGATCTCGTTCGTCTGCTTTTTGTCGTTTGTCAGCGCCGCGCAGGATTTTTCCGGCTATCAATCGGACGGCATGTTGCTCGAAGCCGGCTTCCTCGCGTTGTTCTTCGCGCCGCCCGGACTTCGTCCGGGGCTCGGCCGCGCGCATCCGGCATCGCGCGCGAGCCTGTTCCTCCTGCGCTGGGAATGGTTCCGCATCTACTTCGAGTCGGGCGTCGCGAAGATGGCGAGCCACGATGTTTCGTGGCGCCACTTCACCGCCATGGACGACTACTACCAGAACGCTCCGCTGCCCACGTGGATCGGGTGGTACGTCGGCCACTTCCCTCACTGGTTCCATGCCTCGGCCGTCTTCTACACGCTCGCCATCGAACTCGTTCTCGTGTGGATGCTTTTCCTGCCGCGGCGGTTCCGCATCGCCCTGTTTGTCATCGTGGCGCCGTTTGAAATCAGCATCATTCTCACGGGCAACTACGCCTTTTTGAACTACATCGTCTTCTCGCTCGGGTTCCTCCTGCTCGACGACCGCTTCATCGAATGGGCCGTTCCCAGGGGCATTCGCGCCTTGGTCGAGCAAAGGCCCGCGCCGGCCGCGAGTGCCCAGGCCCAGGCGGAAAAGGGCCTGGCTTTCTGGCGCAAGCGCCTCACGCCGGTCAGAATGACCGTCGCGGGCATCTGCTTCGCCTTCGTTTTTTACGCTGCGACGGCGAAGCTGCTCTGGATGTTCCTTCCCAGCCTGCCGCTGCCGCAGAAGCCGGTCGAAATGCTCGAACCGTTTCGCATCGCCGACCGCTACGGCCTGTTTGCCGTGATGACCCACGCGCGCTACGAGGTCGAATTCCAGGGCTCGGCGGATGGAAAGGACTGGACACCATACCTCTTCCGCTACAAGCCGCAGGACCTGAACAAAGCGCCCGGAATCTACGCCCCGTACCAGCCGCGGTTCGAGTGGAATCTGTGGTTCGCGTCGCTCGGCTCGTGGCCCGACTACCGTTTCGTGGTCTGGACCGAAGAGCGGCTCCTCACGAACGAGCGCGACGTCCTCGCTCTGTTCGCGGAAAATCCCTTTGCGCGCTCGGCGCCGCAGCAGGTCCGCGCCGTCATCTACCAGTACTGGTTCACGGACATGAAGACCAAGCGCGAGACCGGCGCGTGGTGGCGGCGCGAGCTGCTCGGCGAGTACGCGCCCGCGCTCGAGCGTCAGCAGGACGGCAAAATCGTCATCCTCGACGTTCCAACCGCCCAGCCGCCCCCGCAATAGCCTCCGGGCGAAGTGGGTTTTGCCACGCGGCGAAAATTCCGCTAGCCTGTCTATGGGCCAACCGAGCCCGACCATGAAACGCCAGCACATCATCGATCAGAAGGAAGCCCGCCCCGATGAAGTCAGCGCCGGAGCGGTGACCGCGCATCTCGCGACGCTTTCCTCCGCCGTGAGCATCCGCGAGATCGCGCACGCCATGGGATTGAAGCATCGCGGACGCCGCTTTCTCCCGAGGGTCATCCAGCAGCTCAAGCGGCGCGGCGAGGTCGAGGAAATTTACGGCGGGCGCTACCGCCTCGTGGGCCAGAAGCAGGCCCAGAGCGCCGCTCCCGGTCCGTCGGCGGTTGAGCCGGGAACAAGCGCCGCACCGACGGCAACGCAGCGCGCGCGCGATCCGAATCTGATTCCCGGCCGTGTCATCGCCCACCGCGATGGCTACGGCTTCCTCGTCCCCGAGAAGCCGATTCCCGGGGTTGACGGCGATCTCTTCATCGGTCGCGACAATCTCGGCGACGCCATGCACGGCGATCACGTTCTCGCGCGAATCGTGCGGCGGCGTGCCGATGGCCGCGCGGAGGGCCGCGTCGTGCAGATCGCCGAGCGCGAGCACCCCACCCTCGTCGGCCTGTTCCGCTACGGCCCGCACGGAAACTACGTTCTGCCCTACGACACGCGCATTCCCCACGAAGTACTGATCCCGCCCGGCGACGAATTGACTCCCGAGTTGCGGCAGAAGCTCGGCACCGAAATTCAGCCGGCGTCGATTCGCCGCTTGCGGCTTCCGGAGCTTGACGGCGCCGTTGTGAACGCCGAAATCACGCGCTATCCGAGGGGCGGAATCGCGCCTGCGGGCCGCGTGATCGAGGTTCTCGGCCGGCCGGGCGAGATCGGCGTGGACGTCGAGATCATCATCCGGAAGCATCACATCCCGCACGTGTTTCCGGACGAGGTGCTTGCCGGCGCGAAAGCGGCGCCGCAGCAGGTTGCCGAGGATGACCTGCGCGGGCGGCGTGATTTCCGCGATCTGCCGATCGTTACGATCGACGGCGAGACGGCGCGCGATTTCGACGACGCGGTGCACGTCCGCGCGCTTCCGAACGGCAACTACGAGTTGCAGGTGCACATCGCGGACGTGGCGCACTACGTCCGCCGGGCTTCGCCGTTGGATGGCGAAGCCCGATTGCGCGGAACGTCGGTCTACTTCCCGAACCGTGCCGTGCCCATGCTCCCCGAAGAGCTTTCGAACGGCATCTGCTCGCTCAACCCGAAAGTGGACCGCTTGGTGATGAGCGCGATCATGGAAATGGACGCAGCCGGCAAGATGATCGGCGCCGATTTCACGTCCGGCGTGATTCGTTCGGCCGAGCGCATGACCTATACGAACGTCAACAAGGTGCTCGAAGGCGATCCGGAGATGAGCCGGCGCTACGCGCCGTTGGTGGAAGATTTCCGCCGGATGAAGGAACTGGCGCTGCTGCTGAGCGCCCGGCGCCACGCGCGCGGCTCGATCGATTTCGATCTCCCCGAGCCGGTGATCGAATTCGACGAAGCCGGTGCGATGACCAGCATCCTCCGCAGCGAGCGCAACATCGCCCACCGCATCATCGAGGAGTTCATGCTCGCGGCGAACGAAGCCGTCGCGCAATACCTCGATAAGCGCGGCATCGCCTCGCTCCATCGCGTCCACGAGAAACCCGACCCAAAGAAGGTGCTCGAATTCGAGGAGTTGGCAAAGGCGTTCGGCTACTCGCTTGGCGTCGAAGACCTCACCGAGCGCCGCGTCGCCGTGCGGCACGGCCGGGTGAAGTCGCCCGCGCATGCCGGAGGCGGCCGCGGTCGCATGAGGCCAATGAGCGTGACGCTGCCCGGAGCGGAAGAAGTCGACATCCGGCCCCAGCACTACCAGCGGCTAACTCTGAAGATCGCCGGAAAGCCGGAGGAACGAATCCTTTCCTACCTGATGCTGCGGTCGCTCAAGCAGGCGCGCTACGCCGCGGACCTGCTCGGCCATTTCGCGCTCGCGGCGAAGGAGTACACGCACTTCACGTCGCCGATTCGGCGCTACCCGGATCTGACCGTCCATCGCGCGCTGAAATGGGCGCTCGAAAACCCCGATGTGGTTGCACCGCACGCGCCGCCGCGCGAGCCGTCGCACGCCCACGGCGGAAAGCACGAGCCGCCCGTGGCGACGCTCGGACCGTATCGCCGCGTCGAACTCGAGGAGGTCGCGTCCGAAAGCTCGGAATCGGAGCGCGGCGCGGAAGCGGCCGAACGGGAACTGATGGAGTGGAAGACGGCACAGTTCATGGAGAGCCATCTCGGCGAAGAGTACGACGCGCTGATCATCTCCGTGCAGAAATTCGGGTTCTTCGTCGAGCTGACCGAGATTTTCGTCGAAGGGCTCGTCAGCATCGACCGGCTTGAGGAATCGACCGGCCAGCGGTGCATCTTTCGCGAGCGTGACCACACCATCGTGACCGAGCCTCATCGCGCCGGGCGTGGCAGCGCCGCGAAGCGAATCTTCAAGCTGGGCGACCGCGTGCGAGTGCGCGCCGAGCGCATCGATCCTTTCCGCCACCGCGTCGAGTTTTCTCTCATCTAAATCCAGGAACGTCATATTCAGGAGGCGTGGATGAAACCCACGATTGGATTCATTGGATTGGGACTGATGGGGAAGCCGATGGCGCGGAACCTGCTGCGCGCGGGATTCCCGGTCGTCGTCTGGAACCGGACGAAGTCGAAGGCGGACGACCTGGTGGGCGAGGGCGCGAAGCTGGCCGCCGGTCCGCGCGAAGCGGCCGCCGCGGCGGACGTTCTGATCACGATTGTGAGCGATCCGTCTGCGCTCGAAGAGGTTCTCTTCGGCAAGAACGGAGCGCTCGAAGCCCTGCGCGCCGGAACGACGCTTGTGGATTCGAGCACCGTGTCGCCGGAGACCGCGCGTCGCGTGGCGGCGGCGTGCGCGGAGCGAGGCGTCGATTTTCTCGACGCGCCCGTGACCGGCGGCACGTGGGGGGCGGAAAAGGGCGAACTCGTTTTCATGATCGGTGGAAAGGCCGAAACGCTGGATCGCATGAAGCCCGTGTTTGAAGCGATGGGCAAGAGATTCTTTCTGCTCGGGCCGACCGGCGCGGGGCAGACCGTGAAGCTGGGGATGAACCTGCTGCTAGCGCTCCAGGTGGATGCGTTCGCGGAGGCTCTGGCGCTCGTCACGGCCGCGGGCGTGCCGGCCGAACGCCTGCTGGAGGTGCTGCAATCCAGCATGGCGCGATCGGGAGTGCTCGATGTGAAAGCGCCGATGATGGTGAAGGGCGAATTTCCCGCCAGCTTCCCTCTGCGGCTGATGCACAAGGACGTTCGCCTCGCGCTGGAACTGGCGCGCGAGCACGGAGTCGCGCTGCCCGCGGGCGCCGCCGCCTACGCCACGTATTCGTCGGTGAAGGATGCGTCGAAGGACGATCCCGATTTCTCCGCCGTCGCCCGCTTCTGGAGAAAAGCCGCCAGCGCGTAGCGTGGGCCGCAAAAGCGCCAGAAAGGGGTCGTTTTCATTGACGGGTAAGAGGCACCACTTCTCTTTTTTTTCAGTGAGTTACGGACGATTCTGCTCGGCAGCCGTTGACGGGTAGATTCGCGCATCCGAAGCTAACGAAGCGACGACTCGCTACCACGGCGCCTGCAAAGCGAATACATGCCGCGGGAGAGGCAGCGCAAAGGTGGGTGCTGCGCACCACCGTCTTATGTCGTGGCTAAAGCCACGACCCACAAGGATTCTCGGTGCGATCCAAGTGAAACGTGCGCATCAGACGCTTCCGATTCAGTTGTCAAAGAGCGATTTCTTCTCGCGGGCCCTCTTCGAGAGGGTCCGAAAATGTGACGATTAGAAATTGCCTCCAGCTTTTGTTTTCAAAGGCTTACAGGCGTTTTTGATCGTCCTACTGTGTCGATTAGGATTCCACTGCGAGGGTGCCAAAAGAGGACGTCGGGCGCGGGCGATTGCCGCGTGGCTGCGGTTGCTTCCGAGTTGTCGTTGCCACTTTCATCCAAAAGTTCTCTCACGCTTAAAACCAATAAATTGGCTAGCATATTGTTATTGAAATGTCAAATGGTTGGTGTGGACTACAGATACCGTCGTAAATGCCGATTTTCTAGACGAGGATATCCCCAGGAGAAAGCGATGGCGACCTTATGCTCGGAAAGGTGCGGCAGCCACGGGCCCAGGCGCACTCAATCGTTAACTAATGGTGTGGTACTATGCGCCCGCGCCCTGATGTCAGGCTGGAATTGCTGAGGTGGAAGGGCGGACAAACCGCCGTGCGAGCATTTTGCCGAATGTGCCTGACAGCATATCTACGGGGAGGCACTGTTCTTAGGCGCAGCCGAACTACTCTTCTTCCCGAGCTTGCTCGCCATCGAAGCTATCGGCACCTCGATACCAAAGACTCCCTTCCACACGCGTGTGTGCTTGAGATCAGTGTTGAACGCCGCCTGAGTTGTGGGGCTGTCCACGAGATATTGAGTCTTCATGTCGACGAGACCGGCGAAGACGTTTATGCCGATTGGTAGCAACAGCTTCCGTTGAAGGCCCGTCGATCCAGTCAAATTCTCAGATATTCCGAAAAACGGTCGATAGAAAGTCTGACTTGTGACTGGCAGTCCAACAGCAAAGTGCGGAATCCATGTATCTTTCGGGCGCCAACGAGCTGCCTCATAGAAATCCACCATTCCATACAAGTCGGTGTGCGTAGTCTTGCCAACGGTGACGGTGTTGTTTGTGAACGTGTATTTCGTCTCGCGAACCCCCGGCAAAGCCAGTCCTATCGACACATCCCAATACTCTTTGTCGATGCTCCCGAAAGAATGCGTCGAGGCGCACGGAGTCAAATTCTTGTCCGTTCCCGCGCAAGTTAGGGAGCCAGAGGCCGGAGCGGACGGTGCCTTGTCCTCTGGTACAGCGACGGTGCTGTCCGTGACCGTCAACGCGAATGGCAATTTGGGAGTCCCAAACTGACAACCCACTGTCAAAGCGAACGTCGTTGAACTGATGGCTAGGAGTCCGCCTTTCGTCGGGTTTACGGGTACTGCAAATCCCCCGATCGATGATACTAAGAGCGCAAAATCGGTCCGGTTCTCTGGAGTTCCCTGCACAACTGACGTGTCGTAGGTTTCCTTGAAGTTATCGAAGACAGAGTCGTCTACATGTTCGTCAAATCCAGCTAACCCGATAACGAGTGCCTTCTTCTTGCCATAAACAGTCTGATCTCCTTGACCGCTAAGGCGTGCAAACTTGAGCTCATTCTGCCCATGGAGAGTGTAAGCGAACCAAGCGCTGGACACGAGACGAGCGGGCGCCGACACGGGTTTTGCGGGGGTTGCCGATCCCGTTGTCGGCGTTTGCGGAGTTGTCTTGACGAGCTCCCAGTGAGTTATGTGGAAAACATAGACCTGAGAATTATCGGCGAATGAGCAAGGCGCAGAAGGAAGCGATAACGCGTTCGAAGCAGCAGGGGGAGCAGGGGGCATGTTTTCGTTCACGAATTTCGCCAGACCCTCGTCCTTATCCCACTGCACCGGTTTCTCATTTTCAATTGCGATCATGTCGTGGGTTAGGTGAGTCACATCCGTATTTGGGTTAGTGAGAACGCCGTTCACCCGTATCGGCGAACTATGGAATGTTGCCGGCAAACTCACTTTGTCGTGCATGGGATCTCCGCTGGTAATCGCAGCCGTAGTCTTTGGCGCTTCCTTTGGAGGTTTCGGGGCAGGTGCCTGACCGGGCGCGACAGGAGCCATGAACCACACGAGGGACAAAACAATGGATAGCCCGACTCTAAGTCGGCGTCGATCCGGTTTCATAGTGGGCTCCGTTTGTGAGAGGGGTTTCAAGACAACATGAGCCCAGGGGTTATACCACAGGTCGTATATACCTTCGATGCAAATTACTTTGCGGATCAATAAGCGCTTTTAAGAATGGCGTTCGCCAAAATTCGAAACGGGCAAGAAAGCAAGCTGATGCGCGCCTGTAGATAATTTTGTAACTGCGGAAGCACCGAGCTTCAACAGAGTTCAATAGGCAGGCCGTAATCTCTTCAACAACAAGCACTTAGAATCAACAAGAGACCGCGGATTTCAATAGGCTCTGGAAACCCGGTTCGGGGACGGGAAGCCGCGAGCGGTCAAGTGACAGGATGCGGAGGGAAGAAAGCGAGGGGGAGGTCGCGGACGGTGCGGAGGCCGGCGGGGGCGGCGAGGATTGATGGGATCGCGTTGACGGCGATGGCGGCGGTGGCGATGTCTCCGTGCGCGCCGCCGGGAATCGTGAGCGAAAGATTCGGCTCGCCGCGCAGTTCGACCGTGTCGGCAGGCTGCTTCGCGCCGACGTACATCTGAAGCTCCATGAAGATTTTCTCCTCGCCCTTCAAGGTGCCGCGGGCGATCTGATGGACGCCGGCAACCTGGCCGGGCGCGACTTCGAGGAACGGAGTTTTCACGGGTTCCTGCGCGATGACAGGTTCGATGGTTTCGGAAATGTCGTCCACGACGAGGCCAAGGCCATCGGAGACCATGGCGACCGATTCGGGCAAGCCGTGATGCTTGATGATGCCGGCGGCGACCTGCTCGCGGAATTCGGCGTCCGTCATGCCGGCGCCGATTTTCTTTTGCAGCGGCAGCCGGCGCTTCGAGGCGTCCACGATGCGCACGGCCTTGGCGTAATCCACGCGCTGCGCGGCGGCGGAGAGCACCAGAACGAGTTTATCCATCACAAAGCCGGGGTTGACGCCCGTGCCGACGAGGGCAACGCCTTCGTCCTTCGCGGCGGCGTCGAGCTTCGCCGAGAGCTCCGGATGCTTGCGGAGCGGATAGGCCAACTCCTCGCAGGTGGAAACGACGCAGCAGCCGGCGGAGAGGCACGCGAGCAGTTCGTCCATGACGCCCGCGAGATACGACGACGTGGTGTGCAGGACAACGTCTACGGGCTTTTCGAGCACGGCGCGCACGTCGTGGGACACGGGAACGCCCCAGGGCGCGTCCGGCGCACCGACGAGCTCGCCGAGGTCGCGGCCGGCCTTGGCCGGATCACGGTCGATGCCGCCGACGATTTCGAGCGACGGTTTCTGGCGCATCAGGCGAGCGATCGAAGCTCCGATGGGGCCGACGCCGAACTGCACGACACGAATCTTCTTCCTCAAGGTGCCTTCCTTAGCCTAAGAGAGCCCCACTAAATTAAGGCCTTACGCGGCGGACTGCAACGGGAAAGAGGCGGAAAATGGAGAATCGAAGAGAGATTCTTCTACTGCGCGTCCCGGCCCGGAGATCGACAAAGCCGATCTCCGGGGGAAGAGAGAGCCGGGACGCTCCGCTCAGAATGACGCGTGGACGAGAGTAGCCTAGAAACGCGAGCGGGTGGCGCGGAGGTAATCGCGCAGGGTGGTGACGTTGGGCCCGTAGGAGCCGAAACGGCCGGCGTCCACGGGGAGGCCGAGGCGCTCGGCCTGGTCGATGCTAAGGCCGGCGTCATCCAGCTCGGCGAGGCTGTAGCCTTCGGTGGGCACGAGGCGGTTGGGCCGCGAACGGTCTACCGGGCGCGGCGGACGGCGCAGTTGCCACCGCCTTCTCACGATATCGAAGAAATCGTCCCAATCCCGACGGTTCCACATCGTGGCCTCTCTTCCTCAGTACGCTCCAACATCGTCCGTCGGATTCAACCGACTGGATGCAACATTGGATGCGGCAAAGCCCATTCCGGTAGCTTGAATTCTTGCGCCCGATTCCACGCTCCGCAAACCGACCGATGCGAGATTGTAACCCCGGCCTAGGGCGAAAGTTGCGCGTGTATCCATTGAGTTATCGCACGTTACGCATCAATGAGGGCTGGGAAGCGGCGGCCTGCGTTCGCGGGCGAACCGCAGCTGACGCGCAGGCGAGAGTGGCCGCGCCGCGGTGCGCGGGACGGCGCACGGCTGCTATACTTATCAAAACTGGGGCCAGAACCGGGGCGATCGAGATTCGCTGGATCGAGTTGGATCAAGTTAGCTCAAAGGCGAAAGGCGCACAGGAACGGAGATTAGAGGCCGCAAGTTAGGCGATCGTGTGAGCGGCAAGGAATTCGTATGAACGGTTCCGTCATCGTCGTGCATTACCACGAGCTGTGGCTCAAGGGCCGCAACCGGCGATTTTTTCTCGGCAAGCTTTTCACGGCGCTGCGGCAGAGCCTGCAAGGAATCGCCGTCGAGCGGATCGAGCAGCCGGGCGACCGGTTCCTGGTGCGACTCGGGGCGGGAGCGCCGCTCGAAGAGGCCATCGGGCGAATCGAGCGCGTCTTCGGCGTCGCGTACTACGCGGTGGCGCGCCCGGTGGAGCGCGACATGGAAGCGCTTTGCCGCGAGGCGTGGGAGGAGGTCGAGCCGCTGCGCTTTTCGAGTTTCGCGGTGCGGGCCAAGCGGAGCGACAAGACGTTTCCGCATTCGACGATGGAGATCGAATCAGCCGTTGGACGCCACCTGCTCGAAAAACTTCGCGCGCAGGGGCGCGAGGTTCGCGTGCGGCTGAAGGATCCCGACCTGACCTGCCACATCGAAGTGACGCCGGGGCCGCTGCTGGTCTACGCGCGAAAGATTCCGGGCCCGGGGGGATTGCCGGCGAACACGGCGGGGCGCGTGACGTGCCTGCTATCCGGCGGATACGATTCGGCCGTGGCCGCGTACCACATGATGAAGCGCGGCGCGCACCTGAGCTTCGTGCATTTCTACGGCACGGGCGCGCGGCCGGGGGAATCTTCGCTGCACGTGGCGAGCGGGCTGGTGCGGACGCTGGTGCGCTACCAGTTTCGGGCAAACCTGTACCGCGTGCCGTTCGAAGCCATCCAGCGCGAGATCGTGCGGTACGCGCCGGAGAGCGTGCGCGTGCTGCTTTACCGGCGGATGATGCTGCGAATCGCGGAGGCGCTGGCGCGGAGGTCTCGAGCGCTTGCGCTCATGACCGGCGACAGCCTGGGGCAGGTGGCTTCGCAAACGCTACGCAACCTGGTTGCGGTGGACGCGGCCGCGCGGATGACGGTGTTCCGGCCGCTGATCGGCACGGACAAAATGGAGATTCTTGCCACGGCGCGGAAGATCGGGACGTACGAGACCTCCTCGGAACCGTTCCACGATTGCTGCCCCGTGTTTTTGCCGCGCAGCCCGGAGCTCTCCGCCCGGCCGGAAGAGTTGACGGAGGCGGAAGCGAAGCTGGACGTAGCGTCGCTAATCGCGATGGGGCTTCGGGGAACTACGCTCGAGAGGTTCGCGTACTCGGGCGGGCGCGTCGAGGCAACCGAGCCGACGCCGCTCGTTAGCGCCGATCGTCAACGCGCCGCCATGGCGTGACAAAGAGAGAGCCGCCGTAAATCCTTTTAGCGGTCGCGACCGCCGTAATCGCCGCGTCCTCCGCGACCACCGCGGCCACCACCACCACCGCCGCCACCGTGACCGCCTCGGCCACCACCACCGCCGCCACCATAGCCGCCGCGCCCCCCGCCTCCGCCGCCACTTTCACGCTGCGGGCGCGCCTCATTGACCACGAGCGCGCGGCCGAGGAACTCCTTCCCGTTGAGGGCCGCGATGGCCTTTTCGGCCTCGGCGTCGTCGCGAACTTCCGCAAATCCGAAGCCGCGCGGCTGTCCTGTAAACCGATCGCGAAGAAGGGTGAGAGAATCCGGTTGAACGCCGATTTCTGAAAAAAGGGCCGAGACATCGTCTTCCGTAGCCTTGAACGACAAATTACCGACGTACAATTTCTTCACGATCGATCTCCTTGCGCCTCCGTCATACGGTCAGGCGGGTCCGGCGAGGCTGAAGAGGCAGGATCGAGGCCGCGGGCAGTCAGCAATGGCCGGCCACTCGGGCTGAAGCGAGCGCTCCAGCAACTCAGGAAGCATCTTGCGGCAAGTTAACCCCGCAGTCAACCTATCGCGCGGGTCGCAGGGTCTTCGGGAACTGGCGGCGCCGGCGCGCTACGTGCGGTAACTGGCGTTGATGTGGACGTACTCCTTGGTGAAGTCGCAGGTCCACATGCGGGCGCGGCCCTCGCCGGAGTGCAGGTCGACGACGACGGGAACGTGCTTCTCGAGCATTTTCTCGTGGGTGCCCACTTCGTCGAAGGGATACTCGCGGCCTCCGCGGCAGACTTCGACGCCCGCGATCCAGATGTCGGTGTGCTGCCAGTCAAAGCGCGCGCCGGAGCGCCCAGCGGCGGCGAGGATGCGGCCCCAGTTGGGATCGGCGCCTGCGAAGGCGGTCTTCACGAGCGGAGAATTCGCGATGGTGCGCGCAATCCGGTCAGCGGCACGGTCCGAAGGGGCGCCGCGCACTTCGATTTCGATCACGCGCTGTGCGCCTTCGCCGTCCTCGACGATGGCGAGGGCGAGGGATTGGCAAACGGTTTGGAGCGCGGCGAGGAAACTCTTGTAATCGGCGCCAGAGGCATTCGAAATCTTGCGCGCGCCGGACTGGCCGCTGGCGAGCAGCGCCGCCGTGTCGTTGGTCGAGGTATCGCCATCGACGGTGATCGCATTGAAGGTCGGGCCGACGGCGGCCTTCAGGGCTCGGGAGAGCAGCGCGGGCGCGATGGCGGCGTCGGTGGCGATGAACGCGAGCATCGTCGCCATGTGCGGCTCGATCATTCCGGAGCCCTTGGCGCAGCCGAGGAGGCGCACCTGCTTTCCGGCGACGCGGCATTTCGCGGCGGCCCACTTGGGGCGCGTGTCCGTGGTCATGATGGAGCGCGCGAAATCCTCGAAAGAGCCGGCTTGGGCGTTGCGGGCGCGGACAAGGTCCGGGACGGCATCGAGAATTCGGTCGATTTTCAGCGGCGCGCCGATCACGCCGGTCGAGCAGACGAGTATCTGCGAGGGATCGAGACCGCCCAATTCCGCCGCGAGCTTGCCGGCGGTGGCGATCGAGGCGGGATAGCCGTCGACGCGAGTGCAGCAATTGGCATTGCCGGAATTGACGATCACACCCCGCACCCAGCCCTTCGATTTGCGCAGATGCTCGCGCGACGCGACCACCGGCGCTGCGACCACGCGATTCGTGGTGAAGACGGCCGCTGCGGCGGCGGGAGCCTCGCTGACGAGAATGCCCAGGTCGAGGCGCGTCTTTTTCAGGCCGCAGTGAGTGGCGGCGAACGTAAAACCCCGGGGGACATCCGAAGCGGACAGACGGGCGCTGCCGTGTTCGGGAACAGCCTGAGCTGCATTTTCGACCATCGTCTGCGCCCTCATGGATTTTCCTCGAGCTTGGCGAGGCGCGCGTTGAAGTTCTCGAGCGCGGCGCGCACCGCGTCCGGAGCCGTTCCTCCGGGAACGGCGTGCCGGGCCAGCGACGCTTCCAGAGTGAGCGCGTCCGCGAAATCCGGCCCGAACGCGGAGGAGAACTCCCTGAGCCGGGCGACGGGCAGCTCGCGGATGGATTTTCCGTCCTGTTCCCCCGCTCGGAGGACCTTCCCGACGATTTCGTGCGCTTCCCGGAACGGGACGCCCTTGGCGACGAGATAGTCGGCGAGTTCCGTGGCAACGAGCCCCGGATCCTGCGCGGATTCACGCAGGCGCGCCTCGCGGAAGCGCGTCGCCGCCAGGGTCGCGGCGGCAATGCGAGCCATGGCGAGCGCCTGGTCATGAGCGGCGAACAGCGGCTCCTTGTCCTCCTGCAAGTCGCGCTGATAGCTCGAGGGCAGGCCCTTGCAGGTTGTGAGCAACGCGACGAGCGAACCGTACATGCGGCCCGTCTTGCCGCGGATCAGCTCCCAGGAGTCGGGATTTTTTTTTTGCGGCATCAGGCTGCTGCCGGTGGAGTATTCGTCCGGCAGTTCGATGAATCCGAACTCGGGCGCGGCGAACAGGATCATGTCCTCGGCGAGCCGCGAGAGGTGCATCGCGAGCGCGGCGAGAGCGAAGAGCATTTCGAGCGCGAAGTCGCGGTCGCTGACGGCATCTAGACTGTTCGCGGTGATCCGCGAGAAGCCCAGATCGCGGGCGAGAGCCATGCGGTCGAGCGGAAACGCGCAACCAGCCAGCGCTCCCGAGCCGAGGGGGCAGACGTCCGCGCGAGCCGCCGCGGCCGCAAGGCGTTCGGCGTCGCGCAGGAAGGCTTCGCCGTGCGCGAGAAGCCAGTGCGAAATGAGGAGCGGCTGCGCGTGCTGCAGATGCGTGGCGCCGGGCATGGGAATGCCGAAATTGTGCGTGGCCTGTCCGGCGATCGCGCGGCCGAGCGACGCGACGGCGCCGCGAATCTCGCGCGCCGCGTCCTTCACGTACATACGGAATTCGGTGGCGACCATCTCGTTGCGGCTGCGGCCGGTGTGCAGCTTCGCGCCGAGCGGGCCGAGCTTTTCGATCAGCGCGGTCTCGGCGAAGTGGTGGACGTCCTCGGCTTTCGAGGCGTCGAGCCAGGCGGAGTCCGATTTCGCGCGGGCCTCGATTTCATCGAGCGTTGCGACGAGCCGCTGGCCCTCGTCGCGCGTGAGGATTCCCGCGGCCGTAATGGCGCGAGCCCAGGCGCGGTCGAGCGCAAGCTCCTGCGGCAGAAGCCGGCGGTCGAACTGCCACGAACGCTCGAATTCGTAGAATGAGGCGTCCGGGGGGCGCTCGAAACGGCCGCCCCACATCTTCGAGCCGGCGGGCTGGCTCATCGCACGGCTGCCTCGAGCGGGACAGTGATGGGGAGCGCGAAGAGATTGATAAAACCCTCGGCGTCCTTCGGGTTGTAGCCGGTCATGCTGAAGCTCGCGAGACCGGGGCGGTAGAGAGAATACGGCGAGCGGCGCGACCCGACGCTGACGTTGCCCTTGAAGAGCGAGAGCGAGACGGAGCCCGTGACGCGCTTCTGCGAGTTCGTGAAAAACGCGTCGAGGGCTTCGCGCAGCGGCGTGAACCACATGCCGTAGTAGACCATCTCGGCGTAGCGTAGGGAGAGAATCTGCTGGTAGTGCGCCGTCTCGCGGTCGAGGCAGATCGATTCGAGCTCGCGGTGCGCCGCAACGAGCAGTGTGCCGCCAGGAGTCTCGTAGGCGCCGCGCGACTTCATTCCCACGAGGCGGTTTTCGACGATGTCCATCCGCCCTACGCCGTTTGCGGCGGCGATTTCGTTCAACTCGTCGAGCAGCGCAAGCGGCGCGAGCTGCTTGCCGTTCACCGAAACGGGCGTTCCCGCCTCGAAGCCGATCTCAACCGTCGTAGGCTGGTCGGGCGCCTTCGCGGGCGAAACGATCCACTGCCACATCGATTCTTCCGGCGCGTTCGCGGGATCTTCGAGAACGCCGCCTTCGTGGCTCAAGTGCCAGATGTTGCGGTCGCGGCTATAGATATTTTCCGCGGTTTGCTCGACCGAGACGTTGTGCGAACGCGCGTAAGCGATCGCTTCCTCGCGCGACGAAATGCTCCATTCGCGCCACGGCGCGATGATCGTAAGTTCGGGCGCGAGCGCCTTGGCGGCAAGCTCGAAGCGAACCTGATCGTTCCCTTTGCCGGTGCAACCGTGGGCCAGCGCATCCGCGCCGACCCTCTTTGCGACCTCAACCTGCCGCTTCGCGAGCAACGGGCGGGCGAACGACGTGCCGAGCAGGTATTTGTGCTCGTAGACCGCTCCCGCCCGTAGCGTGGGCCAGATATAGCCGGTGATGAACTCCTCGCGCAGGTCTTCGATGTACGCGGCGCTTGCCCCGGTGGCGAGGGCCTTCTTGTAAGCCGCTTGCAGGTTTTCGCGCTGGCCGAGGTCGCCGATCATGGCGATCACCTCGCAGCCGCCGTAATGTTCCTTGAGCCACGGGATAATGATGGAGGTATCGAGCCCTCCGGAATAGGCAAGAACAACTTTCTTGGGCAATGAATTCTCCTTAGCTGTTGAGAAGCGAATGCAGGATGGCTTTCTGGACGTGGAGGCGATTCTCGGCCTGGTCGTAGATGATCGAGCGAGGCGAGTCGATGACGCCTTCGGTGACTTCCAGTCCGCGATGCGCCGGCAGGCAGTGCAGGAAGACGGCGTCGGGCAACCCTCGGGCGAAGAGCGCTTCATTTACCTGGTATCGAACGAAGACCGCTTCGCGTTCCCTAGCCTCGGATTCCTGGCCCATGCTGGCCCACACGTCCGTGTAGACCGCCTGCGCGCCGGCAACGGCTTCCTCGGGCGAGCGCATTACTTCGATCTTGCCGTGGGTTTCGCGGGCCGCGCGCTTCGCCTCGGCGACGATGGCGCCATCCGGCTCGTAGCCCTTGGGCGTCGCCACGCGGACATGCACCCCGCAGCGCGCGCCGATGTTCATCAGCGAATGGCACATATTGTTGCCGTCGCCCACATACGCAAGCTGCAGCCCGCGCAGGTTGCCGAAGCGCTCCTGTAGCGTGAAAAAGTCGGCGAGCGCCTGGCACGGATGAAATTTGTCAGAGAGCGCATTGATCACCGGTACGTTGGCGTTTGCCGCAAGCTCATCGAGCGATTCCTGCGCGAAGACGCGCGCGACGATGCCTTGCACCCAGCGCTCGAGATTCTTGGCGATGTCGCGAATCGGTTCTCGCTCGGCCATGCGCGCGCCGGTGTGGTCGAGGAAAATCGACGAGCCGCCGAGGTTCGCGATACCCGTCTCAAACGTCACGCGCGTGCGCAGCGACGGCTTTTCGAAGATCAGAACAAAAACGCGGCCCGCAAGCGACGTGCTGTAGCGATCGGGATGTGCCTTCATCTCCGTGGCCAGGCCGAAGAAATCGCGCAACTGGGCGGGATTCCACTCCGTGCCGGTCAGCAGGTCTCTTTTGAGTGCGAGCGGAGTCACGATGGTGTCCATATTCACCTCGCCGCGGCCACGGCGACCGGCTCCGGATGCGCTTCCGGCGCGGGAGCTGCGGCCGGCCATGCCCTTGCGGATTTGGCCGCGTGCGCGAGCACGGTTTCGAACTTCTTGAGAAACTCCGCGACGTCCCGCGCGCGCAGGATGAAGGGAGGGAGCAGCCGGATGACGTGTTCGTGCGTGCAGTTGATTAGCAGGCCGCGGCGCAGCGCCTCTTCGACGAACGGCGCGCCTTCGACCGAAAGATCAAGGCCCACGATCAGGCCCTCGCCGCGCAGCTCGCGGATAAAATCGAAGCGGCCCGCGAGCTTTTCGAGGCCCGCGCGGAGTTCGGCGCCGCGGGCGCGAACATTGGCGAGCAGGGCGTCGTCTTCGACGATCGCGAGAAACTCGAGCGCTGCGGCGCAGACTAGCGGGCCGCCGCCAAACGTCGAGCCGTGCAGCCCCGGCGACAAAGCCGAAGCGAACTGCTCGCTCGCAATGAACGCGCCGAGCGGCAGGCCGCCCGCGAGCGGTTTTGCGACCGTGATGATATCCGGAAGCGACGCGAATTTCTGATAGGCAAATTTGCGGCCGGTGCGCCCGAGACCGCTCTGGATTTCGTCGGCGATCAGCGCGGCATCGTGCTGCGTCGCAAGCTCGCGCGCCCGCCCCCAGAACGCTTCGCTCACTTGGAAGACACCACCCTCGCCCTGAAGCGGCTCGATCACGATGGCACAGACCGAATCGTCGAATTTCGCTTCGAGATCGGCGACATCGTTGAAGCGGACAAACTCAACGCCCGGAACCAGCGGGGCAAACGGCTCGCGATACTTCATGGTATGCGTGATCGAGAGCGCGCCGAACGTGCGGCCGTGAAAGGAGTTCTCGAGCGCGAGGATGCGCGTCTTCGGAGCGCCGCCGCGGACAGTCTTGCCGTGCGAGTAGGCCCGCGCGAGCTTCAGCGCACCCTCGATCGCTTCCGATCCGCTGTTGGCGAAAAAGACGCGATCGAGTCCCGACCATTCCGCCAGCTTGCGCGCGAGCGGCGCCTGGTAGGCGTTGTGGAAGAGGTTCGAGATGTGCGTCGCGCGGCCCGCTTCGCGGCGAATCACGCGGACCATCCTCGGATGGGCATGGCCGAGCGCGTTGACGGCTATGCCGCCCACAAAATCGAGATAGGCGCGCCCCTGGGAATCGAAAACGCGGCAACCGCGCCCACGAGTGAACACGATCGGCGGACGCCGGTAGGTCTTCACAAGGTAGCGCGATTCGTCGGCCAGGATCTTCGCCGCCGAATTCCGCTGCGGGGCGGCAACCGTTTTCTTTTTCTTTGGCATGGCTATTGCGCCGCTCCGTGCGCGGCTCTGGTTGCGGGACGGATGACGGGCAGCACGCGCGTACCGGGGCAGCGTCCCGCGCTGGCGGCGGACAGCAGCGCCCGCGGCTTTGTGCCGCCGACGATGCGAACTTCGGAAACGCCCCCGGCGAGCGCGCGTTTTGCGGCTTCGAGCTTCAGAATCATGCCGCCGGAGACTTTGTTCCGGCGGATGAGATCCTCGATATCCGTTCCACGCACCGCGTGCAGCACTTTTTCGCCGTCGAGCACGCCCGCCACGTCGGTGAGGAAAATCAGGCGGTCGGCGTGGATGAATTCGGCCGCCGCCGCGGCCATGTGGTCGGCGTTGATGTTGTACAGCTCGCCGTCGGCGCCCAGGCCCATGCACGACGCCACGGGAACGATTCCCTCGCGCCAGAGCGATTGCAGGAAATCGACATTGACCTCGGTCAAATAGCCGACGAAGCCCAGGCCGCCTTCGCGATCTTCCACCTGCATCGGCTCGGCGAGGAAGCACGCGGCGTCGCTGGCACTAATGCCCACGGCCGGCTGACCCGCCAGCGAAATCGCGCCAGCGAGTTTCTTATTGAGCAGCCCGGCGAAAACCATCACGGCCGCGTCGCGCGTTTCGCGGTCGGTGACGCGCAGACCGTTGACGAAGCGGCTCGAAATGCCCATGCGCGCGAGCGTGGCCGTAAAGATTTTGCCGCCGCCATGGACGACCAGAATCTCGTGGCCGGCGCGCGCCAGCTCCGTGACCTGCCGCGCGATTGAATGCACGTCTTCATCGCGCTCGAGCAGCGCTCCTGCAACCTTGACGACCATCCTCATAGCAATCCCGCCGTTTCTGGATACCCGCGCATCCCATTCAGATTTTGTACCGCTTGCCCCGCCGCGCCTTTTCCAAGGTTGTCGAGGCACGAAACGACCACTAGCCGCTCGCCCGAAGGGTCGAGCGCGAAACCGATGTCGCAAAAATTCGTGTGCGCCACGTGCTGGAGTTCCGGCAAGGTTCCCGCAGGCATGACGCGGACCAGCGGTTTCCCGGCGTAAAACTTCCGGAAGAGCGCCTCCACGTCGTCGAGGTTGCGTGCCGGGTCGAGCCACACGTACAGGGTCGAAAGAATCCCGCGCTCGACCGGCAACAAGTGCGTCGTGAACACGAAATCCTTCGATGCAAACCCGAGATGATCGGATACCTCCGGCGTGTGCCGGTGCGTGAAAAGGCCGTACGCGCGGAAGTTCTCGTTCACCTCGACGAAGTGCGTTTCGCGCTTCGGCTCCTTGCCGGCGCCGGTGACGCCGGACTTGCAATCGCACACGATCCCGCGCGCCGTGTTGATCCAGCCCGCATCGACGAGAGGCTTCAGCCCCAGGATCACGGAGGTCGGATAGCAGCCCGGATTGCCGACGAGTCGCGCCTTCGGAAGCGCGTCCGCATATAGCTCGGGCAGCCCGTAAACTGCTTCCGCCAGAGTCTTCGAGTCCGGCGCGGGCAGTTTGTACCATTTCGCGAACGTCTCCGGCTGGCGGAAACGAAACGCGCCGCTGAGGTCCACGATGCGGAGCGCCGGATTCGCCGCGAGCAGCTTGGGAACGAGTTCGAGAGAAGCCTCGTGCGGCGTGGAGAGGAAAACCACCTCCGCGCCGCTCGTTGCGACGGCCTCAACCGAAAGCGGGCGGCAGGGAGCTTCGCCCCATCCGCGAAGCTGAGGGAAAAGCTCCGTAAGGCAGCGAACGTTCGCGTAGCTCTCGCGCAGAAAAAACGTGGGTTTGTCGATGTGTGGGTGCCGCAGCAGGAGGCGGGCCAGCTCGAATCCTGCGTAGCCCGTTACCCCGACGACAGCGACCCTTAACGGGTCGTTCATCGGAGCATTTCCTCCACGCGTTTGCGGATGCCGTTACACGCGCCCCGCGAAGAACAGATGACGAGAACGGTGTCGTCGCCGGCGAGCGTGCCGGCGATTTCCTTCCAGTGCTCGGCGTCCACCGCGGCAGCGAGCGGATGCGCGCCGCCGGGAGGGGTTTTCAGCACGAGCATGTTCTGCGCCGGGCGAATATCGAGCAGGAATTCCTTGAGGGCGCGCGCCAGCGCCGGCACGGGAGACGTTTCCTGCGCCGCCGCGCTTGCGAGTGGGCGATAGCCGGAGGACGTCTTCACCAGCCGCAGCTCCCGCAGATCGCGCGAAAGCGTCGCCTGCGTCACGCGCACGCCGAGGTGGCCGAGCTGGCGGCGCAGTTCATCCTGGCTCGCCACGGCCTGGCCCGTGAGGAGCTTCAGAATCTGCCCTTGGCGGAATCGTTTTTGGACGCCCATGTTCTTAAGATGCTTGAATATGCAACCCTTTGCATAATCATACAGTACAGAGCACACGTGTCAAGCATTTGTTGATTTCCGGCAGCATGAATCGACAGGGGCCCCTGGTCAGGCATGTCGATCCCAGTTCGGTCAAGCGCAGCGTATTCTGCAAAGATCAAAACGCTATGAACGCGCGGCGACAACCCGGCCAAGCAGCGGCCTCAAAGAGACAAACCGCAAAGCGCGAGTACCGTTTTCCGCGGCCTGGGATTGCATATGCTAGAATAATCCGCAGTCAGAAGGCCCGTAGCTCAGTTGGCTAGAGCGCCACCTTGACACGGTGGAGGTCTGCGGTTCGAGCCCGCACGGGCCTACCACGATTTTGGAATCTCGCCATGGCAACGGTGTACATCCTGCAAAGCAAGGCAACGCACCGTTTCTACGTTGGCTCATCCATGGCTCTTTCGCCGAGCAAATCCATGTTTACCGCACGAGAGGGAGTCGCGGCTCTAAAATGACGATATGGAGAAGAAGATCTTTTGGGCCAGTTTCACAGTTCTGGGCGTGGCGGCTGATTTGTTCCTGCCACTCTGGTGGGCGCTGGCAGCCACCATTCCGATTGCCCTCGTGAGCTGGTGGGTGGCCTATCGGAGCAATTGGTTCTAGCTTAATATCCCCGCAATTCCGCGAGCCCGCACGGACCTACGATCCTTTGCCACTGTTTCCTAGTCGACGAAGCGGTATCCCACGCCGCGCACCGTGAGCAGGTGGCGCGGCTTTGTTGGGTCTTTCTCGAGATAGCGCCGCAGCCGGACGATGAAGTTGTCGATGGCGCGCGTGTCGGTGTCCTCGCGAAGATCCCAAACGTCTTCCAGGATGGACTTGCGCGAGACGGTCCGTCCCGCGTTGCGGATCAAGTGGCGCAGGAGCTTCGCTTCCATCAGCGTCAATTGAATCGTGTTGCCGTTGGTCCGTAGCTCCAGCGTTCCCAAATCGAGCGTCCTTCCGTTGAAAGAGAGGATCTCGTCATCGGGTGCGGCCCGGCCGGCTTCGCTTGCCGGTTTGGTTGGATGGTGGGCGCCGGCGGAAAGCCACGCGCTGCGGCGCAGCAATCCCTGAACCCGTGCCAGGAAGATGGGCAGCTCGAAAGGTTTGGGAAGATAGTCATCCGCGCCGGCCGCGAAGCCCTGGAGAACGTCTTCGGCGCGGCCACGAGCCGTCAGGATCAGAACCGGCACGTAGTTCCTGGCCCGGCGCAACGCCGCCACGACCTTGAAGCCGTCGATTCCCGGCAGCATCACGTCCAGCACGACCGCGTCGAATTTTTCGCCGGCCGGAAGAAGCCGCTCGACCGCGGTTTCTCCGTCGCCCGCAACCTGCACGGAGTGTCCTTCGGCCTCCAGATTGAACCGCAAACCCTCGGCCAGGTGCGCTTCGTCTTCGACGATCAAAATGCGGCTCAAGATCCACTCCTCGGCAATTCTAGGGTGACGGTCGTGCCGCGAGCCTCGCCTCCGCTTTCGGCGAAAACCCGCCCACCGTGCGCGCGCGCGATCGCGCGGACGATGAAGAGCCCCAGGCCCGTGCCCTTCACTTGCGACGCGGATCGCCTTGGCACGCGATAGAAGCGCTTGAAGATTCGCTTGAGTTCGCCGGGCGGAATTCCAATCCCGCGGTCGCGGACCCGCAGAACCACCCGGTCGTCGTCCGGTGTGTCTAGCTGCACGGACACATCCACGTTGTCGCCGGAGTATTTGATGGCGTTGTCCAGGAGGTTCGAGACGGCCGTGCGGAGCTCGCCGGGATCGCCTTGCAATTTGACGCCGGCGCCGTTGACTGCCCCGTCCCAGTGCAGCGCCGCGGGCTGCAGATGGTGGCGCGTGCGGGCCAGCTCCATGCATTCCCGAACCAGCCCGGCGAAATCAACTTCCATCGGACGGGACGAGGTGTGTTTGTAACCGACCTCTCCGGCTTTCAGCACCTGCTCCACGGTTGCCAGCAGCCGGTCGCTGTCCTCGAGCATCAGCTTGTAGAACTGCTGCCGCTGCGCCGGGTCGACTTCGCGGCGCTGAAGCGTTTCGAGGTAGAGGCGGATCGAGGCGATCGGCGTCTTCAATTCGTGCGTGACGGCATTGATGAAGCTGTCGTGCCGCTCGTTCCGCCGGATCTCGCGCACCAGGAAGGTGGTGTTGAGGATCAGCCCGAGAATGATCGCGAAGAATCCGAGAAAACCGAGAAAGAGCAAGACACCCTGCCGCCAGTGGAGAATGATCCAACTGACGTTCAGCGTCATCGCCAGCGCGACAAGGCAGACGCCTAAAACGACGAAAAAGGCGATCGCCTTCCGGCGGCTGGTGACGCGCATTCGCATCGGGGGTTTCCTAGATCAATTGTACAGCGGTGGGCGAGCGGATGGGCGCGGAGATATCTCCCACCGCAATTGGAGCCGAACGTCGTGCGGAATCAGGCGGACATGAGGTCGCTCTGCGCCTCCGCGACGACGGCAGCGGATGGCACGGCCGAGGCCGTAGCGGGAGCAGCCTCATTTCCATGCCTCTGCGCGGGCAGCTCGATGGTGTACACCTTGCGCGCAAGTCCCAGCTTTTGGAGTGTCCAGATGCCGTACCAGTTGAGGTCGATCTCGTACCACGCAAGGCCGTGGCGCGCCGAAACCGGATGCGCGTGGTGGTTGTTGTGCCAGCCCTCGCCGAACGAAAAGAGAGCGACCCACCAGCTGTTCGTCGAAAGGTCGCGAGTCTCAAATCGCCGCGAACCGATCATGTGCGTCGCCGAATTGACCAGCCATGTTGAATGGAGACCGAAGACGGTGCGGAAGAAGATGCCCCACAGGACGAAGGGCAGCCCGCCGATGGCGAAGAGGACGACTCCGAGGACGATCATGGGTACGTAGTGATATTTCGTGATCCAAACGTGAAACGGGTCCTTGGCCAGGTCGGGGACGTAGCGCGACAGCGTCTGCGTGTCGTGGTGCATCGACTTGCCGGTGAGTATCCAGCCCATGTGCGCCCACCAGGTACCGTCAACCGGCGAGTGTGGATCGCCCTCTTTGTCGGAATGCTGGTGATGGATGCGGTGCGTGGCTACCCAGAAAATCGGGCCGCCCTGGAGAGCGAGTGTGGCGCAGACCGTGAGGAAATATTCAAGCCACTTGGGAGTCTTATAACCGCGATGCGTGAGCAGACGGTGGTAGCCCATGCCGATCCCCAGACTGCCCGCCACCCAATACAGGAATACCGCGACGAAGAATGCCTTCCAGGTGAAGAAAAACAGCGCCGCCACAGCGCCGACGTGAAACAAAACCATGAAAGTGGCTGTAACCCAGTTGATTCCGGTATCGCTCGCAGACTCTTTTCCAAGATCGCTTATTGTCATGTGGCCTTGTACTCTTCGGTTGATTGATTTCGGTATTTCCTCAGGTGCGAAGCCAGAATAGCAGTAGCCCGGGCGCGGTTTTGTAATAGTTATGTAATACCAGCCAAATGGTTTGTATCGGTAATCGCTGGACGAGCGGACAGGCTTGGCGCCGCCACGTTCACACGCTGGGATGGGCGGCACGGCGCGTCGACGCTTGTCAATCTTCGGGGTTTCCTCGATAATCAAATCTCTTCTGATTTTGCCTGCACAACGGCGCTATGGTGCAACGGTTAGCACGCGGCCCTTTCAAGGCCGAAATACGGGTTCGATTCCCGTTAGCGCTACCAAATATTCTTTCTTGAAGTTTCTTCTGCCGACTCAAAGAAAACTACATTAGTTTCGGCGGTTCAATAAGACAGGGATATTGGGCCCAAGATACGCGGTCGCGTTGGGCCCTATCGATCTTCGGGGGGAAGCTCGTCTTCCGGACGTCCGTGAGTGCGGACTTCGCCCTGGTCCGCATCGGGCGCATTTTCCACGCCACTAACCACGTCAGCCTCGAACGCCTGACCTTCCTCGATCAGTTCCTCGACGCTTTCCGAATCAGCATCCTCTGCACGGGACAATCCCTGCAAATCGCCCGATTGTCCGGCGGCGTTCTGGCCGAGGCCCCTCCGCCTGGGAGGCGCTACGACCTCAAAGAGCCCGGAGCCAAGAGATGATCGTTCGCTCCCGGACGATATCTCGCGCCTTATGGTCTTTTTTCTGCGTGCCGGTCTTTTCGCGCGGTTTGTCTTTTTCGCGCGCGCGGGCTTACTTCGAAGCGTGACTTTCTTTTTGCCAACTGCTTTTTTCTTGCGAGTTGCCTTCTTTTTCGCCATGAGTTTTAGCCAGGATTCCCTTTCTCGATTTCCAATTGAAGTGGCATTGTACACCGCGCCCACCGAGTGTGCACCCCCGAGGCCTGGAATCCTCTTAGAAGAACTTCATTTTGAGTCGATCCGACCCCACTCCGGCAGAGTTCGCCGGCCAAGCAATGCTTCCGCGGCCCACACGCCCAAATACGACGACAGTGCAACGCCGTGGCCCGCATAGGCGCCGAGAACGATTCCGTCGGCGCTCGCGGGATGCCGCGCGAACACGGGCGTCCAGTTGTCCCTGAACAGAATCGGTCCGCCCCAGCAGTGAGTGAAGCGGACTTTTTCGAGAGCCGGATGAAGATGGCGGATGCGATGCTCGAGCGACGCGAACATCCGGGTAGACTCCGGGGCGGCAACATCGATCTGCTCGAGGCCTTGCGACTCGGACGGACTCACAAGCCCCGCGCCCCAAACGATCGAGTGGTCACGGCAGACGCGTCCCCAAAGGTACGGAAAATCCACCGTGTAGAAAGGCTTTTGCCGGGAAAGACCGATCGCCTCGAACTGGCTTTCGCCGAGCGGAGCGGTCGAGGCCGCGAGAGTGAGCCGCGGATGCGTCCCGCCATCGAGCCCGGCGAGCGGGAGCGACAGCGCGTTCGTTGCCAGGAGAACCTTCCCGGCTCGGAGTTTGCCGTCCGCCAGGTGCAGGTTGGCGCCGCCGCTCCAGTCGATGCGCTCGACGCGCCGATTCTCCAAGACGATCGCGCCAAGTCGATGGGCCGAGCGAGCCAGGCCGCTGACCAGCTTTCCCGGATCGAGCGTGCCGCCGGAAACTTCGTTGACGACGCGCAGCGTGCCCGAGTCGCTCCAGGCGATCGGCGAGTCCTCGAGTCCACCGCTGCGGCCGACTTCCCACGCGCCGGGGAGCGAGAGATCGCATTCGACTTCCAGCTTTGCGAGAATTTCGCGAACGCCGCCGAGGACGTCGCCGAGGTCCGGAAAGTCGCCCGCGGCCGTTTCGCCGAGCGCCATTCCCCCCGTCCTGCCGCTGGCGCCTGCACCGATGCGTCCTGCCTCGAGAACGACGACGGATTTGCCGGGGGCGAGAAGCCGCAGCCAGGCAGCCGCGGCGAGTCCCGTGAAGCCCGCGCCGACGACGGCAAAGTCCGCCGCGCGCGGAAGCGGCTGCTCGGGCGGAGTGAAGTCGATTTTCCAGGGCGGCGTGCCCCAAGGATCGCGTTCGTTGAAAGGAGACATGAGGAAGACCGATTGCGGGGGCGAAGTTCGAGGTTCAGAGCCCGGAGCCGAAAGTCGCGAAAAAAACGAACGGCGATTCTCGCGTCTTTCTCTTAACCCTTAACTGCGAACTCTCTACTCGCCCTACAGAATGCTTTCCGTCCAATTCTCGAGCGTTTTCTTGATATGACCCATGAACTGATGGGCGACGGCGCCGTCGACGACGCGATGATCGTAGGAAAGCGTGAGATAGACCATGGAGCGGATGGCGATGGCGTCGTCGATCACCACGGGACGCTTTTCGATCGTGCCGAGGCCGAGAATCGCGACGTTCGGCTGATTGATCACGGGAAGTCCCATCAGCCCGCCAAAGACGCCGGGATTAGTGATCGAGAAGGTGCTCTCGGTGACTTCGTCGGGCTTTAGCTTCTTCGAGCGGGCGCGTTCGGCGAGATCGTTCACCGCGCGCGCGAGGCCGAGAAAGCTCTTCTCCTCGGCGCTCTTGATGACGGGAACGATCAGTCCCCAATCCAGCGCGACAGCGATGCCGATGTTGCAATCCTTGTGCAGGACGACGTTTGTGCCGTCGATCGAGGAGTTCACCGTCGGGAACGCGCGCAGCGCCTCAACCGCGGCGCGGATGAAGAACGGCATGAAAGTCAACTTCGTGCCGGCTTCCGCCTCGAATTTGTCCTTCATTTTGGCGCGTAGCGCGACGATGCCGCTGACATTCGCCTCTTCGATCGAATAGACGTGCGGCGATGTACGTTTCGAAAGAACCATGTGTTCGGCGATTTTCTGGCGCATCGTGGACATGGGCTGGACTTCGTAATGGCCGAAGTACAGCCTCTCGCGGGGCACGGCTGCCTCGAGGGCGGCCGACGCCGGCAATCCCGCCGCGGGAGGAACCCCGCGCGGAGCCGGCGGGGGCACGCCGGCGGGCGCAGTTGCCGCGCCGCTTTCGACGGCGGCGAGAACGTCACGCTTGCTGATGCGGCCTCCCGCGCCCGTGCCGGGCACCTGCGAGAGGTCGATGCTGTGTTCGCGGGCGATGCGGCGGACGAGCGGAGAGCTGCGAACTTTGTCGCCGTTGCCCCCGGGCCGCTGTGGTAGAGACGGTGCGGCGGAAGGTGCGGGAACGGGCTTGGGTGCCGGAGTGGGAGGCGGTGCGGCAGCTTTGCCGGGTGCTTCGGCCTTGGCCGGCGCAGGCTTCGGCGCTTCCGCTTTCGGCGCAGGAGCCGGGGAAGGGGCCGCAGAAGGAGCCGCAGCGGCGCCAGCACCGACCGCCTCAATGACAGCGACGATCGTCTGGATCGGTACCGTCTGGCCCTCGTTGACTTTGATCTCTTTCAGTACGCCGGCAGAGGGCGAAGGAATCTCCGCGTCTACTTTGTCAGTCGAGATCTCGAAGAGTGGCTCGTCGCGTTCGATCTTATCGCCCGGCTTCTTCAGCCATTTCGTGATCGTGCCTTCAAAAATGCTCTCGCCCATCTGGGGCATGATAACGTCGACAGCCATTGCTATTTCCTCCCGCCTGTTCCATCGGCCTGTTTATCTGTTCTATTCCTTATGATGGCGACTACCCCTGATTCCAGTTCCGGGTAGGAGGTATCCCTGTTCTTCGTTTTGAATAAGTTAGCGCGGTTTCTACTCGAGAGGCGGTTTCGGGGAGAAACCGCCCGCGCAACCGGTTCCGCGGCCACGACCAAACTGGGTGGCGCCGCCCCAACTGCCAACCGGCCATGTTTCATAACTTCCATCATCTCGATCTTAGAATACGAAACCCGAAATGCAAGCGTACAAGCCTGTGGACTTCGCTTTGAAACAGGCGGCTCAGACGGCGGTGAGGCACTCTTCGTGCCAGACGCCGGGAATGCCTTCGAGCGTGTAGATTTCGTCGCCGCCGTGGAAGAAGCTGACCTCTTTCACCTTGGCCAGGCGGCCCGCGTACTCGAGCTGTTCGGGTTCGAGCTCGTTGTGATACTGGCCCGCTTCGAGAAATTCCTCGAGGAAGGCGCGGTCCGCGACGCGGACCTCCGTGCCGACTTCAAACTCCGCTTTGTTGAGGCCCTTCGTTTTTCCCATAGTCGGCGTAGCCTGCTTTCACCTTTCTGATTAGTATTGTGCCAATTCTCGAGCGGCTGCGGCAACTTTTTCGGCGCTGGGGAGAAACTCGGCCTCGAGCGTCGGCGCGTAGGGCACCGGCGTGTCGAGTGCAGTGACGCGGGCTATGGGCGCCTCAAGGTCGTAGAACGCGCTTTCGCACACGATAGCGGCGATTTCTCCGGCGATGCCGCCCGTCCGCGTGTCCTCGTGCACGACGAGCAGCCTGTTGGTCTTTTTCACCGAGGCTAGGATCGTCTCGCGGTCGAGCGGCAGCAGCGTGCGCAAGTCGATCACTTCGGCTTCGATCCCTTCCTTCGCGAGTGCGTCAGCGGCTGCGAGCGACGTGTGCGCCGCGGCGGCGTAGCTGACGATCGTGAGGTTGCGGCCCTCGCGGCGCACGATAGCCTTGCCGAGGGGCACGGTGTAATCGCCGGAGGGGATTTCCTCCTTGGTCCGCCGATAGAGAAACTTATGTTCGAAAAAGAGCACGGGATTGTTGTCGCGGATGGCGGATTTCAGCAGGCCCTTCGCGTCGTACGCCGTCGAAGGGTACACGACCTTGAGGCCGGGCGTGTGCACGAAATACATTTCGGGATTGGCGGAATGAAAGGGCCCTCCGTGGACGCCGCCTCCCGAGGGCCCGCGGATGACGATCGGCACGGGCGCGCCGTAGCGGTAGTGCGATTTGGCGGCGAAATTCGTGACCTGATTGAAACAGCAGGCGATGAAGTCGATGAACTGCATTTCCGCCACGGGGCGCAAGCCGAGATAGCTCATGCCGCAGGCAGCGCCCACAATCGCGGTTTCGCTGATAGGCGTATCGATCACGCGCTCGGGGCCAAACCTGGCGAGTAGCCCTTCGGTGACCTTGAACGCGCCGCCATAGACTCCGATGTCCTCGCCGAGCGCCACAACGGCGGGGTCGCGCTGCATCTCCTCGAAGAGCGCTTCGCGAATCGCTTCGAGCATGGTGATTTCGGGCATCGCTAGCGTTTCCCTCGCTTGCCATGAGGTTCTTTCCCGAACGGCTTGTTGCGATGGCCTTTGTGGAAAGGCTTGCCGTGGCGATTTCTGTCGGGAGTTTTTTCCTGCGTTTCACGCACGAAGGCCTTGTCCTTTGGGCCCCTTCCGAAGGGGACGCGGAGCGGAACTTCCTGGCTGGCCGTAGGCGTGGTCTCGGGTGCGGCGGCCGCGATCGCCGCGGGCGGCTGCGGCCCAGTGCCGCCGCCCGAATGTGCACGTTTAGACGGCTTATCCGCGCCAAAACCGCCAAAATCCGCCACTTTCCAGACTGCTTCCACGCTCGCGGCCGGGGGCATGACTTGCTCCTTCGGGCGGCGCCACTCGGCTTCGATCGTGTGACAGCCTTCGCAATAGACTCCCTGCGCGGCGATTTCGGGCGGTGGCATCGGGGATTCTTCGGCGAACTTCTGGTCTTCGTCGAGTTCGCGCTCGATGCGCGCGTCGATCTCGGCTTTCTTCTTCGCGTCCCAGAGCTTGTGTTCGGTGAGATGTTTTTCGTAGCGGGCGATGGGATCCTGCGCCTTCCAGTAGTCGAACATTTCCTTGGGGACGTACTCGGCCGGGTCGTGCTGCGCGTGGCCCTTCATGCGCATCGTCTTCACTTCGATCAGGATGGGGCCGCGGCCAGCGCGACACTCATCGACCGCAGCCTTGGCCGTGTCGTACACGGCGAGGACATCGTTGCCGTCCACGATCCGGCTCTGGATTCCGTAGGCAAGGGCGCGGTCGGCGAGATTCTTCAGCGGTACCTGACGGGAAACGGGCGTGGAATAGGCCCACTGGTTGTTTTCGAGCACCAGGACGAACGGCGCGCGCTGCGTGGCGGCGAGATTGAGGCCTTCGTGAAACGCCCCGGTGGAGCTGCCGCCGTCGCCGATCCAGGTCATGGCGACGATGTTCTGCCCGAGGTAGCGTCCGGCCATCGCCACGCCCGTCATCACGGGTATGAGGTCGCCGAGCATCGAAATCGGGGAGACCACGTGGCGGACTTTCAGGTCGCCGAAGTGGCTGGTGCCGTCCTTGCCAAGCGTGGGCGAGGTGTACTTCGCCATGTGCTGCGTGAAGATGTCGCGAGGCTTGAATCCCTTGACGAGCAGCGTGCCGATATTGCGGATCATCGGGGCGAGCCAGTCGCGCGGCTCGAGCGCGTAGGAGGTGCCGATCGAAACCGCCTCCTGCCCGAGGCTCAAGTAGACGCCGCCGACGATCTTGTTCTGGCGGAAGAGGCGGACGAGGCGCTCCTCAAGCTGGCGGTTGAGCTGCATGAAGTAGTACAGCTCGAGGTGCTGAGAGGGCGTCAGATTCGCACTCATGATTCCTTTCGCTGCCAAGTCCCTAATTGCTGCCGGATCCAAAATGCATTGTCGCGGTAGGGGCGGGGCTGAGACCCACCCTGCAAGTTACACCATTGCCGTGAGCGCGCCAGCGGCCGTTTCCTGCGGTGAGCCGAGAACCCCGGCCAAATTCTCGCGCGTGACCTGCTCCAGGGCAAGCTCGAAAATATCAGCGAAATGCGATGCCAGGCGGGCGCGCACCTCGCTGCAAGCCATCGAACGACTCAAGATGCGTTCGAGCGACGTGGCGCGCGCGCCGGCGATGCCGCAGGGAACGATCAGATCGAAATAGCGCAGGTCGGTCGAAACGTTATAGGCGAAGCCGTGCGAGGTGACCCAGCGGCTTAGGTGCACGCCGAGCGCGCCGAGCTTCTCCTCACTCCGGGGTGTGCCGGTCCAGACGCCGTGACGGCCTTCCACGCGCCGGGCGGCAACGCCGAAATTGGCGGACGCGCGAATCATCACTTCTTCGAGTTGCTCCACGTACCAGCGGACGTCACGGCGGTGCTCCGTGAGGTCGAGAATCGGGTAACCCACGATCTGGCCGGGGCCGTGGTAGGTGATGTCGCCGCCGCGGTCGGTCGGATGGAATTCCACATTCATCTGTGCCAGCAAGCGATCTCCCGCGCGGAGATGCTCGCGGCTGCCGTTGCGGCCGAGCGTGATCACGTGTGGATGCTCACAGACGAGCAGGACGTCGGGAACCGCGCCCGACTTGCGCGCTCCGACGAGTTGCCTCTGCAATTCGCACGCCGGGCCATAGGGAATCAGCCCCAGGTCGACGAGCCAGCAGGTTTTTTCGTTCTGTGTCACGCGGAGCCTCGCCCAAGGCCGCAGAGTGATTTTTCACCGCTCGCGCCGCGGTTCGCCCAGAATCGCGGCGAACGAAAGAAAAGAGGCGGCGCACTTCGCTCCGAATGACGACGATTTGCTTTTTCACACAACATGCTAGTAGTTGATCGCCAGGCCACGAACGGCATTGAACGCGTCGCCCATAGCTTCCCACACGGTCGGGTGCGCGTGAATGGTCGCTGCCATGTCGTCGAGCGTGGCCTCGAGGCCGAGCGCGGCGACCGGCTCGGCGATAATTTCCGATGCGAGCGGCCCGATCGCGTGGACGCCGAGAATCTCGCCGTATTTCGCCTCGGCCACAACTTTGATGAAGCCTTCGTGCTGGCCGAGGATCGTGGCCTTGCTGTTGGCAAGAAAAGGGAACTTGCCGGTCTTCACCTCGAAACCGGCGTCGCGAGCCTGCTGCTCGGTCAAGCCGATGGAGCCGATCTGAGGCTCGCAGTAGGTCGCGGCGGGGCAGCGCTTGCGGTCGAAGGGCTGCACGTCCTTGCCCGCCATGCGGCCGACCGCGATGACGCCCTCCATCGAAGCGGCGTGAGCGAGCTGGGGAAGTCCGGCAACGATATCGCCGATGGCGTAGAGGCGCGGCTCGGCCGTTTCCATCCAGGCGTTGGTGTGGACGTGGCCGCGCTCGAGCTTGGCCTTGGTTTTTTCGAGGCCGATGTTTTCGGTGAGCGGGCGGCGACCGACGCCGATAAGAACCTTTTCGGCGGTGATGGACTGCGCCTTGCCGGATTTGTCCCTGAAGGAGACCGTTGCGCCGCCGGAGGCCTTCTTCACGGAGTCGACTTTCGCGCCGGTCTCGATGCGAATGCCTTTTTTCTTGAATGCTTTTTCCAGCTCGGGAGAGATGTCTGCATCCTCGAGGGGCACGATGCGCGGGAGAGCTTCGAGGAGCGTCACTTCGGCGCCGAACGTCCGGAAGATCGAAGCGAACTCGACGCCCACGGCCCCGGCGCCGACGACGACCAGCGACTTGGGGATTTCCGGGAGCTGCAAAATCTCGCGATTGGTGAGGATGGTTTTGCCGTCGATCTCGACGCCCGGAAGCGAGCGGGCCTCGGAGCCCGTGGCGAGCATCGTGTAGGTGGTTTCGATCTCGGCGGTGGTGCCGTCCTTTTCGACGGCGATGCGTCCGGGGCCGGCGATGCGTCCCCAGCCGGTGATCGATTCGACTTTGTTTTTCTTGAAGAGGGCGGCGATCCCTCCCGCGTGCTTGTTGACGATTTTTTCCTTGCGCGCGAGCATGACGGGCCAGTTGATCTTGACGCCGGTCACTTCAAAGCCGAATTCAGCGGCGCGCTGGAAATAGTCGTAGATATCCGCATGGTGCAGGAGGACTTTGGTGGGGATGCAGCCGACGTGCAGGCAGGTGCCGCCCAGAAACGGATCCTTTTCAATGACGGCGGTTTTCAGCCCCCATTGGCTGGCGCGAATCGCGGCGACGTATCCGCCCGGCCCGCTGCCGACGATCACGAGATCATATTTGGCCACTCCGGTCCTCCGCTAGGATTGCGATTTCGATTGCCGGCGTTTGCATGGAAGGATGGTTGCAATGGCGGCTCTTCCAAGTGCAGACTCCAAATTCTAACAGCGGGCACCCGCAGTCGCAACCGGACGCCGCCGAAATGTAAGATGGAACGGACCCGGCGCGAGGGGAGCGGCCGGGTCCGCGGAGATCATCATCGCGACTCATCCACGTCCACCTTCCGGCGAACCGCGATTTCCCGTCGAGGAAGACAGCGGGCTGACGCCGCTTCACCGCTCGGTCCACTGGGTTTTCGTGGGGCCCGACGGCGTGCGTTCCATCTGGCGGCTCGGCGTAGCCGTGGCGCTTTACGTCCTGATCGAAAAGGTTCTGGAGATCGCGCTCGTTGGCAATTCGGCGGTCCTCGCATGGATGCGATCGCAGCCGCGCGGCGTGCTGAGCCCGGGCACCCTGCTGTTTACAGAGGGCATTCGCACGGCGGCCGCGCTGCTTGCGGGGCTGGCGATGAGCAAAGTCGAGGACCGGTCGTTCGCGGAGTACGGATTTCCCTGGCGCGAGGCCTTCGGGCGGCGGTTCTGGCAGGGCGGGGCGTTTGGATTTGCGATGCTGACGCTGCTGATGGCGTCGATCGCCGTAGCGGGGGGATTCTCGCTCGGCGGAGCCGCGCTCGGCGCGGGAGAAGCCGCGCGGTGCGGTACGCTATACGCGCTGGGGTTTCTGCTGGTCGGGTTCTTCGAGGAAGGCACATTCCGCGGGTACATGCAGTCGACGCTAGGATCGGGAATCGGGTTCTGGCCGGCGGCGCTGGCTCTCTCGGTATGGTTCGGCATCCTGCACGTCCGCAATCCAGGCGAGGCAATGGGGGGAGTGTTGATGGTGGGAGGCTTCGGCTTGCTCGCGGCGTTTTCGGTGCGGCGCACGGGGAACGTTTGGTTTGCGCTCGGGATGCACGCGGCGTGGGATTGGGGCGAGTCCTACCTCTACGGAGTCTCGAACAGCGGGATGGGGGCGGTGGGACGCCTGATGAGTTCGTCGCTCCACGGGCCGGGCTGGATCACCGGCGGAACGGTGGGGCCGGAAGGAAGCATTTTCGTCTTCGCTGTGATGGCCGCCGCGGCCGTCGCGCTGCACTACGCGTTTCCCGCAAAGCCGAAAACGCCGTGACGCGGAAACGCGCGCGAATAGGCGCGAATCCTTTTGAGCCGAGCGCGCATCTACTGTTGACTGCGCCGGTACTTGTTTGACATGGCGCGACGTTGCCGCTAGAATCTCTCGTTTTGAGTGGGGGCGCGGTTCCTCACCTTGGGATTTCGATCATGGATAAGAAGCGTCTAGAATACTACAAGAAGAAGCTGGTCACGCAGCGCGAGGAACTGGCGCGCGCGATCGCGCGCACACAGCAGGAAGGCCGCGAGGCGGACGAGGATCCGACCGTGGATCTCGCCGACAAGGCCGCGAACTCCTACACCAAGGAGTTCCTGTTCGGGCAGACTCACACCGACCGGTCCCGGCTGCAACTCGTGGACGAAGCCCTGGAGCGCATCAAGCAAGGGACGTTCGGCGAGTGCATCTCGTGCCACGAGGAGCTTCAGCAGAAGCGTCTGGAAGCCGTGCCGTGGACCCGCTACTGCATCACCTGCCAGGAAAAGAAGGAAAAGGGCCAGCTATAGCGCCGCAAGACCGTAGTTCTACGTCCGAAATCTCCGCACTATTTTCGCCGCCCGATTTCGAGTAGCGTCGCTACGCACTCGACCGACGTAAGACTCATCCGTGATCCTGAGAGGCGCGTTCGACGCACTGGCGGCCGTGCTGTTTCCCGGCCCGTGCCGCATCTGCGCCCGGACGCTGACAAACGCGAGCCGCATCCCGATCTGTGAAGCCTGCCTTGCGGCGTTCGAGCGGATTGTCGAGCCGTTTTGCGCCTGCTGCGGGCGGCCGTTTACCTCGGCGGTGGCCGGGGAGGCGGCCCGGCCTCTTTGCCGGCTCTGCCGTGTGGAGTTCTACGCTTTCGATCTGGCCCGGAGCTTCGCCACGTATGACGATACACTCTCCGAAGCCGTCCTGATGCTGAAGTACGACGAGGTGACGCAGCTCGGAGATTGGTTTGCGGGGCGGCTGGCTGAAATCGTTTCGAGCGCAGCCGGCGAATGGCGCGCGGACATCGTTGTGCCCGTCCCGCTGCATGCCGAGCGACGGCGCGAGCGCGGCTACAATCAAGCGGAGCTGATTGCGCGGCCCCTTGCGAAGCGGCTTCGTCTCAGCCTCGACGCCAACCTGCTGATCCGCACGAAGCCCCGCCCGCCCCAACTCGTACTTTCCCGCAGCGAGCACTGGAAATCGGTGCGTGGCGCGTACGCCACGCGGGAGGGACGGCAAGTTGACAACCTACGTATACTGCTGGTAGATGATGTATTGACGACCGGCGCGACGCTTGACGCGTGCGCCCGCGCCCTGAAGAAGGCGGGTGCGGCCGCCGTGCTCGGGCTGACGGTGGGCCGGGTTCGTTCGTGGTCGGTGGCGCCCGCACCCGCCATGGAAGAAAAGGGGTTACGCAGCCGGAGCAAACCGGGCGCCGATCAACAGCATCCATAGTTGATGGGCTTTGTCGGGCAGCGCGGTAGCAGCGAGGCGCGATGGATAATCGGCACAAGTCAGGCTTGCGTCCCAGACCCAAGATCGGGCCGATCGGTGGAAACACCGGGGGGCTGAGCGGAGGGACGCTCGAGCTTGGCTACGCGAAGACGCCCGCGCCATCCCCTGCCGCGAAGCGGCCTTCGGTGATGCAGGCGCCGGTGCTGGTTCTGAACGCCACGTTCGAGCCGATCAACGTGACGGCTGTGCGCCGGGCGCTGGTTCTGGTGCTCAAGGGCGTGGCGCAGGCGGAAGAGACCAACCACGCGGAAGTTCATTCGACATCGAAGGCGATTCAGGTGCCGTCAGTCATCCGGCTGGTCAGCTACCGGCATATCCCCCAGCAGAGCCGGGCGCTTTCGCGGAAGAACATTCTCCTGCGCGACCGGAACACGTGCCAGTTTTGCGGCGCCGGGTTTCCTGCTTCCGAGCTGACGCTCGACCACGTCCTGCCGCGTTCGCGCGGCGGGCGGTCGTCGTGGGAAAATCTGGTGGCCTGCTGCTACACCTGCAACAACCGCAAGGGCGATCGCACGCCCGAGGAAGCCGGGCTGAAGCTGCAGCGGCGGCCGCGCCCGTTCACGCTGCACACCTCGCGGCAGCTCATGCGCCTGATCGGGCATCGCGACGAGAAGTGGCGCAAGTACCTCTTCTATTAGTTCTTCCGAGGGCCTCGAAAGAGGAAACCTTTCCCGGGGTTCGAGCGTCGAATTGAGTAAGCACTTCTAGGACACACCCCGGGAAGCGAGGCTGCTTCGAGTGGCCCGCTTCCCTTCCTTTTTTCGCGCGGAAAAATTCTGGAACCCGCCAGACCGGCGAGGAGCCTACTGCAGCCTGACGCGCAGTTCCTCCGCGAATTTCTCGATGCGGTTTAGGGGAACGATGGAGATGTCCTGGGCCTGAAGCAGCCGGGCAATGAACTGGTGGCGGCGATTCTCGGCCGCGGGCTCGACTTCCGTGACGGCGGTGAATTCGGATTTGGCAATGTGCCGGCGGATCTGTTCGGCGGTGTAGGCGAGCACCTTTGCCTGTGCGGGATCGCGCCCGAGCGCGACGGGATGCAAGTAGCCGCGTGTGCCGTTGTAACGGTAAGAATAGTCGATTCGCATGGGATCGCCCGGCTGCGTGAACTCCTCGACGCGGACGCCGCGTTCGAGCTTGGCGAGGATGCGATGCCGGTAAAAGACGTCGTGCAGGCGGGCGCGCATCCACTCCCGCGTGCTCTCCACGATTCCGGAGCGTTTCAGAGCCGGACGCGCGACGTGGTCCCGGAAGAGCCGGTCGAGCTCGGCGTCGAAGTCCGCAGCGAGCAGCGCCTTCGGCGAGCTGAATTGCAGGACGTTCGAGAGCGTCTGGTCGAGTTTTTCGAGATACGCCGCGGCCTCGGGAGCGCGCAACCGGGCGTCGAACTCACCAGGCAGGGCTCGCAGGAGATCCTCGTCGGCGGTCGGGTGGATGCGCCGGACGCGCGCGATCTCGGCGTCCTCCTCGACAAAGCGCATGGCCCGGCGCGGCGCGGCTCCGGCGGTCTCCTCGAGCAACACGCCGACATTGACCCACTCGTCGCGGACGAGATTCGGCGTGTAGCGCAGGACCCGGTAGCGGAACGTGTTTCCGTGTTCTTCAGGCATGTTTCACTTCCAGTTCGGAAAGGGTTGTACCGATGACTTCCAGGCCGAAACGATCAGATCCCGCACGAGCCTTCTTCGCCGGAGGAGCTGCTCGAGCATTCTTTCGAGGGCTTCCGGATCGAAATTGTACCATTCGGGCGGAATCTCGCTGAAAACCTCCTCCAGAACGTTTTCCGCCATCTTCATTTCCACGCGCGCGAGCCAGGGCTCGAAGGAGTCGATGCCCCGCACCGATTCGTACACGCGATGGCGCGCGTAGAGCCCGCGCAGCGGCGCATCCGGAAAATTCCATTCGCCGGCGTTGAAGCAGAATCCCTGATCGATCATCTGCGCCCTGTATCGCGATTCGCCTGGGGCGCGGAAGAAAATCGCCTGGCGGCCGTTCGTGTTGCACGTCCACTTGTCGAAGACGAACATCCCGCAGAAGTCCGCGAGGTTCGCGACTTCGCGGAGCTGCTCGTCCGGCAGGAAATCGTGCACGACCAGTTCGGCCGGAGAGCCCGGGTACCGCGAACCGAACTGCAGCCCGGCCCGGCACGGCGTCCGTCCGCGCCCGAGCTGAATCACAAGGTCCTCGGTATGGTCAATCAGGCTCTCGCGCACTTCGACTACCGCGACCGCGGGAACCGGCAGCCCCAGACGGGCCGCCAGTCTCGTGCCGAGCAATTCATTCGCCAGAACCCGCATGCCCTGTGGATTGTTCTGGAACTTCACCACGTAGTAGCCTTCGTCCGCACAGCGCATCAGTTGCGCTTGCGCTCCTCCACGCATTCTCCGGACCTGCTCGACGGCCAAGGGCATCGAGCGCGTATGCTAGCCACTCCGGGCGGATTGCAGCAAGGGAAACATTTCAAAGTGGGAAATCCGGAGGCGCTTCCGGCCCAAAAAAACAACAGCGGGACGGCGCGCGAAAATCGGCGCGCAGTCCCGCGAATGGCGCAAAAGACGGCGAATCAACCAGGCGTCAGCGCTTCTTGCGCCGGCCGCCCTTCTTCGCCTTCTTCGTCGGTTTTGCTTTGGCCTTCGGTTTTGCCTTCGTCTTCGGCTTGCTCTTGGCTTTTTTCTTCGGCTGGGCTTTGGATTTCTTTGCGGCCTTTGCCGGCGCGCTTTTCCGCGGCGGTGCCGGAGCTTCGACTTCTTCTTCCGGCTCTTCCTCGATGATAATCTCTTCCACCTCTTCTATGATTTCCTGCGGCTGCTCCTGCCCTTCTTCGTCTTCTTCGAAGCCGGGCAGCTCATCATCGTCCTCGTCGTTCATTTTGGCGTAAAACATGCGAATCCTCCGTAGGGGTCTCGGGCTTGCCCGGACGGGCTTTGACACCTCGGCCGCTTTTAACGGAGTGCCGGAACTTTGTCAAGGCACAATGGATCGAAAAACAAATTTGAATGCGAACGCGAGTGCAATCGATCCGGCCGGTCGGGTTTTGCGGGAGTCCGTCATAGCTCGTACCTCTTTGTAGAAAAGAGAGTTACTCCTGAAGGGGCGCCGGGTTCAGGGGCGAATCGTGAGCAGGTCGCCGACCTGAAGACCGCGATCCGCGAGAAAGGGATTCCATTGACGCAAAGAGGAAACGGTCGTCTGGTGCGCGCGGGCGATCGAATATAGCGTCTCGCCGGGCTTCACGCGATGTTCGAGCGTCTCCGGCTTTTGAGCCTCGCGCGAGGAGACCTCATGCACGGCTGCGCTCGCGTTTTCAACCGACTTTGCTTTCGCCTTCGCAGGAGGCGCCGCACCCGCCGGGCCGCCGGCGTAAATCCGCAGCCGCGCACCGCGCGGTACGCCTTTCCCGGCAATGTGATTCCAGAGCTTCAGTTGTTCCACGGTCACGTCGAAACGGTCCGCGATTCCCGCGAGCGTGTCGCCACGCTGCACGCGGTAGCGAACCAGCCGGACGACGGGTGGCGCCGTCGGCACGCTGAGGAGGAATCCCGCGGGGAGAACTGGCTGCGGTTCCAGGTGATTCGCCGCTTCGATCGCGGGAACTGTCACGCGATAGCGCCGCGCGATGTCCGGCAGCGTTTCGCCCTGGGAGACCGCATGCAGGCGCCAGGACGTCCACTTGTCCTCGGGCACCTGGACGATGTTTTCTTCGAACATCTTTGCCGCGCCCGCCGGCAGCTTCAGTTCGAATCCGGGCTGGTTCGGCGTGACGCTGCGCAAGAGCTCCGGATTGAGGAGCCGCAGATCGTCGTAGTCCGCGCTGGCTGCGTCGGCCACGAGATGAAGGTCGATCGGATGCCCCAGGTGAATCGCCTCCACCTGCGGTGGCTTTTCGGGTTCGACCTGAACGCCGTAGAGCGTGGGGTCCTTCGCCACCAGCGCCAGCGCCAGGATGATCGGCACGTAGTTCTGCGTCTGCTTCGGAAGGGCGTTGCGCTTCTGCAGCTCCCAGAAGTCGGCGTAGCCGGTGCGCTCGACCGCGTGGGCCACGCCCATCGGGCCGCAGTTGTACGCCGCCATCACCAGGTACCAGTCGCCGAACATGGCGTAGAGGTCTTTCAGGTGCCGGGCGGCGGCGCGCGTCGCCTTTTCCGGATCGCTGCGCTCGTCCACCCAGTAGTTCGAATCGAGGTCGTACTCCTCGCCGCGCGAGCGCATGAACTGCCAGATTCCCCGGGCGCCGGCGCGGGAAACAGCCTGAGGCTGGAACGCGCTTTCCGCCTGCGCCAGATAGATCAGATCCTCCGGCATGCCTTCTTCCTTGAGCACGCGCCGCATCATGTCGTTGTAGCGCCCGGCGCGCTCGAGCCCGCGCTCGACGATGGCCCGGCCGTGCGTGGTGGTGAAGTAGCTCAGATACTGCAGGACGGAATCGTTGACCGTGAGCGGCAGGTCGTGGCGGACCCGCATCAACTCTTTCTCGGCCTTGAGAGCCAGGCGAGGGTCGCCCGCCGGCAGAGTCATGTCCGTGAGCTCATCGATGGACGCGGGCTCCGCGGGCGTTTCCGATTCCTCGCCAAGGGCGCCCTTCATGGCGTCGAGTTCGTCCGGCTGCACCACGTCGCCGAGCTGGTCGAACAGGTTGGCAAGCCGCGGATCCGAATCGGGCTGGAAGCCGCTCTTTAGAATGAGGTCCACGGCGCGGTCAAAGTCCGCCTGGGCCTTATCGAGGCTGCCGGCCTTGTATTCCCGCTGCCCGGCGTCGAAGGCTGCCTGGACCCTTTCGACCAGCACGTCAATCGCCGGCCGGGGGGGCGGGGAAAGCCGGGCTGAGTTCGCGGGTTTGTCGAAAAGCGGAAGAGGCTGGGCGGCATAATCCGGTGTCGGAGCGGGAGCCGCCGCCGGCGGGCGGACGTGGATCTCCTTCGTCGCCGTTTCATTGCAACCGGCCGAGAACAGGCCAGCGGCCAGAAGCGCCGCCTGCATTGTCAGTGCCCGCTTCATAGGGTCATCTCAATAGGGCCCATACAGCCGAAACCCTAGGGCCCACTGCACCCAAAATTCTACGGATTTCCTGCGGCCGCGGTCAATGGTAGTGCCGTACCGGCCATTGGCGGAATCAGGACACCAAGTACTAGCGATTCGCGGGACCCGCGGAGAGAGGCTTATACCACCGTTCGGGGCTGCCTGGCTACTGTCGGATTGCCACTCAGCGAATGGCGGCGGGCTTAGGCCAGGGCCTGCCGGAGGTCTTCGAGCAGGTCTCCCGGGTCTTCGAGGCCGACCGAGACGCGGACAGTCCCGGGTCCGACGCCGACGGCCCGCAGCTCCGACGCCGACATGTGGTAGTGCGAGGTGTAGATAGGCAGAACCACCAGCGATTCCACGCCGCCAAGGCTTGCCGCGAGCAGAAATACCCGCACGCGGTCGCAGAACCGGCGCGCCGCAGGGAGGCCACCCTTCAGGTCGAAAGCGAGCATCGCGCCGAACCCGCGCATCTGGCGCTTCGCCAGGTTGTGGTCGGGGTGCGAGGGCAAGCCAGGGTAGTGGACGCGCGCGACCTTGGGATGCTTCGCGAGGTATTTCGCGACGGTCATGGCCGTCTTGCACTGGCGTTCCATGCGCACTTCGAGGGTCTTCATTCCGCGGATCATCAGGAACGCCGCTTCCGGGTCCATCGAGCCGCCGAGTTGGATGACGTTGGCGCGCACCTTTTGGATCAGTCCGGCGCTCCCGGCTGCTGCGCCGGCGACCACGTCCGAATGTCCCGCCAGGTACTTCGTGGCGCTGTGAACGACGAGGTTGAACCCGATCTTGAGCGGTTTTTGCAGGACCGGGCTCGCGAAGGTGTTGTCTATCACGGAGATGAGCCCCCACTCCCGGGCAAACGCGACCGCCTTCTGGAGATCGACGAGCCGGAGCGTGGGGTTGGTGGGTGTCTCGACGTAGAGCGCCTTGGTTCGCGGGCTGACGAGGCGCTCGATCCCGGCGAGATCCGTCTCGACGTGACGCACGGTGATGGCGTACCTCGGAAAGACATCGCGCATCAGCCGGTAGGAGCCGCCGTAGAGCTGCCGCGTCGCGATGAGTTCGTCGCCCGCGCGGAGCAACGAAAGCAGCGTGGACGAAATCGCGGCCGAGCCAGACGCTGTGACGACCGCCGCTTCGGCTCCCTCGAGCGCCGCCACTTTTGCTTCCGCGACCGCGAGCGTTGGGTTGCCGTAGCGCGTGTAGATGTAGGCGCTGCTCTTGCCTTCGGCCCAGCGCTTCATCTCCTCCGTGCTCGCGAATGTGAAGTTGGACGTCCGCGCAATCGAGGTTCCCACGGGCGCGCCGACGCGGAAGTGTTCTTCGCCCGCATGGATCGCGAGGGTGGCGTCGCCCTGGCGTTTTATTTTTCGTGGTTTTTTCATGGCCGCAGCAGCTTGACGCATTTCGCGCAGCAATCGCAAGCGCCAAATTGGTTTATAGTCAGCGCGCCGAACGAACAGGAAACGAAAACCAGCGGGCTCGACCCGGAGAACTGCGATGGTTTTTCTTCCCCGGCTTTCATGAGGGTGTCGTCTTCGAATCTTTCGCCTTCGGTTCCCTATCCGTGAGCGTGGCCGTATGGCACCATTCGTGCACCTGGCCAACCGGTTCCTGAACGGATCGCCGAATGGAAGGGGAGCGACTCATGAACATCAAGGTCGTCGCCGTTGCCGCGATTCTCCTGGCTTCCACATTCTGCTTGGCGGGGTGCACGTACATCGGCTTCGGCGGCCCGCCGTGCTACGGATTTGGCTGCAGAGGGGGTCTAGCGGCCCCGAGCGCAAAGGGCCAGCAAAGCGCAGCCCCCCGGAACGCGGCAAGCACGTTGGCCAAGAATCGGCCCGTGTCCCAATCACACAGCCCCAAGCAGGGCAACTAGTGCCGTTCCAACTTCATTGGGCCAAGATACGAGATAGTTGAGGGGCTGATGAATCACTGTTACGTGGATTGATCTCGGAAATTCGGCGCAACAAGTTGGAACGGTACTAGCCAGCCCGAGCCACCGGTTCCCCAGTTCCAAAGCAGGAACGCGAGTCCCGTTTTCGTTAGACCGGCGCGGCCTCTCCCTCTTCTTCGTGGTGCGGCTTGTGCGCCGCGATCACTTTTTCCGCGATTTCCTGCGGCACGAAGTCGTAGTGCGAAAATTCCATCGAGTAGCTCCCGCGTCCCTGCGTCATCGACGTGAGTTCGTTCGCGTAGCTCAGCATCTCCGAGAACGGCACGAGCGCCTTGACGACCACGCTTCCCGCGCGCGTTTCGCTTCCGCTGATTTTTCCGCGCCGCCCGCTGAGATGCCCCATCAGGTCGCCCGAGTATTGATCGGGCGCGTAGACTTCGACGTGCATGATCGGCTCGAGCAGCGCGGGCCGCGCCTGCTTCATCGCTTCCTTGAAGGCGAGCGAGCCCGCAATCTTGAACGCCATGTCGCTCGAGTCCACGTCGTGGTACTTGCCGTCGTAGAGGCTCACCCGGAAATCGACTACCGGAAAGCCCGCGAGATAGCCGCGCTCGGCCGCGTCGCGCACGCCTTTTTCAACCGACGGAATCCAGTTCTTGGGGATCGCGCCGCCGAAAACGTCGTCCACGAATTCCACTCCCTTGCCGCGCGGCAGAGGCTCCATCTTGATCCGGCAGAGGCCGAACTGCCCGTGGCCGCCCGTCTGCTTTTTGTGTTTGCCCTCGGCGTCGGCCTTGCCGCGGATCGTCTCGCGGTAGGGCACCTTCGGAGGCTTGAGCGTCATCTCGACGTGATACCGCTTGCGCAGCTTGGCGACGACGACTTCGATGTGCTGCTGCCCGGCTCCCGAAAGCAGGAATTCCTTGGTCTGGGGGTCGCGCCCGAATCGCAGGGCAAGGTCCTCTTCGAGAATCCTGTGGATGGCCACTCCGATGCGGTCTTCATCCGCGCGCGTCTTGGGCTCGATCGCAAACGTGATCGAAGGCTCGGGAATTCGCGCCGGTGGATAGAAGATCGGCGCGTTTTTGTCGCCGAGCGTTTCGCCCGTCGTCGTGTCCTTCAGCTTTGCGACCGCACCGATATCTCCGGCGTACAGTTCAGCGACGCCGGCCGCCGTCTTCCCCTGCATCACCTGCACGTGTTGGAAGCGTTCTTGCGAGCCGCGGTTGAAGTTCTGGAGCGTCGCGTCGTTCTTCAGAACGCCGGACATCACCTTGAAATAGGTGATGCGGCCCGCGAACGGGTCGGCGACCGTCTTGAACGCGAAAATCGACAACGGCTCCGAGGCGGCGATTTTGCGCTCGATGGTCTCGCCCTTGTGATCCGGCGTCTTGTGGCCGGCCGCTTTTCCGCGAAAGGCCGGCGACGGGAAAATATCGACGATGAAATTCAGGATCGCGTCGCTGCCGATATTGCGCAGCGCGGAGCTGAGGAGCACCGGGAATACTTTCTTGTCCCGAACCTCTTCGTGCAGGCCCTTTTTCAAATCCTCGACCGGAAGCGTCCCTTTGTCGAAGAACTCCTGCATCAGTTCGTCGTCGCCTTCGGCGACCAGCTCGACCAGTCTCTCGTGCGCGGCCTTCGCCTCCTCGGCCATGTTCGCCGGAATTTCCTCCACCCTTGCTTTGCCGTCGCCATCGGGCGTGTAGATCAGCGCCTTCATGGCCACGAGATCGACCACTCCGCGGAAATTCTTTTCGGAGCCGATCGGCAGTTGAACCGGCACCACGCCGCGCCCGAACACCTGCTCCACCGACGCCAGCGCGCGCTCGAAGCTCGCAAGCTCGCGGTCCATCCAGTTCAGCACGAACGCGCGCGGCTGATCGTACTCCGTCGCGTAGTCCCAGACCTTCTCGGTGACCACCTGCACGCCCGCAGCGGCGTCCACTAGGATCAGCGATGCATCGGCGGCGATCAGCGAGGATTTCGTTTCGTTGATGAACGTCGAGTAGCCGGGCGTATCGAGCAGATTGATTTTCGCCTTTTCCGGCTGGCCCGCCGCCTGCCATTCGGCGTAGGCGAGCCCCGTGTTGATCGAGATTTTTCGCGCGATTTCCTCTTCGTCCCAGTCGGTCGTGGTCGAGCCGTCGGTTACCTTGCCGAGCCGCGGCGTCATCCCCGCCGTGTAGAGCAACGACGACACGAGCTGGGTCTTCCCCGTGTCGCCGTGGCCTACAATGCCCACGTTGCGGATCCAATCGGTTGTGTAGGTTTTCATCGGTTACTCCTGTGCGTTGCAATCACGCGCAAAGCCGCGCGCTGGTGTTTCTCTTAGTAGGGGCACGGCATGCCGTGCCCGGCCAGGAAGGGCTCCCAGGTCGACGGATAGGCGAGCCTGGGAGAAAGGACCTTGGTTCTGTGCCTGTCTTTCGCTCGCTGTCATTCCGAGGCCGCTTTTGGCCGAGGAATCTCTCTTATTGCTGATTCTTGCTCCGCAAGGACTTTCGTGCACACCCGTGCCAAAACAGGCATTTCGTGTGGGGATACTGCGGGCCGTAAAACTCGTGCTGTCAGATGGGATCAACATCACGATCCCGCCCCCCGGCGGATACGCGCGATGAACCCTGCGGCCCTTCGTCCGCGGGGAGCGGACTCCGGACAAGAAAGTCGGGATGCTAGCACACGCCCCCGCACGGATTCAACGTTTCCACCGTGGGAGGGTCGAATCGCCTTCACGCTCCTGCCTTCTGCGACTTTTTTTGCGCCCCTTCCAGTTCCTGAATCTTCTTGCGGAGCCAGCCGCGCACGGCTTGCTGAACCTCCGGTGCGTCGCCGGGGCCGCCAAGGGTTGCCAGCGTGTCTCCGCGTTCGTTCAGCGGAATATGGTGGCAAGGGACCGCTTCGCCTTGCTTCTCATCCGGAACGAAGTGGACCAGCGAGCACGCCGAACACGGATGCTCCGGGGTCGGCAGGCGATAATTCAGGCACCACGGAGAATCCTGGAAGACGGAACGCTCTTTGCGGAACTCCCGCGTGGTTTCGTCAAGAGGGACCGTTGAAGCCGAATCATTCCTTCTCGAGCGCGCCGGAAGCTTTTCTACGATCGTTTTATATCCGCCGCGTTCGCAAAATTGCAGTTCCAGCTTGAGGGCATTGAGCAGGGCTTGTTGATTCTCTGCCATCGTGAATCTCCCGCCTCCCACCCGCGGATAGACTGACCTCAACGGCCGCAATAGCGCGGTGATGGCTGTCACAGGCCCCGGCACTCGTGGCGGCTTGCCTTGGAATCAGGTTTGGGCGCGGCGCCGCAGCCCTTCACGTTCTTTGTGAAGGGTGCGCGAGGCAGCGTTGCCTTTCGCCGTTCCTGCTTCGGCGTCTCCTTTGCCTCCTTTACCTCCTCCACCTAATCTACTTCCCGACATCTCCCCAGACGGGATTTTCGCGCCTGAATTTCTGTACCTCAGTACAGTTTCGTATGTCGGTGCCGTGTGCTAGCGTCGAAGTAGCGATGCGCAACGACAAAACATCATCGACAAAGGCAAACGGCCCCGGCAACCGGGGGTGGCCCCGGTCTGTCTTCCGCGCCTCGCACAAATCCACGATGTCGAGCCGCGACTCACGAATTCCCGGTTCGGACCACGAACCGGAATTC